>NZ_JADIKD010000012.1:0-1505979 GCF_044904565.1 Dyella koreensis | reverse complement strand
TGACCAAGACGGCATCTACGACCTCTTCTTCGCCCACCACTGCCTTGCCAGTATCGACCTGCGCGAGGCCGACTAAACTGTTACCTATGTCCTGGCACGTTTGTTACCCATGTGTCCGGTCCATACACTGGCCCAAAGAGAAAGTAACCAAAGAGAAATGGCCTGAGAGCGGGCGGTGCGCTTTGTAGCTGCGCTTCTTCCAGTGTCAGGCGTTGGGATGGTTATCTTTGGGGTCTGATCTCACTACTGCCCGGCGGCCGTGTTTTGCAGCGGGATCAGGTAGCCGCTGCCCAGCAGACCTTGCATGAAAGATCTGCGACTGTGGGGTCGTGGGTGCTGGCGGTTGCCGGAAGTGGAAGAGGTCGTTGAGTCCGGAGAGGGCGAGCAGCGCGCCGAAGGCGACGCGTAGAACGATCGACGACCAGCGAAACACCGTTTGCATGGAAGCGCTCCTTGAGGGGAGGCGACTCGTGATCCGCAGGTGACGGTGTGCGCGGTATTTGTTGGATCGGCTAGGCCAAGGGATCTAGCCGATCATCATGACCTCAGGCCTTGGCGGCAGGATTGCGGCGGCGCGGACGGCGCTTGCGGTTGCCTTCGCTGGCGCGCTCGGTATTGCCTTGCTGTTGCGCATGGCCATGTGGGCGATGCGACGGCGGACGTCCCTGGCGGGGCTGGCGCTGGCCCTGGACCGGGCGAGGGGCGCTGGCGTCGAGGCGAAGCGGATGCGAGGGCGCGAACCCTTCCACTTCGGTGATCGCGATCTCCTGCTTGAGCAGGCGACGGATGTCGCGCAGCAGGCCGGATTCTTCATGGCTGACCAGCGATACGGCGAGACCTTCGGCGCCGGCGCGGCCGGTGCGGCCGATGCGGTGCACGTAGTCCTCAGCGACCATCGGCAGATCGAAGTTGATCACGATGGGCAGCTGGTCGATGTCGATGCCGCGCGCGGCGATGTCCGTGGCGACCAGCACGGTGATGCGGCCGCTCTTGAAATCGCTCAGCGCACGCGTGCGGGCGTTCTGGCTCTTGTTGCCATGGATGGCGGCAGCGCGCAGGCCGCCGGTTTCCAGAAAGCGCACCAGCTTGTCGGCGCCGTGCTTGGTACGGCTGAACACCAGCGTCTGGCGGCGGCTGTCCTGCGACAGCACGTGCAGCAGCAAGTCGCGCTTGTTTGTCGCGTCCACCGGATGCACGTGATGGCTCACCGTGGTCGCCACGCTGTTCGGCGGTGTCACCGAGACTTCGCGCGGCTCATGCATGAACTGCATGGCCAGCGCCTTGATCGGCGGCGCGAAGGTGGCGGAGAACAGCAGGGTCTGACGCTGGCGCGGCAGCGCGCTGAGGATGCGCTTGAGCGCGGGCAGGAAGCCCATGTCGAGCATGCGGTCGGCTTCGTCCAGCACCAGCACTTCCACGCCGGAGAGATCCACCGAACGCTGCTGCATGTGGTCGATCAGGCGGCCCGGCGTGGCGATGACGATGTCCACGCCGCGACGCAGTGCCTGCATCTGCGGGCCCATGCTGACACCGCCGAAGATGGTGGTGGTGCTTACACGGATGTGTTTGCCGTAGTCGCGCAGATTTTCGTTGACCTGGGCGGCCAGCTCGCGCGTCGGGGTGAGCACCAGTGCGCGCGGACGGCGCGTCTGGGTCTCGCGGCCGGTGGAAAGCTTTTGCAGCAGCGGCAGGGCGAAGGCAGCGGTCTTGCCGGTGCCGGTTTGCGCGGCAGCCAGCAGGTCGTGGCCTTCCAGCACCAGCGGAATGGCGCCGGCCTGGATGGGAGTGGGATTGGCGTAGCCTTGTTCGGCAAGCGCACGCAACAACGCGGGCGCGAGGCCCAGCGATTCGAAAGACATGGAAGCTCCTAGGGCAACCCGGAGCGTGTTCGAACCGCGTTGCAGTGTTCAGTAGGGGAGGGGCGGCAGGTGCCGCGCCGGCAAGTATAGCTTAAATAAGGGCTTCCCTGCGAAAGCCGGCCAGAACGGTTCAGCTGCGCCACCGCGCGACCATCAAATAGCTGTTGAACGGCGTAAACCCGAACAAGGGAGCAGTGGTGACGGTCAGGCCGGCGGCTTCCAGCGGTTTGCGCAGTTCTTCGGCACAGGGGAAGTGCTGCGCGCCACCGCGGATGCGTCTGCTCAGGCGCAGCCATACTTCTTCGGCGCGGGTTGCGTGGAAACGCCAGCTCGAGTCGCGCAGCACGCTGCGGATCACCAACACGCCGTTCGGCGCCAGGTGTTGCACGCTGCGCGCGAGCAGCGACTGCTGTGCGTCGCGTGACAGGTAATGCAGCATGTCGAGCAGGGCCACATGCCCTTGGATGGGTGGCATCGCTTCGGCGTCGGCCTGGCGCAGCTCCATCACCTGCTCGAGCCCGGCGCGGCGCACTGCGATCATGCCGGCCTCGATCTTTCGCTCGTCGTGGTCCAGGCCCAGATACTGCGGCAGCGCGCCCTGGGTGTGCAGATAGAGGCCGAGCAGGCCGATGCCGCAGCCGATGTCGAGCAAGGGCAGCGCACTGCCGTTGATGGCTTCGGCGGTAGCGGCATACACCGGATCGGAGGCGAGCTTGCCGCGCACATAGCTGCGCTGGATGTAGCCGTCGTAGAGGTCGGCGATGCGTTGGCGGGAGAGGTGTTCCATCATCCTCGGTGCATGCGGGTTCCATCCGCAGCGTAGCGCTCGCGGCATGCGGTTGCCACACGCATGGATGTCACACGAATGAGCCCTTGCGCATCAGCGTTCGATGGTGTCTCGTGTGCCCCTTGCTGCCAGCCATGCGGAGCCTTCCGATGTCACTGCTTGCGCCTTTGCGGGAACTCGATGCCACCCAGCGCCACACTGTGCTGGCGAGCTTTCTGGGCTGGACCCTGGATGCGTTCGACTACTTCCTGCTCACCTTCGTGATCGTGGCTGTGTCGAAAGAGTTCGGTGCGGACAAGGCTGACGTGATCTACGGCCTGTTCCTCACCTTGGCGGCGCGGCCGCTTGGCGCGTTGCTGTTTGGACGTCTGGCTGACCGTTACGGTCGGCGGCCGATCCTGATGCTGGATGTGATTCTGTTTTCAGTGTTCGAACTGGCGACGGCATTCGCGCCTTCGCTCAGCGTGTTTCTGGTGCTGCGCTTTCTGTTCGGCGTGGCGATGGGCGGCGAATGGGGGCTGGGTGCGTCGCTGGCGATGGAGTCGATTCCGCCCAAGGCGCGCGGCCTGGTATCGGGCCTGCTGCAGAGCGGCTATCCCTGCGGCTTCTTTCTCGGCGCGCTGGTGAACTGGTTGCTGGTGGACCACATCGGCTGGCGCGGTCTGTTCATCGTCGGGGCGGCACCGGCGTTGCTGGTGCTCTACATCCGCCGCAGCGTGCCGGAGTCACCGGTGTGGCAGGCCGGCAAGGAAGAGCGCAAGAAGCGCGGCCTGTTCGAGGAAATGCGCGGTCACTGGAAGCTGGCGTTCTACCTCACGCTGCTGATGGCCGCGTTCAACATGTTCAGCCATGGCTCGCAGGACCTGTATCACACCTTCGAGGAAGTGAACCTGCATCTGCCCAGCGGCTCGGGCGCGGCGTTCCTGCTGGTGGCGATGCTCAACCTGGGCGCGATGGTGGGTGGCCTGTTCTTCGGCGCTTTGTCCGAACGCATCGGGCGGCGCCGGGCGATGATCACGGCGGCGTTGCTGGCGATTCCGGTGATTCCGTTATGGATGTACGGCGGCTCCATGCTGTGGCTCGCGGTTGGCGCATTCCTGATCCAGGTGATGGTGCAGGGCGCGTGGGGCGTGGTCCCGACGCACTTGAACGAGCTGTCGCCGGACGCGGTGCGCGGCACCCTGCCGGGCGTGGCTTACCAGTTGGGCAACCTGTTGGCCGCGTATACAGCCAACGCGCAGAACCAGATCGCCTCCTGGCACGGCGGCGACCTGGCCTTCGCCATGAGCACCTGGATTGCCGGCATCGCCCTGGTTCTGGCCCTGCTGGTGTGGCTCGGCCCGGAGGCGCGAGGTGTGGGCTTCGGCGGAAAGCGGGCCGGGTGAGTGGCGGCGAAGCTGGTAGAATCGCCGCTTTGCACACATCACGAGACAGGCAATGAAGGCTGGCAAGGACAAGGTCATCTCGCTGCACTACACCCTTACGGTGGACGGCGAGAAGGTAGAGAGCTCGCTCGATCGCAACGAGCCGCTGTGGGTGCTGCTGGGCCATGGCCAGCTGATCCCCGGTCTGGAGAAGGCGCTGGATGACCACGGCGCTGGCGAGAATCTGCAAGTGGAAGTGGCGCCGGCCGAAGGCTATGGCGAGCGTCAGGAAGGCATGATCCAGCGCGTCCCGAAGAAGTACTTCCAGCAGGCCGCCAAGCTCAAGCCGGGCATGACCACGGTGTTGGCGCTGAAGGAAGGCGGCCACCGCGCAGTGGTGGTGCACAAGGTCGGCATGACCACGGTGGACGTGGATATGAACCACCCGATGGCCGGCAAGGCGCTAACTTTCGACGTGACCATCAACGAAGTGCGTGATGGTACCGAGGAAGAGATCCAGCACGGCCACGCCCATCCGCCGGGTGCCGAAGCGCACTGACAGCGCTTATTCGCTCGAAGAAAAACGGCGCCTCATGGGCGCCGTTTTTTCTGTAGGAGCGCACCCTGTGCGCGAAACACCTACGTAGTGTTACCCAGGTCGCCCACAGGGTGGGCTCCTACAATATTCAGACCAGCGTGATCTGCACATCCACATTGCCGCGGGTGGCATGCGAGTACGGGCAGATGTCCCGATGCGCCACATCCACCAGCTCCTGTGCGACTGCGCGATCGATACCGGGCAGGCTCACTTCCAACTGCACGGCGATGCCGAAGCCGGTCGGTTCGCGCGGACCGATACCCACATCGGCGGTGACCGACGCTTCCTTCAGCGCCACCTTCTTCTCGCGGGCGACGTAGCGCACGGCGCCTTCGAAGCAGGCTGCGTAGCCGGCGGCGAACAGCTGTTCCGGATTGCTGCCGGCGCCGCCCGGGCCGCCGAGTTCCTTCGGCACCTTCAGGTCGAAATCGAGCACGCCGTCGCTGCTGTGGATATGGCCTTCGCGGCCGCCCTTGGCGGTGGCAGTGGCGGTGTAGAGGATCTTGTTGACGCTCATGTGCGGATGTCCTTGGTTGGGGAGTCAGGTTTGGGTGGGCTGAGATAACTGCGCGGCCAGTTGTTTGAGTTCGTCGCGCAGGCGTTGCATGTCTTCGCTGCTGAGGCACAACCGTGCTGCCATGCATGCCGGCACGGCCTTTGCGGGTTCGCGCAGCGCTTGGCCTTCGGCGGTCAGGCAAATTTCCACTTCGCGTTCATCGCTGAGGCGGCGCTGCCGGCTGACCAGGTTGGCCTGCTGCAGCCGCTTCAGCAGCGGTGTCAGCGTGCCGGAGTCCAGTTGCAGGCGTACGCCGAGTTCGCGCACGGTCAGGCCGTCCTGCTCCCACAGCACCAGCATGGTCAGGTATTGCGGGTAGGTGAGCCCCAGCGATTCCAACTGCGGACGGTAGGCGGCGGTCATCGAGCGCGAGGCCGCATACAGCGCGAAGCAGAGCTGTTGATCGAGTAGCAGCGAGGGGAGCGAGGTGCGTTTCATGGCGCCTATCATGAGTGCAAAATTAAATTGTGTACAATTGAAATTTCCAATCGATGCGATAGGCGTAGGTTTTTGAACGCTGGGAGGGGGCGGGGTGGGTTAGTCCAGCAGGCGCTTGCCGTAAGCGAAATGATCCTTCCAGTACGGCCCGTCGATGTCATCCAGCCGCACGGTGCCGCCGCTGTTCGGCGCATGCACAAAGCGGCCTTTGCCCACATACACGCCCACATGGCTGATGCCGCCGCGGTTACCGAAGAACACCAGGTCACCACTGGCCAGTTCGGTCATCTGGTTGACCTTACGCCCGTCCATCGCCGACATCTCGCGTGAGGTGCGGGGCAGCTGCAGCCCGGCCGCCTGGCGGTAGATGTAATCCACCAGCCCGCTGCAATCGAAGCCACCGTCCGGCGTATTGCCGCCCCAGCGATAAGGCGTGCCGACCAGGGCGATGGCGCGGAACAGCACGTCATTGGCGGTGCCGGTGCTGGCTTCCGACGGTGCCCGCGCAGGCAAGCCGGCCAGAGAAGAGCGGGAGTCTTTGTATGTCGGTTGGGGCCGGCGCGGCGCGCTGGAGCAGGCCGCCAGCAAGAGCAGTGCGACCCCGAGCAGGACGATGCGCAGGGCGTGCGGCGATGTCGGCTGGGGAGCGGTGCTGGCGGCGGAACCCAAGCGCATTTGACAACCTCGGCACAAGTTGGCGCCGAGGTTATCAAATCAATGAGTTGTATTGAAGTCTTCAGGATTTAGTCGAAACTCTGCCGTCATGCAGTGGCGCCAGGTTGAACTGCACCGGGACCCTGGCCCAGATCTGGACCGGTTTGCCGTTCTTCTCGGCCGGAATAAAGCGCCACCCCTGGGCGGTGTCGACGGCTGCCTGGATCAGCGAAGCAGAGTGGGTGGTATTGGCGTTCGCCAGATTGCGGACCTTGAGCGCCTTGCCGTCGGTGCCGACCAGCACTTCCAGCATCACCATCCCTTCTTCCTTGTTCTTGATCGCGTCCGCCGGGTAAGTCGGCTGATGTCCGACGTTGTAGGCCATGTTGGCCGAGGCGGGTTTGCTCGCGGCAGCCGGTGAGGCGGCCTGGGCACCCATCGCAGAGGTAGCCATCAGCGCAAGCAACAGCAGGTGGCCGGCATGGCGGCGCGCGAAACCGGGGCAGGGACGTTGGATCATGACGAGACGCTCCTTCAGTTGTGGCTCGGCGAGCCAGGGAGTGATCACCGGCATTCCATCCATGCCGATGCTGTGCAACAGGGTTTGGGCGTAACGGACGCGCGAGGTTGGGCTGGCGCGCAGTACAACCTCATCGCAAGCCAGTTCCTGATCCAGCCGGAAGCGCGGCAGTGCGAACCAGGCCAGCGGGTGGAACCACAGCAAGGCAAACACCAACTCCGCCAACAGACTCCACCAGGCGTCCCCGCGAGATAGGTGCGCCAGTTCATGCTGCAGCACCAGCGCGCGCTCCGCCTCGTCGTGGCGTTGCAGGAAATCGGACGGCAGCAACAGCAGGGGGCGCGGCGCCCACAGCACGGAAGGGCCGGCGGGATGAAGCCGCAGTTGTCGATGAGCCAGTCCGCCGAGGCTGTCGCGCAAGGCGTCATGCATCGCCATCGGCAACGTCTGTGTCTGGCGGCGCAGTTGCAGGTAATGCACGACAAGGCGCAGCAGCATGGCGCCACTACCGGCGATCCATAAAGCGATCAGCCAATGAAACGTTGTGGGTGCGGATCCACCATGCATCGACAGCGTAGCCAGCGCAGGCTGCACCACGACCGGCGGTATCCATGCCATCTTCTCCGGCCACGCAGGCAACCATACGGCGGCGCCAAAAAGCAGCGGGCACAGCCAGAGCGTGAAAGCTGAGGTGGCGCCGAACAGATGTCGCGCGAGCCGGCGCAGGCATAACGTCAGCAGCAGTCCAGCAGTCACACTTGCCAGCAAGGGCAGGAGCGGCAGGTGCATATCAGCGCCCCTTCTTCTCGATGGTGTCGACCAGTTTGCGCAACTCGGCGATATCGCTCGCCGAGAGTTTTTCGTGGCGGCTGAAGTGAGCGAGCAAGGGCGCTACGCGCCCGCCGAACACGCGATCCAGCAGGCTGCGGCTTTCCTGCTTTTGCCAGTCCTCGCGGGTCAGCACCGGGGAATACAGGTAACGCCGTCCATCCCGCTCCGCGCGGATGGCGCCCTTGCCCAGCAGGCGGTTGATCAGGGTGCGGATAGTTTTCTCATGCCAACCCGTGGGCCTGAGCAGTGCGGCGACGATGTCTTCCGAAGACTGTGGCGCGCGTTGCCAAAGCACGTCCATTACGTGGCTTTCGGCCTCGCTGATGGGGGCGATGTCCTGGGGCATGAGTGACTCCACTGCATTAGATTACGTCTGTAGTTCATTTGAAGACTACATCTGTAATTTATTTGGCGCAAGCGCCTAGTGGAGCGAGTGTTGCGAGCGCGGTAGTGGCTGAGCGTTGGGCGATCAGCGCGCGATGACAGAGACCGTTTGCTCGCTCAGCGTCTTGCCGTCGGCATTCTTCGCGCGCAGCCGGTAGGTGCCGGGAAACAGATAGAGCGCGCTCTTGATGTCGGGCTGCAGAAAGGCATAGCGATCGGCGGCCACCGCTTCGTACGGTTCGTGTTGGTAATAGGCCTCGACCACACATGGCAGCGTGCCGCCGCACATCGTGGTGTTGATCGGCATGGGAAGGCGCTGTCCCTGCAGTGAGAGCCAGTCGGGGCGTACGCCGTTGCTGGCCGATGATTTGGCGGCGACGGCCTGACCGTCGAGCGTGTACCAGCTCGGTTGCTCCTTGCCGAGGTCGGCGGCGTTTTTGTCTGGTGGCAGGATCACGCTGACATCGTGCAGCACGGGTTCCGAGCTCCAGGCGCGATCGTCGCCGCGATGAAGCAGCACGATCGGCTGGATGGGCTGGAATGCGGCGACGATCTGATCGTAGGCAAATAGCGGCAGACGCGGATTAGCTTCGCGGAACTGGGTCTGGTCGATGGATAGCGGTTCGATGCCGCTCAGTTCCTTCAGTTGCGCCGCCATGGGTGACGCATCGCCCAGCCGGCCCTTGGTTTTGTCGATGTGCGCGTAGCCGGCATGCACGAACAGCCGGGCTCCGGGATGTGCGGCGAGTACGCGTTGATAGAGATTCTTGGCCTGACCGCTTTCGCGTCCCTGGGCCGTGTCGCTGTCGGCGTCGTAGGGCACGATAACGAAGCCGAGCGCGATGGCCTTGCGCACGATCTCGCCGAACAGGGGCTCGTGCAGGTATTCGCTGCCGCTGGTCCAGGTGGGATAGCCGCGCGTGGCGAGTGTGCCGTCGCGATCGCCCAATGCCTCCAGTGCAAAATGAGTAAAGCCGAGTGCGCGCAGACGAGGCAGCAAGGCCAGGGTGAGTTGTCGCGTGTGCGCATCGTGATGGGCTTCGTTGACCATTACCACGCGCCGTTCGGCGGCCAGCCGCGCGATGGCTTCGGCGGCATCTACCGCCTGCCATTCGCCTGGTTGCGGCAGTGGCCCGGTGTAGACCTTGCGGCTGTCGATAGGGAACTCGGCCAGCGCTTCGGCATACATGCCCAATTCGTTCTCGGTGGTGGCCAGGAGCTGTCGCGCCACCATGCGGTCATCGGGCGGCAGCTTGCGCATGGCGCCTGTGAGGTAGTGATAGCGGGCAAGGTCATCCGTTAGTGGCCGTATGGCCTTGAACAGTTCTTGCGTGGATGGATCGACGCCGCGGGCATGGCCGGCGGTGGCGAGCGCGAGTGCGGCCATGCACAGGATGGTTGCGGCACGTCTGGCAGTGAGCATGTATTCCCCCTGGAATGAAACAGAACCTAGCGCAAACGCGGCGCAGCAAGAAACTTATGGCTTGGGCACGGTGATGTTGCGCTGGATCAGCGTGCGGCCGTCGGCATCCCAGCTGCGCAGGTGGTAGGCGCCGGGGTAGAGGAAGAGGCTGTTCATACTGTCCACGTTGAGGAAGGTGTAGCGGTCGGCCGGGATGGCATCGTCGCTTTCCTCGGCGTAGCGGGCCTCGACGACGCAAGGGATGTGCTTGGCGCAGAGGTCGGTGGTGATCAGGTGTGATGTGCGCAGGCCGTCGAGTGAGAGCCAGCGCGGGCGGCGCTGGTGGCCGACGGGAGGCAGCAGCACGTCGAGATCATGCGCGGCGGGGTCCGAGCTCCATGGCGTGCCGTCGGTTCGCCGCCGCAGTACCACCGGACCCTGTGGCTGATAAAGGGCGATCAGTTGCCGGTAGTTGGCGCTGCCGACGTCGGAGCCGATATCGCGCCACCGGGTCTGGTCGATCGTCAGCGGATCGAAGCCGCTGAGGCGTTTGAGCAGCATCGCCATGGGCTGCACTTTGCCGCCCAGATTGCCCACCACCTTGTCGATGTGCGCGTAGCCGGCATGCACGAACAGGCGCGCCTTGGGATCGGCCTGGAACACTTTGCGGTAGAGCTGCCGCGCCTGGCCGGCTTCGCGTTCGGCCAGGTCGCCCACTTCGGATTCGTAAGGCACCACCACGAAGCCGAGCTTGATCGCCTGCCGCACGATTTCTCCGTACAGCGGCTCGTGCAGATATTCGGTGCCGCTGGCGACGACAGGGTAGCCGCGCTGCATCAGGCCGGCGTCGCTATCGCTCAGGGCTTCCGCGGCAAAGTGGGTGAAGCCCTCCGCGCGCAGACGCGGCAGCAAGGCGAGGGTGAGGGCTCGCGTGTGGGCATCGTGATGCGCCTCGTTGATCATCACGATGTGCCGGTCGGTGGCCAGTTTGGTGATGGCTTCCACGGCATCGTCGGCTTGCCATTCGCCCGGCTGCGGCAGATCGCCTTTGAACGGGACGCGGTTGTCGAAAGGGAAGTCGCGCACGGCCTCGTCGTACAGGCCAAGCTCGTTCTCGACCGTGGCAAGCAGTTGCTGTGCGATCAGACGCTGCTCCAGTGGAAGGCGCATGAGCACATCAGAGAGATAGCGTTGGCGCTGCAGGTCGTTCTTGAGCGGCTGCATGTCGCTGAAAAAATCGCGAGGCGCGGGCTGCGCGGTGGATGCGCCCGCCTGCTCCGCAGCCATGACCTGGCAAGGCAACAACAGACACGATAAGAGCAGCCACGGCAGCAAGGCGCCATGGGTCAGGGCGCGAAAACGTACAGCGGATACAGCATCGGCGATTTCCATGACTTAGTACCCTTGGGGATGAGGGCAAAAGACGGGAGGGACCTTCGGCGTGGCTACAATAACCTGATGGATGCTTCGCGCAGTGATGTACTTGTTCTTGGCGGCGGTGTCATCGGCCTCGCCAGTGCCTATTACCTGTTGAAGTCCGGTGCCTCGGTCCGGGTGCTGGAGCAGGGTACGCCGGGTTGCGGCAGTTCGCATGGGAACTGCGGCACGATTACGCCCAGTCATGCCGCGCCGCTGGCCATGCCGGGGATGCTGGGGGTGGCGCTGCGCTCGATGTTCCGCGGCGATGCGCCGCTCTACTTGAATCCCCGGCCCGATCTGGAACGCCTGCGCTGGCTGCTGGGCTTCGCGCGCCGCTGCAATTGGCGCGACTTCGAGCGGGCCGCGATCGCACGCTCGGCGATCCTGCAGCACTCGCGTGGCCTGCTGGAATCGCTGGTGCGTAGCGACGGACTGGACTGCGAATTCGTCAACCCGGGCGAGCTGTATGTCTACCGCACGCCGGCCATGTTGGCGGCGGATGAACGCCATCACGCCCAGGTACTCGACCGCCTTGGCGTCGAGGTGCGGCGCCTGCGCGGCGATGAAGTGGAAGCGGCCGAGCCCGCCCTGAAGCCGGGAGTGGCCGGCGGCCTGTTTCATCCGGGCGATGCCCAGCTGCGTCCGGATCGCTATGCGGCCGAGCTGGCGCGTCGCGTGCGCGAACTGGGTGGCGTGATCGAATGCGGCGCGCGGATCGACCAGTTTGGTACCAAGGATGGTCGCGTCTCGCATGTGCGCACTACGCGCGGTGTCTTTCATGGCGAGCGGGTGGTGATGGCGCTTGGCGCTTGGTCACCGCTGCTCGGGCGCATGCTGGACTTGCGTCTGCCGATGCAGCCCGGCAAGGGCTATTCGCTCACCTATACCCGGCCTGTGCGCGCGCCGAAGCAGGCTCTGGTGTTGCGCGAGGCGGCGGTGTGCGTCACCACTTGGGGCAGTGGTTACCGGTTGGGCAGCACGATGGAGTTCTCCGGCTACGCCGAAGGCCTCAATCGCGCCCGCCTGGATGCATTGCGCCGTGGTGCCGCCGCGGCACTGCACGAACCCGAAGGCCCCGAGCTGTTGGAAGAGTGGTGGGGGTGGCGACCGATGAGCGTGGACGAGGTGCCCATCATTGGGCAGAGCACGCGCTGGTCGAACTTGTTGCTGGCCACCGCGCACGGCATGCTCGGCGTCAGCATGTCCGCCGCCACGGGTGAGTTGGTGGCCGCGCTGGCGAGCGGACATGCACCGAAGATCGACCCTTCGCCCTATGCACCTGCACGGTTCCGGCTTTAGGGGCCCTCTGATCGATTCCACGCAGGCGTCACCATGGCTGTTTGCGCGCAGATCGCCGTTGCGCTGCCGATGGCAGACTGGCCGTCTGTTGAGGCAGCGTGGCGGTGAGCTGCGCGCAAACAGCCATGGCCCTCACCTATGAAATTTAATGACAGGGTGATATCCAGCAAGGGCGCTACCGCTACCGCGCGGCTCGACCTGACGGCCAGTCAGGCGCTTCGCCACGCGGTAGCGGTAGCGCCCTTGCTGGATATCATGCCGCCTGCGTGGAATCGATCAGAGGGTCCCTGGCCGGCCTTTGACACGCTCTTAAAGCCACGGCCTTTAGCGTGTCGGTTCCCTTGGAGAAGTTGTGCTGATGGCTGAGACTTTCGATCTGATCGTGCTGGGCGCAGGCTCGGGTGGACTTGCCGCGTCGTTCCGCGCAGCCAGGCACGGTGCACGCGTGGCCTTGCTTGATCCCGGCCCATTGGGCGGCACCTGCGTCAATGTCGGCTGCGTGCCGAAGAAGGCGCTGTGGTTCGCGGCGCAGCTCGCGCAGGCCCAGTCACTCGCCGAAGCCTATGGTTTCACCGGCGTGCACGGGCCGTTGGATTGGGAACACTTTCGTCTGCGCCGGCTCGGTTATATCGATGGCATCAAGCAACGTTACGAAACGCGCCTGGCTGAAGCGGGCGTGCAGTTGTTGCGCGAGGCCGGGCGTTTCGTCGCGGCTGACACCATCGCCACGACCAGTGGCGCGGAACTGCGCGCTCCGCAGATCGTGATCGCCACCGGCGCGCGGCCACAGCGGCTGGATATCCCCGGTTTCGAGCTGGGGGTAGTTTCCGACGACATGTTTTCCCTGCGCGAGTTGCCGAGGCGCATCGCCGTGGTGGGTGCGGGCTATATCGCGGTCGAGTTCGCCGGCTTGCTCAGGGCGCTGGGCAGTGAGGTCTGCCTGCATGTGCGCGAGCGCCTGTTGCGGTCATTCGATGAGGAGCAGGTGACGGCGCTGGAGGAGCAGATGCGGGGGCAGGGCATCCGCGTGATGTGTCCGTCGCGCATTCGCGCCGCGCGCCGTGTCGATGATGCCATCGTGCTGGAAGACGAGACGCACGGCGACACCGGTCCTTACGATGCCGTGCTGTGGGCCCTGGGCCGCGTGCCGAATACCGAGCGGCTGGATCTCGATGCCGCGGGCGTCCAGCTCGACGCAAAGGGGCATGTGCTGACTGATGCGTGGCAAAACACCAACGTGCCGGGTATCGCTGCGCTGGGCGATGTCACCGGTCGTCTCGCGCTGACGCCGGTAGCGGTGGCGGCGGGGCGGCGCCTGGCGGATCGCTGGTTTGGCGGCGAACCCGATGCACGCTTGGACTACGGCAACGTGCCCAGCGTGGTGTTCTCCGAGCCGCCGCTCGCCGGGGTCGGCCTGACCGAGGCGCAGGCGCGCGAGCAATACGGTGAGCAAGTGCAGATCCATCGCAGCCGTTTCACGCCGATGCAATGGGCGCTCGCCGGCCATCACGGCAAGAGCTTCATGAAGCTTGTGTGTGTAGGCGAAGATCAGCGCGTGGTCGGCATCCATATCCTGGGGCCGGGTGCGGACGAGATGCTGCAGGGCTTCGCCGTGGCATTGAAGATGGGGCTGCACAAACGCGACCTCGATGCCACTGTCGCCATCCATCCGAGTTCCGCCGAAGAGCTGGTGCTGATGTCGTAGCGCCTCACGGCTAAACTGCGCGGATGGAAACCTTCACTCTGCACCAAGGCAGCACGCCGCTGCTGATCAGCCTGCCGCACGACGGCAGCTTCATTCCGCCGGACATCGCTGCGCGCATGCACCCTTATGCGCAGCGTTCGCCGGATACCGATTGGCATGTGGGCCGGCTGTATGAGCCGTTGGCGAAGGCGCTCGGTGCCAGCGTGCTGCGACCGCTGGCCTCGCGCTATGTGGTCGATCTCAATCGGCCGGCGGATGGGCATGCGTTGTATCCGGGGCAGCGGGAAACCGGGCTGGTATCCACCATCGGTTTCGATGGCGAGCCGTTGTATAGGGACGGTGCCGAGCCCGATGTCGCCGAAGTTCAACGGCGAGTAAACGAATTCTGGAAGCCTTATCACCAGGCGATATCGCAGGAAATTGCGCGACTGAAGCAAGCCCATGGTCGCGTGGTGGTGTGGGAGGGGCATTCCATCCGCAGCCGCGTGCCGATGTTGTTCGAAGGACAGCTGCCCGACCTCAACCTGGGTACGGCGGACGGTGCCAGCTGCGACGAAGCATTGCAGCAGGGTCTGCGGGATCGGCTGGAAGCGCAGTCCGATTACCGTTTCGTGATCAACGGTCGCTTCAAGGGTGGCTATATCACCCGGCATTACGCACAGCCTGGACAAGGCGTGCAGACCGTCCAGCTGGAGCTGGCGCAGTTGAACTATATGGACGAGGACAACTTCGCTTATGACGAAGGCAAGGCGGCGCGCCTGCAGGTACTGATCGGACAACTACTGCAACGCTGCCTCGATTGATCGCAAGTAATTTCGAAGCGAAGTCGGCGCTATGGAAAGTCAATAAGTCAGCGGCGACAACAAGGCGGCAAACGCAAAAATATTCAGTTCCGATACGCTACGAAACGTGCAATGTTGCTTCCGCCGCGCCACCCGCGTCGCCGGGTTCCGGCCGGGTCCGCGGCCATCTTCGTTTCGAGGCTCACTAACATGCGTAAACTTGCGATCGCTTCCCTGCTCGTTGCCGGCGTGGCTCTTTCCGGTTCTGTGTTTGCCCAGGACGCTGCGGCTGCTCCGCAGGCGGCTGCGGCGACCAAGACGCCGGCCGCTGCCCATCATGCGGGCAAGCAGCACCACAAGAAGAGCAGCACCCACCACAAGAAGGCCGCCGCTGCGACCGCCGATGCCGCTCCGGCTGCTGACGCTGCTGCCGCCGCTCCGGCTGCTCCGGCTGCCGGCAAGTAATCGAGCCTCGCTGGTACGCCAAAGCCCCGCCGGCCAAGCCGGCGGGGCTTTTTCATGCGCGCTGTTTGACGATGCTCAGCCCGGCGCCTGAGGTAGTGCGGCGATGCATTTCAGTTCGATCGCGATGGGCGTGGGAAGCGCCGTGATGCCGAGGGTGGTGCGGCAGGCATCGACGCCTGCGAAGTACTCTGCGTAGAGCCGATTGTAAGTAGTGAAATCGCGCGCCATGTCGGTGAGGTACACCGTCACGTCGACCAGATCTTCCCAGTGAGCACCGCTGGCTTCGAGTACCGCACGCACGTTGGCGAATACCTGCCGGCATTGCGCTTCGATGTCGTAGCTGGCCACCTTGCCATCGGCGTCATATACGTTGCCGGGAATGGCGTTACTGCCGGGCGTACGCGGACCGACGCCGGAGAGAAACAACAACTGGCCCACGCGCCGCGCATGCGGATAGGCGCCGACTGGCGCCGGCGCGCTGTCGGTGCGCACGACGTTGCTCATCGCTGCGGTTCCTGCACTTGCATCAGCCGCTGCAGAGCCTGTTCGTAAGCAGGGAGCAGTTCCTCGCGCGAACTGACGTGCATGCCCAGGTCGTTCACATGGCCATCGAACAGGCTGTAGCACCAGGCATGCACGGACAGTTTCTGGCCGCGCTCCCACGCATCCATCACCATCGTGGTGCGGCAGACATTGACCACTTGTTCGATCGCGTTGAGTTCGCACAGGCGGCTGTTACGCAGATGCATCAGGTCGAGCGAGGCCAGCATGCCGGTGTGCTTCTGCGCGACATCACCCACATGGCGAAGCCAATTGTCGACCAGGCCCAGACGGCGGTCGTCCAGCACTGCCTGCACGCCACCGCAGCCGTAGTGACCCACCACGAGAATGTGCTCGACCTTGAGCACGTCGACGGCGAATTGGATGGTGCTGAGGCAGTTCAGGTCGGTGTGCGATACCACGTTGGCGACATTGCGCTGCACGAAGATGTCGCCCGGCGGCAGATCGACGATCTGCGTGGCCGGTACGCGTGAATCGGAGCAGCCGATCCACAGATACCTGGGCGCCTGTTGCTGGGCGAGTCGTTCAAAGAAGCGCGGGTCTTCCGCGCGTACGGCCGCCGACCAGCGGCGGTTGCTGTCGAGCAGGTCTTGCAAGGGGCTTTTCAAGGGACGCTCTCAGTAACGGATGCAAATATTTTTGGGTTCGGTAAAGAAGCGCAGTGCTTCCACGCCGCCTTCGCGGCCGAGTCCGGATTGCTTGGTGCCGCCAAAAGGCGTGCGCAGGTCGCGCAGCAGCCAGCAGTTGATCCACACAATGCCGAAGTCGAGCTGCGCGCCGAAGCGATGCGCGCGTGCCAGGTCGGTGGTCCAGAGCGAGGCGGCCAGGCCATAGCCGGTGCCGTTGGCGATGGCGAGTGCTTCAGCCTCATCATCGAACGGAATCAGGCTGACCACGGGGCCAAAGATTTCCTGCTGGTTGGTGATTGCATCGGAAGCAAGGTCTTCGATGACCGTAGGGGCGACATACCAGCCGCCGGCGTGGGCGCCGGGTAGCGTGATGGCCTCACCGCCGCAGACGATGCTGCCGCCTTCGTCGCGCGCCTGCGCGATGCAAGCCATCACCTTTTCGAAGTGCGGTTGGGAAACGAGCGCGCCCAGATCGCTGGAGGCGTCGAGCGGGTCGCCGACACGCAACGCGCGTACGCGCGCGAGGTAGCGTTCGCGGAAGCTGTCGTAGATCGCGCGTTGCACCAGCAGGCGCGAGCCGCACAGGCAGATCTCGCCCTGGTTGGCGAAGCCGGAGCGCACGATGGTGTCGAGGTTGGCCTCGCTGAGATCGGCGTCGGCAAACACGATGGCGGGGTTCTTGCCGCCAAGTTCCAGCGAGAGCTTCTTGAAGTGCGGCGCGGCAGCCTTGGCGATCTGGGCGCCTGTTTTTGTGCTGCCGGTAAACGACACCGCCTTGATCCCGGGGTGCTCCACGATGGCCTGGCCCACACTCGGACCGCTGCCCTGCACGATGTTCAACACGCCCGCGGGGAAGCCGGCTTCGATGCTCAACTCGCCCAGCAGTGCGGCTGTGCATGGCGTGATCTCGGAAGGTTTCGCCACCACGGTGTTGCCGGCGGCAAGTGCGGGTGAGATCTTCCAGGTGAACAGATAGAGCGGCAGGTTCCATGGGCTGATGCAGCCGACTACGCCGAGTGGCTGGCGCAGCGTGTAGTTGATCGCGCCAAGTTCCATCGCATGCGACTCGCTGCTCCACGGCACCACCGCCGCAGCGAAGTAGCGCAGGTTGCTCACCGCGCGAGGAATGTCGAGGCTGCGCGCGAGGCTAAGCAGCTTGCCGCTGTCGCGCGATTCCAGCGCGGCGACCTCATCGAGGCGGGCTTCGATCAGGTCGGCCAGCCGGTGGAGCAAGCGGGCGCGCTGTTCGGTGGATGCCGCGGCCCACGCGGGCGCCGCGCGCTGTGCGGCGGCTACGGCGGCGGCGACATCGTCGCTATCGGAATCGGGGCAAAGCGCAAAAACCTCGCCGGTGGCTGGCTCGAACACATCGAGCCAACGATCCCGGCGCGGCGCCTGCAGGCGACCGTCGATGAGGTTGGCAAGGCGCAGGCTTGGCATTCGTGCAAGCTTAATTCGTGCAGCCGGCGATTGCACCGGACGGGGGAGTATGTGGATCGGAGTACGGGAGCGCCGGCTTGGAAAGCTCGAAGCCTTTGCCGTTCATCGTTCCAATCAGCTCAACGCCCGCGTGCGCCCGCCGTCCACCGCAATGCTCACGCCGTTGACGTACGCCGCGGCGGGCGTACACAGGAAGGCGATCACCGAGGCGATCTCCTCGGGTTCGCCGAAGCGGGCGGCCGGTACCGTGGCGAGCATGCCGCGCGCGAGTTCTTCCTTGCTGCGGCCGGTGCTGGCGGACTGGGCCTCCAGGAGGCCATCCAGTCGGCCGGTGCGGGTGTAGCCCGGCAGTACGTTGTTGACGGTGATGCCATCGGCGGCGAGTTCACTGGACAGGGTCTTGGCCCAGGCCGCCACCGCGGCGCGGATGGTGTTGGAGACGCCCAGGCCGGGAATCGGCTCTTTCACCGAAGTGGAGATCACGTTGACGATGCGGCCGTAGCCGCTGGCGCGCATGCCGTGCAGTACCGATTGCACCAACGCCTGGCCGGCCAGCACATGCTGGCGGAAGGCTGCCTCGAATGCGGCTGGATCGGCCGTATGCGCGGCGCCGCCGGGCGGGCCACCGGTGTTGTTGATGAGGATCTGCACCGGTTCGGTGGCCGCGACATCGGTCGCTGCGGTGAGCAGCCGCGCGGTGTCGAGCATGTCGGCGGCATGCCAGCGATGCTGCTGTTCGGCATGCGTGCGCGGCAGGGTGTCGACGAGCGCTTTCAAGGTATCGGCGGAGCGCGCTAGCACGGTGACATTGGCGCCGAGTTGGGCCAGCTCGATGGCGGTTGCCCGGCCGATGCCTTGCGAGGCGCCGCAGACGAGGGCATGGCGTCCGCTTAAATCCAGCTGCATCGTGTTACTCCTGTCGATTGCGGGTCAGCGTGCCATCCACTGCATGCTCAGCGCGGCGAACCAGCACAGCCACGCAGCCCAGGGACAATAACGCCAGACGCGTCGCCAGCGAGTGATGGCTGCATCTTCCAGCGCCGGCAGGATGGGCGAGCGCAGCGCAAGCTGCAGTCTCATCCATACACGCAGCAGGCCGGGTTTCTGGTTGCCTTCGGGCTCGGCAATGATCTGCCATTGCGCCGCGTGCCGCGTGCGCATCAATACGGCAATGCGGTACTGCGCCAGGAAGTGCAGCAGGAAGAACACCACGCCGGCGAACAGCAGTGATAGGTAAAGCGTGATCATGCGGTTCTGTTTCCTGGAAGCCGGCGACCGGCTAGTTGCTGGTGCCGGTGGGCTTGCTGTCGCCGCCCTGGCCGGCGGGTTTGGTTTCCGTCGCCGATTTGTCGTCGGTGGTGGGACTGGTGCCCGGCCATAGCGGCGCGAGGGGCAGGACGGTGCGCAAGGTATTCAGCACGCCGTCGCCCTTCTGCGCCTTGGCGCAGATGGCGTTGTCGACGGCGTCGGCATAGGTCTTGTTCATCAGGCCGATCCATACCGAGCCATCCGGTCCGTGTGGGATGCGGAAGTTGCCGGCGGCGGCCATCTTCACCGGCGCCTCGGCGGAGAAGGCGGCCGGCGACTGCTCCCAATAGGTGCTGCCGGACTGCTGCTTGGCCGAGCTGTACAGCACCAGATAGCGCGCCTGCTTGTTGGTCACCTTGATGCTGCCGAACGCGCCGGTGGTTTCGCTGGTCCAGCCCATGTGCTCGCACAGGCCGACGTCTTCCGTGCTGATCGGCTGGAAACCTTCGTCGAGCAGGGTCACGGTGGGGGCGAACAGATAACTGGCGCGCAACCAGCGGCCGTTCAATTCCGACTTTAGCGCCACGCGGTAAGGCAGCTTGGTGTCGGAGGGCAAGCGGAAGGCGAGGAAATAGCTGCGCTCACCGTTGATGCTGGCCACCATGCTGCCCGGGCCCAGTTCGAACTCCTTGGGCTGCCAGGGCATGGGCGTCTGGAACGAGAAGTCCGCGAAGCTGCTGCAGCAGGGCGTGGCCTGCTGCAGCGCTGTCCTGGCCTGATCCAGCGCGGAGCTGTTTTCCTCCGGCGGCCGCAGATTGGGCGGCACCAGGATCTTTGCGGTATGGCAGGCGCCAAGCAGCAAAGTGAGGACAAGCAGCAGTAGGGTGAGTACCGGTTGGCGCTGGAGCATGACTCGGATCGTTGTCAGAACTCTGCCGTTCCCGCCGCACGCGGATAGGGAATGGCGTCTCGGATGTTGGACAAGCCGCAAACATAAACCAGCAGGCGCTCAAAGCCGAGCCCGAAACCGGCATGCGGCACGCTGCCGTAGCGGCGCAAGTCACGGTACCAGCCATAAGTGGCGGCATCGAGACCGAACTTGGCCATGCGGCGGTCGAGGTAGTCCAGGCGCTCCTCGCGCTGGCTGCCGCCGATGATCTCGCCGATGCCCGGGGCGAGCACGTCCATGGCGGCGACGGTTTTCTCGTCGTCGTTGAGGCGCATGTAGAAGGCTTTGATTTGCTCCGGGTAGTTCATCACGACCACCGGGCGGCCGACATGTTTTTCGGCCAGGTAGCGCTCGTGCTCGGTCTGCAGGTCGATGCCCCAGGCCACCGGGAACTCGAACTTCTGGCCGGACTTCTTCAGGATCTCGACCGCGTCGGTGTAGTCGATACGCTCGAACGGCTGGGCGATGAAGTTCTCCAGGCGCGTGACGGCCTCGGGCAACACACGCTCGGCGAAGAACGCCATGTCGTCTGCACGCTCGTCCAGCACGGCCTTGAAGATCGCCTTGAGGAAAGCTTCGGCGCAGTCGGCGTCGGCGGCCAGGTCGGCGAAGGCGATTTCCGGCTCCACCATCCAGAACTCAGCCAGATGACGCGGCGTGTTGGAGTTCTCGGCGCGGAAGGTCGGGCCGAAGGTGTAGACCTTGCTCATCGCCAGTGCGTAGGCCTCGACGTTGAGCTGACCGGACACGGTGAGGAAGGCTTCGCGGCCGAAGAAATCCTTGCGGAAATCGATCTTGCCCTTGTCGTCGCGCGGCAGGTTGGCCAGATCCAGCGTGGACAGGCGGAACATGTCGCCGGCACCTTCGGCATCAGAGGTGGTGATGATCGGCGTATTGATCCAGAAGAACCCCTGTTCGGTGAGATGGCGATGGATCGCCGTCATCATGGTGTGGCGCACGCGGGTCACTGCGCCGAACAGGTTGGTGCGCGGGCGCAGGTGGGCGACCTCGCGCAAGAATTCCATGGAGTGCTGCTTCGGCTGGATCGGATAGGTTTCCGGGTCGTCGACAAAGCCGGTGACCTGCACGCTCTCGGCTTGTAGTTCGAAGCTCTGGCCCTGGCCCTGCGAGGGCACCAGGGTGCCGCTGACGATCAGGCCAGCGCCCGCAGTGAGGTGCTTCACCTCATTCTCGTAATTGTCCAGCGTGGCCGGGACCACCGCCTGGATCGGGGCGAAGCAGGAGCCGTCGGTGATATTGACGAAGGACAGGCCAGCCTTGGAGTCGCGGCGGGTACGTACCCAGCCTTGCACCGTAACTTTGCTGCCGGCTTCGATCTTGCCGGAAAGAGCCTGTTTGACGCTGACCACCGTCATGGATTGAAACTCCTGCTTATGCGCCGCATCTGGCACGTGGAACCGGGACGAAATGCGCCGCGAGGCAGGTCATTTCGGGGCAAACCGGCATGATAATGTAGGCTTCGCCCGAACCGCGACGGTTCCGGCGGTTATTTCCGCACTTCAGATCACAGCCATGACCATCACCATCACACCCGCCGCCAACGAACGCATGCGCCAGTTCCTGGCCAGCACGCCAGCTGCGGCCGGTGTGCGGTTCGGCGTGAAGCGCACCGGTTGCTCGGGTTTCGCCTATGTGGTGGACCTGGCCGACAGCGTGACTGCCGACGACCAGACGGTCGAAGTGGATGGCGTGCGCCTGATTGTCGATCCCAAGAGTCTGCCCTTGGTGGACGGCACCGTGATCGACTTCCAGCGCCAGGGCCTGAACGCGAGCTTCGTCTTCCACAACCCCAACGCCACCGGAGAATGCGGCTGCGGCGAGAGTTTCACCGTCGCCTGAGCCTCCCGTAGGAGCGCACCCTGTGCGCGAACGCCCTGCAAAGCGGGGCCGGGTGCCGACAGGTCTACAAAAGGCGACCCTGCCGGTCTGTCGCCCACAGGGCAGGCACCTACCTCCAATATTTTCAGTCGCTTGCGCCAAGCACCTGCGCCCGCTTACAATTCCGCTTCTGTCCAGGCTTAAAAGGCCCGGACAGGACCTTGCCTCACCGTACCGACGGGAGGCTGCGAGGCCGCAAGGCCGCATCCACAAGGAGTTACCTATCAATGACCCTGCGTCATTACGAAGTTGTGTTCCTGGTCCACCCTGACCAGAGCGAGCAGGTCCCGGCCATGATCGAGCGCTACAAGTCGCTGATCGAAACCGACGGCGGCAAGATCCATCGCCTGGAAGATTGGGGCCGCCGCCAGCTGGCGTACCCGATCGTGAACCTGGCGAAGGCTCACTACGTCATGCTCAACATCGAAGTCAGCCAGAACGCGCTGAACGAGTTGGAGTCGGGTTTCCGCTTCAACGACGCCGTGCTGCGCCACCTCGTGATCAAGCGCGACGAAGCCGATACCGAGCAGTCCTTCATCCTGAAGTCCAAGGAAAAGGATGATGCCAAGTCTTCGCGTCGCCGCGATGACGACAGCGATGGTGACGACCGCCGCGGCGGCCGTGACGACAACGATCGCGACAGCGACGACTGATCAGGAGCCACGACATGTCCAAGTTCTTCCGCCGCCGCAAGTTCTGCCGCTTCACGGCCGAAAAGGTCAAAGAGATCGACTACAAGGATCTCAACACCCTGCGCCAGTACATCACTGAGAACGGCAAGATCGTTCCCAGCCGCATCACCGGTACCAAGGCTCGCTACCAGCGTCAGCTGGCCATCGCTGTGAAGCGTGCACGCTTCCTGGCGCTGCTGCCTTACACCGACAACCACGACGTCTGATCGAAACCGCGCCCGGCTCCGGCCGGGCGTGGCGGTCAACCCTTCGGACAACCGTCCACGGCTGCATCGGGCCACACCGGTGCTAACGAAAAGGAACCACCATGGAACTGATTCTTCTCGAAAAAGTCCGCAACCTCGGCAACCTGGGCGACAAGGTCAAGGTCAAGCCGGGTTACGGCCGTAACTACCTGCTGCCGCAGGGCAAGGCTGTGCCGGTCAACGCCGCTAACCTCGAAGCCTTCGAGAAGCGTCGCGCCGAGTACGAGGCCAAGGCCAACAAGCAGCTGTCCGATGCTCAGGCTCGCCAGGCCAAGCTGGTCGACGTGTCGGTGACCATCGCCGCGCACTCCAGCCCGGAAGGCAAGCTGTACGGCTCGGTCGGTCCGCGTGAAATCTCCGAGGCCCTGCAGGCCGCCGGTCATGACGTGCACAAGAACGAAGTGATCCAGGGCGAAGGCCCGATCCGCGCCACCGGCGAGTTCGACGTCGTGATCGCGCTGCACGCCGACGTGCAGAGCTCGGTCAAGGTGATCGTGGTCGGCGAGAAGTAAGCCGAACCCATCGCCTGCATTGATCCAGACGGGCGCCCTCGGGCGCCCGTTTGCTTTGGTGGGCAACGCGGTTTTATCCACCGCGACCCACAGCTTATCCACAGAGTTATTGTCTCGCCGCATGAGAAAACGCCGCGTATCCTCTGAGTCCGACGACCAACGTTGGTCGGACTCGCCCGCCATGTCGCGAGGAGACTCGATGTCCTTTGCACCCGATCGCAAGTCCGGCAACGCCGCCATTGAGGCGCTGCGTGTGCCGCCGCATTCCATCGATGCGGAACAGGCGGTGCTGGGTGGCCTGATGCTGGCCCCGGACGCGCTGGACAAGGTGGCCGACCGCCTCGGCGAACAGGATTTCTACCGCAAGGACCACCGCCTGATCTGGCGCGCCATCACCGAGCTGGCGAACAAGGGCATGCCCTGTGACGCGGTGACCCTGGGCGATTGGTTCGAGGCCAACAACCTGGCCGAAATGGTCGGCGGTGCGGCGTACCTGATCGAGCTGGCGAACGGCACGCCGAGCGCCGCGAATATCGGTGCCTATGCCGATATCGTGCGCGAGAAGTCCATCCTGCGGCAGCTGATCGACGCCGGCGTCGAAACCACCGAGGACGGCTACCGTCCCGAGGGCAAGAGCGTGCAGGAGGTGCTGGAAAGCGCCGAGCAGCGCGTGTTCAAGATCGCTGAGTCCGGCGCGCGCGGCAAAAAAGACACAGTCACCATGCGCGAGGCGGTCAAGGATGCCTTCCGCCTGCTGTCCGAGCGTTACGAGAATCGCGGCCAGCTCACCGGTATCTCTACCGGGTTTACCGATCTCGATGAGCTGACGTCCGGCCTGCAGCCGTCGGACTTGATCATCGTCGCGGCGCGTCCGTCGATGGGCAAGACGGCGTTCTCAGTCAACATCGCCGAAGCCGCCGCATTACGTGGCAAGAAGGCGGTGGTGATCTTCTCGATGGAAATGTCGGCCTCGCAGCTGGCCTTCCGTATGATTTCCTCGATCGGGCGTATCCATCAGCAACATCTGCGCAATGGCGATCTCGCCGAAGAAGATTGGCCGCGCGTCACCAACGCCATCGCGATCCTGTCCGAGGCGAAGATCTTTATCGACGACACGCCAGGCCTCTCGCCGGTGGAAATGCGTTCGCGCTCGCGCCGTATCCATCGCGAAAACGGTGGTCTCGGCCTGATCGTGGTCGACTACCTGCAGCTGATGCAGGTGCCCGGTAACAAGGAAAACCGCGCGACCGAGATTTCAGAGATCTCGCGTTCGCTCAAGGGTCTGGCGAAGGAGCTCAACTGCCCGGTGATTGCGCTGTCGCAGCTCAACCGCTCGTTGGAACAGCGCGCCGACAAGCGCCCGATGATGTCCGACCTGCGCGAATCCGGCGCTATCGAGCAGGATGCGGACGTGATCATGTTCATCTACCGCGACGAGTACTACAACAAGGAATCGCCGGACAAAGGCTTGGCCGAGATCATCATCGGCAAGCAGCGTAACGGTCCTACCGACACGGTGAAGCTGACCTTCCTGGGGCACTACACCAAGTTCGAGAATTACGCACCGGACTCCTTCGTCGGCGCTTTCGAGTAACGGCAAGCATCATGCGGGTAAGGGAAACCTTGCCCGCAAATTTCCCCGATCGCGCCACCTGCCCATCCGGCCCCGGCCCTAAGGTTGGAGATGGACGGCGGCGAGGGCTGGTAACCTCTCGCGTTGTTTAGGTCCGCCGGAGCCGTTGAGCCTCGTCCGGCTTTCCCCTAGCTACGAAGCCGCCGTCTGCGCGTCGCGGCCAAACTGGAATCATGAGCCGCACTACCGTCGCCACCATCCATCTCGGCGCCCTGCGCCACAATCTCGCCCGCATCAAGGAGATGGCGGCGCCGGCCAAGGTGATGGCGGTGGTCAAGGCCGATGCCTATGGCCACGGGCTGGAGCGGGTGGCGCGTGCGCTAGATGGTGCGGCAGATGCTTTCGCTGTGGCAGCCCAGGGTGACGGCCTGCGTCTGCGCGCGGCCGGACATCGTCAGCGCATCGTGGTGTTGTCCGGTCCCGATCGCGCCGGTGATATCGCGGAAATGCAGCGTCTGCAGCTCGATGCGGCGATCCACCATGAGTCGCAATTGCAATGGCTGGCCGACGCTTCTCCGGCACGCGGGCTGCTGCGGGTCTGGCTGAAAGTGGACAGTGGCATGCATCGGCTCGGCTTTGCGCCCGAACGCGCGGCAGAGGTGTATGCGCGGCTGGCAGCGATGCCGGGTATCGATCCGGAAATCGGATTGCTCACGCATTTCTCCGAGTCGGAGGAATTCGAAGGCACGGAGACGCCGGCACAGATCCTCCGTTTCAGTGAAGCCACTGCCGGCCTGAGCGGGCCGCGCGCCCTGTCCAATTCCGCGGGCGTGCTGGGCTGGCCCGAGGCGCGCGCCGATTGGGTGCGCACGGGCGGTTTGCTGTATGGCCTATCGGTCGTGGCGGGTAAGACCGGGGCCGATTTCGGCTTTCGCCCGGCCATGACCCTCCATACGCGTCTGGTAGCGATCAATCACATCCGCCGTGGTGAGCGTATCGGCTACAACGGCATCTGGACCTGCCCGGAAGACATGCCCATCGGCGTCGCCGCCGTTGGCTATGGCGATGGCTATCCGCGCAGTGCGGTGTCAGGCACGCCGGTGCTGGTGGGCGATCGGCGGGTGCCGCTGGTCGGCCGCGTCTCGATGGATCTGATCACGCTGGATCTGCGTGATGCACCGCAGGCCAAGGTCGGCGACCGGGTGACCCTGTGGGGGCCGGAGCTTCCGGTGGAAGACATCGCGGCACAGGCCGGCACGATCTCTTATGACCTTACCTGTGGCATGACCAAGCGCGTGCTGTTCGTCGAAGACGAAAACTGACTCGTTATCGCGGCGGCTGCGTCTCGCGGTTTGCGATGGCGGCGGGCTAAGCTCGCCTTTTCCGTCCGCAGGGAATCTTCATGGCCAAAGCCAAAACCGCCTATGTCTGTGCCGATTGCGGCGCGGAGCATTCGAAATGGCAGGGCCAGTGCATTGAATGCGGTGCCTGGAACACGCTGAGCGAATTCGTGGTACAGCCGGCGGTGAAGTCCGCGGGTGCTGCGCGCAGCAGTGGCTATGCCGGTGCGGCAGCCGGGGCGCCCAAAGTGACGCCGTTGACGTCGGTCGCGCTGACAGCCGAAATGCGCACGTTCACCGGTATTGGCGAGCTGGATCGCGTGCTCGGTGGCGGACTGGTGGATGGCTCGGTCGTGCTGATCGGCGGCGATCCGGGCATCGGCAAATCGACCCTGCTGCTGCAAATGCTCGGCAAGCTTGGCGAGCAGCTATCCAGTGTTTACGTGACCGGCGAGGAGTCGCTGGGGCAGGTGGCTGCCCGCGCGCAGCGACTGGACTTGCCGCTGGGACCGCTGCACGCGCTGGCCGAGACCTGCATCGAGCGCATTCTCGAACAGGCAGTGGCTTCGCGTCCGCGCGTGCTGGTGATCGATTCCATCCAGACCATCTGGACGGAGCTGCTCACCGCTGCGCCAGGTTCGGTCAGCCAGGTGCGCGAATCGGCCGCCAAGCTCACGCGTTTCGCCAAGGAGACCGGTACTTCGGTATTCCTGGTAGGGCATGTCACTAAGGAAGGCGGCATTGCCGGTCCGCGCGTGCTGGAGCACATGGTGGATGCGGTGCTGTATTTCGAAGGCGAATCGGGCAGCCGCTTCCGCGTGCTGCGCGCTTTCAAGAATCGCTTCGGCGCGGTGAACGAACTGGGCGTGTTCGCGATGTCCGAGAAAGGGCTGCGCGAAGTGCCTAATCCTTCGGCGATCTTCCTCTCCGCACATGCGGGGCCGACCTCGGGCAGTGCGGTGATGGTGACCCGCGAAGGCACGCGCCCGCTGCTGGTGGAAGTGCAGGCGCTGGTGGACCAGTCGTCGCTGGGCAATCCACGTCGCGTGGCATTGGGCCTTGAGCAGAACCGGTTGGCGATGTTGCTGGCGGTGCTGCACCGGCACGGCGGCGTAGCTGCGTACGACCAGGATGTGTTCGTCAACGTGGTGGGTGGTATTCGTGTGCAGGAAACCGCGGCTGATTTACCAGTGCTGTTGGCGGTGCTGTCCAGCCTGCGCGATCGCCCGTTGCCGGAAAAAGCCGTGGCCTTTGGCGAAGTGGGTTTGTCGGGTGAGATACGTCCCGTTCCGAATGGCGAAGAGCGCCTGAAAGAGGCGGCGCATCACGGCTTCCAGCGGGCCATCGTGCCGAAGGCGAACGCACCCAAGAAAGGCCGTGTAGGTGACATGGAAGTGGTTGGCGTGGAGCGTCTTGCACAGGCTATTGACGCCACGCGATAGGTTCATTTCGAATGTCGCACGTGCAGCATGTCACGCGTGGAATCCTTGTGAATTCATAGGCGTTCCGGGCGCACTCGTCGATCGATTCTTCGGCGCACGATGCGCCTTTATCGGGCTGTGCAATGGATCAACGTCGCCGGCCCGGGCCACTGTCAGCATCGCCGCTCCCGTGCGTGACAACGCACTTATCAAGGAGAGCGACATGCGGATTTTGTTTCTGTGCACTCGCCACAACGGATTGTCTCAACGCGCCCAGGTCGAGCTGGAAGAACTCGGGCATCACCTCGATATCGCCGAGGTCAGTCACGGTTCGCAGATGGAGGCGGCGGCGCAACGGTTTCGTCCGGACCTGATCCTTGCGCCGATGCTCAAGTCCGCCATTCCAGCCAGCGTGTGGCGCAAGTACACCTGCCTGATCGTGCACCCCGGTATTCCCGGCGACCGCGGTCCCTCGGCGCTGGATTGGGCGATGCTGGAAGGCGAGCCTTCGTGGGGCGTGACTGTGCTGGAAGCGCGCGAGGAAATGGACGGCGGGCCGATCTGGGCGCACCGGGAATTTCCGTTGCGCGAGGCCAGCAAGAGCACGATCTACCGCAGCGAAACCACCGACACCGCAATGCTGGCAGTCCATGAAGCGCTCGAGCGATTCCAGGCTGGCGAGCGTCCACCTTTTGGTGCCTATATCCCGGCGGCAAGCGGCCGCGAGCGGCCGCCGTGCCGGCAAGCCGATCGCCAGATCGACTGGGATGCACCGCTGGAGCGGGTGTTGCGGCATATCCGTTCCGCCGACAGTGCGCCTGGCCTGCTGGCCACGCTTGCGGGCGTCAAGGTGCGTCTCTATGGCGCGCATCCGGAGGGGCGTTTGCGCGGCCGGCCAGGTGAGTTGCTCGCGAAGCGCGACGGCGCGGTGTGTGTTGCCTGCGGCGACGGTGCGCTTTGGATCAGTCATCTGCGCCGTCGTCAGGGGCTGCGCCAGGGCGATCCGCGATACGACATCAAATTGCCCGCCACCCAGGTACTCGAGGATCGGCTGGCCGACGTGCCAGAGCGCAGTCTCGCTCCCCATGCACGGCCGTCGGTATCTACCTGGCAGACAATCCGCTATCGCGAGCAGGGACACAACGGTTATCTGTCTTTCGATCTGATGAATGGCGCGATGAGTACCGTCGTGCTGGAGCGCCTGCTGGCGGCCTATCGGCATGCGCGTTCACGACCCACGCGTACTCTCGTGCTGTGTGGTGGTGAGGATTTCTGGTCCAACGGCATCGACCTCAATGCGATCGAGGCCGCCGCCGATCCCGCGCAGGAATCGTGGAACAACATCCTGGCTATGAATGCGCTGGTGCGTGAGATCGTGTTGACCGACGACAAGCGCACAGTCGCGCTGATGCGCGGCAATGCGGGGGCGGGCGGCGTGATCCTGGCGTTGGCGGCGGATCGCGTCTACGCGCGGGAAGGCATCGTGCTCAATCCCCATTACAAAGGCATGGGTGGCTTATACGGTTCGGAGTACTGGACCTACCTGCTGCCCAAGCGCGTAGGCGATACGGCGGCGCGACTGCTGACGGAATCCCTGCTGCCTCTGGGCACGTCACGCGCGCGGCGCATCGGTTTGCTTGACGGCGTTCTGTCGGGGCATAACCTGCTTGAAGCCGTCGAAGCGGAGCTGGCATCGGGCAACGAAGTCCGGCTGTGGCGCAAGACGCTATCCGACAAGGCCGAGCATCGGCGCAACGATGAGCACAGCAAGCCGCTAGAGCGTTACGCCGAAGAGGAGCTGGCGGAGATGCAGCGTAATTTCTTCGGGCCGGATCCGGCTTATCACCTGGCTCGCCGCGCTTTTGTGCGCAAGCAGGATGTTGTCGTGGATGGCATGGCGGCCGAGCGCGCCTGAGCGCGTTCGCATGGCTGCCGTCGACTCAGGTCGGCGGCAGCGCCATGAAAGCGGGCAACTGCTCCGCGCGTGCCGACAATGCGGCAAGCGCGGGGTGGCGCGCGGTGATGATCAACTCCGGCTGCATCAGCTGGGTAAAACCCCAGGCAACCGCCACGGTGATATCTGCCTGTGTCAGTGTTTCGCCAATCAGCCAGCCGTTGCGGCCGGTGGCTTCCTGTTCGAGCGCCGCATACGCCGAGGTGAGCTGGCCTTGGACGCGGCTTAGCCATGCCGGATCGCGATGGTTCTCGTCGCGCTTGCCTTCGTAGACGATTTGCACGCTTTTCTCGCAAGCCGTCAGCGCGAGCCCGAGCAGGCGCAGTGCGCGCAGGCGCGCCGCAGGCTCGCTCGGCATCAGGCTGGCGCCGGTGCCGACGGATTCGGCCCAGTCGATGATCATCGACGAATCCACCATCTGCCAGCCTTCATCGCCGATCAGCGTGGGCGCTTTCACCAGAGGGTTGATCGACTGGAACTCACCGAAGTTGCGGAACACCGACAGCGACAGCGACAGATGTTCGAATGGAATGCCCTTCAGCGTCAGGGTGATCGCGGCGCGGCGGACATAGGGCGAGTCGAGCATGCCGATCAGTTTCATGAAGGCTCCTGCGCCATGACGTGTAAAGATCAGGCGGTGCGATGAAGGATCAGTTCCAGTACGGCCTTGGTGCCGAAGAACGCCAGCAGCAGCACGCCCATACCGATCAAGGTGAGGTTCACGGCGCTGCGTCCTCGCCAGCCATAGCGCCAGCGTCCAAACAGCAGGGCGCCGAACACCAGCCAGGCGATGATCGAAAGCACGGTCTTGTGAATCAGGTGCTGGCCGAACAGATCGCCCACGAACAACGCACCCGTGAGCAGCGTCAGCGTGAGCAGCAGGAAGCCGGCGCCGATCAGGCGAAACAGCAACGTCTCGGTCAGCGTCAGCGGGGGTAGGGCGCGCAGCCAAGGGCCGAATTGGCGATGGCGCAGCGCGCGCTCCTGCACCGCCAGCAGGATGGCCAGTACGGCGGCGATTGAGAGCACGCTGAAGGCCAGCAGGGCGACCGTCACATGGAGCTTGATCTGCCAATCCAGCGCGAGCGGCGCGGTGGCGGGGGCGAAGTAGCTGTCCGCGGCCAATAGCAGCGCGGTGAGCGGGAAAACGATCACGCCGAGCGCGGCGACGGGGCGGGTCATGTTCACCAGCAAGGTCAGGGCGGAGACCACGCAGGCGACCAGCGACAATGCGGCGAAGAAGTGCAGGTCCACCGCCCCCCGATGGATGCCGAGCAGGATGCCGGTATGGATCAGCACGGCCGCGCCGGCCAGCCCCAGCGCCGACTTGTTCAGCGGCTGCCCGCCGCCCAGCAGCGGCCGCGCCAGACCTCCCGCGGCAGCGAGATAGAGCGCGATAGCGAGCAGAGCGAAGAGGTGGATGGTCATGACCCGGCAGTGTCGCATAGCGCCTGAGTCCAGGTGAATGCGGTATGGCACAGACTCGGCGACGCACTCCGCTATACTTGTCCGCTTTCCACCTGCCGTACTCCGCCATGTTCGAGTCGCTCAGCCAACGCCTTTCCGCCACCGTCAACCGCCTGCGCGGCCGTGGGCGGCTGACCGAGGAAAACATTCGCGAGTCGCTGCGCGAAGTGCGTATCGCCTTGCTCGAGGCCGATGTAGCGCTGCCGGTGGTGCAGGCGCTGGTCGAGCGCGTGAAAGTGCGCGCGGTAGGCCAGGAAGTGCTCAAGAGCCTGAGCCCGGGTCAGGCCCTGGTGAAGGTGGTCAGCGACGAGCTGACCGCAGTCATGGGCACGGTCAATACCGAGCTCAATCTGGCCCAGCAGCCGCCAGCCGTGGTGCTGATGGCGGGCCTGCAGGGTGCCGGTAAAACCACTACCGTCGCCAAGCTGGCGCGCTTCCTTACCGAGCGCAAGAAAAAGAAAGTGATGGTGGTGAGCTGCGACGTCTATCGTCCGGCCGCTATCGAGCAGCTGCGCACGCTGGCCGAACAGGTTGGCGTGAAGTTCTTCCCGTCCGAAGCCGGCCAGAATCCGGTGGATATCGCGAAGAACGCGATCGCTGCCGCGCGTCGCGAAGTCGTCGACGTGCTGCTGGTGGATACCGCCGGCCGTCTGCACGTGGACGAGGCGATGATGGCGGAGATCAAGGCGCTGCACGCCGCGATCACGCCAGTCGAAACCCTGTTCGTGGTCGACTCCATGACCGGTCAGGATGCGGCCAATACCGCCAAGGCCTTTGCCGAAGCGCTGCCGCTCACCGGCGTGGTGCTGACCAAGACCGATGGTGATGCCCGTGGTGGTGCCGCACTTTCGGTGCGCTATGTCACTGGCCGTCCCATCAAGTTCCTCGGCGCCGGCGAGAAGACTGACGCGCTGGAGCCGTTCCATCCGGACCGCGTGGCTCAGCGCATCCTCGGCATGGGCGACGTGCTGTCGCTGGTGGAGGAGGTCGAGCGCAAGGTTGATCAGGAGAAGGCGCAGAAGCTGGCCGAGAAGGTCATCAAGGGTAAGCGCTTCGATCTCAACGACATGCGCGACCAGCTCGAGCAGATGTCCAATATGGGCGGCCTGGCCGGCCTGATGGACAAGCTGCCGGGCGTGTCCAATCTGCCTGACAACGTGAAATCCAAGGTCAACGACGGCGAGATCAAGCGCATGGTCGCGATCATCGGTTCGATGACCAAGAAAGAGCGTCGCCATCCCGATCTGCTGAACGGCTCGCGCCGTGCCCGTGTGGCGCGCGGTTCGGGCACTCAGCCGGCCGACGTGAACCGTCTGCTCAAGCAGTACATGCAGATGGAAAAAATGATGTCCAAGCTCTCCAAGGGCGGCACCAAGGGTCTGCTGCGGCAGATGCGTGGCGCCATGAAGGGCATGGGTGGCATGGGTGGGCTGCCGCCGATGCGGTAAGCCTGGGTGAGGAGAAGGGCCGGTTCAGCGCCAAATGCCCGTTCCCTATTCCCTTTTCCTCAAATTTGGTTAAAATGCCGCGTTTACCGCGCCCGTGCTCGGGCGTGCTGCCGGCGCTTCCGGCAATTCTGGAGCTTTTACTTATGGTCAAGATTCGTCTTTCGCGCGGCGGCGCCAAGGGCCGTCCGTTCTACCACGTCATCGTCACCGACTCGCGCAGCGCGCGTGACGGTCGCAACATCGAGAACGTGGGCTTCTACAACCCGGTGGCTTCGGGCAAGGACAAGCGCCTTGAGCTGAACGTCGCCCGCGTCCAGGAATGGGTGTCCAAGGGTGCCCAGCTGAGCGACAAGGTCGCCGCCCTGGTGAAGGAAGCCGGCAAGCAGCAGGCTGCCTGAGTATGACGGCAGCCGGTCGGCGCGTCCTGGTCGGACGCATCGTCGGGCTGTACGGCGTGCAGGGCTGGCTCAAGGTCGAATCCTGGACCGAGCCCCGCATGCAGATCTTCCGCTACCAGCCCTGGCTGCTCAGTGCGGCGCCGGGTACGGAAACGGAGATCAAGGGAGTCAAGGGTCGCACGCAGGGCAAAGGCATCGTCGCCTATCTGCCCGGGGTGGAAGATCGTGAAACGGCAGCGGCGCTGGTGGGGCAGGACATATACGTCTCCCGCGAGCAGTTGCCGCCTCCCGGCAAGGATGAGTATTACTGGGTCGATCTCGAGGGTCTTGAGGTCGTCACCATCGACAACGTGGTGTTGGGGCGGGTCACTCATGTGTTCGCCACCGGGGCCAACGACGTCGTGGTAGTGAGGGACGGCGAGCGAGAGCGGCTGATTCCCTTCGTCCAGGGTTCTTACGTGCGTTCGGTGGATCTGTCCGGCGGGCGCATGGTGGTGGACTGGGATCCTGAATTCTGACGGCGGTTACGCCGCAGCTGGAGTTTGAGGATCATGCGCTTCGACGTCGTTACGCTTTTTCCCGACTTCGTGCGCCAGTGTGCCGCCGTCGGTGTCGTTGGGCGCGCCCAGCAGCGCGAGCTGCTACAGGTGGAAACCTGGAACCCGCGCGACTACGCCACTGACAATTACCGCACCGTGGACGGCCGCACCTGCGGCGGCGGACCCGGGATGGTGATGCTGATCGAGCCTTTGCGCGCGGCCCTCAAGGCGGTACGTGAAGCGGCATCGGAACCGGTGCATGTGATTTACCTCAGCCCGCAAGGCGCGCGGCTGACGCAGGGCAGGGTAGAAGCGCTGGCGAAGTTGCCGCGCATCGCTCTGCTTTGTGGGCGTTACGAAGGTGTGGACGAGCGTTTGCTGACGCACGAGGTCGACGAAGAGCTGTCGATCGGCGATTATGTGCTGTCCGGTGGCGAGCTGGGTGCCGCGGTGATCATCGATGCCGTGGGCCGCTTGCAGGAGGGCGCACTGAACGACGCGCAGTCGGCCCAGCAGGATTCGTTTTCGGACGGGTTGCTGGACTGTCCGCACTATGCGAAACCGGTGCGTGACGCACTGGGTGATGTGCCGGAGGTATTGCTTTCCGGTGACCATGCGGCGATTCGCCGTTGGCGCCTCAAGCAAGCCCTGGGACGGACCTGGCTGCGACGTCCGGATCTCTTGGTGCAACGCACGCTGGATGCGGAATCCCGGGCGTTGTTGGATGAATTCCGTCGCGAGCATACGCGGCAAAACGATGCGGCCGAACAGTGACCGCAGCAATTGAAATCAAACAGGTGTTGCCATGAACAAGATCATCGAACAGTTCGAAGCCGAGCAGATCACCCGCCAGCTGCCGGAATTCGGCCCTGGCGACACCGTGGTGGTCAACGTGAAGGTGAAGGAAGGTAACCGCGAGCGCGTCCAGGCGTTCGAGGGCATCGTCATCGCCAAGCGCAGCCGTGGCCTGCATTCGGCCTTCACCGTGCGCAAGATCTCGCACGGCACCGGCGTGGAGCGCGTGTTCCAGGCGCACAGCCCGGCCATCGATTCGGTCCAGGTGAAGCGCAAGGGCAAGGTGCGCGGCGCCAAGCTGTACTACCTGCGTGGTCTGGAAGGCAAGGCGGCCCGCATCAAGGAAGACGTCGCCGCTGTCGCCGCCAACAAGGCGAAGGCTGCTGCTGCCGCCAAGTAATTCGGCGCCAGGTCTTCAAGGCTTGCAACAAAAACCCCGCGGAATCCGCGGGGTTTTTGTTTCCGGGTGTTCAAGCTGGGTCCTGCTTGTTCGAGGCATGGCCCTGCTGTGGCGGGGCTTTCGCGTAGAGGGTGGCTCTTACGGTGTGATGAGCAGCCGCTGCGGCTCCTGCAGGAAATTGCCCTGCACGAAGTCGACGCCGCAGGCGAACAGCAGCGACGTACTGGCTGCGTCCTCCACCCATTCGGCAATCGTCAGTCGATTGATCTCACGCGCCTGGCGACACAGTTCGGCCACTTTCTTCTGGCTCTCCGGCTGCTGCGGCAGGTTGGCCATATAGCTGCGGTCGATCTTCAGATAGTCCGCGTCGATGTGGTTGAGCAACTGGAACGAGTTGAGGCCGGAGCCGAACTGCTCCAGTGCAAACTGGCCGCCCAGTTGTTTCCACGCACGCACGAACTCCTGAGCCGGGCGCAGCGAGGTGACCACCTTGCTCTCGGTCATCTCCAGCACCATGCGGCCATGCTTGAGGTTTGCCTGCTTGAGGCGCGCTCCCAGCCACGGCAGCAACTGATCGTCCTGCAGCGAGCCGGCGGTGAGCTTGACGAAGAAGGTGGTCGGAGAGCCAAACCGCTCGCGTGCCGCGAGTGCCTGGATGGTCTGGTTGAGTACCCAGCGATCGATGGCCGGAGTGAGGTTGTACTTCTCGGCGATCGGCATAAAGAAGCCGGGCAACACTTCGCCTTGGGGTCCATCGAGACGCAGCAGGATTTCAGAGAATTCGCCCTCGGCGTCCTGCAGGCTGATGGTGTGCTGGTGGTACAGCACGAAGTTGTCCTGGCTCAGCGCCTGCTTCAGCAGATCCAGCCAGTAGCGTTCGCGCTCCGCATCGGCTTTCTCGCGTGCGGAAGGGTCGTGCAAGTCACTGCGGTTACCGCCCTGGCTCTGTGCGTTGCGCAGGGCCTGGTTAGCTTGATCCAGCAACAGCTCGGTATTCGCGTTCTTCTCGCCAAGCAGGCTGCCGCCGATGCTGGCGGCGACGGTGAGCGAGCGGGCGCCGACGTCGAAGATGCCATTGGCGATGCTCGCCTGCAGATTGGAGATCCACTCCTTGATGCCTTCGTCGTTACGCGAATGCAGGATCACGCCGACGGTGTGTTCGGCAAGCAGGCCGGCGGTATCTTCCAGGCCCAGCAGGGCATTGATGCGCGCAGCGAAAGCCGCCAGCAGTTCGTCAGCCTTGCCCAGGCCGATGCCGGAGACGATGGTCTGCCAGTTATCGGGTTCGATCAGCAGCAGCGACTGGCCCTTGGTGCCTTCGGTCGCGGCGGCCACTGCCTGGTCAATGCATTCGAGCATGCGCGCACGATTGAACAGGCCGGTGACCGGGTCGCGCTGCAACTGCTCAAGCATCGCCGGGTCCACCTGCTGGCGGCGGAACACGATCTGCAGGCAGGGCTCCCCCTCGAATGTCGCATGGGTAAATTCAACGGTGGCCTTGAAACTGCTGGCATCCGCACGGCGCGCCTGCAGCTCCAGCCGGTTGGCCAGCTTCTCTCCACGCGAGAGGCTCTTGAGGGTGGCCTTGAATTCGTCTGCATCGGTGGAGCCGATCATGTCCAGCACCGGCAGGCCGAGCAGGTCGTCGAATTCGTGGTAGCCGAACGTATCCAGGTAAGCCTGGTTCGCGCGCACGTGCATGCCTTCGTGAACATACGCGATAGCGTCGGTAGAGGAGTCGAGCAGCGCGTCGCAGCGGCGCTCCGATTCGCGTAGTGCGGTTTCCAGGCGGCGCAGCTGGCGGCGGGTGTTGAGCGATTCGTACTCACGCTGGATCACTGCCATAAGCTGCCGCGGCTGGGGGCGCAGGCCGATGCTGCGGACACCGCCCGCAAACAGGTCGGCAACGCTGGCGTTGTCCGCCTGGGATACCAGTGCGATCAGCGACATGTCGCGGCCGTGTGCGTCCAGGAGGTGCACCACTTGCGGCAGATCCAGTGAGCCGATCGAGGGATCGAACAGCACGATATCCGGCCCCAGTTCATCGAGCGCGGCCTGCACCTGCTCCGCACTGGTGGCGCGCGCGGGCCGCACGGCAATGCCGTTGTTGCGCAGCAAGCTGATGATTTGTTCTGCGTCTTCGACCGACTTTTCGATGAAAAGGATCTTGATGACGAGGTCTGTCTTCGTTGGCACGTTGCGCTTTCCCCCAAAAACGAGCAGTGCCGGCACCGCGTATGCGCGAGCAGCACCGCTCAGGGGTTTTAACGGATTCCGATGACAACCGCCAGCGGAAATATCCCTAGAGTGACGCGCCGCTCATCGTAGTCCGAGCTTTCCCTAGAGCGGCCGCTTGGAGGCGTCGCCACCCACTTCACGCACCAGCTTGGGCACCAGGTAGCCGGGCAGGCGATGGCGCAGGGATTCCAGCAAGTCCAGCGCGCGCTCGTCGCTCACTTCGAAGTGCGCCGCGCCCTGCACGCGATCGAGCTGGTGCAGGTAATAGGGCAGCACCCCGGCTGCAAACAGGCGCTCGGAAAGTGCCTCCAGCGTGTCGGCGTTGTCATTGATCCCGCGCAGCAAGACCGATTGGTTGAGCGCGGTCGCGCCGGCTTCGCGCAGGCGAACGCAGGCGTCGTCCACAGCGGGGTCGAATTCATTGGCATGGTTGGCGTGCAACACCACCACCTTCTGCAGAGGCAGGGAGGCCAGCCAGTCCTGGAACGCGCCATCGACACGTTCCGGCAGCACTACCGGCAGTCGGGTGTGAATACGCAAGCGCGTGACGTGTGGAATCGCAGCCAGTCCACGGCTCAGCTCCTCCAGCTTGCCCGTGGCTAGCGAAAGCGGGTCACCGCCGGACAGGATCAGTTCGCTGATGGACGGATCCTGGCCCACGTGCTCCAGCGCCTTCCGCCACTGGCCCGCCGCCGCCATCTCATCGCCATAAGGGAAATGCCGGCGGAAGCAGTAGCGGCAGTTGATGGCGCAGCTGCCGCTGGCAATCAACAGCGCGCGGCCCTGGTATTTGTGCAGTACGCCCTGTGCCGATCGCGAGGCCATGTCGCCCACGGCGTCCCGGGTGAAACCCTCGGCTTCGTCCAGCTCGGCCAGCTGCGGCAGTACCTGCAACAGCAACGGGTCGCGTGGATCACCGGGCCGCATGCGCGCCGCGAAGCCACGCGGCACGCGCAGCGCGAAACCTGCGTCGCTGGCGGGGAGGCGGTCGGCCAGATGCCCCAGCTGGAGCATCAGCAGCAGTTCGCGGGCATCGGTGACCGATTCGCGCCAGAGCTGGCGCCAGTTGGCCCCGGGCGGTGATAGGCGGGCGATGGGGCTTGCGGTTATCATAGGGGGTCTTAAATCGGGCCAAAGGCCCGGCAACTTCCTATTCTAGCCGCCCGCCGGCGGCGTCACATCTGGAGCACAAAGCGCATGGCCACCGCCGGTCTGAACGACGTCAAGAAGGGTATGAAGATCCTTCACAACAATGACCCTTGGGTGATCACCGACGCGGACTTCATCAAACCCGGCAAGGGGCAGGCCTTTACCCGTATCTTCATCCGCAACCTGAAGAACGGACGCACCACCGAGCAGACGATGAAGTCGAGCGACTCGTTCGAAGTCGCCGACGTGGTCGATACCGACATGCAGTTCCTGTACTCCGATGGCGAATACTGGCACTTCATGCAGCAGGAGACCTTCGAGCAGCACCAGGCCAACAAAGTCGGCATGGGCGACGCCGCCAAGTGGCTCAAGGGCGAGGAAGAGTGCGTGGTCACGCTGTTCAACGGCGAAATCATCGCCGTGCAGCCGCCGAATTTCGTCGAGCTGAAGATCACCGAGACCGACCCGGGCCTGCGCGGCGACACCTCCGGCGGCGGCGGCAAGCCGGCCACGCTGGAGACGGGCGCTGTGGTGCGCGTGCCGCTGTTCGTCACCACCGACGAAATGATCAAGGTCGACACCCGCACGGGCGAGTACGTCAGCCGCGTCGGCAAGTAAGGTCGCGCGCAGTATCGAGCGGCACGGCGACCTCTGGGGCGCCGTGCCGTTTTCTTTATCGGACACAAGGAATGCCGTCTCATGCGCAGGATTCTCCCCTTCATTCCCTTGCTCGCCCTGGCTGTCGCGCCGCTGGCCTATGCCGACGACGCTCAGCCCTGCGACGACGGCACCATCGCAGCGGTCGCCCGTTGGGCCGGAATCAAGGGCAAGCTGGTTTCCTGGGACGAGCAGGGCGGACTGGTCGCGGCCGCGGCGTGCAAGGCCGTGCCCAACGCGCCCGGCACCACGATCGCAGCCATCGCATTCGACACGAACCATGAGGGACCGGGTGGCGACAGCGGAAGCAAGGCGCAGGTGATTGCACTGGTCGAGGCGGGCAAGGTGGTTGCCGCCGATCGCTCCGTAGTTGAAGAAGACGCGGCTACCGTGGTCGGCAGCTATCGCATCGATACGGCGCCTTATCGGCTGTCTCCTGACGTCCGTGCTTTCGGTGTCGTGTTCACCAGCAGTGCCCGCGGAGCGAGCTGCCCGGATGCCAGCGCCGAAAACGAGCTCACTCTGTGGATTCGCGAGGGAAACCGTCTGCACGCTGTCATGGGCACCAACCTCGAAGGCTGGACCAGTGTGGAGGGCACGGCTTGCGGCGCCGGCACGGGCGATGCGCGCAGCGAGTCGGCACACATGACGATTGCGGTAGAGAAGACCTCGAGCCACGGCTTCGCCGATCTTTCGATCACCGCGCATATCACGCAGACGCAGCGCAAGAACAACGAATACGCGGATACGGGCAAGCGAACCGCCCGGACCGTGCTCAAGTACGATGGGAAGTCATACGGCTCCGATATGTTCCGTAACTTCTGGTATCCCGATTCAGCGAGGTAGCAATGAACTCCGGCCGCACCGACATCGACCTTCTCATAGAGGCGCGCTGGGTTATCCCCGTCGAGCCGCACGGCGTAGTCCTGGACCATCATGCCGTGGCGGTAGACAAGGGAGCCATCGTGGCGCTGCTGCCGATCGCTGAAGCACGAGCCACCTATACTCCGCGCGAACGCGTGGAACTCGGTGAGCACGCACTGATTCCCGGCCTGATCAACTGTCATACCCACAATCCGATGACGCTGCTGCGCGGTCTCGCCGACGACCTGCCGCTGATGGTGTGGTTGCAGCAGCATATTTGGCCGGCCGAGGCCAAGGTGATCGGGCCGGAATTTGTGCGCGACGGTGTAGAGCTGGCGGTAGCCGAGATGCTGCGCGGCGGTACCACCTGCGCCAACGAAAACTATTTTTTTCCGGACGTGATCGGTGCGACCTATCGGCGCCTGGGCTTTCGTGCCGTGGTCGGCCTGCCGGTGATCGAGTTTCCCACCGCCTGGGCCAAGAGCCAGGACGAGTATTTCGAGCGCGCCGCCGAAGTGCATGACAGCTTCCGTGGCGATGCGTTGGTCAGCACGGCGTTCGCGCCGCATGCGCCGTACACGGTGTCGGACCAGAGCTTCGAGCGCATTCGCGTGCTGGCCGACCAGCTGGATATTCCGGTGCACCTGCATACGCACGAAACCGAGCATGAGGTGGAGGAAGAAAAGAAGAAGAGCGGGCTGCGCCCGTTCCAGCGTTTGCAGAAGCTGGGCTTGGTCAACGATCGCCTGATCGCGGTGCACATGACCCAGATGACCGATGGCGAGATCGCGGCATGCGCCGAAGCCGGCGTGTCGGTGGCGCATTGCCCGGAGTCGAATCTCAAGCTCGCTTCCGGTTTCTGCCCTGCCGAGAAGCTGCGCAAGGCCGGCGTGAACGTGGCGATTGGTACGGACGGCTGCGCGTCCAACAATGATCTGGACATGTTCGGTGAAATGCGCACGGCCGCAATGCTGGCGAAGGCGGTAGCAAATGATGCCGCGGCGTTCGACGCCGCGTATGCCTTGCGCGCCGCCACGTTCAACGGCGCGCGTGCGATGGGGCTGGACGCGAAGATCGGTTCCATCGAGCCGGGCAAGCAGGCCGACTTTGCCGCCGTGCGGCTGTCCGATCTGGAAACGCAGCCACTGTTCCACGTCGCCTCGCAGCTGGTGTACGCCACCGGCCGCCATCAGGTGACCGATGTGTGGATCGCCGGCGCACGCAAGCTCGCCAGTCGCGTGCTGGTGGATATGGATACGGATGGCATCCTCGCGCGTACGCATGCGTGGCGCGAGCGCATTGCGGCCATTGATGCGCCGGAGCCGGTGACTGCATGAACCGCTATTTGATCCTGGTGATGCGCCGGCCGCATTACGACCCAGCAATGGTGCAGCCTCACAAGGATTTTCTTGAAGGGCTGCGAGCCGGCGGAAAGCTGGAGATGTCCGGGCCGTTCAGTGACAAATCCGGTGGTGCCTACCTATTGTTTGCCGAAAATTTCGATGAAGCGCTGCGCATCGCGCACAGCGATCCGGCCCATACCAGCGGCGGCTGGGATATCACCGTGTACGAATGGCAGGCGCGTTAAGCTACGCGCTTGGTCGAAATGCCATGCGCAAGAGGAATTTATGATGCAGGCTGCCAGTAACGTAAGCCCCGACGAGATCGCCCGCTTCGGCAAGCTGGCGTCGCGTTGGTGGGATCCCAACGGCGAATCGCGCCCGTTGCACGATCTGAATCCGGTGCGCGCCGGCTATATCGCCGCGCGGGTCGATCTGCGTGGTGCCAAAGTGGCCGACGTGGGGTGCGGCGGTGGGTTGCTCAGCGAGGCGCTAGCGCGCGCTGGCTCGCACGTCACCGGCATCGATCTGGGCGACAAGGTGATCGATGTGGCGCGCCTGCATCTGCACGAGTCGGATCTGCAGGTGGACTATCGCGTGCAGTCGTCCGCCGAGCTGGCGGCAACGGAACCGGCAAGCTTTGATGCGGTGTGCTGCATGGAGCTGATCGAGCATGTGCCCGATCCAGCCGCGCTGGTTGAGGATCTCGCGGCGATGGTGAAGCCGGGCGGCCTGGTCTTCATGTCGACCATCAATCGCACGCCGGCGGCGTTTGGCGCAGCGATTCTTGGCGCCGAATACATCACCCGCATGCTGCCGCGCGGCACCCATCACTACTCGCAGTTTCTCAAGCCATCCGAGCTGGGGCGCCTGCTGCGTCATGCGGGCCTGGAACTGGAAGACGTTTCCGGCCTTGGCTACAACCCGGTGAGCCGCAAGGCCTGGTTGAGCCGCATCACTGCCATCAACTACGTGCTGTGCGCACGTAAGCCGGCATGAATCCGTTGCCCGAAAACATCCAGGGCGTGCTGTTCGACCTGGATGGCACCTTGCTGGACAGCGCCGTCGATCTCTACACCGCCCTTGTCATGCTGTGCGAGGAAGAGGGTGTCGCCAGGCCCGAGTTTGCACCGGTGCGCGAAGTGGTTTCGCGCGGATCGCGCGCGATCCTGTCTTGCGGTTTCGCAGACCGCGACGAAGCGGGCCGGCTGGCGCTGGTGCCGCGCTATCTCGAGCTCTATCAGGACGTGATGGCGCAGCAGACGCGCGCCTTCGATGGTGTCGACGAATTGCTGGCGCTGATCGAAGCGCAAGGCATGCGCTGGGGCATCGTCACCAACAAGCCGGGCTTCCTCACCGATGAATTGGTGGAGCAGATCGGCTGGGCAGTACGTGCTGGTGCAGTGGTATCGGGCGATACCCTGCCGGTGAAGAAGCCCGATCCAGCCCCGGTGTTGCTCGCCTGCGAGCAGGCAGGGTTGGAGCCTTCGCGTTGCCTGTTCGTCGGCGACGATCGCCGTGATGTGCAGGCCGGTGCGGCAGCGGGTCTTTATACGGTGGCAGCGAACTGGGGCTATCTCGACGGCGGCGATCCACACCAGTGGCATGCCGACCTGGTACTGGATACACCGGCCCAGCTCACCGCGCTATTGCGCCGGCCGGTAATGGCATGAGTTCAACGCAAGAAGCAGGCGTGGCATGGCAGAGCTACGTCGACAAATGGCTGGCGGTGCAGCCGCGGCAGCGTATCGCGCTGGCCTTTGTCGATGCGGCGCACTATCCGGGGCACATCGCGTTGGCCGCGCTGGAGCAGGAACTGCTTTCCGCCGCCTATGGCATTCAAGAGCCGCAGGTGGCGGCGGCCAAGCTGAATTGGTGGGCGGAGGAGCTTTCCGGTGCGGCGGCCAGCGGCGGCCGGCATCCGCTGACCCAGGTGCTGTTCGACGACGAGCGAGCGCACGCGATCTCGAACGAACGCTGGCTGGCACCGGTGCTGGCCGCGATGGCGCAGCTCGAGCAGGGCACCGCTGCCGATTTCGCCGCGCAGCTGGCGGCCGGTGCACCTCTGCACGGCGCATTGGCTGAGCTGGAAACCGCATGGTGGTACGGCGAAGGTGCGTCATCCGAACGCGCCGCGCGCGTGGCCACGCTGGCACATCTGTTTTATGCCCTGCTGCGGCTCGAAGAGGATGCCGAGCGCGATCGTCTCTCCCTGCCGATGGCGCGCATGGCGCGTTTTGGCCTCAGTCGCGCCGATCTGCGTGCGCCGGGTGCGGCACGCGAGCAGGCGATCCAGGCCCAGTTGGGTGATCTGCAGGGCGCCTGGCGCGATGCGGACCGCTTGCCGGGGCCGCTGAGCGTGTTTCGTAGCCTGGAGTCGTCGGGCGCGCGCGGCCTTGCGCAACAAGCCCATAAGGCGGCCGATCCACTAGCCGAACTGCGCAAGGGGCAGTCCCGCAGCGGCCCAGGTACCGTCTGGCGAGCCTGGCGCGCCGCCCGCGCATGGCGGCGTCAGGCCGGTTGACGCCTGGGCGGACGCAGCGTTTCCGCCGCGCCACTATTGCGACCCGGGGGCCATGCCCCAAGATTAGGAAATCTCGCAGCGCCCCATCGCTGGCAAGTCACAGGATTCACCCATGTACGCCCAGGAAAACACTGCCCGTCTTCTTCCCGACGTTGCCGTCCACGCGCAGCCGCATCTGGCCGGTGCGCTCGATTGGGTCGGCATGGACGGTATCGAGGTGCCGGTGCGTTTCGATGCTGGCGACGGCGATGTACAGCGCGCCAGTGCGCGAGTCGGCGCCTTCGTCAATCTGAACCGGCCGGACAAGCGCGGCATCCATATGTCGCGGCTTTATCTGCAGGTCGAGCAGGCATTGAGTGCGCAGACGTTGAGTGCGGAGTCATTGCACACGCTGCTGCGCGGTTTTCTCGACTCACACAAAGATCTATCTGATCGCGCCTGCCTGAGCATCCGCTTCGAGCATCTGGTGCGGCGTCCTGCGCTGCGTAGTGGCAACAGTGGCTGGCGTGCTTATCCGGTGTGTATCGAGGCCAGTCTGGTCGGCGAGGAATTCCTGCTGGAGTTCGGCACCGAAGTGGTTTATTCCTCGACCTGTCCGGCTTCGGCGGCGTTGTCGCGCCAGCTGATCCAGGATCAGTTCGCCAAGGATTTCGATGCAGGCAAGCCCATCGATCACGCCGCCGTACTGGCCTGGCTCGGCACCGAGCGCGGCATCGTGGCCACGCCGCATGCGCAGCGCAGTGTGGCGCGGTTGCGTGTACGCATGACAAAGGATGCGAAGTTCGATCTGATCGCATTGATCGATGAGGTGGAGCACGCACTCGGCACACCCGTGCAGACAGCGGTGAAGCGCGAAGATGAGCAGGCCTTTGCGCTGGCCAACGGCAGCAATCTGATGTTCTGCGAAGACGCTGCTCGACGCATTCAAAAGGCGCTCGACGTCGACGCGCGGCTGAGCGACTTCCATATTCGTGTGGAACATCAGGAAAGCCTGCATCCGCACGACGCTGTGGCCTATGCCAGCAAGGGCGTGCCCGGCGGCTACGGTGACAAGCGCTGCTGACCGGAACGTCGCGCCTGTTAGGATGCGGTTCCATCGCAAGGAACGGCTCATGCGCTTACTTAAATGGCTTCCCGTCGCCGCCGTACTTCTCGTCTCCGGCTGCGGCTGGTGGCCGCATGGCAAGACATCCAAGCCGGCGCCCGTCTCGCAAGCGCTGGTGCGTTCGCTGACCGGTATCGTGGTTTACGACCTGCCGCAGGCCGTGCCGGCCGACGCGGTGCTTGAGGTAAGCCTGTCGGACGTCAGTCGCCAGGATGCGCCGGCTCGTGTGATTGCGAAGGAGCGCATTGCGCCGGTCGGTGTTTCGCCGGTGGATTTTCAACTCGTCTATGACCCGGGCGATCTGGCCCAGGGTGTCGATTTCGCCGTATCGGCGCGCTTGCAACAAGGTGACCGCCTGCTTGCCATCAGCGACGAGCGCGTCAGTGTGCTGGGTCGTTCGGGTGAGCAAGGGCCGGTACGTGTGCGCCTGAAAGCCGTACCCTGAGCGACGGCGTCAGGGCGTGCGTATGCCTGGCAGCAGCAGTGGATCCAGTCGTGTTCCGAACCAGTTGAAACCCCAGTGCACATGCGGCCCAGTAGCACGCCCAGTCATGCCAGCCGCACCGATCACCTCGCCCTGGCGCACGCGCTGACCGACTTTCACATCCAGGCGTGAAAGGTGGAGGAAGTTGGAGCTGAGCCCGAAGCCGTGATCGAGCAGCACCGTGCCGCCGGTGAGATACAGATCGGGTTTTGCGAACGTCACCACACCCGCCGCCGGCGCCTTGACCGGCGTGCCGGTGGGCACGGCGATATCCATGCCTGAATGTGGCGCCTTCGGGTCGCCGTTGTAGATGCGCTGATTGCCGAAGCGCCCGCTGATGCGTCCCTGCACTGGCCAGATAAAGCCGGAAAGAAAATCTTCCCGGCTGTCGTCGCGATGTCGCGCCGCCGTCACTTCGGCCTGCTCGCGGCGGATACGCTCGGCGAGCGCGGGCGGTGGATTCACCGTCTTGGGCGGCACGCCATTGACGCGCTCGATCGGCCAATCCCGTGGCGTGACAGCGATGCGCACGGTTTCGCGCCGGCCATCCCGGTACGCAAGGTTGACGGTTAGTGGCCCGGTTTCATCGCGACCGGCGCCGAACACCAGAGTACCGTCATCGCCGACGCGTACGGGCTTGCCGCCGATGCTGGCCTGGGTAACGCCCGGCAGCGTCGCAACCACCAGGCCGCCTTGCGAAATGCTGGTGGGCAAATCGGCAGACAGCGCGGGCAGGGAGCTCAACGACAGCACGAGCAGCGCTAACGCGCGCCTCGTACCTGTCATCGATCGAAGGCCAGCCGCTGGCCGCGTACCGCATCGTTGATCGACGTGCCGTCCCATACACGCTCGCCGTTGACGAAGGTGGCGACAATCGAGCTATCAAATGTAACGCCTTCGAATGGCGACCAGCCGCACTTGGACAGCACTTCCTCGCGGCGCACGGTATGTGGCTTCTTCGGATCGACCAACACGAGGTCGGCCGCATAGCCTTCGCGCAGATAGCCGCGTTCCTTCACATCGAACAGCGTTGCGGGGGCGTGGGTCACCGCCTCCACCACCCGCTCCAGCGTCAGCTGGCCTTCGAATACGCGCTGCAGTGCCGCCTGCAGGGCAAACTGCACCAGCGGCAGGCCGGAGGGGGCCTTGTCGTAGAGCTGCGCCTTCTCTTCCAGCAGATGCGGTGCATGGTCGGTGGCGAGCACGTCGATGCGCCCGTCGGCCAGCGCGCGGATGATCGCCTCACGGTCGGCGGCGGTCTTGATCGCCGGGTTGCACTTGATCAGAAAGCCGAGCCGCTCATAGTCGCGGTCATCGAAATGCAGGAAGTGCACGCAGGTTTCCGCGGTGATCTTCTTGCCCTTGATCGGGCCGGGCTGGAACAGCGCCAGCTCGTCCGCGGTGGAAATGTGCAGCACGTGCAGGCGGGTGCCATGTTTCTGCGCCAGTGAGATCGCCAGGCGCGTGGATTTGATGCAGGCCTCGCGAGAGCGGATCAGCGGGTGCTCGCTGGGCGGAATATGGTCGCCGTACTTCACGCGCGCCTTGGCATGCAGCGCGTCGATCATCGGCGTGTCTTCGCAATGCGTGATGATCGGGGTGGGGGCGTCGCGGAAGATGCCGTCGAGCACCTCGGGGTTGTCCACCAGCATGTTGCCGGTGGATGCGCCCATGAACACCTTGATGCCCGGTGCCGCCAGTGGATCGAGCGAGCGGATCGCTTCGAGGTTGTCGTTGCTCGCACCCATATAGAAGGCGTAGTTGACCGCCGAGGTCTTGGCCGCGCGGGCGTACTTGGCTTCCAGCGTGTCGCGGTCCAGTGCCGGCGGCTTGGTGTTGGGCATTTCCATGAAGCTGGTGATGCCGCCCGCCGCGCAGGCGCGCGATTCGGAGGCGATGTCCGCCTTGTGGGTCAGCCCCGGCTCGCGGAAATGGACCTGGTCGTCGATCATCCCTGGCAGCAGCCACAAGCCGCTGGCATCGATCACCTGCTCGCCGGGGCGGGCGTCAAGGTTGCCGGCGATGGTTTCGATACGGCCCTGCCTGACGCGCAGGTCGGCGTGGAAGCGACGGCCTTCGTTGACCAGTTCGGCGTTCTTGATCAGCCAGTCAGTGGACATGGGGTTCCTCGTGGGTACGGCAGCGGCGGAAAGAGAATTGCTCGGGCACCGGATCCTCGCCGCCCGCGCACAGCGGCTGGCAGCGCAGCAGCCGCCAACCTGTCAGTATGGCGCCCCGCCACGGACCAAAGCGTGCAACAGCAATCCGTGCATAATCGGAGCAGCTGGGGTGAAAACGGCAGCGTTGACCCAGCAAAGGGCTTAGCCAGCGCTTGTAGAACCCGAGCATGAAAAGTATGAGTCGTGTCACCTGGGTTTTACGCTGCCGAAACAGCTTGCGGCATGGGTAGGCTGCAAGTATTCCAGATGCATGGTTGCCGGTGTAAGGCTCATGGGCTATAACACCCCGCCGCCAAGGCCAAAATGGTGAAGGGAAATGGCGAAAACGACGCGTAGTTCGACCGCGGCCAAAGCGCAGAAAGGAAAAGCTGCGTCCACGGCCAAAGATGTCAAGACCAGCAAGTCGAAAGTAGCGGTTAAGGCTATAAAGGGTACCGCTTCCAAGGTAGCCAAGAAGGCCGCGGCCAAATCTGCGCCGGTCAAGAAGGCCGTTGTCGCGAAGAAGGCCGTGGTCAAGAAAGCCGCTGCGAAGAAAGCCGTCGTCAAGAAGCCGGTCGCCAAGAAAGCGGCCACGCCCGTCGCCAAGCGCGCCGCTCCGGTCAAGAAGGCCGTTGCCAAGCCGCAGCCGAAGAAAGCCGCGCCGGTCAGCAAGCCGGTGGCCAAGAAAGTTGCCGTGAAAACGGCTGTAAAGCCGGCGCCCAAGCCTGTGGCCGCGCCGGCCAAGAAACCGCAGAAAGTGGTCGCCGCCAAGGCCGCGCCGGTTCAGCCGGCCACCAAGCCGGCAGCAGCGGCCGCCAGCACCGCACCACCGAAGCCCGCTGCCGCGCCTCTGATGGGCAAAGTAGCGAGCGCCGTCGCCGTGACGCCCCCGCGCGTGGCCACCGCCACCGCCCGTCATACCTCTTCCAAAAAACAGAAGACCCCGCAGTCCTCGATGAATAGTTCCGCAGCCGTACTCGACAATGGCATCACCAAGGAAGACGGGCGCTACGCCCTGCCTTCCACCACCTCCATCGATCTGCCGAAGGGCTACCGCCCCTCGAACGACGAGGAGTACATGAACCCGCGTCAGCTGGCCTTCTTCCGCAACAAGCTGCGCGATTGGCGCGATCAGCTGGTTGAAGAGTCGCGCCAGACGATGGAAAACCTGCGCGATGAGGTACGCGATGTCGGCGATGAAGCCGAACGTGCCACCCGCGAAACCGAAAACTCGCTGGAGCTGCGCACCCGCGACCGTTACCGCAAGCTGATCTCCAAGATCGACAAGGCCCTGCGCCGGATCGAGGAAGGCCGCTACGGTTACTGCGAGGAAACCGACGAGGAAATCGGCGTGGAGCGCCTCGAAGCGCGGCCGATCGCTACCCTGTCGCTGGATGCGCAGGAGCGTCGCGAGCATCTGCAGAAGCAGATGGGCGACTGATCGCTGACGTTCGCACTCGTTGTGACAAAGCCCCGCCATGCGCGGGGTTTTGTTTTTGGCGACGGCTCAGGCTTCTGCCAGCGTGGCGGCAGCGTACGCCTTCAGCTTGGCCAGCATGGCGGCCAGGCCGTTGGAGCGGGTTGGCGACAGGTGCTTGGCCAGGCCGATGGCTTCGATAAAGCGCGGCTCGGTCGATACGATCTCGCGGGCGGAGCGGTCCGAATACACCCGCAGTACCAGGGCGATCAGGCCCGACACGATGGCTGAGTCGCTGATCGCGGCGAAATGCATCTTCGAGGCGTCGCCGCTCGGCACCAGCCAGACCATCGACTGGCAGCCGTGGACGCGGTGTGCCTCGGTCTTCAGGTCTTCCGGGAAGTCAGGCAGTTGCTTGCCGAGGTCGATCAGGTACTGGTAGCGCTCGGTCCAGTCGCCGAAGAAGGCGAATTCGTCAACGATGTCTTGCTGCGCCTGCTCGGCGCTGGATGGGGCGATAGCGTTCATATCACGCATTATCGCGCGTTTTGGAGGAGCTCACCGCGCGGGCGATCGCGTGGTGTTCGCGCACAGGGTGCGCTCCTACCGCGCGTGCCGAAGTGGGTTCAGCCCTTCGCCACGCTCCAGCGCGTGCCTTGCGCGCCATCCTCGATCACCACGCCAAGCGCGGTCAGTTCGTCGCGAATCGCATCGGCGCGCTTGAAGTCACGGGCGGCGCGGGCGGCGCGGCGCTCTTCCAGCAAATGCTCGACATGGGCTGCATCGACTTCGGTGGCTCCGGCCTGCTTGAACCAGGTCTCGGGGTCCTGTTGCAGCAGGCCCAGCAATGCGCCGCCGCCGAGCAGGGCGGCCTTGGCCTGGCGTTGCGCATCGGCGTCAGCCTGCCGCGCGGCATCGGCGAGCTGCGACAGCTCGGCCAGGGCCTGGGGCGTGTTGAGGTCGTCGCACAGCGCCGCTTCGATAGTCGGCGGCACCGGCAAGGGGGCTTCCGGCAGATCGACGTGGGCCAGATCGCGCAGCACGCGGTACCAGCCATCCAGTGTGCTTACCGCCTGGGTGATGGCGGCGTCGGACCAGTCCAGCGGCTGACGGTAATGACCGCGCAGCAGCACCAGTCGCAGGGCTTCCGGTGGGTGCTGCTTGAGCAGCTCGTGGACATGCAGCACGTTGCCCAGCGACTTGGACATCTTGCGTCCATCGAAGGTCAGCATGCCGTTGTGCAGCCACCAGCGCGCGAAGGTCTTGCCGCCGTGGGCGCAGGTGGACTGGGCGATTTCGTTCTCATGGTGCGGGAACTGCAAATCCACGCCACCCGCGTGGATGTCGATGGTCTCGCCCAGGTGCGCCTCGCACATGGCCGAGCACTCGATATGCCAGCCCGGTCGGCCAATGCCCCAGGGGCTGTCCCAGCCGGGCAGGTCGGGTGTGGAAGGCTTCCACAGCACAAAGTCGCCGGGGTTCCTTTTGTACGGGGCCACTTCTACGCGGGCACCGGCGATCAATTCCTCGGTGTCGCGGCCGGACAGGGCGCCGTACTCCGAGAAGGTCGATACCTGAAACAGCACGTGCCCCTCAGCGGCATAAGCATGGCCACTGGCGATCAGGTTCTCGATCATCGCAATGATCTGACTGATGTGCGCGGTGGCCTTCGGCTCGATGTCCGGCGGGGCGATGCCCAAGCCGGCCATATCCTCGCGATATGCGGCGGTGTAGCGCTCGGTGATGGCGCCGATCTCGCAGCCAAGCTGCTTGGCCGCGTTGTTGATCTTGTCGTCCACGTCGGTGATGTTGCGGGCGTAGATCAGCTCCGGGTAATGCCGCCGCAGCAGGTTGGCGAGCACGTCGAACACCACCGGGCCGCGCGCATTGCCGATGTGCACGTAGTTGTAGACCGTCGGGCCGCACACATACATGGTCACCCGCTGCGGGTCGCGCGGGGCGAACGGTTCGGTGCGGCGGGTGAGGCTGTTGTAGAGCGAAATCGGCATCGACGAGGGTTCCGGTCCGGTGGAAGGCCGCACGGGCAGGGCGCAGGCCAGCCGGGCATCTTAACAAGGTGTAAGCAGGGTCGCTGGGACCTGGTTATTCTAAGGGTGGATTCAGAGTGGTTTTGTTGGAATTCACATAAGCGCAAAGAAGCGCCCGAAGCCCCCCGCTGGAGAGGTCGCGATGACCAAGTTGTTTTTCCCCGCGCTGGTGCTGAGTCTCGCAGCCGCCAGCGTCGGTGCGCAGGATGCGCGTTACCCCAATGACGACAATACCCACTATGGCTGGGCCGATGTGCTGCGCGTGGACCCGGTCTACGGCGTCTCGCGCACTGAAGTGCCGCGCCAGGAGTGCTACGACCAGCAAGTGGTCCGCCGCGATCCGGGTACCGGTAGCGCGGCTGGCACCATCCTGGGTGCCGTGGTCGGTGGCGTGCTGGGTAGCACGGTCGGCAAGGGCGACGGGCGCAAGGCGGCGACGGTGGCTGGCGCGGTAGCCGGCGGTGCGGTCGGCAACAGCGTGTCGCGCAGCGGCGGTGGCGAGTACGAATCCACCGAGACCCGCTGTCGCCAGGTGGCTGCCGTCAGCGAGCAGCGCCGCATCATGGGTTATGACGTGGAATACCGTTACCGCGGCGAGGTCTATGTGTCGCGGCTGAACTACGACCCGGGCGAGCGCCTGCGTGTACGGGTCAGCGTGGCCCCGGCCGACTGAGCCGGACCTGTCGTGGGGAGTCCAACCCGCCGCCGCCTTCGGGCGGCGGTTCTTTTTGTGCGGTCGCCGGCCCCATGTTGCACGGCAGCGGAAATCCCGTCATGATGCGCGCTCACCTGTCCGGAACCCTCATGTCCGCAGCCGTCTATACCGCTACCGTACTCACCAGCGCCCGCATGGCCGCTGGCATGACGTCGCGTGCGCGCCGACCGCTGGTCCGACATTCGGCCGGGTAGGCTGTCGCACGCATTTCATGTGTATCGACGACAAAGACCCGGCCATCGCGCCGGGTTTTTTTGTTTTCGGTTTCAGGTTTTCGGTTGGACCGGCATGGCCGGGTAGCTGTCCTTAGGTTCTCGCCGCCTGCGGGTGGTCGCGCACTGCGGGGCTCTTCGTTTCGGATTGGACATTCAAAGGCACCACGTCATGACGCTTCGCCATTTCCTTACCACCCAGGATTACAGCCGCGCCGAGATCGAGGGTCTGCTCGCGCAGGCGGCTGAATTCAAGCGCTCCCCGCGCGGTCAGCAGCTGGCCGGCAAATCAGTGGCGCTGCTGTTCTTCAATCCTTCCATGCGCACACGCACCAGCTTCGAGCTGGGCGCCTTCCATCTCGGTGGTCACGCCATCGTGCTGGCGCCCGGCAAGGACGCATGGCCGATCGAGTTCGAAGTCGGCAGCGTGATGGATGGCGACACCGAAGAGCACATCGCCGAAGTGGCGCGCGTGCTCAGCCGCTACGTCGACCTGATCGCTGTGCGTGCCTTCCCCAAGTTCCAGGACTGGTCGGTGGATCGCGAGGACAAGGTGATCAAGGCCTTCGCCCAGTACGCGACGGTGCCGGTGATCAACATGGAAACCATCACCCATCCCTGTCAGGAACTGGCCCACGCATTGGCGATGAAAGAGCACCTCGGCAATCTGCAGAACAAGAAGTACGTGCTCACCTGGACCTATCACCCCAAGCCGCTCAACACCGCCGTGGCCAACTCGGCGCTATTGATCGCCACCAAGCTCGGCATGGACGTGACCCTGCTGTGTCCCACGCCTGATTACGTGCTCGACGAGCGCTACATGTCCTACGGCTATCAGAACGCCAAAGAGAACGGCGGCTCGCTCAAGATCAGCCACGACATCGAGGAAGCCTACAGCGGCGCCGACGTGGTCTACGCCAAGAGCTGGGGCGCATTGCCGTTCTTCGGCCGCTGGGAGCAGGAGAAGCCTATCCGCGACGCGCACAAGCACTTCATCGTCGACGAGCAGAAGATGGCGCTGACCAATAAAGGCCTCTTCAGTCATTGCCTGCCGCTGCGCCGGAACATCAAGGCCACGGATGCGGTGATGGATTCGCCCGCCTGCATCGCCATCGATGAAGCCGAAAACCGTCTGCACGTGCAGAAGGCCGTGATGGCTTCGCTCATCAGCCAGCGCTGAGCAGGACAGAGTCCGCCGCATGTACATGCCCCGGTCATTCAAGGAAACACGCAACGACGTCCTGCAGGCGTTGATGCGCGAATATCCGTTTGCCACGGTGGTGACCGGCGCTTCTGCCGGTCTTGCCGCCAATCACTTGCCGTTGGAGTTGATCGACGACACCATCCTGCACGGTCACGTCGCGCGCGGCAACGAACTGGCTCAGGCCGATGGTGCCGATGTGCTGGTGATCTTCCAGGGGCCGGATGCTTACGTCAGCCCCAACTGGTATCCGAGCAAGCACGAAACAGGCCGCGAAGTGCCCACGTGGAACTACGCCGTCGTGCACGTACACGGCCGTCTGCGCGTCGTCGAAGACAAAGCGTGGCTGCTCGCGCTGCTGCACCGGCTGACCGACAACCATGAAGCAGGGCAGCCTCAACCCTGGCGAGTGACCGACGCACCGGCGGACCATACCGACAAACTCTTGAAGGCCATCGTCGGCCTAGAAATCGCCATCGATCGTATCGAAGGCAAGTTCAAGCTCAGCCAGAACCATCCGGCAGCCAATCGCTCTGGTGTCGTCGAAGGTCTGCGTCAGCGCGCACACCGCCACGACCACGATCTTGCCAAGCTGATGATCCAGACCAAGGAGTTCTCTGATGGCGCATGACCAGCACCGGTATCCAGTCGAAGTGGTGTGGACCGGCAACCGCGGCACCGGCACCCGTACCTACCAGGGTTACGGCCGCGAACATGAAGTACGTATTGCCGGCAAGCCGGTGATTGCCGGCTCGTCCGATGCTGCGTTCCGCGGCGACGGCAGCAAGCACAATCCGGAGGACATGTTGGTGGCCTCGCTGTCGAGCTGCCACATGCTGTGGTACCTGCATCTGGCCGCTGTCGCCGGCGTGGTGGTGACCGACTACGTCGATCAGGCCGAAGGTTTGCTGGTGGTCGACGACAAGGGTGGCCGCTTCACCGAAGTCGTACTGCATCCGCTGGTGACCATCACCGCGGAGAGCGACGCCGCGAAAGCCTCGGCGGTGCATGAAGACGCGCACCACGCCTGCTTCATCGCCAACTCCATGAATTTCCCGGTGCGCTGCGAACCGCGCATCGTTACTGCATCCGCCTGACTTTTCATTTCATACCCAGGATTTCGCAAGCCATGAGCAAAGACATCGTTCTCGCCTTCTCCGGTGGTCTCGACACCAGTTTCTGCGTGCCTTATCTGAAGGAGCGCGGCTGGGCCGTGCATACCGTGTTCGCCGATACCGGCGGTGTCGATGCCGAAGAGCGCGCCTACATCGAAGCGCGCGCGAAGGAACTGGGCGTGGCCAGTCATGTCACCGTGGACGGTGGCCCGGCGATCTGGGAAGGCTTCGTCAAGCCGTTTGTGCAGGCGGGCGAGGGTTACCAGGGACAGTATCCGTTGCTGGTGTCGGATCGCTATCTGATCGTCGACGCCGCGATCAAGCGCGCTGCCGAACTGGGCACCAAGGCCATCGCGCACGGCTGCACCGGCATGGGCAACGACCAGGTGCGTTTCGACCTGGCCGTGAAGGCGCTGGGCGATTACGAAATCGTGGCGCCCATCCGCGAGATCCAGAAGGAACACACCCAGACCCGCGCCTATGAGCAGGCTTATCTGGAAGAGCGCGGCTTCGACGTGCGCGCCAAGCAGAAGAGCTACACCATCAACGAGAACCTGCTGGGCGTGACGCTCTCCGGTGGCGAGATCGACCACTGGAAGACCCCGGGCGAGGGCGCGCGCGGCTGGTGCAAGCCACGCGCCGAATGGCCGTCCGAAAAGCTGTCGGTGACCATCGGTTTCGAGAAGGGCGAAGCCGTGTCGCTCAACGGCCAGAAGCTGCCGGGCGCCAAGTTGCTGGCCAAGCTCAATGAGCTGTTCGCGCCCTACGGCGTGGGCCGTGGCATGTACACCGGCGACACCACTATCGGCCTGAAGGGCCGCATCGTGTATGAAGCCCCCGGCCTGATCTCGCTGCTCACCGCACACCGCGCGCTGGAAGAAGCCGTGTTGAGCAAGCAGCAGAACCGCTTCAAGCCCGAGGTCGCACGCAAGTGGGTGGAGGTCGTCTACGAAGGCTTCTTCCACGACCCGATCAAAACCGACCTCGAGGCCTATCTCGCGTCCAGCCAGAGCTGCGTCAACGGTGAGGTCGTGCTGGAAACCTCCGGCGCGCAGGTCACCGCCGTGGAAATCCGCTCGCCGCATATCCTCAACGCCAAGGGCGCCACCTACGCACAGTCGGCCGACTGGGGCGTGGAAGAGGCCGAGGGCTTCATCAAGCTGTTCGGCATGAGCAGCACGCTGTGGGCGGAAATCAACCGCAGCGGCAAGGCCTGAGCGGGAGCGCGGCGATGAGCGGCGATTTGCGCATCAGTACGGATCGGAGCGAGCTTGATCTCGCCCTGATCCATCATTTCCTTTCCACTCACACGTATTGGGCCAAGGGGATTCCGCTGGAGCTGGTGCATAAGTCGATCGACCACTCGCTGTGCTTCGGCGGCTTTGTCGGCAAGGCTCAGGTCGCGTTCGCGCGGGTCATTTCCGACTTCGCGACCTTCGCTAACCTGGTCGACGTATTCGTGCTTCCCGAGTACCGCGGCCATGGCTATGGCAAGCAAGTGGTACAGGCGGTGCTGGATCATCCTGAATTACAGGGGCTGCGCCGCTTCACCCTCGCCACCGGCGACGCCCACGCGCTGTACGCACGCCACGGTTTTACCCCGCCGCAGCGGCCGGAGACGCTGATGGAACTTTACAAGCCGGACGTCTATGCGTCCGCCATCCGACGATGATCACTTCGACTACGCCATCCCACAGACGGACCTCATGAGCGCACTACTCGACGAAACACTGAAGCATCTTCGGGCCCTGGTTGGCTTCGATACGCGCAATCCGCCACGCGAAATCGGTACCGGCGGCATTTTTGACTACCTGCGCGAACACCTGCCGGGCTTCGAAGTAATCGTGACCGATTTCGGCGCGGGTGCGGTGAATCTCTACGCCGTTCGCGGCAAGCCGAAGTACTTGTTCAACGTACACATGGACACCGTGCCCGATTCACCGCACTGGACTGCCGACCCGCATACCCTGCGGATCGAAGGCGATCGCGCGATCGGCCTGGGCGCATGCGACATCAAGGGCGCGGCGGCGGCCCTGGTCGCCGTAGCCAACGCCACCAAAGGCGACATGGCGCTGTTGTTGTCGACCGACGAAGAAGCCAACGATGCGCGCTGCATTGATGGGTTCCTCAAAGACAAGCCGGTTTACGAGGCGGTGATCGTCGCCGAGCCGACCAAGGGCGAAGCTGTGCTGGCGCATCGCGGGATCCATTCGGTGCAGATGCGGTTCACCGGCAAGGCCGGCCATGCCTCGGGCGAACAGAAGGCGTCCGACAGCGCCCTGCATCAGGCGGTGCGCTGGGGCACGGCGGCACTGGATTTTGTCGCGGCGCAATCGCATGAACGCTTCGGCGGCCTCACCGGCCTGCGCTTCAACATCGGCAAGATCGAAGGCGGCATCAAGGCCAATGTGATCGCACCGACGGCGGATGTGCGTTTCGGCTTCCGTCCGCTGCCGTCGATGGATGCCGACCAGATGCTGGAAACTTTCCGCACCCTGGTCGAACCCCATCCGGTGGAATACGGCGAAACCTTCCGCGGCGACTCGCTGCCGGCGGGCGATACGGCGACGGCGGAAACGCGCCGGCTGGCCGCGCGCGATCTGGCCGACGAATTGAACATCCCGGTCGGCAATGCCGTGAACTTCTGGACCGAAGCCGCACTGTTCTCCGCCGCCGGTTACATCTCCTTCGTCTATGGCCCCGGCGACATCGCTCAGGCGCACAGCGCCGATGAATGGGTGGCGCTGGACCAGCTCGACCATTACGCACAAACCATTTGCCGGATCATTGACCGTGGAAGCGCATAAGCACACCCGCAAGACCATCGTTCGACTGCTGTCGAGCATGGGCAGCGCGAAGGAAATTCAGCAATACCTCAAGCGTTTTTCGCAGCTCGACGCGAAGCGCTTTGCCGTGGTCAAGGTCGGCGGTGCGGTGTTGCGCGACGATCTGCCTGCGCTGACGTCATCGCTGACCTTCCTGCAGCAGGTCGGCCTGACGCCAATCGTGCTGCACGGCGCTGGTCCGCAGCTGGACGAAGAGCTGTCGGCCGCAGGCATCGAGAAGCAGACCGTTAACGGCCTGCGCGTGACGTCGCCAAAGGCGCTGGCCATCGTGCGCAAAGTGTTCCAGGAGCAGAACCTGCGTCTGGTGGAAGCGCTGCAATCGATGGATACCCGCGCCACTTCGGTGCCGTCGGGCGTGTTCACTTCCACCTATCTGGACCGCGATGTTTACGGTCTGGTCGGCAAAGTGAGCAGTATCAATCTCGCCCCGATCGAAGCCAGCCTGCGTGCCGGTTCCATTCCGGTCATCGCCAGCCTGGGCGAGACCGAGGAGGGGCAGATCCTCAACATCAACGCCGACTTCGCCGCCAACGAACTGGTACGCGTGCTGCAGCCGTACAAGATCGTGTTCCTCACTGGCACCGGTGGCCTGCTGGACGATCAGGGCAAGGTGATCGATTCGATCAACCTCAGCACGGAATACGACCACCTGATGGCGCAGCCGTGGATCAATGGCGGCATGCGCGTGAAGATCGAACAGATCGCCGACTTGCTGTCGAGCCTGCCGCTGACCTCGTCGGTGTCGATCACACGGCCGGCCGAACTGGCCAAGGAACTGTTCACCCACAAGGGTTCCGGCACCCTGGTGCGCCGTGGCGAAAAGGTGCAGCGTTTCGAATCGTGGGACGGCATCGATCAGGCCCGCATGCGCGAGCTGATCGAATCCAGCTTCGGCCGTGCCGTGGTGCCGGACTACTTCGAACGCACCAAGCCCTATCGCATTTACGTCAGCGAAAACTATCGTGCCGCGATGATCCTGACCAAGGACGAAGGCCTGGCCTATCTCGACAAGTTCGCGGTGCTGGACGACGCGCAGGGTGAAGGCCTGGGCCGCGCGGTGTGGCAGGTGATGCGCGAAGAGAACCCGCAGTTGTTTTGGCGCTCGCGCCACGGCAATCAGGTCAACATTTTCTACTACGCCGAGTCCGACGGCTGCTTCAAGCAAGAGCGCTGGAAAGTGTTCTGGTACGGCCTGAAGGATTTCGACGAAATCGCGCGTTGCGTCGCGCATTGCGCCACCCGTCCGGCGACCCTGGTGGACTGACCTCATGAACACATCCAAGAAAACCATCGGCATCGTGGGCGCGCGCGGTCATACCGGCGCGGAGCTGATCCGCCTGATCGCGGCGCATCCAGCGCTGGAACTGGTCTTCGTCTCGTCGCGCGAACTGGACGGGCAGCGTGTGGCCGAGCATATCGACGGCTACACCGGCGAACTGCGCTACGCCAGCTTTGATCCAGCGGGCGTAGCCGCGCAGGGCGCCGACGTGGTGATCCTCGCACTGCCGAACGGCAAGGCGGCGGCCTATGTCGAGGTGCTGGACGCGGCGAAGCCCGACACGTTGATCCTCGACCTGTCGGCCGACTACCGTTTCGACGAGCGCTGGTACTACGGCTTGCCGGAGTTGACCCGCGACAAGTGGCGCGGCGAGAAGCGCATCAGCAATCCCGGTTGCTATGCCACCGCAGTGCAGCTATCGATCGCTCCGCTGAAGGATCTGCTGGCCGCGCCGCCCGTAAGCTTCGGCGTGTCGGGCTACTCCGGCGCCGGCACTACGCCGTCGGACAAGAACGACCCCGAGAAACTGCGCGACAACCTGATGCCGTATTCGCTTACCGGGCACATGCACGAGAAGGAAGCGAGCCGTCATCTTGGTCTGCCGGTCGAATTCATGCCGCACGTGGCGCCGCACTTCCGCGGCCTTACCGTAACCACCAATCTCTATCTGGTGCGTCCGATCAAGCGCGAAGACGTCCTGGCACGCTTCCACCATGCCTACGACGGCGAGAAGCTGGTTAAGGTGCTGGACGACGCGCCGTGGGTCAGCCGTATCGCCCACAAGCATCACGCCGAAGTCGGCGGCTTCGCGGTGTCGGTGGACGGCAAGCGGGTCGTGGTGGTCGCCACGCTCGACAATCTGCTCAAGGGCGCGGCCACTCAGGCGATCCAGAACATCAATCGCGCGATCGGCGTGGATGAGTTCACCGCGATCCCGCTCTGAAGTGATTCGCTCGCCTATTCGCTACCCGTTTCAACAGGACTCCCCATGACTCAGCCCCTCTGGCAGAAATCCGACATCAAGATCGACGCCCGCATCATGAAATTCCTGGCCGGCGACGACGTGCTGCTGGATCGCGAGTTCTTCCTGCACGACATCACCGCCAGCAAGGCTCACGTCGAAGGTCTCGCCAATATCGGCGTAGTCAGTGCCGACGAGGCGCAGGCGCTGAAGCGCGAGCTGGATGTGCTGGCGGAGGATTTCCGCAACGGCAGCTTCGTGCTCGACGAGCGCTACGAAGATGGCCACTCGGCCATCGAGGCGCGCCTCACGGAACGTCTCGGCGACGCCGGTCGCCGCGTGCACACCGGCCGCAGTCGTAACGACCAGATCCTGGTTGCCACGCGCCTGTGGCTGAAGAATCAGCTCGCCGCGTTGGAAACGCATTGCAGCGCTATTGCCAAGGTCTGCCTCGAGCGTGCCGCGCAGCCGGCACTGCCGCTGCCGGGTTACACGCATCTGCAGCGTGCCGTGGTGTCTTCCACCGGCATGTGGTTCGCTGGCTTTGCCGAGGGATTCATCGACAACGCACTGCGTGCGCGGCAGACCGCGTTGCTGATCGATGCCAATCCGCTGGGCACAGCGGCCGGTTATGGCGTGAACCTCAAGCTGGATCGCGAGCACACCACCAAGGCACTCGGCTTCGCGCGCATGCAGGTGTCGCCGATCTATGCGCAGCTCTCGCGCGGCAAGTTCGAAATGGCCGTGCTTGAAGCCATCGCCGGTGCGCTGCTCGACCTGCGTCGTCTGGCCTGGGATCTCTCGCTGTTCACCACGGCCGAGTTCAACTTCGTGAAGCTGCCCTCCGAGTACACCACCGGCAGCTCGATCATGCCGAACAAGCGCAACCCGGATGTGGTCGAGTTGCTGCGCGCCAGCTACGCCAGTGTCGCGGCCGCACGCACCGAGATCGAACAGTTGCTGTCACTGCCGTCCGGCTATCAGCGCGACCTGCAGTTCTCCAAGGGTTCGCTGTTCCATGGCTGCCGCCATGGTCTGGCCGCACTCGAACTGGTGCCCGATCTGCTGGCGCGCATGCAGTGGAACGAGGCCGCCATGCGCGCGGCGATCGAGCCGGCGATGTATGCCACCGATGTGGCAATCGAGCAGGCTGCTGCCGGCGTGCCATTCCGCGATGCGTACCGCGCTGCTGCCGAAACCGCCGCGTCGGCGGGCGAGGGCCGTTCGCCCGAAAGCAGCCTCGCCGCGCGCGTGTCGCCCGGCTCGGGGCACGATCTGCGGCTGGATGAGTTGACTGCGCGGTTGGCCGCGCTCGATCACTGAGGTTATCCATGAGCGCCGTCAGCACTGCCAACGCACCGCATTACATCTGGGGCCAGCAGTGCGACGGCTGGCACCTGCTGCAGGGCGATGACCTCAGCGTGATCGAGGAACGCATGCCGCCCGGTGCCGCCGAAGTGCGCCATCGCCACGCACGCGCGCGCCAGTTCTTCTATGTGCTGGAGGGTGAGGCGCTGCTGGAGTTGGATGGCGTGGCGCATCGCCTCGGTGCGAACCAGGGGCTGCATGTGCCACCGGGCGCGGCGCACCAGATGCGCAACGACTCGGCCGGCGAAGTCCGCTTCATCGTGGTGTCGTCGCCCAAGAGCCACGGCGACCGTGAGGTGGCGGATGGCTGAGTCCTTGCCCGCGCAGACCTTGCCGCGCTGGCGGCGCGCCGTGTTGAAGGTCGGCAGCAATCTGCTCGCTGCAGACGGTGGCGGGCTTACGGCGCGTCACGCGCAGGCCCTGGCGGGGTTCGTCGCCAGCAGCCATGCGCAGGGCCGTCAGGTGGTGCTGGTGTCCTCGGGTGCGGTGGCCGCCGGTCGCGCGCTGCTGCGCGAACGCGCACTTCCCGGCAACGATCTCGCTGCACGTCAGGCGCTGGCCGCGCTGGGTCAGGCGCCGATGATCGCGCTATGGCAGTCGCTGGCGCAGCGTCCCGTGGCGCAGGTGTTGCTGACCCATGATGACCTGCGCCATCGCCGCCGCTACCTCAACGCGCGCGCCACCCTGCGTGAGTTGCTGCTGCTGGACGTGTTGCCGGTGGTCAACGAGAACGACACGGTAGCCGTGGATGAGCTCAAGCTCGGCGACAACGACAATCTCGCCGCCATCGTCGCCGCTCTGGTCGATGCCGATCTACTGTTGATCGCGTCGGATATCGACGCCTTGTACAGCGCCGATCCACGCCGCGATCCGCAGGCCGTGCCGATCGGCCATGTGCCCGTGCTTACGCCGGAAGTGATGGCAATGGCCGGCGGCAGCGGCAGCGCGGTCGGTACCGGCGGCATGCACACCAAGCTGGAGGCAGCCATCAAGGCGGCCGCGGCGGGCATTCCCACCGTGCTGTTCGACGGCCGCAATGCGGTTACCGCACAAGCGCTGAGCGATGGCCAACTGCACGGCACGCTGTTCGATGCGTCGGGCAACCGCATGCAGGCGCGCAAATACTGGTTGCGGCATGCGCCGGCCGCGCCGGGCCGCATCCGCGTCGACGATGGTGCGGCACGCGCGCTCGGCGGTGGCCGCGCCTCGCTATTGCCCGGCGGCATCGTCGGTACTGAGGGCGAGTTCCATCGCGGCGACATGGTGGAGATTGTCGATGCCGCACAGCATCCGATAGCTCGCGGTCTGTGCCAGTACGGCGTCGCCGAAGTACGCCGGCTGGCAGGCAAGCACAGCCGCGAAATCGATGCGGTGCTGGGTTACAGCTACGGCGCAGAGGTCGTGCACCGCGACGATCTGGTCGTACTAACGGAGGCAGGCGCATGAGCGAACTACGAACCCAGGCACTGGCCTGCCGTGACGCGGCGCTGGCCGTGGCGGAGCTCGACAGCGAAACCAAGCGCCATCTGCTGCGTGCGATGGCCGATGCCTTGCAGGCGGCGAGCGGCGCCGTGCTGGAAGCCAATGCCAAGGACATGGCCGCGGCGCGGGACAAGGGCTTGCAAGGCGCCATGCTCGATCGCCTGCGACTGGATGCGGATCGCGTCACCGCCATCGCTGGCGCCCTGCGCGAAGTGGCCGAACTGCCCGATCCGGTAGGCGTGGTGACGCGGCGCGAGACGCGCCCCAATGGCCTGCAGGTGGAACGCGTGCGCGTGCCGTTGGGCGTGGTGGCGATGATCTACGAGGCCCGTCCCAACGTCACCGCGGATGCCGCCGCGCTGTGCCTGATGGCTGGCAATGGTGTGATCCTGCGCGGGGGGTCCGAAGCGGTGCATTCGAATACGGCGATCGCGAACGTCTTGCGCGGCGCGCTCGGTGCGAATGGCGTGCCGGAAGCGGCGCTTACCCTGGTCACCGATCTGAGCCGCGAAGCGATGGTCGAGTTGCTGCAACTCACCGACATTGTCGACTTGGCGATTCCCCGTGGCGGCGAAGGCTTGATCCGCTTCGTCGCCGAACATGCGCGCGTGCCAGTCATCAAGCACTACAAGGGCGTCTGCCATCTGTATGTGGATAGCGCCGCCGATCATGCGCTGGCGCTGGACTTGCTGGTGGATGGCAAGACGTCACGTCCCGGTGTGTGCAATGCACTGGAAACGCTGCTGGTGCACAAGGACATCGCCGCGGACTTCCTGCCGCGCGCCGCTGATGCGCTTGGTCGTCGTCAGGTCGAGCTCCGCGGCTGCGAGCGCAGTCGCGTGCTGGTGCCGCAGATGAAGCCGGCCGATGAAACCGACTATGCCGCCGAATACCTGGACCTGATACTCGCTGTACGCATCGTCGACGACCTCGACGATGCGCTGGCGCATATCCATCGCTACAGCTCCGATCACACCGAGGTTATCGCCACTCGTAACGAGGAGGCCGCGCGCCGCTTCGTGCGGGCCATCCGTTCGGCGGTGGTGATGATCAACGCTTCCTCGCGCTTCTCCGACGGTGGCGAGCTGGGCCTGGGCGCTGAGATCGGCATCTCCACTACACGCCTGCATGCCTACGGGCCAATGGGGGCCGAAGCATTGACGGTGGAGCGTTTCGTGGTGCGCGGCGAAGGGCAGGTGCGTCATCCGCAGAGCCGGGTGCCGAACGAGACAGAGAAGGGCAACGCCCATGCAGGATGAATCATCGGCTGTGAATATCGAGTACCCGGTGCAACAGCAACTCGATGCCTACAACGCCAGCGACATCGAACGCTTCATGCAATGGTGGGCGGACGACTGCCGGTACTACGCATTTCCTTCGACCTTGCTTGCCGATGGTGCCGCACAGATTCGCGCGCGGCATGTCGAGCGCTTCAAGGAGCCCGGTCTGCACGGCGAGCTGATCAAACGTATCGTCGTCGGCAACGTGGTAGTCGATCAGGAAATCGTGCAACGCACCTTTCCCGACGGTCGCGGCGAAGTCGACGTGATGGCGATCTACGAAGTCGAGGCGGGCAAGATCGTACGCGCCTGGTTCAAGCTGGGGACACCTCGCATGGTCTAGGTGCCCCCGAAGCCGCTAGCCGTGATGAGCCCACGCGCGCACCGCTTCGGCGAACGCGAGGCAGTCGGCGAAGCGGTTGTACAGCGGTGCCGGCGAAATGCGGATCACATCCGGCTCGCGCCAGTCGCCGATAACGCCGTGGTCCATCAGGTACTGGAACAAGGCTCTGCCGCGTTCGCGGCCGCCAAGTACCCGGATCGAAAGCTGCGACCCGCGGCGCGACGGTTCACGTGGCGTGACCACTTCCAGCACATCGGCGAGCTGGCTATGCACCAGCCATTCCAGATAGCCGGTGAGGCGCAGCGACTTCTCGCGCAACTGCGTCATGCCGGCGCGCCGGAAAATCTTGAGCGATACCCGCAATGGCGCCAGCGCCAGGATCGGCGGATTGGATAGCTGCCAGCCATCCGCGCCAGGCGTGGCTTCAAAATGCGGACCCATCTGGAAGCGCGTGTTCTTGTTGTGTCCCCACCAGCCGGCGAAACGGGGCAGGTGAGTGTTGGCGTGCCGTTCGTGCACAAAGGCTCCGCCGACCGCGCCGGGGCCCGCGTTGAGATATTTGTAGCTGCACCAGATGGCGAAGTCAGCGCCACTGTCGTGCAGTTGCAGCGGCAGATTACCGACCGCGTGCGCGAGGTCGAAGCCGACCATGCAGCCCTGCTTGTGCGCCAGCGCGGTGATCGCCTCAAGGTCGAACACCTGGCCCGTGCGGTACTGCACGCCGGGCAGCAGCACCAGCGCGATACGTTCGCCGTGTTCCGCCAATGCGCGCTCGATGGCGGCCATCGAAATGGTGCCGTTCGGCTCGTCGCTCTGCAGCTCGATCAGCGAGAGCGCGGGGCTGAAACCGTGATAGCGGATCTGCGATTCCACCGCGTAGCGATCGGTGGGAAACGCGCCGGCTTCGATGAGGATGGCGTGCCGGTCGGGTGTGGGGCGATAGAAGCTCACCATCATCAGGTGCAGGTTTACGCCCAGCGTATTCATCGCCACCACTTCGGATGGCAGCGCGCCGACCACTTCGGCGAGGTCGTCACGCACGAATTCGTGGTAGTCCATCCACGGCAGGCGGCCTTTGAAATGGCCTTCCACCGCCAGCTCACCCCAGTAATCCAGCTCCGAACTGATGGCTTCTCGCACGGCGCGCGGCTGCAGGCCCAGCGAGTTGCCGCAGAAGTAGTGGCTGTCGCGGCCCTCGTGCGGGGGGATCAGGAATTCGTCGCGGAAGGCGTGCAGCGGGTCGGCGGCATCCTGGGCGTGGGCCCATTCGGCGGTGGCTTGGTACGGGATCGACATCGGAGGGGGATCTCGGATGGGTGTGGGTACAGCTTAGCGGGATTGGGGTGGGTTCTCCGCTTTTGCGGCTCTGCCCTCTCTCCCTATATTAGGGGGACGGGGGTGAGGGTTCGGCCCTTGCGATATCCCTGCCTACTCGTCATCCCTGCGTAGGCAGGGATCCAGTAGTGAAGCGCTTCGATGTTCGCGTTGTCGCGACTGGGTCCGCCTGCGGCGGAGTTTCGAACCGCTGCCGCGGTCCGAGTTACTTTTCTTTGCTTGCCCAAAGAAAAGTAACCAAAAGAAAAGGCACCCCTCTTACGCGCCCTTCGGCTACGCCTGCGGGTCCGTGAGGGTTGGCCAGGCTTTTCGACACGACATCCATGTCGTGTCGAAAAGGCATCGACGTCCTGTCGATGCCCCCTTCGGGGCCTGATCGTCCAACCCTCACCGCTCCACAGGGGACCCAAGGTCAGAAGCCGAAAAGAAAAAAGCGCACGCGTTGCGTGCGCTTTTTCTAGTGGAGCGGGGCGATTTACTTCAAGCGTTCCGCGATCGCATCGCAACCTTTATCGAACGCCGCCTTCCATGCCGGGCCGGCCTGGCTCTGGGCGGGGCGCACGCAGCGTAGCTGGATGGCGTGGCCATCTTTGAACCAGTAGCGCTCGAGGTAGCTGAATTGGGCGCCGTTTTCCTGGGCGGTGTAGGCGGCGCTGTTGGGGCCTTGGGTGTTGCCGGGCTGGTAGCCGGTCAGGCCTTTGGCTTTGACGGTGAAGCCGCTTACGTATTGCTGGAATTCGTTGACGTCGGTGACTTGTTTTACGGTCACGGTGACGCGGGCGAGGGCGGTGCTGCCGGTGGGGGAGGTGTCGGGGACCTGGAATACGCGCAGTTCGGGGTCGCCCTGGGTTTCCATGATGCCCAGCCAGCTATCGGGCGTGCTGAAGTGCACGCTGCCGTTGGCCATGGTGATGTCGGTGGCGTGGGTGGTACCTGCCAGCAGCAGGGCGCCAGCCGCGATGGTGTTGCGCAAAAAGCTCATGCCGGGTCCTGTGCGTGCGAGTTCAGTCAGTAGCGAAACGGTAGCGGGGCAGCCCCAGCCATTCCAGTGCGGTGCCGTGGAACAGGCGCGCGCGCTGGGTGTCGTCCAGACCCAGGGCTTCGATGCCGCTGCCCGGGTGTTGCTCCCCCAGCGGGAAAGGATAATCGGTGCCGAGCATCACGCGGTCGACGCCGGTCACATCCAGCAGATATCGCAGGGCCTGCGGGTCGTGCACGCAGGAGTCGAAATAGAGTTTTTTCAGGTACTCGCGCGGGTTGCGCGGGTTGTCGGTGGCGACCAGGTCGGGACGCATGCGGAAGCCGTGCTCGATGCGACCGATGGTCCACGGGAAGCTGCCGCCGCCGTGGGCCATCATTACGCGCAGCTTGGGCAGCCGCTCCAACACGCCGCCGAACACCAGGCAGCAGGCGGCACGCGATTGCTCAGCCGGCATGCCGACCAGCCAGGGCAACCAGTATTTGGGCATCTCGGCCGAGCCCATCATGTCCCAGGGGTGGACCAGCACGGCCGCACCAAGATCGGCGGCGGCTTCGAAGAACGGGAACAGCTCGGGCGCATCGAGGTTCCATTCGTTGCAATGCGAGCCGACCTGCACGCCTTGCAGGCCGAGTTCGTCGATGCAGCGTTCCAGTTCGCGGATCGCCAGCTCGGGCGACTGCAGCGGCACGGTGCCGATGCCGGCGTAGTGGCGCGGGTAATCGCGGCACAGGCAGGCGGCGTGGTCGTTGAGATGCCGGTGCAGTTCCAGCGCCTGATAACCCGGCGCCCAGTAGGAGAGCAGCACCGGCACCGTGGAGATCACCTGCACGTCGACGCCGAAGCGGGCGTAGTCGTCGATGCGATGCTGGGGATCGAAGGCCGATTCCCACACTTCGCGGAAGAACTTTCCGTCCTTGTAGATCCGGTGACGCCCGTCGTTATGGATCATCACCGGGAAGCGGTCGTTGCCGTACTTGGCCGCAAGATTCGGCCAGTCACGGGGCAGGATGTGCGCGTGGGTATCGATCTTGAGCATGCGGCCAGTGTAAAGCGTCCGCACGGTCTGGCCTTGCCGCGCCGCCGCAAGGCCGGATTCCTTGCTGGTCAGCGCTCTGTGCGACGCTTCAACCTTATGCCGTGGCAGCGCTCTTCTGCCGTTCGCCACGCCCCACGATATGCGCCAGCGTATTCACGTTGTCGACCAGGCGATCGCTGATGCGACCGAGGAGATCGGCGGTGTGGCGGTCTTCGGCCATAGCGAGCAGGGATGCGAGGCTGCGCTGGAGCGCCCGCAAGTCGGGAAGGTCGGCGGGGGACTGGCTGTCGCGCAGGGCGATAGCAATGGCGTGCAGGGCGGCAGCAGTGTGTTCGACGAAGGCGGAGATTTCGGTTTGTTCGGGGAGCGGCTCGCGATCGTCGAGCAGGGCTTCCAGGGTCATCGCGGTACGCGCGAGGCGGTTGCCGTTGGCGAACAGCGCGTTGGCGAGGTCGAGCAGGTGCGCTGGCGTCGCCGGTTCGGCGCGCATGCGATCGAGCGAGGCTTGCGCATTGCTGCGTGCGGTGCGCGCGGCCGTGCGTGCTTCGCGATGGCTGTCGCGGCGATCCGGACGGGACAGTGCGTGCAGATAGCCAGCGTAGGCGTCGAGCATGTCGGCAAGGGCGGCGCGCGCGCGGCCGCGTTCCCAGGTGGGCCATAGCACGTAGGCAAGCAAGGCCATGCCGCTGCCCAGCGCGGTGTTGATCACGCGGTCCATCACCGCGTCGCTGGAGTTGACGCCTTCGAACGAGAGCAGAATCACCACAGTGCCGGTAAGCGCGGCCACGGCGATACCGTAATGCGCGGTGGCGAGGTAGCGGAACGCCATGCACAGCACCGCCATCAGGGCGAGATGCGCCCACGGTTCGTGCGGGCTGATGTGCAGCAACGCGGTGGTGAGGATCAGGCCGAGGATGGTGCCGACCACACGTAGCAAACCGAAGTTGAAGGTGGCGGCGAAGTCGGGGCGCAGCACGATGGCGGCGGTCATCGGCAGCCAGTAGCCGTGCGGCAGTCCCAGTTGTCGCGCGACCAGCAGCGCGGCGCTGAGGCAGACCGCGCTGCGCACGGCATGACGGAAGGCGACCGAATGCGGTGTGAGATTGGCGCGCAAGGTGGAGAGCGCGGAGTCGCCACGCAGCGCGGTAGGCAGCGGTGTTTCCGCAGCGGAGGCGCGCAGTTCGCCGCGGCTGCCGGCCCAGTTGGCATTACGCACGGCGGCGGCGAGCTGGCCGGAGAGCGCATGGATGTGCACGCCGAGGCTTTCGTTGCTGCCATTGCGGCCGAGCAGGGCGTTCTCGCTGGCCTGCAGGGTTTGCAGGGCGCGCTCGGCCTGTTGCGGTGATTCGCCTTCTTCCAGCGCATCGGCGATCGCGGCGAGCACGCGCGCCGCATCCCCGCGGAACATGGCATGCACGGTGGGATTGGCGCGCAGTTCGGCCATGGCGGTGAGTTCGAGGCGAATGCGCTCGGCCAGTTCGAGCAACACGCAGAACGCTTCCATCGCACGTCCGCGCGCGTGATGCCGGCCGAGCAGGGTGTGTTGCAACATGGTCATGGCTTCGGTGAGCGCGGGCACGTCGGCATCGTCGTGCGCCTGTTGCCGCGCCAGGCTGGAAAGCCCGCGATACACCGCAGCCAGCGCATGCCGCTCCGGGCGATAACGCTGCAATGGCCACGCAGCCACCGAGAACATCGCCAGCAACAGGCCGCCAGCGAAGATCAGTCCGGCGCCACTCAACGCACCGATCAATGTGGTCGGCGAAGCGGCAGTAACTACCAGCAGGATCATGCTGGTCATGCCCACGCGGGCGATATCTACTCCGAACACCACCAGCAAGCCGCCGAAGAAACCAAACGCGGCGGTAGCGATCAGCATCGGCACCAATTGGTCGCCGATCAGAAAGCCCAATAGCGAGGCGAGCCCTGCCGCGAGCGACGCCAGGAACAGCTGCCACATGCGCTGCCGATAGGGCCCTGGCTGGTCGGAGAACATGGTGTCCAGCGCACCGGCCGCGATACCTAGGCCGACAGCGGGGTGGCCGGTGGCCAGGCCGATACCTAGCGGCAATACGACCGCGGCGGTATTCCGCAGCACCACGCGGGGCGGAACATCCGGTCGCTTGGCGGTAAGCAGGCTTTCGATGACTGTGGCACGTAGCGAATAACCGCCGGCGGACATATGGGTTCGTTCACTCCTAAACGATCCGGCGATTCTGCCCGAGCCAGCCTGAAGTTGGCGGGAAAGTTGTGACGGCTCCGGCGCAAGCCACCGCCAAGAAACCGGCGGGCGTGGACTTCCCGCCGCGTCAATCGCTTAGAGTACGCACGGCTGTCCCTGCCGGCTTTGGCCGGGCAGCCCGCTGTTCCGACTCGTAAAGGGTTTCCATGAAGACAGATCCAAGCAACCTGATCGAGGTCTCGCTCTCGCTGTTTCGCAGTAAGGGGTACCGACGCACCTCGATGGCTGATATCGGCCGCGCCAGCGGTTTACTCAAAGGCAGCATCTACCACCACTTTCCCAACAAGGAGCGTTTGCTGATCGAGGTGATCCAGCACGTCATCAGTCTGTTCGAGGACGGCGTGTTCGCTGAGGCGCGGCGCACCGAACTGAGCGAGAAGGTGCGTCTGGACGGGATGGTCGATGCGGTGGAGAGCTACTACATCCAGCATCGGGTCTGTGCCCTGGTGCATCTGTGGCCCGACGCCCTGCAGGAAAGCGCGGAGGCCCGGGAGATGATCCAGAAGTTCTTCCGCGACTGGCGCGACCTGCTGGCCGGCCTGCTGGAGCCGCGCTATGGCCCGGCCGAGGCCCTGCGGCTGGCTACCGACGCCCTGGCGCGGATCGAGGGGGCGGTGATCTGGCTGCAGATCGTGGGGGAGGAAAGTGCCCTCAGGCAGTGCAGTGAGCAAGTTCGGGGTTTGCTGTAGGAAAAGTTGGCGCTTTACACCAAATCCTATGTCTGGTAGAAAACCAAACGTTTGGTTTTGTGCTGGATGGTGCAGTCAAACGCAAGGGGGGGAGTGCATCGATGCCTAGCTTGATGTCCGATCTTGATCAGCCCCGCAAGAAGGCGGTCGCCGCGATGCGCGCCAGCATTCCCGAAGATGCGTGGCGACGAAATGCAGCCTTCGTCGAGAACCTCAGGCATTTGATCGCCCACCACCCGGTTGCCAGGCACTCAGCCATCGGCGTGCTCAACAGTGGCGTGCTCGATCGCGCCACCATGCGCACGATCCATTTGGAATATCGCCACGCGATCGTGCAAATCTTCACCGACGCGCTGCTTGCCGCGCAGTTGCAGACCCGCCAGTTGGAACCGCGCCTGTACCCAGGCGCGAAGCTGGCGCCGCGTTTCCTGATTACCTTGAACGACCTGGACGAGTTTGGTTTCCGTCCCGGCCTGGACGCCGACGGCTACTACCGCGGCAATCCTGCCTATGCGCATTACCCGCTGTTCGAAAAGGTGCTCGACGATTACGGCATCACCACACAGGCGCGCCGATCGTACGTGCCCAGCCAGATATCGCGGGATGTACGCGAATTCCTCGAGCAGAGCTACGGCAACTATCTCGATGTGACCGTGTTGCTGGCGGCAGCGGAAGAGGAAGTGATCCTGTTCAGTCCACCGCTGCGCGAAGCAACGCGCGCGCTCGGCATCGACGTCAATGACGGCTATTACTTCGTGCATGGCATCAGCGAAGACACCAGCGCCGAAGCTGCCGACGACGATCATGAAAACGACCTGTGGCTGATCCTGACCCAGGCACTTACCCCTGAGCAGTATCAGCGCGTGCAGCAGATCTGTATGCGCTACTGCGATCTGTGGGAGCGCTTCTGGACCGCTCAGCTGGCGCAATTGCAAACGATCACCGTCAGGTCTGGCCATGCGATGGGCCTGGCGGAAGCGGTGTAGTTCTGAGTGAAGGAGGGAGGCCCATGGAATGGGTTTCCCGACAGTGCACGGACGTGCTGGGCATAGGGATGCGCCATCGCTGATCAGCGCGCCGGGCGGGATCAGCAGGTTGCGAGTCCGGCACACGATGTGCCGGGCTCGCTCACCTCAAGCCATCGCAGCGATGGTTTTCGGCAGGGACGACGTTTTGCGGTTTGACGGCGGGCGCGAGTGCGTTCGCAGCCCCGATAGCGGGGCCGGTTTTGCCCCTTACTTTCCTGGTGATGTCCACTAAGCCCGTGAGCCCCACGGGCTTCTTTTTTTCTTCGGACCCCAGCGATCAGGCGCGGCCGGCGAACTCGCCGGTCAGGGTGTTCACCCACACCTTCTCATCATTGGTGATGTATTCCGGCACCTGGATCTCCACGCCGGTATTGAGCTTGGCCGGCTTGGTGCGCTTGGTGGCGCTGGCGCCCTTCAGTTCCGGCGCGGTATCCACCACGGTCAGCACCACGCTGGTGGGCACTTGCAGGCCGACCGGCGCGTCGTCGATCAGCTGCACGTAATAGCCTTCCACGCTCTCGACAATGTAGCCGGCGTTGTCGCCGACCAGTTCCGGCGACAGCAGGTACTGGGTGTAGTCCTCCGCATCCATGAACACGAATGCTTCGCCGTCCATGTACGAGAAGTTGGCCGCGCGGCGCACCAGATCCATCTCTTTCAGATCGTCATCGGCGCGCAGGCTCAGGTCGTATTTGCGGCCGCCGGGGATCGAATACAGGGTGAAGCGGAAGGTGACGTTGCCGCCACGCGCGGTCGGCGAGCTGCGCTCGATATCGCGCACCTGGTACACGATGCCTTCGTGCTCGACCACGTTGCCTTTCTTGACGTCGGAAGCTTTCATGAAATGACTCGGATAAGAGATAGGGAACAGGGAATAGGGAACAGGAAGTGCATCGCAAGGCAGCGGGCTCTTCTGTTCCCCGCCACCTGTTCCCCGTTCCCTGCTTTACTTATTTCGGTTGCAGCCGCACCGCGCCATCGAGGCGGATCGTCTCGCCATTGATGTAGCGGTTGCCGAGGATGAAGGCGACGGTGGAAGCGAACTCTTCCGGCTTACCCAGGCGCGACGGAAACGGAATCGAAGCCGACAGCGACTCCTGCACCTGCGGCGGCATGTTGTCCACCATCGGCGTCCAGAAAATGCCCGGCGCGATGGTCGCCACGCGGATACCGAAACGCGACAGCTCGCGCGCCATCGGCAGGGTCATGCCGACCACGCCACCCTTGGAGGCGGAGTAGGCGGCCTGGCCGATCTGGCCTTCGTAGGCGGCGACGCTGGCGGTGTTGATGATCACGCCGCGCTCGCCGTCTTCACCGGCTTCGTTGTTCTGCATCAGGGCGGCGCCGGCCTTGGCCACGTTGAAGCTGCCTACCAGATTCACCATCACCGTGGTGGCGAAGGTGTTGAGCGGCATCGGGCCTTCCTTGCCGAGCACGCGGCCCGCGCCGAGGATGCCGGCGCAGTTGATCACCACGTTCAGGCCGCCCATCGCTTCGCGCGCGGCGGCGACATTCGCGGTGACGCCTTCCTCGGAGGTCACGTCGGTGCGGAAGAAGCGGGCGTTGGCGCCGAGAGACTTGGCGGCTTCCTGGCCCTTTTCTTCGTTGACGTCGAACAGCGCCACCTGGCCGCCGTTGGCGACGAAGTGCTGCGCCACCGCGTGGCCGAGACCGGAGGCGCCGCCGGTGATGATCGCCTTGACCTGTGAGAGCTGCATGGAACGTCCTCGGAATGCCGAAAAGCGAAATGGTAGCCGAGGAAGGCAGGGGCACGCTTGCCGCGCTGCGGGGAGGGGCCTGGCGGGCCCCTCCCGGTCTATCGTTCAGTCGGCGGCGTTGCCGTTTTCGGAGGCCTTGCTGTCGCGCGCTAGCCTAGAGCATCGCCTTCCATGCGGGATCGTGCTGCAAGGTGGCGAACGGCACGACCGGACTCGGCGGCGTGGCCGGCGACTGCAGTTCCTTTTGCCACACACCCACATCCCACCATCGTCCCAATTTGTAGCCTGCTTTCTGCCAGACCCCGGCGGGCGTGAAGCCCATCGCTTCATGCATCGCCACGCTCGCCTCGCCGGGCAGGGTGATCACGCCCACCGCCTGGTTGATGCCCTGCATGCGCATGCTGTCGAGCAGCATGTTGTATAGCCGGCGCGCGATGCCGCGGCGCTGTGCATCGGCGTGCACATAAATGGAGGTCTCGGCGATCCAGTCATACGCGGCACGATCGCGGAAGCGGCTTGCATAGGCATACGCCAGGATGCGGCCCTGTTCTTCCCATACCAGCCACGGGTAGTGCGTGAGCCGGGCCTGCACGCGTTCGCGCATGGCGGCGGCGCCAGGCAGTTCGGTTTCGAACGTGGCCATGCCCTCAAGCACATGCGGGGCGTAAATCGCGTGGATGGCGTCGGCGTCATTCGGCCGGGCGATGCGGATCATGCAATACCTTCTCCATGCAGATGCTCTGAGGGTTGGCGCGATGGTCGCTGAAGGGCGGGCAGCGGCGATAGCCGGCGCGGCCATACAACTCCAGCGCTTCGGCCTGCGCGGTGCCGGTTTCCAGGCGTACCACATGGCCGCCGCTGTCGCGGATATGCCGCTCCAGCGCTTCCAGCAATTGCTTGCCCAGACCCAACCCGCGGCAGGCCGGCAGTACGTACATGCGTTTCACTTCCACGTAGTCGCCATGGTCCACGCAGGCGCCGCAGGCGACCGGAGTGCCATCCACGCGTGCGGTGAGGAAGGTGACATTGGGGCGGCGCAATTCCTCCAGCGATACCGGCTGGATATTGGCGGTGGGATACAGCTCGGTCAGATAGCCGTCCAATTGCTGGATCAGCGGCAGCACATCGGGCGCGCCCGGATCGTCCACGGCAAAATGCAGGATAGGTCGAATATTCACTGATACTTCCAGTTGCGTTGCTTGCCCTCAGCCAGCCACTCCAGCGTGGTGGCGATGCGTTTCTGGCGGGTGGCGTCGGTCTTGGCCTCGGTAATCCACTCTACGTACTCGCGCTGCATGCTGGCGCTGAAACCGTCGTACGTCTTGCGCGCCGCCGCGTGTTTCTTCTGCGCGAGCAGCGCCGCTAAATCGTCAGGGGGCACCGGTGCGGCTTTGGTCGTGGTCTTCGGGCGTTTCTGCTTGATGCCCGCATCGATCATCGCCATCGCTTTCTTCACATAGGTGGCGAGTTCCTTCTTGGCAGGCAGGTCGCGCACCGAGGCGAGCTTGCCGAACTGGCCCATACCTTCGCCATCACCCGCCGCGTCGGCGCCGAAGATCTCTTTGTGTTGCCAGAAGTGCAGACTGCAATGCTGCTTGAACGAAGCCATGCCGCACATCATCGAACCTTTGTAGGTGAAGAACGGCATGCTCCATTTCAGGGCTTCCTCCGCTTCCGGGCAAGCCGCATGCACCACGGCGCGGATGTGCTCGAGGATCGGCCGGGCGAACTCGGCGGATTTGGCGATATAGGCGTCGACGCGCGGATCGTGGTTGCTCATGGCGTTGGCCTCACAAGTCACGGATGAAAAACTGGTCGCAGCTGAAATGCCCGGTACCGCCCAGCGGCCCGCATAACGGCTGGAATCCGCTGCGCTTGTATAGCGCCTGTGCCGCATCCATGCCGGTGAGCGTTTCGAGATAGCAGCGCCGGAAACCCTCGCTGCGTGCCGCGTCCAGACAGCGCTGCATCATCGCGCTGCCGGCGCCGATGCCACGCGCCTCCGGCAGGAAATACATCTTGCGCAACTCGCATACGTCGGCGTCGCCGCCTTCCAGCGGCGCGATGCCACCGCCACCGATCACCACGCCATCGCGCTCCACTACAAAGTAGGCGCTGCGCGGCCGCGCGTAGGCCTGATACATGGTGTCCACTTCGGCATCGTGGATGGCGAAGCCGGGGCCATCGGCGCCGAACTCCGGCATCACGGCGCGGATGATCGCGGCGACAGCGGCGTTGTCGCGGGTTTCGATGGGGCGGATCAGGAAATCGTTGTTCATGGCGTGCGATAGATGGTGCCGTCCTTCATCACGAAGACGGGATGTTGGAGATCGTCGATATGCTGGCTTGGGTCGCCGCTGAACGCGGCGAGGTCGGCACGCAGGCCAGGCGCAATGCGGCCGAAGCGGTCCTGTTGACGCAGGATGCGCGCCGCGACGTCGGTGGTGGCATGCAGAGCCTGCGTTGGCGTCATGCCTGCGCGCACCATCGCAACCGGCTCGCGCCAGTTGCTGCCATGCGCGAACACACCCACGTCGCTGCCGTTGCCGATGGTCACGCCCAGCTTGAGCGCGGTACGGAATGCGTGCCCAGCCTCGCGCATGCGCGGTGTCGGCTCGCTCTGGCCGGGCACGTAATGCTCGAAATACTCCGCGGTGGATTCCACCGCGGTCAGCGTCGGCTCGTAAGCCACGCCGCGCTGCTTCATCAGGCGGAAGGTCGCCTCGCTGGCGCCATAACCATGTTCGATGCTGTCGACGCCGGCTTCCACCGCCATGCGCACACCGGCGTCGCTGGCCGCATGCGCCGCCACCGGACGGCCGGACAGATGCGCCGTGTCGACGATGGCTTTCATTTCGGCTTCCGATAATGTCGGCATCGTGCCGCCATCCGGACCCACGCGGTAATCCGCATACAGCTTGATCCAGTCCGCGCCATGCCCGGCCTGCTCGCGTGTTGCGCGGGTCGCCGCATCCACGCCGCTTACTTCTTCGGCGCCGCCAGGCAGATCGATGTCCGGACGAAAACCGCGCGGTCCCGGCCCGTAGCTTGCGCTGGCGACGATGGCGCGCGTGGCGACGAACAGATGCGGTCCCGGAATCATCCCCTCATCGATCGCACGCTTCACCGAGACATCGGCGTAGCCGGCACCTTCGGTGCCCAGGTCGCGCAACGCGGTGAAGCCGGCCAGCAAGGTGTCCCGCGCGTGGCCGGCGGCGGCAAGCGTGCGGTAGTCCTGCGGTTCCTTCAGCACCTGATCGTTCCATAGCGTCTCGTTGTAGGGATGCAGGAACAGGTGCGAGTGCAGGTCGATCAGGCCCGGGGTGAGTGTGGTGCCGGGGAGCTCGATGCGCTGTGCGCCTTCCGGTGCGTGGATCGATGCCGCCGGGCCGACCGCGGCGATGGCACCGTCATGGACGAGTACGGCCCAGCCGGTGTGGGTGGTGTTGCCTTCGGCCGTCCATATGCGGTCGGGGAGGAGGAGGGTGTCTTTGTTGGCGTTGGCCGCGATGGCGGGCGTTGCGGCCATGCAGGCGAGGGCTGCGATGGCTGGGAGCGCGGAGGGTTTCCATCGGGGGGGCATCGACGGGTTTCCTTTGGGGAAGGGTTGATCATAACGGGGCTGAGGGAGGGATGGCTCACCTACTTCGTCATTCCGGCGCAGGCCGGAATCCAGTGGCGTTGTCGCTCGGTTGTCGCGTTGTCGCTTACTGGTTCGCCTGCGGCGGGTTTCGTCTCGCTGCCGCGAGCCGAGTTACTTTTCTCTGCTTGCCCAGAGAAAAGTAACCAAAAGAAGAGAGGGCCCCCCTCTTGCGCGCCCTCCGGCTACGCCGGCGGGTCCGTGAGGGTTGGCCGGGCTTTTCGACAGGACATCCCTGTCCTGTCGAAAAGGCATCGGCATCCATGCCGATGCCCCCTTCGGGGCCTGATCGTCCAACCCTCACCGCTCCACAGGGGATCCGTTACGGGCTCGCTTCGCATCGCCTTTCAAAGAAAAAAAAGAGCAGCTCCCTCTCCCCTCTGGGGAGAGGGTTGGGGTGAGGGGGGGCTCGAGATAACGTTGCGATGAAACGTGGATAGGAGCGCACCCTGTGCGCGATTCACGCAAGCGGGACGATTGGTGAAAGCGGCGCTGTTATTGCAGCAGCATCAACTGATCCGCTGCGGTGTACCAGAGCAATCCATAGTGGCCGTAGGCGTAGGTGTTGCTGCCGGTTTCGCCGTCGATGCTGGAGGTGTGGACGCCGCCTACGGTGCAGACGCCGCCGTAGCAGTTGATTTCGTCGATCCAGGATTTGAAGGAATACATTTTTACGCCGAAGCGGTGTCCGGCGATGCCGTTGAGGAAGGGGCTGTTGACGGAGAGGCCCCAGGCGCCGCAGGTGCTGGTGGCGACGTTGAAGGGGTAGGTGCCGCAGGACCACAGGCCGTGGAAGGCGCCGGCGATGCCGATGAAGACATCGACTTTGCTGGATACGTTGAGTTTGTCGATTTCGCGCGCGGCGAGGGTGGCACCCATGGAGTGGCCGATGACGTCGATGAGTCCGGTGCAGGAGTTGGCGATGGCGGTGGTGATGGCGTTGCTGACGGGTGTTTCTTCGCTGCCGTTGTGGTCGTTGCAGGCGGCGCAGTAGGCGTTGCCCCAACTGGGCGCGTAGATCTGCGCGTCGCTGTAGCCGTTCTGGCGCAGCAGGTTATAGGTGTTCTGGAAATCGCTCGGGCTGCCGGTGTTGCCGTGTATCAGTACGACATTGTCGACGCAGGCCGCATGCAGGCCGACGCCTGGTATCAGCAACAGCAGGGCCAGCAGGCCCAGACTCCACGATTTGATCGACATCGCTGTGTGCTCCCTTCGCTGTGACAAGTCCCGGCAAGCCGGGACGGTGGAGAGCCGCATCGCAGGCGGTGCGGCTCCGGATCGACAGCGACGTCATCCGTCGGCGGACGGGGGGAAGGCGTCGTCATGATGGCTGGCTAAACCAGACCGGTCAGGTAGTAGGCGGCGATCACCACGAACACGGCCATGGTCTTGATCAAGGTGATGGCGAAGATGTCGCGGTATGACTGCCGGTGGGTGAGTCCGGTCACGGCAAGCAAAGTGATCACCGCGCCGTTGTGCGGTAGCGTGTCCATGCCACCCGAGGCCATCGAGGCGACGCGATGGAGCACCTCCATCGGAATGCCTGCTGCCTGCGCGTTATGGATGAAGGTGTCGGCCATCGCGGCCAGCGCGATGCTCATGCCGCCCGAGGCGGAGCCGGTGATACCTGCCAGTGCCGTGACCGAGATGGCTTGATTGACCAGCGGGTTCGGAATCGCATGTAGTGCATCGGCAATCAGTTTGAAGCCCGGCAGCGCGGCGATCACCGCGCCGAAACCATATTCGGACGCGGTATTCATCGAAGCGAGCAGGGCGCCGCCGACGGCCGCCTTGCTGCCTTCGGCGAAGTGAGTGACTACAGGGCGCCAGGCAAACACCAGCACGCACAGGATGCCCAGCAACAGCGCTCCCTCCACGGCCCAGATCGCCGCCAGTTTGGAGACCTCCTGCACGACGGGTTTCGCTTCACCGATTACCGCAGGAATGAAGGACTGGGTCGCCCCGTAGAAACGCGGCATGGCATCCGCCAACAGCTTGTTGGCGACACCGACCATTACCAGCGGCAGCAGGGCGATCAGCGGATGCGCGAGGCGCCCGTTCTCGAACGGCGCTGGCTCATTGACCAGCACGCTGCCATAACCCTCGCCGGCCGCCGCGGCCTTGCGCCGCCGCCAGTCGAGATAGAGCAGGCCGACGATCAGAATGAAGATCGCGCCCAGCGTCCCGAGCCAGGGTGCGGCCCACGCGGTGGTGCCGAAGAACGAGGTGGGAATGATGTTCTGGATCTGCGGCGTGCCCGGCAGCGAATCCATGGTGAAGGTAAACGCACCCAGGGCGATGGTGCCGGGAATCAGTCGCTTGGGAATATCGGCCTGACGGAACAGCTCGGCGGCGAACGGATACACCGCGAACACCACCACGAACAGCGACACGCCGCCGTACGTAAGCAGCGCGCATACCAGCACGATCGACAGCATCGCGCGGCTGCGTCCCACCAGCCCGATGGTGGCGGCGACGATGGCCTTGGAGAATCCCGACAGCTCGATCAGCTTGCCGAACACCGCGCCGAGCATGAACACCGGAAAATACAGCTTGAGGAACCCGACCATCTTGTCCATGAACAGGCCGGTGAACATCGGCGCGACCAGGGCAGGGTCGGTCAGCAGCACCGCGCCCAGCGCGGCGATGGGCGCGAACAGGATGACGCTGTAGCCGCGATAGGCCGCCAACATCAAAAAGCACAACGCGGCCAGCACGATCAGAAACGCCATTCGCTCGGTCCTCGATGGTCGTCATCGATAAGGGTGGCGGCGAGTATCCGTATGTGCCGTCGGTCACGGCACTGTACGAAGGTACAAGTGTGGTGCCTGTGGCGGCCGCCTAATCTGCGCGGCATCAGCATCCGGGGGACGGGGTGCATTCACCGTGAGGGGCGATATGAAACGCACGCATTTGAGTCTGGCGATCGGGGTCGTGTTCGGCATGGTCTGCGCCGCGCCGCTGTATGCACAGCAGGCAGCCGATACCCAGGCGGCCAGGCCGGCCGAAGCCAAGAAGCTCGAAGAAATCAAAGTGACCGCGCGTAAACGCGAGGAAACCCTGCAGGACGTGCCGATCGCCGTCAGCGCCTTCACCTCGGCCGCGCTGTTCAAGCAGAACGTGCAGAACATCGGCGATCTGCAGGGCAAGGTGCCTTCTCTGCAGGTGTATGCCGCGCGCGGTTCCAACACCACCCTGACGGCGTATATCCGCGGCGTCGGCCAGGCTGACCCGACCTGGGGCTTCGACCCGGGCGTGGGCATCTATCTCGACGACGTTTACATGGCGCGCCCGCAGGGTGCATTGCTGGACGTGTTCGACGTGAATCGCATCGAAGTGCTGCGCGGCCCGCAGGGCACGCTGTATGGCAAGAACACCATCGGTGGCGCGATCAAGTACGTGTCCAACCCCTTGCCCACGCAGTTCGGCGGCACGGTGGAGGCCACCGTGGGCACGCATGGCGAGAAGGACATCAAGGCCAATGTCGGCGGTGCCACTGACGACGGTGTATGGCGTGGTCGCGTGGCGGTGTCCAGCGCGCATAACGACGGCTTCGGCAAGAACCTGTTGACCGACAGCCGCAACGGCAACAAGAACACCAATGCCGCACGCGCCACGCTGGGCTTCTTTCCCAGCAAGACCTTCAACGCCCAGCTCTCGGTGGACGGCTTGCGCGACAATTCGAATCCGCGCGGCGCCAAGATGCTCACGGTGAACAAGTTCTATCCCACCTATCAGCCGCTCTCCAGCGACTTCGACACGCGCGGCGGTATGGCGCAGCTCAATCACACGGAGATATCGGGCGCCGCGCTGACACTGAACTGGATCGCCAGTCCGTCGTGGACGCTGAAATCGATCACCGCCTATCGCGAGTCGTCCACCAACACCAATATCGATTTCGACACGATCCCGGCCAAGGTCGCTGACGTCAACGCGGTATACAAGGACCACCAGTTCTCGCAGGAACTGCAGGCCAACTACGATTCGGGCGGCGCCATCCATGGCGTGTTCGGCCTGTACTACTTCAAGGGTGCGGCCAACGGTCAGATCCACAACATCTTCCTTGGCTCGCCGCCGTACAGCACGCTGCACCTCGCGCAGTACGGCAGCACCGGCGGCCGCATGGGCACCAAGAGCATCGCCGGCTATGGCGACCTCACCTGGGACTTCAATCCGCAATGGAGCCTGGATGTCGGCCTGCGTCTCACCGAGGAAACCAAGACCGCGCTGATCCAGAACTACGGTTTCGCCGACGAGAGCTTCACCCGGCCGATCGTGACCACCGCCAACTTCCGCGGGTCGAACACCTCGCGCAATGCCTCGCCGAAGGTGTCGCTGGCATGGAACGCCAGCGAGCAGGTCAAGCTCTATGCCACCTATAGCGAAGGTTTCCATTCGGGCGGCTACAACATACGTGCCAACTGCGTGGCGATTCCGTCCTCGTGCAAGCCGATCAAGGACGAGAAAGTGCAGTCGTTCGAGATCGGCAGCAAGATGAGCTTCTTCGACGGCCGCCTGATGATGAACACGGCCGCGTTCCACAACATCTACTCGGACATCCAGCTGTCGGTGTTCACCTCGTACACCTTGCCCAATGGCAGCCAGGGTTTCTTTGGCGACTTCACCAACGCCGGTAAGGGCCATATCGACGGCCTGGAAGAAGAGTTCGCCTGGAAGCCGTCGGAGAATTGGACCTTCAGCGGCAACGTGGCCTACCTGCACACCAAGTACACCGAGTTCATGAGCGCCGGCAAAAACATCGCCGACACCCAGAAATTCACCAACGCGCCGAAATGGTCGGGCGGCCTGGCGGTGGAGAACAGCTATCCGCTGGCCAACGGCGGCAGCATCAGCGCAAGGGTCAACTACACCTACCAGAGCACCGTGTTCCCCGAGACCACACTGTCGCCGCTGATCGCGCAGCATGCTTATGGGCTGTGGAATGCCGGCGTGATCTGGCAGATCAACGATCCGTGGACCTTGAGCCTGCAAGGCACCAATCTGGCGAACAAGTCGTACCGCACCACCGGCTATAACATCGCAGCGCTGGGTATCGTTACCGGCTTCTACGGTGCGCCGCGCATGGTGACGCTGACGGCGCGCTACAAATTCTGAGTCCGCGGCAGGAGAGAGCGATGCGCTGGATATCGATGTTGTGCCTGAGTCTGTGTGCGATGGGTGGTGCGGCCTGGGCGGGCGATGCGGCGCCGTTGCCGAAGCTCAAGCTGGAGCCTGCGCGCGTTGCGGTGGCGGGCCTGTCCTCGGGCGCGTACATGGCGACCCAGGCGCAACTCGCCTATCCCGAAGTGTTCGGGGCGGCAGCCCTGGTCGCCGGCGGGCCTTACGGCTGCGCTGGTGGCAAGCTCGATGTCGCACTTAGCGCGTGCATGAAAGGAACGCCCGCGCCGGATGTGCCGGCGCTGGTCGCGCGTGCCAGGCAACGCTCTGCGGCAGGCGAGATCGGCGCGCTGAGTGCGCTCGCCCATGCGCGCGTCTACCTGTTGCACGGCAAGGACGATGCGGTGGTGGCGCCGCCCGTCGCCGAGGCGGCAGCGAAGTTCTACGAACAGTTGCGCGATGGCGATGCCGCGCTCAAAGGCATGCAGGTGCATGACGATGGTTCGCGCGTGTTCGCGCACAACCTGCCGGTGGTTGCGCGTGGCGACGACTGCGACAAGTCCGTCTCGCCGTATCTCGGTCGCTGCGGTTTCGACGCGGCCGGTGAAATCTTCGCGCAGTTGTTCGGCAAGCCGCCGCGTGCGGTGGGCGAAGCCAAGGGCGAGCTGCGGACATTCGATCAGAACGTGTATCGCCCGGATGGTGCGGATGCCTTCCTCGCCGACGAGGGCTACATCTATGTCCCGCCGGGCTGCCAGGCCGGCAAGCCTTGCGGTTTGCTGGTGGCCTTCCATGGCTGCAAACAGAACGCCACGGCGGTTGGCGAGGCCTTTGTGAAGGATGCTGGCTTCAATCGCTGGGCTGACGCTTATGACGTGGCGGTCTTGTATCCTCAGACGCGCGCCAGCATGGCGCCGTTGAATCCGCAGGCATGCTGGGATTGGTGGGGGTATTCGGGGGGCGATTACGATGGGCGGCATGGGGTGCAGTTGCGGTGGTTGGTGCGCGCGGTGGGCGCGCTTGGGTTGCCGCTGCGGCGGTGATGCGCGGCGCCTTTGCTCCCTCTCCCCTCTGGGGAGAGGGTTGGGGTGGGGGGCGGGTGCTCGGTTCGCTGTCTCTACTCTGTCATCCCTGCGTAGGCAGGGATCCAGTGGCGTTGTCGCTTGGTTTTAGTGTCTGCGTGTTCTTGTCCGCCTGCGGCGGGGTTTCGTCTCGCTGCCGCGAGCCGAGTTACTTTTCTTTGCTTGCCCAAAGAAAAGTAACCAAAAGAAAGGCACCCCTCTTGCGCGCCCTCCGGCTTCGCCTGCGGGTTCGTGAGGGTTGGCCGGGCTTTTCGACAGGACATCCCTGTCCTGTCGAAAAGGCGGCGGCATCCATGCCGCCGCCCCCTTCGGGGCCTGATCGTCCAACCCTCACCGCTCCACAGGGGACCCGTTACGGGCTCGCTTCGCATCGCCTAGCAAAGAGAGAAAAGCACACATCTCCCTCTCCCCTCCGGGGAGAGGGTTGGGGTGAGGGGTGGGTGCTTGCGATGACGTCTCTATTTCAAGCAAGGCATTCTGCATGCTGACGGCTAGCGTCATCGCCGTCGCCGCGCTGATCTGGCTCGGCCTTCTATTTGGTGTCGCCTTGCTCGGCGAACGCCATCCCCGTTTGTTCGAGCGTCGCTGGGCGGTGGTGTATGCGCTGTCGTTGGCGATTCATTGCACGTCGTGGACGTTTTACGGGACGGTGACGCAGGCGAGTCGGTCGGGGTGGTGGCTGCCGCCGACGTTTGTGGGGGCGATCCTGATGTATCTGTTCGGGATCGCGGTGGTGCGGCGGCTGGTGCAGTTGGCGCGGGATTACAACGCGGGGTCGCTGGCGGATTTGATTGCGGTGCGGCTGGGGCGGCATTCGGGGTTGGCCGCGCTGGTGACGGCGGTGATGCTGGTGGGCATCGTTCCTTACATCGCGCTGCAGTTGAAAGCGGTGGCAATGAGTTTTGCGATGCTCAGCCGCGGGCAGGTGGCGGAGTCGGCGCCGTGGCAGGACAGTGCGTTGTATGTCGCGTTGCTGATGGCGTTGTTCGCGATGCTGTTCGGCACGCGGCGGGCGTCGACGATGGCGCACAATCGTGGACTGGTTTTGGCGATGGCATTCGAGTCGCTGTTCAAGCTGGCGGCGATGCTGGCGCTGGGTTCGCTGTTGTTTGCGCCGCTGCCGGCGGGGGCGGTGGTTGGAGCGTCGCCGCCGCGCGACAGTTCGGGTTTTCCCGCGATGATTCTGCTCGGCGCGTTGGCGATGTTCACGCTGCCGCACCAGTTTCATGCGGGCGTGGTGGAGTGTCGCGACAGTTCGCATCTGCGCACGGCGCGCTGGCTGTTTCCGCTGTACATGCTGCTGATCGCATTGCCGATCCTGCCGCTGGCGCGGCTGGGCGATGCGTGGCTGGCGCCCAGCGGGGTGCCTTCGGATCTCTATGTGCTGGCGTTGCCGATGGCGCGGGGACAGCATGGCCTGGCGTTGATGGCTTTTCTCGGTGGCTTGAGCGCGGCGACCAGCATGGTCGTGGTCGCCACGCTGGCCCTCAGCCTGATGGTGGTCAATCACCTGATCGCGCCGCTGCGTGTGCATGCGGGCTGGGGGCGTGATGAGCATGGCGATCTGCGTGGCGAGGTGATCAATCAGCGTCGCGTGGCGATCGTGGCGGTGATCCTGCTGGCCTGGGCCTATAGCCGTGTGCTTGCGCGCAATGATGCGCTGGCGGATATCGGTGCGATTTCGTTTTCGGCATTGGCGGGCTTGGCGCCCGCACTGCTGGCGGCGGTGTATCGGCCGCAGCTTGGTCCGCGTGCGGTTGCCGCGGGACTGGCTGCGGGCACCGTGGCATGGCTCTACATCCTGTTGCCGACACTGCTGCCGCAGGGGCCGGCCTGGTTGCACGCGGGTCCATTTGGCATGCATTGGCTGGCGCCGGATGGGTTGATGGGGCTGGAGGATTGGAGTCGTCTTGGCCGTGCGGTGGTGGTGAGTCTGGCGGCGAATGTTGTGGTGATGTTCGCCGTGGCCAACTCGCGCTTCGGCCAGGCGAGTACGCCGGCGAGTCTCGGCGGCATCGGTGTCGCGGAGTTGCGTGCATTGGCTTCGCGCTTCTTGCCGATGGAGCGCGTGGTTCACCTGTTTGAAGAGGCGCCGGCCCAGGGTATGGCGGGCTCGGCCCGGGTCGCTGAAGTGGAGCACGAGCTGGCGGCGGTGATCGGCGCGGCTTCGGCGCGATTGTTGCTGGAAGTGGTGCGGCAGCAGCGGCGCGATGAGCTGGATACGGTGGCGGCCATCGTCGGCGAAGCGGCGCAGGATCTGCGCTTCAACCAGCGTGTGCTGGAGGCGGCGCTGGAGAACATGAGTCAGGGCATCTGCGTGGTGGATGCGGAACTGCGGCTGGTGGCATGGAACCGGCAGTACGCCAGTCTGTTCGGCTACCCGCAGACGCTGCTGCAGGTGGGGCGCCCGGTGGCCGACCTGACCCGCTACAACATCGAGCGCGGCATGATCGGCGCGGGTGAACTGGAGTCGCGCGTGCAGCGTCGCCTGACGCATATGCGTGCGGGCACGCGGCATTTGTCGGAACGGCGTTTCCCTGACGGTACGGTGGTGGAGATTCGCGGCAATCCGATGCCGGGCGGCGGTTTCGTTGCGACCTTCACCGACGTCACCGCGTTTCGCCGGGCCGAGGATGCGCTCAAGCGCGCCAACGAAACCTTGGAGCTGCGCGTGGAGGAGCGCACGCGCGCGCTAGCCGCCGCGAGTGACGAAGCGCAACGCGCCAATGCCTCGAAGAGCCGCTTCCTCGCTGCGGTGAGTCACGATCTGATGCAGCCGCTGCACGCCGCGCAGCTGTTCGCACATGCTTTGGCCGAGCGCGGCGGCGAACCAGTGACGGCACGCCATCTCAACGGCGCGCTTGCGGCGACTGAAGGATTGTTGGCCGGGTTGCTCGATATTGCGCGCCTGGAAGGCGGGCGTCTGCATCCGCAGCAGCGCAACTTCCCGCTGGCGGATGTCTTCGATCCACTGGCCGCTGAATTTCGCGCGCTGGCCGACGAGCGCGGCATTCGCTTCGACGTGGTGCGCACCCGCGCATGGGTGCATACGGATCCGCAACTGCTACGGCGCGTGCTGCAGAATTTTCTTTCCAATGCGTTGCGTTATGCGGAGCAGGGGCGCGTGCTGCTCGGCGCGCGGCGTGCTGATGGACATATGCGATTGGAAGTCTGGGACAACGGGCCGGGTATCGCGCCGGAAGAACGTCAGTTGATCTTTGACGAATTCCGTCGAGGCAGCGCGGCTGGCGGACAAGGCATGGGCCTCGGGCTGTCGATCGCACAGCGCATGGCCGGTCTGCTCGGGCATCCTCTGGCGCTGCGTTCCTGGCCGGGGCAGGGCAGCGTGTTCGGCATCGACGTGCCTCGCGTGCCGGCCATGGCGACGGCACCGGCATCGCCGGATATCCGCCATGCCCTGCCGGCGGGACGCGCGCTCGTACTCGACAACGAACCCGCCGCCCTGGCGGCACTGAGCACGCTGTTGGCCGGCTGGGGTTGGCAAGTGCATGCCGCACGCACGGTTGAGCAGGCGAGAGCTGCGCCCTGGCGGCCTGATCTGCATATCTTCGATTACCACCTCGATGCAGGGCGCACAGGCCTCGATGCGCTGAGTGAATTGGACGGCCATATCTTCAAGGTGCCTACCGTCATCCTCACCGCCGATCGCGATAGCGAACTGCGCCAGCGCTTGCTCGATCGCGGATTGGCCGTGCTCTACAAGCCGCTGAAGCCGCTGGCGCTGCGGCAGGTATTGCTGCGCATGGCGACGGCCGAAAGGCCGGGCTGAAAGATGTCCTGTCATATCGCGCCGCCGCAGGTTCAGCGCGAGCGGATATGTCTAGAGGCAACGCAGGCGTCAGTCGATACGCGCCGCTTCGCCGATGGTCAGTGAGCTGAGCAACAGGCTGGCCTGCGTGCGGTTGCGTACACCCAGTTTCTCGAAGATCGCCGTGACGTGCGCCTTCACCGTGCGCTCCTGGATCGTCAGGCGATCGGCGATCTGCTTGTTGAGCAAACCTTCGCCGAGCAGGCTGAGCACGCGGTATTGCTGTTCGGTCAGGCGGGCCAGGCGCGAGGCGAGATCGGCGTCTGCCGGATCGGCGGGCAGGGCAGCGACCGCTTGCGCCAGTGAGGGGGGCAGCCAGGTGCCGCAGTCGAGCACGGTGCGGATCGCTTCGCCGATGTCGGCGGGGCTCGCGCTCTTGGCGATGAAACCCGCGGCACCGTGATCGAGCACGCGGCGTACGACGCGGGCTTCGTCATGCGCCGACACCACCAGCACGGCGACCCCCGGATGCTGCCCGCGTACAGCCGCCAGGCCGGATAGGCCGTGACTGCCCGGCATGTTGAGGTCGAGCAATAGCAGATCGATATCGCTGTCTGCCGCCAGGACAGCCAACACGCCGGGCATGTCGGCGGCTTCATGGATGATGCATTCGCCCAGGCTTTCGCTGACAGCCTGGCGCAGCGCGGCACGGAACAAGGGATGGTCGTCGGCGATCAGCAGGCGGGTCATGCCGCTGACTTTAGAGCGAATGCATCGTCGATGCGTAGGTGGGCGGTGGCCCGCTCGCACATCCCCACTGGACCTTCGTACGATGGCGGCCGCACGCACGGTTGCTATGGTGCCGGGATGAGAGCCTACCTTCGCCCTATCAGCCTGTTGCTTGTGCCGTGGCTGGCGGCCTGCGCCGCCGATCCTTCCATGCACCATCCATCGGGGCGCTCCATGCAGACCGATTTCGTACAAGGCGAAGTGCGTGTCACCGAGCATCGGGAAGGCGACGACCTGCTCAGCGCCGGCCTTGGCCTGAAAGGGCTGGCGGGGGCGCTCGCGCCGTTCGCCGATCCTTTGCATCCGACCGCGGCGGAGTTGCGTCGGCGCGCGATCCAGACCAGCTGGAAGGGGATTGCCGATCTCGGTCCGCTGGGTGGCTACGGCAGTGTGTATGGCGGCGTGCCGTCGATACCGGGCCGCGAATATCAGGCGTTCGCACGCATTCCCGGTGCGCACGCGCCGCATCGGGTGCTGGCGCAGGTACCCGATCAGTTCGATCAGGCGCATCGCTGTCTGGTGGTGACGGCTTCCTCGGGTTCGCGCGGCATCTACGGCGCGATTGCGCTGGCCGGCGCATGGGGGCTGCCGCGTGGATGCGCGGTGGCCTATACCGACAAGGGCACGGGCGCCGGTTATTTCGACTACGCGGACGACAGCGGCGTTGCGCTGGATGGCACGCGCGCGAAACGCGGCGAGAAAATGTTGGAGTTCGAGCCTGAGCCGGCATCGGCGGATGCCGGCATCGCGATCAAGCATGTGCACTCGGGCGACAACCCGGAGGCGGACTGGGGCCGTCATGTCTTGCAGGCGGCGCGTTTCGGTCTGGCCATGCTCGATCGCGCGTTCCCGCAACAGGCGCCGTTTACAGCGCAGAACACGCGCATCATCGCCACGGGTCTTTCCAACGGTGGCGGCGCGGTGTTGCAGGCTGCGGGACTGGACGATGAGGGCATGCTCGCGGGCGTGGTGGTGCTGGAGCCGAACGTGCATGTCGAAGGACAAGGGCGCGCGCTCTACGACTACGTCACCGAAGCAGGCGTGTGGCTGCCGTGCGCATTGACCGATGCGCGCTTTGCCACGGCACCCTTCGCGCGCGGGCCGAACGGACAGCCGCCGCCGGCATGGCCATTGCGCTGCGCCAGTCTGCGCGCACTCGGTCTGGTCAGTGCGGACAACGTCAGCGGACAGGCGGCGCAGGCGTATGAATTCCTGCGCGCCAAAGGTTGGAGCGATGCGGCGATGGCGGTGGCGGCCACGTCGACCAGTTTCGATCTGTGGCGCGCGATCGGCGCCGGCTACGCATCGGCGTATCTGCGGCGCGGTGTGCAGAACATGCCTTGTGGTTTCCATTACGCCGGGATGGGTGCGAACGGCGCGCCGGGGCCGGCGAATCCCGCGTTGCGCGCGGGCTGGTGGGCGGATGCGGCGGGCGTCCCGCCGGGCAATGGCGTCGGCCTGTATGGCGGCAGTGATGCCGAGGAGGATCCCTCGCTGAGCGGCCTGCGTTGTCTGCGTGCACTGTGGGACGGTACCGACGCGCAGGCGGCTGCACTGCATGTGGGCGTCAAGGCCACCGCGGCCCGTCTTCCGCGCAGCGGATTGCCGTTATGGGTGGTGCATGGTGCGGATGATGGCCTGCTGCCCACGGCCTTCACCTCCGAGCCCTATGTGGACTGGCTGCGCCAGCAGGGCCGGCAGCCGTTGTACTGGAAGGTGCCGCACGCGCAGCACTTCGACGCCTTCCTGCCCTTGCCCGGTTTCGGCGAGCGGCATGTGCCGCTGCTGCCCTATGGCTATCTGGCGCTGGACCGATTGTGGGCGCACCTCTATGAAGGCGGCCCCTGGTCGGATGCGTGGCCCACGCCGGCAGCGCAGCCGCGCGGTGCCAGCGCGCTGGAGCGCAAGGCGCTGGATCTCCTGTAGGAGCGCACCCTGTGCGCGAAACGGCCCGACAGGGCCGCGCTTTCATCATTACCAGCCAAAGGAACGGCCCCATCGGACCGTTTCGCGCACAGGGTGCGCTCCTACCGTGATAGGGCAGGAAAGCGGCCGGCTGGGGTATCCTTTGCGGCCCGCGCGGCGCCCGCTGGCGTCGCGTTGTTCCGATAGCCGAAGGAAGTCCGATGACCATCAACGTCACCCTCAACACCAACCGTGGTCCGATCCACCTGCGCCTGCACGACGACAAGGTGCCGGTGACCGTGGCCAGCTTTGTGAATCTTGCGCGCCGCGGCTATTACGACGGCCTGTCGTTCCACCGCGTGATCAACGACTTCATGATCCAGGGCGGTTGCCCGGAGGGCAGCGGCCGTGGTGGCCCGGGCTACAAGTTCGAGGACGAGTTCAATCCGTCGCTGCGCCATGACAAGCCGGGCGTGCTGTCGATGGCCAATGCCGGTCCGCGCACCAATGGCAGCCAGTTCTTCATCACCCATGGCGCCACGCCGTGGCTGGACGGCAAGCACAGCGTGTTCGGCGAAGTGCTGAGCGCGGAAGACCAGGCCGTGGTGGATGCGATCCGCCAGGGCGACCTGATCGAGAAGGTCGTTGTCGAAGGCGACGTGGATGCGCTGCTGGCCGCCCAGGCCGACCGCGTCAAGGAATGGAACACGGTACTCGACCAGCGCGGCTGAGGCTCAGCGCTGCAAGGCACCCAAAGCCGTCGCCCGGGAGGGCGGCGGCTTTTTCGTTAACGGCGCCGTCACATGAGGATGCCCGTGCCTGACCTAGAATCGCGCGGCTGCGCTAGCGATGCGCCGTGGGGTCATCACTTTTCTAGGAGAACACGTATGTCGTTGCTCGATACGTTAGGCGGCCTCTTGGGCCAGGGTCAGGGACAAAGCGCGCAGGGCGGCAACCAGCTCATTGAGGTTGCGGGCCAGCTGATCCAGCAGGCGGGTGGCGTGGGCGGACTCGTCAGCATGCTCCAGCAGCATGGGCTGGGCGATGCGGTGCAGTCCTGGGTAGGTACCGGTGCGAACCAGTCGGTGTCCGGCGACCAGCTTGGTCAGGCGCTGCAGAATGGCGGCCTCGGCTCGGTGCTGCAGGACGCTGCCGGCAAGCTCGGCGTGGACCCGGGTCAGCTGCTGGGTGGCTTGGCCCAGGTGCTGCCGCACGCGGTGGACCATATGACGCCGGACGGCCAGGTACCGCAGAGCGGTGCTGGCCTCGATATGGGTTCGTTGATCGGACTCGCCGGTAAGTTGTTCGGCGGCAAGACGGCCTGAACCGCCGGAACGGACACTGGTCGGCGGAGCGCAAGGCTCCGCCGACGTCGCGCGTTGTCAGGACGCGGTATTGCGCTTGAAGAAGTGGTAGATCAGCAGCAGCACGATGGCGCCTGCGATCGACCCGAGGAAATGCACCAGGCCCGTCTCTCCCCAGAGACCGAGCTTCTCACCGATGAAGGTGGAGAGGATGGAGCCGACGATGCCGAGGATGGCGGTGATGATGAAGCCGCCCGGATCCTTGCCCGGCATGATGGCCTTGGCAATCAGACCTACAACCAGACCGACGATAAATACCCAGAGCCAATGCATATCCGTGTGTCCTCTGTGAGCGTTGGGAAGGTCTCCTGAGTACAACTTGACGGGCCTGGCGTCCCGTTGGCCCGCTACCCCGGCCCCGATCGATCTGGCGCTACCGGCAGTGTGCGCATCATGCACGGCCGGCACATGGAATGCACCGGGTATCCCTTGCCGCGCAAGGTTTTACGGCTGCGGCGGATGATCAGAGCCTGATTTGGATCTCCCCGTGGCTCGCGCCGGGATCTGTTTGCGCGTAGGGCCAGGAAGAGGGAGGGCGTGTACGTCCGTACACAACCGAGTGATGACGCCGCCATGCGCGCAAACAGACCCGGCCCGATGGGTTGATCCGCTATGGGCGCCAGGCGGCAGCGCGCGGCTTGGCCTGACGGCCAGTCAGGCGCTGCGCCACGCACCGCCGCCTGGCGCCCATAGCGGATCAACGCGAGCTACGGGTAGATCCAAATCAGGCTCTTACGCCGCATGCTAAAATTATCAAGTTTGCTGCCTCCGTCCCCCGAACCAGAGGAAGTCATGCCCCAGCTCGCCCAGCGTGTCGGCCGCGCCAAGCCCAGCGCGATCATGGTCATCGCCGAGAAGGCCAAGCAGCTCAAGGCTGCCGGTCGCGACATCATCAGCTTCTCCATCGGCGTTCCCAATTTTCTTCCCGGCGAGCATGTGTACGCCGCGGCGCGCGAGGCGCTCTCGCACGACTCCGGACAGTACGGCAGCAACCGCGGTGCGGAACCGCTGCTGGATGCGTTCCTCAAGCACATCGAGGCGCTCGGTTTCACGGGCTACGGCCGCAATAATCTTTCCATCGGCATTGGCGCCAAGCAGGTGCTGTACAACCTGGCCGAGGCGTTGCTCAACGAAGGCGATGAAATCTGCTTCGCCGCGCCGTACTGGACCACGTACCACGACATCGCGGACATCGTCGGCGCCAAGGTCAACGTGATGCATTGCGGGCCGGAGCAGCACTACAAGCTCACCGCGGCGCAGCTTGAATCTGCGCTGCAGCGCAAGCCGAAAGTGTTCCTGTTCAACAACCCGTCGAACCCGACCGGCATGGTCTATACGCGCGAGGAAATCGCCGCGCTGGCCGACGTGCTGGTGAAGTATCCGGAGACGTGGATCGTCACCGACGACATCTACAACTCGATGGTGTTCGACGGTATCGGCTATCACAACTTCGTGTTCGCGCGCCCCGAGCTGCGCGATCGTTTGATCTTTGTCGACTCCGTGTCCAAGACCTACGGCATGCCGGGTTGGCGCGTGGGCCTGATCGCCGGCCCCGAGTCGGTGGCCAAGGCCATCACCACGCTCAACTCCAACCACATCACCAGCGTGCCGGAAGTGATCACCGCGGCAGCCGTGGCGGCATTCGGTGGCCCGCAGGATGTGCCGCAGGCCAAGTGCAAGGAATTCGCCGGCAAGCGCGACATCGTGGTGGCCGCGCTCGGCGCGATTCCCGATGTGGTGTGCCCGCGTCCGCAGGGTGCGTTCTATGCGTTCCCGGATATCTCGGTGGCCTTCGGCAAGAGCCATAACGGCGTGAAGATCACCAACGATGTGGATTTCTGCGCGGCGCTGCTGGAAGCCACCGGCGTGGCCTGCGTGCCGGGCTCGGCGTTCGGCGAGCCGCGCGCCATGCGCATTTCCTATACCTGTCCCACGGCACAGCTGGAGCCCGGTCTGAAGCGCATCCAGGCCTTCTTTGCCGAATTGACCTGATCCATCGTCAAGGCGGGTCGTCAGGCCCGCCCAACAACTTTTGGTGGGCAAGGCCCACCCTGTCTCTGAAGGAGTGGAAGTGATGAAAGCCCCCGTTCGCGTTGCCGTTACCGGCGCAGCCGGCCAGATCGGTTATGCCTTGCTGTTCCGCATTGCCGCCGGCGACATGCTCGGCCCGGACCAGCCGGTAATCCTGCACCTGCTCGAAATCACCCCGGTGCTGCCGTCGCTGCAGGGCGTGGTGATGGAGCTCAACGATTGCGCGTTCCCGACTCTGGCTGGCGTGGTCGCCACCGACGACGTCAACGTCGCTTTCAAGGATGTCGACTATGCGCTGCTGGTCGGCGCGCGTCCGCGCGGCCCGGGCATGGAGCGTAAGGATCTGCTCGAAGCCAACGGCGCCATCTTCGGCCCGCAGGGCAAGGCGCTGAACGATCACGCCAAGCGTGACGTCAAGGTGCTGGTGGTCGGCAACCCGGCCAACACCAATGCGCTGATCGCCCAGCAGAACGCCCCGGACCTCGATCCGAACTGCTTCACCGCGATGGTCCGCCTGGACCACAACCGCGCGCTGTCGCAGCTCGCCGAGAAGACCGGCAAGCATTCCACCGACATCAAGAAGATGACCATCTGGGGCAACCACAGCTCCACCCAGTACCCGGACCTGTACCACGCCACCGTGGACGGCAAGGCCGCGCTGTCGCTGGTCGATCAGGCCTGGTACGAGAGCGACTTCATCCCGACCGTACAGCAGCGCGGCGCCGCCATCATCAAGGCGCGCGGTGCTTCGTCGGCTGCTTCCGCTGCTTCCGCGGCGATCGACCACATGCGCACCTGGGCGCTGGGTACGGCGGAAGGCGATTGGGCCTCGATGGGCATCCCGTCCGATGGTTCGTACGGCATCGCCCCGGGCGTGATCTACGGCTACCCGGTGACGGTGAAGAACGGCAAGTACGAGATCGTGCAGGGTCTGGCGATCAATGACTTCTCGCGCGCCCGCATGGATGCCACCGACAAGGAACTGCGCGAAGAACGCGCTGGCGTCGAGCACCTGTTCGCCAAGAAGTAAACGAACGGCCATCGTTGCCACGACAAGGGCGGCCATGTGCCGCCCTTGTCGCGTGTGGTCGCATCAATGGTTACGCGGCGGGGCCTGCAACGCCGAGAGGATGCTCCTTACATAGCCGATCAGCGCCTCGTCGGCCCACGAGCTCTCGGTGAGGTCCGGTTCTCTTGCATGGGCTTCGCGGATGCGCTCATGGGTAGCCGGATCGTCGCCGGCGTACCTGCGAAATAGCGTTATCCAGCGTTCGCCGAGTGCGCGGGCTTCAGGTTCGTGCGGCGGCACGCCGTGGGTCATCGCCTTGCGCAAGGCGACCAACAGCGGCGGCCATTCGTTGAATGTCGCGCCGTAGTGCTCGCGCATGAAGGCGAACTCTTCCGGTTTCAGGTAGCGCTGGTAGATCGCCAGTCGCCCCTCCACGAAGGCCTGCTCGATGAACCGTCGCATGGCGGTGCTGACGCCCAGGGCATCCCAGGAGCCCGGCTCTTTGTCATGCATGTGATTGAGGCGTACGAGGAAATCCGGGTTGCCGCCGGTGTCCCGATAGAGCGTGCGCATCCAGCGCACGGCGAGGATCTGCGCCTCGGGCGCATCCGGTGAAACGCCACGATCCATCGCTGCCTGTACCGCGCTGACCATGGCGCTCCATTCGGCGCGGATGGTCGCGTCGTGAAGCAGCGGGAGTTGCTTGATTTCCTCGGTGGAAAAGTAGTTCTCGTACATCGTCATCAGCTCCAAAGTGTCCAGCCATTCGGCCAGATCGGGGGGCTGTCCGGCGGCCAGTTGCGTACGCAACTGAATGAGCTTGCCGCGCAACCGTTCCGCGCGTGCCAGTTCGCGATCGATCTGCACGAGCTGGCGGTCGATCAGCTCGGCCAGCGGCAGCTCCGGCCCGGACAGGGCGTCTCCGATGTCGGTCAGCGACAGACCCAGCTGGCGCAGGGCCTGGATGCGATGCAGGCGTTCGATGTTCGCCCGATCGTAAAGTCGATAGCCGGCAGCGGAACGCACCGAGGGCTTCAGCAGACCGATGGCGTCATAGTGATGCAGCGTGCGGACGGTCAGTCCACAACGCCGTGCAAGCTCGCCAACGGTCAACTGCATGGGGTTCTCCTTCGGTGCGGGACGGGACACTGAGGCCTTACGTTACGTAAGGGTCAAGCCTTCCGATAGCCGTGGATGCAAGCCTCTGCTAAAACACGTCCGATCAGATGGGATAAACCGTGCAAACCATTCTTGTCGCCGACGATCACCCGATGTTCCGCACGGCCGTGCTGCACGCGCTGCGCGAAGCGCTGCCCGAAGCGCGGATGATCGAAGTGGCGAGCCAGAGCGCCGTTGAAGCCGCGCTGGGTGAAGAGCCGGATATCGATCTGGTGCTGCTGGATCTGGCCATGCCGGGGGCGATGGGGTTTTCCTCGCTGGTGCTGTTGCGCGGCGAGCGTCCCGAAGTGCCGGTGATCGTGATTTCCTCCAACGACCATCCACGCACGGTGCGCCGCGCGCAACAGTTCGGTGCGACAGGTTTTGTTTCCAAGTCAGCGCCGGTAGGCACGCTCGGCGATGCCGTGCGCGAAGTGCTGGCGGGCGGTAGCTGGTTTGCCGCCGAGAAGGCCGAACGTAGCGAACAGGATGCCGCGCTGGCTGCCAAGCTGGCGCAACTCACACCGCAACAACTGCGCGTGCTGATGTTGCTGGCCGAAGGTCTTCTCAATAAGCAGATCGCCGATCAATTGGGGCTGGCCGAGAACACGGTGAAGATTCACGTCACCGCGGTGCTGCGCAAACTTGATTGCCGTTCGCGTACGCAGGCGGCGGTGTTGGCGAAGTCGCTGGATCTGGATGAGTCGCCTAGCAGCGGGCTGGATTGAATGGTTGGTTGATGGGGTTTTCCTTCCCCTACTTGTAAGGGTGGGTCCCTGGGCCAAGTTCTCCAGGTTGGGGGTGTATCGACCTGGCCGCTTACGCAGCGGGCGTTCCGAACCGCTGCCGCGGTCCGGGTCACTTTCTCTTTGCTGGCCCAAAGAGAAAGTAACCAAAGAGAAATGGCCTGAGAGCAGGCGGTGTGCCTTGTAGCCACGCATCTTCCAGTGCCAGACGTCTGGAGGGTCTCTTCTTGCTTCTCTCTCCTCTGGAACTGATTGGCGTTGTCAGGGCCACGCGCACTTCTCTCCTCCCCCTGCTCGCAGGGGGGGGGGGGAGGGGGTAAGCCCTTGGAACAACCTCTCCCGATACGCTTTCTCAAGTACTCACCCCTCCCCAACCCTCCCCTGCAAGCAGGGGAGGGAGCAGGGTGAAAACCATCCCAACGTCTGACACTGGAAGATGCGTAGCTAAAAGCGCGCCGCGCTCTTCCCGACCATTTCTCTTTGGTTACTTTCTCTTTGGGTCAGCAAAGAGAAAGTAACTCGGGCGCCGGCAGGCGTCCGAAATGCCCGCTGCATAAGCGGCCAGGTCGCAGTAACGCGTCGATTGCCGAGCGACTACCAAAACGACAGGTAGAGCGTAGAAGCGGCGCTACATCACCGCGCACTCGCCAACAACAACTGCGACATCAACGCACGCAATGCCGCCGGCGTCGCCGGTTTGGCCAAAAAACGCAGGCCAGCCGCCTGCACACGCGCACGGGTATCCGCATCCTTCTGTGCCGACAACACAATGGTCGGCGGCTGACTACCCCAGCAAGCGGTCAGTCGTGGCAGCAGCTCCAGACCGGTGCCATCGCCAAGTTGATAATCGAGCAGCAGCAGATCCGGCGGTTGGCCTTCGCACGCAAGTTGCAGCGCTTGTGCGGGTCCGTCGGCGAGGGTGGCTTCGCAACCCCAAAGACGCAACAGTGCCAGCGTTGCGTCGCGCACCTGTGGCGCGTCGTCGATGCACCACACACGACAGCCGCGCAGTGGCGAATCCTCATCGGTCATCGCGACAACCGGTTCGCTTATCGCCACGCCTGATGGATCGCCCAGCGGCACGATCACCGAGAACACGCTGCCGCGATCGGGTTGTGAGCGCAGGCCGATCCGGTGGCCGAGCAGGCGCGCAATGCGATCAACGATCGACAGGCCGAGACCGGCGCTGCGACCACCATGATCAACGATGCCGGTATCCAGTCGACGGAACTCTTCGAAAATGGCCTGTTGCTTGGCTGGCGGAATGCCCACGCCGGTGTCCCACACTTCGATGCGCACCTGGTCGCCGTCGCGGCGGCTGCCGAGTAGCACGCGCCCCTGCGGCGTGTAGTGAATCGCGTTGGACAGGAAGTTCTGCAGAATCCGACGCAACAGCAATGGGTCGCTGTGCACCACTACTCGCGTCGGTACGTAACGCAGGGTGAGTCCGCGCGCCTGCGCGAGGATGCCGAATTGGCGGGCCAGGCCGGTAAGCAGTGGCTCCAGCGGCAGATCGACTGGCTTGGCCTGCAGGGCGCCGGCTTCGAGTCGGGCGATGTCGAGCAGGCTAGCCAGCAGGTCATCCTGCGCCTCCAGTGCGCGCTCCACGCGATCGGCGAGTTCACGGCTGTCGTTCTGGGTAAGGCGGCCGCGTAGTGCGCCGACGTACATGCGCGCGGCATTCAGCGGCTGCAGCAAGTCGTGCACGGCGGCGGCGACGAATCGGGTCTTGCTGCGATTGGCGCGCTCCGCTTCGGCCTTGGCTGCTTCAAGGTCGCGCGTGCGTTCTTCGATGCGTTGCTCCAGCGTGGTGGCGAGGTTGCGCAGGTCGCGCGCCGCTGCCTTGTACGCGGTGATGTCGGCGAAGCTGGTGACGAAGCCGCCTCCGGGCAGTGGATTGCCGCGGATCTCCAGCACGCTGCCATCGGGCCGCTCGCGCTCGAACATATGCGCGGAGCCGCCACGCATATGTTCGAGGCGGCGCTGGATCGCTTCTTCCACCGAGCCGGGGCCGAGCAGACCGCGGCGCGCGTTGTAGCGCAGTACGTCTTCGATCGGCTTGCCTACTTTGAGCAGGCCCGGTGGGAACTTGAAAATCTCTTCGTAGCGGCTGTTCCACGCGACCAGATGCAGATCCGCGTCCACCACGCTGACGCCTTGCGGCAAGTGTTCCAGGCTGGCGTTGTGGCCGGCAGCCGCTTGCGCGGCCTGCACCACACTGTCCTGTGCTGAGCGAAGCTCGCTGGTGTAGTGGGTCACCAGTCGTTCCAGTTCGGCGCGGCTCTGCATGCGGTGTTGCACGAGGCGACGGCGTTGCTGCAAAAAAAGCCCGAGCAGGATCAAGGGCGCCCAGCCGGCGGCGGCCAGCGCGGCGGCGACGCGAGCGGCGGCAAGACTGCCCGAGGCATCGCGTAGCAGATGCAGGGTCCAGCCTTCCAGGGGGAGCTTGAGCGAACTCCACAGCATCGGCGGACGCGTGATCGGTGCTTCGATTCGCACCAAGTGGCTGCCGTCGTCCAGCGCGCGCAAGGTTTGATAGCGGGCCGGCTGCAGATGCTCGCCTTCGTATTGCCGCGTGCTCGCCAGGCGGGTGGCGTCGGTTTGTTTCAGTGGGGCTAGCTCACGGTAATCCCACTCGTGCTTGCTGCTGAGAAAGACCACATCGGCGCTGTCGCTCAGCAGCAGCGTGCCTTGGCCGCGCAACCATTCGCGCTCCAGCTCGCCCAGCGGCACCTTGACCGAGACCACGCCGAGCGTGTCGCCTTTGGCGTCCTTGACCGCCTCGGCGATGAAATAGCCGGCAATGTGGGTAGATACGCCGACCGCGTAGAAGGTGCCGGTGCCAGTGGCGACGGCCTGTTGAAAGTAGGGGCGGAAATCGTAGCGATGGCCGACATTGCTGCCCGGTTCGCGCCAGTTGTTGGCGGCGATGGCGAGGCCGTCGCGATCCAGCAAGGTGAGTGTGGAAGCGTGAGTGACGCCGTTGGCGTGCTCGAGCTTCAGGTTGAGGTATTGCACCCCGGTGGCGTTCGGCGGATGAATCAGCGCGTCGCGCAGTTCAGGATCGAGCGCGAGCGTGCCGGGCAACACGCGGTAGCGGTCGATCAGTCGTTGCAGAGCCAGCGAATGTAGTTGCAATTGCTGGCTGTTTTCGCTCGCCAGATTGCTCAGCGTGTAGCGCAGGGCGATGCGGTAGGCCAGCCATGCGGACAGCGCCATGGCGGCGGTAAGTGCCACGGCGATGGCGACGGTCTTGCCCTGGCGGAGCGTGATAGCCATGGAAATCGGAAAGGGTGCCTGCGTCAGCTTGGGCGGATCGGCTTCCTTTCCCGCAGTACGCCCGTGGCGCACTTCAATCCTCGACGATGCGCGAATGCCGCCGGGTATCGCGCATGCCTATGTATACCAGCAGGGAGCAGGCGATGCAGGCCGTCACGTACCAGTAGAAGTAATCCTCGTGGCCGATTTTCTTGAACCACAGTGCCACGTACTCGGCGGTGCCCCCGAACACTGACAGAGCGAGCGCATAGGGCAGGCCGACACCGATCGCGCGGATCTCGGTGGGAAACAGTTCGGCTTTCACTACGGCGTTGATCGAGGTGTAGCCGCTCACGATCACCAGCGCCACCATGATCAGGCCGAACGCCTGCCACCAGTCGTGTGCCTCTTTCAGGGTGGACAGGATCGGATAGGTGAGCAGCGAACCGAGCACACCAAAGCCGATCAGTAGCGGACGGCGGCCAATGCGATCCGACAGCGCGCCGAACACCGGCTGCAACAAGGCATAGACGAATAGCGCCGCGGTGGAAATCGAGGTGGCGTCGTCCTTGCTCATGCCCACCGAGTTCACCAGGTATTTCTGCATGTACGTGGTGTAGGTGTAGAAGGCCAGCGTGCCGCCCATGGTCAGGCCGATCACGGTGAGCACCTGGCGCGGATGCCGCAGCAAGGTGCGCAGGGGGCTCTCCAGAGGCTTGGCTTTCTTGAACGAAGCGGTCTCGTCCATATTGCGGCGGATGATCACGGCGATCACAGCCAGCAATGCGCCGATCAGGAACGGAATGCGCCAGCCCCAGCTATGCAATTGTTCGGGCGTGAGCACGAACTGTTGCAGCACCATCAGCAAGGCCAGCGCGATGAGCTGGCCGGCCACCAGCGTCACGTACTGGATGCTCGACCAGAAGCCGCGGCTTTCGCGCGGCGCCATCTCGCTCAGATACGTGGCCGAGGTGCCGTACTCGCCGCCGATCGACAGACCCTGCAACAGACGCGCGACGATCAGCAGAATCGGTGCGGCCATGCCGATGTGCTGATAGCTCGGTGTGAGGCCGATGATCAGCGAACCCAGGCTCATCATGAATACCGACAGCAGCAATGCCGCCTTGCGTCCGCGGCGATCGGCGAAGGTGCCGAGCAGCCAGCCACCGAGCGGGCGCATCAGGAAACCGACGGCGAAGATCGCCGAGGTGTTGAGTAACTGCGTGGTCTGGTCGCTCTCGGGAAAGAATACATGGGCGAAGTACAGCGAGAACGCCGAGTACACGTACCAGTCGTACCACTCGACCAGGTTGCCGACCGAACCGCTGAAAATCGAGCGCAGGCGCTTGCCGGCCGTCATCGCCGGAGCGCGCGTGACGGTGTCTGTGGTGATGCTGCTCATAAGCTCTGCTCCCATCCCGGTGCCGCTCAGAAATAGACCTGTGCGCGCAGTTCCATGATGTCCGGATCCTGTCGCTTGCCGAGACGGGTGGCGTGCACCTGCACGTAGTTCGCCTGGAACTTGAAGTGCTGGGTGAGATACCAGTTGGCGCCGAAGGTCAGGTCACGCTCGCGGCCACCATGCACGGTGCCATGATCCAGATCGAGCGAGCTGTAGCGCACCAGCAGTTCCACCGCACCCCAGGGGTTGCGCGGCTTGAGGTTGTTGACGTTGCCGGCGGTATACGGGCGCGATTCCCCAGTCAGCACGTAGCTGCCGAACACGTAGTAGCCGTCGGCGGTGTAGCTGGGCAGGCCTTCGCTGCGTGTGGTGTGCGCTTGCAGGTATTCGCCCTGTACGGAGAGCGGGCCGCGGATCCACAGGCCTTCGAGGCCGAGGCGGCGGTTGCTGTCCACATGGCTCAGCGAGCCTGTGTCGACCAGTCGCACGTTCGTCAGTCCGTCTTCGGGTCGCGCACGCCAGCGAGCGGCGGGTGCGTGGTACACATCCTTGCCGTCGGTAGTGCTTTGCGGATGCTCAAACGAAGCGGAGGCGCCCAGGTGCAGTACGTCTCCCTCGCTCTTGAACGGCGTCCAGGCGGCGCGTGCGGCAACGGTCTGGCCATCGTTGTCGCCCTGCAGGTCCTGCCCGAAGTAGTAGCCCACGTTGACCAGATAGTGCGGCCGCTCGAATGCCCAGTCGATGCCGGTGCGGCGTGTTTCATAGAACGCACCCAAGGGCAATGCCAGCTCCGCGAAACTGTCCGCGCGTGCCGAAGTGACGCCTTCGAAGCCCACTGGCAGCTTGCTGTAGCCGAAGCGGAATTTGCCGTAGTCCTCGCCGAACAGCCACTTGCTGTCGACGCGCCAGAACACATCCAGCCACAGCTTGGACTGGAAATCGAAGTAGACCAGCGCATCCCACGCGTCCTTCTTGCGCGCGGTGAAGCCGAGTTCCTTGCGCCGGTTGGTGCTCGAATCCTCGATAGCGTTGCTGTGGCGTACGTCGGTGATGTCGTACTGGTAGTTGCCGTAGAGACTCCATTCCGTGCCGTCAGACGTGGTGTATTTGATCGGCCAGTTGTTGATATCGGCGGCTTGCGCGCCGACGGTCAGACTCATGCCCAGCGTGCACAACGCGATGGCGCAAATGGGTTTCATAGCAAGCAGCCTCGGTATGAGAGGGAGGCCGGCGCTCAGCTGGCGTCGGCGATCAGGGACGGTTCGTCGGTGGGCGACAACGGTTGCCCGTTGAGTGCGGATTGCAGACTGGCGTGGTCGAGCTCCTTCTCCCAGCGTGAGATCACCACGGTGGCCACGCCGTTGCCGATGAGGTTGGTGATCGCGCGCGCTTCGCTCATGAAGCGGTCGATGCCGATGATCAGCGACAGGCCAGCCACTGGCACCGAAGGCACCACGGCGAGCGTGGCGGCAAGCGTGATGAAGCCAGCGCCGGTGACGCCGGAGGCGCCCTTGGAGGTGAGCATGGCCACGGCCAGCAGGGTCAGCTCCTGCGTCAGCGTGAGCTCCACGTCGAGCGCCTGCGCCACGAAGATCGCGGCCATGGTCAGGTAGATGTTGGTGCCGTCCAGGTTGAACGAGTAGCCGCTGGGCACCACCAGGCGCACTACGGATTTGGAGCAGCCCAGGCGTTCGAGTTTCTGCATCAGCGGCACCAGCGCCGATTCGGACGACGAGGTGCTTAGCACCAGCAGCAGCTCGTCGCGGATATAGCGCAGAAACTTGAAGATGCTGAAGCCGGTGGCGCGCGCGATCGCGCCCAGCACCACCATCACGAACAGCACGCAGGCCAGGTAGAAGCTGCCCATCAACTTCAGCTGCGGTCCCAGGCTGCGCAAGCCGTAGGTGCCGATGGTGAAGGCCATCGCGCCCATCGCGCCCAGCGGCGCCAGACGCATGATCATGGACATGATGCGGAAGAACACCTTGGACAAGGATTCCAGCAGGGTCATCACGGGCTTGGCGCGCTCGCCGACGTGGATCATGGCGAAGCCGAACAGCAGCGCCAGCAGCAACACCTGCAGTAGATTGCCGTCGTGGCTGAAGGCGTCGCTGAAGGTTTCGGGGATCAGGCCGAGCAGGAACTGCACGGTGCCTTTCTCGTGCGCGGCATTGACGTACTTGGCCACTGCGGCGGCATCGAGCGATTCGCGCGTGGCATGGAAGCCGACGCCGGGCTTGAGCGTATTGATCACCACCAGGCCGATCACCAGCGCTACGCTCGATACCACCTCGAAATAGAGGATCGCCTTGGCGCCGACGCGGCCGACCTTCTTCACGTCCGAGACGCCGGCGATACCGAGTACCACGGTGAGAAAGATGATCGGCCCGATCAGCATCTTCACCAGCGCGATAAAGCCATCACCCAGCGGTTTGAGCGCCACACCCGTGTTCGGAGCGTAGTGGCCGATCAACCCGCCGGTGACGATGGCGACCAGCACCCAGAAATAAAAGTGGCGGTAGATGGAGCGCATGGCAGTTCCCGGATCGATATGGTCCGGGAGCTTGTCAGCCGGGCGGCGGGGGGCAAATAACACATACCGGTTAGTTGGCCGGGGCGGAGGCTGGCAACGGCCTTGGCGCTGCCGCGGCACTTGCTCAACAGAAAGGCGGCCAATGGGCCGCCTTTCGCGTTATGGCTGGCGCCGGTTATTGGAATAGCTGGTACGAGAACGTGAGGTCGTAACGCGTCTTGCGCGAGCGATCGTTCGGCGGCCGATCACCTACCGGCTGGGCGGCAGAGATGTCGACGGTGTAGTGCTTGCCATCGGTGAGGCGAAGCCCGAGTGCGGCTGTCTGCAACGTATCCGTCAGGGGGCGGCTGCCGTTGAGATACACATGGGCCATCTGTCCGGTGATGTACGGCGTAAGGGTCTTGACCCAGCGGGCCGTCGCCGTGAACGAACGATTGAGTTCGAGCGAGGCGCCCCAGCCGCTGTCGCCTGACACGGCACCAGGGTCATAGCCGAGGCCGAAGCGCGGCCCGCCGAAGCTGATCTGTTCGGTGGAAGGCAGTCGATAGTGGCTGTACTGGCCGACGACGCTGGCGACGGTCACGTAGTGCTTGCCCCAGGTGTCGCTCTGCATCGCGCTCAGGTTGTAGCGGGTGAAGCTCACGTCGGTGGGATTGGCCACCAGGGCGCCTGGAATATTGGTCAGGGAGCGGCTGCCCGCGCCCAGGATGTCGAGGCCCTGGGAGATGCCGAAACCGACCTTTCGCGTGCGCTTTGTAGTGGCATCGGTGAAATCCATTTCGGCGTGCAGCACGCGTATGTCGGTTTTCAGCGCCAATTGCGCGCCATTGATGCGATTGAGGTACTTGTCATTCTGGTTGGAGCCATAGATACCGGCGCTGGCCAGCAGGCTGCGCTGAGAGCTGAGCAATAGCGGATAACTGAAGCTCAGTTCGAGACGGTCCTGCGTCAATCGATGTCGAAGGTACGAAGGCAACTGCTGGTCGATATCCGGGTTGCCGTAATAGTGCGAGGCGTTGAGCCGTCCCATCAGGCCGGCCGATCCCACCATCTGCGCGTAGCCGGCGGTGTAGTAGTGCTGTTCGCCGCGGCCCGGAGGGTAGAGCACCGAGGCATTGAGTTGTTCGGCGAGCGGTGTCAGGCCATTGGTCGTGCCGGTAATCAGACCCTGCACGCCAGGATGGTTGACGTCTATGCCGGTGCTCGCGTTGTAGCGCGTGCGTGCCACATCGAGCTTCAGGCGGGTAGCGCCGTCAGTGGTCGTGGGGGCTGGTACGTCAGCCTTGATTTTGGCACCGGGCAGCATGCCAAGGATCTGGATGTAGCGCTCGAAGGTGCTGCGCCGGAGTGGGCGATCCGCCGTGATGTGGCTGGCGATGGCACGGATCTTCCGCTCCATGTTGCCCGGTGCGCCGTGGACCTCCACTTCGGCGACATAGCCCTCGACCACACTCACCGTGACCACGCCGTCCTGGAACGATTGCGCCGGCACGAAGCAGAACGACAGCACATAGCCGCGATCCTGGTAAAGCTTGCTGCATGCATCGGCGGCGGCGACCAGATCGGCGATGCGTACGGTCTTGCCGGTGAGTGGCCTGAATAAGGCGGAGACTTGCTCGAAGGGGATGGAATGCACGCCGCCGATATCGATACGCGATGGCGTGAGCGGGATGGCCATCAGTGCCGCCAGCTGATCGTTGCGCTGCTTCTCCACGTTGAGCGTGACGCTGGGCTGTGGAGCGGGTGTCTCCACGCGCGGCAGGGTCTGTAAGGGATTGGTGACCGGAGGGCGTGTCTGTGCCAGGCCCACGGTTGATGACACGGCGGTTGTGACGGCTACCACCCATTTCCTCATGCTTTGACGCTCCTTTTGCGCGGCATCGGCTCAAGCAGTGGGTGCCTTGGCGCGTTCCTGCCGTACGACCGCGCGGCGCCTCGGTCGCGCCGATACGGGTCGCTGGAACGGACTGGCACCTCATCATGCGAAGAGGCGGCCGGATGGCCGCCTCTTCGTCTTGCTCACTTGTGCAGCAAGCTGCCCAACAGGCCTCCGCTGTTGGTCGATGTATTGCCGGATGTGCTTGTGTTGGTGGTAACGCCGACAGTGCTGGTGAGCGAGCCGAGCAATCCATTCACCGTTGCGGTGCCTGAAGTACTGGTGCCGCCCGAGGCTGCGGTGGTGATCGGTGCGACGACGTTGCTGACCAGATTGGTCACGCCATTGAGACCGCCGGTACCGGTACCGCTGCCGATCGGCGTGGTGGTGGCGCTGGCGACGCCGTTCACCACATTGCTAAGCGCTTGCGTAACCGGTTGCAGTGGGCCGTTGACGGTATTGGTCACCGCGGTGCCCACATTGCCGACAGTGGCTCCGGTTGCGCCGACTGCGGCGGCCAGGGTGTTGGTTACCGGGCTGAGTGGCGATAGCTGGCCGCCACCAAGGCTGCCCACCACGTTGCCCAGGCCGGCGACCGTCTGACCGGTACCGGTGACACCGCCGCCTACGCCGGCCAACGTCACGCCGACCGGGTTGCTGATCGCTCCCGTCTGGCCGAGGCCATTGGTGACACCTGCGCTGACCGTGCCGAGTGCACCACCGAGCGACTGCACGGTGGAACCCAGTGGGCTGTTCAGCCCGCCTGGCAGTGAGCTGCCGGTGAGCGATGCGCCGAGCCCGCCGACACCATTGCTCAAGCCGGTGCCGGCTGCGCCAGCCGCGCGCGATATGTCGGCGATCAAGTTGTTCGGACCGGTACCGGTGCCACTGCTCTGGCCCAGCAGGGCGATAGGCGTCACCACATTGCTGAGCGTCTGCGTCAGCTGCTTGGGCGCGCCGGTGCCAAGTTGAGTGTAGAGATTGGAGCCGAGACCGCTCACGTCGGTGCCCACGGTGGATACCGTGCTGCCCAGCAGCGAAGTGATCGGGGTAATGGGCGACCCCTGGAAGGCACCCACAGCGGTTACGGTCTGGCCGAGGCTGGTGACGGCGTGCCCGGTATCGACCACAACGTTACCGGTGCTTCGCACTGTGGTGCCGAGCGGATCGCTGGTATTGCCGATCTGGCCCAGGCCGCTGCTCAGGCCGTTGCCCAGGTCGACGACAGCATCTCCGGTATTGGTGACGACGCCGGACAGTCCCTGGGTGACGGGCGTATTGCCCAGAAGGGTCGTGTTGGGAATTTGCTGGCCGATACCGACCACGGTATTGCCGACGCTGGTGACGATGCCGCCGGTACCGGTCGCCACGGCGCCAACGACGCCGCTAGGTGGTGTGGTGCTTCCGGTCCCGCCGCCGGTGTTGCCGCCGCCAGTGCCGCCAGTGCCACCGCCGGTTCCACCGGTGCCGCCACCCGTGCCGCCCGTGCCACCGCCTGTTCCCCCTGTACCGCCACCGGATCCCGTGCCGCTACCCGAACCGGAACCACTACCGCCGGTACCGCTGCCATCGCCGGAGGATCCACCTCCACTACCACTGCCGCTTCCACTTCCACTACCGCCGTCTCCTGAGCCGGCGCCGCCTGGGCTGACTACGCTGCCACCCGCGGAAGATCTGTAGGAACTGTGACCTGAGCACGCAGTAAGCGAGATGCCGGCAGCGAGCATGCAGGTGACGAGTAGGGTCTGTTTTAGAGCGGTATATAAACGACGCTTACTCATGGCTATTTCTCTCCTGGAAAATGCTTCCGAGTGGTCCAAGTGCGGCTGCCGTGAACACGTAAATCTCCTGGCCCGATAAATCGGGCTAGGAGAAATAAGGGTGCTCGGAGAAATGCAGCCACCCCCCTGTCCCAGTGGCGATGCGCGCCGGCTACCCTGCCGGGAAAGGGCATCCGGCGCGCTTTGCTGGGTGAGGTGATAGTTAGTGATTAAATGTGAAGTCCGCGTATCGGAGTAGGTGTTTTTTTGATATTTACGGTGCTTTATATCGCTTTCGTTGTGATGCCATTCCTAATTGCGAAAATGCCTTGGTGGTGGTTTTGTGAAAATGCAAAAGCTGGCATTTTTGATGCATGCAAGTTTCTTAATCGGCTGCTTTTTTGGCGTTGGCGCGTTGGTTATCTGGCTTGCGCCGGTACGACCAAGGTCTAGTGCAAGGCCCGCCGGTGCTTGGTCCAGTCTTGCCAGTCATCAGGTCCGGCGCGAGTGCAGCCATGCGTTACGAGGATTTCTACCGCCGCTCGATCGACGAGCCGGAGGCGTTCTGGGCCGAGCAGGCGCAGTTGATTCATTGGCACACGCCGCCACAGCAGATACTCGATCAGTTGCGACCGCCTTTCCGCCGCTGGTTTGTCGGTGGCACCACCAACCTTTGCTACAACGCGCTGGACCGGCACCTGCCCGAGCGTGGCGAGCAACTGGCGCTGGTGGCGATTTCCACGGAAACAGGCATCGCGCGTGAGCTGACGTATCGCGCCTTGCATCGCGAAGTGAATGTGTTTGCCGCCGTGCTGGCGTCGCTCGGTGTAGGCAAGGGCGATCGCGTGGTGATCTATCTGCCGAATATTGGCGAGGCCGTGTTTGCGATGCTGGCCTGCGCGCGCGTCGGTGCGATCCACTCCGTCGTGTTCGGCGGTTTTGCCGCGCACAACCTCGCGTTGCGCATCGATGATGCGCAACCGACATTATTGATCGCCGCCGACGCAGGCATGCGTGGCGGCAAGGTCATTCCCTACAAGCCGCTGGTGGACGCGGCGCTGGCCGAAGCGGCGTACGCGCCGACGCGGGTGCTGATCGTCGATCGCGGACTGGATCCGCAAATGACGCGTGTCGCCGGTCGCGATCTGGATTACGCGGTGCTGCGACGGGAGCATGAGCATGCGGAGGTACCAGTCACCTGGCTGGAATCCAATGAGCCGAGCTATCTGCTCTATACCTCCGGCACCACCGGCAAGCCCAAGGGTATTCAACGCGATGTGGGCGGCTATGCGGTGGCGATGGCGATGTCGATCCGTTATGTGTTCGACATTGCGCCGGGGCAGGTGATGTTTTCCACCTCCGACGTGGGCTGGGCGGTGGGGCATTCGTACAACGTATACGGTCCGCTGATCGGCGGTGCAACTTCGCTGCTTTACGAAGGGTTGCCGACACGGCCCGATGCCGGCATCTGGTGGCAGCTATGCGAGCGGTACGGGGTGCGCACGATGTTCTCTTCGCCTACCGGCATCCGCGTATTGAAGAAGCAGGATGTGGCGTGGTTGAAGAAGTACGACCTGTCAAAATTGAAGTGGTTGTTCCTGGCCGGCGAGCCGTTGGACGAGCCGACCGCGCACTGGATCACCGATGGTCTGGGCGTGCCGGTGATCGACAACTACTGGCAGACCGAAACCGGCTGGCCGGCGATCACATTGATGCCAGGGCTGGAGTTGAAGCCGGTGAAGTTCGGCTCGCCCGGGTTGCCTGCGCCCGGCTACAAGATGAAGGTGATCAACGAAGCCACCGGACTCGAGGCCGAGCCGGGCGAAAAAGGTGTGCTGGTGTTCGAGCCGCCGCTGCCGCCGGGTTGCCTCACCACAGTGTGGGGCGATGATGAGCGCTATCTGAGCAGCTACTTCAGTCACTTCAAGGAGCTTCTCTATAGCTCGCTTGACTGGGCGATTCGCGATGAGAACGGCTACACCACGATTCTTGGCCGCACCGATGATGTGATCAACGTGGCGGGACACCGCTTGGGTACGCGCGAGATCGAGGAATCGGTGGCGACCCATCCCGCCGTGGCCGAAGCGGCGGTGATCGGCGTGCATGACGCGTTGAAAGGGCAGGTGCCTGTGGTGTTTGCGACGCTGAAGCAGGACGCCGATGTCGCAGGTGCGAGCGGTGTGGCGCAAGCGATGCAGCAGCGTGTCGTTGAGCAACTCGGTGGCGTGGCGAAGCCGTCACGTGTTTATGTGGTGAATGCTTTGCCCAAGACGCGCTCGGGAAAATTGTTGAGGCGTTCGCTGCAGGCGCTGGCTGAGCATCGCGATCCTGGGGATCTTTCGACGCTGGATGATCCTGGGGCGCTGGATGAAATTCGCAAGGCGCTTGAGCGCGGGCCGGATCAGGGGAGTTGAGGTGTCGGTCGCGCACAGGGTGCGCTCCTACACCGTAGGAGCGCACCCTGTGCGCGACCGGATAGNGGCCCGGTCCCTGGGTTTGGGGCGGGCCCCGCCCCCCCCGGGCCCCCCCCCCCCCCTCCCCCCCCCCCCCCCCCCGCGACCGGATAGCGGATTACGCCGCGACGGCTTCTTCCGTCGCCGCCACCGGCATACGGATCAGATGATCGAAGGCGCTAAGCGACGCCTTCGCACCTTCACCCATCGCAATCACGATCTGCTTGAACGGCACGGTGGTGACATCGCCAGCCGCGAACACACCCGGGATCGAAGTTTCGCCACGCGCATCCACTTCAATCTCGCCACGCGGTGACAGCTTGAGCGTGCCCTTCAGCCATTCGGTGTTCGGCAGCAGGCCGATCTGCACGAAGATGCCTTCCAGGTCCACGCGATGGCTTTCGCCGCTGGTGCGGTCGGTGTAGGTCAGGCCGGTGACCTTATCGTCGCCGACCACTTCGGTGGTCTGTGCGCTGACGATCACTTTGACGTTCGGAAGGCTGCGCAGCTTGCGCTGCAGCACTTCATCGGCGCGCAGCTTGCTGTCGAACTCAAGCAGCGTGACATGGCCCACGATGCCGGCCAGATCGATCGCGGCTTCCACACCCGAGTTGCCGCCGCCGATCACCGCCACGCGCTTGCCTTTGAACAGCGGGCCATCGCAATGCGGGCAATAGGTGACGCCCTTGTTGCGGAACTCCTGTTCGCCCGGCACGTTCATGTTGCGCCAGCGCGCGCCGGTGGAAAGGATGACCGTCTTCGACTTCAGCGAGGCGCCGTTGGCGAGCTTCACTTCGATCAGGCCGTTCGGGTCGGTGGGCGGAATCAGTTGTTCGGCGCGCTGCAGGTTCATCACATCCACATCGTATTCGTGGACATGCTGCTCCAGCGACGCCGCCAGCTTCGGACCTTCGGTGTAGGGCACGGAGATGAAGTTCTCGATGGCCATGGTGTCCAGCACCTGGCCGCCGAAGCGCTCCGCGGCTACGCCGGTGCGGATGCCCTTGCGCGCGGCATAGATCGCCGCTGCGGCGCCGGCCGGGCCGCCGCCCACGACGAGCACGTCGAACGGGGCCTTGGTCTTGATCTGTTCGGCGGCACGCTGCGCAGCACCAGTATCCAGGCGCGCAGCGATCTGCTCGATGGTCATGCGGCCCTGGTCGAACGGTTCGCCGTTGAGGAATACGGTGGGTACCGACATCACCTGGCGCTCGTTCACTTCGTCCTGGAACAGCGCGCCATCGATCGCCACATGCTTGATGTTGGGATTGATCACGCTCATCAAGTTCAGCGCTTGCACCGTGTCCGGGCAGCTGTGGCAGGAGAGCGACATGAAGGTCTCGAAACGGTACTCGCCTTCGAGATTGCGCACCTGCTCGATCACTTCCTGCGCGGCCTTGGATGGATGGCCGCCCACCTGCAACAGGGCCAGCACCAGCGAGGTGAATTCGTGGCCGAGCGGAATGCCGGCGAAGCGCACGCCGACATCCGTGCCGACGCGGTTGATCGCGAAGGACGGCTTACGCGCGTCGTTGCCGTTGCGGTCAAGGCTGACTTGGTCGGACAGCGATGCGATGTCCTGCAGCAGCTCGAGGAGCTCCTGCGACTTGGCGCTGTCGTCGAGGGAGGCCACGAGCTCGATCGGGTGAGTGACCTTTTCGAGGTAGGCCTTCAATGGGGTCTTCAGATCGGCGTCCAACATCAGTGGCTCCTTCGGTTTATTCGGGGTGAGCGCCACGAGCACCCGGCGTTGCCGGGCGTCGCGAACGCCGAGGATTCTTTAGAGCGGACCCGGCAGAACGCCGGGTCCGGGGCGGCTCGAAAGGGCGAGCCGCAAGTCACGGGAAAGCAGTGGTTTAGATCTTGCCAACCAGGTCGAGCGACGGCTTCAGGGTCTTCTCGCCTTCCTTCCACTTGGCCGGGCACACTTCACCCGGGTGGGAGGCGACGTACTGGGCGGCCTTGACCTTGCGCAGCAGTTCCGACGCGTCACGGCCGATGCCGTTGTCGTGGATCTCGCACAGCTTGATCTGGCCTTCCGGGTTGATCACGAAGGTGCCGCGCAGCGCCAGGCCCTCTTCTTCGATCATCACGTCGAAGTTGCGGGTGATGGTGCCGGTCGGGTCGGCGAGCATGGTGTACTTGACCTTGCCGATCGCGTCGGAGGTGTCGTGCCATGCCTTGTGGGAGAAATGCGTGTCGGTCGAGACCGAGTAGATCTCAACGCCCAGCTTCTGGAATTCGGCGTAATGGTCGGCCAGGTCTTCCAGCTCCGTCGGGCAGACGAAGGTGAAGTCGGCGGGGTAGAACACCACCACGGACCACTTGCCCTTCAGCGAGGCGTCCGTGACTTCGATGAACTGGCCATTCTTGTAAGCCTGGGCCTTGAACGGCTTAACTGCGGTATTGATCAACGACATCGTTGTTTTCCCGTGTGGTTGGTTGTTGGAAACGAAAAGATATCGTGCTTGACACGATTAATCTAATTGATAGTTGGCATGACCTCGATTGGCTGAGGCTATCGATCGGCAGCCCGCGCCATGCAACGGCCTAGCATGCCGCCGCGGGCGTGACAGGAATGCGTAAGCCGTTCAGCCCGGCGAGGCTCCGGCGGCTTTCACGCGGGCATCGACCACGGTGGCGGTGACGATGTCGCTGCCTACGTTCACTGTGGTGCGCAGCATGTCCAGGATGCGGTCCACGCCCAGCACGATGCCGATGCCTTCCGGCGGCACGCCGAAAGTCGCCAGTAGGCCGGCGATCAAGGGCATTGAGCCGCCGGGGATGCCGGCCACGGCCACCGCGCTCAGCACCGAGAGGAACATCAGCACGCATTGCTGGCCCAGTGCGAGGTCCACGCCAAAGGCCTGCGCCACGAACAGCACCACACAGCCTTCGAACAGCGCGGTGCCGCTCATGTTCATGGTGGCGCCCAGTGGCAGCACGAAACCCGCAGTGCTTGGAGCCAGTTTCAAATCGTCCTTGGCGACCGCGAGCGAGGCGGGCAGGGAGGCACTGCTGGAGCTGGTGGAGAAGGCGGTGATCAGCAAGGGCCGGATCTGTTTGAAGTAAGCCAGCGGCGAGCGTCCCGCCAACAGCTTCAGCCACAGCGACATGGTGCCAAACAGGTGCAGGGCCAGCGCCGTGGCGCAACCGACGACAAACACCGCCAGGGTCAGCAGGATGTCCACGCCGACTTTGACGATCACGCTGTAGATCATCGCCGGCACCGCATAAGGCGCGAGCTTCAGCGCGAAGCCGACAATGCCGGTCATCACTTCACTGATCAGATCCAGTCCGGCCTGCAGCTTCTGGCGCTTGTCTTCGCTGAGCTGGGTGCCGGCCGCGCCGACCAGGATGGCGAACAGAATCAGCGGCAGCACCTCGCCCAGCTTGCCGGGGTCGTTGCCGACGAAGGCTCCGAACAGGTTGCGCGGCATGAACATCTCCACCAGCGTGGCGAAGCTCATGCCGGGTTGTTCGTGCTGGCGCTCCACGGCGGCGCGGGCGCTGCCGCCGTATTCCTGCATCAGCAGGTCTTTAGATGCAGGATCGAGGTGATGGCCTGGCTGCAGCAGATTCATCATCACCAGGCCGATGAACACGGCGATCGCCATGTTGGCGAAGAACAGCGCAAACGTACGTCCGGCCAGCGGGCCAAGTTTGTCGAGTCGCCCCAGTTGCACCACGCCGGAAGCGAGCGAAGCGAATACCAGCGGGATCACCACGAAGAACAGCATGCGAAGGAAGATCTGGCCCAGCGGATCGAACACCGCGGTCGAGATGGCCTGCATGGTTTTCAGCGTGGCGGGATGGAACTGGCCGATGCCGAGCGTGACCACCGCGGCGATCACGCCGATCAGCAGGCCCCAGAGAATGCGTGTGGCGAGACGGGTGGGTGTACTCATCCACCGAATGTACGGGAGAGGGCTTGTCCGGGTCACGCAAGAATTTACGTTTGCTGCCCCGCAGCACGGGATTGTGGCCCCGGGCGCGCTAAAATCGCCGCTTTACGCGGAGGTTCCATGACCCAGATTGCATCCCCCGGCGCGCGTTTCCGCGCCGCAGTCGCCGCCGAACAACCCCTGCAAGTCATGGGCGCCGTTACCGCCTACGCCGGCCTGATGGCCAAGCGCGTGGGCTACAAGGCGCTATACCTCTCCGGCGGTGGCGTGGCCGCCAACTCGCTGGGCATGCCCGACCTCGGCATTTCCACCATGGAAGACGTACTCACCGATGCCCGCCGCATCGTGGATGCTACCCAGATGCCATTGCTGGTCGATATCGACACGGGTTGGGGTGGCGCCTTCAACATCGCGCGCACGATCCGCTCGTTCATCAATGTCGGTGTTGCCGCGGTGCACATGGAGGATCAGGTCGGCCAGAAGCGTTGCGGCCACCGTCCCGGCAAGGAAGTGGTGCCGAAGGAAGAGATGGTCGACCGCGTCAAGGCAGCCGTCGATGCCCGCACCGACCCTGGTTTCGTGATTATGGCGCGTACCGATGCCGCCGCCGTGGAAGGCATCGATGCGGCCATCGACCGCGCCTGCGCCTATGTCGAGGCGGGCGCCGACATGATTTTCCCGGAAGCGATGAAGACGCTGGACGACTACCGTCGGTTCAAGGCATCGGTGAAGGTGCCGATCCTGGCGAATCTCACCGAGTTTGGCTCGACGCCGTTCTTCACCACGGACGAGCTGCGCGACGCCAACGTCGATATTGCCCTGTATTGCTGCGGCGCCTACCGCGCGATGAACAAGGCGGCGCTGAATTTCTATGAGACGGTGCGTCGCGAAGGCACCCAGAAGAACATCATCGACACGCTGCAAACGCGCGAACAGCTGTACGACTTCCTTGGCTACCACGCCTACGAAGATAAGCTCGACGCGCTGTTTGCCGACAGCAAGCCCTGATTGAGCCCGATTCACGCCATGCCGCGAGATGTTCGACGCGGTCGGCAAGCTGCATGCATTGAGGAGAAGTATCCGATGAGCGAGCAAGTCCTTCCCAAGGCCAAGAAATCCGTCGCCCTGTCCGGCGTGGCCGCGGGCAACACCGCGCTGTGCACCGTTGGCCGCAGCGGCAACGATCTGCATTACCGCGGTTATGACATCCATGATCTGGCGGCCAAGGGCTGCTTCGAAGAAGTGGCCTACCTGCTGGTGCACGGCGTGCTGCCGAACTGGGCCGAGCTGAATGCCTACCGCGCCAAGTTGAAGCGCCTGCGTGGCTTGCCGGCGCCGGTGAAGAGCGCGCTGGAGCTGCTGCCGGCTGCCACGCATCCGATGGATGTGATGCGCACGGGTTGCTCGGTGCTCGGCACGGTGCTGCCGGAGAAGGACGACCACAACGTCACCGGTGCGCGCGACATCGCCGACCGCCTGATGGCGAGCTTCGGTTCCATGCTGCTGTACTGGTACCACTTCAGCCACAACGGCAAGCGCATCGAGACGGAGACGGAAGACGACTCCATCGCCGCGCATTTCCTGCATCTTCTGCACGGCAAGAAGCCGAGCGAACTGCATGCGCATGCACTGGACAAGTCGCTGGTGCTGTACGCCGAGCACGAGTTCAACGCGTCGACCTTCACGGCGCGCGTGATTGCCGGCACCGGTTCGGACATGTATTCGGCGATCACCGGCGCCATCGGTGCGCTGCGTGGTCCCAAGCATGGCGGTGCGAACGAAGTGGCGATGGAAATCATCGCGCGCTATCGCAACCCGGCCGATGCGGAAGCGGACATCCGCGCCCGCGTCGAGCGCAAGGAGATCATCATCGGCTTCGGCCATCCGGTGTACACCGTGTCCGATCCGCGCAACGAGATCATCAAGGAAGTCTCGCGCAAGCTGTGCACGGAGGGCGGCAACCCGACGCTGTTCGACGTCTCCGAGCGCATCGAGAAGCTGATGTGGGAACTCAAGAAAATGTTCCCCAACCTCGACTGGTTCTCGGCCAGCGCGTATCACATGATGGGTGTGCCGACGGCGATGTTCACGCCGCTGTTCGTGATTGCCCGCACCTCCGGCTGGAGCGCGCACGTGATCGAGCAGCGCGAGGACGGCAAGATCATCCGCCCGAGCGCGAACTACACCGGCCCTGAAGATCAGGTCTACGTGCCGATCGAAAAGCGCTGACGTGTCGTTCGATGCCAATGAAAAAAGAGGGAGCCGCGAGGCTCCCTTTTTTGTTGTAGTCGTTCTGTGGGGGTGACGTGCATGCATCGTTAGCCTTTCATCGGCACAGGTGTATCGGCGCTGTTACATCTTCTGCATGGTGCAAAAGTGGCATCGATTCATCACAACTCATTGGAAAGCAAGCAGTGTTTTTCTGTCGCGCCTGAGCGCTCTCGGGTATTGCGATACCGGGTGTAACAGTGGAGATACAGATCGCGACCCGAAATCTGACTCGATGGTCAGGTCGTGATTTGAGATCGTTTTTCAAGCCACTGTTTTTTCTGATGATCTGTTCTTTCTCCAGCGAATGCTCAACGTGGCATGCATGTTGCGACGTACCTGTGCCGCAAACGCAGGCAAGCAGGGGGCAAACGCGTCAGATGGAGAATGCATATGCGCAAGACTCTTCTTGTAACAGCGATCTGCCTTGGTCTGGGATTCACGCTACCGGCCTTGGCTGACACCACTCAGACCGGCGGAGCTGGACCCAGTGCGCAGAAGCACTCCACGGCGACCTCCGATTCTTATGCCAACGGACAAGGTAGTGCAGCAGCCAATAACGGCGGCACCGCTTCTTCGGCAATCACCAGTTCGTTCGACACCAGCAAGGCTGTAGCGGTAAGCCGCCTCGAAGGCGCCGTAACGGACAACAACGTCTACAACATCGGCAACTACGCTACCAATTACGGCAATGCCAATGGTGGACGTGGTGGTTCGGGTGGCGAGGGCTACGGCGGCGACGGCAATGGCGGCGCCGGTGGATCGGGCGGCAATGGCGGCAACGCGCATGCGCGCAGCGGTCGTGCCGGCGGTAGCGGCGCTTCCAGTGGTGATGCACTGGCAGGTGCGGGCGCCTGGGGCGGCAGCGCCGATGGCGATAACTACTCGAATGCTCATGCGCGTGCACGTGGTGCCGGCACCAATACCAGCACCGCGACAGGCGGCAATGGCAGTTGGGCTGGTGGCGCTGCGACGGGTGGCACCTCCACCTCGACCAGTGGCGCTGCCTCTGCAACGGGCGGTACGAGTGGTGCGGCTGACGCGGTTGCCGGCAGCGGTGCAGCGGGCGGCGCGGGTGGCTCGGCTGCCGGTGGTGCTGGCACGGGTGGCATGGGTGGCAGTGGCGGCGCGGGCGGCAGCAACAGCGTCAGCGCAGGCACTTTCGACATGTCCAACAACATGACCAGTGCGGCCGCGGCGGCGGCTGGCGTATCAGTGCTCGCGCAGAACAGCGGCGCAAGCTCGCTGATTCAGCAGAGCGTGAATGTCCAGGCCAATCTGAACGTCGGTCATTGATAGGCAAACCCATGTCGTGGGGCGCCTTGCGCGCTCCACGACAGCTTGTGTCCGGCCGGTTCGGAAGTCTTGTCGCGGGAAGCGCGCAGGCGTCGGAGCAGGGCGGCTGCAGGCACAACGGGAGACGGTGTCATGCAGATCAACAGGCCTGCCTGGTTTGTTGGAATGGGATGTCTATTTACGTTGGCGTCGGGAGCGGCGATGGCGGCGGGACGTCCATCGGTGACTTCGTACTTGGCGAATACCCCCGGTTCGCCAGTGGCGGGGTATATCGCGGCGGCCAACAGCGGCCGCGCGGCCTATGTCGACGGGTTCGGCCGCAGCGTGGACGCCGGCGTGCTGGGCGGCATGAGCGGTGGCGCCGATGTGAGTGAGCAAATGACACTGAACGGCACCGTGAGCAACAACGACGCCGACCATGTAGTCACGGGGTTCAATTCCATCAGTGCCGGTTCGTTCGCCGGCGCGTCGGGTGTGCCGATGGTGATCCAGAACACCGGCAACAACGTGCTGATCCAGAACGCCACGATCATCAACGTGCAGTTCAAGCCATGAGCCGATGGCTGCCGCTGCTGGTGCTTCCGTCGGTGCTGCTTGCAGGGTCGCTGCAGGCGGCATCGGTGCCGGTGCCCGGCGCGCAGGGCCAGAACTTGACCATGCACCTCACCAGCCTGAAGGAAGCCCGCTTCAGGAACACCATTCGGCAGAAGTATGACTTCAGCTGCGGCTCTGCCGCGGTGGCGACGTTGCTGACCTATCAGTACGGCTATCCGGTCAACGAGCAGGCTGCGTTCGAGCAGATGTATGCCCACGGCGACCGCGCGAAGATCAGCAAGGAAGGCTTCTCACTGCTCGATATCAAAACGTACCTGCAAGCCAACGGATTCGAGGCGGATGGATTTGAAGTGCCGCTGGAAAAGCTCGAGCAGGAAAATCTTCCGGCGATCGTGCTGATCGACGAGCGCGGCTATCACCATTTCGTGGTGATCAAAGGTATGCGCGCCGGTCGCGTGTTGGTGGGGGATCCGGCTTTGGGTACGCGCTCGCTGCCACGTTCGCGGTTCGACGCGCTGTGGAAAAACCATCTTGTTTTCGTCATTCACAACCGGCGCTCGCTGGCGGTGTTCAACAGCCCCAGCGACTGGCGTGCCGCGCCTATGGCGCCGATCAGTTCCGGTGTCGACCGGCGTGGGCTGGAAGGCATCACCATGCCCAAGCGTGGTCCGGGGGATATATGAAAGCCTTGTTGTCGCCGACGCGTCCGCGCGTGATCCTGGTCTGCCTGTTGACGGCTGTGGCGGGTCTGGCGGCGCGTTCCGCGCACGCTCATGACTTTGTTTTCAGTGAAGGAGGGGCGGCGCCCACAGAAGGTATCGGCGATGCCTCGGAAGTGGCGCAATGGTCGCCGGTCAACGCCAATCGGCTGGATGAGACGCGCGGCGGTTTCGATCTCGGCAATGGGCTGGTCGCGTCGCTTGGTATCGATCGCGCCGTGTACATCAATGGCGCACTCGTCACCTCGACCAAGATCGATATCCCGGATATCGCTCACATCACTACCGCGCAGGCCAACGCGCTGGCTTCGGCGTCGGGCGCCACGACGGTGGTGCAGAACGGTCCAGGCAACAGCTTCGATCCGTCCGCTCTCAGCCACACCATTGCGGCCACGGTGGTACAGAACACCCTCAACAATCAAAACATCAGCACCGTGACCACGATGAATATCTCGGTGAACAACCTGAGCATGTTCCGCGGGCTCAACTTGCAGCAGAGCCTGCAATCCGTAGCGGCCAATCCACTGGGACGTTGACGCGCCAAGCCATCGACCGGCGCGAAAGGAATGCGAGATGACCATCGGACGAAAGCCATGGCGGTATACATGTTCGGCAGGTTGTGCCGGGCTAGTTCTGCTTAGCGGCATCTGCGCGGCGCAGCAGACGCCGGTATCCGCCAGCCCGACGCCAAATGCACTGGTGCCCAGTACGCCCGTACCCGGCACACCGGTACCCAGTACACCGACAGTGCCGGCATCGGGCGATGTCTCCTCAACGATCCGCAAGCAAGTGCTCGAGCAAGGCGAACGCCTGGATGCGATGCGCAGCCAGATAGCCGCGCAAGTCGAGCAGCTCGAGTCGATGAAGCGCGCGCTGGCCGCGCAGGAAGCTGACTACAGGGCGTTGCGCCACGCCGTGGGCATAGATGTGCTGGACAAGCAACGTGCCGGCAATATCCGCGCGGCGGGTGCAGGCGTGTCGGCCTTGCCGATGTCCGCAGCCGATTCGCTTGCGGTTGGCGGTTCCAGCGATGTGGATACCAAGCCGGTAGGGCAGGCGCCGCAGCAGGATACGCGGCCGCCCGAGGTGGCGCCGATCTTCGATCAGCCGGGTGTGCTGACGCCGCGCGGAAAACTGATCGTCGAGCCCTCGTATCAGTTCGGCTATTCGTCGGCGGATCGCGTGGCCCTGGTGGGCTATACCGTCATTCCGGCGATCCTGATCGGTCTCATCGACGTCAGGCAGGTGAAGACCACCACGCAGACCGGCGCGGTGGCCTTGCGCTATGGCATCACCAACCGCCTGGAGGCGGAGGTGCGCATTCCCTATGTCTACGGGCATACGGATACGATCAGCCGTGAGATCTTTACGGGCACAGCGACCGATCGCGTGTTTGGCGCGAGTGGTCATGGCATCGGCGACGTCGAAGCCACGGCGCGCTACCAGCTCAACGATGGCGGCGCGGACAAGGCGTATTACATCGCCTGGCTGCGTTTCAAATCGCGTACCGGCCGCGATCCTTTCGAGGTCACAACGGACTGCGTGCAACGTTGCGTGCAGAACGCGACGGGTACCGGTTTGCCGCTTGAGTTGCCGACGGGTACGGGCTTCTATTCATTGCAGCCGGGCGTGACCTGGCTGTATCCGTCCGATCCGGTGGTGTTCTTCGGCAATGTGAGTTATCTGCGCAACTTCGAACGAAGCAATGTCAGCCGTACGTTGTTGCTGGCAGGCAAGGAGCAACTGGGCAAGGTAAAGGTCGGCGATATCGTGGATATGAGCGTGGGCATGGGCCTGGCGCTGAACGAGAAGGCCTCCTTCAGTATTGGCTATGACCAGAGCTGGGTTGGTGTCACCAAGCAGAACGGCAAGACCGTGCCGGGCTCCGCCAAGACGGTGCTGGGTACCTTGCTGATTGGCGGCTCGTATCGCCTCAACGAGAAGCGTACGGTGAACTTCACGCTTGGCGTCGGCGTGACGCGCGACACGCCGGATGCTACGGTGACTGTGCGTGTGCCGATGACGTACTGAGTAGGAGCGCACCCTGTGCGCGAAAGCCCTGCGTAGCAGGGCCTTCTTCTATTTCATTTGGCAAAAGCGGCCCTGCTACGCAGGGCTTTCGCGCACAGGGTGCGCTCCTACCAGAAGGTGTGCGGGCGCTTAAAGCCCTTCGGCCTTCATGGCGGCCTGCACGCCGGCGTCTTCGCGCATGCGCGCGGAGAAGCGCTCGAGCTGGTCGAGGCCGGCGAGGTTTACGCCTTTGCCTTTGGCCCAGCGCAGCACGACAAACAGGTAAGGATCGGCAATGGAACGTGAGCCGGTCAGCCAGTCGCGCCCGATGAGCTGAGTGTCGAGCTGCGCGAACATGCCGCGCAGACGGACTCGCGCGTTCTCCTGCAGTTCGGCATGCGTGGCCTCGTCGCCCACGAAACGGGCGGGGCCGAACAGCGGCTTGAAGGCGGGATGTACATCCGAGTTGAGGAAGCACAGCCAGCGCAGTGCCTCCGCGTGGCCGCGAGGGCCTTCGCCGGCCAGCTTCGCTTCGGGGAAGCGTTCGGCGAGATAGTTGAGGATGGCCACGTTCTCGGTCAGCAGCCAGCCGTCGTCTTCCTGCAGCACAGGCACCATGCCGTTGGGGCTGATCTTCAGGTAGTCCGGCGAGCGGAGCTGGTCGCGCGGCACTGCGTAGGCTTCGTAGGGCTGGCCGATCCATTCGAGCACGATGTGGTCGGCAAGCGAACAGGCGCCCGGCAGGTAGTAAAGCTTCATGAGGTTCCTCGGTGGAGAAAAGGGCGGCGCAGTGTGGCGCGCCGCCCGATTCACCTCAAGCCGCGCCGGCCAGGCGCTGGCGTCGGCGTTGCATCAGCCAGCCACCGCCACAGACGGCGGCCACCAACAGCGCGTCGAGCGTGTACTTCGCCCAGCCGCGGGCGTCGAACCAGGATGCCAGCAGATGGTCGTGGGCGATCATGCGCGCGGCGGTCCAGGCGATGGCGCCGGCACCGATGTAGACGATGATGGGAAAGCGTTCGATCAGCTTGAGGATTAGGGTCGAGCCCCACACCACCAGCGGGACGCTGATCGCGAGGCCGATGATCACCAGGGTCATATGGCCACCCGAGGCGCCGGCGATGGCCAGCACGTTGTCCAGGCCCATCAGGGCGTCCGCGACCACGATAGTGCGTATGGCTGCCCAGAAGCCGGCGGCGGCGCCAATGTTGTGTCCGTCACCGTCATCGGTGCGCAGCAGCTTCCAGGCGATGGGCAGCAGCAGTAAGCCACCGGCCAGCATCAGGCCCGGCAATTTGAGCAGATAGACCACTACGGCGGTCAGCGCGATGCGTATCGCCACCGCGCCAAAGCTGCCCCAGAACACCGCCTTTTTCTGCAGATGCTTGGGTAGGTTGCGCGCGGCAAGGGCGATGACGATGGCGTTATCGCCCGCCAGCACCAGATCCAGCAGCACGATGGCCATCAGGCCAGAGAAGAATTCAGGAGTGAGAAAATCCATGCGGTTTAAGTTCCTGCGCGCGGGACAAATGCAGCAACCACGGGTGCACGCAGCCCCGCGATTACCGCAAAAGTCTCGTTCGCGGCAGAACCGCTGCAGTGACCGGAGCGGTGCTCCGCTCGTGATGACGACCACTGCACGAACGCCCGATGAGGCGGCGTCCGGAACTACTCCCCTTTGGGATTAGTGCCCGGCATTGTCGATGCCGGCATGCATACCAGTCAAGCCAAAGCCCTTAAGGAAAAGGCTTTCTCTCGCTACAATGCGTTGGTTTTGCAACGACATGAGCGGCCGCCGAGTGGCGGACGCGAGCCGGGCGTCCGCCTGCGCTCAGCCGGGCGTCTATCTCCAGGGTTCTCGATACTTATGAATACCGTCTACCGCCAATCCCTTCCCGGCACGTCGCTGGATTATTTCGATGCGCGTGCCGCCGTGGAGGCGATCCAGCCGGGCGCTTACGACACGCTGCCCTACACCTCGCGCGTGCTCGCCGAGAACCTGGTGCGCCGTTGCGATCCGGCGATCCTCGCCGAGTCGCTCAAGCAGATCATCGAGCGCAAGCGCGAGCGCGATTTTCCGTGGTTCCCGGCGCGCGTGGTGTGCCATGACATTCTCGGCCAGACGGCATTAGTGGACCTGGCCGGCCTGCGCGATGCGATCGCCGAGCGCGGCGGTGACCCGGCCAAGGTGAACCCGGTGGTGCCGGTGCAACTGATCGTCGACCACTCGCTGGCGGTGGAATGCGGCGGTTTCGACCCGAATGCGTTCGCGAAGAATCGCGCCATTGAAGATCGTCGCAACGAGGACCGCTTCCACTTCATCAACTGGACCAAGAAGGCGTTCGAGAACGTTGACGTGATCCCTCCGGGCAACGGCATCATGCACCAGATCAACCTGGAGAAGATGTCGCCGGTGATCCAGGTGCAGGACGGTGTGGCCTATCCCGATACCTGTGTGGGCACCGACAGCCATACGCCGCACGTGGATGCGCTTGGCGTCATCGCCATCGGCGTGGGTGGCCTCGAAGCCGAGAACGTGATGCTGGGCCGTGCCTCGTGGATGCGCCTGCCCGACATCATCGGTGTCGAGCTCACCGGCAAACGCCAGCCCGGCATCACCGCGACCGACATCGTGCTTGCGCTCACCGAGTTCCTGCGTAAGGAGAAGGTGGTCGGCGCGTACCTGGAATTCCGCGGCGAAGGCGCGGCCAGCCTCACGCTGGGCGATCGCGCCACCATCTCCAACATGGCACCCGAATACGGCGCCACCGCCGCGATGTTCTTCATCGACGGCCAGACCATCGACTACCTGCGCCTCACCGGCCGCAGCGACGAGCAGGTCAAGCTGGTAGAGACCTACGCCAAAGTCGCCGGCCTGTGGTCCGACACGCTGGCGCATGCGCAGTACGAGCGCACACTGACGTTCGACTTGTCCTCGGTGGTGCGCAACATGGCGGGCCCCTCCAACCCGCACAAGCGCCTGCCTACCTCGGATCTCGCCGCGCGTGGCATTGCCGGCCAGTGGGAAGAGCTGCCGGGCCAGATGCCCGATGGCGCCGTGATCATCGCCGCCATCACCAGCTGCACCAACACCAGCAACCCGCGCAACGTGATCGCCGCCGCGCTGCTTGCGCGTAACGCGAACGCGCGTGGTCTCACGCGCAAGCCGTGGGTGAAGAGTTCGCTCGCACCCGGCTCCAAGGCCGTGGAGCTGTACCTGAAGGAGGCAAACCTGCTGCCGGATCTGGAGAAGCTCGGCTTCGGCATCGTCGCGTTCGCCTGCACCACCTGCAACGGCATGTCCGGTGCGCTCGATCCGGCAATCCAGCAGGAGATCATCGATCGTGATCTGTATGCCACCGCTGTACTGTCCGGCAATCGCAACTTTGACGGTCGCATCCATCCATATGCCAAGCAGGCCTTCCTGGCCTCGCCGCCGCTGGTGGTGGCCTACGCCATCGCCGGGACCATCCGCTTCGACATCGAGAAAGACGTGCTTGGCGTCGACGCCAACGGCCAGCCGGTGACGCTCAAGGACATCTGGCCCAGCGACGAGGAGATCGATGCGATCGTGTCTTCCAGCGTGAAGCCCGAGCAGTTCCGCAAGGTCTACGAGCCGATGTTCGCGCGCAGCGGCCATACCGGCACGAGCGCTGCGCCGCTCTACGACTGGCGTGCGCAGAGCACCTATATCCGCCGTCCGCCGTACTGGGAGGGCGCCCTCGCAGGCGAACGCACGCTCAAGGGCATGCGTCCGCTGGCGGTGCTTGGCGACAACATCACCACTGATCACTTGTCGCCGTCGAACGCAATCCTGCTCGATAGCGCGGCCGGCGAATACCTGGCGAAGATGGGCTTGCCGGAAGAGGACTTCAATTCGTATGCAACCCATCGCGGTGATCACCTCACCGCGCAACGCGCTACCTTCGCCAACCCCACCCTGATCAACGAGATGGCGGTGGTCGATGGCGAAGTGAGGAGGGGTTCGCTTGCCCGCGTGGAGCCGGAGGGCAAAGTCATGCGCATGTGGGAGGCGATCGAAACCTACATGGATCGCAAGCAGCCGCTGATCGTGATCGCCGGTGCCGACTACGGCCAGGGTTCGTCGCGTGACTGGGCGGCGAAGGGTGTGCGCCTGGCGGGCGTTGAGGCGATCGTCGCCGAAGGCTTCGAGCGTATCCATCGCACCAACCTGATCGGCATGGGTGTGTTGCCGCTGGAGTTCAAGCCCGGCACGAACCGTAAAACGCTGGGCATCGACGGCACCGAAACCTTTGATGTGGTTGGCGTGCGCACGCCGCGTGCGGACCTCACGCTGGTCATCCACCGCAAGAACGGTGAGCGTGTCGAAGTGCCGGTGACCTGTCGCCTGGACACCGCCGAGGAAGTATCGATCTACGAGGCTGGCGGCGTGCTGCAGCGCTTCGCGCAGGACTTCCTCGAAGCCTCGCAGGCTGCGTAATCAGCACGCTGAACCGCCGGATCATCATCCGGCGGTTTGTGGCTCCGCGTGTGATGCGCGCGGAATCCAGACACCACAGGACAACACGCACATGGCACACGCTCCCCAGATCCGGATTCCCGCCACTTACCTGCGCGGCGGCACCAGCAAGGGCGTGTTCTTCCGCCTGCAGGACTTGCCCGAAGCAGCGCAGGTCCCTGGCGCCGCGCGCAATGCGCTGCTGCAGCGCGTGATCGGCAGTCCAGATCCCTACGGTAAGCAGATTGACGGTATGGGCGGTGCCACCTCAAGCACCAGCAAGACGGTGATCGTGTCCAGGAGCAGCCGCCCCGACCATGACGTGGATTACCTGTTCGGTCAGGTGGCCATCGACAAGGCCTTCGTCGACTGGAGCGGCAATTGCGGCAACCTGTCGGCGGCGGTCGGCCCGTTCGCCATCGCGGGTGGTTTGGTTGATCCGTCGCGCATACCGCGCGACGGCATCGCCACCGTGCGCATCTGGCAGGCCAACATCGGCAAGACGATCATTGCCCATGTGCCGATGACGGACGGTGCCGTGCAGGAAACCGGTGATTTCGAGCTGGACGGCGTGACTTTCCCAGCCGCTGAAGTGCAACTGGAATTCATGGATCCGGCCGCCGAGGAAGATGGCGCCGGTGGGGCCATGTTCCCCACGGGGCATCTCGTGGACGACCTTGAAGTGCCGGGCGTCGGCACGCTCAAGGCGACCATGATCAACGCCGGCATTCCCACAATCTTTGTCGAGGCCTCCGCGATCGGTTACACCGGCTCGGAGCTTCAGGACGCCATCAATAGTGATGCCAAGGCGCTGGCGATGTTCGAGACCATTCGCGCGCACGGTGCGCTGCGCATGGGCCTGATCAGCGCGCTCGACGAGATCGCTACGCGCCAGCACACGCCCAAGATGGCTTTCGTCGCTAAGCCGGCCGATTACGTTGCGTCGAGTGGCAAGCCCGTGAAGGCGGGCGACGTCGACCTGCTCGTGCGCGCGATGTCGATGGGCAAGCTGCATCACGCCATGATGGGTACGGCGGCGGTAGCCATTGGTACCGCAGCGGCCATTCCAGGCACGCTGGTAAACATGGCGGCAGGCGGTGGTGAGCGCCGCGCGGTGCGCTTTGGTCATCCGTCGGGGACGTTGCGGGTGGGCGCTGAGGCGACGCTGGTTGACGGCACATGGACCGTCACCAAGGCAGTCATGAGCCGAAGCGCGCGCGTGTTGATGGAAGGCTGGGTACGTGTGCCTGCGGAGTGAGTTCGCAAGGATCGGCACTGACTCCGTTCTGCCACGGCGACATAGTAGTTAGGTAGTCTCGACACGGTTTGGGTCAAACGAAAGGGTTAAACCATCCCGACACAACGGCGGTTTCCCTGTTGCCAGGAGACGAGCCTCATGAGTGCGCATGACATCCGCTCCGCCCAGCGTCCGGATCCCGATCAGCCGATGGTCGATATCGCCAATTACGTTGTCGACTACAAGATCGACTCCGCTGAGGCGTACGACACCGCGCGCTACATGCTGCTGGACTCCCTCGCCACCGCGATGATGGCGATGAAGTTCCCCGAATGCGTAAAGCACCTGGGCCCGGTCGTGCCAGGCGCAAACCTGCCGGGCGGTGCCCGCGTGCCGGGCACCAGCCATGAGTTGGACCCGATGCAGGCGGCGTTCTCGATCGGTACGCAGATACGCTGGCTGGATTTCAACGACACCTGGCTGGCGGCCGAGTGGGGCCATCCGTCGGACAACCTCGGCGCGATCCTCGCCGTAGCCGACTATCTCAGCCGCAAGGCCGAGCGCGAAGGCGGCAAGACGCTAACCGTGCGTGACGTGCTGACCTATGCCATCAAGGCGCACGAGATACAGGGTTGCTACGCGCTGCTCAATAGCTTCAACCGTGTGGGCCAGGACCACGTGATCCTGGTGCGCCTGGCGTCCACCGCTGTCGCTACTGCAATGTTGGGTGGCGACAAGGAGCAGATCACGACAGCGATCTCGCATAGCTGGATCGACAACGGCGCGCTGCGTACCTATCGCCATGCGCCGAACACCGGTCCGCGCAAGAGCTGGGCGGCCGGCGACGCCTGCCGTCGCGCTGTTACCCATGCGATCAACGCGGTTTACCGTGGCGTGGTGGGCTATCCATCGGCGCTAAGTGCCAAGACCTGGGGCTATTACGACGTGGCCTTCAAGGGCAGGGCGTTCGAGTTCGAGCGTCCGTTCGGCAGCTACGTGATGGAGAACGTGCTGTTCAAGATCAGCTTCCCGGCCGAGTTCCACGCGCAGACCGCTGTGGAGTGCGCCATGCAGTTGCACGGCCAGGTCGCCAGCAAGATCGATCAGATCGAAAAGGTAGTGATCGAGACGCAGGAAGCGGGCATGCGCATCATCGACAAGACTGGCCCGCTGGCGAACTACGCTGACCGCGACCATTGCATCCAGTACATGGTGGCCGTGCCGCTGATCTTTGGTCGCCTGATTGCTGACGACTATAACGACGACGTGGCAGCCGACCCGCGTATTGATGCGCTGCGCGAGAAAATGGTGGTCAGCGAGAATCTGCAGTTCACCAAGGACTATTTCGATCCCGAGAGGCGCTATATCGGCAATTCGGTGCAGGTGTTTTTCAAGGATGGCACCAGCACGGAAAAGGTGTCGATCGATTTCCCGATCGGCCACCGCAAGCGCCGTGCCGAGGGCATTCCGGTGCTGCTGAAGAAGTTCGAGGCGGCTCTTCGCGGGCACTTGCCGTCACATCAGGTCGAGGCCATCCTCCTCGCCACGGCGGACCCGGCCAAGCTCGACGCCATGCCTGTACAGCAGTTCCTGGGGCTCTTCACGTTGTAAAGACGGCGTGAGTTGAAAATGAACGGGCGTTTGGGGTTGGGCGGCAATTGTTTATTTTTTGCTAAACTCTCCGCGCCCGTTTCGGGTGGCAAGTTTCAGGTTTGATCTGGCACGGACTTCATGGCGGGTTCTGTGACGTTGGTACCCGTCTGGGGTGGAACGGACGCGAAAACCAATAATTGAGGAGACACCTGATGAAACGTAAGGGCTTGTACTTCCTGATCGCGCTGGCCCTGGGCGGCGTAGGTGCCGCTCATGCACAGGACAGCACCGCTGGCGCCTCGGCCCCCTCGACTTCTACGTCCAGCTACGACGACCGCTGGTACATCGCGCCGACCGTAGGCGGCTACTACAACGATACCGACCGCAACACCAACAGCCGGCAGATCTATTACGGGCTGGGTGTGGGCCGCTTCTTCGCCCCGAACCTGTCGGTCGACCTGTTCATCGACCGCACCAAGCGCGACATCGACAACAAGATCGGTGGCGGCAAGTGGTCGAACAATAATTATGGTGTGGCTGCGCGCTACTACTTCGGCGCGTGGGATGCCTGGCGTCCGTACCTGTTGGGCGGCGTGATGGGTAGCTACCACCACAACCGCTTCGACAATGACTGGGCACCGGCCGCCGAACTGGGCGTGGGCGTATCCAAGACCATCACCGACAGCGCGGATATCCGTGCCGAGGCTGGCTACCGCTACGACTGGGACGACAAGAGCCAGCCCAAGAAGAACGGCTATGGTGACTGGTTCCTGGGCTTCAGCGTGGTCTCGCGCTTCGGGGCTCCGGCTGCCGCGCCGGTGGCCGCTCCGCCGCCGGCTCCCGATTGCTCGAAGCTGGATAGCGACGGCGACGGCGTGAACGATTGCGACGACAAGTGCCCGAACACTCCGGCTGGCACCATCGTCGGTCCGGACGGCTGCCCGCAGAAGGTTGTGATCGACCTGCGTGGCGTGAACTTCAAGTTCGACCGCCCGAAGAAGGGTGAGAAGGACATTAAGAAGTCGCTGGCCGAGCCCAGTGCCGACTCGATCGCCATCCTCGACCAGGCTGTGGACACCCTGAACCGCTATCCGCAGGTCAAGGTGACGGTTGCCGGCTTCACCGACTCGGTCGGTAAGGACGCCTACAACCAGAGCCTGTCCGAGCGTCGCGCTCAGATCGTCTACAACTACCTGACCACCCACGGCGTCGACGCAAGCCGCCTGGAAGGCCCGATCGGTCACGGCAAGAACGACCCGATCGACAGCAACGACACGGATGCCGGCCGCGCCCGCAACCGTCGCACCGAGCTGCAGGTCCAGCAGTAATCGACCGCAAGGTCGTCTTGAGAAGCCCGGCGAAAGCCGGGCTTTTCTTTTGGGAATCAGGGGGCATGGGTGGGTCTAGGCCTTGTCCGGCGGGGTTTTTTGCCTGAACGAGACCCCACCAAAAACTTAAGCTGTCATGTTTATATGTTCGGGGGCGTGCGTATCACTTAACGGTTTTGCTACACTCTGCCGCGCTTGCTGTTAGGAACGTCAAGCAAGGGACATTGAAGGTCCCTGTATGTCGAACCCTGAAGTTCTGACGCGCGATTTCCGTCTGGGGTGGAACGGACGCGAAAACCAATAAACGAGGAGACACCTGATGAATCGTAAGGGCTTGTATTTTCTGATTGCCCTGGCCCTGGGCGGCGTGGGTGCCGTTCACGCGCAGGACACTGCCGGTGCGACCACGCCGAGCTACGACGGTCGCTGGTACATCGCACCGACCGTGGGCGGCTACTACAACGATACCGACCGCAACACCAACAGCCGTCAGGTCTATTACGGCCTGGGCGTGGGCAAGTTCATTGCTCCGAACACCTCGATCGACCTGTTCATCGACCGCACCAAGCGCGATATCGATAGCAAGATCGGTGGCGGCAACTGGGCGAGCAACAACTTCGGCGTGGCCGCTCGTTACTACTTCGGCGCGGCGGATGCATGGCGTCCGTACCTGCTCGCCGGTGTGATGGGCAGCTACCACAAGAACCGCTTCAACAACGGTTGGGCTCCGGCCGCCGAGCTGGGCGTGGGCGTGTCCAAGTCGATCACCGACAGCTCCGACATCCGTGCCGAAGCTGGTTACCGCTACGACTGGGACGACAAGAGCCAGCCCAAGAAGAACGGTTACGGCGACTGGTTCCTGGGCTTCAGCGTAGTTTCGCGCTTCGGTGCCCCGGCTGCCGCTCCGGTCGTGGCTCCGCCGCCGGCCGCTCCTGACTGCTCCAAGCTGGACAGCGACGGCGACGGCGTGAACGATTGCGACGACAAGTGCCCGAACACTCCGGCTGGCACCATCGTCGGTCCGGACGGCTGCCCGCAGAAGGTCGTGATCGACCTGCGTGGTGTGAACTTCAAGTTCGACCGTCCGAAGAAGGGCGAGAAGGACATCAAGAAGGCCTTGGCTGAGCCCAGCGCCGACTCGATCGCCATCCTCGACCAGGCTGTGGACACCCTGAACCGCTACCCGCAGGTCAAGGTCACGGTTGCCGGCTTCACCGACTCCGTCGGTAAGGACGCCTACAACCAGAGCCTGTCCGAGCGTCGCGCTCAGATCGTGTACGACTACCTGACCTCCCACGGTGTGGCTGCCAGCCGCCTGGAAGGCCCGATCGGTCACGGCAAGAACGACCCGATCGACAGCAACGACACGGATGCCGGCCGCGCCCGCAACCGTCGCACCGAGCTGCAGGTCCAGCAGTAATCGACCGCAAGGTCGTACTGAAAAGCCCGGCGAAAGCCGGGCTTTTCTTTTGTGGCAACGCATAAATCGGGCACGATAGCCCCATGAAATTTGAGGCAGGTTGTTGAGAATGCGTCCGCTCCGTCCCTCGTCGACGGGTTCGCCCGGTGCTACGCAGCGATACGGGTTGGCCCGCGTGCTCAGCAAGCTGGGTGTCTGTTCGCGCAGCCAGGCCGAGAAAGCGATTCGCGAGGGCAGAGTGAGCGTGGATGGGCGTGTCGTGCTCGACCCCGAGCGGCCTGCCGATCCAGCGCGTCAACGCATTCTTTTCGACGGCGAGACGGTAGGTGCGGTGCAGCGAGTCTATGTGGCAATGAACAAGCCACGTGGCATCGTGGTCAGCGCTGCCGACGAACGCGGGCGTGACACCGTATACGACCTGCTCAAGGCTGCAGGCCTGCCCTGGCTAGGTCCGGTAGGGCGGCTGGATAAAGCCAGCGAGGGCTTGCTGCTGCTGAGCAACGACAGTGTATGGGCTGCACAGCTGACTGAGCCGAAGCACCACGTGGACAAGACTTACCACGTGCAGATCGACGCCATTCCCGATCAGACTGTCCTGGACCGCCTGATTGAAGGGGTGACGGAAGAGGGTGAGCGTCTGGCTGCCAAGCGCGTCGCCCTGCTGCGCAGCGGTGAAAAGAACGCGTGGCTGGAAGTCGTGCTCGACGAAGGCCGCAACCGACACATCCGTCGCTTGCTCGCGGCGCATAGTATTAGCGTCCTACGGCTGATTCGCGTCGCCATTGGTGATCTGCCCCTGGGCGATCTGGCGAAGGGGCAATGGCGTCATCTGCGCCCCGAGGAAGTAGCCAGCCTCACTCGTAAATAGACGTCCGTTCTCTCACTGCAGCCAGCGTCCGCTCTATGGCGGGATGGCGATGCAATGAATCCAGCACCGCGTAAATCGTGTTGTGGCATCGAGCGTCGGGCTTGCGAACGACGACGATCTCGCCGCGCTGCTCATAATCCAGAGCGCAGGCTGCGGGAACAATGGAAACGCCGCGACCGGCAGCCACCCAGTCCATGACTTCTTCCAGCTCCTCAAAATGAGCGGCGGTGGTCAACCGGCCCGGACTCATGCCGAGTATCTGGGTGAACCAGGTGGCGAAGACGTAGTCGCTTTCCTCATACGTGATGTAGGTCAGTTCGCTGAGCGAGGTCGCATCGAGTTGAGGCAGCGAGTTCTGCGCCGCCGTAACTAGCACGATTTCTTCCATGCCCACTGGCGTCAGACTGAGGCGCTCATGCGTTCGCATCAGATGGACAAAGCCCAGATCGCAGGCGCCGGATTCCACCTGATGCACAACCTCGTCGGCCGTGGGGTAGCGCATGTGAATGGGGATATCCGCCAGCGGGCCATTGCGAAACAACGGCAGCAATTCGTAGCGTCCATATCCACTCACTGCACTGATACGCAGCGGCTCCATCGGCAGCGTGGCATCGCGGATCTCCTCATGCAGCTTGGCCCAGTCCCTGCCCATGTCGCGGCAGAACAGCAGCAACCGTTCGCCGGCCGGGTTGGGAACGAGGCGGCCGCTCCCGCGATGAAACAATGGCATGCCCAGTGCTTCTTCCAGTTTGCGCAACTGGTAGCTCACGGCTTGCTCGGTGCGGTGCAGTGTGGCCGCCGCGGCGCGCAGGCTGCCGGCTTCGCAGACCGCGCGAAAGGCATGCAGGTAACGCAGTTCCACGTTCATGCGTCGTGCCTTGGAGGAGACAAAAAACTTTTGTCGGGGGATGAAAAAGATTCGCATGGTCGTGTCGGGGCAGCAAGTCGAGAATCCCGGTTTAACGCCGCCCATCAGGATTCCCATGCCTCATCGCTCACTCGTGTTTGCACTGACGCTGCTGCTGGCATCGCCAGCCTGGGCTGTGCAAGGCAACGTTGCCCATTTCTTCGTTTATCGCATGGTCCCTGGCGCGACGACCCAGTTCGAGGACGGCTACCGCCGGCATCTGGATTGGCACAAGGCACATCATGATCCCTTGGTCTGGTATGGCTGGACCATCGAGGATGGTGAGCGTGATGGCTATTTCGTCGATGCCAACGTAGGCGAGCCGTTCGCAGCCTTCGACCACCGGGTCGATGTGGCCGACGATGGCACCGATTTCCACGCTACGGTAGCGCCGTACGCCACGCCTATGGGGCGGCCCACCTACGTCCTGCTACGCAACTTCAGCACCGGCACGCCGCTTGAAAACCGTAAGCCGAGTGCCGTGGTGCAAGTCACTCATTTCCACTTGCGTCCCGGTATGGAGCCGCGCTTCGAACGTGCGATCCAGGCGGTACATAAAGCGCTGGCTGGTAATGCGGCCGCGCCGGCGCACACCTGGTACCGGTTGGTCACCGGCGGCGACACGCCGCAGTACATGCTGATGGTGTCTCGCGAAGACTGGGCCAGCTACGACCGTTTCGAGCAAGATATCGCCGCCTTGCTTGCCGGCGACGAAGCCGCGTTGCGCGACTTCGCTGATGCAGTGCAGTCGTCGACCACCGAAAGCTGGCGCTACCGACAGGAACTGAGTCGACTCCCCTGAAGATGGAAGCAGGGAACGGAGGCGTGATGCCTGTCCGCTCCCTGTTCCTTGCTTTAGCTAATCACCCCAAGCGCGCGCCCGACCTTGGTGAACGCAGCGATGGCGTGATCCAGATGCTCACGTGTATGCGCCGCGCTCATCTGTGTGCGGATGCGCGCCTGGCCTTGCGGCACCACCGGATAGAAGAAACCGGTGACATAGATGCCCTCATCCAGCAGTGCGGTGGCCATCGCCTGCGCCTTCTTGGCGTCGTAGACCATCACCGGCACGATCGGATGCACGCCAGGCTTGATATCGAAACCCGCCTTGGTCATTTGTTCGCGGAAATAGCGGGTGTTCTCCTGTACGCGCTGGCGCAGGTCACCCGCGTTGGCGAGCATGTCGAACACCTTGATTGCCGCGGCCACCACATGCGGCGGCAGCGAGTTGGAGAACAGGTACGGACGCGAGCGCTGACGCAGCATCTCGATCACCTCGGCGCGGCCCGTAGTGAAGCCGCCCAGTGCGCCGCCCAGTGCCTTGCCCAAGGTGCCGGTGAAGATATCGATCTTGTCCATCACGCCATTCACCTCGGCCGACCCACGGCCGGTATCGCCGAGGAAGCCGGTGCAATGGCATTCGTCGATATGCACCATGGCGTTGTATTTCTTTGCCAATGCGGTGATCTGGTCCAGCGGGGCGATGAAGCCATCCATGGAGAACGCGCCGTCGGAGGTGATCAGCTTGGTGCGCGCGCCGGCAGCATCCGCGTCCTGCAGCTGTTTCTCCAGATCCGCCATATCGCAATTGGCGTAACGGAAACGCTTGGCCTTGCACAGGCGGATGCCGTCGATGATCGATGCATGATTGAGCGCATCGGAAATGATCGCGTCCTCTTCGCCCAGCAGTGGCTCGTACAGACCGCCGTTGGCATCGAAGCAGGCGGCATAGAGGATGGTGTCCTCGGTGCCGAAGAACTCGGCGATCTTCTTCTCCAGCTGCTTGTGCAGATCCTGCGTGCCGCAGATGAAGCGCACCGAAGCCATGCCGAAACCATGGCTGTCCAGCGCGTCCTTCGCCGCCTGGATCACCTCGGGATGATCAGCCAGGCCAAGGTAGTTGTTGGCGCAGAAGTTGAGCACCTTGCGCCCGCCCTCCAGCTCGATCTCGGCCGACTGCGGCGAGGTGATCACGCGTTCGGCCTTGAACAGACCCTGCTCGCGGATGGATTCGAGTTCGGCGGCGTAGCGTGCCTTGGCGGAGTAGCTCATGGAGATCGGCCCTGGGGAAGGAAAGTGCCGATTGTGAGCTTTTACGGGCGATCAGAAAACCGTCTGGGCCCCTCCTGGTCCAGGAGGGGCTCTCTTGCGGGTCCTCAGTGCAAGCCGAAATCCACTCGTGTGGTCTTGCCCTTGTCGTCGATCCCCTCGGCGGTGAGCTTGGGATCCTTCAACCCGTAACGCTTATCGTCGATCTTGCCCTTGAGCCAGGCCTGCACGGCGGCGGCGCGGTGCTGGGCCAGGTCGTGCATGGCGGCCTGGTCGGTTTTCACGTTGGTCTCCATCAGGCTGCGCATGTCGTCGGGTTCGAGCGACTTGTTCAGTCCGATGAAGTCCTTCGGTTTGGTGACATCGGCGTGCTTGTAGGCGCGACGCAGGTAATGCTCGTACTGGTCGGGCGTAATCGACGCTGCGGCGAGTGCCTCGTCGGAGGTGTCAGCGTTCTTGCCACCGTCGTCGAGGACCTTCTCGCGGCGGACCATGTTGTCCACGGTGACCTTACGCAGGCCTGCCTCGTCCTTGGACGGATCGGTACGGCCGATGATGTCGAGGGTAAGCGCTGGCTTCTTGTTGAGTACGTCGATGACCTTGGTCAGTTTTTCCTTGTCCGCTGCGGTGAGCACGGCCGAACCGGGCTCGAATTCCACATAGCCCAGGTCTTCGTGGCTACCGCCTCCGAAGGCGGAGCCGAGCAAGCGGAACGGAGAGGTCACGGCCTTGACGATCAGGTTGCCAATGGCGCGCCAGATCAGTCCGCCCATGCTGAACTGCGGATCGTCCAGCGAACCCGACACCGGCACGTTCACGTCGATATTGCCGTCGGTGTCCTTGAGCAGGGCCACCGCCAGCTTCACCGGCAGATGCGAGATGCCCGGGCTTTCAATGCGATCGCCGAACGTCAACTGGGTGATAAAGATATGGTTGTCGGCGTTGAGCTTGCCCTGATCCAGCAAATAGTGGACATCGACGGTGAGCTTGCCTTCGGTGATCGGATAGCCGGTGTACTTGCTGGAGTAGGCACTGAGCCGGGTCAGCTCCACGTCGTTGGCTTTGCCAGTGATGTCGAGGAAGGCAACCGGCGCCAGCGGGTTGACGGTGCCGTTGATATCCACCGGTGAGTTGTCGTCCAGCGCAGCCTGTACCGCCAGGTCCGCTGGAGGGCCGCCCGCTGCCGTGCCGAACGCGCCGATCTTGCCGGTGAGCTTGGTCAGGTTGGCGGTGTAGTTCGGCTTGATGAAGTTGTCGGTGTAGTTGAGCTGACCGTTCACCAGCGTGATCTGGCCGATACGGATATCCGCTGCGGGTGCCGCCGGCGCGGTGGGGGCTGTCGCCGCCGCCTGTGCGGGAGCCGGTGTTTGTGGCTTGGGTGCGGCCGGCGCGTTGTTCTCCGCGCGGGTCACTGACACCGGCGCAGCCTCGCCCTTGGCCACCACGTCGGAAAGGTTGAGGCGGCCATTGGCGTTGATGATCATGCGGGCGTAGAACGCATTCAGCACCAGCGCGCCAACGTGCATGCGCGGTGGGCCGCTGCCATAGCTCACGTCCAGGTTGGAACCGGCCAGTGAGCTCCAGCGCATGAAGTCGTCGCCGGTGATCTTGTCCTGTACGCGCACGCGCTCGAGTGAGGCGCTGCCTTTGTAGGTCATCTTGGGCTGCGCGCTGCGGCCGTCGAAATGCAATCTGCCCTTGCTACTGATGCGGGCGCTGGAGATCACCACGTTCAGCGGCACACTGATGTAGGGCGCGAACGTCGCGATATCCAGCTGCTTGGTGCTCAGGTCGACGTCGGCTGTCGCCGGCGACAGCTGTACCTTGCCCGCTGTCGAAAAGCTGCCTTTGCCAACGCTGCCTTCGAGCTTGAGGTTGCGCTGCTGGTTGAACTTGTCATTCAGATCGTCGATGCCGCCCTTGAGCGACTGGACCACCACCAGCGCTGGCTTGTCACCACCCGCTGCGTGATCGGTGAACCGCACCGAACCATTCTCGATACCCAGATGGCCGATGCTCCACTGCCACGCGGGGCCGCTGTCACCTTTCGCGGGTGCACGCGGCGTGCCCTTGGGTGGCGCGAACAAGGTGGTCAGGCTGATGACGTTGTTGGCGCTGCGTTGCACATCCAGCTGCATGCCCGTCGCGATCAGGCTGGCGAGCTGGGCTTGGCGGCTGGCCAGATCGATCTGTGTAATATCGGCTTCCAGTTTGCTCCAGGCCACCGGCGTTGCCTGTGCCTTGCCGGGCGATGCGAGCGCGAAATCGGTGACGGTGGCGTGTGCCGGTGCGAGGTGCACATTCACCACCTTGCCCCAGTTCAACTCCATCTGGCCGTTGGCATCCAGCTTACCCTTGGCAGCGCGTGCCGCCATGGCTGAGCCGGCCATCGCTTGCAGCGGCACCATATCGACCTGCTTCAGGTCCAGTGCGGTCTTGAGTTTGGTGGCGGCCAGATCCAGCGTACCCTTGGCGTTGATGTCGCCGCCGAACAATTGCGCGGCCAGATCCATCCTGGCCGGCGGTGCGGCCAGCATGCTGAGTCCCTGCAAATTGCCGTGCAGATTGGCGAGGTCGAGCTTGTTCTGCTCGGCGTCGGTGTAGTGGATGGCGCTGCCGCCAAGCGCCAGGGATGCGATGCGCAGATCCATCGGTGGCGCTTTCTTGTCCGCCTCGGCAGGTGCGGAAGGAGCGAGCAGGGTGTCGAAGTTGCTGTGCCCACCGGCAGCCGCGGTGTAATAGAGCTGTGCCTGATCCAACTTGACCGCGCCCAGGTGGTAGCGCGATACCAGCGGCTGCACGTCAGTCAGATCCGCGGTGCCGCGGACCAGCTTGGCGATCGGTTCCTGCTTGCTGCTGTTGAGCGTGAAGTTATCCAGTTGCAGGTTGCCGGTGAGCTCCACCAGCGGCGTCGGCTGCGCCTGCACGAAATGCAGATCCAGCTTGCCGCTGAGCAGGCCTTGCGGAATGGCGACAGGCAGTTGCGTAGGCACATAGCCCAGATAGCGCGGCAGGTCGAAGCGGTCGAGCTGGAAAGCGATGGTGGATTCGCGGTTGTTGGCGAACGGCTTGGTCTGGCCTTCGATGCGCACCGGGCTGCCGTCCACCCGCATGGCCAGCAATGGCTGCACGAATACATCGGTGCTGCTGGGCAGGTTGGCGAGGAACGGAATCCCTATTTCCAATTGCTCGATGCGATGCTTAGCCTGCGCTACCTGGTCATCGAACTGGATGTCGCCGTTATGCACGCTGATGTTGGACAACGCGAAACGCGCGGGCGGTGCATTCGGGTCAGTCGGCTTGGAGGCGAAGCGATCGATCAGATCGGAGAAATTGAACTTCTGCTCGCCCGTGCGTGCGATATGGATCTGCGGGTGTTGCAGGCTCAGCTCATCCAGCACCGGTGCCAGCCGGAACAGCGACGTCCACGAGGTATTCACCGTCAGCCGGTCGATGTCGACGAAGGGCGACTTGCCGTCGGGTTCGCCGATATGCAGCTGGTCGACATCCAGCCGCAGCGTATAGGGATTCAGGTGCACCTTGCCCAGCGTCACCGGGCGGCCCAGTGCGGCAGTGGCGCGCGACTCTACCTGGCTCTTGATGATCGAGGGCCCGGCGAAAAAGCCGAACAGCCCAAACACCACCAGCACGATCAACAGGATCAGCAGCGTCTTGCGCACGCGATGGGAGCGATAAACCTTGAGGGCGCGTTCGCGCCCGGCGGCCAGCCGGGAACTGCCAGGGGGATGTTGGTCTGCCATGCAGGTGATGCTCCGTCGATGTCGCGACCCGACGGCATGCGGCTGGGCCGCACCCTTCCTAACCCTGACCTGTTTGCCGGCCGCGGGAGGAGTTTACTCGTGCATGAGACTTTTCTGCATGACTCCCTACGCCATTTGGCGAGGGAGTCATGGGGCGCTTCAGGCAGCGGTTACAGCCAGGAGCAGACGACCTTGCCGCAATGGCCGGCATCCATCAGGTCGAAGCCCTTCTGGAAATCGTCGATGTGGATCTGATGGGTCAGCACCTTCTGCAGCGGGAAGCCGGTGAGCACCATCTGGGTCATCTTGTACCAGGTCTCGTACATGCGGCGGCCGTAGATGCCCTGCAGGGTGAGGCCCTTGAAGATCACCTTGTCCCAGTCGATGCCTGCGCCCCTGGGCATGATGCCCAGCATGGCGATCTTGCCGCCGTGGTACATGCACTCGAGCATGTCGTTGAAGGCGCGCGGGTTGCCGCTCATCTCCAGGCCCACGTCGAAGCCTTCGATGTGCAGATCCTTCACGACATCCTTCAGCGACTGATTCGCCACATTCACCACGCGCGTGGCGCCCATATCGGCGGCCAGCTTCAGGCGATAGTCGTTGACGTCAGTCACCACCACGTTGCGCGCACCGACATGCTTGGCGATGCCAGCAGCGATGATGCCGATCGGGCCGGCGCCGGTGATCAGCACGTCTTCGCCGATCAGGTCGAACTCCAGCGCGCAGTGCGCGGCGTTGCCGTAGGGATCGAAGAAGGCGGCCAGCTCGGATGGAATCTGGTCCGGGATCGGCCACAGATTCGAAGCCGGCATGGTCATGTACTCGGCGAACGCGCCATTGCGATTCACGCCGATGCCCACCGTGTTGGGGCACAGGTGCTGACGACCTGCGCGGCAGTTGCGGCAGTGGCCGCACACAATATGGCCTTCCGCGGAGACGCGATCACCGATCTTGTAGCCGGTCACGCCGGGTCCGATTTCGACGATGCGGCCGACGAACTCGTGGCCGATGGTCAGGCCGGGCTTGATCGTGCGCTGGCTCCACTCGTCCCACTTGTAGATGTGCAGATCGGTACCGCAGATCGCGGTCTTCTCCATCTTGATCAGCACCTCATTGGGGCCGACCTCCGGCATGGGCACTTCTTCCATCCAGATGCCCTGCTCGGGCTTGCGCTTGACCAGGGCTTTCATCATCTGCGGCATGGGACGTCCATCGGCTACGGGGCGGGGAAACGCCAATTATAGAGTGGGTGCCTAGCCCGCCGTCTTCGTGCGGTGCAGCGTTGCCGGCCCGGCGGCTTCGTTCTATGGTCGCAAGTTTCTGCGACGACCCACAGGGGAAACGAATGCGATTGAAGACAATGTGGATGGCTGTGGCGATGGCCATGGCGCCCACCGCCCAGGCTGACGAGGGTATGTGGATGCCGTCCCAGTTGCCGGATATTGCCAGGCAGCTGCGCGCCGCCGGCTTCCAGGGCAATCCGGCCGATCTGGCCGACCTGACCAAGCCGCCGCTCAGCGCGGTGGTCAAAGTGGGTGGCGCCACTGGCGCCTTTGTCAGCCGCGAAGGCCTCGTGCTTACCAACCACCACGTGGCCTTCGGCGTGATCCAGTACAACAGCAACCCGAAACGCGACCTGATCCAGAACGGCTATGTGGCCGCCGACCGCTCGCAGGAGCTGCCGGCCAATCCAGATTTCCGCCTGCGCGTCACCACCGGCTTCGACAAAGTCACCGACAAGGTGCTGGCCGAGGCCAAAGGCAAGACCGGGCGTGCCTATTACGACGCTGTCGACGCCGCCAGCAAATCGCTGGTCGCCGAGTGCGAGCGCGAGGCTGGGTATCGCTGCAGCGTGGTCAACATGTTCTACGGCCGCGACTTCTATCTGGTGAAGCAGTTGGAGCTGCGCGACGTGCGCCTGGTTTATGCGCCGCCGCGCGCCATCGGCAACTACGGCGACGAAGTGGACAACTTTGTGTGGCCGCGCCATAGCGGCGACTTCACCGTGCTGCGCGCCTACGTGGGCCCGGACGGTAAGCCGGCCGACTACTCTAAGGACAACAAGCCCTACACGCCGCCAGCGCATCTGCAGATCGCCAGCCAGGGCGTGAGCGAAGGCGACTTCGTCATGCTCGCCGGCTACCCCGGCATCACGTACCGCCACCGCACAGCGACGGAGTTCGCTGACCAGGTGCAGTGGCGCCTGCTCAAATCGGTGGAAGTGATGAAGCAACTGCAGGGCGTGATCGAAGAGGCCGGCAAGACCGACAAACAGGCCTCGATCCGCTACGCCTCGCAGCTGCAATCGCTGAAGAACGGCATCAAGCGCTTCAGCGGCGAACTGGATGGCCTCAAGCGCAGCGATGCGGTCAGCATCCGCCGTAAGGATGAAACCGCCATGCTTGCCTGGCTCGACAAGCAGCCCAGCGCGAAGACGTTGAACCCGGAGATCGCAGCCGCTGCAAAGGTGATCGCTGAAGGCAACGCGACGCGCGAGCGCGATCTGCTGTTCGCATTGATGCAATCGCAAACCCAGCTGATGCGCTCGGCCATCAGCCTGCAGCGCCTTGCCTACGAACGCGTCAAGCCCGATGCGCAGCGCGAAACGAGTTTTCAGCAGCGCGATGAAGACCTGATCGCCGGCATGCTGCGCCAAGTGCAGCGCCGCTACGATCCGACCGTGGAGAAGCGCCTGCTTACCGCGCTACTCGCGCGCTATCAGCAGTTGCCTGATGCGCAGCGACTACCCGAATTCGATGCCGCCTTCGGCCACACACCCGCGGAACTCGCCGCCGCGCTGGATCGCGTTTACGGTGCCACCAAGCTCGGTGACGAAGCACAACGCCTGTCCTGGCTGAAAGCCGCGCCCGCCGACGTGACCAAGTCCGATGACGCGCTACTCAAACTCGCCGCACAGCTGCAACCCGCGCTGCTGCGCATCGACGAACAGCGCAAGTCGCGCGAAGGCGATCTGCTGCGTCTGCGCCCGGCTTATATGCAGGCGCTGATTGCCTATCGCGAACAGCAGGGCCGCGCGGTGTATCCGGACGCCAATTCCACCCTGCGCGTGAGCTATGGCAAGGTCACCCCGCTCAAGGCGCGTGATGCGGTGAACTACACCCCGCTGACCAGCACCGAAGGTATCGTCGAGAAGAACACCGGCGAAGAACCGTTCGATGCGCCCATGCCCTTGCTCGACGCCATCGCCAAGGGCGACTACAAGGGCTATCTGGATGCGAAGTCCGGCGTCATGCCGGTCAACTTCCTCAGCAATCTCGACACCACGGGCGGCAACTCCGGTTCACCGGTGCTCAATGCCAAGGGCGAGCTGGTCGGTCTCAACTTCGACAGCAACTGGGAGGCGGTGAGCGCCAGTTGGATGTTCGACCCGCGCTATAAGCGCGCCATCCACGTCGACATGCGCTACATGCGATGGCTGATGGATAAGGTCTATCCGGCGCCGCACTTGCTAAAGGAACTGGGCGTGCCGGCGAAGTAAGTCGCTGCTGATTCGCTTCTGCATGGCGGGTTCTTTCGAGAGCCCGCCTTTTGTTCTTGCATCCATAGGCCTCGCGCAAAAAGGGAGGCCAGTCGTATGCGGGCTGTTTCAGCGAAGCGGCAGGAGATTCGGCTATGTCACACCCGGCAGTCGCCGGGTGGCGGCGAAACGGGGCGTGGTCAGCGCAGTGCGGTATAGACGAGCGCGAACACCGCGCTCAGGGCGACACACACGGCCAACCAGAACCCCGGGTTGTCCTTGTGCCACAGTGGCGGCTTGGTCGCGTCGTGGTCTTTGGCGTGCTCTGCCACCGCCCCGGATGACGGAGCGCCGGTGCGCTCGCCAGGGTCAGCCGCCATGTACTTGCGTGTGCTCACTTCATTCCCCCCAACCTCAATCAGCTTCGTCGGATAACCAAATCACGGGGTCATCGTGGAAGACCTCTGGATTCTCGTCCAAAATACGAAGCAAGGCACGTGCCCATTCCGCCTATGCGGCATGGTTGAGCCAATTCTAGATTTTGTTCCTTATGACAGCCTGACACCCGGCGTCACCTTGAGCCCCTCCGAGAGCCCCGATGTCTGCCGACTCGCGTCACCCCGCCATTTTCCTGATGGGACCGACAGCCTCGGGCAAGACGGCATTGGCCTGCGCGCTGAGCGAGCGCTTTCCGGTGGAGCTGGTGAGTGTGGATTCCGCGCTGGTGTATCGCGGCATGGATATCGGCACGGCCAAGCCGGATGCCGCCACGCTGGTGCGCTATCCCCACGCCCTGATCGATATCCGCGATCCGGCGGAGCCGTACTCGGCGGCGGATTTCCGCGCCGATGCGCTGGCGGCGATGCAGGCCATCACGGCCCGGGGCAGGGTGCCGTTGCTGGTAGGCGGCACGGGTTTGTACTTTCGCGCACTGCACAAGGGACTCTCCAGCCTGCCTGAGGCCGATGCCGCGATTCGCGAACGGCTGACGGAAGAGGCGGGCAGGCTCGGTTGGCCTGCTTTGCATGAGCGCTTGCGGCAGCTCGATCCCGCCGCCGCGGCGCGCATCGGTCCCAACGACGCCCAGCGCATCCAGCGCGCGCTCGAGGTGATCGAACTCACCGGCCGCCCGCTTTCCGAGCAGCAGCAAGGCGGCAACGGCGAGCGCTTTCCATGGCGAGTACTCAAGCTGGCGCTGTTGCCCGCCGATCGGGCGCCGCTGCACGCGCGCATCGCCGAACGCTTCGACGCCATGCTGGCACAGGGTTTTCTGGATGAAGTGCGCCGCCTGCGCGCGCGTGGCGATCTGCATGCCGACCTGCCGGCCATCCGCGCGGTGGGCTATCGCCAGGCCTGGGAACATCTGGATGGCCAGACCAGCGCCGCTGAATTCCGCGACCGCGGAGTGTTCGCCACCCGCCAGCTTGCCAAGCGCCAGATCACCTGGTTGCGCGGTGAGCTGGATGCGCGGACCTTCGACCCTGACTTGCCCGGCCTTGAAGCGCGCGCCATCGACGCGCTGAACCTATTCCTGGGAAACCCCCGGTAGGAGCCCACCCTGTGGGCGAAACGGCCCGAGAGGGCCGTGGTTTTCGCGGGCGCTTGAATGGGCTCTGCTTTGCAGGGCTTTCGCCCAAGGGTGGGCCCTTACCGGAAATCTTTGCATCGTCTTCACAAGTCCGTGCACAGCTGGCTTTTGACGCGCAAATGCCCTTTCATCAACGATTTAAAAGTGGTTAATATTCCTGCGCCTTGGGCCGGGACGCTGCGTGCGTCTTTTCTCCGGCCCGTCCGTTGCGAGGGGAGAACAACAAATGTCCAAAGGGCAGTCATTGCAAGATCCATTTCTGAACGCATTGCGCCGCGAGCGCGTCCCGGTCGCCATCTATCTGGTCAACGGCATCAAGCTGCAGGGGACGATCGAGTCCTTCGACCAGTTCGTGGTCCTGCTGCGCAACCAGGTCAGCCAGATGGTTTACAAACACGCCATTTCCACCGTGGTGCCGAGCCGCAACGTGCGGATGGGCAACGGCCACGACGGGCACGTCGATGCCCCGGTCACTTCCGATACGGAAGGTTGATTCAGGGCCAGGAATGACCATGTGGTAGAGGCCGCGGGGCGAAAGCCCTGCGGCTTGGCGTGTGCCACTACACTCTCAGCTCCGCCTTGGCCGCTTCGCGGTTCGATGCCGGGGCTCTTCGCATAGGTCATCCCAGCTCAGTGTTCGATAGACAAAAGAAAGGCGAGCGCGCCGTACTCGTGCTCCCGCATTCCCGTGGCGAAGGCGACACTGTGCGCCGTGCCGAAGAATTCGCTGAGCTGGTGAAATCCGCCGGCGCCGAGGTGCTGGGGAGCATCGCGGCTCGTGTGGAAGATCCCAACCCGCGCTATTACATCGGCACTGGTAAGGCAGACGAAGTGGCCGAGATGGCCCGCGCGTTAGAGGCCGACCTAGTGTTGGTCGACCACACGCTGTCGCCGGTGCAGGAGCGCAACCTCGAAAAACACCTCAAGGTCCGCGTGGTGGATCGCGCCGGCCTGATCCTGGACATCTTCGCCCAGCGCGCCCGCTCGCACGAAGGCAAGCTGGAAGTGGAGCTGGCCCAGCTCAAGCACATCGCCACCCGCCTGGTGCGCGGCTGGACCCACTTGGACGCCCAGCGCGGCGGCGCCATCGGCAACCGCGGCCCCGGCGAAACCCAGCTGGAAACCGACCGCCGCCTGCTCGCCGAGCGCGTGAAGATGCTCACCAAGCGCCTGGAAAAAGTGCAGGTGCAGCGCGGTCAGCAGCGTCGCGCGCGCCTGCGCAACACGGTGCCGCGCGTGGCCCTGGTGGGCTACACCAATGCAGGCAAGTCCACGCTATTCAATGCGCTAACTTCCGGTGAGGTATTCGCCGCGAACCTGCTGTTCGCCACACTCGATCCCACCGTACGCAAGCTGGACGACCTCAGCTGCGGCCCGACCGTGCTGGCGGACACTGTGGGCTTTATCCGCGAGTTGCCGCATGACCTCGTCGCCGCGTTCCGCGCCACCCTCGCCGAAGCGCGCGACGCCGACCTGCTGCTGCACGTCAGCGACGCCGCCGACGATGAGCGCGAATACCTCCATCGCGTGGTTGACCGCGTGCTGGAGGAAATCGACGCCGGCGACGTGCCGCAGTTGCGCGTAATGAACAAGATCGACCTCGCTGGCACCGAGCCGCGCATCGATCGCGATGCCGAAGGCCGTCCGGTCACCGTATGGCTCTCCGCGGCCACCGGCGTTGGCCTCGATCTGCTGCGCCAGGCGCTGGGCGAATTGCTCGGCGGCGTGCGCGTGCAGTCCGAACTGCGCCTGCCCCTTACGGCCGGCCGTTTGCATGCCCGTCTCAAGGCCGCCGGCGCCATCGCCAGCGAAGACGTGGACGAAGAGGGCTGGCGTTTGCGCATCGACGCGCCGCGCAGCGTCATCGCGCCACTCAGTGGCGGCAGCCCGGCCGAGGCAGCATTGCTGCGTGACCTCCTCGGCCCCCTCGAACAAGACGCCACCCTGTAGGAGCGCACCCTGTGCGCGATGCGGACCGTAAGGGGCGCTTTTTTTGAGTATGCCCCGGCCCTCTATCGCGGGCTATCGCCCACAGGGTGGGCTCCTACAAGAGGCGCTCCGCGGCACGACTCCCCGGGCATGGTCTGATAGAATGCCCGCTGTTTGTGCCGCTTCCGTGCCGGGCGACACCCTTGCCACGACACGACTCGCCACCATGTTCTATTCCGACCAAGGTGTTTTCCGGCCGATGTTGCCGGCCTCCCAGCGGCCTCAAGGAGACTGACAATGGCCTGGAACGAACCCGGTAATAACGGGCAGCGCGACCCCTGGGGCAAAAATCGCCCGACCGGCGGTAAATCGGGTCTGGACGACCTGCTCAAGCAACTCAAAGCCCGCCTGTCCAGGCTGGGTGGCGGCCCCGGTGGTGTACTCACCATTGTTGTCGCACTGCTGTTGGCCTCGCTGCTGCTCAGCAGCTACACCATCGTCGACGCCCGCCAGGCTGCGGTGGTACTGCGCTTCGGCCAGTACTCGCGCACGCTGGGCCCGGGCTTCCACTTCAAGCTCCCGCGTCCGATCGAGACCGTCTCCAAGGTCAGCACGACCGAGGTCCGCTCGGTTTCCGACAAGGTGCGCATGCTGACCAGCGACGAGAACATCATCTCGGTCGACTTCAACGTGCAGTACCAGGTCTCCGACGCCCGTAAATATCTGTTCTCCGTCAGCGGTGCGCCGGAAGACACCCTGCGCCAGGCCGCCGAGGCCGCCGTGCGTTCGGTGGTGGGCGCCAACGTGATGGACAACATCCTCACCAGCCCGGGCGCGGAAGCAGTGACCGCAACGCCGGCCGTTGCCTCGACCGCTGCCACACCGGTCGTCGCCGCCCAGGCCGCCGTGACGCAGACCGCCGCCGCCGCGCAGACCCGCGACACCCTGCAACAGCAGACGCGCGAAATCCTGCAAGCCACGTTGAACAGCTACGACTCCGGTCTCGCCGTTACCGACGTGAGCTTCCAGAACGTCTCGCCACCGCAGGAAGTGAAGGACGCTTTCGACGACGTCAACGCTGCGCGCGAAGACAAGCAGGGCACCGAGAACAAGGCCCGTGCCTACGCCAGCCAGGTTGTGCCGGTCGCTCGCGGTGAAGCCGCGCGCATCGCCGCGCAGGCCCAGGGTTACGGCGCCGAGCGCGTCGCTCGCGCCACCGGTGATGCCAGCCGTTTCAATCTGATTCTCAAGGAGTACCACGCCGCGCCGGAGGTCACCCGCCGCCGCCTGTGGCTGGAAACCGTTGAGGACGTGATGTCCAACAATCCCAAGGTGCTGGACGGCACCGGCGGCCGCAACATGATCTACCTGCCGCTCGACCGCGCCGCCGCCAAAGATCTGCCGGCGGTGATGCAGTCCTCCGGCAATGTGGATAGCACCACCGGCAAGGAGAAGCAGCCATGAAATTCTTTGCAGGCATTCTCGTCGTGCTGGCCGTGCTGCTTGGCTACAACAGCATGTTCGTAGTGCATGAAGGGCAGAGCGCCCTCGTGCTGCAGTTCGGCCGCATCGTGCGCACCGGCGACACCCCCGGTTTGCACTTCAAGGTGCCGCTGATCCAGCAGGCGCTGCTGTTCGACAACCGCATCCTCACCCTGGAAGCGCAGCCCGAGCGCTACTTCACCTCCGAGAAGAAGAGCGTCAACGTCGACTTCTACGTGAAGTGGCGCATCGCCGACAACGCGGAGTACTACCGCGCCACCGCCGGCTCCGAGCTGCAAGCCGCCAACCGCCTCACGCCGATCGTGAAGGATGCGCTGCGCTTCGAGTTCAACGCCCGCACCCTGCAAGAGCTGATCTCCGGCGGACGCAAGGACATCACCGAGCGCGTGCGCAAGCAGACCGACAGCACCGCGCGCAAGAGTCTCGGTATTGCCGTGGTCGACGTGCGCATCAAGCGTATCGACTTGCCGGACGAAGTGAGCGAGTCCGTCTATAAGCGCATGCGCGCCGAGCGCCTGCAGCTGGCCAACGAACTGCGCTCCACCGGCCAGCAGGCCGCCGAAACCATCCAGGCCGACGCCGATCGCCAGCGCCAGGTGCTGATCGCCGACGCCGAGCGTGACGCCGCCAAGGTGCGCGGTGAGGGCGACGCCCAGGCCGCGGCGATCTACGCCCAGGCCTACGGCCAGGATCCGGAGTTCTTCGCGTTTTATCGAAGCCTCGGCGCGTACCGTAAGTCGTTCGAAGACGGCAAGGGCGTGCTCGTGCTCAAGCCGGATTCCGAGTTCCTGCGTTACTTCAACGACGGCAACAGCAAGCGCTAAACGGTCACTATCGATGTCGCATGATTTGGCCGCTGCCTTGTGTCTGGTGCTGGTGATCGAAGGCCTGGTGCTCTTCGCCGCGCCGCGCAGTTGGCAAACCATGGTGCGCGAGGCGCTGAAGATGGAGCCGAACCGCCTGCGGATTTTCGGCGCGGTGGCCATGGTGGCCGGGTTGCTGTTTTTGCAGCTGGTGCATTGACGCCGCTGCCACGGATTTTTGTTTTCACATCACTCCGGCCTCCCGATGGGGCCTAGTCAAATGAGCGAGAAGATCATGGGCAAGTCAGTCGTAATACTTGGCGCGCAATGGGGCGACGAAGGCAAAGGCAAAATCGTCGATCTGCTGACCGAACGCGTGGGCGCCGTGGCGCGCTTCCAGGGCGGCCACAACGCCGGCCACACGCTGGTCATCAAGGGCAAAAAGACCGTGTTGCACCTGATCCCCTCGGGCATCCTGCGCGACGACGCGCTGTGTCTGATCGGCAACGGCGTGGTGCTGTCGCCGGCCGCGCTCAAGCAGGAGATCGAAGAGCTGGAAGCGCAGGGCGTCAACGTGCGTCCGCGCCTCAAGATCAGCCCGGCCACCCCGCTGATCATGCCGTACCACATCGCCGTGGATAAGGCGCGCGAAATCGCCGCCGGCAAGTCGGCCATCGGCACCACCGGCCGCGGCATCGGCCCGGCCTACGAAGACAAGGTCGCCCGCCGCTCCATCCGCGTCGCCGACCTCATGTACCCGCATGAGCTGCCCGAGAAGATCAAGGCCGCCGTCGAGTACCACAACTTCATCCTCACCCAGTGGCTGAAGGCCGAGCCGGTCGAATACCAGCAGGTGCTGGACGACGCGCTCGCCTACGGCGACTTCATCCGCCCGATGGTCGACGACGTCGCCACCATCCTGCACGACGTGCGCCGCGACGGCGGCAACATCCTGTTTGAAGGCGCGCAGGGCGCATTGCTCGACATCGACCACGGCACCTACCCGTACGTCACCTCGTCCAACACCACCGTCGGCGGCGCGCTCGCCGGTACCGGCGTGGGCGCCAACGACATCGACTACGTGCTCGGCATCTGCAAGGCCTACGCCACCCGCGTCGGCAGCGGCCCGTTCCCCACCGAATTGAACGACGAGATGGGCGAGCGCCTGCGCAAGGTCGGCAATGAATTCGGCGCCAGCACCGGCCGCCCGCGCCGCTGCGGCTGGATTGACCTCGTCGCGCTGAAGCGCGCCGTGCAGATCAACGGCATCAACGGCCTCGCCATCACCAAGCTCGACGTCCTCGACGGCCTGCAAACCATCAAGGTCTGCATCGCCTACGAATACCGCGGCAAGCGCCGCGAACTGGCCCCGCTCGACGCGGACGGCTGGGAAGAGTGCAAGCCCGTCTACCTCGAATTCCCGGGTTGGGAAGAATCCACCGCCGGCATCCGCGACTGGAACAAGCTGCCCGCCGCGGCGCGCGCATACCTGCGCGCGGTGGAAGAGTTGTCGGGTTGCCGTTTGGCGCTGGTCGCTACCGGCGCGGATCGTGATGACACGATTGTGTTGGATGATCCGTTTGCCTGATCTTCTTTGTCTGGCAGCAATCAACGCCCCGCATCGCGGGGCGTTTTTGTTTTGGTCATCAGGCGCACCTCCTCCTGGTTCCAGATAGGTAGCCCTACCGCCGTGCTGAAGCTCAAATTTCCCGATCGGGAAAAAACTGCTTGACTTAGGCCGGAAATGAGGAAATTATCCCGATCGGGATAAATTTCCTCCGTGCGCCTCTATGAATACCCAATTTTCCCGATCGGGAAAAAATATCGATACGCCGTCCGATATTGAGGTCATCGCACACGCTGTGCGAGAGGCACGGCTTCGCCATGGGTTGACCCAGACACAACTGGCCGGTTTGTCAGGGACAGGGCTGCGCTTTATCAGCGAATTGGAGCGAGGTAAGCCAAGCGTGGCTATGAACAAGGTGGTTGCCGTGCTGGCGGTGCTTGGTTTGCGCTTGAGCGTGAACGGCGATCCGTCATGACCGACACACTCCACGTCCGGCTATTTGATCGCCACGTCGGCACGTTGACCATGACGGGGGAAGTTCGCGCGCCCGAGGATTGGCTCTTTACGTATGACGCCGACTACCTCCATTCCCTGCAGCCAGTCGCGTTATCGGTGAGCTTGCCGCTGCGGACCGAACCGTTTGCCGGTGCAACGGCTCGCAATTGGTTTGGCAATCTCTTGCCCGAAGGCCCCGTGCGCGAAGCCATCGCATCGCGCTTACGCATTCCTGTGTGGGACGATTTTGCCCTGTTAGCGGCTATAGGTGGCGAGTGCGCGGGCGCCGTCAGCATTGTGCCGCCCCGTGTCGAGACAACGCCGCATGATGACTCGGTGTTGGATCTCGAAGCTCTGCTCGCGGCACAAGGCGATGACACCGGCGAAGCATCGCTGGCGCTTATCGGTACGCCGCGCAGGTTGTCGCTCGCTGGTGCGCAGGACAAGATCGCTGTAGTGCTTGGCGCAGATGGAGCCATTCGACTCCCTGGCATAGGTGAAATCACCACGCACATCCTCAAGCCCGATAGTTTGCGCATTCGTGGTTTGCGTGATTTCGAAGCCTTTGGCCTCGCACTGGCGCGATCGGTAGGTTTGGTGGTTGCCTCCTCATCCATCGTGACGGTGGCGGGGCACAAGGCACTGCTGATCGAGCGCTACGATCGTCACGTCGACGAGCATGGCCAACGCATGCGCCTGCACCAGGAAGACTTTTGCCAGGCGCTGGGTTATCCCGGTGAGCACAAGTACGAAGCAAACGGTGGCCCGACACTGACCATGTGCGCACAACTGCTTCGCCAACAACTGCGATTAGGCCCTGCGGCTCTGCAAACCTTTCTTGATTGGGTCACCTTCAACGCCGTCATCGGCAATGCCGATGCGCACGCCAAGAATCTGGCACTGCTATGCGCTCCGAACGGCACACGCCGCCTCGCGCCGTTCTACGATCTGGTACCCACCATCGCGATTTCCGAACGCATGGTCGATCGCAAGCCAGCCCTCAGCATCGGTCACGCGGCGCGCATCGACGAAATCAGCGTCGATGACTGGCAGCAATTCGCCGAGGCGACGGGTTACGCGTCGCGCTTTGTGAAACATCGTGTCATTGAACTTGCCGCAGGGGTGGGGCGCTCACTCATTGATGTAGGGCACGCGCTGGTCAAGCAGGGCGCCGAGCCGGCACGTATAGAAAAAGCCCAGGCAGCGGTTGCCAGGAACACACATCACTTGCTGACTTTATTCGGGGCGTGATCAGCCCTGCAGTGGCAACAGTTAGGCGACGCGAGACACCCCTGCGTTTGCCGCCGCAAAGCTGCCCCGCGCCGTTTTCAACGCACGACGAAACCACGCCCTCTCAGGCTTTAGTCAATGAGCGGCCCACGCAGCGCGCTGGCTGCGTTCAATCTGCCGGTGGGTTTCGTGTGTCGTGGTGCGGCAGAATTTTCCACTCGCTTTGTCATCCATTGCGGACGGTGCGGTGGGGTGGCAGAGGGGAGATACGTGCGTGCGGGTGCCGTATCATCGCTGTTAGCCATGACAACTCTCCGTTAGTTGGTTGTGGTTAGCGGGTCAGGGGTGTTGCTGCACCCTTGGCTCGCGTCTCTACTGCTTCGTCGCGGTCGTTACCTGTTCGGGGAACATGGGTGAAACAGGTAACGACAGGCCGGAGTCTCGCATTCGCGAAGCGATAGCGCAGGTGGGTTTGATGATCTGCGCGTGAGCTGTCGCTGTTATGCATGTGAGCTACGTCACTTTGTGATGTGGCGCTATTCCGACATCTGCGCGCCGATGCGCGAAGCGATGCCCTAACTGTGAGATGCGTAAAAGATAAGGGGCGCACTCTCCCGTATCTTCGCGCGCAGCCATGGCGGGCTCTAGGCGCTTGTCATGGTCAGCGGGTCGGGGGCGTTTGCCCCTTGGCTCGCGACTCATCTTTCAGCGTGTGATGTGCCGATAGCGTTTCGTTGCAACGGCATGCATGCAACGTAAACGCAGCGCCATCGGCGTTACGCCGGCAACTCTTCCAGCGCTCGATACACCGGCAAGCCCAACTCCGTCGCCACGCGCACATCCTCGTCCGCGCCTTTGGATGCGCCTGCAATGCGCCACACAGCATCGCAACAACGTAGCAGGCGATGCGCGACTGGGTAGAGAAACGCTTCGCTGATGGCGTCGCCGGGTGTGGTGGAGCCGGCTTCGCGTGCGAGCGGCAGGGCCAGCCATTCGCCGATCACGGGCACGTGGCCGCGTTGGTAGACGGAGAGTGCGGCGCGCTCCAGTGCTTGCAGGTTGCGGGCGATTTTGTCGGGATCGCCATCGGTGCCGCTGCGGTAGGGGCCGGCGATAAGGATGAGTTGCGGCGTCATGGCGCGTGCTCGCGCGTAGGGAAGATGTGTATGGCGGCGTACTGCAGCAGCATGATGGTTTTGCCGTCGACGATTTCGCCGCGGCGGACCATGGCCAGTGCGTCGTCGAAGGGCAGCTCCAGCACTTCGATGTCTTCGCCTTCTGCTTCGAGGCCGCCACCGTCGCTGACTTTGGCTGTGGCGTCGTATTCGGCGACGAAGAAGTGCAGTTTCTCGGTGACGGAGCCGGGGCTCATAAAGGCTTCGAACACTTTGCGCACGTCGCCCACGCGGTAGCCGGTTTCTTCTTCCACCTCGGCGCGGATGCGTTGCTCGGGTGTGGCGTGGTCGAGCAGGCCGGCGGGGGCTTCCACCAACATGCCGTCGTGGCCGTTGACGAAGGCGGGGAAGCGGAACTGGCGGGTGAGTACCACGCGCCGTTGCGCAGGTTGGTACAGCAGCAGGGTGGCGCCGTTGCCGCGGTCGTAGGTTTCGCGCTGCTGGCGCTGCCAGGTACCGTCGGCGCGGCGGTAGTCGAAGATGGTTTTCTTCAGCAGGTACCAGTCGTTGGATAGCACCTGGCTTTCGATGACGCGGATGCGTTCGGCGGTTTGGGTCATGGTGGTGGCTCTTGTGGAAGGCGTGAGTCGCGCGGGAGTCACGGCTTTGGGCTTTTGGCTCCTCCCCCTGCTTGCAGGGGGAGGTTGGGAGGGGGTGAACTCTTGAGACAAGCTCGCCCGAGGCGCTTTCTCAAGGGCTTACCCCTCCCCAGCCCTCCCCTGTCCCACGGGACTAGCTTCGCGTCGCGAGCAGGGGAGGGAGCAGAAGCTTCGTCGCGAGGATCTGGCGCGAATCAGCGTTGTCAGGGAGTGCCAAATACCGTATCGTGCAGTTTCGTGCAATGTCAATGAATTTCGTGCAAATGCCATGCTGACCAGCCATCGCAAGCAAGCCATCCTCACCGCCCTCAAGCGGGACGGACAGGTGATCGCCAAGTCCCTGAGCGAGGAGTACGGGGTTTCCGAGGACACCATCCGCCGTGACCTGCGCGAGCTGGCGGCGGAAGGATTGTTGCAGCGGGTGCATGGCGGTGCTTTGCCGTCGTCGCCGGCTGCCGCGGATTTCGCGCATCGGGAGCAGATCAGCACGGAGTCGAAATCCGCCATCGCGCGCAAGGCGGCGGAGATGATCCTGCCGGGGCAGGTGGTGATCATCGATGGCGGCACAACGTGCGTGCAGTTGGCGCGGCATCTGCCGGCGACGCTGCAGGCCACGGTGGTCACGCACAGTCCGAGCATCGCGGTGGAGTTGGTGGATCACCCCGGCATCGAGGTGGTGATGATCGGCGGGCGCCTGTTCAAGCATTCCGTGGTGGCTGTGGGCGCCGCAGCCATCGAAGCCATCAACCATATTCGCGCCGATGTGTACTTCATGGGCGTCACCGGTGTGCATCCCACTGCCGGTTTGAGCACGGGCGATCTGGAAGAGGCTTACGTCAAGCGCGCGCTCGTCGAACGCGCGGCGGAAGTGGTGGTGTTGGCCTCGGCGGAGAAGATCAACGCCGCGTCGCCGTATGTGATTGCGCAGGCGACGGCGGCCAACACCCTCGTGGTGGAGCGGGATACGCCTGAGGAGGCGACTGCACCGTTTGCCGCGCTTGGCATCGCGGTATTGCGCGCCTAGTAGCGGCTGGTGCGCATACGCCTCTACGGCATGGCGTGCCTCTCAGAACCCGAATGCGCTCAGTCCCGGATGGTCGTCGGGTCGGCGCCCGTGAGGCCAGTGAAACTTGCGCTCCGATGCGGCGATGGGGCGGTCGTTGATGGACGCGTGGCGATGGGTCATCAGCCCCGCATCGTTGAACTCCCAGTTCTCGTTGCCATAGCTGCGATACCACTGCCCGGCATCGTCGTGCCATTCGTACGCAAACCGCACCGCAATGCGACGGCCTTCATGCGTCCATAGTTCTTTGATCAGCCGATAGTCCAGCTCGCGATTCCACTTGCGTTCGAGAAAGGCTTTGGCGGCTTCGCGGCCGTCGATGAATTCGGCGCGGTTGCGCCAGTGCGTGTCGGGCGAATACGCCAGCGACACCCGCTCGGGGTCGCGGCTGTTCCAGGCGTCCTCGGCCAATCGCACTTTTTGCGCGGCGGTTTCGGCGGTAAAGGGTGGAACGGGCTGGCGAATTTCCATAAGGCACCTCGGCGGGGAGAGGGGAGTGAGCGTAGACAGGTTTGTCTACATCGAAAAACTAGCGCATGTAGACAGAGTTGTCTACCATGTCCGCATGCCTGCCAAATCCAAAGCCTCGCCCAAGCCAGCTCCTCTCCCAGCAAGGGACCGGATCCTGCAAACCGCTCACGACCTTTTCTATCAAGAGGGCATCCGTGCGACGGGTATTGATCGGGTCATTGCCGATGCCGGTGTGACCAAGGTGACTTTCTACCGCCACTTTCCAAGCAAGCATCAGCTAGTCCAGGCCGTGCTCGACGTTCGGCACGAACGCTGGATGGCGTGGTTTGTCGACGCCTTGCAGCGGCATGCGGCGAAGAAGGGCGCCGGCCTTCAAGCCATTGTGGCCACGCTTTCGGAGTGGTTCGCTCAGAGCGATTTCCGTGGCTGCGCGTTTATCAATACGGTGGTCGAACTGGGTGGGAGCGTACCGAGTTTTGTGTCGACATCGCGCGATCACAAACAAGCAATGACGAAGGCAATCATGGAGCTCATGCCACCGTCGGACGATCGCGAGTCGAACGCGGCAGCCGTGGCCATGGCCATCGATGGCGCCATAGTACGAGCGCAGTACGCGCAACGGCCCGAGGACGCACTGGCTCCATTGAGTCACCTTCTCCGCGCACTAGAGAAGTCGTCCTGATCGAGTTGGCTTCAACCAAGGCCGATGGTCAATGAAATCACTGGCGGTCTCTGCAGGCGGCGTCGCCTATGCCGGCGATAACCGGGCCTGTTCCGTCAGCCAGTTTCGAAACGCAGTCGCCGGAGCGGATTCGCTGCGGCGGGTGGGCGACACCAGGTAATACGCGCCCGGTGCGGTCATCGCTTGCTTGCCTATTCGCTTCAGGGTGCCGGCCGCGATGGCGTCGGCGATCAGCGCGCTCCGGCCCAACGCCACACCATGACCGGCTTCGGCGGCCTGAAGCAGTAAGGCGGAGTCGTTGAAGACAGAGCCCCATGTGGCCGCATCCAGGTTCTCGCCGGTCTGCTCGCTCCAGCGTTCCCAGGATTGAAAGTCGTCGCGCAGCAAGACGCAGGCTTTGAGCTTCGATGCTTTCTGCAGCTTTGCTCGCGTGATGTAGTGCGGCGAGGCGACGGGGAAGATCTGTTCGTCGAAAAGCTTCTGGCTGCGCAGCCCAGGCCAGTGGCCATCGCCGTAGCGGATGGCGAAGTCGGCCTGCTCGGCATCGAGATCGATCAGCGTGGTGGTGGCGTGGAGCTTGAAGTCGATCTCCGGATGCTCGCGGAGAAATTCGCCCAGCCGTGGCATCAGCCAGCGGCTCACCAACGAGGGTGGGGCGGTGACGGCAAGGCGGCGCGCATCCTGGCTGCGCAGGGATTCGCTGACCGACGACAGCTGCTGAAGAAATGCCTGGATCACTTCCAGCAGTTTTTCGCCCGCGGGCGTAAGCGACACATCGTGCCGGTTCCGCTGGAACAGTTTGCTGGCGTAGAACGATTCGATCGCCCGGATCTGATGGCTGACTGCGCTCGCGGTCAGGTGCAGTTCTTCCGCGGCACCGGCGAAGCTGTGCAACCGGCTGAGCGCCTCGAAGGTGCGCAGGGTGTGCATGGGCGGTAGTACGTAGCGCATCCGGTTATCCCGTGGATTGAGCGGCATTCATGCTGCCGTGAAAAATCATCACTTCACTGCGTTCGTGGGTCACCGAATACTCGCGGCCGGGCCGATCGCCGCGACGGCCATGCGAAGTCTGACATTTTGCCGGAGAGATCATGAAGCTGTTTGCGTTGCTCTTGTCTTTGCTCGCCTCATGCACCGCCGCAACCACGGCTCAGGCCGCCACGCTCCGCGAAGGCTGGCAGGAGGTGGACGGCTTGCATCTCTTCTACCGTGAAGCAGGCAACCCCGCCGATCCGACCGTGGTCTTTCTGCATGGCTATCCGCTGTCTTCCATCATGTACGCCAAGGTCATGGAGGACTTAGTGGCGCACCAGCGGGTGCATGTCATAGCGATGGACTATCCCTCCTTTGGCTACTCGGATGCGCCGAGTCACGACACTTACCGCTACACCTTCGATCATGTGGCGGAGACCGTGGCCGATTTCCTGAAGGCGCGCGGCATTTCCCGGTATGGCCTGTACATGCAGGACTACGGTGTGCCGGTGGGCTTTCGCCTGATCAGCGCGCACCCGGAGGCCATCACCGCCATCATCGTGCAGAACGGGGTGATTCACCTGGATGGTTTTCCCTCAGCGCAGGATCCGAACGGCGAGCTACGGCGTCACTGGGCGAATCGCAATCCAGCTGTCGACCAGCGGCGCACCAACTACAGTAAGTCGCTGACCTATCCGCGGGCGGAGGGTTGGGAAGACGAAGACCATGCCGGTCTGGACGCCTCGCTGCAGATGGTTGCGGCGGTACAACGTCCGGGTGTGATCGAGGCGCGTAATGATCTTTGGTTCGACTACGGAACGAATGTAAGCCGCTACCCCGTATGGCAGGCCACGCTGCGCAAGATGAAGGTGCCGGTGCTGGTGCTGTGGGGCCAGCGCGATCAGTTCTTCACGACGCCGGGGGCAAAGGCCTATCTGCGTGATGCGCCCCAGGCTGAGGTGCATATCCTCGACTCAACGCATTTCGCTACGCTCGATGCACCGGATGAGGTGGCCGAGTTTGTCGGAGGGTTCCTGGTTCGCCATCAGGTCGCGTTGCCTGCTGCGAAGTGAAACGACGCCGACGACGAAGGTAAAAGAGAAACGGGGCTGCTTTCGCAGCCCCGTTTCCGTTCTGGCCGGCAAGCTTGAAAGCCCACCGTGCCCCCACTTCTTACTGCACGTTCAAGTTGACGTCGTCCAGTACGAACGAGGTCTGCAATGAGCTGTCTTCGGTGCCCGTGAACTTGATGGTCACGGTCTGGCCGATATAGGCGCTCAGGTCGAAGCTGCGCTGGGTGTAACCCGTTCCCTTGTTGAGGTTGGAATAGGTCGCCAGCGTCTTCAGCACGGTGCCGCTGCTGTTGAGCACTTGCACGTTGAGCTTGTCGTAGGCGGTGGTGGTGGTCGTCTCCGCCGTGTCGATGTGCAGGTAGAAGGTCAGTGTGGCCGAGGTCTTGCCGCTCGGAATGGCAACCTGCTGCGAGACCGTGTCGGTATGGGCGCTGCCATAACCATCGAGCCATGCGAACCAGGTACCACCATGGGCGGTTTCACCGCTGCAGCCACTGTTGCTGCACAGCACGCCGGAGGTCATCGACCAGGGCGTGGCCGCGCCGGTTTCAAAGCCCGGGTTGACGATGAGCTGGCTGCCGCCACCGCCACTGCTCACGGTAACCGACGAGGTCTTGCTGCTGTTCTTGCCGCTGACGCCGTCAGTGACGGTTTCGGTCACGCTGTAGGTACCGCCGGCCGCATAGGTGTGGCTCGGGTTGGTCGCGGTGGAGGTGCCGCCGTCGCCGAAGGTCCAGGAGTGCGACGAAATGGTGCCGCCGCTATCGGTGGAGCTGTCGGTGAAGGTGGCCGTCAGACCGCTGGTGGTGAAGCTGAAGTTGGCTGTGGGCGTACCGCCGCCACCGCCGCCGCCGCTGACGATCGGATGCGAGATGTCGCACCGATTGGTGTCGTTGGACCAGGTGCTCTGCATCGCGTAAGTGCCATTGCCCATCACCACATTGGCGCTGGCGCCCTGGCCGCTGCTGAGCCACGCGCATTCGTCGGCGTTTTCCTGGCCGTTGTAGCTGGAGCCGGTATGGTTGGTCCAACCGCCGGCCGGGTTTTGGTCGGTGATGGTTTCGGCGTACTCGTGACCATTGACGATGGAGAAGCCATCGACATTACCGGCGGTGCCGCTGTTGACAAAGTTCTGTCCGCAGCTGGTGCCCATGTCGTACACGTAAGGCATGTTGGTGAAGGCGATATCGCCATACGGCGAACTCACACCCGCGTCGCCGTTGTAGTCATGCCATGCGCAGAACTGGCCGCTGGTGGTGTTGAAACCATCCGGATGCGTACCGGTCGGCGACAGGATCACGTACTGCACATAGCGGTTCGACGCGGCCGTGGTGTTGCCGAAATGTGCGGCGGCGTTGACGGCTTCCTGGGCCAGCTGAGCGGCGGTTGCGTTGGACGGCGAGGCGACGGAGTTGTCGTACCAGATGCCGGCGAACGGGCCACCGGTGGGGTAGCCGACCAACGGTGCACCCGCCGGACAGGAGGTGGCGCCGGAAGCGACACTCGGGCCATCGCAGTACTGCGTCATCACACCCGACCACAGTTCTCCACCGGTGCCCACACCCTTGAACATCTTTTCCAGGTAAGGGACGGCGCCGACGGTATCGCCGGTGAGGGTCATGTTGCCGTTGGCGTCGGTACCCGACGTACCCCACTGGCTGCCGTACACCACCAGGTACACCTTGGGTGTGCCGCTGGTGACGCCAATGCCATCGACACCGCCGCCATAGCTGAGCGTTTCGGTGCCGGTGGCCGCTGCGGTCGCGGTATGCAGTGCGGCGTACTGCTTCATCTTGAGTTGCGCCTCACGCGTTGGGACGGCGCCATGGCGATAGGCGTGTCCATAGTTCGGCGCGTAGGGATTGCCCGCCTGTTGCGAGGCGGTGCTGCTAGTGCTGTTGCTTTCACTGCCGGTAGCAATTGCGCTGCCGGCCAGCGTAAGCAGGGCCGTAACAGCTGCTACGGTGATCAAACGACCTTTCATGAGTAACTCCCCAGTTGAGTTAATTCAGGGACAAGCGCGCCCGATGCGGCCGCGTGGACCCCATGCACAAGAGACATGTCGGCACGATGTGCCGGTCGATGCTTTGTTGCTCCCCACGGACCCCGAACATCCATGGCGCCGCCCCCTGGGTCAGTCCTTGACTGCTTGGCGCGTGAATGACGATTGGCGACGTGTGCCCGCGTGGTATCGCCCTGGGATCATTCGTCAACCGCTCCCCCGGTCAACGAATTGACGACGATATAGAGAGGTTCGGGGAGCGGGTCAATTGGAAATTTAGAACTTCCAAACGCTGCGTTTGGGGCTAATTAAGGTGTTTGAACGAGCGCAGTTTCATGCGTCGCCATCTTGCGAATAGGCGACTATTGCGCGGGCTTATGAACGATTTTCATTGCCGCGGCGGATGGCTTGGCTGCGCGGTTCTTGCGGTGTGCGTTATTAATCGCGCTTTACCTTGATTGCGAATAAATCAAAACCGCGTCAAGAGTGGTTTCATCAGTAATCGTTTTCCCACGGCAATTTATTGCGTCGCCCAAAACGCGCTTAATGTCACAGCATGCGAAGCCGCCATAAGGCGGCAAAAAGGGTGGCCGGCATGAAAGTCGCTCTGGGTTGGAAGACGCACTCCGGCTGGGCCGTGCTGATAGTGATCGGCGAGGGTCCGGTGCTGGTCGATCGGCAACGGATCACCCTTGTGGAGGAAGGTGCCGACTGGGAGAAGCACCCGTATCACGCCGCGGCCCATGGCGAAGCCGATGTTCTGGTGAAGCGCGCGGTCGACGCAGTGCAGCGCACTACGTTGCAGCGGATGCGCGAGGTGGTGGAGCACTGCCGCGCCTCGGGACATGAACTCATCGCTTGCGCGGTTTTGATGCCCGGGCCCATGCCCGCATGGAGCACGGCCGAGATCCTCGCCGTGCATATCCGCATGCACAAGGCAGAGGGCGTGCTGTTTCCGCGAGTGCTCTGTGAGGCCGCAGAGGCGTGCGGCTTGCCGGTGGTGGCCATCGCTGAGAAATCGCTCGAGGAGGATGCGTGCCTGCGCCTGGGGATATCGACGGCGCGCATGACGCAGCAGGTCGGCACGCTAGGCCGTGGCGCTGGTGCGCCTTGGGGCAAGGACCAGCGGAATGCGGCGGTGGCCGCGCTGGTGGCTCTCGGCAAGGAGATCCCGTAGGAGCGCACCCTGTGCGCGATGCTCTTGCCGCGATGCGACACAGAGCATCGCGCACAGGGTGCGCTCCTACATGACTTCCGGGCCGTGTCGTCGACCGGCTCCGGCGTCCACCATCGGGGATGGCGGTACGGGCAAGGAGGGAGTCTTTGCGCCGGTCGCCGTCTTCAGGGGATTTCCCGGTTTTTCCCGGTCAACATTTTTAAGGGGCTGACATGCGCCGTTGCACACTGGTTTCCGCGATCGTCCTGGCGCTGGCGGGCGCCTCCATGAGCGCCGTGGCGGCGGTGCCGGCCAAGCACGTCGCCGCCGCGCAGCAGGCCACCACCCAGCTGCCGCGCAGCGTACGGCCCACGCACTACGACGTGTCGGTGACGCCGCATGCGGAATCGCTCAGCTTCGACGGCAAGGTGACGGTGAGCGTCGACGTGCTGGAGCCCACCAGCAGCATCACCCTTAACGCGCTGGACATGAGCTTTTCCTCGGTCACGCTCACGCCCGCCAATGGCAAGGCGCTGTCCGCGCCGAAAGTGAGTGTGGATGCGGAGAAGCAGACGGCCACCTTCACCTTCGACAAGCCGCTCGCCAAAGGCAGCTACAAGCTGGCGATGGACTACACCGGCAAGATCGGCACCCAGGCCAATGGCCTGTTCGCGATCGACTACGACACCAAGGCCGGCAAGAAGCGCGCGCTGTATACGCAGTTCGAGAACTCCGACGCGCGCCGTTTCATCCCGTCGTGGGACGAACCCAACTACAAGGCCACCTTCACCCTTGACGCCATCGTGCCGTCGGCGGAGATGGCGATAAGCAACATGCCGGTGGCGAAGAAGACCGACGCGGGCAACGGCCTGACCAAGGTCGAATTCCAGTCGTCACCGAAGATGTCCACCTATCTGCTGTTCTTCGGCCTGGGCGATTTCGATCGCGCCACTGCGATGGCGGGCAAGACCGAAGTGGGTGTGGTCACGCAGAAAGGCATGCTCTCACAGGCCAATTTCGCATTGGATTCGGCCAAGACCATCTTGAACGAGTACAACGATTACTTCGGTACGCCGTATCCGCTGCCCAAGCTGGACAATATTGCTTCGCCGGGCCGCAGCCAGTTCTTTGGCGCCATGGAAAACTGGGGCGCGATCTACACCTTCGAATACGCGCTGTTGCTTGATCCCACCATCTCTACTCAAGCCGACAAGCAGTCGGTGTTTTCGATCCAGGCGCACGAGATGGCGCACCAGTGGTTCGGTGACCTGGTGACCATGCGCTGGTGGGACGATCTGTGGCTCAACGAAGGCTTCGCGTCGTGGATGGAAGCCCGCACCACCGAGAAGCTGCATCCGGAATGGAACACCAAGCTGGAGCAGGTCGATGTGCGCGAAGGCGCGATGAGCCGCGACGCGATCGCCACCACGCATCCCATCGTGCAGCACGTGGAGACGGTGGAGCAGGCCAGCCAGGCCTTCGACGCCATCACCTATTCGAAGGGCCAGGCGGTGATCGGCATGCTGGAAGGCTATGTCGGCTCCGACGCGTGGCGCGATGGCGTGCGCCTGTATATGAAGCAGCACGCCTACGGCAACACGGTGTCGGACGATCTGTGGCATGCGGTGGAGACAGCTTCCAAGAAACCCATCAGCGATATCGCGCACGACTTCACCCTGCAGCCCGGCATCCCGATGATCAAAGTGGAGTCGGCCACCTGTAACGCCGGCAAGACCACACTGCAGCTGAGCCAGGGCGAATTCACCCGCGACCGTCCAGACAAGAAGCCGCTGTCGTGGCGCGTGCCGGTGATCGCGCAGACGCTTGGCGGCGCCCCCGCACGCACGCTGGTCAGCGGTGGCAAGGCTACCCTCGACGTGCCCGGTTGCGGCCCGGTGGTGGTCAATGCGGGGCAGAGCGGTTACTACCGCACGCTGTACGCCCCGGCACAGTTCACCGCGCTGAAGGACAACTTCGGCAAGCTGCAGCCGATCGATCAGCTCGGCACCCTGGGCGACACCTGGGCACTGGGCATGGCCGGCCTGCGTCCGTCTTCGGATTTCCTCGATCTGGTGCAAGCCACGCCGGCGGATGCCGATCCGCAGATCTGGGGTGACATCGCCGGCGATCTGAGCGGGCTCGACAACTATTACCAGGGCGACGACGCGCGCCAGGCAGCCTTCCGTAAATTCGCCATCGCCAAGCTGTCGCCGGTGTTCGCGCGCGTGGGCTGGGAGCCGAAGGAAGGCGAGGCCGATCCGGTGAAGATCCTGCGCACGCAGTTGATCGGCACGCTGGGTGGTCTCGGCGATCCAGCCGTGATCAAGGAAGCGCGCCGTCGCTTCGATGCGCAGGACAAGGATCCGAAGGCCATGCCGGCAGCGCTTCGTCGCACCATCCTCGGTGTCGTGGCGAAGAATGCCGATGCGGCGACGTGGGATCGCTTGCACGCGATGGCCAAGGCTGAGAAGACGCCGCTAGTGAAGGACCAGTTGTACACGTTGCTGTCGATGCCGCGCGACAAGGCACTGGCGCAGCGCGCGCTGGATCTGGCGATGACGGATGAGCCGGGCGCGACCAATAGCAGCAGCATGATTGGCGCGGTGTCCGGACAGCATCCTGAAATGGCGTTCGATTTCGCCGTGGCGCACAAGGCGGAGGTCGACAAGAAGGTCGATTCCAGCGCGAGCAGTCGTTACTACCCGGCGTTGGCCAGTCGTTCGCTGGACCCGGCGATGGTGGGCAAGGTGAAGGCGTTCGCGGAGAAGTATGTTGCTGAGGGTTCGCGTCGTGATGCGGATACGGCGGTGGCTAACATCGAGTATCGGATCAAGGTGCGGGATGAGCGGTTGCCAGCGATTGATGCTTGGTTGAAGTCGCACGGGGCGTGATGAAAGGGGGCGTCGCGCTTGTGCGGCGCTCTCGCTTTTGCTCCCCCTCCCTTTGGAAGAGGGAGAGGGGGTTCAGTCTTGTGACATTCCCTCCTACTTCGTCATTCCGGCGTAGGCCGGAGGCGCTTCACAACAGCGAAGCTGGTCATCCAGTGGCGTTGCCGCTTGGTTTTAGCGTCTGTGTGTTCTGGTCCGCCTGCGGCGGGGTTTCGTCTCGCTGCCGCGAGCCGAGTTACTTTTCTCTGCTTGCCCAGAGAAAAGTAACCAAAAGAGAGGGCACCCCTCTTACGCGCCCTCCGGCTACGCCTGCGGGTTCGTGAGGGTTGGCCGGGCTTTTCGACAGGACATCCTTGTCCTGTCGAAAAGGCGTCGGCATCCATGCCGCCGCCCCCTTCGGGGCCTGATCGTCCAACCCTCACCGCTCCACAGGGGGCCCGGTTACGGGCTCGCTTCGCATCGCCCAGCAAAGAAAAGGCGCACAGCTCCCTCTCCCCTCCGGGGAGAGGGTTGGGGTGAGGGGTGGGTGCTCGGTAGAGCGTGGCTATTTGAGATTGCGGAGAACTGGCGAACTTTACGGTTGCACTTCAACCACTCGTCACAATCCTGCTCCGCCCTCGCTGCTTCGCCTGATAGAGCAACTGATCCACCGCTTCGATAAACATCAGCGGTTCGTCGGTCTTCCCCGGTACGGTGGTGCCGACGCCGAGGCTGACGGTGAGTACGGAGCCGATTTCGGAGCGGGCGTGGGGGATTTGTGCTTTGGCGATCAGGTCGCGGCAGCGTTCGGCCATTTGCCTGGCGCCGTCTTCGTCGGTTTCGGGGAGGACGAGGACGAATTCTTCACCGCCGAAGCGGGCCATGAAGTCGCGGGGGCGGGTGATGGTGGTGCTGAGGATGGCGGCGACTTGTTTCAGGCACTGGTCGCCTTGCAGGTGGCCGTAGCAGTCGTTGTATTGCTTGAAGTAGTCGATATCGAGCATCAGCAACGACAGCGGAAGCTTGGTGCGGCGCGAGTGGTTCCACTCCTGATGGAGGATGGCGTCGAAGCGGCGGCGGTTGGCGACGCCGGTGAGGCCGTCTTTGAAGGAGAGTTCCTCCAGCTCGCGTTGCATGTCGAGCAGTTTCGCTTCGGTGCGCTTGCGTTCGCTGATGTCGAACATGAAGCCGATCAGTGAATCGACGCTGCCGTCTTCGTTGCGCACCACGTGCACCACATCGCGGATCCATACGTACTGGCCGCTCTTGGTCATGGCGCGGTAGTCGGCTTCGTGGTCCACGCCGGCTTTCGATTGGGCCACGCAGAAATCCACGGCCCAGGCGCGGTCTTCGGGATGCATGCGTTCGGCCCAGTCGTCCACGCTTACCCAACTGCTGGGTGCCCAGCCGAGCAGGGCTTCGATCTGTGGGCCGATGTAGGCGAACTTCAGGGTCTTCCAGTCGATCTTCCACGGAATCGCGCGGGTGGATTCAAGCAGGGTTTTGTAGACCGCATCATCGTCGGGTTCCATCTTGTATACGCGGTCAAGCATCGGCGGTGGCCTCGTCGATAGCGGGCTCGGCGGTGTCGGGAGCCGAGGCGCGGGCGTACAGCTCGAGCAGCTGCATGGGTTCGTCGTAAGCGATGCGCCGGCCGGAGCGGAGATCGCGCCGCATCAGGCGGACCATCCGGCGCGTGACGTGCAGAGGGAAATCGTCTATCGGTCGCCCGGTCACTTCGGCGAGGCGTCCGGCGATGACACCGGGATCGCTGATGACGGGGCAGACGCGGTAGCCGTAGCGGCCGCCGATGGTTTCCGGCGCGAGATCCATGAAGCGGTTTTTCTTTTGCTCGAACGCGCCGAGCGTAAGCCGGTATGCGTTGCGGCCGAAGACGGGCAGGTCATCGGATACCGCGTGTGCGTCATCGAGCACTTGCAAACTGGTGGCGAGCGGATGCAGTTGGTGCAGGTTGTAGCGCTTCATATGCGGATTGCCGAGGCGCACCAGATTGGCGATCAACTCACCGACCGAGGCATGGCCAATGATCGCGGCGCGCTTGGGCAGCCCACCCCAGATGCCGTCGGCGCCGTTGAGCAGCGCTTCGATCACCGAGGCATTCTCGAAACCGGCGCCCGAGTGAATATGGACCAGTACCTTGAGCGGCGGTGGCAGGAAGCTGCGGAGCACCGCGACGTAAGCGCCGACCTGGAAGGGTAGGAAAGTGCCGCGGTCGTCTTCGATGGACACGCCTTCGATAGGCAGTTCCGTCAGCAGCTCCAGCATCGAGCACACTGTCTCAGGCGATTCGGCGAAGGCGTCGCAGCCGTCGACGATGTTGATCAGGATGCGCGGCGGCGCGCCTTGGTCGCCGCGGATGTTGTCGTGCAGCCACTGGATGCTGGCCGGCAGACTGCGGCGCAGGGTTTCCAGATCGTAGAGATCAGCCATGCCCTCTTTGCTCAGGTAGATCTCGTGCACGGTGTTGGGCACGCCGTACGCCTTGAGCTTGAGTTGCGATGGGTCGGGCGTGAAATGGCCGTCCGTGGATTGCAGGCCGATGGCGGTGAAGGCGTAGCAGCCCGTCATGTCGATGGAGCGGTCGCGCAGGTGCTGCATGAAGTCGTCGTCGACTTCTAGCTCGTCGGGCATGGCGTAGTCGAGTGTGCCCAGCGAAATGTGCTTGAAGCCGAACTCGCGCAGGCGGGGCAGGATGGCGAGCTTGTCCTGCAGGGTCTGGCCGATGCGCGAGCCCACCGGGTTTTCGCGGAGCGAGAGATCGATCAGGTAGGGTTCGATACGGCGAAGCTTTTCCAGCTTTTCGTCCGCCTGGGCCAGGATGGCCTTGGCGTTGTCCAGCATCTGCGTCGACGGCATGAGTGTCCCCTCGGCTGCCTGGTGTCGCTTATGGTGATGTCTGTGACGGGTCGGCGGCCGCAAAGGTCGGGGCCCGGGTGATCCGGGCAGGGGAATGCAATGGTCGTGCCCACTGGGGAATGCCCATTTGATGCGGATTTCACGGGGGCAGGCCGGTCGTTCAGCCAGTCGAGGGCACTTTCTGCCGCGCCGCGTACAACAAAAAGCCCCGCCGGAACGGGGCTTTGCGCACAAGTATCCGTGCCTGGTGAGCCGAGTCAGGGCTTGAAGCCCACCGACTGCCACAGCGGTGCCGGGTCGTAGACCGTGCCGCCGCTGATCGTTTTGGCGATGCGGCGAGTGTTGCTGATATCCGCCAGGGGGTTGGCATCCAGCAGCAGCATGTCGGCGCGCTTGCCGACTTCCAGCGTGCCCAGTTCCTTGTCCAGCTTGAGCGCGCGTGCGGGAACGATGGTTGCCGCCTGCAAAGCCTCCATCGGGGTGAAGCCGGCCTGCACGTAGATTTCGAGTTCGCGATGCAGTGAGTAGCCGGGGATCGACTGGTCGGTGCCCGCGACCATGGGCAGGCCTTGCTTATGCAGTTCGCGCAGGGTGGCGAGCATGTACTGGTAGCGCTTGCCGAACTCCTCGGCCTTGTCCGCCGGGGCGCCGGTGGCGTTCCAGGTTGCCGCCATCGACAGGGGGATGTGGTCGACGCCGGGTTCGAGTGTTGAAAGCGGCGTGCTGGCGGGACGTGAGAGCGCTTCGAACAGCACAATGGTGTCGTCGAATACGGTGTGATGTTCCTTGAACAGTGCCAGCTGTTTCTGGGCGTCCGGTGTGCTGAAGTCGAGCGGTGGCATCGGCTTGCCGCGCTGCATGTGCAGCAGGTCGCGGGCGACGAAATGGATGTGATTGATGCCATCGTAGCCGGCGGTGACGGCCTGTGCGGTGGTCATGCCTTCGGGGACGTGGCCGGTTACGGTCAGGCCGAGTTTGTGGGCCTCGTCGGCGATCACCGGTACCAGTTCGGGCTTCATGCTGCTGTAGATCTTGATCTGCACAGCGCCCGCGTTCTTGTAGCGTCGAACCACTTCACGTGCCTGCTCTGGCGTATCGGCCGTGACGGCACCCAGCGTGATGGGGCCGGTGCCGTCGACGAGGCCGGCGATCAGCAGGCGCGGGCCGATGCCACGTCCGGATTGCACGGCATCCCGAACGGTGGTGATGAAGTCGAACTCGTTGCCGCAGTCGCGCACGGTGGTGACGCCGGCGGCGAGATAGATGGGACCCCATTCCACCTGCTCGTAATGGGCGTGCATGTCCCATAGGCCGGGGATCAGGTATTTGCCGGTGCCGTCGATAACATCGGATTCCTTCGGGGGTTTAGGCAGGAAACCTGGAGCGAAAATGCGGGTGATCCGGCCGTCCTCCACGTAGACGGCGCCAACAGGGCGCGGTGCAGCTCCTGTGCCATCGATCAGCGTGACGTTGTGGATGATCAGCCGTTTTGCGGCGGGGTGTTTTGCTGCTTCCGTCAGTAGTGCGAGCGCCGTCAGATTGTTGCTAACGGCTTGCTGGATGAATGGTGTGAGCGAGGCTTCGTACTCCTCGCGAACGGCTTCGAAGTGATCGAACTCGGCATCCGTCGTCACCACCGCGGCGAGTTTCTGGTTGTCATCCAGCCACACGGTTTCGGCGCCCCAGATCAGGCCGTTGATCACGTAGCTATGCAAGACCACGGGGTGGCCATTGGCGGTGATGGTGAGATCGCTGCCGGGTTTGATATGGATGTTGGCGTCGGGTGGGGCGACGATCTCAGCGGGCTTGCCGCGAGCGATCCAGAAGCGCATCAGCATCTGTTGCATGGCGACGGGCGAATAGCCGTCGACCAGAAACGTATCGGCGGTGGCGGGATAGTCGGTCGTCTTGCCGTCGCGCACCAAGGCGACGCGTTGGCGCTTTGCGTCGATCGAGAACGTGTCATTCATCGGTGAGTGTCGCGAGGATCGTCCCTCCGTCTTCAGCGACACCGGGTGAAGGATGTCGGTAGCCGTATAGACGGTTTTCAGTGGCACGTCGGTGCCGCGATCATTGAACTTGAAGTCCGAGCGAAGCGTCAGCTGGCCTTTCTCGTTGGTGAGCGAATAAGTTTCCTTGCCGATCGCCTTGGCGAACTTGTACAGCACGAACGTGCCTTGCTCGTTGGCGGCTTTTTCCTGCGCATGTGCAGCCAAGGGCGAGAACAGCAGAAGCGTGGCGAGAGCGAACGAGCGGGCAACGACAGGCTGCATGGCCGACTCCGGTAGGGAATGCGATGGGCTGACACGGTAGAGCGATTGCGGCATGAGAACAGTGTCTGGCATCACCGGGCAATGCCCGGAGGGCACCCTGCCGTCTGGCCTAGCTGGGCGCAAAAAAAGCCCCGCCGAGGCGGGGCTTTTTGTTCGTGATCAAAAGCGGAGGGGCTTACGCCTCAGCCTCTTCCTTGTACGCATCGATCGGAATGCACGCGCACATCACGTTCTTGTCGCCATAGACGTTATCCACGCGTGCCACCGGCGACCAGTACTTCTGCAGCTTGAGGCTGGGCAGCGGGAAGGCGGCCAGTTCGCGAGGGTAGGCGTGGGTCCACTCGGTGCCGGTGACCATGGTGGCGGTATGCGGCGCGTGCTTGAGCGGGTTGTCCTCGCGGTCGAGACTGCCGTTTTCGACGGCGCGGATTTCGTCGCGGATCTGGATCATGGCGTCGATGAAGCGATCCAGCTCGTGCATCGATTCGCTTTCGGTCGGTTCGACCATCAGCGTGCCGGCCACCGGGAAGCTCAAGGTCGGTGCATGGAAGCCGAAGTCGATAAGGCGCTTGGCCACGTCCTCGGCGCTGATGCCGGTGCTGTCCTTGAGCGGACGCAGGTCAAGGATGCACTCATGCGCCACCAGCCCGTTGCGGCCGGTATAGAGCGTCTCGTAATGCGGCGCCAGGCGCTTGGCGATGTAGTTGGCGTTGAGCAGCGCGACCTGGGTGGCTTTGCGCAGACCCTGCTGGCCCATCAGGGTGATGTACATCCAGCTGATCGGCAGGATGCTGGCGCTGCCGAACGGTGCTGCGGACACCATGCCTCCAGCAGAGCGGCCATCCAGGGCCGCATTATCGGCATGGATGCCGACATAAGTTTTGGGCAGGAACGGAGCGAGATGCGACTTCACCGCGCACGGGCCCACGCCCGGGCCGCCGCCGCCGTGCGGAATGCAGAAGGTCTTGTGCAGGTTGAGGTGCGAGACGTCCGAACCCCACTTGCCCGGCTTGGCGACGCCGACCAGCGCATTCATGTTGGCGCCGTCGGTGTACACTTGGCCGCCGTGTTTATGCACGATGTCGCAGATGGCGACGATGTCTTCCTCGAACACGCCATGCGTGGACGGGTAGGTGATCATCAGCGCGGCGAGGCGGTCGCTGTACTTCTCGGCGGCGCGGCGGATGTCTTCCACGTCCACGTTGCCGTTGCTGTCGCACTTGGTAACGACCACGGTCATGCCGCACATCTGCGCGGAGGCCGGGTTGGTGCCGTGAGCGGACTCGGGGATGAGGCAGATGTCGCGATGGCCTTCGTTGCGCGAGCGGTGGTACGCACGGATCGCCAGCAGGCCGGCGTATTCGCCCTGCGCGCCGGAGTTCGGCTGCAGGCTCACGGCGTCGTAGCCGGTGCACTCCACCAGCATGGCTTCCAGCTCGTCGATCAGCTGCTTATAACCACGTGTCTGATCGGTGGGCGCCAGCGGATGGATGTTGCCGAACTCCGGCCAGGTCACCGGGATCATCTCGGCAGTGGCGTTGAGCTTCATGGTGCAGGAGCCCAGCGGGATCATAGTGCGATCCATCGCCAGATCCTTGTCGGCCAGCGAGCGCATGTAGCGCAGCAGCTCGTGTTCGCTGTGATGCGTGTTGAACACCGGATGGGTGAGGAACTCGCCCTGGCGGCGCAGGCTGGCGGGCAGTGCGTCGGCGGTGGCGGCATCCAGTTCGTCGATGTCGCCGATATCGGCGCCGAACAGTGTGGCGAGCGCGATGACGTCGGCGCGCGTAGTGGTTTCATCGAGGCTGATGCCCACGCTCTGGCCGTGGATCTGGCGCAGGTTGATGCCAGTGGCTTCGGCCTTGGCGCGGATGGCGTCGGCATCGACGTTGGTCACGTGCAGCGTGTCGAAGAAGTCCGGACCCACGGTGTGACCGGCCTGACGCAGCGACGAGGCAAGAATGGAAGCGAGGCGATGCGTGCGGCGCGCGATGCGGGCAAGACCTTCCGGACCGTGGTACACGGCGTACATGCTTGCCATCACGGCCAGCAGCACCTGTGCGGTACAGATGTTGGAGGTGGCTTTCTCGCGGCGGATGTGCTGCTCGCGCGTCTGCAAGGTAAGGCGGTAGGCCGGCTTGCCTTCCGCATCCACCGACACGCCGATCAGGCGGCCCGGCATGGAGCGCTTGAAGGCGTCGCGGCAGGCGAGGTAGGCCGCGTGCGGGCCACCGAAACCGAACGGCACGCCGAAACGCTGGCTGTTGCCGATCACGATATCCGCGCCCCACGAGCCCGGCGAGGCGATCAGCGTGAGCGCGAGCAGGTCGGTGGCGACCGAAACCAGGCCGCCGCGCGCGTGCACGGCATCGGCCACAGCCTTGTAATCGTGGATCTGGCCATAGGTGTTGGGGTACTGCAGCAGCACACCGAAGCTGTCGACGGTGACGGCTTCAGCGGCCGGGCCGATATGCAGTTCGATGCCCACGCCGTCGGCACGGGTATGCAGCACTTCCAGCGTCTGCGGGTGCACGTCATCGGCGACGAAGAACACATTGCTCTTGGACTTGGCCGAGCGCTTGGCCAGCGTCATCGCTTCGCCGGCGGCGGTGGCTTCGTCGAGCAGCGAGGCGTTGGAGATATCCATCCCGGTGAGGTCAGCCACCATGGTCTGGAAGTTGATCAGCGCCTCCATGCGGCCCTGCGAGATCTCCGCCTGGTACGGCGTATAGGCCGTGTACCACGCCGGGTTCTCCAGGATGTTGCGCAGGATGACGTTCGGCGTGTGGGTGCCGTAGTAACCCTGGCCGATGAAATTCTTGAACACCTTGTTCTTGTTGGCGATGGCGCGGATCTTCGCCAGCGCTTCCACTTCCGTGATGGCGGTGGGCAGGGCCAGCGGCGCGCCGGACTTGATCGAGCCGGGCACGATGGCGTCGGTCATCGCTTCCAGCGAGCCGTGGCCGATGACGCGCAGCATCTGCGCGATCTCGGCGTCGTTCGGGCCGATGTGGCGCTCGATGAAGGCGTGGTGATGCTCAAGGTCGCGCAACGAGGGAGTGGTGTTCTGGCTCATGGCAAGGGGCGTCCAAAAATGGCCGGTAAAGGCCTGACGTGCGTGCCGCACGTGGGGCGCCCCTCTGTCCTTTTGCCTGAGAGTTTGGAAGCGGGTGAGCTCGCTTCGTGCACCTTCGGCGCCGGATCTAACCGGTCTCTCCAGAGTGTTCCAGGCGTGGTGGTATGGGAGCCTGAGCGATTACGGGCGTTGCGCCTTCGGCAGCGGACGGTGTCCGCTTCTCCCACCATGCCAAGTGACTAATTATACGACCTGAGGCGACAGTTTTCCCGGGTAGGGGAGACCACTCGTGCTGGTGTGAGACGCCCTTGCTCCCTCCCCTGCTCGCAGGGGAGGGTTGGGGAGGGGTGAGTACTTGAGAAAGCGTTCCGGGAGAGGTTTTCTCAAGGGTTCACCCCCTCCCAGCCTCCCCCTGCAAGCAGGGGGAGGGGCTAAGAACTCCCGCCCGCCTATCCCCACGATAGAAAGCATCCATTTCCCTCCGCCATGCGGGCGGCGTAGCGTGTCGGCATTTCCTCCATAGCCGATGGACCTCAGCCATGACCCGCCCCCCTTTCCGACTTTCGCGACTGGACCACATTGTCCTGCGCGTCCACGACACGGCCGCCATGCAGGCCTTTTATTGCGATGTGCTCGGCTGCACCGAGGAGCGCCGGCAGGACGAGATCGGCCTGGTGCAGCTGCGTGCTGGCGCCTCCCTGATCGACCTGGTCGCCATCAACAGCAAGCTCGGTCGGATGGGTGGTGCTGCGCCCGGCAAGGAAGGCCACAACATGGACCATCTCTGCCTTAGCGTGGAGGGCTATGACGAGGCCGCCATCCGCGCCCATCTGGAAGCGCATGGCGCACGGGTGGGCGAGGTAGGTTCGCGCTACGGTGCCGAAGGCGAAGGGCCTTCGCTATATCTGTACGATCCACAAGGCAACATGATCGAGCTGAAAGGTCCGCCTGCGGTCTGAGTACGGTCAAGCGGCGGGCGTCCGATGTTCCCATTACTCAGGAGATGTCGTTCATGCCGTCGAACACCTGTCATCCGCATGCGCCGCACACCAAGCTGAAAGTTCCCGACTGGTACGTTTCGGCGCTGATGCTGGATCGTGCGCTGGACGCCATCCTGCGCCGGGTAAAGAAATTCGATCGCAACCACGACATTCCCTACCTTGCTGGCTACAGCAAGGATGGCAAGACCATCTACATCGACCGGCACCTGCCGAAGAGCTTCATGTTCCGTGGGCGCAAGGTGGAAGTGGATCGGTTCCTGATCCTGCATGAAGAGGTGGAGAAGACGTTGATCGATCAGCTTGGCCTGCACTACCTGCACGCGCATCAGATCGCGACGCGCGCGGAAGAGGCGGCCGTGAATGCCGAGCGCGTCACCTGGGCAGCCTACGACCGCTTCATGCAGAAGTACGTCAAGTCGGTGGGCGACGAACGGTTGACCAAGGTGCCTGCGGATCTCGACCTCAAGCCTTACCGCGATTATCACGACTACGAGTTGATGCAGCGGATGATCAAGAGCATCAGCAAGGGCGAGCTGAAGAGCGGGGCGAAATTGCAGGCGGAACTGAAGGACTATGCGGATGCTTTCCGCGAAGAGCGGCGGCTGGATCGGCGGCGCCTGGCCGCTCAGGGCGCCAAGGCGACACGAGCCAGGACGGCAGCGCCGAAGAAGGCATCGCGTAGCAGGAAGATGGTGGCGGTGTGAACGTCGCGCGGCAGGGCGGAGCGATATTCCCGCGACCGGAATGCGAACGGGCACCCGGTCGCTTCCGGTCGTGCGTCATGTGAGTGAGGTATCGGCATGTGGTGTGTCGAAATGCATGTGACTGAAACGCGCTTGGCGGCGATATCGGCCAAGGCGATGGCATACCGGCTGCTGGGGTGCGTGATGGCGTTGGCTCTGGCCGCTTGCCATGCAGTACGGCCGCCAGCGGAAGCAGGCATTCACGAACCGACGCTGGCGCAAGCGCGGGCGCGGGTGACCGAAGCACTGCATATTCCGGATCGTGAGCGCGCCGCGCGCGCCTGGCTGCGCTGCGCGGCGACGGCTTACCGGGTGGCGGCGAATGGCGATCAGGCCGATGAGGCCGCATCGCTCGACACGCAATGCACCGGCAAAGTGCTGGACTATGTGCTGTCGACAGAAGAGCCACGCTGGACCGCAAAGACCCTGGATCTGGCCGGCGACGCGCTGGCGGTTGAACTGCGCGAACTGTCGCCAGCCCTGAGCGGTCCGCCAACCTTCGTTCGCGCCGATGAAGTGCCGATATCGACCTTGCTGTTCGGTCAGCGTTTCGCCACCAGTGGCTTTGGCGTAGCGATGGTTGCTGGCACGCCGCGCTGCAAAGGGGCTCCGCGCTGTCAGCTGTTTCCGCTTGAAGGCGTGACTCGCACGGCTGTCGCCTGGATTGAATGGCGTGCCGACGAGGTCTCCCCGCACCTGGTTTTCGCCGATCCGTTGGCACATCCCACCGAGCGCATTGGCGCGCGCGATTACATTCTGTCGGTCGACACCACAGCGCCCTATGCCGCCCTGGCCAGCACCACGCAACTCAAGCAACTGGCGATACGCGGGTTGATTGGCGGGCAGGACATCGGGCTGCGTCAGGGGCTGTATCTGTTGGAGGACTATGACCCGCACAAGATCCCGATTGTGATGCTGCACGGGCTGGCGGCGAGTCCGTTGATCTGGGCGCGCCTGACCAATCGCATCCAGGGCACGCCCACGCTGCGGGCGCGCTATCAGGTGTGGCATGTGATTTACCCGACCGACGAGCCAGTGCTGATTTCGCGGCTGCGCGTGCAGGGATTTCTGGATCGTGCTTGGGCGGAACTCGACCCCGCCGGACACGACACCGCGCGAAAACGCATAGTGCTGGTCGGGCACAGCATGGGCGGGATGATCGCGCGCCTGCTCACCGTCGATAGCGGAGACACGCTATGGCAGGCTGCGCTCACGATTCCACCCAAGCAATTGCGTGGCAATGCGGACGATCTGGCGATACTCGATCACATGATGCGCTTTACGCCGTATCCCGGCGTGGACACCGCATTCTTCCTCGCCACGCCGCATCATGGCAGTCCGGTCGCGGTGGATTTCATCGGGCGTCTGGCGCAGCATCTGGTCAGGCCGCATGGCACGGAACTCGATGCGATTGCTCGTGTGCTCAAGGCCAATCCCGAAAGCTTCCGGCCGGAATTGCTGGCGAACTTTCGGGAGCACGGCCTGAGCAGCATCAGCACGCTGAGCATGGAGCAGCCGGTGAGCCGCGCCGCTTCCTCGCTGATGCCTGTGAGTGGTGTGCGCTACTACACCATCGCTGGCAGCTTGCCCGGTGAGGCGGTGCCCGGCGACGGCATCGTGCCGCTGGAGAGCGCTTTCCTGCCTGGCGCGATATCGACGACGACGGTGGTATCGGGGCACCGGGTCTATCGCAACGACGAGGCGATCAACCTGATCGTGAAAGTGCTGGGAGGAGACACCCTGAGTCCAGGGATCACACAGGCGACTCGCGGAACGCCATGACGAAGCGATTCCATCGGACCCGGAAACGAAGAAGCCCGCCTTGCGGCGGGCTTCGTCTACAATTGGTGCCCAGGAGAGGACTCGAACCTCCACGGTTTTACCCGCTAGTACCTGAAACTAGTGCGTCTACCAATTCCGCCACCTGGGCAGGTGTCGCGCGTCGCTAAGCGATCTGCGTGAGCCGCGTAGATTAGGCATGGAGCTAAGAGTTGTCAACTATTCTTTCATCGAATTTTCATCGTGCCGGGGCCAGGCAGCCGCGGCACCTCTATCAAGGCTGATAAGTGATCAAAAAAAACAAGGATAAACGCGCCGGTGAGGGCAAGACCGCCCGCCCGGATGCGTCCAAGAAGGCCGTGACGGGCAAGCTGCCGGCCTTGCCGGCGCTCAAGTCGCCGAAAACTTCCAAGGCGTCCAAGGCGCCGAAAACGCAGGACCCCCACGCCGAGCGCGAAGCCCAGCGCTACGAGCGCCCCATTCCCAGCCGCGAGGCGATTCTTGCGCTGCTCACCGAGCGCGGCGAATTGCTGACCGAGGCGCGCATCGCCGAGGCGATGCAACTGCATGACGAATACGAACTCAATGCCCTGCGCAAGCGCCTGGGCGCAATGGTGCGCGATGGTCAGCTGCTGCTTGGCCGCCGTGGCGGCTATGCGCCGTCCAACAAGCTCGATCTGATTCCGGGCCTGGTCCTGGCCAATGCCGAGGGCTATGGCTTCCTGCGCCCGGACGACGGTGGCGAGGATCTTTACCTGTCGCCGCAGCAGATGCGCGCGGTGTTGCACGGCGACCGCGTGCTGGCGAGCGTGGTGGGCATGGATCGGCGCGGGCGCAAGCAGGGCGCGATTGTCGAAGTGCTGCAGCGGCGCTCGCCGCGCCTGGTCGGCCGCGTGGTGGTGGAGAACGGCGTGACCCTGGTGGCGCCGGACGACCGCCGCCTGCATCAGGACATCATGATCGCCCCTGGCAAGGAGATGGGCGCGCGCAGCGGCCAGATCGTGGTGGCTGAAATTACCGATCCGCCCACGCCGCATCGTGGACCGATGGGTGCGATCCGTGCCGTGCTCGGCGAACGCCTGCAGCCTTCGCTCTTGGTGGAGATGGCGATCGCCAGTCACGACTTGCCGCATGAATGGCCGGTCGAGGTGGAGCGCGAGGCGGAAGAGATCGAGCCGCAGGTCACCGCCCTCGAACGCGAGGGCAGGGTGGATCTACGCAAGTTGCCGCTGGTGACCATCGACGGTGCCGATGCGCGCGACTTCGACGATGCGGTGTATGCCGAGCCGCGCCGCGGCGGCGGTTATCGCCTGGTGGTGGCGATTGCCGATGTGTCGCATTACGTGCAGATCGGCAGCGCGCTGGATCGCGAAGCATATGAGCGCAGCACCTCCACCTACTTCCCTGGCTTTGTAGTGCCGATGCTGCCGGAGACGCTGTCCAACGGCATTTGCTCGTTGAACCCCAAGGTGGAACGCCTGTGTATGGTCTGCGACATGCAGGTCAGCCCGGAAGGCGAGGTCGTCAAATCCAAGTTCTATGAAGCCGTGATGTATTCGCATGCGCGGCTCACCTATGACCGCGTGTGGCAGGCCATCGGCCTGAGGGACGCGGATGCGCGCCACGAGCTGGCCGATGTGCTGCCGCAGATCGAGCATCTGCATGGTCTGTATCAATTGATGGCGGCGCAGCGCAAACGGCGTGGCGCCATCGATTTCGAAACGCCGGAAGTGAAATTCCGTCTCGACAACACCGGCGACGTGGTGGCCATGGGCGCTACCGAGCGCAACGACGCGCACAAGCTGATCGAGGAATGCATGATCGCCGCCAATGTGCAGGCGGCGCTGTACCTTGAGAAGCGCAAGATTCCTGCTCTGTATCGCGCGCATGAGCCGCCGCCGGAAGAGAAGTACGAGGACCTGCAGCAGTTCCTGCGCGAGTTCAAGCTGCGCATGCCGCCGGTAAGCGAGGTGACGCCGGGCGATTTCGCCGATGTACTGCGCATGGTCAAGGATCGTCCCGAGAAGGAGTTGATCCAGTCCGTGTTGTTGCGCGCGCAGAGCATGGCGGCGTATCAGCCGGAGAATCGCGGCCACTTCGGTCTGGCGCTGGAGGCCTATGCGCACTTCACCTCGCCGATCCGCCGCTATCCCGATCTATTGGTACATCGCGCGATCCGCTATGCGTTGACCGGCAGCAAGCCTGCCGACTACGCCTATACACCGGCACAGATGGCGGCCATGGCGATTCATTGCTCGCAGCGCGAGCGCCGTGCCGAGGAAGCCGAGCGCGATGTGGACGAGCGCTTCAAGTGCGCCTGGATGTCCAAGCATGTGGGTAGCGAGTTTGACGGCACGGTAACCGGAGTCACCTCGTTCGGCCTGTTCGTGGAGCTGGAGGAGTCGAAGGTGTCCGGGCTGGTGCATATCAGCCAGTTGTCCAACGACTACTACCACTTCGATCCGATCCGCCATTTGTTGAAGGGTGAGCGCTCGGGCGCGCAGTTCCGTCTCGGCGATCACGTGCGCGTGCAGGTGCTGCGCGCGAGCCTGGAGGATCGCAAGATCGATTTCCGCCTGGTGTCGAAGGGCGAAGCCTCCGTGCCACCGCCGCGCGCCGCGCGCGCTTACGACTATGCCAATGCGGGCGAGCGCTATTCCCTGCCGGCTGGCCGCAAGGCGACGGCGGGTGCCGCGCCGCGCGATAATGCGCGTCCGGAGGCGCGGCCATTCCGCGAAGCGAAGGCGGCCAGCAAGGCAAGGCCCAAAGCATCGCCCAAGGCCGCGGCGAATAAAAACAAGGCAGCCAAGCCGAGCAAAACGGCACGGCCCGCCAAACCGAAAGGCAAGCGATGAGCGAGAGTTGGATCGTCGGGATCAACCCGGTCGAAGGCGCATTGAGCAATGATGCAGAGCGCGTGCGCGAGCTGCTGGTCGAAAACGGCCAGCGCAACGCGCGCGTGCATGAACTGGCCGAACGCGCGAAGGCGCTGAAGATTCCAGTGCATCACCGTCCGCGCGAGCAGTTGGAAAAGATCGCCGGCGAGGCACGGCATCAGGGTGTGGTGGCGCGTTACGAAGCGCCACCCATGGCCGGCGAGAACGATCTGCCGGACCTGCTGGAAAAGGCCGGCGCCGATGCGCTGGTGCTGGTGCTCGACGGCGTCACCGATCCCCACAATCTTGGCGCCTGCCTGCGCAGTGCGGCGGCGGCCAAGGTGACGGCGGTGATCGTGCCCAAGGATCGCGCGGTGGGGCTGACCCCCGTGGTGCGGCGCGCGTCGGCGGGCGGTGCGGATCGCGTGCCGCTGGTCGCGGCCACCAATCTGGCGCGCGCGCTGCGCACCCTGAAGGATGCGGGGGTGTGGATCACTGGCCTGGCGGGCGATACCGAGACGTCAATCTATAGCGTCGACCTGAAAGGGCCGGTGGCGCTGGTGCTCGGCAGCGAAGGGGAGGGCATGCGCCGCCTCACGCGCGAGACCTGCGATTTCGTCGCCAAGATTCCCATGCCCGGCGCGATGGAGAGCCTGAACGTTTCGGTGGCGACGGGTGTCGTACTGTTCGAGGCGCTGCGGCAGAGGAGTGGCAAGCGATGAGTTTTCTATGGCATGACTGGGCCGGGTATATCGGCGTAGTGCTGGTGCTGCTGGCGTTCCTGCTGTTGCAGGCGCGCAAGCTGCACGGCAATGGGCTGGTCTATCAATTGATGAATGTGCTCGGCGCGGTCGGCGTGATGTTGTCGCTGCTGTTCGGCAGCTTCAACACATCGGCCTTTGTGATGCAGGTGGCCTGGTTGATCATCGGCATCTACGGCATGGCCAACAGTGCTCGCGTACGCCGTGAGCTGCGCGATGTGGAGCGCAAGATCGGCTCCTGAATAGCGGGTCAGGCTTGGGGCGTTCCGCTTGGGTAGAATGGACGCTCCGGCATCTACTGCCGGCGTACCGGGACGACCTGGATACGTATCGCGTTCGCGGGGACGGCCCTGCTCTTCAATCGAGAGCCGTCCGCATTCCAGGTAGCAAGCGTCGACCGGCTCCAAGGAGTTTTGTCATGCCCTGGATCTACTTGGTACTCGCTGGCCTGTTCGAGATCGGCTGGGCCATTGGCCTGAAATACACCGACGGCTTTTCGCGCCTGTGGCCGACCGTAGGCACGGTGTCGGCGATGATCGTGAGCATCGTGTTGCTCGCGATGGCCGTGAAAACACTGCCGATCGGAACGGCTTATGCGATCTGGACCGGCATCGGCGCGCTGGGCGCGGTGATTCTCGGCATCGTGCTGTTCGGCGATTCGGCATCGCCGGCGCGCCTGATCTGTGTTGCACTGGTGCTCACCGGCATCATCGGCCTGAAGCTCACCAGCGGCGCGCATTGAATCGAAAGGCCGCCCATCCATGGTGGATGGGCGGCCATATCTTTATTCGGGCTTGGTGCCCAGCTTGGTCATCTCCGGGCTGGAGGTGAAGTCGCGCTTGGCGCGCTGGGTGTTCAGCGGTTCGCCATGCACCTGGAACCAGATGTTCTCGGCGATGTTGGTGGCGTGATCGCCGATGCGCTCGATGTTCTTGGCCATGAACAGCAGATGCGTGCATGGCGTGATGTTGCGCGGGTCTTCCATCATGTAGGTGAGCAGCTGACGGAAGTAGCCGGTATAGGCTTCGTCCAGGTCGGCATCGTCCTTCCACACCTGGTAGGCGCGTTCGGCATCGCGGTCGCGATAGGCGAGCAGCACTTCGCGCACTTCGCTGGCGGCCAGCTCGGCCAGATAACCCAGGCCGTTGGTCGGCGCGATCGGTGCCACCATCGACAGCGGGATGGAGCGTTTGGCCACGTTGGCGGCGTAGTCGCCGATACGCTCGATGTCGGCGGCGATGCGCAGCGCGGCGAACACATTGCGCAGGTCGCTGGCGATCGGCGCGCGCAGGGCGAGCAGGCGCACTACGTCGTGGCTGATTTCCTGTTCCAGCAGGTCGATGGCGTCGTCGTTGGCGACCACGCGCTGCGCGGCGCGCTCGTCGCGGCGTTCCACCACGTCGATGGCGGCCTCCAGCTGACTCACAGCCAGTTCGCCCATGCGGACGATTTCGCCGGTGAGACGCGCCAGCTCGTCGTCGTAGCTCTTGATGATGTGTTCCTTGCTGCTGCCGCTCATGTGCGTTCTCGCATGTTGAGTAGGGAGGGTGCCGCGGGACACCTCTCACTCCAGCCCTCTCTCGCCGGAGAGGGGGTGTCTGATCAGCCGAAGCGACCCGTAATGTAATCCTCGGTCTGCTTCTTGCTCGGCTTGGTGAAGATCTGCTCGGTACGGTCGAACTCGATCAGCTCGCCCAGGTACATGAAGGCAGTGAGGTCGGAACAGCGCGCCGCCTGCTGCATGTTATGGGTGACGATGACGATGGTGTACTCGCTTTTCAGCTCTTCCACCAGCTGCTCGATGCGGCTGGTGGCGATCGGGTCCAGCGCCGAGGTCGGCTCGTCGAGCAGCAGCACTTCGGGCTTCAGCGCGATGCCGCGCGCGATGCACAGGCGCTGCTGCTGGCCGCCGGAAAGACCGAGTGCATTCTGCTTGAGCTTGTCCTTCACCTCGTCCCACAGAGCGGCGCTGCGCAGCGCCTGCTCCACGCGGATATCCATGTCGGCTCGCGACAGGCGCTCGTGGTGGCGGATGCCATAGGCCACGTTCTCGAAGATGGTCATCGGGAACGGCACCGGCTTCTGGAACACCATGCCGACCTTGCTGCGCAACTTGTTCATCGAGTAGCGCGTGTCGAGGATGTTCTCCTCGTCCAGGATGATTTCGCCCTTGGCTTCCAGCTTCGGGTAGATCGCGTAGATGCGGTTGAAGATGCGCAGCAGGGTGGATTTGCCGCAGCCGGAAGGGCCGATGATCGCGGTGACCTTCTTCTCCGGGATATCCATGTTGATGCCTTTCAGCGCATGGAACCCGTTGTAGTAGAAGTGCAGGTCGCGCACCTGGATCTTGGTCGGCGCCAGCGGGGTGGGCGCGGCCGTGGCCTGGGGATGGATGCCTGCGGCGGCGGACTCAGTCATGGGACACCTTGTTGCGAGAAAGGATCAGGCGGGCGAGCAGACTCAGCATCAGCACGAACATGGTGATGATGAAAGCGCCGGCCCAGGCGAGCGCATGGATGCCGTCGCCGGCCTGGTTGGCGTATTCGTAGATGACCTGGGGCAAGCTGGCCATCTTGTCCATCGGATTGACGGTCGTATAGAGATTGCCGAACGCGGTGAACAGCAGCGGCGCGGTTTCGCCGCTGATGCGCGCGAGCGCAAGCAGAATGCCGGTGATGATGCCCGAGCGCGCCGAGCGCATCAGCACCTGCATGGTCAGCTTCCACTGCGGCACGCCCAGCGACAGCGCGGCTTCGCGCAGCGTGGAGGGCACCAGGCGGAGCATTTCATCCGTGGTGCGCACGATCACCGGCAGGGCGATCAAGGCCAGCGCCACACCGCCGGCGAGGCCCGAGTACGTCGTGGAGCCGTCGGTAAGCGTCTTGGTCGGCAGCACCACGATGGTGTAGACGAACATGCCGAGCACGATCGAGGGTGCCGACAACAGGATGTCGTTGAGGAAGCGGATCGTTTCGCCCAGCTTGGTGCGGTTGGCGTACTCGGCCAGCCAGGTGCCGGCCAGCACGCCGATCGGCGTGGCGATGGCGATGCCGATGAAGTTGATCACCAGGCTGCCGACCATGGCATTGAGCAGGCCGCCATCTTCGCCATAGGCAGTGATCTTGGTGAACAGATTGATGTTGATCGCGGAGATGCCCTGGCGCAGGGTTTCCCACAGGATCCAGGCCAGGAAGGCGAGGCCGATCAGCGTCGCGAAGGTACTGAGGCCGAGCGCGATCGCGTTGGTGATGCGGCGGCGCAGATAGAGTGCGTGGTTGCTCATCAGCGGCCTTCCTTCTGGGCCAGGCGGCGCAGCATCAGGCGCGCGATCAACAGCACGATGAAGGTCACCACGAACAGCAGGAAGGCCAGCGCCATCAGCGAGGACTTCTGCAAGCCCGCCGCCTCACCGAACTGGTTGGCGATGGTCGATGCAATGGACGCGCCCGGATCGAGCAGCGAGGGCGACAGTTTCATCTTGTTGCCGATGATGAAAGTCACCGCCATGGTCTCGCCTAGCGCGCGGCCCAGGCCCAGGAAGATGCCGCCGATCACCGCCGTGCGCGTATACGGCAACACGATGTCCCAGGCGACCTCCCACGTGCTGGAGCCCAGCGCATAAGCCGACTCCTTGAGGCGGGTCGGCACGGTCTGGAACACCTCGCGCATCACCGAGGAGATGAACGGAATGATCATCACCGCGAGCACGATGCCTGCGGTGAGCACGCTGCCGCCGAAAAGATTCTCGCTGTTGAACAGCTTGCCCATGAAGGGCAGGTGCTGGGCGATCCAGGAGACGTGTTCCGAACCAGGCGTGTCGCCCGCTTCCCGGCCGAGGTAGCGGATCAGCAGGGGCTTGATGTGGTCGGAGAAGAACGGCACGAAGACGAACAGGCCCCACATGCCGTAGATGATCGACGGAATGCCGGCCAGCAGTTCGATGGCCGAGGCTACCGGTGTGCGCAGCCACGGCGGCGCGACTTCCGACAGATACAGCGCGATGCCGAAGCTCACCGGTACGGCGATCAGCAACGCAATGAATGACGTGATGATGGTGCCGAAGACGGGCACCAGGGCGCCGTAGACGTCGTCGGTCGGGTTCCACTCGGAGCTGGTGAGGAAGCCCCAGCCGAACGTGCTGAAGGCCTCGCGGCCGCCCCACAGCGTAGCGCCGGCGGCGCCGACCAGGCAGACCAGCACCAGCAGTGCGCAACCCATCAGCAACCAGCTGAACATGCGGTCGTCGCGCGCGTCGCGATGGGCGCGTTGTTCCTGGGCGATGGCGGGCGCCACGGCAGCCTCGTTCGCTTGCATGTGATTCGATCCCTCAGGTGTCAGCGGATCCGGCCGGCGCGAGGGCCTGTCCGGTCGGTGGTCGGGCGTACGAAACGCCTTTCAGCAACAAGCCGCCCATCCTGCGAAGAGGGGCGGCCCGGGTCATACCCCAGCCTCCGTGCTGGAGGCGGCCGCCCTCGACGAGAGCGGCCGCGGTAGTGTCCTTAGTGCTTGTACTCGGAGCCCCAGTACGCCTCGATCTTCTTGACCAGGGTGTCCGGCAGGGCGACGTAGTCGAGCGAGGCCGCCTGCTGCTGGCCGTTCTCGAGCGCCCACTTGAAGAAGTCGAAAGCCACCTTGGTGTGCTCGGCGTTCTTCGGCTTCTTGTACATCACCACCCAGGTGGTCGCCGTGATCGGCCATGCCTGCGCGCCCGGCGCATTGGTCATGATCACGTTGAAGTCCTTGGCGCTGGTCCAGTCCGCGGTAGCGGCGGCAGCGGCGAAGGCTTCGGCGCTCGGCGACACGAAGTTGCCGGCGGCGTTCTTCAGGTCCACCCAGCTGATCTTGTTCTTCACGGCATAGGCGTATTCGACGTAGCCGATCGAACCCTTGATCTGCTTCACGTACTGCGACACGCCTTCATTGCCCTTGCCGCCCACGCCGGTCGGCCATTCCACGGCGGTGCCGAACTTGACCTTGTCGGCCCAGTCCTTGTTCACCTTGGACAGGAAGTTGGTGAAGTTGAACGAGGTGCCCGAGCCGTCCGAGCGATGCACCACGGTGATCTTGCCGGCCGGCAGGGCCAGGCCCGCATTCAGCGCGGCGATCTTGGGGTCGTTCCAGTTGGTGATCTTGCCGAGGAAGATGTCGGCCAGCGTGGTGCCGTCGAGCTTCAGCTTGCCGGCGTCGATACCGTTGATGTTGACCACCGGCACGATGCCGCCGACCACGACCGGGAACTGGCCCAGGCCGAACTTTTCGAGGTCTTCGGCCTTCAGCGGCGCGTCGGTGGCGCCGAAGTCGATGGTGCCTTCCTTGATCTGCGCCACGCCGGCGCCCGAACCCACCGACTGGTAGTTGAGCTTGTTGCCGGTCTTCTCGGCATAAGCGGCGGACCACTTCGAGAGCACCGGATAGACGAAGCTCGAACCGGCGCCAGTGATGTCAGTAGCGTGGGCCGACATGCCGAACAGCGACGCCGCGGCGAACACAGCGGTCGTGCCGATGCGAGACAGGGATTTGGTTGAGGTCAACACGGTTGCTCCTTAGCGATAAGGGTTTCGGGGGATTCCCGCCCGTCCCTATTTCATGCGCGCCGTGTTGCAATGAAATGAGTTGAATGTTTCAGACAGATGACAATTCGAACGAACTTGTCATGGAACCCGGGGTGCCGACGCACGACGGCGGGGAGAATATGTAGGCTTGCCGCAAGCTTGCGGCATTAATGACGAGGCGGCCGCAGATGTGGCGCAACCGCCGGTATTTTGCGGGAAGCGGCCGCTGCCCACGCCATCTGCCTCTTTAGAGCACATCCAGCCCGATGTGCTCGCGCTCGAACGTCTCCAGCCGGCGCCAGCGATTGACGATGGTGCAGAACAGCTCGGCGGTGCGCTCGGCATCATAAATAGCGGAGTGCGCCTCGCGCGTGTCGAACACGTGCCCGGCCGCCTGCACCGACTTGCTGAGCACGGTCTGCCCATAGGCCAACCCGCCCAGCGTGGCCGTGTCGAAGCAGCTGAAAGGGTGGAACGGGTTGCGCTTGTGCCCGACCCGGCGCACGGCCGCATTGACGAAGCCCAGGTCGAACGCCGCGTTGTGGCCGACCAGGATGGCGCGCTGGCAATCGTTGTCGCGCATCGACTCGCGCACCGCTTTGAATACGTGGTCCAGCGCCAGGCGTTCGTTGAGGGCGCCGCGCAGCGGATTGTCCGGGTCGATGCCGGTGATCTCCAAGGCGCGCGGATCGATATTGGCGCCGGGGAAGGGCTCGACATGGGCCGCTACGGCCGGCCGGGGGCGCAGATAGCCCTCGGCATCCATGTCCAGGGTGACGGCGGCGATTTCCAGCAGGGCGTCGCGCTCGGCATCGAAACCGCCGGTTTCCACATCCACGACCACCGGCAGAAAGCCGCGAAAACGCTCGGCCATGCGGCTGGCCATGCTGTTGCTGAGATTCTCCATCAGGGAAGCATATCAGCCGCTCTGCGTTCCCAGGGAACACGAATGGGCCTTGCAAGCGGCCATACGCGTGAGTTCGGGGGTAGGGCCGGACGGGGCGAATGTTGCAGTTGTTAGTACGACTGTCTTCATTTTGTCATGCAAACAGCACGGAATCGTAAACAGGCGACCGCATTCTGCGACCCGTTCCTACTGGGCGCCAGACTGATTTAGGGGGCGGTCCAGGTGATTCCTACCAACATGCGGAGAACATCCATGCGTTCCAAGTTGCTCGCGGTGGCGATTGCTGCCGGTTTGGGCGTAGCCAGCTTCCACGTTGCCGCCGAGCCGGCGACGAAGGCGAAGACGACCCATAAGCAGACGACCACCAACCAGGATTCGTCGGCGTCCAAGAACGCCGAGATCGAGTTGCTGAAGGCCCAGCTCGCCGAGCTGCAGGCCAAGGTGGCTTCGTTGGAGGAGCGCACGGATGCGCAGTCTGACATCAATGTCAGCACCGGCCAGAACGTTGAAGCCGTGCAGAAGGCACAGGCTGTGGCCGACAAGAAGGTCGCCACGTACGACAAGCTGGTCAACAACACCAAGATCGGCGCCACCATGTTCTTCGACATGACGGACGTCAATCATAAGGAAGCCGGCAAGGTCGGCGGCTACGCGAAGAAGGACGGCCATGGCTGGACCAATGGCACCGGCTTCGACGTCAAGCGCTTCTACCTGGTCGTCGACCACAAGTTCGATGACGTGTGGTCGGCCAACCTGACCACCGACTTCAACTATCAGTCGACGCTGGGCCAGACCAGCCTGTTCGTGAAGAAGGCCTACGTGCAGGGCACGTTCGATCCGCTCTTCGCCGTGCGCTTCGGTGCGGCTGACATGCCGTGGATTCCGTTCGTCGAGAAGTGGTACGGCTACCGCTTCCTCGAGAACACCATCACCGACCGCTCGATCGACGGCGGCCGTGGCACGGCGGGTACCGCTGCGCAGGGCATGGGTTCGTTTGGCAACTCGTCCGACTGGGGTATCCATGCGCTGGGTGCCACCACCGGCGACAACTCCATCAACTACCAGCTGTCGGCCGTCACCGGTCGCGGCTACAAGAACCCGTCACGTTCCAACGGCATCGACTTCGAAGGCCGCTTCGGCTACTCGCCGATCGAGCAGATGGTCATCGCCGTCGGCGGTTACGACGGCAAGCGCGGCAACAAGGTGCAGAACGGCGCGCCGACCCAGAACGCTACCCGCGGCGACGCGTTGGTCGCTTACCGCGACAAGACCTTCGGCGTGGGTGCCGAGTACTTCACCGCGAAGAACTGGGACGACGTGCTGAAGATCGCCGGTCCGCTGCCGGGTCCGGCCGCAGTGCGCGACAAGGCCAACGGCTACTCGCTGTTCGGCGACTGGACCTTCATGCCGCAGTGGGCTGTGTTCGCTCGCTACGACCGCGTGGACTACAAGTACTGGGGCCTCACCGGTCCGCAGAACAAGCTGAAGGACACCTACTACAACGCCGGCGTCTCCTACGACGTGCTGAAGAACCTGCGCCTGGCGTTCGCGTGGAAGTACGACAAGCTGGAAGGCCCGATCAAGGCGTTCCAGTACAAGACCAACGAAATCGGCTTCTGGGGCATGCTGTCCTACTGATCCCCGGTTTCACGGTTATCGGAAGGGAGTTCTACCCATGGACGGAAAAACGGCGGGCTATGCCCGCCGTTTTGCTTTTCAGCGTTTGGGAAACGCAACCCGTAGGAGCGCACCCTGTGCGCGAAAGCCCTGCGTTAGCAGGGCCGCTCTAGCTCTTAGTAGTGACGAGAGAAAGCACCGTTCACAGGGATTGTGTCTATTTCCAACAGCGGCCCTGCCGCGCAGGGCTTTCGCGCACAGGGTGCGCTCCTACAGCGGATACCCCCGGTCGTCAGTCGACGACAGTCTTGTCCTTGTAACGACACAAATCGCGGATCACACATTGCGGGCACTCAGGCTTGCGCGCCTTGCACACATAGCGTCCATGCAGGATCAGCCAGTGATGGGCGTCCTGCTTGAACTCGGCCGGTACGACTTTCTCCAGCTTGTCTTCCACCGCGCGCACGTCTTTGCCGGGAGCGAGGCCGGTGCGGTTGGAGACGCGGAAGATATGGGTATCCACCGCAATGGTCGGGTGTCCGAACGCCGTGTTGAGCACCACGTTGGCCGTCTTGCGGCCCACGCCCGGCAGCGCCTCCAGCGCCTCGCGCGTACGCGGCACTTCGCTGTCGTATTGCTCGACCAGGATGCGGGATAGCGCGATCACGTTCTTGGCCTTGCCATTGAACAGGCCGATGGTGCTGATGTAGCCCTTCAATCTCTCTTCGCCAAGATCCAGGATGGCCTGCGGTGTATTGGCGACGGGAAAGAGTTTCTTGGTGGCCTTGTTGACGCTGACATCGGTCGCCTGCGCCGAGAGCACAACGGCAACCAGCAGTTCGAACGGCGTGGAGTAGTCCAGTTCCGTGGTGGGGTGCGGGTCGATTTCGCGCAGGCGGGAAAACAGCTCGACGACATCGGCTCGCTTCACGGCTTGGATTCCTGTTGCTTTGCTTTGGCGCGGGCCAATGCGGCCAGCACGGGATTCTCGCTGACCGCCGCGCCGACCTGCGCCTTGCGTGCCGCTAGTTCTTCTTCGCGTCGCGCGTGCTCGCGCGCAAGCCGTGCCTCGCGGCGCTGAAAGTGTCGACGCGAAGCATCGGCGTGCGCCATGTCCTCGACCTGGGCGAGAGGCATCGGTTCCAGCACGATGCAGTCCACCGGGCAGGCCGGCACGCACAGTTCGCAGCCGGTGCAGTCGTCGCTAATGACGGTGTGCATCAACTTGGCCGAACCTACAATCGCATCCACTGGACAGACCTGGATGCACTTGGTGCAACCGATGCAATCGGCTTCGATGATGCGTGCCAGCGTGCGCGGTTTTTCTACGCCGTGCTCGGTATTCAGCGGCAGCGGATCGCGGCCGAGTAGTACGGCCAGCTTGGCGATGCCCGCCGAACCTCCGGGCGGGCACTGGTTGATCTCCGCGTCGCCGCGCGCGATCGCCTCCGCGTAAGGGCGGCAGCCGTGATAGCCGCACTGTTCGCACTGCGTCTGCGGCAGCAGGGTATCGATCCGATCAGCGAGCGTGCTCATAACTCCGTGGCGCGGCGAGCTGGCTTCAGCGAACCGTGGCGCCCGGCTTGGCCCCCTGGTCCGCATCCAGCAGGAACAGATCGCTGCCACCGTCGCCGGCGGAAAGAATCATGCCTTCGGAAAGACCGAAGCGCATTTTGCGTGGCGCGAGATTGGCGATGAATACGACGTTGCGGCCGATCAGCTTGTCCGGTTCGCCATAGGCGGCGCGGATGCCGGAGAAGATCTGGCGCGTGCCGAGCGGACCCGCATCGAGTTCGAAGCGCAGCAGTTTGTCGGAGCCGTCCACGAACTCGCAGACGGTGACCTTGCCGATACGCAGGTCGAGCTTGACGAAATCATCGATACCGATGATGGCGGCGCCGTCGACGGCCGTGTTGCTGGTCTCGCTCATGGTCTTGCTGGGTTCCTTCGGTTTCTTGGCGGGGGCGGGTTTGGTTTCGGCGGCGGGAGTGCCGAGCGATTCCTTCGACGCCTCGACCATCGCTTCGATGTGCTTGGGGTCGATGCGGGTGAGCAGCGGCTCAAACGCATTGACGGTGTGGTTATGCAGTTCGGCGCGGGCGTCCTCGAAGCCGGTGATCGGCGCTGCGAGGAATTGCTCCGCGGCGATCACCGTGGCCGGCAACACTGGCTTGAGCACGCCGGCGAGCAGGCGGAACGCGGCTAGCGCGAACGAACAGACCTGGTGCAGTTCCTCGCGGCGAGTGCTGTCCTTGGCGATCGCCCACGGCGCCTTGGCGGCGATATGGCCGTTCACCAGATCCGCCATCAGAACGAACTTGCGCATGACCTCGGCGAATTCACCGTCGCGATACAGCGCGGGCACGTCGCCGTAGTGCGAGACCAGCACGCGCCACAGTTCGGCTTCTTCCTTGCCGAAAGCCGGTGCGAGGCGGCCGTCGAAGAATTTCTGCACGAAGCCCGCGGTGCGGCTGGCGATGTTCACCCACTTGCCGATCAGGTGCGAGTTGACGCGTTCCTCGAACGACTTGAGGTCGAGGTCCACGTCCACCGGCGTGTCGCTGAGCATGGTGGCGAAGTAATAGCGCAGGAATTCCGGATGCAGTCCGGCGTCCAGATAGGTGCGGGCCTGGATGAAGGTGCCGCGCGACTTGGACATCTTCGCGCCGTTCACCGTCAGGTAGCCGTTGACGTGCAAGGCCGTCGGCGTGCGGAAGTTCGCGCCGTGCAACATCGCCGGCCAGAACAGGCCATGGAAATTGATGATGTCCTTGCCGATGAAGTGGTGCATTTCGGCCTGGTTGTCCGGTGCCAGGAAATCTTCGAAGCGGATGCCGGTCTTGTCGCACAGCGCCTTGAAGCTGGCGAGGTAACCCACTGGCGCGTCCAGCCACACATAGAAGAACTTGCCCGGCGCATCGGGAATGGGGAAGCCGAAATACGGCGCGTCGCGCGAGATGTCCCAGTCCTTCAGGCCGCCATCCAGCCACTCGCGCAGCTTGGCCACCACGCCGCTGTTGGCCACCGGCGCACCGCCGGTGAGCTTGCCGGCGAACCAGTCGCGCAGGAGCTGCTCGAACTTGCCCAGCTCGAAGAAGTAGTGCTCGGAATCGCGCAGCACTGGCGTGGCGCCGGACATCACCGAGTACGGATTGATCAGATCGGTGGGCGCGTAGGTCGCGCCGCAGTTCTCGCAGTTGTCGCCGTACTGATCCGGGGTGCCGCAGTTGGGGCAGACGCCTTTGATGTAGCGGTCCGGCAGGAACATTTCCTTTTCAGGATCGAACAGCTGCTGGATGTCGCGGCGCGCGATGTAGCCGCCGTCGCGCAGGCGCGTATAGATCAATGAGGCGAGCGCGCGGTTTTCTTCCGAATGCGTGGAGTGGTAGTGATCGAAGGCCACGCCGAACGCGGCGAAATCCGCCTCGTGTCCGACGCGGATGCCGTCGATATAGGCCTCGGGTGCCAGTCCGGCCTTTTCCGCCGCCAGCATGATCGGTGTGCCATGCGCGTCGTCGGCGCAGACATAGAAGGTCTCGTTGCCCTGCATGCGCTGCGCCCGCACCCAGATGTCGGCCTGGATGTAGCCCAGCAAGTGGCCGAGGTGCAGCGGGCCGTTGGCGTAGGGCAGGGCGTTGGTAACGAGGAGTCGGCGGGACATGGTTGTTTGGGTGATTTGTGAGTTGGGCATTATGGCATGGGTGTCTGGGGCGGTTTTTTGCTTCACGAACACGCTTCTATCTCGTCATTCCGGCGTAGGCCGGAGGCGCTTTACAACAGCGAAGCTGGTCATCCAGTGGCGTTGTCGCTCGGTTGTCGCGTTGTCGCTTACTGGTTCGCCTGCGGCGGGGTTTCGTCTCGCTGCCGCGAGCCGAGTTACTTTTCTCTGCTTGCCCAGAGAAAAGTAACCAAAAGAGAGGGCACCCCTCTTGCGCGCCCTCCGGCTTCGCCTGCGGGTCCGTGAGGGTTGGCCGGGCTTTTCGACACGACGTCCCTGTCGTGTCGAAAAGGCATCGACGTCCTGTCGATGCCCCCTTCGGGGCCTGATCGTCCAACCCTCACCGCCGCTCCACAGGGGACCCGTTACGGGCTCGCTGACGCATCGCCTTTTAGAGCAATTGCTCCCTCTCCCCTCTGGGGAGAGGGTTGGGGTGAGGGGTGGGTGCTCGGTTTGCCGTTTCTTTAGAGGTGCTTTTGTCAGTTGCCCACCAGGCCGCGTGCATTTGCTTTTGCATGTTTATGCATGATTGTTTACATTTATGCATAGTTTCCGTGCAAGGCCTGAGCAATGAGAGTGACAAGCGAACCGGCGATCTCAAGTCGTGAATCTGTGGTGGCGGCGATTCGTGCCACGCGTTTGATCTTTCTGGTGTCGGGTATCGGGATGGCGGCGTGGGCGCCGATGGTGCCGTATGCCAAGGCGCGGCTTGGGCTGGACGATGCGCAGTTGGGGCTGATCTTGCTGGCGTTTGGTGGCGGGTCGATGGTTTCGATGCCGTTTGTGGGGTGGTTGAGTCATCGCTTTGGCAATCGCCGGGTGATTGTGGCGTCGGGGTTGTTGTTGTGTCTGGCGTTGCCGGTATTGGCGCTAGCACCCAATGCGGCGGTGCTTACGGTGGCGTTGCTGTATTTCGGTGTGATGCTGGGTGCGGTGGATGTCGCCATGAATGCGCATGCGGTGGAGGTGGAGCGGCGCGATGGGCGTGTGTTGATGTCGGGCTTCCATGGGCTGTTCAGTGTGGGCGGTTTGACGGGTGCGGCGGGCATGAGTGCGCTGCTTGCGCTGGGTTTGCCATTGCCGGTGGCGGCATTGACGGTGTCGGTGTTGCTTGCTGCACTGGTCTGGTATTTGCGCGGCGGTTTGTTGCCTGAGGTGGATGACGCGGCGGCGGGGCATGCGCCGTTTCGCATGCCGCGTGGTGTGGTGTTGTTGCTGGGTTTGTTGTGTTTTGTGAGTTTCATGGCCGAGGGTTCGATGCTGGATTGGAGCGCGGTGTTTCTGCGCGACTTCCGCGGTTTCGAGCCGAGTTCGGCCGGTATCGGCTATGCCTGTTTCTCGATTGCGATGGCGCTCGGTCGCCTGACTGGCGATCGTCTGGTCCAGCAGCTTGGTCCGGTGTGGGCGGTGCGCGCGGGTGCGGGTTTGGCTGCGCTGGGATTTGTGTTGGCGGCGAGTGTGTCGTGGTCGCCCATTTCCTTGTGCGGTTTCGTGCTGATCGGACTGGGCGCTTCGAATATCGTGCCGGTGATGTTCAGCGCCGCCGGTCGCCTGCCGGGAACGTCGCCGGCAATTTCGATCGCCGCGGTGACTACGCTCGGTTATGCGGGGCTGCTTAGCGGGCCCGCGCTGATCGGCTTTATTTCCAAGCTCAGCAGCCTGCCGGTGGCGATGGTGGCGGTGGCGGGGTTGTTGCTGATGGTGGCGGCGTCCGCACGGATCGTGCGGCGATGAACGGGACTGACAAGATGATTGATACAGTGGTGTTCGACCTCGGCGGCGTGCTGATCGACTGGAATCCGCGCCATCTCTATCGCCAGCTGTTCGATGATGAGGCGGCGATGGAACGCTTTCTTTCGGAGGTCTGTACCGGCACGTGGAATGAGCAGCAGGATGCCGGGCGACCCTGGCATGAAGCGATTGCCAGCCTCAGTGCCGAGCATCCAGCGCAGGCCACACTTATCGTGGCTTACCGGCAGCGCTGGGAAGACATGCTGGGCGGTGTGATCCAGGAAACGGTCGATCTGCTTGCCGAACTGAAGGCGCGTGGCGTGCGCCTGTATGCGTTGACGAACTGGTCGCACGAGACCTTTCCGCGTGCGCTGGAGCTTTTCGATTTCCTGCATTGGTTCGAGGGCATCGTGGTCTCCGGTGAGGAGCGCCTGATCAAGCCGGACCCGCGTATCTATCAGCGGCTGTTCGAGCGCTATGCGATCGATCCGGCGCGCGCGCTTTACATCGATGACGCGAAACGCAATGTCGATGCCGCCGAGGCGCAGGGTATGCGTGCGTGGTGGTTCCGTGGGCCGGAAGGCTTGCGCGCGTGGCTGGCTTCGCACGGACTGGTTTCTGCGGAGGTGCCGGCATGAGCAAGTCGCGCGCGGCGGCGCCGATTCCGTTGGGCGAAGCGATGCCGCAGGAGCGGCAGCAATGGATCCTGCAACGCCTGCGCAGCCACGGCCGTGTGGTGGCGGTGGAGTTGGCGGCGGAGTTTGAGGTTTCCGAAGACTCCATTCGTCGTGATCTGCGCGAACTGGCAGCGCAGGGATTGTGCAAGCGTGTTTATGGCGGCGCTTTGCCTTTGCCGGTGGCCGTGTCGCCATTGAAGCAGCGGCGCGTTGAGCACACCGGCCGCAAGCAGGCGCTGGCGCGCAAGGCCGTCACGCTGGTGCGGCAGGGGCAGATCCTGATGATCGATGCGGGCTCGACCAACACGGCGATCGCCGCGGCGCTGCCCGAGCGTTTCGGTCTGACTGTGGTCACCAATGCACCGGATGTTGCGCTGGCGCTGATGGATCGCGAAGGTTTCGAGATCCTGCTGGTCGGCGGCCGCGTCGATCCGCGTATCGGTGGCGCGGTCGGTGCGCAGGCGGTGAAGGAGTTGCAGCGGATCCGTGCGGATCTTTGCTTTCCCGGCGCCTGTGCGGTGGATGTGGAGGGCGGCCTATGGGGTTTCGATAGCGAAGAGGTGCTGTTCAAGCGCGCCATGGTGGAGGCCAGCGGCGAAACCGCCGTGGTGGTCACCAGCGACAAGCTGGGCACGATAGCAACGCATCGCGTGGCGGAACTGGCCGAAGTGCAGCATCTGGTGGTGGAGCATGACGTGGATAAAGCCACGCGCACGGCCTACACCACGCGCGGCGTAACGGTGCATCGCGCCGACGCCGCGGACGAATAGGGCGCACATAAAAAACGCGGGCCGATGGCCCGCGTCCTGATCCGGCTGGTGCTGGCGCGAGGCTTTATTCCTGGCGTACCCACACCTGGCTGCGGCCGAGCAGCGAGAAGCCGATGTAACCGTGCACGTCCAGCTTGGTGCCATTCTCGATGGTCTTGAGCTTGACCTTGTAGGTCTTGCCGTTCTTGGGGTCGAGGATCTTGCCGCCGTCCCATTCGTCACCGTCGGGCTTTACGCCCCACATGATGACCATGCCTTCCACCGGCTTGTCCTTGCGTTCGCCGTCGCACTCCTTGCAGGTCGGGTGCGGGCCTTCGTCGGACTGCAGCACCTGCAGCACCTTGCCCTGCAGCTCGCCGTTGACTTCGGTGATCTGCACGATGGATTTGGGCTGGTGGGTCTTGTCGTCGATGGTCTTCCAGGTGCCGACCGGCGAGTTGCTGGCGGCAAAGGCGGCGCCGGCGCCGAGCAGCAGGCCGGTGGCGACAGCGAGGCGAATCAGTGGCTTCATGTAACCCTCCCGTACGAAACAGTATGGACGGAGCCTGACGAGCGCGCGGCAGGGCGTCAAGCTGCAACGCGCAAGCCCTTACGGGGCCGGGAAAGTCGGCGGACTGGCATAATGCAAAGCCTCTTCTCCCGACGCCCGATCCCATGACGCAAGCAAGCGAAGCCCTGGTCCGCCGCATTCTCGGCGAGCTGATCGACACCCATACCGGCGCCCCGGTGGCAGAAAGCCTGCGCGCGGTCGGTGTGGATGGCGCGCGCGTGTCGGTGGATCTGCAGCTGGGCTACCCGGCCGGCGGCGCCATCGCGGCATTGACGGCGCAGGTGAAACAGGCGCTGGAAGCGGATCCGGCGATCGAAGCCGCCGCGGTGTCGATCACCACGCGCATTTACGCGCATAAGGTGCAGGGCACGCTGGCGCCGCTGCCCAACGTGAAGAACATCATTGTGGTGGCTTCGGGCAAAGGCGGCGTGGGCAAGTCCACGGTGTCGGCCAACCTGGCGCTGGCGCTGGCGGCGGAAGGCGCCAAGGTGGGTGTGCTGGACGCGGACATCTATGGCCCGAGCCAGCCCCGCATGCTCGGCATCAGCGGCAAGCCGGAGTCGCCGGACGGCAAATCCATCACGCCAATGCAGGCGCACGGTTTACAGGCGATGTCGATCGGTTTCCTGGTGGACGAGGAAACGCCAATGATCTGGCGCGGCCCGATGGTCACCCAGGCCATGATGCAGCTGCTCAACGACAGTCGCTGGGAGCAGCTCGACTACCTGATCATGGATCTGCCGCCGGGCACCGGCGACATCCAGCTCACGCTGTCGCAGAAAGTGCCGGTAGCTGGCGCGGTGATCGTCACCACGCCGCAGGACATCGCCCTGCTCGACGCGCGCAAGGCGCTCAAGATGTTCGAGAAGGTCGAAGTGCCGGTACTGGGCGTGGTGGAGAACATGGCCACGCACGTGTGTTCGAACTGCGGGCACGAGGAGCACATCTTTGGCGAGGGCGGTGGCGCGCGCATGGCCGAGCAGTATCACGTGGCCTACCTTGGCTCGCTGCCGCTGGATATCCGCATCCGCGAACAGGCGGACAGTGGCACGCCCACGGTGGTGGCGATGCCCGATTCCGATCTTGCCGCGCGCTATCGCGAGATCGCGCGCAATACGGCCGGGCATCTGGCTCGCCAGCCGCGCAACAAGTCGCTGGGGCTGGGCAAGATCGTGGTGCAGGGCGCGCCGTCGGCATGACGGCTGGCGCGCGATTTCGCGTGCTTTGTCTTTCCGGCAGCCTGCGCGGCGTGTCGGGCAATACGGCGTTGCTACATGCAGCTCGCAGCCTGGCGCCGGAAGCGCTCGAGCTGTTGCTGTACGACGGCATGGGTGCGCTGCCGCTGTTCAATCCCGATCACGATGTGGAGCCGTTGCCCTCTACGGTGGCTGCCCTGCGCCATGCAGTTGGCGCGTGTGACGCGCTGATCGTGGCTTGTCCGGAATACGCGCACGGCATTCCCGGCCCTTTCAAGAATCTGCTCGACTGGCTGGTCGGCAGCCTGGAATTTCCAGGCAAGCCGGTGGCGCAGTGGAATGCATCGGGCCGCGGCTCGCATCACGCGCAGGCAGCGTTGCGCGAAGTACTGCAGACCATGTCGGCGCAGGTGCTGGACGGCGCAGCGGCCGAAGTGCCGCTCCCCGGGGCCGGAAGTACAGTCGAATCCTTGCTGGAGCAGCCGGAGCAGGTGGCGCGGGTCGGGGATGCGCTGAGCCGCCTGTTGCAGGCATTGCATGAACTGGCCGCCCTGGAAGCCGGCCGCGCCTGACGGAAAGCACTGTCCAAATATGCCGTGCCTTCATGGGCTTACCCTTCGATGCTTGAGGCGGCCTTATGAAAAGCGCAGGGAGACGCCAATGGCCTCGACTGGCGGGGTACCGGCCGATCCGTTATTTTTCCGCATCTTGTGCCCAGCGCCTGGCGCTGACGCACCCACGAACGTAACGGGAGCCCGAGTGAGCATCAAATCCGACAAGTGGATCCGGCGCATGGCCGAGCAGCAGGGCATGATCGAGCCGTTCGAGCCGGGCCAGGTGAAAATGCGGGATGGCAACAAGCTGGTTTCCTACGGTACCTCCAGCTACGGCTACGACGTGCGTTGCGCGCGTGAGTTCAAGATCTTCACCAACATCAACTCCACGATTGTCGACCCCAAGGCGTTCGATCCGACCAGCTTTGTCGACGTGGAAGCGGACGTCTGCATCATTCCGCCCAACTCGTTCGCGCTGGCGCGCACCGTCGAGTACTTCCGTATTCCGCGCAAGGTGCTGACCATCTGCCTGGGCAAGAGCACGTATGCGCGCTGCGGCATCATCGTCAACGTGACGCCGCTGGAGCCGGAGTGGGAAGGCCATGTAACGCTGGAGTTCTCCAACACCACGCCGCTGCCCGCAAAGATTTACGCGAACGAGGGCGTGGCGCAGATGCTGTTCCTCGAATCTGACGAGGAATGCGAGACCAGCTATCGCGACCGCGGCGGCAAATACCAGGGCCAGCAGGGCGTGACGCTGCCGCGCACCTGAGCCGGCGCAGGTTCCTGTGTCCGCGTATCACGGGCGAGTGCGTTGCAGCTGAATGGCTGCCGTCCGGATGCGATGCGGCGCAGGCGCGCGGCGCTACACTCCTTACGTTGTTCTCATTGATCGAATGTCGGAGATACACATGATTCGTTTATCCACGCTGCTGAGCCGCACCGCTGCCGCCATCCTCCTGGGCAGCATGCTGGTGCTGGCCGGTTGCCATCGCGGCGACACCAAGGGCGAGGCCATCAAGACCGAGCAGATGCAGGGCAAATTCGACGCCACGGTGCAGGCGTACAAGAGCGGCCAGTTCGTGGTTGACGGCGCCGTGCTCTCCGCGCTCGATACCGGCAGCCATTTCGCCTACCTCAAGGATCAGGGCAAGCTGCCCAAGACCGTGCTGCTGATGCGCAGCGATGAGTCGAAGATCCGCAAGCAGCACCTGGAATTCATGGCGCGCATGCAGCTCGACTACGGCTTTGTCGTTTATTACGACGACGGCGGCACGCTGAAGAAGATCAACGCGATCGAAACCAAGGCGCGCGATCTCGAGGATTACCACGCGCCGGTCAAGATGAACGACGAGATGAAGGGCAAGTCGGCCAGCGACAGCGGCTACGATCCTTCGCGGCGCTGATCCGCTCCGCTCACGAAGAAAAGCCCGCGATGTCGATCGCGGGCTTTTTCTTTGCGCGATGCTCAGACCTGCGTTTCGAGCGCGGTGCGCAGGCGTCCGATCAGGGCTTCCAGCGCATCCGGTGCATAAGCTTCGGCGGGGCCGCTGCCCCACACCGGTCCCGGCCAGGCCGCGTCGCCTTCGCGGCGCGCGACCACATGCACGTGCAGCTGACGCACGATATTCCCCAGCGCGCCGAGATTGAGTTTGTCGCAGGGAGCGTGGTCGCGCAGCGCGGCGGCGGCGCGGCTCACTTCCTGCCATAGCGTCGCCTGCGCTTCCTCCGGAAGGTCAGCGATTTCGACCAGGCCGGGACGATGCGGCACCAGGATCAGCCAGGGGAAGCGCGCGTCGTTCATCAGCAGCACATCGCACAAGGGCAGCGATGCCACGCGGCGTGTGTCGGCTTCCAGCCGCGCGTCTAGGATGAAACTGGCGCCTCTCATGCGCCCGCCAGCTGTTTGTCGAAGAAAGCCATGGTGCGCTCCCACGCCAGCGTGGCGCTGGCCTCGTGATACTGCGGACCGATATCGCGATTGAAGGCGTGATCCGCCGGATAGGTGAAGACCTCCATCTGCGGCAGCATCTCGCGGTGCTTGGCCACGGCCTCCGGCGGGATGCTTTTGTCCAGCTCGCCGAAGTGGAACATCACCGGTGCCTTGGGCTTTTCGCCGAGGAAGGGCAGATTGCGCGCGCCGTAGTAGCTCACCGCCGGCAGGCTCAGACGCATCGCTGAAAGCATGGCGACCGTGCCACCCCAGCAGAAACCGATGACGCCGATCTTGCCCGACGATGCGATGGACTCGGCAGCGCTGGCGACGTCTTCCAGCGCGCGATCCAGCCCCAGCTCCGTCACCAGGGCTTTGCCACGGGCAGCGCTGGCCGAGTCGTAATCCATTTCCACGCCGGTCTCCAGATGATCGAAGAAACTGGGCGCGATGGCGGTGTAGCCCGCGGCGGCAAGGCGGTCCGCGACGCTGCGGATATGCGCGTTGACGCCGAAAATCTCCTGCACCACCACGATGCCGCCCTTCGGTTTCGTAGCGGGTTGGGCCAGATAGGCGCCGATGCACTGCATGCGGGTGGTGTTGAGATGGATAGTCTGGCCCATGGCGGGATCCTTTCGGGGGCGGCAAAACGCGATTCTAGCCAGCCGGGCAGGCGGGCCGGGCTGGCGTATAATTGACGGTTTCCCGCATGTTTACGGTAGCCCTGTCATGTCCCAGGCGTCCCCCAAGATCGGTTTCGTCAGCCTCGGCTGCCCCAAGGCGCTGGTCGACTCCGAGCGTATCCTCACCCAGCTCAAGGTGGAGGGCTACGAGATCGTGCCGCGCTATGACGCCGCCGACGCTGTGGTGGTGAACACCTGTGGCTTCATCGATGCCGCCGTGCAGGAATCGCTGGATGCGATCGGCGAGGCGCTGCACGAAAACGGCAAGGTGATCGTTACCGGTTGCCTGGGCAAGCGCTCGGAACTGATCCGCGAGGCGTATCCCGATGTGCTGGCCATCACCGGCCCGCAGGACTACAGCAGCGTGATGAACGCGGTGCACAGCGCGCTGCCGCCGAAGCGCAATCCGTTGCTGGACATCATTCCCGACACGGGCATCAAGCTGACGCCCAAGCACTATGCGTATCTGAAGATTTCCGAAGGCTGCAACCACCGCTGCAGCTTCTGCATCATTCCCTCGATGCGTGGCGACCTGGTGTCGCGCCCGGTCGACGAAGTGCTGATCGAAGCCGAGAAGCTGGTGAAGGGCGGCGTGAAAGAGCTGCTTGTGATCTCGCAGGACACCAGTGCCTACGGCGTGGACATGAAGTACGCCGAGCGCCAGTGGCGCGACAAGAGCTATCGCACGCGCATGACCGAGCTGTGCGAAGGCCTGTCCGAGCTCGGTGTGTGGACGCGCCTGCACTACGTCTATCCGTACCCGCACGTGGATGAAGTGATGCCGCTGATGGCGGAAGGAAAAATTCTTCCGTACCTCGACATCCCGTTCCAGCACGCCAGCCCGCGCATCCTCAAGCTGATGAAGCGTCCGGGCAACATCGACAAGACGCTCGAGCGCGTGCGCAACTGGCGCAAGGCTGTGCCGGATCTCACCATCCGCAGCACCTTCATCGTCGGTTTCCCCGGCGAGACCGATGCGGAGTTCGAGGAGTTGCTGGATTTCCTGCGCGAGGCCGAGCTGGACCGCGTCGGTGCGTTCGCCTATTCGCCGGTGGATGGCGCCAAGGCTAACGAGCTGCCGAATCCGGTGTCCGAGGAATTGAAGGAAGATCGCCTCGAACAGTTCATGGCCGTGCAGGCGGAAATCTCCGCAGCCAAGCTGCAGCGCAAGATCGGCCGCACCATCAAGGTGCTGGTGGACGAGGCTGGCGCCGAAGGCGCGGTCGCACGTTCGGCGGCCGACGCGCCCGAGATCGACGGTCTGGTGCATATCGCCAACGGCCAGCTGTTGAAGGCGGGCCAGTTCGTCGACGTGGTGGTCGAGTCCGCCGACGAGCACGACCTGCACGCCCGCCTCGCGGGCTGAGGTTCCGTCCCATGCGCTACGTGGCACCCGCGCGCGACTCGGTCGATGCGTCGGTGTTCCGCCAGCTGCCGCTGGCCGCGTGGCGCGACTATGCCGACTTGCTGGAAGGCGATGCGTGGCCGTCGATCGACGCGCTCAACGCGCGCTTTCCAGCCGACGTGCGCGAGCGTTTCGTAGCGCAGACGCCGGAGCTGCTTGCGGACGGCATGCACTACGAGCAGCGCATTGCCGAGCGTGGCGAGATCGCTACGCGCTTGTCGAACTGGCATGACCTGTTCAATGCGCTTATCTGGCTGCGCTACCCGGCGATCAAGCGGGCGCTGAATGCGCGACAGATGGCGGAGATCGCGCACATGGGTACGCGCGAACGTTCGCGTCCGCAGTATGCGCAGACGCATTTCGATGAGGCTGGCGTGATCGTCGGCGTGAGCGATGCGTCGCTGATGGCGCTGTGGGATGCGCACGACTGGCATGGTTTGTTCTGGCGCCGCCGTGAGGCGTGGCTGGATGGTTCGATCCGTGTGCAGGTGTTCGGGCATGCGTTGCTTGAGCATGCGTTGACTGCCGGGAAGTTGTTGGTGGGCAAGGCGGTGGTGTTTTTGGTGCCGCCGGGTGGAGAGGTTGATCTGGTGGCGCAATGCGCGCGAGGAATCGAGGAAGGGAAGTTGTTGCTCGACCCGTTGGAATTACGGCCATTGCCGCTGTCGGGGTTGCCGGAATGGCATGTCGATAGTGGGCGGGAGGCGTTTCATCGGGGGGCGGCTTGTTATCAGCCGTTGCGGGCGGGGAGGTGTTATCCGGCTCCGCTCGATGTTTCTTTCCTCTGACTTCTGATTGAAGACATCTCTACCTCGTCATTCCGGCGTAGGCCGGAGGCGCTTTACAACAGCGAAGCTGGTCATCCAGTGGCGTTGTCGTTTCGATGTTCGCGTTGTCGCGACCGGGTCCGCCTGCGGCGGGGTTTCGTCTCGCTGCCGCGAGCCGAGTTACTTTTCTCTGCTTGCCCAGAGAAAAGTAACCAAAAGAGAGGGCACCCCTCTTGCGCGCCCTCCGGCTTCGCCTACGGGTCCGTGAGGGTTGGCCGGGCTTTTCGACAGGACATCCCTGTCCTGTCGAAAAGGAACCGGCATCCATGCCGGTTCCCCTGCGGGCCTGATCGTCCAACCCTCACCGCTCCACAGGGGACCCGGTTACGGGCTCGCTTCGCATCGCCTAGTAGAGCGTTTCTCCCTCTCCCCTCCGGGGAGAGGGTTGGGGTGAGGGGCGGGTGCTCGAGATGAGGTATCTACTTGCCCGCTCCTGCTTTTCCTTGCGAAAGCAAACGCAAGTCACTGCAAGCACCGTCTTTGCTCGCTGCGATTGCTCCGGTAGGCAATCGCGGCTATACAGGTTTCAGGGGCTGGTCGGGGGCGATCACTATGGGTTTGATGGTGTCGTGGCAGCGGCCGTGGGGTGGTTTCGGCCGGTGGGTGTTGGCATTGGTTTGCTGCCTGTCTATGGGCGGCACGCGTGCGGCTGGGACGAATCCGGAGGCAGTGGCGGCGCCGATCCGTTTTGGCATTCTGCCGATTGGGAGTGCGGCGGAGTCGCGTGAGCAGTGGCGGCCGTTGCTCGCTGATCTGGAGAAGCGGTTGGGGCATCCGGTAACGACGGTGTCGGTGAGCAGTTATGCCGGCCTCTCTGGTGCGATCGGGGACCAGCGGGTGGATATCGCCTTTCTCTCCGGCAAGCTGGCGATCGATGCGGTGTTGAAGCAACGCATGAGTGTGATTGCGCAGTTTGTTCGTAGCGATGGGGCCAAGGGCAATGTGGGATATCTGATCGTCCGCGCGGACGGTCCCATCCATGATCTGCAAGGGTTGCTGGCGCATCCGGGGCGCTGGCGCTATGCGCGTGGCGAGCCGCTGTCGGTGACGGGGTATGTCGCGCCGGAGGCGGAGGTGTTTGCGCCGCGCGGGCTCAATTCCGATACGTTCTTTGCCTCGGTGCATGTCGGCAACCACCAGAACAACGCATTGGCGGTGGTGAATGGCGAGGTAGACGTGGCCAGCAGCAACAACCCGGATCTGGATCTGTTCCGGCGCAATTTTCCGCAGGAGGCGGCGCAGTTGAAGGTGATCTGGCGTTCGAGCCTGATTCCTTCCGGCGTACTGGTGGTGCGCGATGAGATGGACGAGCCGTTGCGCAGTCAGCTGATTGGTTTCATGCGTGGCTATGGCCAGAGCAGTGGAGCCAGTGGCGAGCGCGAGCGCGCGAATCTGGCACGTGTTCCCGACCTGGCAGGATTTGCGCCGGCCGACAGTCTGGTACTGCAGCCTTTTATCGATATGGAGTACACCCTGCTGCGTCAGCAGGTGCAGCATGGGCGCTGGGTGAGCGAGGCGGCGCAGGCCGCTCGGCTGCGGCAGGTAGAGGCCGACCATCAGAAAACGCTGCGCCTGCTGCGGCCGCACTAACATTCATCGAATACTTCGGGCAGGCGATATTCATCTCGCCTTGCGTAGGGTTTTGGCTGTTACAGCTTGCATGCCGCGATGCTGTGGCGCTGAACAGCTCACGGAGAATCTCATGACGACATCGAATCCACGCCCATCCCGCGTTTCATCCACCTGGCTGTTTGCCGTGTGGCTGGTGTTCGCGGCGCTGCTGCCGCATGCCGCCATCGCGCAGGCGGCGACGCAGGGGCTGTCCGATACGGACAAGCAGCAGATCAAGGACTACAACCTCAACGAGGATGTGTTCGGCCGGCTGCTGGCTGCGACGAAGGAGGCGCGCACGCAGGGCATTCACTCGCAGGCGAATCCAGACCCTTCCAAGGTGCATAGCCTTGACGATCTCGCCACGCAAGCGATGGCCGGTGATCCGCGTATTGCGCCGCTGATCAAGAAATACGGCTTCACGCCGCGTGAATTCATGCTGGCCAATATCGCGCTGGTGAATGCGGCGATCGTGGTGCAGTCACGCAACGATCCGGCGATGTCCAAGTCCATCGACCAGTCCAAGGTGAACATGGCCAATGTGGCGTTCTACGAATCGCACCAGGAGCAGATCGCAGCCCTGATGCGTGGCGACAAATAGCGCCGGGGCAGTACCTGTAGGAGCGCACCCTGTGCGCGAGACGGTCCTGCTCGCGCAGGGCCGTTGTTGGAATAATGAGAAAGAGCGGGGTCCTTCCGAACCGTTTCGCGCACAGGGTGCGCTCCTACAGAAGTTGCGCTTAGTAGGTGACGCCGACGATGACGAAGCGCGTGCGCCCGCCGGGCAGTTCGGCTTCGAACTCATCATCCAGCCGCTTTTTCAGCACGGCGCGCGCCATCGGCGAATCGATACTGATCCAGCCTTGTTTGGCATCGGTTTCGTCGGGCCCGACGATGCGATAGGTGAGGGCTTCGCCGGTATCGATATTTTCCAGCTCGATGACGGCGCCGAAGAACACCGCATCGCGATCCGATGGCATGCCCTCGGCCACTTTCAGCGACGGAATGCGCTTGCTGAGATAACGCACGCGGCGATCGATCTCACCCAGTTGCTTTTTGCGATAGGTGTATTCGGCGTTCTCCGAGCGGTCGCCTTCAGCCGCGGCCGCTGCGAGTGCCTTGACTACTTCGGGGCGCAGGGTATGCCATAGCTGATCCAGCTCGGTCTTGAGCCTTTCGAAGCCTTCGCGGGTGATGATCGCCGTGGAGGAGGGAGAGGGCGGACGCCAGCGGCTCATGGCACAACTACGGATGCTTCAGGGGGCGCCATGCTATCCGGGCCGCGTCGCAGCCGATAGGCCGCGAGCATCAGCCAACCGGCGATCAGCAGGATCAGCAGCTTCTGACTGCTGCCGCGTGGCAGCTCGCGCCATAGCGCCAGCACCCACAAAAGGATGAAGCAGGCCGATGCATAGAGAAACGCCGGTTTGAACCAACGTTTCCATCGCGAGTCGCCGCGCAGCCGCCATGCCTGCAACAACATCGCAGTCACGGTGCACAGGAAGGCGGTCTGCGCCGCGACGCCATGCACATAACCTTCGAAGGTGGGTGCTTGGCCCGCGATGGGTGTCCGCTCGAACGCGGTCACGCTCAACGCAATGCCCGCGACCACGAACAGCAACAACGGTGCGGCACTGCGCGCCGTTTTAGACAGGGCCAGATAAGCGCCCGTGGCGACTCCCGCCAGCGCGAGCGACATCGCCACATAGCCGGTGCGCACCATCCAGCCGTAGGGGCCGATCAGATAGAAACTGTTCGGCACTTTCGTCCAGTCGAGATCGCCGCGCAGAAACTGCGCGGCGATGCTGGTGGCGAGAAACACCGCTATGCCGATCAGTGCGAGGGTGCCGAGGCGTTCCGTCGTTTTCACGCGATTCTCTCGTCGCGCATCGCTCAACGCTTGCCGCCGAAGATGCTGCCCAGCACGCCGCGCACAATTTTCTGGCCGATGCTCGAGCCGATACTGCGGCTGGCGGATTTCGCCATCGCTTCGATCACACCCTGGCGGCGGCCGCTGCCAAGCAGCACATCGCGCACTGTGTTGCTCCAGTCGCTTCCTTCCGCGCCCGCGGCGGCGCCAGCGGGTCCATTCTTGGTTGCCGGCGGCGCGCCGGCCTTCTCGTTGGCGCGAGCCGCGAGTAGTTCGGCAGCCGATTCGCGGTTGATCGCCGTGTCGTACTTGCCGCCGACCGGCGAGCGCTGGCGAACCGTGCCGCGCTCCGCGTCCGTGATGGCGCCGATGCGCGCGGTAGGCGAGGTCACCAGCACCTGTTCCACCGGCGTGGGCACGCCGCCATCGCGCAGCGTCGAAGCGAGCGCTTCACCCACGGCGAGCTGGGTGATCGCTTCACTGACATTGATCTTTGGATTGGCGACGAAGGTTTCGGCCGCGGCCTTCACTGCTTTCTGGTCGCGCGGGGTGAATGCGCGCAGTGCGTGCTGAACGCGGTTGCCGAGCTGGCCCAGGATATTGCCCGGCACGTCGTCCGGATTTTGCGAGCAGAAGTACACGCCCACGCCCTTGGAGCGGATGAGCCGCACGACTTGCTCCACACGTTGCAGCAGCGCTGCCGGCGCATCATCGAACAGCAGGTGCGCTTCGTCGAAGAAGAACACCATTTTCGGCTGATCCAGATCGCCGACTTCCGGCAGTTGCTCGAACAGCTCGGACAGCAGCCACAACAGGAAGGTCGAATACAGGCGCGGCTTCAGGATCAACTGGTCGGCGGCGAGGATGTTGATCACGCCGCGGCCGCTCATGTCCTGGCGCATCAGGTCCGCGAGCTCCAGGGCGGGTTCGCCGAAGAACTGGTCGGCACCGTCCTGCTCCAGTTTTAGCACCGAACGCTGGATCGCCGCGACGCTCTGCGTGCTGATCAGTCCGTACTTGCTGGAGATGTCCTTGGCGTTCTCTGCCGCAAACGTGAGCATGGCGCGCAGATCGGGCAGATCCAGCAGCAGCCAGCCGTTGTCGTCGGCGACTTTGAAGATGACCTCGAGCACGCCTTCCTGGGTGTCGTTCAATTCCAGGATGCGGCCGAGCAGGGTGGGGCCCATCTCGCTGATGGTGGCGCGCACGGGATGGCCGAGCTTGCCGTAGATGTCCCAGAAGATCACCGGGTTGGCCTGCGGCTTCCAGTCGTTGAGGCCGAGCTTGGCCAGGCGCGCCTTCAGTTTGTCGCCCGGTTCGCCGGCAGCCATCGACAGGCCGGCCAGATCGCCTTTCGCGTCAGCCAGGAAGCAGGGCACGCCGAGTTTGGAGAATCCTTCGGCCAGCACCATCAGCGACACCGACTTACCGGTGCCGGTGGCGCCAGCGATCATGCCGTGGCGGTTGCCGTAGTGCGGGTCCAGGTTGACGCTGGCGCTGTCGTTGCGGCCGATCAGAATGTCAGTCATGAGGTTCCGTCCGAGAGGGGCTCAGCGATTGTAGCCAAGCGCTCGCTTCAACGCGGACTTGTCGGCACATAGTCCGGCTAGGCAGTTTCCTGTTGAGTCAGGGGCTTGCGAAGGCTATTGTCCGTGCTTTCGAATTGTGAAGCCTGTCATGCCGGTATCTCTCTCCGCTCGCTCCCTGCGCCTGGTTCCTTTGTATGCGGCGCTGGTGGCGCTTGGTGCCTGCGCCAGTACCGGCGGCACCGCGCCCACGCCGCAGGTCAATGCGCTCTACGGCCAGCTCGATCAGGCCAGCAAGAGTTATGAGAAGGCCTTGCAGCAGGCGCGCGAAGGCGACAACCAGGGTTCGCAGCAAACGCTGTCGTCGGCGCTTGAGCAGCTGAAGCGTGCCTCCGCGCAATGCGGCAACAGCCTGGGTTGCGATCCGCAGCGGTTCTTCTCGGTCTACGACCGCCTGTTGCGCTTGAAGGACGGCAGCTTCTCGCTCGGTGATGATGTGGAAGTCAGCGGTGAGCAAGTGCCCGAAGGCGGCAACGCCGGCAAGACCGGAGCAGCCAGCCTGCCGCAGGCGCAGCGCAGCGTGACCTTGTTGCATGGCCAGCAGCTATCCGAGCTGATTGCGATGAACGGTCCCGTGAAAGCCGCGCTGGAGATGTGGCTGACGCAGTGGCGTCCGAACCTGATGGATGCCTACATCAACTATCAGTACCTGCGTTTCCAGATGTGGCCGCAGTACCAGAACCGCGATCTGCCGGAGGCAGTGCTGTTCGGCATCCTGGCCAAGGAATCGGGTGGCAAGGTGCACGCGGTGTCGCGCTCGGGCGCGTCGGGCCCGCTGCAGTTCATGTACGCCACCGGCCTGCGTTTCGGCCTGAGCAGCGACGGTGGTTTCGATGAGCGCTTCGATCCCGCGCAATCCGCTCGCGCGAACGCTGAGTATCTCGACGAGCAGCTGAAGATTTTCAACAACAATCTCGAGCTGACCCTGGCCGCGTACAACGGCGGCGAAGGGCGCATGCGCCGTCTGGTCGGCGACGAAACCTCCACCAGCTTCTACGACCCACGCATCTACAACCAGCTCTCACAGGAAACCCGCGACTACGTACCGGCAGTGCTCGCGGCGGCGTGGCTGTTCCTGCATCCGGACAGCTACAACCTGCGCTTCCCGAAAGTGGACGGCGCGCCGGGCAACATCACGCTGACGCGCGGCGCCTCGCTGACCGAGCTCACGGTATGTCTTGGCTCGGCCGGGGGCATGAACGACGGCTGGTTTCGCACGCTGCGCAATCTCAATCCGCGACTCGATCCGCAGGTGACGCTGCCCAGCGGTACGCGATTGAACGTACCCAAGCTGCTCGAGAAGCCGTATGCCTCGCGCTGCACGGATGGCCCGTGGCCGATTCTTGCCAACGATCTGCATACAGCGGTGGTGCCGGTGGCTCCATCGCCGCCGCCGGCTGCGCCCGCGCCGCGTCCTTCCGCACCGACGAAGGCGCGCAGTTACGTCGTGAAGCGTGGCGATACGCTGGTTGGCATCGTGCGCAAGGTGGGCTGCACGGATGTGCAGGAGGTTGCGCAGTTGAATGGCATCAAGCACGAGCACATTCGCCCGGGGCAGACGATCAAGCTGCCGGCTTGCCGCTGAGGTAGGGGCTTTCTTGCACCCCTTAGGGCCTGTACAAAATCTTTGATCTTGTATTGGTCTGCTCGCCGTCTTTGCTCGCAGAGGTGAGCTCTTCTTGCTTTGGCGTTGGGGGATCGCGACCTGGTCGCTTACGCAGCGGGCGTTCCGCCTCGCTGCCGCGAGGCGGGTCACTTTCTTTTTGCTGGCCCAACCCCCCGAGGGGGCCTAGAGAGAAAGTAACCAAAGAGAAATGGCCTGAAGAGCAGGCGGTGGGCTTTGTAGCTTCGCCTTTTCCAGTGCCAGACATCGGGATGGCTTCGCTTCTTGCTCTCCTCTAGAGCTGATTGGCGTTGTCAGAGCTGCGCGTGCTTTTTCTCCTCCCCCTGCTCGCAGGGGGAGGTTGGGAGGGGGTAAGCCCTTGGGACAACCTCTCCTGTTGCTCTATCTCAAGTACTCACCCCTCCCCAACCCTCCCCTGCGAGCAGGGGAGGGGGCAGGAGCAAACGCGATGTCTGACACTGGAAGATGCGTAGCTACGAAGCACACCGTGCTCTTTCGACCATTTCTCTTTGGTTACTTTCTCTTTGGGTCAGCAAAGAGAAAGTGGCTCGGGCGCCGGCAGGCGTCCGACATGCCCGCTGCATAAGCGGCCAGAGCGCGGTAACTCAGCGATTGTCGCGAACAGAAAGAACGCCTGCTCAGCGCCAGCCCCTATCTTCCGGCGTAGAGATTTTGCGGGCTCTCTTGGATCACGCGGCGGCAGCTGTTCCCATCAGGCTGTTGCCGGGGCGCGGCTCCGCGCTGCGGTGGACTTCCTTCAGCTCGCGCAGCACGCGCATCAGGTGACGGTGCTGGAGCTGCAGTTTCAGATGCGGTGAATCCTTGGTCTCGTGATAGGCGACGGCGAGCCACAGCGCGATGCCGCGCATCGAGATCTCCGGGTTATCCGAGCGCGCCCGCGCGTAACCGATATCGGTACCTTCGCCCCAGGGTAGGTAGCGCTGCTCAGGCGACGTGCCATACAGATGCGGAAACTCGCTGCGCGATGCCTGGCCGATCTCGCGCAACGTCAGCATGCCTAGCTGAGCGCGGCCACGGCGGGGCAGGTTCTGGATATGGCGCTCGACCTCGCGGAACTGCCGGCTCAACTGACGGGCGCGGCTGATCGCAATGATCTGGCTGACGATACGCATGGCGGTCTCCTCGGAACACAAAGGGGCGGTGCGAAGACGCACCATGAATTCCGCGAAGCATAGTCATGTGTCGGGTCGCCTTGCGCCAAAAAGGTCACAAAACGACAAAGGGCGTCAGCTTGTGGCGCGAGGCGCGCGCAGTGGTGATCAAATATTCGCCAGCGACTGGGCTGTCACCAGCCTTGCGCCGGCTGTGGCGAAGGCAGTGTTGTGCCGGGCGATGATCTCGCTGGCGGTCTCGCCGCTGCTGTCCCAGGTGCCGTGGGTATCGGACACCACCGTCACCTTGAAGCCGGCATCGATGGCGCCCTGGACAGTGGCCGCGACGCAATGTTCAGTCTGGGCACCGAGCAGGATCACCTCTTGGACGCCCTGGTCCGCGACCCATGCGATGAGTGCGGGATTGCCGAAGGCGTTGCCAACGTTCTTGGCGAAGGTCGGTTCGTCGTCGGCCTGGCCCAACGCAGGCCACACGGGCCAGCCGGGAGCGCCCGGCGCCAGCGAATCGCCTGCCGGTCCGTCGTGACGAACAAAAGCCACGTTGCGTCCCGAGCGCCGTGCCCAGGCCAGCACCGCCCGCGCGCGCTCGACCAGGGCATCAGCGTCATGGATCGGCGGTTCCATGACGCCATCAAACATGCCGGTCTGCAGGTCAATCACGATGACGGGTGCGGCGGGCGTGTGCGTACTCATGGTGAGAGCGTGCTCAGTGTTTCGTTTGCAGACCCAGTCGCTCGCCCACTTTCACGGCCTGCTGTGGCTGCAGTGCATCCAGTTCGGCCATACCTTCGGGCAACAGCAGGATCACGGTCGAACCCATATTGAAGCGCGCCATTTCGGCGAAGCGTTCCAGTGTGATGTTCTGACCGGCGAAAGACTTGCGGCGGATCGACGACGCGTAGGGCGGAATCACCAGGCCATCCCACACCGTGGCGACTGAAGACACCAGGATCGCGCCCACCATCACCACCACGAACGGGCCGTGCTCGCCCTCGAAGTGGCAGACGAGGCGCTCGTTGCGGGCGAACAGGCGCGGGATCGCTTCCACCGCGAACGGAGCCACACTGAAGATGCGACCGGGCACGTGCACGGTTTCCTTCAAAGTGCCGGCCAGCGGCATATGCACGCGGTGATAGTCGCGCGGCGACAGATAGACCGTGACGAAGCGGCCGTTGCGGTAAGGTGCGGCGGCGGCCTCGTCCCCCAGCAACTCGGCAGCGGTGTACTCCTGGCCCTTGGCCTGGAAGATGCGCCCGTCCACGATCGGGCCGGACTGGCTGATCTTGCCGTCGGCAGGGCTGATCAAAGCCGCCGGGTCGGCATCCGCGCGGCGCGCATCCGGGCGCAGCTTGCGGGTGAAAAAGGCATTGAAATGCTGATAGGCGAGGGCATCCGGTTGCGCCGCCTCAGCCATATTCACCTGATAGCTCTGCACGATTTGGCTGATCAGGAAGTTCTTCCAGGGCGCAAACGTCCAGCGCGTGGCCCAATAGACCACCCGCGAAAGGGCACGGTGGGGCAGGATGTATTGCAGGAGTACGTTGAAAGTCATCCGGCCAGTATAGGGTGCTCTGAGCAAGTCTACGTAGCTGTCATGATGTGTGGGAGGCGCGCAGGGTGTGGCGCGCGGCGACGGCAAGGCTGGCTGCCTTGCCTAGACGTGGGCCGCAGCCTGCGCGCCTCCCACACATCACCCTGTCATTCATTTCAAAGTGTGAGGGCCGGCTCTGTCTGCCCACCGCTCTGCGGCGCGCTGGCTAGGAAGACGGCCAGTCTGCCGTCGCCAGCGCGCCGCAGAGCGGTGGGCAGACAGAGCCGGTGACGGCTACGTAGACTTGCTCAGAGCACCCTATGGTGGCGACACCGAATCCGTTCTCATGCGAGGGAGTACCCATGCACGACAGGATGACCCCCACGGCAGCCTTGGCCGCACTCGAACAGGTGGATACGCCGTTCGCGGCTTTGTTTCGGCATGGCTCGCTGGAAGTGGAAATCTATCGGCCGGTCGGTGTGGACAAGCAGACGCCGCACCGTCGCGATGAGGTGTATGTCGTGGTCGCCGGTCGTGGGCAGTTCTTCTGCGGCGGCGAGCGCCGTCCTTTCGAGTCCGGCGAGGTGCTGTTCGTGCCGGCCGGCGTGGAGCACCGCTTCGAGGATTTCAGCGAGGACTTCTGCACCTGGGTGTTCTTCTACGGCCCCGAGGGCGGTGAGGTCTTGTAGGAGCCCACCCTGTGGGCGACCGGCCCCTAAGGGCCGCGCTCTGTTCAATATCGGTCCTGCTATCGCAGGGCGTTCGCCCACAGGGTGGGCTCCTACAGGTCGCTGTCCGGCTGACCCTCGGCCCCAGCCGCTATACTTCACAACCCCCTTTACGATCCCTGGCCGCCGTGACTGCCGAACTCGCCTCCATCATCGACTTCATCCGCTACGGCGCCAGCCGCTTCTCGGCGGCCGGGCTGACCTTCGGCCACAGCCACGACAATCCGATCGACGAAGCCACCCATCTGGTGCTGGCCAGTCTGCATCTGCCGCCGGATATCCCGCCGGCTTATGGCGCCGGCAAGCTCACCCGGGAAGAGCGCGAGCGTGTGCTGGCGTTGATCGAGCGACGCGTCAGTGAGCGCCTGCCGGTGGCTTATCTGGTGGGCGAAACCTGGTTCGCCGGCCTCAAGTTCAAGAGCGACCGCCGCGCCCTGGTGCCGCGTTCGCCGATCGCCGAGCTGATCGAATCCGGCTTCACGCCGTGGCTGGATCACCGCCATGTGGAGCGTGCGCTGGACCTGTGCACCGGTTCGGGCTGCATCGGCATCGCCATGGCGGAATACAACCCGTCGTGGCATGTGGACATCGTCGATATCAGTGACGAGGCGCTATCGCTGGCGCGCGAGAACATCGTGTTCCAGCACGTCGAAGGCCGCGTCGAAGCGGTCAAGTCCGATCTGTTCAACGGCCTGAAGGGCCGTCGGTACGACCTGATCGTGTCCAATCCGCCCTACGTCACCGAAGACGAATACGCCGCGCTGCCGGGCGAATACAGCCACGAGCCGAAGCTGGGCCTGACCTCGGGCGAAGACGGCCTCGACATCTGCGTGCGCATGCTCGACGAAGCGGCCGACTACCTCACCGAGGATGGCCTGCTCATCGTCGAGGTGGGCGAAAGCGAGCACGCGCTGGCTGCGCTGCTGCCGGAAGTCCCGTTCGTGTGGATCGAGTTCAAGGTGGGCGCGATGGGTGTGTTCGCACTCGAGCGCCGTGATCTGATCGAGCACGCCGAAGCCATTCGCGCCGCGGCGAAGGCGCGGCGCGCCTAAGCCATGCACCTGGAAACGCAACGGCTGCGCATCGACGCCTTGCGTGACGAGGATGCCGAGGCGCTGTTCGCTTATCGCGGCGATCCCGCGGTGGCCCGCTATCAAGGGTGGTGGCCGGCGTCGTTGGCGGACACCGAGGCATGGATCGGCAGCCAGGCGACCATGCCGGCATCGGGGCACTGGTATCAGCGCGCCATCCGCCTGGCCGGCGAGGATCGGCTGATCGGCGATATGGGTGTGCGCCTGCCCGTGGCCGACGAGGCTGCCGAATTCGGCATCAGCATCGCGCCGCTCCATCAGGGACAAGGCTACGCCCGCGAAGCGGTGCGGGCCTTGCTGGACTGGCTTCTCGTCGAGATGAAGCAGCGCCGTGTGTGTGCTTCCGTCGATCCGCGCAATCAGGCGAGCGTGGCCTTGCTGCGCTCGCTGGGTCTGCGCCAGGAGGCGCATTTCCGCCAGAGCCTGCAGCTGCGCGGCGAATGGGTGGACGACGTGGTATTTGCCCTGCTGGCGACGGAATGGCCGTCCGGCGCGCTTTGAAGCGAGACCCCGGGGTCTGCACGCGTTAAGCTGTGGACGTTTTTCTTCGGACGTCCATTCCCCGTGTCCAGTAATTCCTTCGGCAAGCTCTTCACTGTCACTACGTTCGGCGAAAGCCATGGTCCCGCCATCGGCTGTGTGATCGACGGCTGTCCGCCGGGGCTGGCGATCGACGAAAGCGAATTCCGCACCGACCTCGATCGTCGCGCCACTGGCAAGAGCCGGCATACCTCGCAGCGGCGCGAAGCCGACGACGTCGAGATTCTCTCTGGGGTGTACGAGGGCAAGACCACCGGCACGCCGATCGCGCTGCTGATCCGCAATACCGATCAGCGCAGCAAGGACTACGGCGATATCGCCAGCACGTTCCGTCCCGGCCATGCCGATTACACGTATTGGCAGAAGTACGGCATCCGCGATCCGCGCGGTGGCGGCCGCTCGTCCGCACGCGAGACCACCATGCGCGTGGCGGCGGCGGTAATCGCCAAGAAATGGCTGGCCGAGCGTTACGGCGTGCGTGTGCGCGGCTATCTCGCGCAGTTGGGCGCGATCGCGCCGGAAGGTTTCGACTGGGAGACCGTGGAGCAGAACCCGTTCTTCTGGCCGCATGCCAGTCAGGTGCCGCAGCTCGAAAAGGTCATGGATGCCTTGCGCAAATCCGGCGATTCGGTGGGCGCGCGCGTCAACGTGGTGGCTGACGGCGTGCCGCCGGGTTGGGGCGAGCCGATCTACGGCAAGCTCGACGGCGATCTCGCTTCGGCGCTGATGTCGATCAACGCGGTAAAGGGTGTGGAAATCGGCGATGGCTTCTCTGCGGTCACCCAGCACGGCAGCCAGCATCGCGATGAAATGAGCATGGATGGTTTTGCGTCCAACCATGCCGGCGGCATTCTCGGTGGCATCAGTACGGGGCAGGCGGTGACCGCGTCCATCGTGCTCAAGCCGACCTCGAGCATCCTGATTCCAGGCCATAGCGTGAACCTGGCCGGCGAATCCGTTGAAGTGGTCACCAAGGGTCGTCATGACCCCTGCGTGGGCATCCGCGCCACGCCCATTGCTGAGGCGATGATGGCGCTGGTGCTGATGGATCACGCCCTGCGCCACCGCGCTCAATGCGGCGATGTAGGCGAGGTGAAACCGCGGTTGCCTTGACCGTGGCGGCGCGATCTTCCCGACGCGCCTTCGTTCCCCAAGCAACGCGTTGATGACCTATTGAGAAGTGCGGCATGACCGTAAAACAGAAAGTCTGGGTTTCGCGTCCGCTGTTCCCCGAAGTGCTGGCGAAATTGTCCGAGCATCTCGACGTGCAGGCCGAGGCGATCGAGCGAAAACACACACCGGAACAGCTGCGGGAGCGCTTGCGCCAAGTGGATGGCGCGGTGATCGGCCTGGGTGATCGGGTGGACGCCGCGGTGCTGGAAGGCAACGAGCGCCTGCGCGTGATCGCCAACCTGGCCGTGGGTTACAACAACTTCGACCTGCCCGCGATGACCCGCGCCGGCGTACTCGCCTGCAATACGCCCGATGTGCTCAACGAAACCGTGGCCGATTACGCCTGGGCGCTGATGCTCGCCGCTTCCCGGCGCATCGGTGCCGCCGAGCGCTGGCTGCGCGCGGGGCAGTGGAGCAATCAGCAGCGCTTCGATGACTGGCTCGGCGTCGACGTGCACGGCAAGACCTTGGGCATCCTGGGCATGGGGCGCATCGGCCAGGCTATTGCGCGCCGCGCAGCCGGTTTCGATATGCGGGTGCTCTATCACAACCGTTCGCGTCTGCCGGAGCCGATCGAGCGCGAGTGCCGCGCCACCTTGGTGGGCAAGGACGAGTTGCTGAAGCAGGCCGATCACCTGATCCTGGTGCTGCCGTACAGCAAGGCCAGCCATCATGCGATCGGTGCGGCGGAGCTGGCCCTGATGAAGCGCACCGCGGTGCTGGTGAACGTGGCGCGCGGCGGCATCGTGGATGAAGTGGCGCTGGCCGCGGCCTTGCGCGAAGGCCGTCTGGGGGCGGCGGGGCTGGACGTGTTCGAGGGGGAGCCGGCGGTGCATCCGGACCTGCTGGCGCTCGACAACGCCTTGCTCAGTCCACACATCGCCAGCGCCAGCGAAGATACCCGCCGCGCCATGGCCAGCCTCGCAGCTGATAATGTGCTGGCTGCGCTGGGTTACGGGCCGCATGCCGGCCGTCCCGCGACGCCCCTGAATCCCGAAGTGATGGCGCGCTGGTCCAGGCGTTGAGGTCCAGGCGTTGATGCCAAAGCGTGATGCCATTCACGCCCAGGCAGATCGCGTATTGTTTTGCAGAAGACCCCGGCTAGATTTCCGCAGGTGCGGATATCGGCCCCGTACGGACGGTTCTCCGATTTCCTCAACTGATACCGGAACATGAGCAAGAAGAGCAGCTACAAGGTGGCGATGGTCGGCGCGACAGGCGCCGTGGGCGAAACCCTGCTGGCCATCCTGGCCGAGCGTGAATTCCCGGTCAGCGAGCTGGTGCCGCTGGCCAGTGAGCGTTCGGCGGGCGGCAAAGTGGAGTTCGCCGGCAAATCGATCACCGTGCGCAATCTTGCCGATTACGACTTCGAGGGCGTGGATATCGCTTTCTTCTCGGCCGGCGGTTCGGTCAGCCGCGAGCATGCGCCGCGCGCGGCCGCGGCCGGCGCGGTGGTGATCGATAACACCTCCGAGTTCCGCTACCAGGACGACATTCCGCTGGTGGTGAGCGAAGTGAACCCGCACGCCATCGCCCACTACACCAACCGCGGCATCATCGCCAATCCGAACTGCTCGACCATGGGCATGCTCGTGGCGCTGGCGCCGATCCATCGCGCGGTGGGCATCGAGCGCATCAATGTGGCCACTTACCAGTCCGTCTCCGGCGCTGGCCGCTCCGGCATGGAGGAACTGGGCAAGCAGACCGCCGCGCTGCTGAGCTTCCAGGATGTGGAGCAGAACAAGTTCACCAAGCAGATCGCGTTCAACGTGATCCCGCACATCGACGACTTCCAGCCCAACGGCTACACCAAGGAAGAAATGAAGATGGTGTGGGAGACGCGCAAGATCCTGGAGGACGACAGCATCCAGGTGAACCCGACGGCGGTGCGCGTGCCGGTGTTCTACGGCCACTCCGAGGCGGTGCATATCGAAACACGCGAGAAGATCGGCGTCGACGAGGCGCGTGCGCTGCTCGAAAAGGCCGAGGGCGTCGTGGTGGTGGACGAGCGCAAGGCGGGCGGCTATCCGACTCCGGTGAGCGACGCAGCAGGCAAGGACCCGGTGTTCGTTGGCCGCATTCGCGAGGACATCTCGCACGAGCGCGGCCTGGATATGTGGATCGTCGCCGACAATATTCGCAAGGGTGCCGCGCTGAACGCGGTGCAGATCGCTGAACTCCTGATCGAGGATTATCTTTAATGCGTCAAATGTGGTTCGGTCTGGGCCTGTGTGCCCTGGTGGTGATGGTCCCGGGCTGGGCGGCGGATGTGGGCAAGGGGGCGAAAGCCGATCCTGCCCCCGGCATCGAACAGCGCATTTCCAAGCAGCGAGCCGAGCTTGAAGGCCTGCAGCACGACGTGGCGGCGCAGGAAGCCAAGAGCAAACAGGCCGACCAGAAGATGCAGGAGCAGGACAAGACCATCGCCGACCTGCAGCGGCAATTGAAGGAACTGAAAGCGGCGCCGACGGGTTCAGCTACCCAGCACTGAATCGGGCAAGATCAAGAACAGACCGCAGCAATGCGTTGTAAATATCGGCCACAGCTATTGTTGTCTGGCCTTTGTCTAACTTAAAGTGGCGCCTCGTTATGGGCAGTCGCCGCCGTGAAGCGGCGACCCAATAAGAAACGTCACGGGGTCGTTCGGGGGAACACGCGATGAATCGTTCGTTGAAACTGTCGGTGCTGCTGGCGCTTGCCGTGGGCAGTGGCCAGGCAGCCGCGCTTGAGCTGGGCCAGATCCAGGTCAAGTCGGCACTGGGCCAGCCCTTGCTGGCCGAGATACCGCTGAACCCTGAGCACCCGTCGGAGCTGCAGCATCTTTCGGCCAAGCTGGCTTCCAGCGATGAGTTCACGCGCGCCGGCATCAGCGGTGGGGCGCCGAATCTCCCGTTGCAGTTCAGCGTGGTCGATAGCGGCAGTGGCCGTAAATTCATCCGTATCACCAGCAGCGTGCCGGTGAACGATCCTTACCTCGACCTGCTGGTTGAAGTGGATAGCGCCAGTGGCAAGAGCGTGCGTGAGTTCACCATCCTGCTCGATCCGCCGAATGCACCGGCTGCCGCGCCGGTAACCTCCGCGCCGACCCAGGCACCGGCGGCGTCGCCCAAGCCTTCGCGCCGTGCCGCCGCGCCGGCTCCGGCCGCTGATGAGCAGGCCGCCGCACCCAAGCCCGCCCCCAAGCCTGCCAGGCAGGCTGCGCCGGCCGCCTCGTCGGCCGGTCCGGGTCAGTTCGGTCCGGTCGAGCGCGGCCAGACCCTGTCTGGCATCGCCAAGCAGACTGCGCCGACTGGCGTCGATATCAACCAGATGCTGTTGGCGCTGAAGCAGGCCAACCCCGATGCGTTCTATCGCGACAACATCAACGCACTGAAGAGTGGTGCGGTGCTGCGCGTGCCTTCGCGTGAAGACGCGCAGGCCATGGCCGTTGCCGCGGCGGTTGCGGAAGTGCGCCGCCAGAACAGCGACTGGCGCTCCGGCGCCGCGCGCACGCCCACCAGTGTGGCCGATGCCGGCACACGCGCTTCCGCCTCCACCGCGCCGAGTTCGGCGAAGAGCGACAACGGCGACCATCTGGCCCTGGTCCCGGCGAAGGACGGGCAGGGCAACGAAAGCGGCGGCGGCAAGGGTGACAAGGGCGGCAAAAGCATGGCCGGCCTGCACCAGGATCTGCTGCGCAGCCAGGAGGCCCTGGCCTCGCTGGAGCAGCAGGGCGGCGAGCTGAAGTCGCGCCTCAAAGACCTGGAAGACATCAACACCAAGAACGCCAAGCTGCTGTCGCTCAAGGACAATGAAATCGCCGAGCTGCAGGGCAAGCTGGCCGAAGCCCGCAGGTCTGCGGGCAAGCCGGCCGCGCCGGTCGCCGCAGCGAAACCGGCGACGCCCGAAACGGCAGAGATCAAGCCGGCTGCGGCGGCCAGTGCCGCGAAGCTGGCGCCCGCCGCTGAGACAACCCTCGCCGTGACGCCGGCAGGTTCCAGCACGGCGGCAGGCAATGCTCCAGCCCATGCCGCCACCGTGATCACTGCTCCGCTGGCCAGCACGCCGGCTGCCGAACCGGCCAAGCCGGCGGTGAAGCCCCCGGTGGCGAAGCCGGCACCCGCTCCGGCGCCGGTTGCGGAAGAGCCGTGGTACACGCAGACCTGGGCCCTCGCCGCCGGCGGTGGTGCCGCCGTGCTGCTGCTCCTGGGCGCTCTGCTGGGTCGTCGTCGCAAGGCGGCCCCCGCAGTCGCTGCGGCTGCTTCGTCGTCTTCGCTGGCCGATCGTTTCGGTGCGACGCCGTCGCTGGGCAGCATCGATCCCGACCAGGACGAATTGCTCGACCAGCTCGCCGAGCATCCGGATGACGTCGGTCTGCACCTGGAGTTGGTGAGTCTCTACTACAGCCGCCGCGACGTGGACCATTTCGAGGCCGCGGCCGAAGCCATGCACGCCCATATCACCGGTCCGGACCAGCCGGAATGGCAGGATGTGGTGCACATGGGCGAGGACCTGGTGCCGGGTCATCCGCTGTTCGCGCGCGAAGGCCTGTCGCCGCTGCCGCCGCAGAACGAGGACGAGCATGAAGCGCTCGACCATTTTGATCTGGGCCATTACGCCGGTGACGGTTCGGACATTCCGCCGATTCCTGCGGCTCCGGTGCCGTCCAAGAGCCAGAAGGTCAGCGAGTATCACTTCGACTTCGACCTTACGCCTCGCCCGCTCGGCGCCAATGCACCCGCTGCGGCGTCGGTCGCCGAGCCGGAACATCACGAAGCCGCCACCAGCTGGCAGTTCGCCGATCTTGATGACGAGCAGCCGGCCGAGCACGCGCATGACCACGCTGGCGAACAGCTGCACGACGCCGGCGAATTCAGCGACGATCCGGCTGACACCAAGCTCGATCTGGCCCGCGCCTACCTCGACATGGGCGATCCGGATGGCGCGCGCGCCATGCTGGAAGAAGTCCTGCATGAGGGCAGCCAGATGCAGAAGGATGTGGCGAAGAAGCTGTTGGAGAGCATTCGCTAAACCGCTCTGCGCGACACCTTGCATCGAAAGGGCCGGCCTAGCCGGCCCTTTTCGTTCGTGTAGGAGCCCACCCCGTGGGCGATCCGGGCGTCAGGCCCAAATTCGCGCACAAGGTGCGCTCCTACTAATCTGTGCGCTTGGTTGAGTGGAGTCCCTCTTTCTTCATGCGTATTGCCCTGGGTATCGAATACGACGGCACCGATTTTCTGGGTTGGCAGCGGCTGACCCACGGTGCCACCGTGCAGGGCGCGCTGGAGCGGGCGCTGTCGTTTGTGGCGGCGCATCCGGTGGAGGTCACTTGCGCCGGCCGTACCGACGCTGGTGTGCATGGGCGTTGCCAAGTGGTGCATTTCGATACGGAGGTTCAGCGCGATCTGCGTGGCTGGATTCTTGGTGCCTGTTCCAACCTGCCGACGAGCGTGGCGGTGCTGTGGGCGCAGATGGTGCCGGATGATTTCCACGCGCGCTTCTCCGCGCGTAGCCGGCGCTACCGCTATCGCATCCTCAACCGTCCGGTGCGTGCCGCGCTGGATGCGCGCTACGTGACCTGGGAGCGCCATCCGCTCGATGCCGCGCGCATGCACGAGGCCGCGCAGGTGTTGATCGGCGAACACGATTTCAGTGCCTTCCGTGCGGTGTCCTGCCAGGCTGCGCACGCGCGTCGCGCGGTGCTGGCGGTGAGCGTGCGGCGCGAAGACGAACAGGTGATCGTGGAGATCGAGGCGAACGCGTTCCTGCATCACATGGTGCGCAATATCGTCGGCTCTCTGCTGCCCGTGGGGCGCGGCGAACAGCCGGTGGCCTGGGTGGGCGAACTGCTGGCGGGCCGCGATCGCGAGGTTGCCGGCCCGACGGCGCCATCTTCGGGCCTGACCTTTATCGGGCCACGCTACGAAGCGCACTGGGGGCTGCCGGTGGAGGTGAGCCAGTGACTCGTATCAAATGTTGTGGCATGACTCGTATCGAGGACGCGCTGCTCGCAGCGCAACTCGGCGCCGACGCCATCGGCGTGATCCTCACCGCGCGCAGCAAGCGGCGGGTGGATATCGCTCAGGCACGGGCGATCTGCGCAGCGCTCCCGCCTTTCGTCGGCACCGTGGCGTTATTCATGGACGACGAAGCGGCGCTAGTGCGCGAAGTGATCGATGCCGTGCAGCCGGATCTGCTGCAGTTCCACGGCAACGAAAGCGATGCCTGGTGCGCACAGTTCGGGCGCCGCTACCTCAAGGCGATCGCGATGGGCGATGGGGTCGCCGCTTTGCCGCGACTGCATGACTACCCCGGGGCCGCCGCTTTGCTGCTGGATGGGCACGGGCTGGGCGAGGCGGGCGGTAGTGGCAAAGCGTTCGACTGGTCGCTGATGCCCACAGACCTCAAGCAGCCTTTGATTCTCGCCGGCGGGCTTTCCGCCGAGAATGTTGCCGCTGCCGTGCGTATCGCGCGGCCGTGGGCGGTGGATGTTTCCAGCGGCATCGAGTCGGCGCCGGGGATCAAGGATCCCGCCAAGATGGCGGCTTTCGTGCAGGCCGTGCGTGCCGCGGGCTAGCATGCACCATCACCACTGATCGCTCCGGATAAACGCCATGCCAGTTCCCATGGAGGAGTTCGTCGTCGATGGCCGTGACGATGTGCTCGACGCCATCGTCGGCAGCGAGCGTCCTCTGGTCATGCGCGGCCTGGTAAAGCACTGGCCCATCGTGGCGGCGGCCCGCGAATCCGAATCGGCTTTCGTGGCACGGCTGTCGGGGTTCGACAACGGTACGCCCGTCGATGCGTTGCTGATGCCGCCCGGCGAAGACGGTGTGGTGGGCTATAGCGCCGACCTGCAGCATTTCAATTTCCGGCACCAGCGCGTCTCCGTCTCGCAGGGGCTGCAGCATTTGCAGCAATTCAATCGGCAGGAACAGCCGCCGGCGTTGGCCATGCAAAGCGCGCCGATCGCCGCCTGCCTGCCGGGTTTCCTGGCGGAACACTCGGTGCCGTTTCTGGATGCCGCTATCCAGCCGCGCATCTGGATTGGCAACAAGGTGACTACGCCGGCGCATTTCGATGAGTTCCACAACATCGCCTGCGTCGTTAGCGGCTCGCGCCGCTTCACGCTGTTTCCGCCGGAGCAGGTGCGCAACCTTTATGTCGGGCCGCTGGATTTCGCGCCCACGGGAGCAGCCATCAGCGTCGCTCGGCTCGATCGTCCCGATGATCCGCGCTACCCGCGCCTCAAGTTGGCACTGGAACACGCATGGGTCGCCGAGCTGCAGCCGGGCGATGCCACCTACATGCCGCCGATGTGGTGGCATCACGTGGCTTCGCTGGGCAGCATCAATGCGCTGGTGAATTACTGGTGGAAGCCGGGGCTGGGCAGCGGCCTGGTGCCGCAGACCCTGCTGGGCTGTCTGCTGCATTGCGTGCTTGGTTTCAAATCGCTGCCGCCGGCCGAACGCAAGGCGTGGCGCGAGCTGCTCGACCACTACGTATTCAGCGATGAAGATCCCGCCGCGCATATTCCGCCGTCGCGCCGCGGCGTGCTGGGGCCGCTGGACGCACAGCAGGTGGCCAAGCTGCGCGAGACCGTATTGCGTTATCTCTGAGCGGCTAATGCCCGTTTTAGCCAGTCCGCCAGTGCTGTAAGCCGCGCTGCCGGCGCGCGCGACGGCGCTACCAGCACCCATTGCGCCGCCGTGGCCTGAAACCCCCATGGCGCCAACAGGCGTCCGCTGGTCAGATCGTCTGCAACCAGTTGCTCCGGTGCGATCGCCACACCGCGTCCCGCTACCGCCGCTTCGAGCAGGTGATAGAGATGCGGAAAGCTTTGGCCCGGTGGTAGTTGCGTTGCTGGGAGGCCCTGGCCTTGCGCCCATGCCTGCCAAGCCTGCGGGCGCGAGGTGGTGTGTAGTAAAGGCTGTTGCAGCAAGGCCGATGGCGCGCTGCTCAACAGTCCGTGTTGTTCGGCGAAGTGCGGACTGACCACCGGCCCGACGCACTCACGCGCCAGTTCATGCACCTGCCATCCCGAGGGCCAGGGCGCTTCGCCAGCGAGCAGGGCGGCGTCGAGTCCCGTCAGCGCCTCATCGAACGGCAACTCTTGCGGGCGCAGATGCAAGGTGAGCTCGGGCAGTTCGGCCATCAGCCGTTCCAGTCGCGGAATCATCCAGCGTGCCAGCAGGCTGACGGGGCAGCCGAGCACCAACGGTGTCTGCGCGGTATGGCCGCGCAATTGATCGCAGGCTTCGCGGAGTTGCGTGAAAGCCGCGGCGCTGGCGTCGCGCAGGCGCAGGCCGGCGGCGGTCAGGCTGAGGCCGCGGCCCTGGCGCTGGAACAGCGGTGTGCCCAAGTCGTCTTCCAGTGCGCGGATCTGGCGGCTCACCGCGCCGTGGGTTACATGCAATTCCTGCGCGGCGCGGCTGACGCTGCCCAGGCGTGCGGTGGCCTCGAAGGCACGCAGGGCATTCAGCGAGGGCATCGGACGGGATGCGGGATATGTGAGTTTTTCTGACATATGGCGGCGATCTTATCGCTTTCGCCGATGCCCGTGCTGCGCTAGGGTGGCGCTCCCATGGCGGCTGCCGCCATGTGCGTTTTCCGCAAGTGAGACAGGCTTATGACCGCGATCCAGGATTTCCACCAATGGCCCGATGAGCACGGCCGTTTCGGCGCCTTCGGCGGCCAATACGTCGCTGAGACCCTGATGGCGCCGCTGGCCGAGCTGACCGAGGCCTACCTGCGCCTGCGCGAAGATCCCGAGTTCCTCGCCGAGCTGGACCGCGACCTGAAGTATTACGTCGGCCGCCCCAGCCCGATCTACCACGCCGAACGGTTGTCGAAGCACGTCGGCGGCGCGCAGATCCTGCTCAAGCGCGAAGACCTGAACCACACGGGCGCGCACAAGATCAACAACACCATCGGCCAGGCCCTGGTCGCCAAGCGCATGGGCAAACCGCGCGTGATTGCCGAGACCGGCGCCGGCCAGCACGGCGTGGCCAGCGCCACGGTGGCGGCGCGTTTTGGCCTGAAGTGCGTGGTCTATATGGGCGCGGTCGATATCGAGCGCCAGAAGATCAATGTCTATCGCATGAAGCTGCTCGGTGCCGAAGTGGTGCCGGTGACGTCGGGCTCGAAGACGCTGAAGGATGCGCTCAACGAAGCGATGCGCGACTGGGTCACCAACGTCGCCGACACCTTCTACATCATCGGCACCGTGGCCGGCCCGCATCCGTATCCGATGATGGTGCGCGACTTCAATGCCATCGTCGGGCGCGAGGCGCGCGAGCAGATGCTGGCGCAATACGGCCGCCTGCCAGACGTGCTCACGGCCTGTGTGGGCGGCGGCTCAAACGCCATCGGCCTGTTTCATGCCTTTCTCAACGACACCAACGTGCGCATGGTTGGCGCTGAAGCAGCGGGCGAAGGCATTGCCACCGGGCATCATGCGGCGTCGCTGGCGGCGGGCCGCCCGGGCGTACTGCATGGCAACCGCACTTATGTGCTGTGCGACGACAACGGCCAGATCACCGAGACGCACTCGGTTTCGGCCGGCCTCGATTATCCGGGCGTCGGCCCCGAGCATGCCTTCCTCAAGGATGCCGGTCGCGCCGAGTACGTCGGCGTCACCGACGACGAGGCGCTGGAAGCGTTCCATCTGCTGGCGCGTACCGAGGGCATCCTCGCCGCGCTGGAATCCAGCCATGCTGTCGCGCAGGCGATGAAGCTGGCGCGCGAGATGCCGAAGGATCAGCTGGTGCTGTGCAACCTGTCCGGCCGTGGCGACAAGGATGTACACACCATCGCTGCGCGCGAAGGAGTGCAGGTATGAGCCGCATCGACCAACGCTTCGCCGCACTCAAGAGCGCCGGCAGGACCGGACTGATTCCCTTTGTCACCGCTGGCGATCCCTCGCCTGGGCACACCGTGGCGCTGATGCATGCGCTGGTCGACGCAGGCGCCGATCTGATCGAACTGGGTGTGCCGTTCTCCGATCCGATGGCTGACGGTCCGGTGATCCAGCACGCCAGTGAGCGCGCCATCGCCAAGGGCGTCGGTCTCGGTGACGTGTTGCGCTGGGTGGCTGAGTTCCGCCAGCGCGATGCCGAGACGCCCGTGGTGCTGATGGGTTACCTCAATCCGGTGGAAATCCACGGCTACGAACGTTTCGCGAAAGAGGCCGTGGCGGCCGGCGTGGACGGGGTGCTGCTGGTCGATTGCCCGCTGGAGGAATCCGCCGTACTGGCGCCGCTGAAGGCCGCCGGCCTGCAGCAGATACTGCTGGCCGCACCCACCACCGCACCCGCGCGTATGGCGCAGTTGTGCGGGATGGCGGAGGGTTTCCTGTACTATGTGTCGTTTGCCGGCATCACCGGCGCGGGGCGTTTGAGCACCTCGGATATCGCGGCCCGTGTGGCCGACATCCGGGCCCGCGCCAAGGCGCCGGTGGCAGTGGGTTTCGGTGTGCGCGATGCGCACAGTGCGAAAGCCATCGCCGGGTTTGCCGATGCGGTAGTCATCGGCAGTGCGCTGGTCGAACGGCTGGCGGGGGCGGCGCAGGCCGGCGAGATCGCCGAACGTGCGCGGGAGTTCCTGCAACCGATACGGGCCGCGCTCGACGCACACTGAAACGGTCTCCTGGCCGTTTCGGTCAGGAACGTTTGAGGTGTTGCGATGAACTGGCTGCAGAAAATCATGACCCCGCGTGCGCGCACGCAGAGCTCCAACGGCGGCAAGGGCAAGGTGCCCGAAGGCGTGTGGGAGAAGTGCGGCGGTTGCGGCACGGTGCTGTACCGGCCCGAGCTGGAACGCAACCTGATGGTCTGCCCCAAGTGCGGCTACCACCACAACATCGAGGCACGCGCGCGCCTCGACGCCTTTCTCGATGAAGGCTCGACGCAGGAACTGTGGGCCAGCATGGAGCCCACCGATCCACTGAAATTCCGCGACTCCAAGAAATACCGCGACCGCATCGTCGCCGCGCAGAAATCCACCGGCGAGAAAGACGCGCTGCTGGCCATGAGCGGCAAGCTCAAGGGCCGTCCGCTGATGGCCGTGGCGTTCGAGTTCTCCTACATGGGCGGCTCGATGGGTTCGGTGGTGGGCGAGAAATTCACCCGTGCCGCCGAGAAAGCGCTGGCCGACAAGAGCGCGCTGGTGTGCTTCTCCGCCACCGGCGGCGCACGCATGCAGGAAGCCCTCTTTTCGCTGATGCAGATGGCGAAGACCTCGGCCGCACTGGCCCGCATGCGCGATGCCGGTGTGCCGTACATCAGTGTGTTGACGCATCCCACCACCGGCGGCGTGTCCGCCAGCCTCGGCATGCTGGGCGACATCAACGTCGCTGAGCCGAAGGCGTTGATCGGTTTCGCTGGCCCGCGCGTGATCGAGCAGACCGTACGCGAGACGTTGCCGGAAGGCTTCCAGCGCTCCGAGTTCCTGGTCGAGCATGGCGCTATCGATCTGATCGTTGATCGCCGCGAGATGCGCGACAAGCTGGCTGATCTGCTGGGCATTTTGATGAAGGCGCCGCGCGCGGCGTGAGTGCGTCGATCAAGTGATCATGATGATGCCGCCGCAAGGCGGCATCATCGTTTCCAGCATCCGCGGCGAGGTTGTCCACAGCCACTGTGGACACAGTCCGGGTAAGCCTGTGGAAAAGCATCGCAAGTGCTTGTGCTGTCGACGCTTCGCACACGGTGCGAGCATTTTGGTCATCGCGCGGTAAATCGCATCGTGTTTTCCACAGCGCCTGTGGATGTCGTATGAGCAAGTCTGTGGACAAGCGCGTGGTGATGCTTTGTCGACAAGCACTTGCTACGCGATGGCGAAGTTTTCGTCAGCGTGCTGGACGAGGTTGTCCACAGCGACTGTGGATGTCACCGGGGTAAGCCTGTGGACAACACGCATCGGTGCCTTTGCCAACAGTGACTTGCTACGCGTTGACGATGTTTTGCTCAACAAACGCGCGGGAAAATCATGGTTTTCCACAGCGATTGTGGAATGTGTCCGGTGAAACCTGTGGATAGGTGCTCTATCTGTCTGATCGTAAAGACAGGTACGACACCATGCTCATGAAATGCGCAACGGGGCGCATATGTTGTGGGAGCGCACCTTGTGCGCGATTCCTGCGAAGGGTGAATTCCGGGTTCGTAGATCGACTTCTCATCGCGACGCTTTCGCGCCGGTTCGCGCACAGGGTGCGCTCCTACAGGCAATGCGTATAGCTCAGTGCATCCAATGCGCCATCGGCATCAGCCACAACGAAAGTGCACCGAGCGCGCTGCCGATCACCGTTGCTGCGAGCACATCGCTCGGATAGTGCAGGCCGAGAATGACGCGCGACGCGCCGATCAGCGTGGTGAACGTGAGCAGCAACGGCGCCAGCAGCGGATACCAGGCGAGCGCCACGACAGTGAAGCTCACCGCCTGCAGCGTGTGACCGGAGGGAAAGCTGAATTCGTCCAGCGGCGGCACGTGCGCGATCACACCGGGACAGGCGCGGAACGGACGCGGCCGGCGCGTCCAGCGCTTGAGCAGGCGATACAGAAGCAAGGCGGTGAGGCCGGTGATCGCCATCTGCGCAGCGGCGAGCAGACCGCGCCGGCCATCGAACAGCGCCAGCGCCAGCATCAGCGAGTACCAGAACACACCATCGCCGAGCCGGCTGATGATGCCGAAGAACACGCCGACGGCGCGGCGTGCGCCCCAGTGATTGGCGGCGACGCACAGGCGTCGGTCGAAAGCGAAGCGCGGGCCAGAGAGCCTGTTCATGGCTTCCTCGTAGCCCGCGTTGAGTCGCAGAGCGCGCCAGGCGCCCGCGCGTGGCGCAGCGCCTGACTGGCTGTCAGGTCAAGCCGCGCGCGGGCGCCTGGCGCGCTCTGCGACTCAATCCTTCGGGCCGGGTCTGTTTGCCCGCAATCCTGCGTCATCACTCGGTTGTGTACGGACGTACACGCCCTCGTTCTTCCTTGTCTTGCGAGCAAACAGCTTCCGGCGCGGGCTACGAGGAAGCCATGAACAGGCTCTGTGAGTTCAGGCGTGTGCAGCGGCGGCAGGGTGTTCATCGCTGTGCTCCTTGGCCAGTTCACTCAACAGGTTTTCGAATTCGCGGATGACCGCGTCCGGGGATAGATTGGCGATGCTCGCTTGCGCGGCGCGGCCCATATGGCGGATCAGGCTTGCGTTGCTGGCCAGCGTCGTCGCCGCCTCGACAAAGGCGCTTTCATTGCCGGCCTCGATGCGATAGCCGTTGATGCCGGTGTTGAGGTGTTCGCGCGCGGCGCCTTCCTCGTACGCGACCACCGGCAGTCCAGCGGCCAGCGCTTCCAGGATCACGTTGCCGAAGGTTTCGCTGAGGCTGGGGAAGGGGAACAGATCGGCGCTGGCGTAGTGGCGCGCCAGGGCGTCTCCGCGCTGCATGCCGGCGAAGATGAAATCGGGATGGGCCGCCTGCAACGCGGCACGAGCGGGGCCGTCGCCGACCCACACGTAGCGCGCTTTGGGCACTTTCTGTTGAATCGCGCGGAACGTGCGCACCGCGAGGTCGAGATTTTTCTCCGGCGCGATGCGGCCGACGTAGAGCACCACTGGCGTGTTGCCGTCCACGTTCCAGCTGGCGCGCAGGGCCGGATCGCGAAAGCGCGGATGGAACAGTTGCGTATCCACCGCCCGGCGCAGCAGGCGCGCGGTATCCACGCCCAGCGCGCTGAGTTCGTTCGCCAGGGCATCGGTGGGCACCAGCGTGGCCGCGGCGCGGTTGTGGAAGCGGCGCAAGTAACGGCGCACCACCGGTGTGAGAAACCCCACGCCATAGTGATTGGCGTAGGTGTCGAAGCGCGTGTGGAATCCGGTCGCCACGGGTATGCCCAGCTTGTTGGCGGCGCGTACCGCCGACCAGCCCAGGGGGCCTTCCGTGGCCACATAGATGGCGTCCGGCCGTAGACGAGTCCAGCGTTCACGCAACGTGCGTCCGGCGGGGAGTCCGAAACGCAGGCCGGGATAGCGCGGCAGCGACGCGCCGCGCATCTCCACCGCCACAATGCCGGGTTCGTCGGCGAACGGCTGCGCCTGGCGCGGGCGGATCAGGTCGACGGTGTGTCCGCGCGACGCGAGTCCGGCGGCAAGGCTATGCACGGTAAGTGCAACGCCGTTGATTTCTGGCGGGTACGTCTCAGTGACGATGCCGATGCGCATGGGAATACCTGTGCTGGCCCGGCGTAGGTTCTTCTCACGGCGTTGCGGCTGCGTGGCGTGTTCATGACGTCCGCATGACGTTAGGGCCCCTCTGGCCCAAATAGGCGGATTTATTGGCGCTTTCTGAATGACCGGGCGCTTACACTGGGCCTTCTTGTCACCATGGAGAACCGACGATGAAACGCATCCTGCTCGCCCTGGCCCTGGCCCTGGCTGCCGTGACCGGGGCGGTGTTCGCCGCCGATACCCCCGCGCTGCCGGTAACCAAGTCGCCTGCCGGCGCCGAGGTCTACATCATCTCGCCCAAGGACGGTGCCACCGTGGGGCAGGAGGTCACCGTGAGTTTCGGCCTGAAGGGCATGGGCGTGGCACCGGCCGGCGTGAAGAAGGAAGGCACCGGCCATCACCATCTGTTGATCGACGTGACGGATCTGCCGGCCGCCGGCCAGCCGATTCCGAAGGACGACACCCACGTCCATTTCGGCAACGGCCAGACCGAAACCACCATCAAGCTGAAACCCGGCACGCACACCTTGCAACTGGAGCTGGCCGACGAGAATCACATCCCATTCGACCCGGCGGTGGTGTCGAAGAAGATCACCGTGCACGTGAAGTAAGTCCATCGCGAAGCGGCCCCGCTATGGCGGGGCCGCTTCGGTTGTGCCGCATGTTCAGCGGCCGAAGAACATCGCCACGCCTACGCCGGCTTCCCACACCGCGGCCTGTCCGCCGAGGCGATGCCGGAACCACGTATCGAACTGCAGATTCGACAGCGGCTGCCACACCAGGCCGCCGCCGGCCTGCGTGCCGTTGCGGTGGTCCGCGTCGCGCAGCAGGGCGGTTTCGAGATAGAAGCCCCAGTGATCGTTGAGCTGGTAGTTGTAGTCGGGCGCCAGCAGGTAGTTGTCCCGCCCGCCGCTGCGCTGCCATTGCGCGAAGTAGCTGATGTCCGTCTGCTCACTGATCTTCTGGTCGGCCACCACGCCCACGGTGTAGACGCGGCGGTCGCTGCGGAAGTCACGCGCGCCGTCGGTGAACTCCACGTTGCCTAGCACACCCCAGTTCCAGATATCACTGGCGGGCGAGGGGGCCCATTTCAGGCCGAGGATGGTGTCGCCGCGGCCGTGGCTGATCTGCATGGAGCCATCGGCAGTCTGGTGCTGCCGGTTGTATGGCGAGCCGCCTAGCTGCAACTCCAGCCCCGAACCCAAGCCAAACCGGAGCAACGTGTCGTAGGTGGCCAGATCAGTAGTGACACCGCTGTCGCGGTGACGGCTCCAGTCGGGCAGGCCTTGCTCGTAGGCGAACTGGCCGGCGTGCAGGGGATTGGTGGCGAAGCCGAGGCCAGGGCGATCGAAGCCCGGAGCGTCATCCGCCCATGCCGGCACGACGACAACCAACAGCAGTGCCGTTGCAAAGGCGCGGAGCCACCGGCCGAATCGGCTAAAATCCATCGCTTCGCTCCGCATCCTTCAAGAAAACCCCGATGACCGTCCGCACCCGTTTCGCCCCCAGTCCCACCGGTTTCCTGCATATCGGCGGTGCCCGCACCGCGCTTTATTGCTGGCTGGAGGCGCGCCGCCGCGGCGGCCAGTTCGTGCTGCGCATCGAGGATACCGACCGCGAGCGTTCCACGGAGGCCGCCGTGCAGGCCATTCTCGACGGCATGCAGTGGCTGGGGCTGCTGCATGACGAGGGTCCGATTTACCAGACGCACCGCCTGGAGCGCTACAAGCAGGTGGCCGACGAGCTGCTCAAGGCCGGCAAGGCGTACTACGCCTACGAGAGCAAGGAAGAGATCGAGGCCATGCGCGAGGCCGCCATGGCCAAGGGCGAGAAGCCCCGCTACAACGGCTACTACCGCGACCGCAACGAGCCGTACCGCGACGATCCGAACCGCGTGATCCGCTTCAAGAACCCGCTGGAAGGCTCAGTGGTGTTCGACGACAAGGTGAAGGGCCGGGTGGAGTGGGCCAATACCGAGCTGGACGATCTGGTGATCTTCCGCTCCGACGGCTGGCCGACCTACAACTTCGCCGTGGTGGTCGACGACATCGACATGGGCATCACCGAAGTGATCCGCGGCGACGACCATGTCAACAACACGCCGCGCCAGATCAACATCTACAAGGCCCTCGACAAGCCCGTGCCGGAGTTCGCGCATCTGCCGATGATCCTTGGCCCGGACGGCCAGAAGCTCAGCAAGCGCCATGGCGCCGTCAGCGTGATGCAGTACCGCGACGACGGCTTCCTGCCGCACGCGCTGCTCAACTATCTGGTGCGCCTCGGCTGGTCGCATGGCGACCAGGAGATTTTCTCGCAGCAGGAAATGATCGAGCTGTTCGACATCGCCGACGTCAACAAGGCGGCGTCGCGCTTCGACGTTACCAAGCTGTCCTGGCTCAACCAGCATTACCTCAAGACGGAAGACCCGCTGTCGCTGGCGCCGGAATTCGAATGGCACCTCACGCAGGCCGGCATCGATTTCAGCAAGGGCCCGGCACCGGCCGACGTGATCGTCGCGTTGCGCGACCGCGTGCAGACGCTGAAGGAAATGGCCGAGCGCGCGAAGATCTGGTACGGCCCGATCGTCGAGTGGGACGACAAGGCTGTGGCCAAGCATCTGCAGAACGATGGCGCGGTGGCCGTGCTGGGCGAAGCCAAGGCTTTGTTCGCCGCTTGCGAGTGGAAGCCGGAAGCCATCCATCAGGCGGTCGAGCAGATCGCCGTCAAGCTGGAACTGGGCATGGGCAAGATCGCCCAGCCGCTGCGCGTGGCGATGACCGGAACCCAGGTATCGCCGTCGATCGATCACACGGTGTATCTGGCGGGGCGCGATGAGGCGCTCAAGCGTATCGACGTCGCTATCGCCAAAGCGCGGGTTTGAGCATCGCGTCCATGCCCGCACTTTATTGAAGCCGGTATGGACGAATTGCTCGCCAAAGCCACCCAAGGTGTCGATCTGGATGCGCCAGACGCGTTCTGGCACATCTTCGGGAATCTGATGGCGCTGGTGCCGTGGGCAGCGCTGTTGTGGTGGAGCTTGTTGTTTCTGGTGGTCGGCGCCGTGCTGGGATGGTGGCGCGGGCGCCTGTGGGAAGGCGTGGTGTGGGCCGCCATCTTGGGGCCGATCGGCTGGATAGTCATCCTGTCGCGCCCTCGCCCCATGTCGCGTGCGCAGCCACCGCCGCTACCACCCGGAAGGCGTTAGCCACCGGGGGTGTATTATCGGCACCGAGGTGACCCCTGTGAGCCAGACCGCTACCGACAAAACGCATACGCATCATCACCACGACGACGCCAAGGGCTTCGTGCGTGCGGTGGAGCATGCCAGCGAAGAGCGCGGCCTGCGCCTGACGCCGCTGCGCAAGGAAGTACTGGAGTTGGTTGCCGCCGCCGGCAAGCCGGTGAAGGCGTATGACTTGCTGGACCATCTGCGCGAGCGCCATGGCAACGCGGCGCCGCCCACGGTGTATCGCGCGCTGGATTTCCTGCTCGAGCACGGCTTCATTCACAAGCTGGAATCGATCAACGCCTTTGTCTCCTGCCATCACCCGGCCGAGGCGCATCAGGTGCCGTTCCTGATCTGCGATGTTTGTTCCAGTGCGCAGGAAGTATGCGACGAGCGCGTGGCCGAGCTGATCGAGGCGCAGGCCAAGGCTTTCGGTTTCCGCCCGCAGGCGCAGACGCTGGAAGTGCACGGTATCTGCAAGAACTGCCGCAAGGGCTGAAAGCTTCCGTAGGAGCCCACCCTGTGGGCGACCCCTATCGAAATAGCTGTATTGCAAGGTCAATCGCGCACAGGGTACGCTCCTACATCAAAGACGCGGGGCGCGATGTCATGCATCGCGCCCCGCTTGTTTCGGCCCCGATCGGGGGAGGGAGTAGGTCTCAGGGCCGAGAACGCCGGAACGATCAGAAGAACGCGCGCACGCCGACGGACACGCTGCGACCCGGCATCAGCACCTGGTTCTTGAACAGCGATGTGGCCAGGCGTGCCTTGCGGTTGGTCAGGTTGCTGCCATCGAGGAAGGCTTCCCACTGGCTGCGTTCACCGTTGTGGAAGGTCCAGGCCGCATGCGCATTGACCAGGGTGTAGCCAGCCGTGCGTGTTTCAAACTCGGCGATCTTGTTCTGCGCGAAGTACTTCACCACACCGATGCTGGCGCGCAGATCGTCGCGACTCCAGCTCAGCTGGCCGCCAAGGCGGCCGGCGGGAATGCGTGGCAGGTTGCCGCCACCGTCAGACAGAGAGGCGCGCACGGTATCGCCGTAGACACGCAGGTCCCACGCGCCGCTGGCGTTCTTCGCCAGATGGAAGGTGGCCTCGGCCTCGGCGCCGCGGAATTTCGCATTGCGCTGTGACCACTTCCGCAGCGGCATGCCGTCTTCAACTTCGCCGGTGTCGGCGAGGTAGATGAAGTCGTTGTAGCGGTTGGTGTAGACGGCGGCTTTGCCTTCGACGAATTCGCCGTGGTAGTGCAGGGCGAGCTCGGCCTGATTGGCGGTTTCCTTCTTGAGATGGGGATTGCCGATCTCAAAGCTGTTGGAGGCGGCGTGCGGGCCATGCGAAAAGAGTTCCTCTTCGGCGGGCGCACGCTGTGCACGATCCAGGTTCAGGCTCAGGTGCCATTGTTCGGCGAAACGCCACGAGGCGCCGGCGGAGAAGCTGGAGGGCGAGAAGCGGCGGCGTGACTGATCGTTGGGCGTTACTGTTTGCCGATCGGTGCGTGCGCCCAATTCGAGCTTGATCGGGCCGAAGTGGCGCTGCTCGGTAAGGAATACACCCCAGGCTTTGGTGGTGGTGGCCGGTACGAAAGTCTCTTCGCCGAGCGCAGCGAAATCGCGATGGATGTACTGCACGCCGAACGCACCTTCCCAGCCGGCGAGCGGTTCGTGGGTGAACAGCAGGCGTCCTTCATTGGCTTTGGTGGTGAAGGTGGTTGCGGGCGTCTCGCCTTCGTACTCGACGTGCTGGTAGTCGTTGTGGCCGAAGCTCACTTCGGCCTTGGCGATGCCGGGCAGCGGTTTGTTGAAACCACCTTTGAGGTCATAGCGCGTTTGCGCGAGCTTGATGGTCGCGGGTTCGGCGCCGTGGTCATGCCCATGATCATGGTCGTGATCGCCGTGGTCGGACTCGCCCGGCTCGGCGGGACTGCCGTACTTGTCCATATAGCGCGACACCGACATGCCGAGATAACCCCAATCGCCCAGCAGCGAGGCGCCGACTGCGCCGGAGGTGGTCTTCACTTGGCTGTTGGCTTGAGTGCCGCCGGGAATGTCATAGCTGCCGTCATCGCGGCGCATACCATCCACATGCAGGGCGAACTGCTGGTCGCCGGCATCGGCGCGGAACAGGCCGGTTTTGCCCTGGGTGCCTGAGTCGTAGCGGCCTTCGGCGCGGCCGCTGAAGCCGTTCTGCGGTGCGCGCATCGGAATGCGGCCGTCGACCACGTTCACCACGCCGCCGATAGCACCGGAACCGTAGAGCAGGGTGGATGGGCCTTTCAGCACTTCGATCTGGTCAGCCAGGAACGGCTCGACGGAAGTGGCGTGGTCCTGACTGATGTTGGAAACATCCTGCGCGCCGAGACCGTTTTCCAGCACGGCGACGCGGGGGCCGTCCATGCCGCGGATGACCGGACGGCCCACCGCCTTGCCGAGACCGGTGGTCTGCACGCCGGGAATGCCCGACACGGTTTCGCCCAGAGTGCCGGCCTTGGCGTCGTCCAGCGCGGAACCGGCCAGCACGGCGACCGGGGCCACAATCTGGTCCGCCTGCTGGTTGAGCGGCACGGCGTTCACGGTGATTGCATCCAGATTCTTGGCCTTGTGGCTTTCCTTGTCGGTGGAGGCATCGGCCGGGGCTTCGGCGTCGGCGGCCTGCAGCGGCAAGGCGGTGGCGCCGAGACTGGCGGCCAGGGCTAGGGCGATCACGGACTTACGCATCGGGGGACAGCTCCATGGGGTGGATTCGTGTTACGTTATAAAGTAACATTGCTTGCTAGTGCCAAGGCAAGAAGTCACGCTTCGCGTTCCGGACAGACCGATGGATTCAGGGCAAGTGAGCAAATCCCGCTGGTGGCAGGTCGCCGATCGAGTCGGCGCCATGGCTTCCTTCCTGTGTGCGATCCACTGCGCGGCGTTGCCGTTCGTGCTCGCTTTGCTGCCGGTGCTTGGCCTGGGCTTTCTTGCCGACCATCGCTTCGAGCGTGGTTTTGTGATCTTTGCTTGCGTGCTGGCGCTGATCAGTCTGCTCAACGGTTATCGCCGTCATCGCCGCAGCCTGCCATTGCGTCTGGCGATGCCGGGGCTGGCGTTGTTGTTGATCGGTGTGACTTTCGCCGAGCAGTATTCGATCGGTCTGCACAGTGCGCTGGTCACTTGCGGTGGCTTGCTGGTGGCGGCGGCGCATTTCGTCAACCTGCGTGCGGATCGCCAATTCGGACATGTGCACAGCGCGGATTGCGCGCATTGATGTGCGCGGTAACGCAGCCTCGTGATTGTGTAACGGCGTACACGCTTCCTAGCATGCACGCATGAGCAGCACGCACACCCATTCCCACGATCATCATCACGACCACGCGCATGATCACGATCACGCGCGGGAAAACGTTGCCGGCATGTCGGGCCGCGAGCGCAAGCTGGCGTTCGCCTTTGCATTGACCGTAGTGATGATGGTCGCCGAAGTCGTCGGTGGCCTGTGGTCCGGTTCGCTTGCCCTGCTTGCCGATGCCGGCCACATGATGGTCGACTCGCTAGCGCTGTTGCTCGCGGTGATCGGTGCATGGATGGCGCGGCGGCCGGCCGATGCGCGGCGAAGCTATGGTTATGGGCGCGTCGAAGTGCTGGCGGGTTTTCTCAATGCGCTGACCCAGTTCGCGCTGGTGGGCTTTATTGCCTATGAGGCGATCGAGCGTCTATTCACGCCGAGTCCGATTCTTTCCGGCGTGATGCTGATCGTCGCGTCCGTGGGCCTGGTGGTGAACCTGGTGGTGCTGCGCACGCTGCATGGCCACGACCACGACGACGTCAATGTGGCCGGTGCCGCGCTGCATGTACTGGGCGATTTGCTCGGCTCGGTGGCGGCTGTGCTGGCTGCGCTGGCGGTGCGCTGGATGGGTTGGCTGTGGGCGGACCCGGTGCTGTCGCTGCTGGTTTCGCTGCTGATCCTCAACAGTGCGTGGCGATTGCTGCGCCGTTCCGCGCACATTCTGCTGGAAGGCGTTCCCGAAGGTCTGGATACCGGGGAAGTCGAATCGGCGTTGCGCGCGGCCGATGCCTCGATCAGCGACGTGCATCATCTGCATGTGTGGCAGCTCGCCTCCGGTTCGCGCATGGCGACGGTGCATGCGGAATTGCACGAAGAAGGCGACAGCGCGGTGGCCATCCTTGCCATCAACCGTGTGCTCGCCGAGCGCTTTGGCATTCGTCACGTCACGGTACAGATTGACCCCGGACATTGCCTCGATCACGCGCACGGTTGCGCTGGCGGTAACCGGTCGCACTGACCCGGCCTATTGCGCTTTGGGCCGCCGCTGATACGATGATCGGCCGTCCAACTTACGTCGAATCAAGGAGTTTCCCATGGGCAAGGGCGATCGCAAGACCCGTCGTGGCAAGACCTATCGCGGCAGCTACGGCAACACCCGCGTGCACGGCGCGCAGCCGGCCGTTGTCGGCGCCAAGGAGACCGTGACCAAGCCGGCCGCCGCCAAGAAGGCAGCGCCGAAGAAAAAGTCGGCCTGAGCTGGCTTTCAGCTGGATCCAAGCCCCCGCTTGCGGGGGCTTTTTTATGGGCGTGGATTACAGCTCGTGGCGCGCTTCCAGCTCGAAGCGGCCTTCCACCGGCGAGGCAATCACGTTCTGTGAGACGCAGCCAGGGAAAATATTGCCGGTGTGTTCGGTGTAGTTGTCCGAGTTGTAGAGATACGGCACGTGCGACCAGCAGCGATAGCCCAGATCCTTGAGCACCTGGATCTCGGCCTCGGCCAGCTCCAGCCCCGCCATGCGCGCGTAGATCATCGGGCGATATTTACGGATCGTCTCAGCGGCGCCGGCCAGCAAATCGATCAGCGTACCCGGCAGATTCACCTTGATCAGATGCAACGCATCGAGTTCCAGGTCATCGACAGTGAGCGTGTTGACGATCTCGTCGCCACCGGATTTCCTGGCGGGATTGCCCGGCAGGGATGACAGCGCCGACTGGCCTTTGCTGCGACCCAACCAGCGGGCATGGGTGTACACATTGGTAAGCCCATTGATGGCGATATTCGCGCAGGTCTGCTGGAACAGGAGACGGCGCGGCTCGGCCAGGTGCACTTGACCGCGCTCGCCGACGGCTTGTGCCAGCCATAGCGTATGCGCGCCGAAATCGCCACCGAACTCAAGCACGCTGTGGCCGTCCTGGATCAGACCGCTCAGCAGGTCGATTTCCTGCTCGGCCCATTCGCCGTACAGCTGCAGCGAGCGCGAGGCGGGACAGTCGAGCGGAACGACGGCGGCGAGGCCGTAGCGGGTGTTCCAGAGTCGTGGATTCTGATCGGTGCCGATCGTCTTGTTGTTCATGGTGAAAAACCTTGTCGTCTAGAGTTTGAGTTCTTTAATGGCCATGGGCTGCGTTGCGTCGTAATCGTTCGCTTGCCTGCCAGGTTTTGTCCTGGGTGGATTGCGGCAAAGCCGCCGCCCATTGCCTGCTGGCTTCCTGCCAGGTGTCCATCAATGCGGATGCAGGCGTTCCGCTGCGCCACGCTTCTGTGCACAGCTGGCAGGCGCGGGCGAAATCCGCATGGCGCAGGTAGGTCTGTGCCATGTGGTGAAGCGTCTCCGCTTGCGCGGCCGGCATGGCTTCGAGGCGGCTGGTGAGATCCAGCGCAACCCGGCCCTGCACAGGCATGTCAGGGAGCGACTCATAGGCCAGCTGGATAGCGAGCCGGCATTGCAGGCTGTCTGCTCGCCAGCGCGGATGACTGTCGGCCAGGAAGGCGTGCATCAGTGCGTGCGAATAGGCTTCCTTGGCCGGCTCGGGCGGCAACACCTGTCCTCTCGCCAACGCGGTGGTGGCCACAGCGAGGGCGGTTTCTGCCGTGGGTTCGCGTGCGAACAACTCATCGATCAACGATTGAGCAGACGCCAGGCTATTGGCGCGGACGCCGCCCTGTTCGACGCTCGCACGCTGTACCAGCAGCTTTGCATGCAGCCGTTGTGCGTCGTTGGCGTACTCGGGAATGCCCCGCAGGCGCTGGCAGATCACTTCCGCTTCGGCGTATTTGTCCAGGGCGCCGTCGCCCATCTGGCAATGCGCCCAGTACAGCAGCACGTCGATCCAGGCACGTAGTACCGGTCCCTCACCAGCTTCGGTATCGGCAGCGTGGCGAGCCTGCGTGGTGCGAAGACTCAGCAGGCGGGTTGCGCCTTTCTGGCGGGCAAGATGAGCAAGCTCAAGATCGATCGAGCGCGCAAGCCACCGTGCCCGGTTGCCGTCGCCGGCATCAGCTGCGCCGCGTCGCACCAGTGCGGAGGCTTGCGTATACAGCGCATTGAGCTCGGTCTTGCTGGCCTGCGTTATGCGCTGGATTAGCAGTTGAACGAGCAGCCACGCGGCGGAAGGCTCGCGGCCCTGCATGGCTTCCAGCGTCAGGGTCTCCAACTGATCCAGCAGTGATTCCGTTGGTGGAGCGGAGAAAACGAGCACGGGTAATGGGCTGTCCAGCTCGACGAAGAAAGCGGGCAGTGGTTCGCCTGTGATTGTCGCGATCTGCTCCAGTTGGTCGAGGAACGCTGGTGGCGCAGCATCTTCGATCTGGATATCGGTCATCGGCGTCGGATCCGCGATCACTTCGGGCGCCGAAGGTTCACTAGGCGCTGCGCCGCGGTCTTCTGCTTCCGTCACCGTAATCGGCGGCTCGAAGACCTCCGGTGCGTTCCACGCCGGAGCAGATTCTTCGGCATAAACCGGCACCGGCAGAGGAGCAGACATACGTGGCGTTACATCGACCTGGTTACTGAAATGCCAGCCTTCCCATGCGTTATAGGCGGGCTGCGTCAGCGACCAGCTCAGGCCCGAAGGCGGTTGATAGGAAGGTGAGTCGATACGGGCTGGCGGCAGGAGACCATGTGCTTGTTTCGGCGATTCTTCGTCGAGGGTCGCAAGGATGAGAGGCGTTTCTCGGGGGTGTCGGATCGGCCTCGTTTGCTGGCGCTTCGCCTTGTGAATCAGCAGGGCGGTGAGCAATAGAAGCAGCAGTCCCCACAGCGCATAGCGTGCCAACGAAAGAGCTGTGACGTACCACTCAGGGTTGTCGAGCTTGTCTGATTCGGTTTCCGGGGCTTCGTGAGGTTGCCCGTCAGATCCTGGTGGCGTCGTGGGAGCAATGCCCAGGCCAGCACCAGGCGTTGCGGGATGATCGGAAGACAGGTCGGGTGCACCTGACGCTTCCCCGTTTTCTGCGGTCGCAGTGTCTATGAGCGGTGTAGCAGCGTCATGGCCCATGATCGCGCCGCCACTGGTTTCCCGCTTTATCGCTTTGCGTACAGCGTGGCCTGCACCAGGCATCGAAGTCCCGGTGTGCTCCGCAGACATGGATGCAGCCGAGGCGATGGGATACTCCGGCGCTTCGGTCGCCGCTGCCTGCTGTTTCATAGCAGGGCGTGTTTCTTCCGGCACACTCAGCGACGCCCGGCCGCCGTCGTCGGGCCGCCGCGCGCAAGTGGCAAGCAGCGGGCAGGCGAGTGCGACCCATACACCGGTTGCGAGCGCAACGCGACGCGTCCTCGATTTCTGCGCTGCCGACTGCGATGGCGAGCTTTGCATATGCGGGAAGTTCAGAAGCTTCACTATCGCTCCTCGGGAATGCACCGTGCTCCGGATCGGAGCGGTGACTCGAACGGAGGCTCGTGCCGGCGGCGATGCACGCCGCAGCTACCGATGCCTTGCGGTTATCGATAGCGCGTCGTTGGGAGTGCAGGCAGGTTGCCTAAAGGAACGCCTGCGATACTTCAGCGTGGCGAGCCCAGCCAAAGCATGGTATTCGCATTGTCGTTCGGAATGTTCCGAAATTGACCGGTAAAACAGTGGCTTGGATCGGCGGCGGAGTAACCCGCCAATCGGGCCATGCACGCCTATTTCATGCTCAATGTTGGCCGGCGCGATACACCGTGCGTACAAGGTCGCCACCGATCCAGTAGCACAGTTCGGCCGGCGTATTTACCTGCCACACCACCAGGTCGGCGCGCTGGCCGATGGTCAGTGTGCCGCGGTCATGCAAACCCAAGGCACGCGCAGCGTTGACGGTGATGCCGCGCAAGGCTTCTTCAGGGGTAAGACGGAACAGCGTGCACGCCATGCCTGCGGCCATGCGCAGCGATAGCAGCGGCGATGTGCCCGGATTGCAGTCCGTCGCGATCGCCATGCTCACGCCATGCTCGCGCAGACCGGTGATTGGTGGAAGCTTGGTCTCGCGAAGCGCGTAGAACGCTCCCGGCAGCAGCACTGCCACCGTGCCGGCGGCAGCCATCGCGCGAATACCGGCATCGCTGAGATATTCCAGATGATCTGCGGACAGACCTTTGTACTCAGCTACCAACGCAGCGCCGTCCAGATCCGACAACTGTTCGGCGTGCAGCTTGACCGGAAGGCCGAGCGCCTTGGCGCGTTCAAACACACGGCGCGTTTCTTCGTAGGTGAAGCCAATGTTCTCGCAGAACGCGTCGACGGCATCGACCAGGCCTTCGGCAGCGAGTGCGGGCAGCATCTGCTCGCACACCAGCGTTACGTATTCTTCGCGGCGCTCTTTGTACTCGGGCGGCAAGGCATGCAGTCCGAGGAAGGTGGTGCGCACGGTGACGCCCAACGTTTCCCCGATGCGTCGCGCCACACGCAGCATGCGGCGTTCGCTTTCCAGCTCCAGTCCATAGCCAGATTTGATTTCAAGCGTGGTCACGCCATCGGCGAGCAATGCGCGAGCACGCGGCAGCGTTTGTGCGAGCAATGCATCCTCGCTGGCTGTGCGTGTGGCTTTGACGGTGGAAACGATGCCGCCACCGGCACGGGCGATTTCCTCGTAACTGGCGCCGTTGAGGCGCAGATCGAATTCATGCGCGCGATTGCCACCAAAGACCAGATGGGTATGGCAGTCGATCAGCCCTGGCGTCACCAGCGCGCCATGCAGGTAGTCGATGTTGGCGGCACGATTAATCGCATCCGCCGGAAGCGCACCGCTCTTGCCGATCCAGGCGATCTTTCCGTCGGCGATGGCTATCGCACCGTCAGTGATCAGGCCATAAGGCGTGTTGCCGGCAAACGTTGCCAGCGTGGCGCCAATCAGCAGGTGATCCCAGGAGGAGGTGCTCATGTTGGCTCGCGCAATTCAGAGGGAATGTTCAGGTGGAACGAATGTATCGGGTGGGATCGGCGTAGCTGGATCTTCCACCATGGCCTCGACGTCGGCCTCGCTCTCGTTTTCTGCTTGCGCCTTGCGTTGCGCGACCTCGTGCTCGTAGCTCTCGATCAGCCGGTCCGCCAGTGCGCGATACACCGGCTTGCGGCATAGCAAGGAAGAAGCCGCACGCGCCAGCAGGCAGGTGGCCATGATCGGAATCGCCATCTGCTGATTGGCCGTGAGCTCCATCGAGATCACCGTGGCGGTGAGTGGCGCCTGCGTTACGCCGGAGAGATACGCCGCCATCGCCAGCAATACCACCGCGGAAGCATCGGTACCCGGCACCAGCGCGCTGATGTTGTCACCCAGCCCGGCGCCGACAGCCAGCGCGGGTGAGAAGATGCCGCCTGGAATACCGGCCCAGAACGAGGCGATATTGCCGAAGAACTTCAGCACGCCAAAACCTGCTGTGGTATCGGTGTGCCCTTCGAGAATCGCTTTGGCCTGCGCGTAGCCGGTGCCGTACAGGCCGGTATGCGTGAGCTGACTCAGCAGTACCAGCGCCAGTCCGCAACAGGCGGCGAAGATCACTGGCTGGTGCCCGCGCAGCCGCCCGATAAAACCGCGCACGCCGCGGTCATGCGGCAGGATCAGGCGCGCAAACAATCCCCCCGCCAGTCCGCAGATCAGGCCGGTGGCGAGCACGGCCCACCACGCTTTGCCTAGTGGCAGGCCGATGTCCATGCGTCCGAAGTAGGCGTAATTGCCGAGAATGCCGAGCGACACGACGCCGGCAATGATCACCGCCGTCAGCAGAATGCCGCTCATGCGATGTTCGAAGGCACCGCTCATTTCCTCGATGGCGAACACCACGCCAGCCAGCGGCGTATTGAACGCCGCGGCAAGGCCTGCGGCGGAGCCCGCGAGAATGAAACGGCCTGCCGCCGATGGGTCGGCAAAACCGAAACGCCGTCCCAGCGAATACAGCAGGCCGGCACCGACGTGTACGGTAGGACCTTCGCGTCCCACCGATGCACCGCCGAGCAGGGCGGCCAGTGTCAGCGACATCTTGCCGATGGCGACGCGCAACGAAAGCAGGCTCTGGCGAAAACCTTCGTCCTCCACTTTCAGTGCGGCGATGGCCTGGGGAATACCGGAGCCACGCGTGGGCTTGAGCGCGCCCTGGGTCAGCCAGGCGAGCAGGGCGAACATCAGCGGCGTGATCACAAACGCCCACCAGCGGCTATGCGTCACCACCGCATGAAACAGCCCGAACACGTAGTCGGCGGCCTGCGCGAAACCGACCGCGGCCAGGCCGACCAATACGGCGCCGCTCCAGAACAGCACACGCCGGCGCCATTGCACCGGCGAGAACAATTCGGAATCGGCCAGTCGCTGAAAACGCCCACGCGGTTCGGGCGAGGTGTCGCGAGCGTCGTCCTGCTCGCTCATGACTGGCTGTCGCGCTTGGTCATCCAGCGGGTTTCGTACAGATCGAAACGGCGGTCCTTCAGGTTCTGCACTGCCCCGGCGTTGCGCGCGCGGGCCAGGCTTTCCAGCCGCAGATCGGCGAACAGCACGGTCTCGATGTTCGGCTGCGAATCCGCCGCAATGCCGTCGCGCGCGAATGGAAAATCACTCGGCGTGAGGATGCAGCTCTGGCCGTACTGGATATCGAAGTTGTTCACGCCCGGCAGATTGCCGACGTTGCCTGATAGCACCACATAGCACTGGTTCTCGATGGCGCGTGCCTGCGAGCAATAGCGCACGCGCAGATAACCCTCGCGCACGTCGGTGCAGAACGGCACGAACAGGATCAGTGCGCCCTGGTCGGTGAGGTGGCGTGCGACTTCGGGGAATTCGGAGTCATAGCAGATCATCACGCCGATCGGGCCGCAGTCGGTCTGCACCGTGGCCGCACTGTCGCCGCCGATGATGTTCCACACCGTGCGCTCGCTCGGCGTCGGGTGGATCTTTTCGCGCTCGTGGATCGAGCCGTCGCGCAGGCATACATAACAGACGTTATGGATATCGCCATTGGCCTGTTCGGTGGGATGCGAGCCCGCAACGATGTTGATGTTGTAGTGCACCGCCAGCCGGCTGAAGAGTTCCTTCACCTGCGGCGTGTACTGGCTGAGCTTGCGGATGGACTCCACCGGCGACAGCTCCGCGTTCTCGATCGACAGCAACTGCAGCGTGATCAATTCCGGAAAGGTGACGAAATCCGCGCTGTAATCCGCCGCGATGTCGGTGAAGTACTCCACCTGCGTGGCGAATTCGTCGAACGATTTGATCCGGCGCTGCTGGTACTGCACCGAAGCCACGCGCACCGAATCGGGGAGGCGCTGCGGCGTCGGGATCGACGGAATATCCGGCTGATTGAGCAGGCGCGGATTGCGCCATACCAAGTGCGCCGCATAGCCGAGCGATTCGTAATCCGATGGCACGTAGCCGCGGATGACGCCGATCACTTCGAAATCATTGCTGAGCTGGAAGCTCAGGGTGAGGTCGCGCCGCTTGCCTTCCACCACGGCCTGCACGTAAGCCTCGGCGCTACCGTAGCGCTGCATGTTCTTGGCCAGCCCCGGGATGCGTCCGCCGAACACGATGCCGCGCAGCTTCAGATCGCTGCATAGCTGCTTGCGCGCGTGATACAGGCGCTGGCCGATGCGCATGCCGCGATAGTCCGGATGCACCACCACTTCCATCCCGTACAGCCAGTTGCCGTCCGGCTTGTGGCGCGAGGCCATGCCGCCGCCGGTGATCTGCATCCAGGTATGCGGTGCCAGCGCGGTGGCTTCGTCGATGCGGAACGTGGCGCAGTAGCCGACGATCTGGCCTTCGTACTCGACCACGAACTGGCCTTCGGGGAAATGTGTCTGCTGGGAGCGCAGCATTTCCGCCGCATGCCCCCATTCGGGCGTATATACGCGGGCGGTGAGATCGACCAGGGCCGGTACATCGGCAGGCGTCGCCTGGCGCACCAGCAGCTTGGGGGTGTGCTCGTTGGTCTTCTTGGCCATTCGCGCATTATGCCGTAGCGAAGTCCACGCCCGATGAACCCGGCCGTCAGCGGGGCCGGTTACACTCCGCGGCATTCGCACCGGAGCCACACAATGAGCGACACCGCCCGCACCTACAGCGCTGACCAGCTCTGGCTGGCCGATGGATGGAGCACCGATGGCGCCTTTGCCGTGGATGCGAGCGGCCATGTGGCGCCCCCGGAAGGCAGTGCGGAGCGGCTGGGCGGCTGGGTGCTGCCAGGTATGCCTAATCTGCATTCGCACGCTTTCCAGCGCGCCATGGCCGGCCTCGCCGAGCGCAAAGGGAAAAGCGACGACAGTTTCTGGACCTGGCGCGAAACGATGTATGCATTCGCCGCCAAGGTCGGCCCCGAGGAACTGAAGGCGATCGCCGCGCAGCTGTATGTCGAGATGCTCAAGGCCGGCTATACCCAGGTCTGCGAGTTCCACTACCTGCATCACCAGCCCGACGGCACGCCGTACGCGCAGCCGGAGGCGATGTCGCTGGCGCTGATCGAGGCGGCGCGCGAAGCCGGCATCGCGCTGACACTGCTGCCGGTGCTGTACATGACCGGTGGCTTCGATGGACGCCCACTCACCGTGCGCCAGCGCCGCTTCGGTCACGACCTGTCGGCCTATGTGCATCTGCTGGAAACTCTGCGCAGCCACGAGCGCGACGACCTTCGCGTCGGCATCGCCCTGCATTCACTGCGCGCCGTGCCGGAAGAGGCGATGCGCAGCCTGCTGGCGACCAGTGCAGCAAAGGATGTGCCCATCCATATCCATATCGCGGAGCAGATCGGCGAAGTGCAGGACTGCCTCGCTACGCGTGGCTCGCGTCCGGTCGAATGGCTGCTGGATCATGCCGATGTCGATAAGCGCTGGACGCTGGTGCATGCCACCCATCTGACCGGCCACGAAACCTCGCGCCTTGCACGTAGCGGCGCTGTCGCCGGTCTGTGCCCGACCACCGAGGCGAATCTCGGCGACGGCCTGTTCCCGCTGGCCGATTATCTCGATGCGCACGGCACGCTGGGCATCGGTTCGGATTCGCATATCTCGATTTCGCCGGTGGAAGAACTGCGCTGGCTGGAGTACGGCCAGCGCCTGTCCACGCGCCATCGCAACATCGCCGCACGGCGCGAAGGCGACAGCGTGGGCGAAACGCTATGGCGTGCCGCGTTGCACGGCGGTGCGCGGGCGGCTGCGATGCCGGTGGGCGAGTTGCGCACGGCGGCGCGTGCGGATCTGCTGGTGCTGGACGATGAGGCGCCGCTGTTGGCCGCCCGCGACTCGCGCTCGCTGATCGACAGTTTTCTGTTCGCCGGCAACGTGCCGCTGGTGCGTCATGTGATGTGCGGCGGGCGCTGGGTGGTGCGCGATTTCCACCATCACGATGAAGCCGGTATCGCCGCTCGCTATCGTGCCGTGGTTGAGCGATTGGCGCGGGGCTGAACGCCAAGCATCCGTACTTATTTGCGACGTCAGCGCGCTACGTAACACGACGTTTTCCGAGGCACCTCCCTGCTTTGGAGCGTCTCCATGTCACGCCTCAGAACGTATTTCCTGTTAGCCGCCATATCCGTCGTAGCCAGTCTGTCGCTGAGTGGTTGCGTCGTAGTGGCACCTCGCCATGGCGGTGTCTGGGTGCCGGGCTATTGGGGGCCGCCGCATGTGTGGGTGGAAGGGCATTGGCGCTATCGCTGAGCGCCTGTTTGCGATCCCGGCAAAGCCTCCGCACCGCCGGTAGGAGCGCACCCTGTGCGCGAAAGCCCTGCGTTAGCAGGGCCGCCTTTGCCACATGAAGAGAAAAGAGCGGCCCTGCGTTGCAGGGCTCTCGCGCACAGGGTGCGCTCCTACGGCTGCATGCGCTCGCGCAGGAAATCCATCAGAGCGCGCAGCTTCGGTGGCACCTGGAAGCGGCTGGGATAGTAGAGATAGAAGCCTTCGTACGGCGGCAGCCAGGTATCCAGCACGGTTTCGAGCCGGCCGGCGGCGATGTGTTCGCGCACGGCCGGCTCCACCGTGTGTGACAGGCCAAGACCGTCCAGTGCGGCGCGGATGGCGAGCGCGAGATCGTTGACGATCAGCGGTCCGTCCACATCGATTTCGAACCAGCGGCTGCGTTGCGCGAATTCCCAACGGTAGATTGCGCCGCTGCTGATGTAGCGGTTGCGAATGCATACATGATCCTGCAGATCGCGCGGATGCTGCGGGCGTCCGTGTTGTTTGAGGTAGCGGGGCGAACCCACTACGACGGAACGCACAGGGCCACCCACCGGCACCGCCACCATGTCGCGCGCCAGCCGCTCGCCGAGGCGGATGCCGGCGTCGTAACCACCGGCCACCAGATCGACCAGCCCGCCGTTCACGTCGATATCCAGCTTGATCTCCGGCCACGCGCGCAGGAAGTCGGTTTGCATCGGCGCGATCAGCCAGTCCAGCACGATCTGCGGCACGGTGATGCGCAAGGTGCCGGCAGGGCGGTCGCCATGCTGGCGCAGTTCGTCCAATGCGCTGTCGATGACGGCGAGCGCCGGCGTAATGCGGTCGAGAAACTGCCGGCCCGCCTCGGTCAGGCCGACCTTGCGCGTGGTCCGTTGCAACAGGCGCACCCCGATGCGCTGCTCGAGCTGGCGCATGGTCTGGCTCAGCGCGGACGCGGTCACCTCCAGCTCCGCCGCCGCGCGGGTGAAGCTGCCGTGCCGCGCGATCAGGTGGAAGGCGCGCAGGGCGGGGGTGTGATCGTCTCTCATTGATTAGCCTTGCTTAATAACGCATCAAGAGGATCGGTATTTTTCTACGTAATGGCAAGCGACAGACTGTGCCCATCCCAACCGGAGGAACACGCCATGTCGCTCGACCAGTACTTCACCCTCGGCCGTTCCGGCCTTCGCGTCAGCCGCCTCACCCTGGGCACCATGACCTTCGGCGACGACTGGGGCTGGGGCGCCGCGGAAGACACCGCGCGCGCCATGTTCGATCGCTACCTCGCCGCTGGTGGCAATTTCATCGACACCGCCGACATGTACACCGAAGGCACCAGTGAAACGATGCTGGGCAAGTTTGTGGAGCAGGCCGGTGTGCGCGACCGCGTGGTGATCTCCACCAAGTTCAGCTACAACGCACAGCCCGGCAATCCCAATGCCGGCGGCAATGGACGCAAGAACATCATGCGCGCCGTGGAAGGCTCGCTGCGCCGCCTGCGCACCGACTACATCGACCTCTATCTGCTGCACACCTGGGACCGCATCACGCCGGCCGAAGAAGTGGTGCGTACGCTGGACGACCTGGTGCGCGCCGGCAAGATCCGCTACGCGGGCCTGTCCGACGTGCCGGCCTGGTACGCCGCCCGCGCGCAGACCTTCGCCGAGGCGCACGCGCTCACCCCGTTGGTGAACCTGCAACTCGAGTACTCGCTGATCGAACGCCATATCGAGCACGAATACGTATCGCTGGCGACGCAGTTGGGCATGGGCATCACTGCATGGAGCCCGCTCGGCATGGGCATGCTTTCCGGCAAATACCGTCCCAGCCAGGCGGGCGGCGAAGGCGAAGGCCGTCTGGCCAAGGTCACCGCGGCGCCGGGCTTCGAGCGCTTCACCGAGCGCAATTGGCAGATCGTGGCGGCGCTGGAACAAGTAGCGCGCGAGAGCGGACACAGCATGGCGCAGGTCGCATTGAACTGGGCCGCCAACCAGCCCGGTATCGCGTCGCTGATCGTCGGCGCCACCAAGCTGTCACAGCTCGACGACAACCTGGCCGCACTCGATTTCACTCTGCCAGATGAACTGCGCGCACGACTGGATCAGGCCAGCGCACCGTACGCGCCGTTCCCGTACTACATGTTTGTCGACCGTCAGCAGACGCGTATTCACGGCGGTGTGGCGGTGGGCGACAAGCCGGCCGGCTACGCGCCACCGGTATTCGTCGACGCCGTCGAAGCGCGCGACGTGCGCGCGAGCCGCTGAGCCAGGGAGTCATCACTCATGTCACGCACACAAACGCGTCGCAAGGAACTTACCGTGCCGCATGCACGCTGGGTCGAAGTTGATGGTGCGCATCTGCATGCCGAGCTGGCTGGGCAGGGCGAGGCCATCACCATGCTGCACGGCTTCCTGATCGACAGCGGGCAATGGGATGTCGAGTTCGCGGCATTCGCAGACACACACCGCGTGCTGCGCTATGACCTGCGTGGCTTCGGTCGCTCTTCCATGCCGGAGGCACCTTTCGTTCATTACGAGGACCTTGCCGCCGTACTGGATGCCCATGGCATCGAACGCACCGCGCTGTTGGGCTGTTCCGGTGGCGCAGCCGCCGCGCTGGACTTCGCGCTGGCGCATCCCAAGCGGGTCAGTGGGCTCGTGTTGATCGGTACGGGCTACTGGGGACGCTATCCGGGCAGCACGCCTGAGGCGCGCACCTTCGTCGACGCCTTCCAGCGCGGTAATGCCGACGCGATGCTCGAAAGCTCGCTGTACACCTTTGTCGATGGACCGCGCCGTTCGCCCGAACAAAGCGCTCCCGGTGCGCGAGAACGCGTCCGCGCGATGAGCGCGTGGAATTTCAATCGCAACGACGGTTACTGGCGCCACTCGCAATGGCAGCGCGATCCGCAACGTTCGGTGCTGGATCACCTCGCTGCTTTGCGGGTGCCCGCGCTGATTATCGTCGGCGAGGAAGATCAGCCCGAATATATCGAGCTAGCGCGGGAGCTGGTGAATGGCATGCCACACGCGCGTCTTGCGTTGATTCCTGATGCCGGACACCACACCAACATGGAAGCGCCCGAGATCGTGATGCCCCTGTTGCGCGACTTCTTCGACAGCCTTGCCGGGACTTCTGCCGCATGAGCATATTGATGAAGTATGGGCCGCCCATCACGCTCGACGACGCTTCGCGAGTGATGGCGGCCGCGGAGGCCGAGGCACGCCGCCATGGTTGGCCCATGGTGATTGCCATCGTCAGCAGCAGTGGCCATCTGGTGATGCTGCATGCGTTTGACGATGCCCAGCATGGCAGTGTGACGGTGGCGCAAGGCAAGGCGGAAACCGCCGTGAATTTCCGTCGTCCGTCGAAGCTGTTCGAGGATGCGGTGAAGGAGGGCGGACTCGGTTTGCGGCTGTTGGGCATGTCCAATCTGCTGCCGCTTGATGGTGGTTTGCCGTTGTGCCGCGATGGGCGGGTGATTGGGGCCATCGGTGTGTCGGGGATGCAGTCTGTGCAGGATGCGCAGGTGGCTGCGACGGGGGCTTCTGTGATCAATGATGCATGAGTGTTTTCACTTCCTCTCCCCCCAGGGGAGAGGATTGGGGTGACGGAGCTCACGACGCCATCTCAATTTCGTCATTCCGGCGCAGGCCGGAATCCAGTGGCGTTGTCGCACGGTTGTCGCGTCTGCGTGCTCTGGCTCGCCTGCCGCGGGCTTCCGAACCGCTGCCGCGGTCCGGGTCACTTTCTCTTTGCTGGCCCAAAGAGAAAGTAACCAAAGAGAAATGGCCTGAAGAGCAGGCGGTGCGCCCTGTAGCTGCGCTTTTTCCAGTGCCAGACGGTCGAATGACTTTCGTCGAAGCTTTGTCGTCCAGCTCTCGCCATCGCACACGAGGGGCGAAGATCAGAAGCAAAAGCATTGGGCACTGTTCGCAAAAAAACGGCGCCCGTGTTGCCACGGGCGCCGTCCCACCGGGGTGCTACCTATCGGGTTGGAGAGCTTACTGAGCGGACGTCGCACCCGACGACGACGTACCGGCAGACTGGGTGGGATGCTGGGCCTTGAACTGTTCCCACTGTTCCTTGCGTGCCTGGCGCTCGGCCTTCAGCGAGGCGAGCTGGGTTTTCTGCGCCGGGGTCAGCAGGGCGTAGATCTGCGTGCGCAGGGCAGCGCGCTGCTGGATGCGTGCCTGCAGGGCGCTGGCTTCTGCCTGGCCCAGGCTGGCGGCGGCGGACTGATAGCCGACCTGATCAGGCGTCATCGCTTCGAAGGCTTCGCGCTGCTGGCGCAGGTTCTGACGCTGCGACTTGTTCTGCTCGAAGCTGCTCTTCACCAGCTGCTTGATGCTGGTGCGCTGGGCGTCGGTCAGGTTGAGCTTGTCCATGCCCATCAGCATGGCGTGGCCGTGGTGACCATGGCCGCCACGGAAGCCGCCATCCTGACCGGCAGCAACGGCAACGGTGGTGAGAGTCATGGCCGAAGCCAGAGCCAGGCCAAGGAGGAGATTCTTGCGCATAGGTCGTGCCTTTCGTGGTTGGGGGACTTGCGGAGTATTTGACGACACCCCGGTGTGTATGTTCTTTGCGGAAAGGTAAAGATGCGTAAAGCTGGTGGTATGGCTGCCATCGCAAGTTCTGACAGGTTCTAATGAACGCATGTCCAGAATCCTGCTTGTTGACGACGACCGCGCACTGACCGACCTGCTGGCCGAATACCTTCGGCGCGAAGGTTTTACCGTGGATGTCGCGCACGATGGCGACACCGCCCTGACGCTGTTGCGCCATCCTTCGCAGCGTCCCGATCTCTTGGTTCTCGACGTGATGATGCCGGGCCGCGATGGCCTGGAAACCCTGCGCGAATTGCGTCTGCAGCACCGCTTGCCGGTGATCATGCTGTCGGCGCGCGGCGAGCCGGTGGACCGGGTGATTGGTCTTGAACTGGGCGCGGACGACTATCTTTCCAAACCCTGCCTCCCACGCGAATTGCTGGCACGCGTACGTGCGCAGCTGCGCCGTAACGCACCTGCAGCGACGGGTACGGTGGAAGTGGGTGTGTTGCGCCTGCTGCCGGGCGAGCGTCGCGCTTATGCCGCGGACAAGGAGCTGAGCCTGACCGGCGCCGAGTTCATGCTGCTGCTCGCCCTGGCGCAGCGCACGGGTGAGCTGGTGGACAAGGCCTCGCTGACGCGCCTGGCTCTCGGGCGCGAGCTGGAGCGTTTCGACCGCAGTGTGGATGTGCACATCAGCCGGCTGCGGCACAAGCTGGCCGAAGCTTCGGAGCAGTCGCCGCGCATCGAGTCCGTGCGTGGCGCCGGCTACGTGCTGGTGGCGGGAGCGACGGCATGAGTCCTTTCAAGAGCTCGCTCTACGGGCGCCTGCTGGTGTGGTTCTTTGTGGTCAACCTGCTGGTGCTGGTGCTCGGCGGGTTTCTGACGCGGCGTTTCATCGAATACACCACCGCGGTCGAGATCAACTGGGCTTCATTGGCGGAAGGTGCAGGGCAGGCCTACGACAGTGGCGGCACACCGGCCCTGCAGGCATGGGCGGCGGAGCAGCGACAGGAGGGTATCGATGCCACGCTGTTCGAGAACGGACAGGCGCTGACTCCCATGCGCCTGCCGCCTGCCATGCGTCAGTCGTTGCCGGACTGGCTGGCCGAAGGACGCGACATGGTGATGCAGCCCTATCCGCGTCTCTATCTCGCCGTGCAGCAGGTGACCGGCAAGGATGGCAAGGTGCGGCAGCTGGTGGCGTTGAGCCGCACTCATGTACGCATGACACAGCAGACACGCGAGCAGATTTTCCTGGCATTCCAGTTCGGTCTTTCTCTGTTGTTTATCGGCCTGGTGGGCTGGTGGGTGGCGCGCAGCGTCGCCAGGCCGGTGGAGGCACTGCGTGACGCCACCAAGCGCATGGCATCAGGTGAGCTGTCGACGCGCGTCGGGCCGGAAGGGCGCAAAGGGCCCGGCGAGTTGTCCCAGCTTGCGCATGACTTTGACGCCATGGCCGAACGCATCGAGGCGCTGGTATCGCACGATCGCGGTGTGCTGCAAGATCTCTCGCATGAACTGCGTTCGCCGCTGGCGCGTCTGCATCTGATCCTCGATCTCGCCCAACGCAGTGATGCCGATCAAGCCGCTGCGTATTTCCGGCAGGCCGAACAGGAGATCGGCCGGCTCGACCGCATGACCGGCGAAATGCTGGCGCTATCCCGGATGGAAGGCGGGCTCCCCGGCATGGAGCGTGAACGCGTGGATCTCGCCGAAGTGGCGTGCGACGGTGTTGCGCAAGTCGAGCTGGAAGCCGCTGCGCGCAAGGTTCAGCTGCATCTTGCGGTCGAGGGTGCCCTGATGGTGTCCGGCAATGCGCAGCTATTGGAGCGTGCACTGGACAATCTTCTGGCGAACGCGATCAAGTTCAATCCCGAAGGTGGATCCATCGAACTTGGCGTGCGTGCCGTGGAAGGGATGGCGGAACTGACTGTCCGTGATCATGGTCCGGGCGTACCGGACGAGGAGCTGGAGCAGTTGTTCCGGCCGTTCTTCCGCGGCAGCAATGCGGCGCGCGCAGAAGGACACGGACTCGGCCTTGCCATCGTGCAGCGCGTGACCCAGGTGCATGGCGGTGACATCCATGCGCGCAATGCCGAAGGCGGCGGACTGGAAGTCCGGCTGCGTTTGCCGCTCATCTCCGGGTAGGAGCGCACCCTGTGCGCGACAAACTGGCCGACGGCCGGTTTGCGACCTGCCACGCCGGTTCGCGCACAGGGTGCGCTCCTACCATCATTAGGCGACGAAGAAGCTCGTCGGCATACTAGCCGCGTCTTTTTCGTTCGCAGGATCCCGATGCGCTCCCATGCTCCCGCCGCCGTAGGGCTCGCGCTGTGCTCGGCGTTGTTCTTCACGCTGACCTATGTGCTCAACCGCAGCCTCGTGGCCGGTGGTGGACATTGGGTATGGGCCGGCATCCTGCGTTATCTGATCACTTTGCCTTTGCTGGCGCTGGTGCTGCCCTGGCAGGGCGGTGCCGGTACTTTGCCGCAGGAACTGCGCCGGCATCCGCGTACCTGGTTGCTGTGGAGCAGCGTGGGTTTTGTGTTGTTCGGCGTGCCGCTGACCTGGGCAGCGAGCAGTGGGCCGTCGTGGCTGATCGCGGGCAGTTTCCAGACCACGGTGTTGGCGGGGCCGTTGATGGCGCCGTTGATCTATCGGGATCATCGGCGGCATCTCGCATGGCGCAGCCTCGCCATTGGCTTGCTGATTGTGCTGGGTGTGTTTGCGCTGCAATGGGGACACGCGCAAGGGCAGCTGCATGCCGGTGACTGGCTGGCGATCGCTGCGGTGGCGGTGTCTGCTTTTGCTTATCCGCTGGGCAATCGCATGCTGCTTCTGCATATGGAGCGCGAAGGCACGCAACTGACCGCGGTGCAGCGCGTGTTTGGTATGACCCTGTGCAGTTGGCCGCTGTGGTGGCTGCTGGCCGTGGTCGTGTGGTTCACCGTCGGGCCGCCCGGCTGGCGCGAGGTGTGGCTGGCTGGCGGTGTGGCACTTTCATCCGGTGTGATCGCCACCGTGCTGTTCTTTCGCGCCACCGACATGGTGCGCAGCGAACCCACCGCGCTGGCTGCGGTGGAGTCGATGCAGGCGGCGGAGTTGTTGTTCGCGACCGTGCTTGGTGCGATTTTCCTTGGCGAAGCGTGGCCGCACGGTTTTTCCGCGTTCGGTGCACTGTTGATCATCGTTGGCATCGCACTGTTTGGCTGGATCAGCGGGCGCTCCGCCGCGGGCCATGATGAGGACGTGCGCACACTTCGCACCGATCGTGGTGCTTGATAAGAGCCTGTCCTCGCCTTTCGCATAGCTCGCGTTGAGTCGCAGTGGGCGCCATGCGGTGGAGCGTGGCGCAGTGCCTGGCTGGCTGCCAGGTCAAGCCGCGCGCCGCCGCATGGCGCCCACTGCGACTCAACCCTCCGGGCCGGGTCTGTTTGCCCGCATGTCTGCGTCATCACTCGGTTGTGTACGGACGTACACGCCCTCGTTCTTCCTTGCCCTGCGCGCAAACCGATCCCGGCGCGAGCCATGCGAAAGGTGAGGACAGGCTCTCAGACGTCTGGAACTTGCCCCTCGATAGCAAACCGGGTTAAACACCTCAACTTTCGTCATGAACGTGGTGGGGTAGCAATGAATAACCGGCGCTGTGCGTGGATGGTGATGGGTGTGTTGCTGGGGGTGACTCCCGCCATGATGGCCACGCCATCGGCCTCCATGCCGGCATTGCGCTGGGATGCCTCGAAGTTCGGCAATCATCGCTATCTCGTGCAGGTGGACGCGCCCGCGGCAGCCGTGCGCGTGGACATTCCCTGGCGCCGTCGCGATGCGCATCCGGATCAGGTGGCGGTGGTCGTCACAGGGCCGGATGGCGAGGTGATCTCCAACGTTTTGCGCGGAGCGATCGATCAGGCGCACGGCGAGCTGGTGTTCCAGGCGGCCAAAGCCGGCACTTACGCGATCTACTACCAGCCTTATCTCAGCAACGGACGCAGCAACTATCCCACGGTGACTTATGCGGCACCGAAGGACAGTGCCGATGCCGGCTGGGCGCGCAAGCTGGGCAAGGACTGGCAGAAGCTGCCGTCGGCGAAGGTGCTGCGCTACGAAGCCGTCGACGATTTCGACGCATATACCGACATGGAGCGCACCGCCACGCCTGCGGAACTGCAATCGCTGCTCGCGGCGCACAAGGACGCACCCTGGCTGCTGTTTCCCGAAACGCGCGCGTACCCCGTGCGCATGTTCGATACGCTGCCCGAGCGCTGGGCTCAGCGCGGCCCGGGCGGTGCGTTGAGCGACACGGCGCTGCGCGGCGAATACCTGAGTTTCCAGGTCGGCGTGTGGGCGCCGAACAACGCCATCAGCCATGTGCAGGTGGCCTTCGCGGACTTGCAAGGCCCGGCAGGCGCTGTGATCCCCGCCAAGGCGCTGACCTGCTTCAATCTGGGCGGCACGGATTTCACCGGGCAAGCTTTCACCGCGCAGGTGGATGTAGCCAAGGGTCGCGTACAGCCGCTGTGGATGGGGCTCGATATTCCCGCCGATGCGAAGCCCGGTGTCTACCGCGGCGAAGTCACCGTCAGCGCGGAGGGCGTGCCCGCGCAGAAAGTACCGCTGGTGATCACGGTGGGCGACGGTGCCGCGGTTGCGCATGGCGATGATGATCCATTCAAGCTCACCCGTCTGCGTTGGCTCAATTCCACGCTGGCGCAGGACGACGCGCTGGTGAATCCGTTCACGGCGATCACGGTGAAGGGCTCGACGCTGGGCATTCTGGGGCGCGAGGTAAAGCTGGGAAACAATGGTCTGCCGGCACAGATCGAGAGCCGCTTCGACGAGAAGATGACGGGCCTTGCCGCGCAGCCGCGCGCCTTGCTTGCGGCGCCAGTGCAGTTGATCGTGCAGGACAGCAGTGGCGCGCATGCGTGGGAAGCCAAGGGCGCGCCTGGTGTGCAGAAGGATGGCCCCGGCAAAGTGCACTGGACGGTCGGGGGCAACGCGGGTCCCTTGCGGGGTGAGGTCGAGGCCTCGCTGGAAGCCGATGGCACGCTGACTTATGCCATTGCGCTCACCGCCACCAAAGCCGCCACGCTCAGTGATATTCGTCTGGAGATGCCGCTGCGCAATGACGTGGCAAAGTTCCAGCTCGGTCTTGGCCGCACCGGTGCCGCCGCGCCGGCCGATTTCAGCTGGACCTGGAATGTGCAGAACAACCAGGACGGCGCCTGGATCGGCGCGGTCAACGCGGGCGTGGAGTTCCACCTGCGCGACGAGCATTACCTGCGTCCGCTCAACACCAACTTCTATCACCAGCAGCCGTTGCGCATGCCGGTGTCGTGGGACAACGGCGGGAAGGGCGGCATCACCTTGCATCGCGACGACGCGCGCTATCTGGTCAAGGCCTTCAGCGGCCCGCGCACCATGCAGGCCGGCGAAACGCTGCATTACGACCTGGTGATGCGTGTAACGCCGTTCAAGACGATCAATCCCGCGCAGCATTTCAGCGAACACTTCTTCCACAAGTACGGCGACCTCGACGCGATCAAGGCCGACGGCGCGAACGTAGTGAATATCCACCATGCCACGCCGATCAATCCGTGGATCAACTATCCCTTCCTCGAATCGAAGGCGATGCGCGACTACATCGATGCGGCGCATCAGCGCGGCATGAAGGTGAAGATCTACGACACCGTGCGCGAAGTCTCCGACCGCGCGCCCGAGTTGCCGATGCTGGAATCGCTGGGCCATGAGGTGATCAGCGCCGGCAAGGGCGGCGGCTTCTCCTGGCTGCAGGAGCATCTCGACGGCGACTACATCGCCGCCTGGCATGTGCCGGAGAACCGCGACGCCGCGGTGATCAACGCAGGCCAGAGCCGCTGGCACAACTACTACATCGAAGGCCTGGACTGGCTCGCCCGCAACGTGGGTATCGATGGCCTGTATCTCGACGATGTGGCCTACGACCGCACCACCATGAAGCGTGTGCGCAAAGTGCTTCAGGCGCATCGTCCGAATCCGCTGATCGACCTGCACTCGGCCAATCAGTACAACCCGCGCGACGGCTATATCAACAGCACCTTGCTCTATATGGAGCTGTTTCCGTACATCGACCGTCTGTGGTTCGGCGAGGAATTCGATTACGAGAAGACTTCGCCCGATTACTGGCTCACCGAAATCTCCGGCATTCCCTATGGCCTGATGGGCGAGATGCTGCAGCACGATGGCAACCCGTGGCGCGGCATGCTGTTCGGCATGACCAACCGCCTTGGCTGGTCGCCGGGCAGTGATCCGCGTGGACTGTGGAAGCTGTGGGATGCGTTCGACATCGCCAAGGCCGACATGATCGGCTGGTGGGTGCGCGACACGCCGGTCAAGACCGGGCGCGACGACGTGCTGGCGACCAGTTATGTGCGCAAGGGGCAAGGCACGTTGATCGCCATTGCCTCCTGGGCGCCAGAGAAAGTCGACGTGAAGCTCAGCATCGACTGGAAAGCGCTTGGCCTCGACCCGCGCAAGATGAAGCTGGTGTCGGCGGAGGTGCAAGGCTTCCAGCCTGCGGCGACGTTCGCGCCGGGTGATGCGATTCCGGTCGAACCGGGCAAGGGCTGGCTGCTGCGCGCGGAATGAAATAGCGGCCTGCATGACATCCGCCGACGTCGAACGACCCGGCGGATGGTTCTATCCTAGACCGAATGCGCCGGCGTTCCGGCGCAACGTCGAGGAAGCACATGCAGGCGAATGCACGACCGGGTGAGCAGGCGACAGCGGACTTTATCCGGCACGGTACCCCTATCTTCCGGCGTACCAACTTCGCCTTGTTCGCGGCCGGCATTGCCACGTTTGGATTGCTCTATTGCATCCAGCCGCTGATGCCCGAGTTCAGTAAGGACTTCAACGTCAGCGCCGCCACCAGTGCGCTCTCGCTGTCATTGACTACCGGCGTACTTGCCGTCGCCATGTTGTTCGCGGGTGCCGCTTCCGACGCGTGGGGGCGCAAATCGGTGATGACCGTGTCGCTGCTGGCTTCAGCGGTGATCGTCTTGCTGACGGCGATGGTGCCGGACTGGCACACGCTGCTGATCCTGCGCACCTTGCTGGGCCTCACCCTGAGCGGCCTGCCTGCGGTGGCGATGACCTACCTCAGCGAAGAGATGCATCCGGACTCGATCGGCCTCGGCATGGGCCTGTATATCAGCGGCAATGCCATCGGCGGAATGGGTGGACGGCTGGTGGCCGGTGTGCTGGCGGACTTCGTCGGCTGGCGCATCGGCGTGGCGGCGGTGGGGGCGATCGGATTGCTTGCAGGCCTGGTGTTCTGGCGCAGCCTGCCGCCGTCACGGCATTTCACTGCGCATCCGCTCAACCTGCGCACACTGCATGCGCGCTTCGCGGGAGCTTTTCGCGATGCCGGTCTGCCGTGGCTGTTCGCCGAAGGGTTTTTGCTGCTGGGCGCGTTCGTCACGGTCTACAACTACATCGGTTATCGCCTGCTGGCGGCGCCGTATAACCTGAGTCAGGCGGTGGTCGGCCTGATCTTCAGCGTGTATCTGATCGGTACGTTCAGTTCGGCATGGATGGGGCATCTCGCCGGTCGTCTCGGGCGACGCAAAGTGCTGTGGACCGCGTTTGCGCTGATGCTGGCGGGCGTGCTGCTGACGCTGACGCAACCGCTGCTGTTGATCGTGTTGGGCATTGTGGCGATCACGTTCGGTTTCTTCGGGGGGCACTCCATCGCCAGCAGTTGGGTGGGGCGGCGCGCGGGGGCGGCCAAGGCGCAGGCGTCGTCGATGTATCTGTTTTCGTATTACATGGGGTCGAGTCTGGCTGGTGCGGGCGGTGGTTTGTTTTATGCCTCGCATGGGTGGCCGGGGGTGGCGGGGTTTGTGGGGGTGTTGGTGTCGGTGGGGTTGTTGATTGCGTGGCGGTTGTATTGGTTGGCGCCGTTGCCGGGGCCGCCTTCGACGGGGGTGGAGCCGCCGTTGCCGGAGGTGTGATTTTTCTCCTTCTCCCTCGGGGATAAGGTTCGGTTCTTGCGATATCCCCACCTACTCGTCATCCCTGCGTAGGCCGGAATCCAGTAGTGATGTGCTTCGGTTGTCGCGTTGCTCCATGCGGGTCCGCCTGCGGCGGGGTTTCGTCTCGCTGCCGCGAGCCGAGTTACTTTTCTCTGCTTGCCCAGAGAAAAGTAACCAAAAGAGAGGGCACCCCTCTTGCGCGCTCTCCGGCTACGCCTGCGGGTTCGTGAGGGTTGGCCGGGCTTTTCGACACGACATCCCTGTCGTGTCGAAAAGGCATCGACGTCCTGTCGATGCCCCCTTCGGGGCCTGATCGTCCAACCCTCACCGCTCCACAGGGGACCCGTTACGGGCTCGCTTCGCATCGCCTAGCAGAGAAAAGCATATAGCTTCCTCTCCCCAGCGTGGATGGCGTTGCTGTGGAACAGGTCGGTTATCGTTTCAGTTATGTCACTCGTAGAGATCTCATCGCATGCATATCGAGTCGCTTGATCATCTGGTGTTGACCGTGGCGGATGTTGCGGTGAGTTGTGCGTTCTATACGCGCGTGCTTGGGATGCAGGAAGTGGCGTTTGGTGCGGGGCGTAAGGCGCTGGCGTTTGGTGGGCAGAAGATCAATCTGCATCAGCACGGGCATGAGTTCGAGCCGAAGGCGCAGCGGCCGACGCCGGGTTCGGCGGATCTGTGTCTGATTACGCGGGCGTCAACGCAAGAGGTGCTTGCGCATCTGGCGCAGTGCGGTGTGGCGGTGGAGGAGGGGCCGGTGGCGCGCACGGGCGCGCGCGGGCCGATTGAGTCGGTGTATTTTCGCGATCCCGACGGCAATCTGATCGAGGTGAGCCGTTATCCGGACTAGGTCACCGTCCGGCTGGCGGACGGTGACCATGCTGTGGGCTTACTGCGCTTCGGACTTCAGCGCATCTTTTACTGCGTTGTAGTCGCCGTCGTTCTTGGCGGGCGTCAGGTTCAGCAGGTGGGTCATCAGCGGATAGACGTCCACATTGGGGAAAGCGGGGATCTGCGCGCCTTCGCGGAAGGCGGGGCCGTGGGCGACGAACAGTGCCTTCATGCGTGGGTCGGCGTTGTCGTAGCCGTGTTCGCCCAGGCTCAACTTGCCGTCTTTGAGTTTCTTGGCCTGGTAGGCGCGGGTGGTGATGCGCCAGCCGACGTCGGCGAGGCAGAGCAATTGCGGTACGCGCGGGTTGCTGCCGTAGGCGAAACGCTCGGGCACGCGGGTCTTATCCCAGCACTGCATATGCTTCTGCGGCTTTTCCAGTTTGGCTTCGATCTTGGCGAAGTCGAAACCGGGCTTGGGGTTGAAGCCGGCGAGCACGCCCATGCTTACGGTCTGCACATGGTCCAGCGGGATGAGTTTTTCGATCATCACGCTGTTCTTGGCAGGCACGCTGGCCATGCCGTGGTCGGAGACCACGATCAGGTTGATGCGATCGAACAGCTGGCGTTGCTTGAGGCCATCCACCAGACGCGCGAGTGCGGCATCGACCTTGCTCAGGGCGGCATTGACCTGCCGCGAATCCGGACCGTGCTCGTGGCCTGCGTGGTCGACGTCGTCGAAGTACAAGGTGAGGAAACTGGGGCGCTGGTCGGCCGGCAGATCCAGCCAGGCGAGCACCTGATCTACGCGCTGCTCGGGCGTGACTGAGCCGTCGTACGGCTGCCAATGATCCGGGCGATAGTCGTGGATCGGCGCTTCGGTGCCGGGCCAGAACATGGTGGCGGTATTCAGGCCGCTGCGGCCGGCGGTTTCCCAGATCGGCGTGCCCTGTGCCCACCAGCGGCCGTCGGCGCCGGCTTTGCGGTTGCTCAGGCTGAACTCGCCCAGCGCGGGGTCGAACATGGTGTTGTTGACCATGCCGTGATGGTCCGGGCGCAGGCCGGTGACGATGGTGTAGTGGTTGGGGAACGTCAGCGACGGGAACGAGGGCTGCATCGATTCGGCCGTCACACCGCCCTCCGCCAGCGCGGACAGGGTGGGGCTGAGATTGCGTTCGACGTAGTCGGCGCGATAGCCGTCGATGGATATCAGCAGCAGCGGTGTCGGAGCGGGCCTGGCGGCCGGCGCGGCGGTGGTCGAAGGCGAAGCGGGAGGCTGCGTGGCACACCCGGCGCTGAACGCCACAACGGAACATAACAACAGGCGAAACGGGAATTTCATGCGTGAGTCCATACGATCACTTCAGACAATCCGGACATGATGGCGTAGTCATATGACCAATACATCTCTTTCCCTCGCCCGCCGGATTGCACAGCCGTTGCTGGGCGTGTCACTGCTGCTTTCCGCCGGTGCCGTGATGGCCTGGCAGCAACAGCGTCCCCCGACTTCGCAGCCGCCGACGATGAGCGCGTCGGCGATCCAGGCGCAGCAGGCCAATCAGCAGGCGCTGTTGATGGATCAGGTGCAGAAGAACCAGGTGCAGGAGGAGCAGCGCCAGCGTAATGCGGCGGCGATCCGCCGGCCGTTTGCCAACGACAAGGCGGCGACGGGGGCGCTGGATAGCAGCGATCAGGCGCAGCGTGATCAGTACAACGCTAGGCAGCAGGATTTGCTGAATCGGTATCGGGCGGCGTCGGCGGTGAATCCGGTGGTGTTGCCGCAGGCGGCGCCGGCTAAGAAGAAGGTGGAGTCGCAGGGGGCGGGGCAGCAGCCTGCGCGCTGAGGATTTGGTCTGGCGACATCCTTTCCTACTTCGTCATTCCGGCGTAGGCCGGAATCCAGAGTGGCGCGCTTCGATGTTTGCGTTGTCGCGACCGGGTTCGCCTGCGGCGGGGTTTCGTCCTCCTGCCGGAGGCCGAGTTACTTTTCTCTGCTTGCCCAGAGAAAAGTAACCAAAAGAGAGGGCACCCCTCTTACGCGCCCTCCGGCTTCGCCGGCGGGTCCGTGAGGCTTGGCCGGGCTTTTCGACAGGACATCCATGTCCTGTCGAAAAGGCATCGGCATCCATGCCGATGCCCCCTGCGGGCCTGATCGTCCAACCCTCACCGCTCCACAGGGGACCCGTTACGGGCTCGCTTCGCATCGCCTAGCAAAGAAAAAGAAAGAGCAGCTCCCTCTCCCCTATGGGGAGAGGGTTGGGGTGAGGTGTGGGTGCTCGGGATGGCGTTGCTATTGAGGGCGTTTAGCCCGGCATCGCAAACAAATCGCCATGCACTACGCGGCCTTCCATCGACAGCAGGAATCGTTTGGTTGGCAGGCCGCCGCCGAAGCCGGTGAGGCTGCCGTTGCTGCCGATGACGCGGTGGCAGGGGAGGACGATGGGGAGGGGGTTGCGGCCGTTGGCTGCGCCGACGGCGCGTACGGCGAGGGGTTGCTCGATGCGGCGGGCGAGTTCGCCGTAGCTGATGGTAACGCCGTAGGGGATGCGGTCGAGTTCGTGCCATACCTGCAGTTGGAACGGGGTGCCGAGAGGGTGCAGTTTCAGGGTGAAGTGCTGGCGTTCGCCGGCGAAGTATTCCTCGAGTTGCCGGCGCGCTTCGGCCACGGGTTCGGCGGCGCGGATCCAGCTGGGATCCGCAGCTTTCTGGTGGCGGCCGGTTTCGAACCAGATTTCGCGCAGGCCCTCGGCGTCGGCGACCAGGCGGAGTCGGCCGATCGGGGTGGGCATGTCATCGAACCAGATGGGGTGGGTTTCGTTCATGGCTTCGATACCTTGATCTTGGCGCGTGCCGCGGCGGCATCGCTGGCGCTGCGCCATAGATGCATCACAGCGTAGGCGCGCCATGGGCGCCAGGTTTCCGCGAGGGAGGTGAGGGCCTTGGTGCTCAGTTCCGCGCCATCGCCTGCGGCGGCGCGGCGCAGGATCAGGTCGGCGGCGGGGAAGGCGTCGGGATGGCTGAGTGCGCGCATGGCCATGTAGTGCGCGGTCCATTCGCCGATGCCGGCCAGCTCCACCCAGCGTGCGACGAATTCGTCGAGTGGCTGCTCGCTGCGGAAATCGATACGGCCGTCGAGCAGCGCCTGCGCCACGCCACGCACCGTGGCGGCGCGAGCGCTGGTCAGGCCGACGTCGCGCAGGTCGGCATCGGCCAGGATCTCGGGACCGGGGAACAGGCGTTCGAGGCCAGGCACCACTGGAGCGTTCACGGCGGTGCCATAGCGCTGCACGATGCGTATCGCCAGGGTGCGTGCGGCAGCGACGCTGACTTGCTGGCCCAGGATCGCGCGTACAGCGATCTCGAAACCGTCCCAGCCGCCCGGCAGGCGCAGGCCGGGGCGGCGGCGGTGCATGGGTTTGAGGACTTTGCTGGCATGCAGTACGTCGCCGATGGATTGCGGATCCGCATCGAGATCGAACATGCGCCGCAGCTTCGCGACCACGCCGAGCAGTTGCACTGGCTGCGGGCAATGCAATTGCAGTTGCAGTGCGTGTTCCGCACCGGGCCACGGGCTCAGGCGCAGCCAGCCCGGCGCATCGGCGGGACCAAACACGCGTGCGTAGCTGTGTTCGTCTACGTGCTCCACGCCGGGCAGCGAGCGTGTGCGCAAGAAGGCGAGGATCGCCTCGAAGTCGTACGGTGGGCGATAGCCGAGCCGCAGTGTCAGCGCGTCGCCGGTACTTTTGCTCGGATGCCGGCGCAGCTCGCGCGGCGGCACGCGGTTCGCCTGCTGGAACGCGGCGTTGAAACGACGCAGGCTGCGGAAGCCGGAGGCCATTGCCACGTCGGTTACCGGCATAGTGGTTTCGGTGAGCAGTTGTTTGGCGAACAGCAGGCGACGGGTGGTGTGTACGCTGATCGGTGGCGCACCGAGGCGTTCCACGAACAGGCGACGCAGCTGACGTGCGCCGATACCGACGCGTTGTGCGACCTGCTCCAGGGAGTCGTCTTCGAGTGCGCCTTGCTCCATCAACTTCAGCGTGCGTGCGATCACATGATCGCCACGTTGCCACGCGTCGTTGCCTGGAGACAGCTCCGGCCGACAGCGCAGACAGGGGCGGAAGCCTGCCGCTTCGGCCGCGGCGGCGGTGGCGTAGTAGCGGATGTTTTCCGGTTTCGGCGACGGCGCGGGGCACACCGGGCGGCAATAGATCCGTGTGCTGGTGACCGCGGTGAAGAACAGACCATCGAAACGCGCATCGCGGCTCAGGCGTGCCTGGTCGCAGATGCGGCGGTCGGGGAGATGAGGGGCGCTGGAATCCTGCATAAGTGCAGGCTAGCACCGTCGGCGGCTACCGACTCGCCGTTTTCGGACATCAATAGGCAGCCCGCCGGCACGAGGGTGCCGGCGGTTGCACCGCGTCCGGCCCGGCTTATTTCACGGGCGCCATCAGGTGCTGATACGGCGTGCCGGCCCACATCACATAGGGCATGGAAGTATCCGGGTCCGCGTTCTTCGGATACATGTCGTAGAACGCCGCATCGGCGCCGACGACCATGAAATGCGGTCCGGTCTTGATCCAGTGATTGCTCGCCTCAGGCTTCTGCGCGTACGGATCGGTATTGCTCGCATCGGTACCGCCTTCGAGCATGTACATCACACCGATCTTGCCGGCCGGCGGCGGCTTGTGCGCCATGTATGCCTGTATCCATTCCATCGCATTCTTGTCCATGCACATCGGGTCGGGCCCCGGTGTCGTGGGGTTGTCCGGCATGCAGGTGTAGTCGTTGCTGCCTTTGCGCACCGTGCGCATCTTGCCGTCCGCTTCCATGGCGATGATGGTGGCGCCTTTGGCGACCCCGGCCGGCGCCGCGCGCATCGCGCTGGCGATCAGTTCGGCATCGCTGGGCGCATGTTTTTCCGCGGCCGGGACGCTGCCGGCCAAGGTAAGCAAGACAGCGACCGCAATGGTCCGGTACATCGATCCCTGGGTGTTCATATGACCTCCCCGGCGCAGTCGTCCTGGGATTCCCGGCTATGAGTCTGGGCCGCCGGTTGTCGGCGGACAATCAGCCAAACGGACAGGCCCGGCGCGGTTTTGCCGCAGTGCAGTTGGCGATGGCAAAACCGCGCGCCCATAATCGAGATTTCCCCCTCCGCAGTTCAGGATTTCCGATGAATGCCCCGACGCGTATCGACACTACCCGTACCATCCGCGCCCCGCGCGGCAGCGAGCTGAGCTGCAAGAGCTGGCTTACCGAGGCGCCGTTCCGCATGCTGCAGAACAACCTCGATCCGGAGGTCGCGGAAAACCCGGCGGAGCTGGTGGTGTACGGCGGCATCGGCCGCGCCGCGCGCAACTGGGAATGTTTCGACGCGATCCTGCGCGCCCTGCGCGAACTCAATGACAACGAAACCCTGCTGATCCAGTCCGGCAAGCCGGTCGGCGTGTTTCCGACCCATGCCGACGCGCCGCGCGTGCTGTTGGCCAATTCCAATCTGGTGCCGGCCTGGGCGAATTGGGAGCACTTCAACGAGCTCGATAAGAAGGGCTTGATGATGTACGGCCAGATGACGGCCGGCTCGTGGATCTACATCGGCTCGCAGGGCATCGTGCAGGGCACCTACGAAACCTTCGTCGAGATGGGGCGCCAGCACTACAACGGCAGCCTCAAGGGCAAGTGGATTCTCACCGCCGGCCTCGGTGGCATGGGTGGCGCGCAGCCGCTCGCGGCGACGTTGGCAGGCGCCTGCTCGCTGAATATCGAGTGCCAGCAGAAGAGCATCGATTTCCGCCTGAAGACGCGTTATGTGGATGAGCAGGCGACCGATCTCGACGACGCGCTTGCGCGCATCGCGAAATACACCGCCGCCGGCGAAGCGAAATCCATCGCGCTGCTCGGCAACGCGGCCGACGTGCTGCCGGAACTCGTGCGTCGTGGCGTGAAACCGGATGCCGTCACCGACCAGACCAGCGCGCACGATCCGGTCAACGGCTACCTGCCCAGCGGCTGGACCGTGGAGCAGTGGTTCGAGCGCCGCAAGAGCGATCCGGCCGGTACCGCCAAGGCGGCGAAGCAATCCATGCGCACGCATGTGGAGGCTATGCTCGCGTTCCACGCGCAGGGCATTCCCACGTTCGACTACGGCAACAACATTCGCCAGATGGCGAAGGACGAAAGCTTGACCAACGCGTTTGCGTTCCCGGGTTTCGTGCCGGCGTTCGTGCGTCCGCTGTTCTGCCGTGGCGTGGGTCCGTTCCGCTGGGTCGCGCTGTCCGGCGATCCGGAAGACATCTACAAGACCGACCAGAAAGTGAAAGAGCTGATCCCTGACGATCCGCACCTGCATCGCTGGCTCGACATGGCAAAAGAGCGCATCAGCTTCCAGGGGCTGCCGGCGCGCATCTGCTGGGTCGGTCTGGGCCTGCGCCACAAGCTCGGCCTGGCCTTCAATGAAATGGTGCGCAAGGGCGAGCTGAAAGCGCCGGTGGTGATTGGCCGCGATCATCTCGATTCTGGTTCGGTCGCCAGTCCCAACCGCGAGACCGAAGCGATGAAGGACGGCAGCGATGCCGTGTCCGACTGGCCGCTGCTCAACGCCATGCTCAACGTCGCCGGTGGCGCGACGTGGGTGTCGTTGCATCACGGCGGTGGCGTGGGCATGGGTTACTCACAGCACTCCGGTGTGGTGATCGTATGCGACGGCACCGAGGCCGCCGACAAGCGCATTGCGCGCGTGTTGTGGAACGACCCGGGTACGGGTGTGATGCGCCACGCCGATGCGGGCTATGACATGGCGGTGCAGTGCGCCAAAGAGCAGGGTTTGAAGCTGCCGATGGTGTAAATGCCTCCACCACTTATCAGGCTCCATTACGCCCTCTTTTGAGGGCGTAATGCTTTATGCGCGCCGGCCGAATTGGTCATGGCCCGCCCCAGGACAAGCGGCACTGGATATTGGGACGCGGATCGACTCATCATCGGGCGCCCTCTCCCCAAAGCGTTCCAACGGGCTCCCCTGGTTTAACGGTTCAAGATTCCGGGCATGCAGGTGTAGTGACATTCCTTGCGAGTGATGCAGGCATGCGTGCCCGTTTTTGGTGTCGGTACACAACAGGAGGTGTGCGATGGTGAGGTTTCTTGCTTCAAGCGCAGTGGTTCTGATGCTTGCCGGGTGTGCGACGGCCGGAACCCAATACAGCAAAGTGGATCAAGCGACAGTCGACTCGTTCAAGCCCGGGGAGACCACGGTCGCGCAGGTAGAGGCGGTGTTGGGCCAGCCGTTCCAGTCGAACCGCCTGCCTGATGGTTCCGAACAGCTGCAGTACATATCCAAGGTGCGTGATCTGGCGGCGGACGACACCCCGACGACGGGCTCGGCGATTCCCAAGAAGGTGGACAAGGTCGTTTCGACCATGCTGAGTTTCGACAAGAACGGGCATTTCGTCCGCTCGTGGAGCGCCGCGAAAGCCGGCCAGGAAAGTTACCCCAGCGACCTCGGCAAGATGCAGAGCGGCGATCTCAAGTGGGCCCCAGGCCACCAGCAACAATGACGGTGTGAGCGACGGGCTATGAGGATGCCCCTGGCCATGGCCAGGGGCATCCGGGGGACTCATGAATCTGTTCTATTGGTTTTTGTTTTTCGCTGCCAGTTCGGTCTTCGTGTTTTGGGTGATGCGCTGGGGCGGCGCCGAGTGGATGGAGGGATGGCGCTCCCTGTTCTTCATTGACTGGCTGCATGCATCGCTTTGGAACGCCGAGCAGATCAAACTGTACTTTCTGCTGCTGTGGGTCGTTCATGCGGCGTGGTTCGTGATCGGAATCTTTGCGCCGGCGGTGCGCTCACTATCGTGAGATGCTGGCCGTGGCGGACCCTGCAGATCATCAAGCGCAGGCGATAGAAGTACATTTCGGCATACCACCACGGGAGAGGCGTCATGGCGATCGAGCTGAAGATGTTGGCGTGGTCTGTACTGCTTGGGGTGATTTATGTGTTGGTCGCTGTCACGCTGTCCTTGCTGCAGCGCGGCCTGAAGTGGAATGCCAGCAACCGTGATACCGAGCCCAAGCCGTTGACCGGTGTCGCCGCGCGCGCCGATCGGGCGAGCCGCAATTTTCTGGAGACGTTTGCCTTCTTCGCCGCCGCGGTTCTCGCGGTGGTCCTTGCGCAACGGACTACGGCGAGTACGGCGCTGGGCGCTGAGATCTACCTGTGGGCGCGCGTGGCGTATTTGCCGATCTACCTCGCGGGCATTCCCTACGTGCGCACGCTGGTCTGGGGCGTGTCGCTATGGGGGCTGCTGCAGGTACTTGGTGGCTTGATCTGACGATCCTTGGCAACGTCATGGTCCTTCAGCGAGGACCGTGACGTATGCTTTCTGCCTATGCTCACTTATAGCGCCTATCTCGCCCGCATCAATCGCGTCTTCGATTACATCGATGCGCATCTGGATGCCGCACTCGATCTCGATACCCTGGCGGAAGTAGCGCATTTCTCGCCGTATCACTTCCACCGCATCTTCAAGGCCATGGCCGGCGAGACCCTGGCGGAGCGCGTGCGCCGGCGGCGGGTGGAGGTGGCGGCGACGCGGTTGGTGGCGATACGCGAAGCCACCGCATCGAAGATTGCGCTGGACGTGGGCTTCACTTCTCCTGAGGTGTTTACGCGCGCGTTCCGTGGCTATTTCGGCATGACGCCGACGCAATGGCGCGGTGGCGGCCATCTGTCCTGGGGTGTGGCGCGTCGCGAAGCGCTCAGCAAGATTCATCAAGACGAAAGCAAGAAGCATCAAGCCGTGCTTGAGGCGATCCGCAAGGATGCGGGCATGTGGCCGCATGGCCATGTTCCCGCCACTGGAGATTCTCCCATGCACGTCGAGATCAAAAACATTCCGGATGCCCGCGTCGCTTACATGCGCCACGTGGGTCCCTACGGCAGCGCCGGCATCACCCAGATGTGGCAGCGCTTCGCCGGCTGGTGCCGCGAGCAGGGGCTGATACCCCCACCGCGCATCATGTATGGCGTATGCCTGGACAACCCTGGCATGACGCCCGCCGAGAAGTTGCGTTACGACGCGTGTATCGAAGTCGGCACCGACTTCAAGCCGCAAGGTGAAATCGGCGTGACGACGCTGAAGGGCGGTCGTTACGCATGTGCGTCATTTGCTGGCACAGCTGCGCAGATTTCGGGTGCCTGGGGACACTTTGTCTCGGATTGGCTGCCGGGCAGCGGCTATGTGATCGACACCAGCGACGAGGCGCGCGGTGCCCTCGAGCTCTACGGCAAGGACTTCAAGATGGACAAGGATACGGGCGTCTTCGGCTGCGAACTCTGCCTGCCGGTACGACACGCCGTCTAGTCACTGCCGGAACGCGCGGCGCCGGGTCGACGTGTCCCGTCGATCCGGCGCCGGATATCGCTATAGCTGCACGATCGGTTTGAACCCGCCCCAGAACATGCGCTTGCCATCGAAGGGGAGGGTCTTGAGACTCAAGCCGGACAGGCGCGGGTCCTCCATCACCTTCTTATTGATGCGGTCGCGCTGGGCGCGCGATTTGAAGACGATCCACGAGAACACCACTACCTCGTCCGGCTTGAGTTTGACGGCCTGAGGGAACGAGGTCTGCTTGCCCGGCTTCACGTCGTCGGCCAGGCATTCGATGTATTCCAGCGCGCCATGTTCGCGCCAAATGCTTCCCGCCTTGCGGGCGAGGCGGCGGTACGCGGCGAGGCTTTTCCTGGGGACGGGCACCACGAAACCATCGACGTAACTCATACGGATTCTCCGTTGGCGACAGGAGCGGGAGCGCCTTCACGCACGCGAAATGGCGGTGCGGGCGCCTTGGAATCATGCGCCGGTTCGCTGCCGGTAGCGAGCCATCGAGTGCCGCTCTGGCGGGCGGAGCGGGAAGGCACCGGGCTCCGAAACTGGCCGATGTCGCCAAGGCTCCTGTGGGCGAAGACTATGAGGCGCCGGTGCCGTGACGGCACCGGCGCGCCGGCCATGTGCGCCGGCGATGACCTGAAAGCCAACACTGGAGAAGCAACATGAACACGCACTTCGAACGCACTGGCGCGCTGACTGAACTGACCAGCTACCCGCATTGGGCGCAGGATATGGTCGCCGCCTGCGAGGACGCGAAACGGGGGGTGGTGGACCACGAGCTGTGGTCGGTGATGAAGGAAGCCCGTCTCGACGCTACCTCCACCCGGCATTTTATGGTCGGCGTCTGGCCGGTCATTGAGCGTTTCCCTGCCTATATGGCACTAAACCTGCTTAAAACGCAGTACGGCAGGAGCCCGGGGGAGAACATGGCCCGGCGCTGGCTGGTCCGCAATATCCGCGTGGAGCAGAACCATGCTGACTATTGGATCCATTGGGCGGAAGGCGCCGGCGTCAGCCGGGACGAGGTCCTGCACGGGCAGGCCCCGCACGGCACGCAGGCCTTGGCGGATTGGTGTGAGCAGGTCAGCAGCAAGGCATCGCTGGCGGCCGGCATAATTGCCACCAACTATGCAGTAGAAGGGGCGACCGGAGATTGGTCGCAGATCGTCTACGAGAGCACGGCCTATGCGGAGAGTTTCCCCAAGGACAAGCGTGCCAACAGCCTGCGCTGGCTACAGCTGCATGCCGCGTATGACGATACCCATCCATGGGAAGCGCTGGAGATAGTCTGTACGCTTATGGGCACGGCACCGACGCCGGCCGAGGTCGCGTATCTGGGTGAATGTGTGCGACGCAGTTACGTCAGCATGCGGGTCACGCTGGATCGTTGCCTGGATGTGCGTCAAGGTCCGTGGGCAGTCAGTGAAGCCGCAGCCTGAGTAACGTGATCGCCGGGCGATACGTATCCACAGGCAGCGGATGTCGTCGAAGAGGATACAGGACAAGATGCGTATCGCTCGTACTGGCTTGCGAAGACCCCTGCTGCAGCGACTGATGCCGCTGGCGTACGCGCTGGCGGTCATGATCGGGCTGATCCTCGCCCTTACCTGGGGCGCTTTGCAGGTCCAGGTGACTCTCGCCGGGTTTCTCAACGGCGAGAGTCTTTGGTCCAAGGCGCAGAAGCAGGCGGTGATCGACCTCGACAACTATGCGGTCAAGGGCAACGCGGCCGACCTCGCGAGCTTCAGGAAAAACTACCTGGTGGTGAAGTCGGACCGTTGGGCGCGCGATGCCATCGACAGCGGCCACTACGATCCGCAGCAGGTCGACCAGGCGTTCCGCCGCGGCGGGGTGATCCCGTCGGCGATCCCGGGCATGGTGTTCATGCTGCAGTATTTCTCTGGCGCTCCCAACATGCGCGAGGCGATCGAAGCCTGGCATTCGGTGGATGGCCAGATCGCCGAGCTCGATGCCATCGCCGGTGAACTCGAAGACGCTTATGCGCACGGCGGGCTGTCCAGCCAGGAGCTGCTGCGCCAGCGTGACCGCATCAACACGCTCAACAATTTCATCGAGCCGCGCAGCAACCGTTTCTCGGTATATATCGCCAGGGGCGCCACCTGGCTGGGGCGCGTGCTGTTCGCCAGCGTGTTCCTCGTGGCGCTGGTTGCTTCGCTGCTGTGGCTGCGCATGGCGCGGCGCATCCTGGCCGGCATCCGCGGCACGGAGGAGCGCTATCGCCTGCTGTTCGACAGTGCATCCTCGGCCATCGTGATGGTCGATGAGGCCAGTGGCCGCATCCTCGACGCCAACCGCATGGCCGGCCATTGGGCCGGACGCGAACCCAGCGAGCTGGTTGGCGATGTCTTTGCGCACCTGTTCGCCCGCATCGGCCTGCCGCAGGAGGGTGGGGTGAGTCTGCTGCGCGGTGCCGATGGCCATCATCGTCCGGTGGAGATGCGCAGTGCGCTGGCCATGTGGGGCGAGCGCTTCGTACGGCAGGCCATCATCAGCGACATCTCCGAGCGGGTGTCGATGGAGCAGGAGCGCCGCATCGCTTCCGAAGCACTGGCCGGGATCGCCGAAGGCGTAATCATCGCCGATGCCGACCGCCTGGTGACCACGGTGAACGCTGCTTACACCCGCATCACCGGTTATGACGCCAGCACGCTGCGCCTGTGCCGCTTCGACGAGACGCGCAGCCTGCCCAGCGGCTCGCCGCTGTCCGCATCCGTGTGGGATACGGTAGCCAACGGCGGCAACTGGAAGGGCGAGGTGTTGAGCCGGCGCAAGGACGGCAGCACCTATCCCGAGCTGCTCAGCGTCAGCGCCATCCGCGACACCTACGGTCGCGTGCAGCACTACGTGGCGGTGTGTACCGACATCACCGCGACCAAGGCGGATCGCCTGCGCCTGGAACATCTCGCCACGCACGATCCGTTGACCGGCCTGGTCAACCGCGCCGAATTCGAACGCCTGTGCGAGCACGCCATTCTCAATGCCACGCACGAACGCAATGCGGTGGCGGTGCTGTTCGTTGACCTCGATGCGTTCAAGGTCGTCAACGACAGCTACAGCCATGCGATCGGTGACAGCCTGCTGGTGAAGGTCGCCGAGCGCATCGACAAGATCATGAGCAAGCACGACGTGGCCGGCCGCATCGGCGGCGACGAATTCACCGTGCTGCTGAGCCGGCTTAGTGCGCGAGAGGATGCGCGCGGCGTGGCCAACCGTCTGCTGGCCGCGCTGGCGGAACCGGTGATGGTGGGTGATTACGAAATCGCGCTCAGCGCCAGTATCGGTATTGCCGGCTATCCGCTGGACGGCGGCGATCCGATCACGCTGATCACCAATGCCGACGCTGCGATGTACGTGGCCAAGACCGAAGAGCGCAACGCCTACCGGTTCTATACGCCGCTGATGCATGCCGATGCGCGCCGCCGCCTGATGCTGGGCGTCGATCTGCGCCAGGCGCTGGCCAAGGGCGAGTTCCATCTCGTCTATCAACCCAATATCGAACTGCGCACCGGCCGCATCGTGGCGGTCGAAGCGTTGTTGCGCTGGCATCACCCTGACCGCGGCCTGCTGCTGCCGGACGAGTTCATTCCGATGGCGGAAAGCCTGGGCCTGATCCGCCAGATCGACGAATGGGTGATGCGCGAGGCCTGCGCGCAATTGCGGCGCTGGGACAACGAGCGGCTGCCGTCGCTGCGCATGGCGGTCAATGTCTCCGCCAGCACTTTCGGGCATCGCTCCTTCATCGACAGGCTGAGTGCCGCGCTGGAGGCCGAGAAATTGCCCGGCCAGCGCGTGCTGGTCGAAATCACCGAGAGCGCGATCCTGCGCCTGGGCGAGCAGACCGACCGCACCATGCAAGCCTTGCATGCGTTGGGTGTCGGTGTGGCGATCGACGATTTCGGTACGGGGTATTCCTCGCTGGCCTACCTCAAGTTGTCGGCGATTGCCTTCCTCAAGATCGATCGCTCCTTCATTTCCGGCCTGCCGGCCGATACCAACAACCTGGCGATCACCGAGGCCATGCTCGCCATCGCGCGCAGCCTTGGCCTGCGGCCCATCGCCGAGGGTATCGAAACGCAGGAGCAGCACGAGTTCCTGCTGCGTGCGGGTTGCGCGGAAGGTCAGGGATTCTTCTATGCCCGCCCGCAGGCCGCCGAGGACATCGAGCGCCTGCTGCGCCCTAGCCCCCGCCACGCGCAATCCCGGCTGCGCCTGGTGCCGCCGAAGCAGTTGTAGGAGCCCACCCTGTGGGCGAAAGCGGCCCATAAGGGCCGCCTCTTGTAGCAACCCGCGGCCACGCTACGCGTGGCTTTCGCCCACAGGGTGGGCTCCTACGGTGATCAATGCAGCTGCACGTCGACGACGGATTCTTCGGTCTTGTACACGTTCGGGAACAGCTGTTTCAGGTTCCTTACTTTCGGCGCGTCGTTGAACACGATGTACGGCTGGTTGGGGTGTAGCCGCGCATAGTCCTGGTGGTACGCCTCGGCGACATAGAACGCCTTGAGCGGTACCACCTGGGTAACGATGGGATCGGCGAAGGCCTTGGCCTGGGTGAGCTGGTCGATATATGCCGAGGCGATGCGTTTCTGCTCATCGTTGCCGTAGAACACCACGGAGCGGTACTGCGTGCCGGCATCCGGGCCTTGACGGTTGAGCTGGGTCGGATCCATGGCTACCGAAAAGAACACTTGCAGCAACTGGCCGTAGCTGACCTGCGCGGGGTCGTACAGGATCTTCACCGATTCGGCGTGGCCGGTGTTGCCGTCGCTGACCAGATCGTAGTGCGCCGTGTCGGCGTTGCCGCCGGCATAGCCCGACCAGACTTTCTTTACGCCTTTGACGTGCTCGAACACAGACTCCACACCCCAGAAGCAGCCACCGGCCAGTACGGCGACCTGTTCGCTGTGGGTGGCGGCGAGGGGGACGTCTACCTTGGGTGCTGGCAGGGCGCTGGCCGCGCTGGCGGTCGGCAGGCTGCACGCGCTGGTGCCGGCCAGGATCAACAGGCTGGCGAGCGCGTGAATGGAACGGCGACGGATGGCAGTCATGGCAATGCTCCTGGACGTGGCATGTTCCACAGCTGATTCGCTGGCAAGGCTCGCAGGGTTACTTCCCGCACCGTTCGTTCCGCAAATGCGGTGTTATCGTGCCGGCCCACATCCTTCCCCGATGCCGACATGACCTACAGCTTCGACCTTGCCGCCTATTTGCGCCGGATTGGCTACCAGGCGCCAGTGCAGCCGGATCTTGCGACTCTGCGCGCGCTCGTGGCCGCGCACGTCGCGGCCATTCCCTTCGAAAACCTCGACCCGCTGCTGCGCGTGCCGGTGGTGATCGAGCTGGAGGCGATCGAGCGGAAACTGGTGCATGCCGGCCGCGGCGGCTACTGCTTCGAGCAGAACCATCTGTTGCGCGCGGCGCTGAGCGCCATCGGCTATGAGGTCACTGGCTTGATCGCGCGGGTGCTATGGGGACGCGACGAAGATGCGATCACCGCACAAAGCCACATGCTGCTGCGCGTGGATCTGGCGGGTGAGAGCTGGCTGGTGGACGTCGGTTTTGGCGGCCAGACACTGACCGGCGCCCTGAAGCTGGAAGCGGATACCGTGCAGCCGAGCGCGCACGAGCCGTATCGCCTGTTGCACGCCGATGGCGTCTGGCGCATGCAGACGCTGGTGCGCGACACCTGGGGCACGCTCTATCGCTTCGACCTGCAGCCGCGCTATCCGGTCGACTACGTGGTGGCCAACCACTACACATCGACCTATCCGGAATCGCATTTCCTGCACATGCTGGTCGTGGCGCGCAGTCTCCCGGGCCGCCGCCTGAATCTGCGCAACCGCGACTTCGTCATTCATCATCTCGGCGGCGAATCCGTGCGGCGCACGCTGCAGAACGTGGCGGAGATTCGCGACGTGCTGCAACGTGAGTTCTCGATCCGCCTGCCGGAACATCCCGAGCTGGATCAGCGCCTGGACGCGCTGCCGTTTCCGGAATAAACGCCGCTCAGCCCGCGGCGAAGACGTGAATCGTCACGTCGTCCAGTTGCACCACCTGGCCCGCGTGAATCTTGCAGGTCTTGCGCAGCTCCTGCTGCCCATCGACATACACCGCGCCGCTGGCGACGATGGCCTTGCCAGCGCCGCCGCTGTCGCACAGGCCCACCAGCTTGAGCAACTGGTTGAGTTCCACGTGGTCGCGGTCGAGTTCAAATTCGAGTTCTTGCATGCGGCTTAGTCGTCCGTTTCGTTAAAGGCGCTTTCCGGCAGCGCGAAGAAGGCGAAGAACGGCACGTCGTCATCCAGCCAGCCCTCGGCCGCCTCGTCGAGGATATCGAGCAGGGTATCGAAGTCTTCCTCGTTGGCGCTGCGCAAATCGTTGGCGTGATCGAACAGCAACAGGTAGCCCTGCGCCTTCAGCCAGGCGAAGTCGCGCACGCAATCGGCCAGCGCATCCCAGTTCTGGCCGAACGTCGCCGGCAACTGCCACGACGCGGCCAGGCGGCGCAGCAATTCTTCCTTGTCATGGCAGTCCTTCAGGCTGGTGCGGCCCACGAACATCGACTTGTCGGCCAAGGCGGCGAGGGGATCCAGATCTTCCTCGACCACGAAGAACACGCCGCCGCGGGAGGGATCGGTCAGATCGATTTCGGTGTCGTGCTCGCTCATCGGTTCACCTGGAAGCTTTGGAAAGTGCGGTAGTGATCGTCGGTGTAGTAGTAGATCACCGGCGGATTACCGCCCGTGATGATGCGCCGCGCGCCGCGGTAATTGAGTCCGGGCGTTTCCACGGTGTACTCGTGGTAGTAGCCGTTGGGCTGCGCGGGCAGGCGGCCTTCGCGGTTGCCGAAGACGGTGCCGTCCTGGCGGTGGGCGAAGGGGCCGCCGCGCTGGATGCGTTCAACGATGTCGCGGGCTTCCGGGGGGAGGAAGCTGGGGAGCGCCCCGGTGGCTGGCGCCGTGTTGGAGGCGGTTGCGGGTGTAGGCGCACCGGTGGGCGGCGGTGAGGTCGGGTGCCGGTTCCAGAGGAGGGCGGCGACGGCCAGGATGATGATGAGGATGGCGGGTTTTAGGGGGCGCATTTTGGGTGGTGGGTGGAGAGTGGGGGGAGCTTATCAGGGGTGTTGTGACGCATCGTTGATGGGGCTTCTTTACTCCTGCGGAGTAGTGCGCGCTTTTCTCCCTCTCTCCTATGGGAGAGGGCCGGGGTGAGGGGTTGGTCCTTGCGCCATCCCCATCTACTTCGTCATTCCGGCGAAGGCCGGAATCCAGTGGCGTTGTCGCTCGGTTGTCGCGTTGTCTCGCACGGGTTCGCCTGCGGCGGGGTTTCGTCTCGCTGCCGCGAGCCGAGTTACTTTTCTTTGCTTGCCCAAAGAAAAGTAACCAAAAGAAAAGGCACCCCTCTTACGCGCCCTCCGGCTACGCCTACGGGTTCGTGAGGGTTGGCCGGGCTTTTCGACACGACATCCATGTCGTGTCGAAAAGGCGCAGGCGTCCTGCCTGCGCCCCCTTCGGGGCCTGATCGTCCAACCCTCACCGCTCCACAGGGGACCCGGTGACGGGCTCGCTTCGCATCGCCTTTCCAAGAATAAAGAAGAGCAGCTCCCTCTCCCCTTCGGGGAGAGGGTTGGGGTGAGGGGTGGGTGCTCGGGATCACGTTGCTAGAGCAGGGCTTATGTTTGGCTGCCGCAAGAACTTGCGGCAAACTCAATGGTTTCGTCTGTCAGGAGCGTCCATGAGCGCTGCCATGCCTACCGAACGCGGTCGTTTGCCGCGGCAGATTCCTTTCATCATCGGTAATGAGGGGTGTGAGCGGTTTTCGTTTTATGGGATGCGCAACATCCTCACACCGTTTTTGATCACGTCGCTGTTGATGTATTTGCCGGAGTCGGAGCGGCCGGGGGCGGCGAAGGATGTGTTTCATACCTTCGTGATCGGGGTGTATTTCTTTCCGCTGCTGGGCGGGTGGCTGGCGGATCGGTTTTTCGGCAAGTACCAGACGGTGTTGTGGATGAGTCTGGTGTATTGCCTGGGGCATTTGTGTCTGGCGTTGTTCGAGCATCACCCGACGGGTTTTTATGTGGGGCTCGGGTTGATTGCGTTGGGGGCGGGTGGGATCAAGCCGTTGGTGGCGTCGTTTGTGGGCGATCAGTTCGATCAGTCGAACAAGCATTGGGCGAAGCTGGTGTTCGATGCGTTTTACTGGATCATCAATTTCGGTTCGTTCTTCGCTTCGTTGTTGATGCCGATTTTTCTGCGGAAGTTCGGCGCGGCGGTGGCGTTTGGTATTCCCGGTGCGCTGATGTTGGTGGCGACGGTGGTGTTCTGGCTGGGACGCAAGCAGTACGTGATGGTGCCGCCGTCGCCGCCGGATCCGGATGCATTTTCGCGGGTGTTGCGCAGTGCGTTGCTGGAGAAACGTGCAGGGCAGGGGCGGCCCGGTTTATGGGTGGCAGGTGTCGGTGTGTTGGCGGCGGTTGCCGCGCTGGTGTCGTCGCCGGCGTTGGGTTTTGTGATTGCCGCGTGTCTTGCGCTGGTTGCGTTGATCGGTGGTGTGGGTGGCGGTGCGTGGTTGCAGATGGAGCGTGCGCGCGGGCTGCATCCGGATGTAGCGGTGGATGGCGCGCGCAATGTACTGCGCGTGCTGGTGATCTTTGCGCTGACCACGCCGTTCTTCTCGCTGTTCGATCAGAAGGCGTCGACGTGGGTGCTGCAGGGGAACGAGATGGGCGCGCCGGACTGGTTCCATCCGGCGCAGATGCAGGCGCTGAATCCGCTGCTGGTGATGTTGTTGATCCCGTTCAACAACCTGGTGTTGTATCCGCTGCTGCGCCGTCGCGGCTACGAGCCCACGGCGTTGCGCCGCATGACGGCGGGCATCGCGTTCAGTGGCTTGGCGTGGATAGTGGTGGGCGGCTATCAGTTGGTGATCGATGGCGGCGATGCGCTGTCGATCGTGTGGCAGGTCGCGCCGTACGCGCTGCTTACCTTCGGCGAAGTGCTGGTCTCCGCCACGGGCCTGGAGTTCGCCTATAGCCAGGCGCCGGCGTCGATGAAGGGGGTGGTGATGAGTTTCTGGAACCTCACCACCACCATCGGCAATCTGTGGGTGCTGATGGCCAATGCCGCCGTGCGCAGTGAGGTGGTGACCGGGCATATCGCGGTGACCGGGCTCAGCGTGACGGCCTTCCAGATGTTCTTCTTCGCCGCATTCGCATTGCTGGCGGCGCTGGCCTTCGGCGCGTACGCGCGGCGTTACCGCGAAGTGGACAACTACCGCACGGCGTAGTGACTGGCGCTCTTGCTGCCGTACGCCCACTGCAGGAACGGCGGCAGCACCATCGCCCACGACGCCTGGTTGTGTTTGCCTTCGTCCAGCAGATAGAAGGCCACATCCGCCTGACGCGAAGGGTGTTGTGCGTAATCCATGTCCACCCGATAACCCAGTTGGCGCAGGCCGCGCAGCTGGCCGCCGCCGGGGATGCGATAGCCCTCGATCAGGTCGCGCACATCGCCGATCGCATCGATCACGCCGTCATGGTCGCGGTCGTCGGTTTCTTCCGCGCTGCCCACCGAGAACCACAGCTTGAGTGACGGGCGCCTGCGGCTCGCATCCACCATGTGCAGGGCGAACCGCGTGCGATCGATGCTGAGGCCGTCGCTGCGATCCTTGGCCAGCCAGAACGACGGCGAGAAGGCGCCGACGCGCCCGAATAGTTCCGGATACTGCCAGGCCAGGTTGAAAGCATGCAGCCCGCCCAGCGACCAGCCGAGCACGGCGCGGCCTTCGGGGGTGCGCTGGGTGCGGAAGCGCGCATCGACAGCGGGTACCAGCCGCGTGACGAACCATTGCGTGTAGTCCTGCGCGTGCGTGCCGATCGGGCCGATGCGCGAATCGCCGACCACGCTGCGCGCCTGCTTGCGGTCGGAAAGACCATAAGCGCCCGCGCGGTCGGGCGGCATGTCGACCGCCACCACAATGATAGGTTCGATCAGGCGGTCCCGGTACAACGCCGCCAGCGTGCTGGACAGGCCGACCGCGCCCATGTCCTGTCCGTCGTTGGCATACAGCACCGGGTAGTGGCGGCCTGGGTGCGCGGCATAGCCGGGCGGCAGATAGACGCTGATATGCATCGGTTGCGGCGACACGCCAGGAGCCTTGAGCTGGAGCTCGGAGACACCGATCGCTGGCGTATTTTCCTGCACGCTGAGGCGCTCTTCCGGGTGGCCTGGCCATTGCGCGGTGGCGGTGCCGGAGGCGACGAGAAGGGAAAGGACCAGCCAGAAGCGAAAACACATACGACAAGACTCGATCTGAAGCGGCAGCTCCCGCATCCTGCCATGAGTGCGCCGTTGCGACGTGTGCCGGGGCCGAAGCGGGCGGATGTTGCGAACAAGCACACAATGGCCGCCTTTCAGCGTTGATCCCCCTGCGGGGCGCCTGTACAGTCCAACGCTTTGTCATGGGGGGAAACCATGTTCAAGCAAGTGCTGACGATAGGGGCGCTGACCCTGGCGCTATGCGCCTGTGGAAGCCAGAAGACGCGCGAGACGGTGCCGCTGGACGCGCTGGTGGTGCCGGTCTCGGCACCGTGGATCAGTGTGGAGCCGACGCAGGGTGACCTGTTGGTGCGCGGGCTGGACCAGAAGATGATCCTGACGCCGTCGCGTCCGGTGTCCGACGTGCTGCAGGCGCAGCTGCGCCTGGCCTTGCAGCCGGCTTATATCTCCAATCTCACCGTGACTTGCGAGCGCGTGAAGACGGATATGCGCGTGAAGCACGAAGACGACGCGCCGAGCACTGCGACGCTGGATATCTCCATGCGCTGCACCACCAATGCGCGCGGCTTCGTGACGCGCAGCGAGCTGCGTTCGCAGCCGTCCGCGCCGGTATCCGCACAGACCGACTACGCCAAGTTGTTCGTGGCGCTGCTCGATGGTGCGTCGAAGGAAATGGCCGGCAAGGTGCAGGCCGACATCGACACCAGCAAGAGCAACCTCAAGTAAGTCGTAGACGGCCCGAAAAATGTAGGAGCGCACCCTGTGCGCGAAAGCCCTGCATTAGCAGGGCCGCTTATTGAAGATGAGCACAGCCCTACGGGCTGATCGCGCACAGGGTGCGCTCCTACAGCAACGTTAGCGCTTCAACCAAGCCGCGGCGCCTTGCCCTGCGATGCGTCCGCTGGCGTAACAGGCGGTGAGCAGGTAGCCGCCGGTCGGCGCTTCCCAATCCAGCATTTCGCCCGCGCAGAACACGCCGGGCAGGTCGTTGAGCATCAGTGCGTCGTTCATCGCTTCCAGTCGCACGCCACCGCTGCTGCTGATCGCCTCGGCGATCGGCCGCGGCTGTTTGAGATGCAGGGGCAGGCGCTTGATGGTGTTGGCAAGCACGGTGCTGTCGTTGAGCTGTTCCGTCTTCAACACCTCGCGCAGCAACGCCGCTTTGACGCCGACGATTCCCGCCTGCCGCCGCAGATGCTCGCTGAGCGAGCGGCTGCCACGCGGCTTGGCGAGGTCGCGCTGGAGGCGTTCCAGCGTGCGGTCGGGTGCCAGATCCAGTTGCAGGGTGGTGTGTCCGTGCCTGGCGATGGCGTCGCGCAAGGTGGCGGAGAGCGCATAAATCAGGCTGCCCTCGATCCCGGTTTCGGTGATCACGCATTCGCCCTGGCGCTGATGGCCCTGGCCCTGCGCATCGCGCCAGTGCGCCACCACCGGCTTCAGTGGTGCGCCGGCATGGCGAGTGGCGAGCAGCTCGCTCCAGCCGATATCGAAGCCGCAATTGGACGGCTGCAACGGCGCCACATCCACGCCGCGCGCCGCCAGCCACGGCTGCCACGTGCCATCCGAACCCAGCTGCGGCCAGCTGCCGCCGCCCAGTGCCAGCACGGTGGCGCCCGCCTGCACGACCCGTTCGCCGGCAGGTGTGTCGAAGCGCAGTGCGCCGTGTTGATCCCAGCCTAGCCAGCGGTGATGCACATGGAAGCGCACGCCGTTTTCGCGCAGACGATGCACCCAGCCGCGCAATAGCGGTGCCGCCTTGAGATCGCTGGGAAACACGCGGCCGGAACTGCCGACGAAGGTCTCCACGCCGAGGCCGCGCGCCCATGCGCGCAAGTCGTCCGCGTCGAAGGTTTCCAGCCAGCGGCCGATGTCTTTGGCGCGTGCCCCGTAACGCTGCACGAACTCCGCTTTGGCTTCGCCGTGCGTGAGGTTCATGCCGCCTTTGCCGGCGAGCAGGAATTTACGTCCGACCGAACCTTTGCCTTCGCAGACGTCCACGTCGACACCCGCCGCGCGAGCGCTCTCGGCCGCCATCAAGCCGGCGGGACCGCCGCCGATGATGACCAGCCCGGATGCGGTATCGGCAACCATGGTTCAGGCGTTGCCCATGCGGCGCGTGGGTTCGATCGACACCGCGGTGGTGTCGCTCATCATCTGCAGCTGCGCGTCCTGGATCAGGCATTGCAGGCGCATGCCGCGCTGCGTGAGTTCAAGCAGCGCTTCGACCGTGGCGGCGGGAATGTCGATGACGGTGAGGTTGCTGTGGCGCGCCAGCGTGGAGCCGGTCTTGTCCCACCAGATATCGGCGGTGCGTCCGCCGTAGTTGATCACCACCACTTGCTGCGCGCGGCCGCAGGCTTTGCGGATGCGCGCCTCGTCGGGTTGGCCCAGCTCGATCCATTGCTCGATCTCGCCGGTGTAGGCCTTGCGCCACAGATCGGGTTCGTCGTCGGTGCTGAGGCCCTTGCCGAATTCCAGGCGCTCGTCGGCATGCAGGGCGAAAGCGAGCAGGCGCACCATCAGGCGCTCTTCGGTTTCGGAGGGGTGCCGGGCGAGGGTGAGGGCATGGGTGGCGTAGTAGTGCCGGTCCATGTCGCTGATTTGGAGTTCGGCTTTGTAGATGGTGGCGTTGAGGGCCATGGGGCCGCCTGGTTGAGGTAGCCGCTTATTGTAGGGCAGGTGGGGCTTTGTCCCCGCTTCCTTTTGGGGAGTGAGAGTTCGGCCCTTGTGACATTCCCGCCTATTTCGTCATCCCTGCGTAGGCAGGGATCCAGTAGTGAAGCGTTTCGATGTTCGCGTTGTCGCGACCGGGTCCGCCTGCGGCGGGCTTTCGAACCGCTGCCGCGGTCCGAGTTACTTTTCTCTGCTTGCCCAGAGAAAAGTAACCAAAAGAGAGGGCACCCCTCTTACGCGCCCTCCGGCTTCGCCTGCGGGTTCGTGAGGGTTGGCCGGGCTTTTCGACAGGACATCCTTGTCCTGTCGAAAAGGCGTCGGCATCCATGCCGCCGCCCCCTTCGGGGCCTGATCGTCCAACCCTCACCGCTCCACAGGGGACCCGGTTACGGGCTCGCTTCGCATCGCCTTTTGGAGCAACAGCTCCCTCTCCCCTCCGGGGAGAGGGTTGGGGTGAGGGGTGGGTGCTCGGAACAGCGCTGCTACCTGGTGGTGATTCACCCCGCCGGTGGTGTCTTCGCCAGTCCATCCAGCAACGGTCGGATCATGTCCAGCGGTAGCGGAAATACGATGGTGGAGGCGTTGCCGCTGCTGGACATGTCGGCCAGGGTTTGCAGGTAGCGCAGCTGTAGTGCTTGTGGCTGTTGCGACAGGGTGGCGGCGGCGTCGCGGAGTTTTTCGGCGGCCTGGTGTTCGCCTTCGGCGTGGATCACTTTGGCGCGGCGGACGCGTTCGGCTTCGGCCTGGCGGGCGATGGCGCGGACCATGGTTTCGTTGAGGTCGACGTCTTTCAGTTCGACGTTGCTGACTTTGATGCCCCAGGCGTCGGTGGCTTCGTCGAGGATGGTTTGCAGGATGCGGTTGATGGAGTCGCGCTGGGAGAGGATTTCGTCCAGTTCGTGTTGGCCGAGGACGGAGCGCAGGCGGGTCTGGGCGAGCTGGCTGGTGGCTTGCAGGAAGTCGGCGACTTTCAAGGTGGCTTTGTCGGGTTCGACGACGCGGAAGTACACCACCGCGTTGACGCGCACGGAGACGTTGTCGCGCGAGATCACGTCCTGTGGCGGTACGTCCATCACGGTTACGCGCAAGTCGACGCGCATCATGCGTTGCACGACCGGCACCAGGATCACCAGGCCGGGGCCTTTGGTGCCGGTGTAGCGGCCAAGCGTAAGCACTACGCCGCGTTGATATTCCGGCAGCACCTTGATCGACATGAAGAGCAGGGCGGCGGCGAGCACCACCACGACACCAGCGAATCCGAACATGGGAATCTCCATAACGTTCACCTAAAGAGGGGCTACCCAGAGTTGCAGGCCTTCGCGGCGCAGCACGCGGACGCGTGCGCCGGCGGGTAGGGCGGTTTCGCAATGCACGCGCCAGCGTTCGCCGCCGACCAGCGCCCAGCTCTCGCTGTCGGGCTGCACGGCTTGCAGCAGTTCGCCGGTGGCTTGCAGGACTTGTTCGTCGCCGCTGAAAGGACGCGTGCGGCGCGCGCGCATCACCAGGCGCAGGATCAGGGCGAGCAGGGCGATGGCGCAGAAGGCGATGCCGGCGATCACGCCAAGGTTCACCGCATAACCCGGTACGCCGGTGTTGAACAGCATGATCGAGCCGAGCACGAAGGCGATCACACCGCCCACGCCAACTGCGCCGACCGTCGGCGTAAGCGCTTCCGTAAGCAGCAGGGCGACGCCGAGCGCCATCAAGGCCAGTCCGGCGTAATTCACCGGCAGCAATTGCAGGGCGTAAAGGCCGATCAGCAGGCAGATGCCGCCGACGACGCCGGGCAACCACGCGCCGGGATGGAAGGCTTCGAGGATCAATCCGTAGATGCCGGCCAGCAGGAGTACGTAAGCGATGGTGGGGTTGGTGATGATGCCGAGGAAGCGTGTGCGCCAGTTCGGCGCGTAGTCGCGCAACGGCAAACCGGTGAGTTGCAGCGTCTGCACTTGTCCGGCGACCCGCACCTTGCGGCCGCTGGCCTGCACCAGCAGTGCGCTGGCGTCGGCAGCGACAAAATCGACCACATGTTTCGCCACCGCTTCGTCGGCCGTAAGTGTGGCGGCACCGCGCACCGCCTGCTCGGCCCACACCGCATCGCGACCGCGCAGTTGCGCAAGCGAGCGGATATACGCGATGGCATCGTTGAGCACCTTGTTCGCCTCCGCATCGTGCGTGGCGTCATTGCCGGCGGCAGGCTTCTCCGCACTTCCCGCTGGCGCGGGCGCGCCCAGCGGCGATGGCATCGGCGTACTGCCACCCAGACTCACCGGTGTCGCCGCGCCCAGATGCGTCGCCGGCGCCATCGCCGCAACGTGGCAGGCGTAGAGAATGTATGTACCCGCGGATGCGGCACGCGCACCATCCGGAGCCACATAACCAAGCACCGGCAACCTCGAAGCAAGAATGCCGCTCACGATCTGGCGCATCGACTCCGCCAGTCCGCCCGGCGTATCCAGCCGCAACACCACCGCCACCGCACCTTCGCGCGTAGCGCGTTGCATCGCGTCGTCGAAATACTCCGCCGACGCCGGGCCGATCGCACCATCCAGCTCAATACGCGCCACAAACGGCGAACTTCTTTCAGGCACAGGCTGAGCCAGCGCAGCAACGCCCAACGCCAGGCCAAACAGGGCGCTCCACAGAACCCACATGCTTCGCGACATCACACCGTCTCCCGCATGCTTGCGCCATCACATTGCGCCGATAGATGTTGTGCGGATGTGGATGTTGTCTTTATTGGGTGGAGGGAGAGGCGTGTTTGTATTAGCAATGCGATCTCAAGTACTCACCCCTCCCCAACCCTCCCCTGCGAGCAGGGGAGGGGGCAGAAGCGAGGCGCTGCAAAGAAATCCATCCCGAGGTCTGACACTGGAAAAGGCGGAGCTATGAAGTGCGCCACCTGCTCTTCAGGCCATTTCTCTTTGGTTACTTTCTCTTTGGGCCAGCAAAGAGAAAGTGACTCGGGCGCCGGCAGGCGTCCGAAATGCCCGCTGCATAAGCGGCCAGGGCACGCAGACGCGACAACCGAGCGATAACGCCACTGGATGACCAGCTTCGCTGTTGTGAAGCGCTTCTGGCCTGCGCCGGAATGACGAGTAGGACGGGATATCGCAAGGGTCGAACCCCTTTCCCGGAGGGAGAGGGATTACACGCTGCGTAGAGAGCATTCGCGCGAGCTCTAAAATCCCCCTCAATGACCAACGCCGCCCCCAGCACCCTCCATCTCCCCCCTGGCCCCTGGACCACCGTCCTGGACTGCCTCTGCGCCCACTTCACCACCATCCCCCGCGAACAATGGCTGGACCGCATGGCGCGCGGCCGCGTACTCAACGCCGACGGCCACGCGCTCGACCCACAAACGCCTTATCGCGTCGGCCTGTGCGTGCGCTACTACCGCGAAGTGGCGGATGAAACACCCATCCCGTTCCGCGAACACTTGCTGCATGTCGACGAGCATCTGGTCGTAGCTGACAAGCCGCATTTTCTCCCGGTCACACCGGCCGGAGGTTTCGTACAGGAAACCCTGCTGCATCGGTTGATCCAGCGCCTTGGTAATCCGGATCTGGTGCCATTGCACCGGATTGATCGCGCCACTGCGGGTGTGGTCTTGTTTTCCGCCAATAAAGCGAGCCGCTCGGCTTATCACTCGTTGTTTCGCGAGCGGCGTATCGAGAAGCGCTACCTCGCCCTCGCACCGGCGTTGCCGGCCATGGATTTTCCGCTGGTGCGACACTCGCGCATCGTCACTGGCGAACCGTTCTTCCGCATGAGCGAAGCGCCGGGCGAAGCGAACAGCGAAAGCCGCATCAATGTGTACGAGCGCTTCGACAATTACTGGTGCTATGCGCTACAACCGGTCACCGGACGCAAGCACCAGCTTCGCGTGCATATGGCGGCGCTCGGCGCGCCGATCCTCAATGACGGGTTTTATCCGGAGCTCGCCGAGCTTGCCGCGGACGATTACGAGAAGCCGCTACAGTTGCTGGCGCAGTCGCTGTCGTTCACCGATCCGCTCAGTGGCCTGCAGCGATCTTTCGAAAGCGGCTTGCGCTTGCACGTTTCGATGTAAAGCGTCGACCGGGGAACGGCAGTCCGCTCCCCGGTCAGAGTCCATCAGGCGTCGGTAAGGCGCACCACGACTTTGCCGAAGTTGCGGCCTTCGAGCAGGCCAATGAACGCGTCCGGTGCGTTCTCAAGACCATCGACCACATCCTCACGCAGCTTCACGCGACCGCTGGCGATCCACTCGCTCATGTCGCGGCGGAAATCGTCGAAGCGGTTGCCATAGTGGTCGAGGATGATGAAGCCTTCCATGCGGATGCGTTTCTGCAGCAGCGTCGTCACGGTCTTCGGCAGACGGTCCGGGCCCGCAGGCAGGTCGTCTTCGTTGTAGTGGGCGATCACGCCGCATACCGGCACACGCGCGCCGTTGTTGAGCAGCGGCAGTACCGCGTCGAACACGGCGCCGCCGACGTTCTCGAAATAGACGTCGATACCGTTCGGGCAGGCAGCGGCGAGATGTTCGGCCAGCTGCGGATCGCGGCGGTCCAGGCAGGCATCGAAGCCGAGTTCTTCGACCGCGTAGCGGCACTTGTCGGCGCCACCGGCGATGCCGACCACGCGCGCGCCCTTAAGCTTGGCGATCTGCCCGACTACGGCGCCGACCGCGCCAGTGGCGGCGGCCACGACCACGGTTTCGCCGGGCTTGGGTTGGCCGATGTCGAGCAGGCCGACGTAGGCGGTAAACGCGGTCATGCCGAGTCCGCTCAAGGCCAGCGAGGGTCGCGCCATCTCGCCGAGGGGAATCAGATCCTTGCCGTCCGACAGCGCGTAGTCCTGCCAGCCGGCGTTGCCGAGCACGAGATCGCCATCGCGGAATTGCGGATGCCGGGAAGCGACGACGCGACTGACCGTACCGCCCACGATGGGCGCACCCACGGGCACCGGTGGCGCGTAACTGGTGCCGGCTTCATCCATCAGGTTGCGCATGTACGGGTCGAGCGACAAGTACAGCGTGCGCAGCAGGACTTGGCCTTCGTTCGGCGCTGGAACAGCGGTCTGGTCGAGGCGGAAGTCTTGTGGCGTCGGCACGCCGCGTGGCCGGGTGGCGAGTACGACACGGCGATTGACGTTATCCCTTGCTGACATCGGTTTGCTCCTGTGGGTGGGTGTGGGGTGCTGCGAAATCGGGATTAGACCAGTCGTCTAGTTGGTGGGTGCAAAAAAGGCGGGAACGTATCGGTCGTCCCGCCTCAGGTGTGTTTCGGCAGGCCGAGCTGCTGCCGCGTACTGGCCATGGCGATATCCAGCGGCGCGCGGTCGCGGCTGATCTTGGCCAGCAGGCTGGCGCCGAACCAGCTTTGGTAGAGCGTCAGCGCGAGCATGGGCGCGTCGGTTTCGGCCGGCAGCGAGCCGTCGGCCTTGCAGGCTTCGACGCATCGCATAAGGCGCTCGGCCACGCTGCGGGTGCCGCGAGCCAGTGCCATACGCATGCTTTCCGACAGGTCGCTGACTTCCGCGCCGAGTTTCACTGCCAGGCAGCGGCTTTGCGCCTCGTCTCCGGTCTGCGAGTCGAGCCAGTCATCGAAGAAACGCAGCAGTGCCTGCGCGGCCGTGCCGGGGGCCGCCAGCAGCACGTCCACGCGTGCCAGGTAGCCGGCGAAATAGGCATCGAGCATGGCCTCGCCGAAGGCTTCCTTGGAGCCGAAGTAGTGATAGAACGAACCCTTCGGTACCTGCGCCGCAGCCAGTATTTCGGACAGCCCCACGGCGGTGAAACCCTTGCGGAGCATCAGCGGGTGGGCCACGTCCAGGATGTGTTGGCGGACGTCGGAGGTGGGGGCGGTCGCGTTCATGGGGCGGCACCTTAGCGACTATTAGACCAGTCGTCTAGTGACTGTCGACAGGTTCCGCGTTCAACCGGCGGAAACGGGCCGGGGTCATCCCGCTGTACTGACGGAAGGCTTTGCCGAACGCCGCCTCGGACTGATAGCCCACGTCCTGCCCGATATCGCCAGTACGGCGCCGTGTCTGCATCAGCAGGTCGCTGGCGATCTGCATGCGCAGGCGGGTCAGGCATTCCCACGGCGTCATGCCGGCGCGCTCGCTGAAGTGGCGCGCGAAGCTGGCGCGGGACATCGCGGCGACGCGGCCGAGATCCTCCAGCGTCCATGCGCGCGCGGGGTCGGCCAGCATCGCCTGCACGGCGGCGCCTAGCCGCGGCTCTGCCAGCAAGGCGAGCAGGCTGCTTTGCTGGGTGCCGCTGCTGTAACTGCGCAGTGCCATGGCGAACAAGGCATGGGTCAGCGCGGTGACGATCGCCAGTGCGCCCGCCTGGCGCTGGCTCGCTTCGGTACGCATCAGCTCAACCAGCGCGCGCAGGCTCGCCGCTACACCGGTCTCGTGCAGCGACACGCGCAAGGTCGCAGGTAGTCCAGCCAGCAGTAGCGAGGCGGAGTTCGGTGCGTACTCAAAGCGGCCGCACAGCAGATCGAGTTCCGCGGTGTCGTCGGTATTGCGCCGCAGCGGCAGCATGCCGTCGTGCTCGAGCCGGATCGGTGCGGGCGGCGTGCCGTTGTTACTGCCACGCACCCAGTGCGCGGCGCCGCGCGGGAACAGCACCAGATCGCCGGCCGCCAGCGACAGTGGCGCTTCGCCGGCCGGTTCGACGGTGCAATGTCCGTCCAGTACCAGATGGAACAGCGCCACGCCCGGTGCCGCCGGCGCGTGGTCTACCGCGAAGGCGCCGGCAAACTGGCAGCGCAGGTCGAGACTGCCTTGCAGGCGGGCGAGCTGGATCAGGCGACTCAAAGCATCCATGAGACGATCGCGCTAGAAATAGAGCGGATGGAGTATTCGTCGTAAAACCGGACAGAGCAACACTACGCATCACGGCGGACACGTTGCCCGCCTCTCTTGAAGGAGATGCGTCATGCTCGATTGGGTTGCTTATCGCAAAGAACTGCTGGGCCGTATCGGCGAGATCGGCAAGCTGAGCCCCGACACCGTGGCCGGCTACCAGACGCTGTCTAACGCCGGCCAAAAAACCGGTCACCTCGACGCCAAGACACACGAACTGATCGCGCTCGCTGTGGCGGTGACCACGCGTTGCGATGGCTGTATCACCGTGCATGCCGCACAGGCACTGAAGAATGGCGCCAGCCGCGAAGAGATCGCCGAGGCGCTAGGCGTGGCGATTGCCTTGAATGCGGGTGCGGCGTTGGTGTATTCGGCGCGTGTGATGGATGCCGTCAGCGCGCACAGCGCCGGCTGATTCACCTCCATCAAGCTTGCCTGTAGGAGCGCACCCTGTGCGCGACCGGGGTTATCGACATCGCTCATGCAAGAGCGGTCGCGCACAGGGTGCGCTCCTACAGGGCACGTAGCTCTTTCCTCTCGGGTCCTTTCTCCCATGGATAACTCGTCGGTTTTCCCGCGCCCCTCGGGCGCGGCGGTGACGGCTTGGCCGATCAGTCTGTTCGGTGCGGTGATGGGGCTCAGCGGCCTCGCGCTGGCGTGGCGTCTGGCGGCACGGCATGAGGGTGCGCCCGGCTGGATAGGCGACGCGCTTGCGATGCTGGCCTGGCTGGTGTTCGGCATGTTGGTGGTGTTGCAGGCGCGGCGCGTCCTGCACGAGTCGGACGTATGGATGGCTGAATTGCGGCATCCGGTGACCGGCAGTTTTCTTGGGACGTTCTGGATCAGCCTGCTGCTGTTGCCGATGCTACTGCCTTCGCCATGGCTGTTGATGGCGCGTGCGCTGTGGGTGACTGGTGCATTCGGGATGACGGCTTTCGCCTGGTTCAGTGTGCAACGCTGGATCGGTGCACGGCAGGAACTGGTGCATGCGACTCCGGCCTGGATCATCCCTGTGGTGGGGCTGCTCGATATCCCGCTTGCCTATCCTTTGCTTGGTGTGCCGGCATGGCACGAATCGATGTTGTTCGCGCTGGCTGTCGGGTTGTTTTTCGCAGTGCCGCTATTTGCCTTGGTCTTTTCGCGACTGGTGTTCCAGGAATCGCTGCCGCCGGTACTGCAACCGACGTTGCTGATTCTGGTCGCGCCGTTCGCAGTGGGGTTTTCAGCGTATGTCGCCGTGATGGGGCAGGTGGATGCGTTTGCTCGCGCACTGTTCTATCTGACGCTGTTCGTGCTGGCAGTCGTGCTGGGGCGTTTACCGGTCATGGCACGCAAGCAGCCGTTCCAGTTGTCATGGTGGGCTGTGAGTTTTCCGCTGGCGGCCAGCGCGGCGGCGGCCTTGCGATTCGCTGATGCGATGCCGTCGCCGCCGAGTCGGTTCATCGCGATGGGCCTGCTGGCTTTCGCGACGGTGGTGATCGTTGCGCTGTTGCTGCGAACCCTGAAAGGCGTTGTCCGTGGCGAGACGCTGATCGCGGCAGCGGCAAAAGCCTGATCGTCAGCGGGGAGCCTTGGGCGCGGGCACCCGTTGATAGTTGCCCGATAGCGTCTCGCCGCCATGGCAGAAGTAGCTGAGGCTGAAGCGGTCGTCTTCCTGTTCGCTCAGTACATCGACACTGCCCTTGGCGGCACGGCGCACGGTGAGTAGGGCGCCGGCTTTCCAGTCCTGCAGCGATACCTGCAGTTGCTCGCCGATCAGCAGAGCTGGGCCTTCGAATTCGCAGGAGTCCTTGCTTTCGATATGCAGCCAGTAACCGTCGGTGCGATGCGCGATCAGCAGATGTTTGGCGTTGTGGATGTATTCGCCGGCAAAGCCGGGCGGCGCCGCGGCAGGCGCGGTATGGGTCGATGGGTGGCCCGATTCGCATCCGGCCAGTGCGCCGGCCAGCGCGAACAGGGCCACGGGCAGGGCAGGAGATCGCCGTCCCACGGGACTACCTCCGGGTCGCATGGCGCGACAGTAGCGCAAGCCGCGTAAAATGGTGCTGATTTCCCTTCAATAAGGTCGGCGAGTGACTGCTGCCGCGTTGTCCTCCGCCGATACGGCACTGGAGGCTTTGTTCGTTCCATTCGCTACCGGTGCGCTGATGCTGCCGGCGGACGGCCGCGTGTTGTTTCTGCGCGCACGGGATGGCTTTCGCCTGCGCGAAATGGCGCGGCCGGGCTGGGTATGCGAGCAGAGCTTCAAGCCGTTCGCCGATGCCTTGCTGCGCAGTGGCCTGCAGGTCGCCGAGCCCTCGGTGCAAGAGCACTTTGCGCTGGTGCTGGTATTGCCGCCGCGCCAGCGCGACGAGGCACGCGCCTTGTTCGCGCGCGCGGTGCGGCACGCGCAACCCGGTGGCATCGTGCTGGCCTGCATTCCCAACGCGGAAGGCGCGAAGTCGGGCGAGGGCGATCTGGCCCGGCTGGCCGGTCCGCTGGCGCATCTGTCCAAACACAAATGCCGTGTGTTCTGGAGCGCGCCGCTGGATGAGCGCGTCGATGCGTCTCTGCTCGACGAATGGCTGGCGCTGGATGAGCCGCGCGCCAACCCGGCCGGTTACGCCAGCCGGCCTGGCTTGTTTGCCTGGGATCGGGTGGACGTGGCTTCCGCGTTGCTGGCCGCGCATCTGCCGGCCGATCTGCACGGTCGCGTGGCGGATCTCGGCGCGGGCTACGGTTATCTCTCCGCGCAGGTGCTGGCGCGCTGTCCCAAGGTCGAGTCGCTCGATCTCTATGAGGCGGAGTCGCGCGCATTGGAGCCAGCGCGCATTAACCTTGCGGAGGCGCAGCGCGCCTGCGGGCGCGAGCTTCCGGTGGCGGTGCATTGGCACGATGTCGCTACCGGTCTGCCGCAGCGCTACGACGCCATCGTCAGCAATCCGCCGTTCCATCAGGGGCGTGAGGATCTGCCGGCGCTGGGTCGCGCCTTTATCCAGACCGCGGCCGACGCGCTGTTGCCGCATGGCCGCCTGTGGCTGGTCGCCAACCGGCATCTGCCTTACGAAGCGACCCTGGCGTCGCGATTCAACGATGTGCGCACGGTAGTGACGCAAGAAGGATTCAAAGTGATCGAAGCTCGAGGCGTGCGCGCATGAAACTGGTCAAGCTGATCGCCAATCTCGGTTATGGCAGCCGCAAGGACGTGGCGCTGATGTTCCGCGAAGGACGCATCACCGACCCGGACGGTGAGGTGCTATATGCCGACGACAAGGTGCCGCACGAACACATCCGCGTCGACGACGAGCCGCTCGATCCACCAATGGGTCTGGCGCTGATAATGAACAAGCCGCTTGGTGCCACTTGCTCGCGCAAGGATCCCGGCCGCGTGGTGTACGACCTGCTGCCGCCGCGCTACCGCATGCGCGATCCGGCGCTGTCCACGGTAGGGCGGCTCGACCGCGATACGTCGGGTCTGCTGTTGTTCACCGACGATGGTGCGCTCCTGCACCGGATCATTTCGCCCCGTGCCCAGGTGACCAAGGTGTACGAGGCGGTGCTGGCGCAGGATCTGCGTGGCGATGAGGCCGCGCTGTTCGCCAGCGGCAGCATGATGCTGGAGGCGGAGAAGGAGCCGCTGGCACCGGCCCAGCTGGAGGTGATCGAGCCGAGGCGTGCGCGCCTTGCCATCACTGAGGGCCGCTATCACCAGGTGCGACGCATGTTCGCCGCGGTGGGCAACCACGTCGAAGCGCTGCATCGGGTATCGGTCGGCGGACTGACGCTGGGCGACCTGCCCGCCGGTCAATGGCGGGCCTTGTCGGCGGACGAGGTGGCGCAGATCTTCAGCGCCTGACGACGCTCAGGATTCGATGGAAGCGAGCTCGTGCTGCTGCTCGCGGCATCGGGCCAGTTCGTCTTCGCGGCGGGAGCGAGCTCCGGCGCGCCAGGAAACCAGCTGGAAGTGTGTTTCGGTGTTCTTGGCGGGTTTGGCGTCCAGGCCCGTTTTCGCGATGAGCATCCCTGCGACCCGCTGCATTCCGCGCCCCAGGGCGGAATCGGCAAGAGGCATATGCATGGTCTCTACTCCCGGCTGCCCCTGTGCAGCCGTGAATCCATAGTAAACAGAAATTCGCGGAAATGTGTGAAGTGTGACACTGGTCATGGGCCTTCCGCTTGCGTTTTCCCGGCATCGCAACTGACGGTTGGTGTCGCCGGATTCTGTAAGCCTTGCGAAGGGCGATGAGCGGCCGGATATAGGTAAGCCGCCGCGCGCTTTCGGATGTCACCGTTCCATGCACAAGCTCCGTTTCGATAATGCTTTCATCCGTGACTTGCCCGGCGACCCGGTGCAGGGCGCCGGCATCCGTCAGGTGGAAGGCGCGCTGTATTCGCTCGTGGAGCCGACGCCGGTCGCCGCGCCGAAGCTGATCGCCTGGTCGGCGGAAATGGCCGCGCAACTGGGCTTGAGCGAAGCGGATCTGGCGCGGCCGGAATTTGCACAGGTGTTCGGCGGTAATGCGCTGTTGCCGGGGATGGAGGCCTGGGCCGCCAACTACGGCGGTCATCAGTTCGGCGTATGGGCGGGGCAGCTCGGCGACGGGCGGGCGATCTCGCTGGGCGAACTGGTCAACGACGAAAGCCAGCGCCTGGAATTGCAGCTCAAGGGCGCCGGACCTACGCCGTATTCGCGTGGTGCCGATGGCCGCGCCGTGCTGCGTTCGTCCATCCGCGAATTTCTGTGCAGTGAGGCCATGCATCATCTTGGCGTGCCGACCACGCGGGCGCTGAGCCTGGTGCTGACCGGCGACACGGTCGTGCGCGACATGTTCTACGACGGCCATCCGCAAGCCGAGCCCGGCGCCATCGTGTGCCGTGTAGCGCCTTCGTTCATCCGCTTTGGCAATTTTGAGTTGCCGGGTTCGCGCGGCGATGTCGCATTGCTGCGCCAGCTGGTGGATTTCACCATCCGCCGCGACTTTCCCGAACTGCATGGCGAGGGTGAATCGCTTTACGCCGAATGGTTCGGCCAGGTGTGCGAACGCACGGCGGTGATGGTGGCGCACTGGATGCGCGTGGGCTTTGTGCACGGCGTGATGAACACCGACAACATGTCCATCCTCGGCCTCACCATCGACTACGGCCCGTATGGCTGGATCGACGACTTCGATCCCGACTGGACCCCCAACACCACCGACGCCGGCCGACGCCGCTACCGCTTCGGTCAGCAGCCGAACGTGGCCTGGTGGAATCTGAGCCGGCTGGCGGGCGCGCTGGCGCCGCTGTTCACCAGCGTCGAGCCCTTGCAGGCCGGGCTGGATCGCTACACCGCGACTTATGCCGCCGCCGACCGGCTCGCGACCGCGGCGAAGCTTGGCCTGGCGGAATGCCGCGACGAAGATGTCGCGCTGATGCAATCGCTGCACACGCTGCTGCACGAAGGCGAGGTGGACATGACCTTGTTCTTCCGCGCGCTTTCCGACGTGGATCCCTATGCGCCTTCGCTCGATCCGTTCCGCCACGCCTTTTATGACGAAGCGAAGGTGTGGAAAGTGGAGGCGGATTTTGAGGGTTGGCTGGCGCGCTATACGGCACGCCTGATCGAGGATCCGCTCTCGCCCGAGGCGCGGCGCGCGCGGATGCATGCGGTGAATCCGCGTTATGTGCTGCGCAATTATCTGGCGCAGGAGGCGATCGATCGGGCGGAGCAGGGGGATTACGCGGGCATCCATGAGTTGCTGGATGTGATGCGGAGGCCTTATGAGGAGCAGGTGGGGAGGGAGCGGTTTGCTGGGAGGAGGCCGGAGTGGGCTAGGGTGAAGGCGGGGTGTTCGATGTTGTCTTGCAGCTCCTGATTTTCTTCCTCTCTTTTTGCAAGAGAGTTCGGTTCTTGCTGTATCGCTTCTACGTTGTCATCCCTGCGTAGGCAGGGATCCAGTGGCGTTGTCGCTTGGTTTTAGCGTCTGAGTGTTCTGGTCCGCCTGCGGCGGGCTTTCGAACCGCTGCCGCGGTCCGAGTTACTTTTCTCTGCTTGCCCAGAGAAAAGTAACCAAAAGAGAGGGCACCCCTCTTGCGCGCCCTCCGGCTTCGCCTGCGGGTCCGTGAGGGTTGGCCGGGCTTTTCGACACGACGTCCCTGTCGTGTCGAAAAGGCATCGACGTCCTGTCGATGCCCCCTTCGGGGCCTGATCGTCCAACCCTCACCGCTCCACAGGGGACCCGGTTACGGGCTCGCTTCGCATCGCCTTTCGGAGCAACGGCTCCCTCTCCCCTCTGGGGAGAGGGTTGGGGTGAGGGGTGGGTGCTCGGGATGGCGTTGCTACTTAGCGTTCTGAGCTAGGTGTTTGCGGGAGGCGCTGATCTGCGCACGGGAGTTCTTCAACGCAAAGCACTATCAACAAACTGCCGCAACTGCCCCGCGCTAAGTGCCCCCGCTTGCCGTGCGATTTCCTTTCCACCGCGCAGCAACAGCAAGGTCGGGATGCTGCGTATGGCGAATCGCTGTGCCAGTGTGGGTTGTGCGTCGGTGTCGACTTTGGCGAAGCGCAGTCTGGGTTCCATGGTGCGGGCGGCGTGGGTGAAGGTGGGGGCGAAGCTTTGGCAGGGGCCGCACCAGGTGGCCCAGAAGTCGATGAGGACGGGCAGGTCGCCGCGACCGGCGATGGTGTCGAAGTTGGTGGCGGTGAGGTCGATGGGGTGGCCTTGGAACAGGTGTTGTTTGCAACGGCCGCAGACGGGTTGTTCGCCGAGGCGTTCGGCGGGGACGCGGTTGAGTGCGCCGCAGTGGGGGCAGGGGACACTCAGCGGGGTGGTCATGGCAGACTCCGACAGCGAAAGCTCGATGCCGCATCAGATGGTGCTGGCGGCGACGGGAAACAAGGCGCGGGTATGCGTGGGAGTCCGGTGATGAGCGACGAGCTTGGCGGCGTGCGCAAGGTTTCCGTGTTGATGCGCCTGTTGCGTGCGGCGGGTATCTGCTGGACGTTGCCGAACAGTTTTCTGGGGTTGGTTGCGGGGCTGGTGTGCATGGCGTTCGGTGCGCGCCCGCAGTGGCGGCCGCGCGATCTGGCGCTGGTGTTCCGGCATGTGCCGTGGCGTGGAGATGGTGGCGGTGCGCTGACGCTGGGGAATGTGATTCTTTACACGGGCAATGAGCTGGATACGCCGTGCCTGACGTATGCGCATCGCGCAGGGCGATGCAGGGAGCTGCCGGTTTCCCTGGCGGACCACGAGCGCGCGCATGTCTATCAGTACATGGTGCTGGGGCCGTTGTTTCTGCCGCTGTATGCCTTGTGCGGCGGCGTAAGTGTGCGCAATCCGTTTGAGCGTGCGGCGGATCGTTATGCGCAATTGGGGCGTGGCTGGTGGCCGCTGAACATGTAGAGCCTGTTCAAAGGCTCTACGTCGGAAGGTGTTGAGGGGGGTGTTCGCGACAACCCAACACCAAAAGCTCACCCTCGCGCGCAGAGGAACGAGCAAATCGATAAAGAATCGGAGATTCCGAACCGACCTCAGAGTGGGTAGCGCACGACGAGGTTCACGCTGTTGTTCCAGTAGCCGGAGCCGCCGTTGCTGGCGGAGGCAGCGGAGCTGCGGCCGAGTTGCAGTTCCAGCCGGCCGTTGCCGGGCAGGCGGCCGTTGAGCGAGACGCCGATGGTGTAGACGCTGGCGCCTGCGCCATCGATGACCTGACGGCCGACGGCGGCCAAGGCACGCAGCTTCCATTCGGGATTGATGCTGTACACGCCGACCAGTCCGAACTGAGCAGTGCGGTAGTTGGCGGGATTGAAATACACGCCGTGGCTGGGTTGGTTGCTGTGGAAGATGCGCGCAGAGAACTCGCCGCCGATCGCCATACGGGTGTCCGCGATGTCGTAGGGACTCAGCAGCACGCGCAGGCTGCCGCCGTCGCGGTGGTTGCCGTCGTTGAAGTTCTGCCGGTAGTAGGTGGGCAGCACATACCAGCGCGCGTCGGGCCGTACGTTCGCACCCACGCTATAGAGGTTGTAGATCAGGTGATGCTCAATGGCGATGTCGGTGGGCACGGGCGCACGCTCGGCGCCGGCGGACAGGCCGAAGCTGTCGCCCGGCTGCCAGTTCCAGTGCGCTGTGCCTTGCCAGTAGTGCCACCCGCCGCTGCGGCCGGGACCGAGGTCGAGATCGATGTTGTGGTTGTCGCCGATGCTCAGTTGTCCCAGCAGCGACAGATCGTCGAGATGACGCATCTGTCGGCCGTCGTCCACGCGCGTGGTGTTGGCTGCGACGCCCCAGCGTTGCGACCAGTCGCCGCGACGGAACGGTGCAAAGCGATAGGCCGCACCGACATGCAAGGTATCCAGGCCGTCGCTGTCGTGGCTGTAGCCGAAGTCGCCTTCGACTTGCGGCGCGAGTGCGAAGCGCAGGTCGTCTTTCAACAGACGGTATTGCGTGCCCAGATAACCCTGTGCGGGTGGCGGCGTAGCGGCATCGAGATAGCCGGCGGCGCGATCCTGCCAGCCAAGCGATTGCGCGGCGCGCAGCAGTTCGACGGTGGGTTTGGTCTGGCCCTGTGCATACGGCGCGACCAGCGCGTAGGCGGCGCGTGAATAGTCCTGCGCGTTGAGCGCCTGGGCGAGACCGGTATCCGCCGCCTGTTGCGCGCCCGCGTCGCCGGCCGCTTCGCGCGCGGTGCGAAAAGCACGGGCTGCGGCGGGGTAATCGCCCAGCCATAGGGCGGATTGGCCAAGGCCGATGGCGGCGGCGTAGCGGTCTTCGCGCGCGCTGCCGGATTGCGCCAGCGCGGCGGCGAACCATTCGCGCGCCTGAGCGGGACGGCTATCGGCGAGTGCGGCGCGTCCTGCGCGGATGTCGTCCGCCACAACGTTGGTCTGCGCGTGCACGGCCGGCATCAACAGTAAGGCGAGTAACGGCCAGCGGGTGTTCATTTCGTTCCCCAGCGCTTGCGGAGCTTGAGCAACTCGGCGAAGTAGCCCATCACGCAGCCGGGTTGCAGCACGATGCCGTAGAACAGGGTATAGACCACCAGGCCCAGTGGGTTGTGACGCACTTTGAGGCCCTGCGCACGGAACATGCGCGACTGGATCACGTACATCAGGTAGTTCACCAGGAACGCCATCGGCAGCACCAGCAGAGTCATCGGGCCGGCCAGCCAGTAGATGCCGAAGCATGCGAGCAGCAGGCCGGGGATGAACACCAGCGTGTAGACCAGGTCCATGTACGGAAAGAGCAGATTCCACCAGATGAACAGCGTGCTCATGCGGCGATGGAACAACAGTCCGCCATGTGTCTTGAACGCCTCGATCAAGCCACGCGACCAGCGCTGCCGCTGGCGAATGAACTGGTGGAACGTGGTAGGCGCGTTGGTAAAGGTGATCGCATCTTCGCAGTAACCCACGCGATAGCCCTGGCGCAGGATGGCCCAGGTCAGCACGATGTCTTCCCCCACGCATTCCGGCCAGCCGCCGACGCTGCGCAGCACATCGGTGCGATAGAGCGAGAACGCACCCTGCGCCACCAGCGTGCCCTGGAACAGGCTCTGCAGGCGCTTCACCGCTGCGATGCCGTGGAAGTAATCCCACTCCTGCATGCGGGTGATGAGGTTGAGGCGCGAATTGCGCACCAGCACCGCACCCGCCACCGCCGCCGTGTCGGGCGGGTCGCTCAGGAAACGTTCGACCAGGCGGCGCAGAGCTTCACGATACAGATAAGAGTCGGCATCCAGCGTGATGGTGAGCGGATAGGTGGCGTGACGCAGGCCCACGTTCAGCGCATTCGCCTTGCCGCCGTTGCAGCGCAGATCGATCACGTGCAGCCACGGATAAGACACGCTGCGCAGTCGCTCCATGGTGCCGTCGGTGGAGCCGTCGTTGATCACGATCACTTCGACCGGCGAGGGATAGTCCTGACGGTCGAGGCTGGCGAGGGTGGAGAGGATCGATTCCTCTTCGTTGTAGGCGGCGACCAATACGGTGACGCCCGGCAGGTCGCTGTCGGCGAAAATGCGCCGCGGTGGCCGCCGATCCATGAGCAGTCCGATGACCAGGAAGGCATTCATGAAGCCGGGCAGGATGGCGATGCCGAAGATCATCAGGTCGGCCAGCACGCGTCCTTCCACTGAGGAGAGATCGTGGATCCAGCGGCGCGCCAGGCTGTAGGAGAACACCGCCCAGGCCAGCGAGAGCAGCACCGTGATCACGAACTTGTAGCGCACCGACAGGTAGCGGCGGCGATGCGCGTCGTTATCGACGGGGGTTGCCCGCCATGACGAGGTGTACTTCGGCCAATCCTGTGCGTGGATGCTCATGGGTGGTTCCCGTGGTTCGGTGCAGGCGATATCGGGCACGAGCGTCTCCGGCCCTGCCGGTCCTGGATGCCGGAGGGAGGTGCGTTTTCGCGGTGGTATCGAACGGCGCCCCTGATGCTGCGGATGTGTAATGCGTTGATTCGAAAAACTGGGCCTTGCATGAAAGGAATGGCAAAAGCCGTGCCACCCATCGGTTTTCTGTTTTTGTCAAAGAATCAATGCATTGCGTGCTTGTGTGTGATGTGAATCACATTTCACATGCCGTTGGCGGGACGCTTCGAGGCACAAACTGACCGGGTATGTGTGGACATGGCGAGTGCACACAACGACAAACGCCACGGTGGGCCGTGGCGTTTGTCGTGTAACGGGAGAGCCGGCGAATGAATCAGTTGCCGCTGCCCTGTGTAGGCGCGGGACGGGTCTGCGGCTTAGGGCGAGGCCCGGTGCCTGATCCATTGCCATTGCCCGGCCTGGGCGGGCGGGTGCCACCGCCCGAACCGTTGCCGGGGTTCGGCGGACGGGTGCCACCACCCGAACCATTGCCAGGATTCGGTGGGCGCGTTCCGCCACCCGAGCCTTGGCCAGGCCTGGGCGGGCGCGTGCCATGGCCGGGATTGGGACGATGGCCACCGCTCCAGCCCGGCGGACGCGGACGTATCGGCGGCGGGCGATGGATCGGGCGCGGTGGCCGATGCACGATCGGGCGGTGGAACCAGTAGTCGCGCTGCCGATAGAACGGACGGTCGCGGTAGTAGTTGCCCCAGTAGGTGCCGATCACGAACGAGACGACCGGAATGCCGATGCGTGCGCCGTAGTCCTGCACCACGACGCGCTGGTCCTGATAGGTGTACTGGATGTAGCCGCCGGAGACCCAGCCGCGTGTGCCCATGGTGATCACGTCGCACCAGGCGAAGCCTTCCGTGCAGCCCTGGATGGATACGTTGGTGCCGAGCGGCACGACGGTGATGATCGGGTATTCCGTATCCGGACCGGCGCGCAGATTCACATTGCCGGTGACGAAACCGTCGGCCGCCATCGCCGGCAAGGCGACGAAGGCGAGCAGAGCAAGGGCGTACTGCAGGAGACGTCTCATTGCGTGAACTCCCGGGCAGTCAATGGAATGGCGTCAGCGCTTCGGCTGGCCGCCGCACTGTGGCGCCTCAGGGGGCATCACGCAAGCGGCGTTGTGCTCAGGAACGCGCACCCGGTCGCAGCCACTGCTGGCGCCGTTGCCACAGGAGTATCGGCAGTCCGCACAAGAGCAGCACCGTGCCCCACAGCAAGGCTTCGGCTCCCGTGCCGATCAACGCCCACAGGCTGTAGGCGAGCGCGAGCGCCGCGACGGTCTTGCGCGCTGGAGTCGCTGTTGCATCGATGCGCCACCAGGCCAGCACGCTCAGCACATACGGCAGCAGCGTGGCGGCGGTGGAGAGCAGGATCGCCAGCGTGAACAGCGCGACCAGCGATTTGCTGCCGTTGGCGACGATCAGCACGCTGGCCAGCACACTGCTGAGCAACAGGCCGAACCATGGCGTGCCGCGCGCATCGATACGACGGAACGCGGCGGGGAACAGGCCGTCTTGCGCGGCGGCGTAAGGCGTCTGTCCCTGCAGCAACACCCAGCCGTTCAAGGCGCCGAGACACGACACCGTGGCCACCAGGCCGATCGCCCAGCCAGCCGCATGTCCCCAGGCTTGCGTGGCTGCCTCGGCCATTGGTGCGGCGGATGACTGCAGGACACTGGCCGGCAACATGCCGATCACCACGGTGCAGGCGAGCATGGTGGCGATGCCGGCAATCAACATGCCGGCGACGGTGGCGCGCGGCACGGTGCGTTGCGGGTCTCGCACTACACCGGTGGGCACGGTCGCCGCTTCGAGACCGAGGAAGGCCCACAAGGTCAGCGAGGCGGTGGCGGTGGTCACACTCAGCAGCGACTGGCCGCTCGGATTAAAAGGGCGGTATGCATTGACGTGCACCAGGCCGAGAGCGAGCAAGCCGAACACCAACAGTGGGATCACTTTCAAGGTGGTGGTGACCACCTGCATGCGTCCCGCTTCGCGGACGCCGGTCGCGTTGACCGCGGTGCAGAACCACAACACGGCCAACGCACATAGCGTGCTGCGTAATGGCGTGGCCGTGGCCGCAGGCCAGATCGCGCCGAGGCTGCCGGCGAAGGCCACCGCGATCGCTGCGTTGGCCGTCCACACGCAAGTCCAGTAACTCCACGCCGCGACAAAACCCACCACGTCGCCGAACGCAAGCCGCGCATACGCATAGGCGCCGCCATGATTGGCCACGCGTTGCGACAGCCACGCATGCACCAGCGCCAGCAGTAGCGCGCCCGCCATGGTGAAGCCCCAGCCGAGCAGGCTCGCCGCACCGTAAGGCGCCAGTGCGGCCGGCAGCACGAACACGCCCGAACCGATCATGTTGCCCACGACCAGGGCGGTGAGCATCCACGGGCCCAGCAACCGGGCCGGGTTCTTCATGCGTGTCCGTTGGCGGAAGCGTTGCGGTACGCGCGGCGCAGCAGCTCGTGGAAATGGTGCACGGCATTTTCGCGCAGCGGGTTGAGTCGTCCTGCTTCGTAAGAGCCAGAGGCGAGGCCGCGTTGCACGTCTTCGCAGATGGTTATGTCTTCCACCTGCACCTCATCGCTGAACTCGATATCGCGCGCACGGCGCGCCTGACCCGCTTCGCTCGCATCGGGTGCGTAGTAGAAGTCGAATTCCACGCGGCAACGATCCACACCCAGCGGCAGCACGCGATTGGTCTGCAGGCGGCCGGGCAGGATGTTGAGCATGGTGTTCGGATAGAGGAAGTAATAGAGCGCCTCGCCGCTACCGTAGAGATCGGACGCGCTTTCCAGCGGGCTGTATTGGAACGAATACCACTCGGCCGTTTCGGTGATGTAGCTGCGATAGTCGAGCAGGCTGTTCAAGCCGGGATGGATGTGCAGGACGTGGTAACCCTCCAGGTAGTTGTCCACGTACACCTTCCAGTTGCAGGCCACGTCGTAGCTGGAGCGGTGATGGAATTCGAAGCCGGCGAGCGAACGTTCCGCGCCGAGACGCGCGTCGATACCCGCGACCAGATCCGCAAACGGCGCCGCCTGGCCGATAGCGACAAACACCAGTCCCTGCCATACCTGCACGCGCACTTCCGGCAGGCGAATGTCGGATGGTTCAAAGTCCGGCGTGCGGCCCATTTCCGGTGCGCCGCGCAGCACGCCGTCGAGTCCGTAGGTCCACCCGTGATAACGACAGCGCAAGGCCTTGGCGCCTTTGCCGTCGCAACTGGCGACCGGGCCGGCGCGATGGCGGCAGACATTGTGGAAGGCACGGATTGTTGTTTCATCGCTGCGCACTATGAGCAGCGGCAGAGCTGCGATGTCGGTGACGATGTGATCGCCCACGCCACTCAGTTGCGATTGATGGCAGACCAGTTGCCAGCTGCGGCGGAACACGGCCTGTGCATCGAGCGCGGGCATGCGCGGATCGGTGTAGTAGCGGGCGGGGAGGGCTAGCGCGTGGTCCAGTGGTTGCGGGGCGAGGGTGCGAGCTTCGAGCAGGTCGGTCATGGACGGCGAGCCGGCTGAGTGGGTTAGGGGGAGTATTGATCGCTTTGGTAGGGGTGGGAAGAGGTGTGCGCTTTGGCCCCCTCTCCCTCGGAGAGGGTTGGTGTGAGGATTCGGTCTTGCGACACGCCTCCCTACTTCGTCATTCCGGCGAAGGCCGGAGGCGCTTTACAACAGCGAAGCTGGTCATCCAGAGTGGTGTGCTTCGGTTGTCGCGTCTGCGTGCTCTGGCCGCTTATGCAGCGGGCATTTCGGACGCCTGCCGGCACCCGAGTTACTTTCTCTTTGCTGGCCCACGCACCCGCAGGAGCGGGTGCGAACAGCGCAGCTGGCCCGAAGGGCGGAGGGCATGGATGCCCGGAGTCAAGAGAAAGTAACCAAAGAGAAATGGCCTGAGAGCAGGCGGCGTGCTTTGTAGATGCGCCTTTTCCAGTGCCAGACGTTTGGAAGTTTTTTTTCAGGCCATGGCGCCCAATTGTCCTTGCACGTCATTGATCGAGTTGCGGATGCGTGCGCTGAAGACCGAGTCCGCGTGATGGATCATCACCAGCCGTTCGGTGGCGCGTGTCATGGCGACGTACAGGAGGCGGGCTTCTTCGGCTTCGTCTTTTCCGGGCATGGGGAGTGAGCCGAGGCCGGGGATGATGACGAGGGGGAATTCCAGGCCTTTGCTGGAGTGCATGGTGACGAGTTTGACGGTGTCGTCGGCGACGAAGAGGGCGGTTTTGCCGTTGCCTTCGGCGAGGCGGCTGGGGATGTCGGCGCGCTTGAGTGCTTCGTGCAACCGTTCGCCTTCCCACATGTTGCGGAAGATGACGGCCATGTCCGACAGCGGGCGACCGAGCGTCCGTTCGTCGCGCAGGCGGTCGATGATGGCGGGGAGTTGGTCTTCGGTGCGTTCGACGCGGATCAGCTCCGGCAGAGCGCCGCGGCGGCCGGCGCTTTCGGGCGCGATCAGTGGCACGCCGTCGTCTTCCTCGTCGCGGCCCAGCAGCAGTTCGTTGGCAAAGCCGCGTGCAACGGAAAGGATTTCCAGCGTGTTGCGGTAGTTGAGCTTGAGGATGGTGGTGCGGCCTTGCGCTTGCACGCCCAGGCTTTTCCAGCTGATCTGCTTGCGGCTGGCCTTGCCGTAGATGTTTTGCGCGTCGTCGTACAACACCAGCAGCGAATTGGTGTTGGGATCGATCATCTGCACGATCAGCTTGTACCAGTCCGGTTCGAAATCGTGGCCTTCGTCGATCAGCACGGCGCCGTACTGGAAGCGCGGGATCTGGCCCTTGTCCACGCCTTCGATCACGGCGGGCGGCAGCGCATCGAAAAAGTCGCGTCCTTCGGGCGGCAAGGGCACGTGGTAGGCCGTGAGCATGCTGCGGCACCACTTGTGGAAGTTGTACACCTGCACCTTGTCGCTGAGGCCGCGTTCGCCCATCAGCTGGTCCAGCCGCGCGGCCAGCGTCTTGTTGTAGCAGAGCACCAGGATCGGCTTGTTCAGCGCACGCGCCAACGCCATGGCGCGGAAACCGAGGATCATCGTTTTGCCAGAGCCGGCGACGCCGTGGATGATGCGGTGCTCGTCGCCGAGCGAGCGCGCCAATTGCTCCTGTTGCGCGTCCATCACCTTGATCAGGTCGGGGATCTCCACCTTGTTCACTGCGCCGCCGGTGGCGCGGTCGAACAGGCCGAACTGGCCGGAACCCGGCTCGACACGGATCTCGGGGAACAGGTGCCAGCGCACGCGATCGATCTGCGGCAGGGTAAGCGCGGTGGGGAAGACCTGCGGGTACATCGCCCACAGCCGTTCCTGGAAATCCTCGGCCTCGACCGATTCGTACATCTCGTCCTGGCAGATCACCAGATGCGGCGGGATCACCGCTTCCAGTCCGCCCGCGATGTAGTTCTTGCGGCTGATATTGGACAGCACCACACCATAGCCCCACGGCATCAGCAGCTTGCCCTCGTAGTGATGGCCAGGCGGATGGCGCAGCGCGGGGTCGTGCTGCAGGACCTTGTAGACCTCGCTGGCGCAGTCGCGTGCCTGCATCAGCGGGTTGTGCTCCTTCACGCTGCTGCGGCCGGTGAGCAGGGTGAACAGGGTGGGGTCGGCCTGCTGGATGGTGTCCGGCTTCCAATCCTTCACTTCCAACACCAGCAGACCGCGGCGCGGGTGGAACACGATGAAATCGGGACGGCGCTGCTTGGGGCCGACCGGCACGTCGTACCACAGCAGGTAATCGTCTTCGAGCTTCTGCTCCAGGCGCTCGGATAAGCGCTTTTCGCCGCTGGTCATCCGCGACAGGCAGCTGTTTCGGGTTGGAATAAGCGTCGCCACCGGGGCCTCCTTGCGGGATGCGGCGACGTTAACGGATCGCGGGGCCGTGTCAATCCGCGCTGCGACGGGCTTTCACTTGGATTTTCTACAAGACGGCGCTTGCTGGCGGGCACATCATTCCCAGCGAACCCATCACGGAGTCGGTCCATGGATACCCAGGTTGCTTCCACCGTCCACGAGGTTTTCCCCTATTTGCGCGTCAGGAACGCCAAGGAGGCGCTGGCCTATTACCAGCAGGCTTTCGGCGCCCGGCTGCGCTATCAGCTCATTGAACCCGGCACTGGGCGCATCGGCCATGCGGAACTGGAGCTGGGGCCGGCGGTGATCATGGTGTCGGACGAGTATCCGGAGTGCGGCATCGTGGGGCCGCAGAGCATTGGCGGCACGAGTGTGTCGATCCATCTGCATGTCGATAACGCGGATGTGATGCTGGCACGGGCGGTGGAGGCGGGTGGGACGTTGGTGCGGCCGGCGGCGGATGCGTTTTATGGGGAGCGTGGGGGGACCGTGCGCGATCCGTTTGGGCATGAGTGGTTGATTGGGCACAGTATCGAGAAGGTGAGTCCTGAGGAGATGCAGAGGAGGTATGACGCGATGATGGTGGAGGGGTGATTTGGCATTTTGCTCCCTCTCCCTCTGGGAGAGAGCTGGGGAGGCGGTTCTTGCGATATCCCTCCTAACTCGTCATCCCTGCGTAGGCAGGGATCCAGTGGCGTTGTCGCCCGGTTGTCGCGTCTGCGTGCCCTGGCCGCTTATGCAGCGGGCATTTCGGACGCCTGCCGGCGCCCGAGTTACTTTCTCTTTGCTGGCCCAAAGAGAAAGTAACCAAAGAGAAATGGCCTGAGAGCAAGCGGTGGGCTCTGTAGCCTCGCCTTTTCCAGTGCCAGACCTCGGGATGGTTTTCTTCGTTTGGCTCTTTGCCCCTCCCCTGCTCGCAGGGGAGGGTTGGGGTGGGGTGAGTACTTGAGATAACGATAGGCCGTTTAGCCTTCACGGCCAGCTGTGAAGCTGGTCGCTGGCAACGCCCATGCGCGTGCAAGCGCGGCTGGCGATGCCGTCTTTCAGTGCCACGCGGAATACCGGCGATACGGACCACAAGGCGCGCGATGCCAATCGCGCCTGTGCGCGCTGCAGTGGTGTCCGTTGAAGGAGGCGTTCGGCCCATTCGGGTAACAGGGCGGCGCCGGCTAGCAGGAAGATGTCGCGCGAAAGGCCGGCGATAGGAACGGGCAGGCGTACGCGGGAAAGCACGTCGAGTACGACGCGTGAGCGCTCGCTGTAGATCAGTTCGGAACGCATCTGGCGGAAGTAGGCGGTGACTTCCGCTTCGGAGGCGGGTACGTCGCGTGCGCCGAGTGCTTCGGCGATGCGCCGTGCTTCGTCGTAGTAGCGGTCGGCGGCGCCGGTGGGCAGGTGGATGTGGCTGAAGCGGCGGTAGCCTTGCAGGAAGCTGTGGGCTTCGGTGACGTGGACCCAGGTGAGCAGGTGGGGATCGTCGGCGGCGTAGGGGCGGCCGTCTTCGGCGTGGCCGATGACTTGGGCGTGGATGTGTTTGACGCGTTCGATCAGTTGCTCCGCCTGTTCGCGCGGGGCGTAGGTGGTGCCGCCGACGAAGGCGGTGGTGCGGCGCAGGCGGCCGAGCAGGTCTTCGCGGAAGTTGGAGTGGTCCCACACGCCGGCCAGGGCCAGTGGGTGGAGGGTTTGCAGCATCAGCGCGGCGAGGCCGCCGGCGAGCATGCCGGGAAAGTCGGAATGGATGCGCCAGGTGGCGCTGTCGGGGCCGAACAGACCGGGGTCACCGATGGGGTGGTCGTAGTCGATGGTGCCGCCGCCATTGCGGGGAAAGGCACTCAGTACCCAACGGCGGATGGGTTCGCGGGCGGGGTGGGTCAGCAGATGCAGTGGGGAGGGCATGACGGGATTCTATCGTTGCGCGACATCCCGGCCGGTGGTTTCAATGGATACCGATTTGGAAGGCCAAATGCGGCGGTGGGGTTTGCATCGTTCGAACTGTGTGTTATCACTACACGCCATGAACCTCACCTCCGCCCGCTATTATTTTTGGTTTTACGGCTATCCGATGCCGTTGGCGGAAGTAGGGGCGCGATCGTAAGTTAAGTAGATCAAACCGCATCCCTGAAAGCCGCCAGCCTCCACTGGCGGCTTTTTTCATGGCCGCCACTGGAACCCCACCAGGAGCAAGCCGTGACCCGACAGACCACCGACGACCTGCGCATCCGCGCCATCACCACGCTGAGTACCCCGGCGCAGGTGATGCGTGATTGCGCGGCCACCGAACATGCCGCCGACACGGTGGCCAACGCACGCGATGCCGTGCACAGCATTCTTGCCGGGCAGGACGACCGGCTGGTGGTGGTGATCGGGCCGTGCTCGATCCATGATACCGCCGCCGCGTTGGAGTACGCCGGCCGGCTGGCGGCACAGCGCGAACGCTTCGCCGATACGCTGGAGATCGTGATGCGTGTGTATTTTGAGAAGCCGCGCACCACGGTGGGGTGGAAGGGCCTGATCAACGATCCGGATCTCGATGGCAGTTTCCAGATCGACAAGGGCCTGCGTCTCGCGCGCAAGCTGCTGTGCGATATCAACGATCTGGGCGTGCCGGCGGGCTGTGAGTTCCTCGACATGATCACTCCGCAGTACATCGCCGATCTGGTCGCGTGGGGTGCGATCGGTGCGCGAACCACGGAGAGCCAGGTGCATCGCGAACTCGCTTCCGGCCTGTCTTGTCCGGTGGGTTTCAAGAACGGCACCGACGGCAACGTGAAGATCGCGGTGGATGCGGTGCAGGCGGCGTCGCAGCCACATCATTTCATGGCGGTGACCAAGGACGGCCAGACGGCTATCGCCAGCACCACCGGCAACGGCGACTGCCATGTGATCCTGCGCGGCGGCAAGCTGCCGAATTACAACGCGGCGAGCGTCGATGCCGCTTGCGATGCCGTGGTGCGCGCGGGGTTGCCTGCGCGGGTGATGATCGATGCGAGCCACGCCAACAGCGCCAAGCAGCCCGAGAACCAGCCACGTGTCATCGATGACATCGCGGAACAGATCGAAGCCGATGAGCGGCGCGTTATCGGCGTGATGGTGGAAAGCCATCTGGTCGGCGGACGCCAGGATCTGGTGGAGGGCCAGCCGCTGCGTTACGGCCAGAGCATCACCGATGGCTGCATCGATTGGGACAGCTCGGTGCGCGTGCTGGAGCGATTGGCCGATGCGGTGCGTCGCCGCCGCGCCGGCTCTGGCGTGGCGGTTCGACTGCAGCAGGCGGTGGGTTGATAGGGCCCCTCTGATCGATTCCACGCAGGCGTCATGATATCCAGCAAGGGCGCTGCCGCCGCCGCGTGGCTCGACCTGACGGCCAGTCAGGCGCTTCGCCACGCGGCGGCGGCAGCGCCCTTGCTGGATATCACCCTGTCATTGAATTTATTAAGTGAGGGCCATGGCTGTTTGCGCGCAGCTCACCGCCATGCTGCCTCAACAGACGGCCAGTCTGCCATCGGCAGCGCAACGGCGATCTGCGCGCAAACAGCTATGGTGACGCCTGCGTGGAATCGATCAGAGGGGCCCTAGGACCCTTCGCGGCTCTGCTGGGTTGGATCGATGGCGAGTGTGAGCCGGGCGATGCGCGGTGCATCGCCATCGGGCGGCAGCAGCGTGGCGATGGATTGATCGCCGTGCTGGGTGGTGTAGACGTTGTCCTGTTGCAGCGTCATGCGTTCAAGGCCATGGCGCTGATAGGCAGGCAGCGCCATCGCCGCAAGACTGTCTGCTTCGCTGAAAAATAGTTGCCCGGTATGCACCGTATGGCCGCCGCGATAGTGGCCGTCCGCGGCCTGTCCGCCGACATGCAGTTTCAGGTGGATGTGGTTGCAGCGGCCCGCGTAATAGCCCGGGAAAATGCTGCGGAATGCCACGCGTCCACGCACATCGGCGATCTGCACGCCGCGCAGGAAGGTGAGCTGGTCGGTGGGATGCGACATCAGCGGATGTCCGCCCGGGCCATGATCGCCACGCGGTGGCGGGCCGTGCAGCGCGCCGCCGGGCGGCGGTCCCGGCGGTGGCGGCATACCACCACCCATGCCGCTGAAGCCGGAATAGGCGCCTTGCGCATCGCAGTGCCAGATTTCCAGGGTGGTGCCGGCGAGCGGCCTGCAAGTACGTACATCGAGCACTTCGAATTGCAGGCTCAGCGGCAGGCCGGGCTTGCCTTCGGTGATGTCCTGCCGCAGCAGGGCGCGGTCGAGGTAATACGGCCCTTCGGTTTGCTCCGCACTGAGGCGGCAAGCGCTGCGGCCATCGGGCAGGGCGCGCACGCGTGAAACCTGCGATGCGGCGAATGCGCCGAGGCAGGCCTGGACAAATTGGCGGCGATTCCATGCAGGCATCGATGGGTGCTCTGTCGTGACGGAGATGCGTGCGGCGAGCCGGCACGTTGAAACGGAAACGCACCGGCATGCGCGTGGATGACTTGCTCAGTTGTCCAGCGCGGCATCCAGGCTGATTTTTGCTTTGAGCACTTTCGATACGGGACAGCCGAGCTTGGTTGCCTGGGCGATCTGGTCGAAGGCGGCGGTATCGATCTTCGGCACCCTGGCGCGACAGGTAAGTTCCACGGTGGTGATGGCGAAGCCGTCGCCTTCCTTGTCCAGCGTGACTACGGCGCGCGTGTCGATATGGTCGGCGGTGAAGCCGGCTTGGCCGAGGCCGGCAGCGAGCGCCATGGTGTAGCAGCCGGCGTGCGCGGCGCCGAGCAACTCTTCCGGGTTGGTGCCTGGGCCGTCTTCAAAGCGGGCGCGGAAGCCGTAGGGCGCATCGCGCAGCACGCCGGTTTCGGTGGAGATCTGGCCTTGGCCATGCTTGAGGTCGCCGCTCCAGGCGGCGGAGGCGGAGCGTTTCATGGGCTGGTTTCCTGCGTGGGGGAGCATGCAGTGTGCGCAGCGCGGCATGCAGGGAATGCGAATGTATTGTCTAGGCGGCGCGCGGCGGCTTAGCACACCGGGATCCGGGACATGGCCTATGCTGTCGGCTTTGTGCCGCCCGTGGAGCCGTCATGACCCTCGATATCCGCCACCAACTCGCCGATCGCCGCTTCGAGACCGAGGTGGAAGGTTTGCTCTGCGTGCTCGACTACACATTGGCGCATGGTGTGATGACCATCACCCATACCTTGGTGCCTGAGGCGGTCGGTGGTCGCGGCATTGCGGCGAGTCTGGTGAAAACCGCACTGGAGCATGCGCGTCGCGAGCATTGGAAAGTGGTGCCCGCATGTTCCTACGCGGAAGCGTGGATGCGGCGCCATCCCGAATACGACGATCTGCGCCTCGGTTGAGAACGTTATGGCTATCATCCTGTGCATTGACAGTTGAATTGGGAGTGCGGGCGATGTGTGTCGTTTTGTGTGGGGAACAGGCATGAACAGCGCGAGTCAGGACACGCCGACCGAGCGTTCGCATCGCCGCTTCCATAACCTGAGGGCGCGGCCGCGCCTGATGGCGTCGACGGTGGTCTTTGTGCTGGCCGTGGCGGTGCTGTATGCCAGCGGTGTGCGTTCCTCGATGGCCTTGCTGCTCGGCTTCGACTTGGCCGCACTGGTCTATCTGATTCTGCTCGCCGTGCTGTTCACTCGTGCAACCCCGGCGCTAATGCGCTGCCAGGCGCGTGCGCAGGATACGGGGCGCTGGGGATTCCTGTGGAGCGGCATTGTGCTCACCGCGGTGGTGATGGTGTCACTGGGCGCGGAGCTGCACGGCGGCAAGCAGGGCGGCATGGCCACTATTGCGCTGGCGGCCGCGAGCATCGTGCTGTCCTGGCTGTTCATGAACACCATGTTCGCCATGCACTACGCGCACGGCTACTACGGCGATTTCGGCAAGAACCACGAGGGGCTGGAGTTTCCGGATACGCCGCAGCCGGACTACTGGGACTTCGCGTATTTCGCCATCGTGATCGGCATGACCTTCCAGGTCTCCGACGTGCAGATCACCAGCCGTTATCTGCGCCGCGTGGCGCTGCTGCATAGCGTGATCGCGTTCTTCTTCAACGTGTTCATCATTGCGTTGAGCGTGAACGTGGTGGCCGGTCAGGCCTGACGATGCTTTTCTCCCCCTGCGGACAGGGGGAGGGGCGTGATCAATCGCGGAAATTGTCGAACTGCAGCGGTAGCTCGATATCGGCCTTGCGCAGCACGGCCATGGCCAGCTGCAGGTCGTCGCGCTTCTTGCCGGTGACGCGCAGTTTGTCGCCGTTGATCTGCGCCTCGACCTTGAGCTTGGCCTCTTTCAGCGCGGCCACCAGTTTCTTCGCCACCGGCTGCTCGATGCCTTGCTTCACCGTGACTTTCTGGCGCGCGCCGCCGAGGTTGGTTTCCGGGGCGGCGATGTCGAGCGCGCGGATGTCGATCTTCCGCGAGGTAAGGCGGCCGCGCAGGATGTCCAGCATCTGCTGCAGCTGGAATTCGCTGGGCGCGCTCTGGGTGATCTCGAACTTGTCCAGCTCGAACTTCGCGTCGGTGCCCTTGAAGTCGAAGCGGCTGGTCAGTTCGCGGTTGGCCTGGTCGACGGCATTGGTCAGCTCGTGCTTGTCGACTTCGGAAACAACGTCGAAGGAAGGCATGGCGTTTCTCGATAGGAAGGCAGGCGGGTAAGTGTAAGCGATGTAAGTGGGGGATAATCCGCCCTCAATGTTTTCGGGGCGGCGGCCGGAGTGGGTATGCGGGTGATGGCGTGAAGGTGGATGTGCTGGTGATCGGCGCGGGTGCGGCCGGGCTGATGTGCGCCATCGCGGCCGGGCAGCGCGGGCGGCAGGTGCTGGTGGTGGATCATGCCAATAAGGTCGGCAAGAAGATCCTGATGTCGGGTGGCGGCCGCTGCAATTTCACTAATACCGGCGTGACGCCGGCGAGCTATCTCTCGGCCAATCCGCATTTCGCCAAGTCCGCCCTGGCGCGCTACACGCCGGCGGATTTCATCGAGCTGGTGGAAAAGCATCGCATTGCGTATCACGAGAAGGAGCTCGGTCAGTTGTTCTGCGACGAGTCCTCCAAGTTGATCGTGCGCATGCTGCTGGACGAATGCGCGCAGGCCGGCGTACGTATCGAGACCAGTTGCGGCGTGGAGCGGGTAAGCAAGAGCGAGGAAGGTTTCAGCGTGCGCACCGCGCGCGGTGAAGTGCATGCGGCGTCGCTGGTGATTGCGACCGGCGGCTTGTCGATTCCCAGCATGGGCGCCACGGGCTTCGGTTACGAGCTGGCGCGGCAGTTCGGGCACCAGGTGCTGCCCACGCGTGCAGGGCTGGTGCCGCTGACATTGAGCGGCAAGCATCAGGAACGCTATCAGGATCTCGCTGGCTTGGCGCTACCGCAGGTATCGGCGCGCGTGGGCAAGCGTTCGTTCCGTGCCGGCCTGTTGTTTACGCATCGCGGCATCAGTGGGCCGTCGATCCTGCAGATTTCCTCGTACTGGCAGCCGGGCGACGATCTGCGCATCGATTTGTTGCCCGAGCTGGACATGGCCGACTGGCTCAATGCGCAACGCGCAGCACGGCCGGCGATGGAACTGAAGAACGTACTGGCTGATGCCTTGCCCAAGCGGCTCGCGCAGCGCCTGTGCGAGTTGTGGTTCGAGAGCCGTCCGATGAAGCAGTACCGTGAAGCCGAATTGAACCAGATCGCCGCGCAACTGCATGACTGGCCGATTGTCGCCAGCGGCACCGAAGGTTATCGCACCGCGGAAGTCACGCTAGGTGGCGTGGATACCGATGGCTTGTCATCCAGCACGATGCAATCGAAGTTAGTGCCCGGCTTGTATTTCATCGGCGAAGTGGTGGATGTCACCGGCTGGCTTGGCGGCTACAACTTCCAGTGGGCATGGGCTTCAGGACAGGCGGCTGGGCAGGTGGTTTGAATCCACACGCCTTGCACCCCAGATGGAGCAAGGTGATGTGCTTGGCAGCGAACGAGGTGTACGCATGAAAGTTGGATTTATCGGCCTGGGTGCCATGGGTAGCGCCATGGCCAGCAACCTGATCAAGGCGGGACATACGGTAACGGTGTGGAACCGTTCGCCGCAGGCTGCCGAATCGCTGGTATCGCTGGGCGCGAAGCTAGCCCGCACACCGGATCGTGCCGCGCAGGGCGATGTGCTGTTCAGCATGTTGGCGAACGATCGCGCTGTGCGCGAGGTGATCCTCGATAGCGGCCTGCTCGATGCGATGGATCGCGGTGCTGTGCATGTCAATCACGCGACGGTGTCGGTGGCATTGGCCAAGGAGTTGACCGCGGCGCATGCGGAACGCGGTCTGGATTATCTCTCCGCACCGGTATTCGGTCGCCCTGACGTGGCGGCGGCGGGCAAGTTGAATATCGTGGTGGGCGGCAAGGCGGCCGTGCTCGAGCGTGTGCGTCCGCTGCTGGAGGCAATGGGGGGCGGCATCTGGCCGATGGGTGACGAGCCCGAACGCGCCAATGTGGTGAAGATCGCCGGCAACTTCATGATCGGCGCCGCTATCGAGAGCATGGCCGAAGCGGTGGCACTGACGCGTGCGCATGGCGTCGAAGCGGCTGACTTCCTTGGGCTGATGACGGGAACGTTGTTCGCCACGCCGGTTTACAAAGGGTATGGACAGCTGATCGCCGAGCAGCGCTACAAGCCGGCGGGCTTCGCGTTGCCGCTGGGCTACAAGGACATCAATCTCGCGCTTGCGGCAGGTGATGCCGCGCGTGTGCCGCTGCCATTCGCCAGCGTGCTGCGGGACAGTCTGCTGGAAACCCTGGCGGCCGGTGATGAGGATGTGGATTGGGCGGCGCTGGCGATGGTCGCTGCACGCCGCGCCGGCTTAGATCGCTAAGCGCATTGTAGGAGCGCACCCTGTGCGCGAAAGCCCTGCGCCAGCGGGGCCGTTTTTTGCCACACGAGAGAAGATCGGCCCCCGCTAACGCGGGGGACTTTCGCGCACAGGGTGCGCTCCTACGGGTTTTTGCGCGCCTGGCGAAGTTGGGCGAGCCAGCTGTCGAGCTGATTGGCGAACGCCTGTTTGTCGCGTGCGTGGAAAGCGGCAGGGCCGCCGGTATCGACACCGGCGCCGCGCAGTTCTTCCATGAAATTGCGCATGCCCAGCCGCTGGGCAATGGTGTCGCGCGTGTACAACTCGCCGCGCGGGTGCATGGCGAGTGCGCCCTTGGCGATCACCTGCGCGGCCAGCGGAATGTCCTGGGTAATGACCAGATCGTCCGCGGTGACGCGCTGGGCAATCTCGTTATCCGCCACATCGAAGCCGCCGGGCACTTGCAGTGCGCGGACAAAGCGCGAAGGGGGCGTGCGCAGGAACTGGTTGGCGACCAGGGTGACCGGAACCTGTTCGCGCTCGGCGGCGCGAAACAGGATTTCCTTGATCGCCACCGGGCAGGCGTCGGCGTCGACCCAGATCTGCGCGTCGGCGTTCAAACGTCGCCGCTCCAGTTCAAGCGGCCGTCGACCACGGTATGCGTGCGCCCACCGATCCAGACCACGCCATCGATGATGTGCGCCAGCAGGCTGGCGTCGTGGCCGATCTCGCGACCCTGGCTCACGGTGTAGCCGGCAGCGAGAAGGCCTTGCGGTTCGGCATGGGCGATATAGGCGGCGATCAGGCCGTTGGCAGCGCCGGAGGCGGGGTCCTCCACGATGCCGACGCCGGCCGGGAAGGCGCGCACGACGAGCTGGTAGTCCGGGTGGCTGCTGCGGGCAAAGGCGCACAGGCCAAGGCTGTCGGTGGCTTTGGCCAGGGCGCCGATGGCGGCGTGGTCGGGCTGCCAGGCGCGCAGGCTGGCCTCATCGGCGCATTCGGCCAGCCACCAGTGGCGGCCACCGGCGACGTAGGCGGGCGGCAATTGCCCCAGCGCGATGCCGGCAAGGGCTGCGCCGAGCAGGGGATGTGCATCCGCGCCGGTTTTTTCCACAGTGGCCTTGGGTGATTGCAGCAGCAACTGCCGCGCCGTACCTTCACCCTCAATGCGGATCGGCAGGATGCCAGCGCCGCATTCCTGCCACAGCAAGCCGTCGCGCGGGGTGGCCAGGCCGCATTCGAGCACCGCGTGCGCGCTGCCGATGCTGGGGTGACCGGCAAAGGGAATTTCCTTCTGCGGCGTAAAGATACGCACGCGGTAGCTGGCCTTGGGGTCGCTCGGCGGCAGCAGGAAGGTGGTTTCGACCAGGTCGGTCCAGCGGGCGAAGCGCTGCATTTGCGCGTCGCTCCAGCCGGTGGCGTCGGTCACGACGCCGAGGTGATTGCCGCCGCCGTAGGAAGCGGCAAAGACGTCCAGATGCAAATAGCGAATGGGGGGCATGGAAGCGGTGATGGTCGCGGGGGGGAAGCGCGGAAGCCGCGCATCATACTCGGCTTGGCGACGGGGGTGAGGTCGACAAGCGCCGGCCGTGCGGCCAAGATGCCCGCTTTGCCGTACCTGTCTTACCGAGCCTGTTTAGTGTCTTTGAATGGCCCGCGTTGCTGTTGAGTGGCTGTCAGGTGGTAGCGCGTGGCGCAGCATCTGGCTGGCTGCCAGGTCAAGCCGCGCGCTGCCGCATGGCAGCCACTCAACAGCAACCCTCCGGGCCGGGTCTGTTTGCCCACAGGCCGGCGTCATCACTCAGTCGTGTACCGACGTACACTCCTTCGTTCTTCCTTGGCCTGCGCGCAAACAGATCCCGGCGCGGGCCATTCAAAGACACTAAACAGGCTCTTTCGGGAAACGTACATGTTGATCACCCTGCTCATCATCGCCATCACCTGCATCGTCTCGTTCATGGCGTTCAACAACCGCCGCCTGATGGACGATCTGATCCTGTGGCCACCGGCGATCGAGAAGCAGCGCGAGTACCACCGGCTGGTGACCTACGGGCTGATCCACGCGGATTTCGGGCATTTGCTGTTCAACATGATCACGCTGTTTTTCTTCGGGCGCGTGATGGAGGGGTTTTACAGCGCGCAGCTGGGCACCATGGGCTTTGCGCTGTTCTATATCGGCGCGCTGGTGATATCGATCCTGCCGACCTATCTGCAGAACCGGCACAACGCGAACTACCGAAGCCTTGGCGCCTCGGGGGCCGTGTCGGCCGTGCTGTTTGCCTACATCCTGCTGGCACCATGGTCGCGCATCATCGTGTTTGTGATTCCGATGCCGGCGATCATCTACGCAGTGCTCTACGTCGCGTATTCGATCTATATGGACCGCCAGGCACGCGACAACGTCAATCACAGTGCGCATTTGTGGGGTGCGGCGTTCGGTATCGCGTTCACCGTGATAATCCGTCCGGACATTATTTCGCACTTCCTGGCCCAGCTTTCGCAGCCGCGCTTCTGACGCCACGCAACGAGATGGATGGCGAGTAAATGCCCGCTGGGTGGTCAGGTTGTACTCAGTCCGCATTCAATCCATCGGGCCTAGCGTAATGACGTGATCCCATATGGGGTGTGTCATGAAACGTCTGCTTGCCGGCCTGACCCTGCTTGTCGCCACCGCGGCGCTGTCGGGCTGTTATTACGACCCGGGTTACAGCTATGTCCGCAGCTCCACCTATGCGGGCGATGCCTATTACGGCAGCGGCTCCACCGTGGTGTATGACGATGGTTACTACGCGCCCGGCTATTACGGCGGCTACTACGGCTGTTGCTATGGACCGCCGGTGACGGTGGGCATTGGCGGCGTGTGGTATGGCGGATCGCGCTGGCATGATCACGACCGCTATTGGGATCGCGGCGGCTGGCGCGGCGGCAATGGCTGGCGCGGCCGGGGCGACGGCGGCCACCGCGGCAACTGGAACGGCGGGCGCGGCGGGCGCGGAGGCGGGCATTGGGGTGACCGCGGCCACTAAGGCCGGCACAATCGCGGCATGGCTCTCCCCATGCTGCAACAAGGGCTCGCAAGGCTCATCGCTGTCACGGCGATGAGCCTTTTGCTATCCGGGTGTTATTACGCGCATGTGGCGCGTGGGCAGAGCGAGCTGGTGCTGCGGCAGCGTTCGGTGGAGACGGTGGTGGCTGATCCGGTCACCGACCGCAAGCTGGCAAGTCGCCTGGCGTTGTCGCAACAGGCAAGGCGCTTCGCTTCGCGCGAACTCGGACTGCCGGACAACCGCAGCTATACCCGCTATGTCGATCTGCATCGCCCTTACGTGGTGTGGAACGTGTTCGCCACGCCGCGCTATTCGGTGGAGGCGGTGCGGCACTGTTTTCCCGTCGCCGGTTGCGTGGCCTACCGCGGCTACTTCGATGAAACCAAAGCCCGGGCCGAGGCGGTGCGGCTGAAAACGGGCGGTGACGATGTCTACGTAGGTGGAGTGTCGGCGTACTCCACCCTGGGCTGGTTCGCCGATCCCATCCTCAGCAGCATGCTGCGCTGGGATGACGACGAACTGGCCGGCACGATCTTCCACGAGCTGGCCCATCAGCTGATCTACGTGAAGGACGACAGCGCCTTCAACGAGTCCTTTGCCAGCTTCGTGCAGGAGCAGGGCTTGCGCGAATGGCGCGAGTCGCGTGGATTGCCGGCGCAGGACGGTGAAGCTCAGGCGATGGACGACGCCTTCACCCGGCTGGTGCTGGACCTGCGCGACCGACTCAAGAAGCTGTATGCCAGCGGGGGCGATGAGGCGATCATGGAGACAGGCAAGCAGCGCGAGATCGCCGATTTCCGCCAGCGTTACGAGGTGTGGCGCGATCAGGGCTGGCCAAAGCGTCATCGTTACGACGCGTGGGTCGCCGCGCCGATCAATAACGCGCGCCTGCTGCCGTTTGGCCTCTACGACCAGTGGAAGCCCGCTTTCGCTGCTCTATTTCACCAGGCCGACGCGCAGTGGCCGGCGTTCTACGCCGAAGTGCGGCAGCTCGGACAGCTCCCCAAATCGCAACGGGATCAGGCACTCAAGCGGTTGGCTGGTGAAACTGACATCGCGCATCGCGGTGGCTGATCGTTCGCTGTCGCGAACGCTGTGTTGCGATTTGGCCGTATGGATGGCTGTTCCCGGTGTATGGTCGGAGCCTTTCGCGCGGTTGGAGTAGGGCAGTGAGGCTGGTTTCCTGGTGGCTTGGCATTCGTTTCTGGAAGCGCGTGCTTGCGGGCTTCGTGCTGGGCGCGCTGGCAGGCTGGCTATGCGGGCCGGCGTCGGTGACCTGGTTCCAGCCATTGGGCGATGTGTATATCTCGCTGATCAAGATGATCGCCGTGCCGCTGGTGTTCTTCGCCGTGGTCAACAGTGTTGCCAGCTTGCATGGCGTACAGCGCATGGCTGCGCTGGGCGGGCGTACCTTCCTCTGGTTCGCGATCACCGCGACGCTGGCGGTAGGCGTGGGCTTGCTGGTGGCGCATCTCACCAATCCCGGCCTGGGCGTGGGTGAGCTGGCGATGGCCAGTGACTACAAAGTGAAAGAAGTGCCGTCGCCGGTGAAGGTACTGCTGGATGTGGTGCCGACCAATCCGTTCAAGGCGCTGACCGAAGGCAAGATCCTGCAGGTGATTTTCTTCGCTGGCCTGTTGGGCCTGGCGCTGGTGAAGATCGGCGAGAAGTCTGCGCGTCTGCGTGAGCTGTTGGGTGAAGCCAACGACGCGATGATCCAGGTCACACGCTTCGTGCTGGAGGTGACGCCGATCGGTACCTTCGGCCTGATTGCGGCCTTGGTGGGTGGCTACGGTTTCGAGAAGCTGTTGCCGCTGGGTAAATTCGTGCTGGCGCTGTATCTCGCCTGCGGTGTGCAGATCCTGCTGGTTTACGGCGGCCTGCTGCTGACGCATGGCCTGAGCCCGCGCCGGTTTTTCCGCGGTGTGCTGCCGGCGATGCAGGTGGCCTTCACGTCCTCGTCCAGCTTCGCCTCGATGCCGGTGTCCCTGCGCAGCGTGACGCAGAATCTGGGCGTGGCACCGGAATACGCCGCCTTTGCCGTGCCGCTCGGCGCGAGTATCAAGATGGACGGCTGCGGGGCGATCTATCCCGCGATCAGTTCGATCTTCGTGGCGCAGTACTTCGGTCTGCATCTGGAGCCGGCGCAGTACTTTGTGATCCTGCTGGCTTCGGTGCTGGGTTCGTTCGGCACGGCAGGTGTGCCGGGCACCGCGACCGTGATGGTGACGCTGGTGTTGAGTTCAGCCGGTTTGCCGGTGGAAGGCATCGGCTATCTGGTGGCGATCGACCGCGTGCTCGACATGATGCGCACCATGACCAATGTCACCGGCCAGATGCTGGTGCCGGTGTTGGTGGCGCGCGAGCAGGGGCTGCTGGATATGGACGTCTATAACCGCGGTGTGGATCAGCTCGGCGTAGGAGCCCACCCTGTGGGCGAAACGGCGCGTTAGCGCCGCGCTCCTCACGTCATCGTATTCAAAGCGACCCTGCTATCGCAGGGCCTCTCGCGCACAGGGTGTGCTCCTACGGGGTGTGTTTGCGGCCGGCCATGTGGCGCAGATAGGCCAGCAAGGCATCGAGGTCGCCCTCGCTCAACACGCTGGCGCTGAAGCCCGGCATCTTGGCCTGGGGCCAGTGACGCAGTGATTGCGGATCGCGCACATAGGCGCGCAGCAGGTCGGCGCGCAGGTACTCGGTGGGGTTGTGCGGGATATTCAGATCCGGTCCCAGCCGCGCATCGCCCTCACCGTTGAGGGTGTGGCAGGCGAAGCAGTTGCGCTGAAATACCTCGAAGCCATGCCGCACCGGGCTGTTCGCTGGCAGCGAAGCCGCGGGCACGATCGACGGAAAGCGCGCGGCGACATCATCGAGCTTGCGGATCGAGGCGAGTTGGTAAGGCCATTGTTCCGGGCCGATCCGCGCTGCCTCGGGTTGCGTCCACACAACGTAGAACGGGCCTGCGCTGACGTTCTTCCCGGGCAGAACTGGCCAGGGCTGCTTGGGATCTTCTACTGCGAGCCACGCTTCGGCGCCATGCGTATCAAGAATCAACGCGGCGGGAATTTCCGCGGCGAAGCCATCGCTGGCGACGAATTGCAGATGATCCTTCGGGCCGATGCCGGCAAGCAGCGACTTAAGCGGTACGGCGCGATAGCGCGTGGCGCGCTTATAGGCGACGTCGGCGGGAATGGCGATGTCGCGGGCATCCTTGCGTGCGACGAGCTGCGCGCCGTCGAATGTTTGTAAACCGTTACCCAGATCCACCTTCAATTCCGCGGCGCCAGCGGGCAGGGCGATCATCAGGGCGAGCAGGCACAGGCAACGCAACAGGGGCATGGCGGACTCCAGTGGAAACCGCGGCATTGTAGTGGCGTTGCCCTAAGCTGGCGGAAAGCTGAACCGTTCCGATGAGCCCTTGAACTTGTATCGCAGCGACCACACTAACTACCCGTATCGCCGTGAGGCGACATGAGATGACGTAGCTTTAACGCGTTGTCGGGGGCCGCCCCCTTTTCTCCCCCTCTTTGTGGGGGACGGCCTGACAGAACCCCGGTAGCTACTCCCCTGGCTACCGGGGTTTTTACTTTGGAGCCTGCCCTCATAGTCCGCATAGCCCGCGTTGAGTTGCTGTGGGCGTCAGGTGGTGGTGCGTGGCGCAGCGCCTGACTGGCTGTCAGGCCAAGCCGCGCGCCGCCGCATGGCGCCCACAGCAACTCAACCCTCCGGGCCAGGTCCGTTTGCCCGCATGGCGGCGTCATCGCTCGGTTGTGTACGGACGTACACGCCCTCGCTCTTCCTTGCCCTGCGAACAAACGGATCCTGGCGCGGGCCATGCGGACTATGAGGGCAGGCTCCAGGGCTCGCGTAAACGTGCATCGCACGCGGATAATCAACGGAACACACCAGGGCGTGTGCTTCCTCCTCCCGCGTGAGTCACCGATGATCATCACCTCGTTGCTCGACACCGACCTGTACAAGTTTTCGATGATGCAGGTGGTGCTGCACCACTATCCGGCCGCGCAGGTCGAGTACCGTTTCAAATGCCGCAACCCCGGCGTGGACCTGGTGCCTTACATCGACGAGATCCGCGCCGAGCTGGATGCCTTGTGCAGTCTTCGCTTCACGCCGGAAGAGCTGGACTATCTGCGCAGCTGGCGTTTCATCAAGAGTGACTTCGTCGACTTCCTCGGCCTGTTCCAGCTCAATGCCAAGTATGTGGATATCTCGCCGGCGGCCAGCGGCAACGGCGAGATCGAGATCCGCATTATCGGGCCATGGCTGCACACCATTCTGTTCGAAGTGCCGCTGCTTTCCATCGTCAACGAGGTGTACTTCCGCAACACCCAGCCGGAGCTGGATATGGCGGAAGGGCGGCAGCGCCTGAAGAACAAGATCGCCTTGCTGCGTGACACCCCAGGCTACGACGGCTGCAGGATTGCCGATTACGGTTCGCGTCGGCGTTTCTCACGCCAATGGCATCAGGAGGTGGCGACGACCCTGCGCGATACGCTCGGGTCGCAGCTCGCCGGTACCAGCAATGTGTGGCTGGCGTGGAAGCTGGGCCTGACGCCGCTGGGTACGCTGGCGCACGAGTACCTGCAGGCGCATCAGGCGCTGGGGCCGCGTCTTCGAGACTCGCAGGTGGCGGCGCTGGAAACCTGGGCCAAGGAATACCGCGGCGATCTCGGTATTGCGCTATCGGATGTGTACGGCCTCAGTGCCTTCCTGCGCGATTTCGACATGTACTTCTGCAAGCTGTTCGACGGGACCCGGCATGATTCGGGCGATCCCTTCGCCTGGGGCGAGCGGGTGCTGGCGCACTATCGTTCGAATCGCGTCGACCCGCGCAGCAAGGTATTGGTGTTCAGCGACGGTCTGGACATTCCCAAGGTAATGCAGCTGTACACACACTTCCGCGAACGCTGCCTGCTTGCTTTCGGTGTGGGCACCAATCTCACCAACGACGTGGGGCCGACGCCGCTCAACATCGTGATCAAGATGGTCCGCTGCAACGGCCAGCCGGTCGCCAAGATCAGTGACTCGCCGGGAAAGAACATGTGCGAGGACAAGGCATACGTGACCTACCTGCGCCAGGTGTTCGAGATTCCGCAGCCGGTAGATGAAGCGGCCTGAGATGCAAACAAAAACGCCGGGCATCACCCGGCGTTTTTTCTCTATGCGCAGATGGACTCAGAACGCCGGCAGCACGGCACCCTGGTACTTCTGCTCGATGAAAGCTTTTATTTCCGGACTGGTCAGCGCCTTGGCCAGCTTCTGCACGCGCGGGTCGTCCTTGTTGTCGGGGCGGCCGACCAGGTAGTTCACGTAGGGCGAATCCTTGCCCTCGATCAGTAGCGCATCCTTGGTCGGATTGAGGCCGGCGGCCAGCGCGTAGTTGGTGTTGATCAGGGCCAGGTCCACCTCGTCCAGCGTGCGCGGCAGCATGGCGGCTTCCAGCTCGCGGAACTTGAGGTGCTTCGGGTTGGCCGTGATGTCCTTCTGCGTAGCCAGCTCGTCGTTCGGATCCTTGAGCGTAATCAGCCCGTGGCGCGCCAGCAGGAGCAGGGCGCGGCTGTTGTTGCTCGGGTCGTTGGGCAGAGTGACGGTGGCGCCGTCCGGAAGTTGATCGATGCTCTTGAGCTTGCGCGAGTACGCGCCGAACGGCTCGATATGCACGCCGGTGACGATGGTGAGATTGGTGCCACGCTGGCGATTGAATTCGTCCAGATAGGGCTTGGTCTGGAAGTAGTTGAGGTCGATCGCCTTCTCCGCCACCTGTGTGTTCGGCTGCACGTAGTCGGCGAAGACCTTGATCTCCAGCTCCACGCCTTCCTTCGCCAGCAGCGGCTTGACCTGCTTGAGGATCTCCGCGTGCGGCACGGCCGTGGCGGCCACGACGAGCTTCTGGCTGTCGCTGCTGCTACCGGAGTTGGATGACGAGCAGCCGGCCAGCGCAAGCAGGGCGGCAAGGGCGACGAGCAGCTTCTTCATGGCGACGGCTCTTGATGCGGTGCATCAGAATAGCCGTCCATACCGCTGAAAGCAAAGCAAGGTACTTGATGGTAGGAGCCCACCCTGTGGGCGAAACGGCCCAGCTGCGCAGGGCTTTCGCCCACAGGGTGGGCTCCTACAAAGACTTCAATGCCGGGTGTAGCGGGTCACGATGCGGTCGCCCAGCATTTGCAGGAGCTGCACCAGCACGATCAGCAGGATCACGGTGACCAGCATGTAGTCGGATTTGTAGCTGAGGTAGCCGTAGCGATAGGCCAGGTCGCCCAGGCCGCCCGCGCCGATGGCGCCACCCATGGCGGTATAGCCGACCAGGGCGATGGCGGTGACGGTGGTGCCGGCGATCAGGCCGCCGCGCGCCTCGGGCAACAGCACGTGGCGCACGATCTGCCAGGTGCTGGCACCCATCGCCTGGCTCGCTTCGATCACGCCTTGTTGCACTTCGCGTAGCGCGGTTTCCACCAGGCGGGCGAAAAACGGTGCGGCGCCGATCACCAGCGGCGGAATGGCGCCGCGGATGCCGAGCTTGGTGCCCACCAGCACATAGGTCAGCGGCATCAGCACGATCATCAGGATGATGAAGGGGATCGAGCGCAGCACATTCACTACCAGCGACAGTGCGGCGTACAGCTTGGGCATGGCGCGTAGCTGGCCCTTGCCGGTGAGGTAGAGCAGCACACCCAGTGGAAGGCCGATCAGCACGGTGAGCAGCAGCGAGCCGCCGAGCATCAGCAGGGTATCGATGCAGGCGTGGCCGATTTCCGCCCAGTCGTCGATATTGGGAAACAGGCTTTGCAGGAAAGGGGCGGTCATCGCGCGAGCTCCTCGATTTCGATACCGGCTTCGCGCAGCGTGGCGAGCGCAGCGTCCACGCCGTTACCCTGCATGGCGAGGGTGAGCTGGCCGTAGGGCAGGTCCTTGATGCGGTCGACGCGGCCGGCAAGGATGTTGAAATCCACACCGGTTTCGCGCGCCACGCGACCCAGCGCTGGTGTCCAGGTGGCTTCGCCGCGGAAGGACAGGCGCAGGATGCGGCCGGGAATGTGCGCATACAGCGCATGTTCGCCAGCGGCTTCTTCCGGCAATGCCTCATTGACGAAGCGTCGCGTGGTGGGATGCGTGGGATGCAGGAACACGTCGGCCACCGAGCCATGCTCGACGATGCGGCCTGCGTCCAGCACGGCAACGCGATCGCAAACGCGGCGTACCACATCCATCTCATGCGTGATCAGCACGATGGTGAGTTTCAGTTCGCGGTTGATCTCGGCCAGCAGTTCCAGCACCGAGGCGGTGGTTTGCGGATCGAGCGCGCTGGTGGCCTCATCGCAGAGCAGGATGGACGGCCGATTGGCCAACGCGCGGGCGATGCCTACGCGCTGCTTCTGGCCGCCCGAAAGCTGCGAAGGGTATTTATTGGCGTGCGCAGTCAAGCCTACGCGCTGCAGCAGCTCGTCTACGCGGGCACGGATCTTTGCCGCGTCACGCTCGCCGGCCAGGCGCAGCGGGAAGGCGATATTGTCGGTGACCGTCTGTGAGGACAGCAGGTTGAAGTGCTGGAAGATCATGCCGATGCGCCGGCGCTGTGCGCGCAGCTCGGCGTCACCCAGCGCGGTCATGTCGGTATCGCCGATCAGGATGCGGCCGCCGCTGGGGCGTTCCAGCAGATTGATCAGGCGGATCAGCGTGGACTTGCCCGCACCGGAATGCCCGATGATGCCGAACACCTCGCCATCGGCGATGTCCAGGCTAAAGGGCTGCAGGGCGGGAAGGTCCTTGCCGTCGACGCGGTAGGACTTGTGGACATCGACAAAGCGGATCACGACGGGCCTTGGACAGTGACCGGGACGGGCATTCTATGCCAGGTTCCCTTGTCCTTGGCGTAGACTCATCAGCCGACCAACAGCGGAGCTCGGCCATGACCACGGTCTACGATTTCAGTGCAAAGGATATCGACGGCAACGAGCGCTCGCTGAGCGAGTGGCGTGGCAAGGCCATGCTGATCGTCAACGTCGCCTCGAAGTGCGGCTTCACCCCGCAATACACCGGCCTGGAAGCCTTGTGGCGCGCCCAGAAGGATCATGGCCTGGTGGTGCTTGGCTTTCCTTGCGACCAGTTCGGTCATCAGGAGCCGGGCGACGAAGCCGAGATCAAGAACTTCTGCAGCACCAGCTACGACGTCAGCTTCCCGGTCTTTTCCAAGATCGAGGTGAATGGCGACAAGGCCCACCCGCTCTACAAATGGCTGAAGAGCGAGGGCAAAGGCATCCTGGGCAGCGAGTCGATCAAGTGGAACTTCACCAAGTTCCTGGTCAATCGCGAGGGCGAAGTGGTGAAGCGCTACGCGCCTACCGATACCCCTGAAAAGATCGGCAAGGATCTCGCCGCTCAGTTGACCGGCTGATTCGCGGTAGCGTTGGCCTGCGCTGCCGCCGGCTGTGGCGCGTCGGTACGCAGGCCGGCCAGCATCACGGCGATCGCATCGATGTCGCGGCTCGCGCCAGGCGAGCCGGGCGGCGGATCGTAGTTGTTGAGCATGATGACGAAAGCCAGCCGCTCGCCGCCCGCCGTGGTGACATAACCGGCCAGGCTATGCACTAGATTCATGCTGCCGGTCTTGGCCTGCACATTGTTTTCCGCCGGCGTATTGCGCATGCGCCATTGCAGGGTGCCGTCGACGCCGGCCAGGGGCAGCGCCTGGCGCAAGGTGGTGGCATACGACTGCGAAGCGAGAAAGGCCAGCAGGCGCGCCATCGCATTCGGTGTACTCAGGTCGCGCCGCGACAGGCCGGTGCCTTCTTCGATGAGTGTGGCTGTGGGTGCGACGCCCATGCGTTCGAGCAATTGGCGCAGGCCGCGGATACCCCAGTTCTCCGTGGTGAGGAAGCCGTTGGGTGGCGATGGCCCTTGCATGGCGTCGGCCTGCGCGCGTACGCCGGCGATCAACAGCAGATTCTGCAGATAGAGGTTTTGCGAGCGCTTGAGGCCGCGCTGCAGGATCTCGCCCACCGGTGGCGACAGTACTTCGGCGACAGCTGATGTGTTCGCGCGCAAGCCTTCGCTGCTCTGCGGCCAATGCAATGAGCGAAGCCCGCCCTGAATGCGGACGCCATGGCGCGCCAGCGCTTTCAGCAACTGATTGCCGGCGAGCAGGGCGGGATCGAACGACGCCAGCTTGAAACGCTGCGCGGGCGCTCGTGCAGCGATGCTGCCAAACGCATACAGCGTGTTGTCGCCGGGCGCGCGATAAAGATTGATGTCGTTGCGCAGCTGCGGTGCGCCCGTGGTCATGCGGTTCACCACGCTCGGCACGGCGCCGGCGGGGTCCAGCGCCACGATGGCGGGGCGTCCTTCGCGTGCTGCCGGGGTGATCGTCACATCGACTTGGTTCTCCTGCACGCTGAGCGCGGAGGCGGGCACGGCGAACCAGCTCTGCAGATCGATCGCTTCCCAGCCGGAGCCCATCGGCGGGCTGGCGAAATAGCTGTCGTCGGCAATGAGATCGCCTTTGACGCGCTGGATGCCGTGCTCGGCCACCTGCTTCGCCAACTGATCGGCCCAGTTCGCGGTGGAGGCATCCGCGCCCAGTGTGGGGTCGCCCATGCCATAGAGAATCAACGGGCCGTCCAGCATGCCGCTGTGTAGCTTGTCGCCGGCCAGCACGCGGGTGGGAATGCGGTAGTCGGCGCCGACTTCGCTGAGCGTCAGCGCGGCGGTGAATAGCTTGGCGGTGGAAGCCGGCTGGAAAAGTTGATCCGCGTTGTGCGCATAGAGCGTGCGGCCGTTATCGAGCGACACGACGGCGATACCCCAGTTGGCGCCTGCGAAACGCGGCTGGCGGATGTGCGCGTCGATGCGCGTAGCCAGATCCTGCGCACTTTGTACAGGCGCATCCTGGGCGGCTGTCGCGGCGATTGGCAGCGACAGCGCGACTGCGATGAGCAGCAGTAAACGGCGTCCCGGCGACATAGCTTTCATGGCCGCAGTATGGCGTGAACGCTTTCCGGCAGCCACGCCTGTCGTTGGCGCAGGCGCCAGCCGATAAGGCCGAGACTCAGGCCGCGCATCGCCATGAATGCGAGGAACGCCAGCCACAAACCGTGATTGCCCCAGCCGCGCGCGAACCATGCCAGCAACACGAACAGCAACACCGATACCAGCATGCCGTCGCGCATCTCGCGTGCCCGTGTGGCGCCGATGAACAGCCCGTCCAGCAGGTAGCTCCACACCGCGACCACTGGCAAGGCGGATAGCCAAGGCAGATAGCGGTAGGCGGTTTCGCGAACCTCGGGCAGGCTGGTTTGCAGGTTGATGAACCCGTGTCCGGCGAGCGCAAAGAGCAGGGCGTAGCCGATGCTGCCGAACAACGACCAGCCACCCGCCACCACTAGTGCGCGTCGCAACGCCAGGCGGTCGCGCGCGCCGATGGCATGTCCGCAAAGAGCCTCCACCGCATTGGCGAGCCCGTCCAGGCCGAACGCGGTGAGCATCAGGCCATTCAACAGCAAGGCATTGGCGGCAACGGTGGCATCGCCCAGTCGTGCACCCAGCAGGGACAGGCTGAAGAACACACCCTCCAGCGCCAGCGTGCGCAGGAAGATGTCGCGATTCACCATCAACAGCGGACGCCAGTGCGCGAAGCCACGCATGGCGCGCCAGTCGACCTGTCCTGCCAGACCGCGCAGAGCGCGCCGCGCGCACCACAGACCATAGATGGCACCCAGCCATTCGCCGCAGGCGGATGCCAGCGCGATGCCAGGCACGCCCCATCCAAGACCGAGCACGAAGACGAGGTTGAGTGCGATGTTCGCGATGTTGGTGACCAGCAGCAACGCCAGCGTGGTGCGTGCACGTTGCGCGCCGATAAACCAGCCGGCCAGTGCGTAGTTGAGCAAGGCCGCGGGTAATCCCAGCAGGCGGATATGCAGATAATCCAGGCTGCGCGCCGCAAGCGGCGGCGTGGAATGCATCTGCCCGATCATCCACGGCAGCAGCGGCAGCATCAGGGCGCCAACCACTACGCCGAGCACGGCGGCCAGCAGCAGCGCCTGCGCCTGCACGGTGCGGAGAGCCGCGCTGTCGCCCGCGCCACTGGCCTGCGCCGCGAACCCGGTGGTGCCCATGCGCAGGAAGCCCAGGCTCCATACCGGCAGGGCATAGATCGCGCTGCCCACGGCCACGGCGCCGAGGTCCTGGGTCTGCGGCAAATGGCCCGCCACGGCGCTATCGACCAGTGCCACCAGCGGCACGGTCAGATTGGACAGGATCATCGGCACGGCCATCGCCCAGACCCGTTGATGGGTAGGGCGATGGCGCCAGGCGTCGAGTATCGGGGGCATGGGCGGAAACGTTGGAAGGCAGGCCATTCTGGCACGGTGCATTTCAGCGGGGCTTGCCATGGATGTTAGGCTTGTAGCCTCATGCCGGAGTCAGCCGGCCCCATCCGTACTTGCGAGAAGATCATGCAGATTTCCGAGCGCTCCGTCGCCTCTTTCCACTACACGCTGACCGACGACCAGGGTCAGGTCATCGACAGCTCCGAGGGCCGTGAGCCGCTGACCTACCTGCATGGCACCGGTCAGATCGTGCCCGGCCTGGAGAAGGCGATGGAAGGCCGTCAGGCCGGTGACCAGTTCAAGGTGGACGTGGCGCCTGAGGAAGGTTACGGCGTGCATCACGCCGAGCTGATGCAGGAAGTGCCGCGCGAGGCCTTCCAGGGTGTGGATGATATCCAGCCGGGCATGCAGTTCCAGGGTCGCGGCCCGCAGGGCGTCATCAACGTCACGGTGACCAAGGTCGATGCCGATAAGGTGCACATCGACGGCAACCATCCGCTTGCCGGCAAGACCCTGCACTTCGCCATCGAAGTGACCGACGTGCGCGATGCCAGCGAAGAAGAACTTGCGCACGGCCACGTGCACGGCGAAGGCGGCCATCACCACTGAGGCCACCGATCGCGCCGGTCCGGCCGGATCGGCGCGACACCCACGCTAAGCGGCTCCCGCGGAGCCGCCACTCAAGGATCGAGCCGCCATCATGCGGGAGCGCTTGCGCATAGCTATCGTGGGGTATGGCGCCGCCGGACAGGCGGCCGCCCTGTTTCTTTCCGCGCAAGGCCACGCGTTGAGCGTGTACGAACAGGCCCCTGCACCGGGGCCGGTGGGCGCGGGTTTTCTGCTGCAGCCGACAGGGCTGGGCGTGCTGACCCGGCTCGGGTTGCACGAGCAGGCGCTGGCGCGGGGCCAGCGCGTCGAACGGCTGCACGGCGTCAATCGCCACGGCCGGCGTGTGATGGACATGCGTTATGCCGACCACGCACCGGATTGCTTTGGCCTCGGGCTGACTCGCGGCAGTCTGTTTACGCTGTTGCGCGATGCCTATGCGGATGCATCGCGAATCCATACCGGCACCTGCATCGAATCGTTGACTGAAGACGGCTCGTGTCTGCGTGACAGTCAGGGCGGTCTGCATGGGCCGTTCGATCTGATTGTGGCGGCCGATGGCGCGCATTCGCGCCTGCGTCAGGGTGTGCCGCAGCAGGTGCGTCGACAGATCGTGTATCCCTGGGGCGCACTGTGGTGTCTGCTGCCGGCCGAAGACTGGCTGCATCGCACCGAGCTGCGTCAACGCTATGGCGGTACGCGCGAAATGATCGGACTGCTGCCGGTGGGGCAACGCGCGGATCGCGAAGGTCAGTGGTTGACGTTCTATTTCAGCTTGCCGGGCGAGCAGGTCGATACTTTCGACGCGACGGGACTGACGCGTTTGCGTGAACGCGTCGCGGCGCTATGGCCAGAAGCCATGCCGTTGCTGGAGCACGTTACGGCGCACGATCAGTTGCATCGCGCGCGTTATCGCGACGTGGTGTTGCGCACGCCCTTGCATGGCCGACTGGTCTTTCTCGGTGACGCGGCGCATGCGATGAGTCCGCAACTGGGGCAGGGCGTGAATATGGCGCTGCTGGATGCGGAGGCATTGTCGGACGCGCTGGCGGCCAGTCCGAGTGTCGATATCGCACTACAGGATTATCGACGCCGCCGTCGTCATCATCTGGCGGTCTATCAACGGATGAGCCGCTGGCTGACGCCCTTGTTCCAATCCGACAGCGATGGCCTGGCGCGGTGGCGTGACGCGCTGTTTCATCCGTTGAGCCGTTTGCCGCTGGCGCGTGGGCAGACGCTGAAGATTTTGACCGGCACAAAGAAAGCCTGGTGGCGTTGACCACCAGGCTTTGTTGTCGCGGCGAAGATCAATACCAGTCGAGCAGCGAGACGCCGATGCCCAGGTAAGTGGCATTGTGGTTGTAGTCGATCATGCTTTCGCCATAACCCTTGAACAGCTCCATATAGCCACGCAGGTTGCCGGATATCGGGAAGGCCCAGGTGAACTGGCCGGCGCCATGGCTGCGGCTGCCGCCGCGCAGTGAGTGACGCAACATCAGGCCAAATTCCTGACCATTCCATTCATGCACGATCTGCATGTCGGCGCGTCCGACATAATCGGTGATGTCCGGATTGTTGTCGTCCTTGCGGTTTTCCGGCACGCGCCACCAGGGGCGCAGCATCACCGTCCATCCATCGCGCTCCAGGCCGATATTGGCGATCACACGGTTCCAGCTGCGCGAGAGAGGATCGCCGCGGCCATTGGATTGATGGTTGAAGCCAATGCCGAGCAGGCGGCCGTCCCAGCCCGCAATCTGGTAATTGGTGTTGAACATCAGCAGAGCTTCGGGCTCGTAGTTGGTTTCGCGGAACGGACTCGAATGCTTGCTGTTGTATGCCTGCCAGCGCGAGGACTGGGTATAGCCGACCCATAGATCGCCCGCATCGCCGAACACACCCTGCCAGATTTTGGTCTTCAGGCTGAGCTGGAATTTCGTCTCGATGTTCTGCAGCGGCTGCGGAGTGGTGACGGTATTTTGCGGATTGGGGCTGTGCGGCATGTCGTTCTGGTTGCTCGTGGCGAACAACGGCATGACGTACAGCGGTTTGTAGCCGCGAAGGTTGTAGGTGCCCAGTTTGCTCTCGGGCGACAGTTCCCAGCGGGAATCGAGCAAGGAAAGTGGGCGCGATACCTCGGGGTTGCCCGTTTGCGTGGTTTCGTGCGCGTCCTTCTCGTTGCCGAACACACGAGACGTCGCCGCAGTCGCATTGTTTTTCTTCTGGCCGGCGGGCAGGTTGACGCGACCGGTGGCGTGGTCATAGCAGGCCAGGCGCTGCGCATCGCTCTCGATGGCGGTGCAAGCGCGGATATCCATCGGATCCGGATTCTGGGCGTGGCTTGGGCTGCTGGCCAGCGCCGTGGTTAGCACGGCCGTCATCAACAGCATCGGTCGCGTCATGGCGTACTCCATGTCAGGGATGAACCAGTGGGCGCATGACGCCGCACACGAAAACGCCGGCCGCGTCGAACCGCGGCCGGCGTCAAAGGTGCCGGAAGCTTAGCGCTGCTTCAACCAGCGGGCGTAGGCAGCTTTGCTCAGATGCTTGCTGCCGCCCGAGGCGTGCAGGAAGTCGTTGGCTAGTGGCGGGTAGGCCGATGCATCATCTTCTGTGACGTAAGCCTTGCCGCCTGACAACTGGGCGAAGTCCGGCGGCGGGCCGGCATCCTTCACTGGCGGGACGCTGGAGTTGATGGTGACCTGGGCCTGTTGCGGGCTGGCGCTGGCCTGTCCGGTCGGAGCCGGCGCAGTCATCGGAGCCTGTTGTGTCGGCGGAGGCGGTGTGTTTTGTGTGGGTGGCGGTGGAGGGGGCGACATCGGCTGGTTCTGTGCCAGCAGCGAGCCGGCGAACAGCATCGAACCAGAGACGAGAAGGGTAAGCAGTGGTTTGCGGGATTTCATCATCGATACTCCATGCCAGAATCACTGGCTCGAGGACGGAAGGCGTGGGAATCGAAAGCGGCTCAAGCCGCGGCACATCCCGCGCTGTGGACACGCTAACAAAGGCTGGGTAAATGCCTGCACAACATTTGCGCCCTGATGACGTGAAGACTATGTCTTCGTTGTCTCCCGCTTCATCTCCAACGATCAGTCTCAGCCTGTCGCAGGCACAACGCGTGCAGCTGGCGGCACAAGGTTTGCTGCGCGCGCCGCGCAAACGTGCGAAGCGCGCCGATGTGGTGGATGCGATCGCCCGCATGCGGCTGTTGCAGATCGATACCATCCATGTCGTGGCGCGCAGCCCTTATCTGGTATTGCATTCGCGACTCGGTGACTACGAGCCGGCATGGCTGGATGAAGCGTTGGCGCAAGGAAAGTTGGCGGAATGTTGGGCGCATGAAGCCTGTTTCGTCACTGCCGCCGACTATGCCTGGCAGCGCGCATGGCGCGGACAGCGTGAAGGGCATTGGGCGCATCGCCATGCGGCACGCATGCATCGTGAACAGCGCGAGGGCATGGATGGATTGCTGGAGCGCATCCGCGACTCCGGTCCGGTGCGCGCGGCTGATTTCGCGAGCGAGAATCGCGGCGTCAGTGGCTGGTGGGCGTGGAAGCCGGAGAAACGCTGGCTGGAAGCATGGTTCGCGCTGGGCGACCTGATGGTGGCGCGACGCGATCGCTTCCAGCGCGTGTATGACCTGGCGGAGAACGTCATCGCGCGGCTCGATCCGCCACTGGATGAAACAGCTGCGACGCTGGATCACGTCGCGCTACGTCGCCACTTCGTTCTCGACAGCGTGCGTGCCTTGGGTATCACGCAGGCGCGCTGGATCGCCGATTACTATCGTTTGAAGCCAGCAGTGACCGAGCAGGAGCTGGCGCCGCTGGTAGCTTCGGGCGAGCTGCTCAAGGTGTCGGTGCATGGCTGGACGGTGCCGGCCTATGTGCATGCCGATCATGCGGAGCTGCTGGGGCAGGCCGCGCAGGGCCGGCTTCGCGCGACGCATACCGTGTTGTTGTCGCCCTTCGATCCGCTGGTATGGGATCGCGCACGCGTGCTTGCCATGTTTGGCTTCGAGTACACCATTGAGTGTTACGTGCCGGCACCCAAGCGGCGCTATGGCTATTACGTCCTGCCGATCCTGCATCGCGGCAGCCTGGTGGGGCGTCTCGATGCCAAGGCGCATCGGACCGAAGGTGTGTTCGAAGTGAAGTCACTGCATCTGGAAGCCGGTGTGGAGCCTTCGCCGGCGCTGTTGTCGTCTCTGGCCGAGGCCATTGCCGCGACCGCGCAATGGCATGGCACTCCGAAGGTCCGCCTGGGCCGATGCCAGCCTTCCGGCATCGCATCGGCCCTGCGGGCGCTGTGGCGGGGTTAGTGGATCAAGGCTTGGCGCTGCTGGTGGCTGTTGCGGGGCCGGTGGCGCAGGACTTGCCGTGCAGGGCCTGGTGCAACTGACCGGCCAGCGAGGTGCAGCGGCGCTCAAGCTGCGGGCGGATCGTCGGGTCGAGCGAGTCCTTCAACAGGCTCTCGCGCATAGCCTCGTAGCGCCCCTCGATCTGGTCCGGGGCGTAAATGCCCGCGGCCTGGTGGCAGGCCATATACGAGGCCAGATAGTCGTCGCAGGCCTGGATACCGGTGTTGTCCGGCAAAGACTGCGTGGCGGCCTTGGCCGGGCGGGGCTTGCTGACGGAGGCGCCGCCGCTGCGGGTGGTGGTGCTTTGGGAGCTGGTGGCCGAGGAACTGCCGGTGGCGGCTGGGGCGGTGCCCGGACGCGTCGTTTTGTCGGCGCAGCCGGCCAGGACAAGTCCACCGGACAGGATGATCAAAGCAAGGCGTGAAGGCAGGCTGGACATAGTGGATCTCCTCGACTGGCGGGCCCGGGGCGGGCGTGTCCGCGCGGATTGGGACAGCCTTGAAGGGCTGTGTGAAAGCAGGCGCAATAGACAATGCGACGCGTAAAGAAAAGCTGAATCAGGCTGCCATAAATGGAAATAAAAGATGTCGCGGCTGCTTTTTTTGAATGCCATAGGTAACTCTATTCAGCCGGGGAAAACCCCGGAATCGCGTTTCCACAGGGATACAGGTATGATTCCAGCACTGTGTTTGCCGGGGTCACCAGAGTTTTGTGACCCGATGCCGCTGATCAGCGATCTGCTACATCGCCTCACCCCTAGGGTCTTCCTTGCACACCAGTAAGCCGGCTAACCCGGTTGGGCTGGCCGAGTCTCATTAAAACCTTATGGAGTGATTTACATGTCTGATCGTCAGATCGGTACCGTCAAGTGGTTCAACGACGCCAAGGGCTTCGGCTTCATCAGCCGTGACAACGGCCCCGACGTCTTCGTGCATTTTCGTGCCATCCAGGGCAATGGCTTTAAGAGCCTGCAGGAAGGCCAGAAGGTGAGCTTCAAGGTTGTGCAGGGCCAGAAGGGCCTGCAGGCTGATGAAGTGCAGGCGGCGTGATTTAATCCGCCCCATGTACGTGAAAAAGCCAGGCAGCGATGCCTGGCTTTTTTTATGCATGGCGCCGGCCGCATTAACTGTGACCATTAGCTACTTGCATTTAAGAAAATCCGCTATGCTCATTTGACTGTGTTTGTCAGGTCACGTGCGTGCCCCGGTGTCTGGTTCCCAAGAGCCCCGCATCGCCTCACCCGATTCCCTGCATGCCCAGTAAGTCGTCGGCCAAAGGGGAGGCTGACTTGTCTCAGTAACGAGCCAATCGGAGTGAGTCATGTCGGATCGTGAAACTGGCACTGTTAAGTGGTTCAACGACGCCAAAGGTTTTGGCTTCATCAGCAGGGAAAGTGGCCCGGATGTGTTCGTGCATTTCCGCGCCATCCAGGGTAGCGGCTTCAAAAGCCTGAAAGAGGGGCAGAAGGTGACCTTCAAAGTGGTCAATGGCCAAAAAGGTCTGCAGGCCGATGAAGTCGTGCCCGCCTGAATTCAGGACATGTTTGTTGAAAAGGGCCGGCGCAAGCCGGCCCTTTTTCTTGTGTGGTGTGGCTGGCTTGAATCGACTTCGCTAGCCTGCAGGTAATCTCACTTCATTAATTTGGAAACGTCCGGTGCAGGAATCACAGGCTGCCATGTCCACTCCATTGGTTTCCGCGACGCTCCCAGTGATTGCCGCGGATGGCGCAAAGGCCGACCTGCTGCTGGTAGCGCCTTCAAGCATGCCGACGGGGCTGCTGTACTGGCTGCCGGCGATGGGCGTTGCGGCGAAGCACTACCTGCCGCTGGCCGAGGCGCTGGCCGCGCGTGGCATCGCCGTGGTTCTGCACGAATGGCGCGGCATTGGATCCAGCGATCAGCGGGCGGGGCGGCACAATGACTGGGCGTACCGAGAGTTGTTGCAGACCGACCTGCCGGCAGGCATCGCCGTCGCGCGCGAGCGTTTCGCCGATTTGCCTTGTTGGCTCGGTGGCCACAGTCTTGGGGGTCAGCTCGGTTCGCTCTATGCCAGCCTGCACCCGGGCGAACATGCCGGTATCGCGCTGGTGGCGAGCGGTTCGCCGTATTGGCGGCGCTTCCGCCAGGCCTATCTGGTCGGGCTTAGCTATGTACTGGCGCCATGGCTGGCACGCTTGATCGGGTATTTGCCCGGACGGCGGATCGGTTTCGGCGGCAACGAGGCACGTAGTGTGATCGCCGACTGGGCGCGCAGCGGGCGTACTGGCCGTTATGCGGCAGCCGGTGTGCCGATGGACTTTGAAGCACGCCTTTCCGAGCTCGATCTGCCGGTACTTGCTTTGCGTCTGCGTGACGACTGGCTGGGGCCCGAAGCATCGCTGACATGGCTGCTGGGAAAGATGTCTCGCGTTCATGCCAAGCAGGAAGTACTGACACCGCAGGATCTGGATGGCACCTCAGCCGATCACTTCGCCTGGATGAAATCGCCGGAAGCGGTTGCCACGCGTATGGCCCGCTGGATGGTGGCAGCCGTGAAGGCGGACACAAGGAGTGCTGCGGCCTCTTGAAGCGCGGCTTCTGTGCCGGCATCTGCAATGCAATTCTCTTTCAGGCAGCCCTGATGAATCTCTATACCCCGCTGACCCAGCGCAGCCTCACCTTGCGCAATCGCATCGTGGTCGCGCCGATGTGCCAGTACTCCGCCGTGGACGGCATGCCGGACGACTGGCATTTGGTCCATCTCGGCAGCCGCGCGGTTGGTGGCGCCGCCGCGGTGATCGCGGAGGCCACGGCGGTCTCCGCCCAAGGCCGTATTTCGCCTTCGGATGTGGGGCTGTGGAACGACGCGCAACGCGATGCGTGGCGACCGATTACGCGCTTCATCACTGCCCAGGGCGCCATTCCGGGCGTGCAGTTGGCGCATGCGGGGCGTAAAGCCAGCGTGCATCGGCCATGGGAGGGCGGCGGTCCCTTGAGCGCGGTGCAGGGGGCCTGGGCCACGGAGGCGCCGTCGGCGATTCCGTTTGATCAGGGATGGCATACGCCGCAGGCTCTGGATGACGCGGGTTTGCGCACGGTGGTGGCGGACTTCCGCGCGGCCGCCAAGCGCGCGTTCGCGGCCGGCTTTCAGCTGGTGGAGCTGCATGCGGCCCACGGCTATTTGTTACACCAATTTCTGTCGCCGCTAAGCAATCATCGCGACGATGCTTACGGCGGCAGCTTCGAGAATCGCACGCGCCTGTTGCGCGAAGTGATTGCCGCGGTACGCGAGGTATGGCCGGCTGAATTACCGTTGTGGGTGCGTATTTCTGCCACCGACTGGCACGAAGGTGGCTGGGATATCGAGCAGAGCGTGCGGTTGGCGCGAGAGTTGAAGGCCTTAGGTGTGGATTTGATCGATGTCTCCAGCGGTGGTCTGGTGCCGCACGTGAAAATCCCGCTGGGGCCCGGCTACCAGGTGCCGTTCGCGGCGCGCATCCGCCGTGAAGCCGGTATCGCCACCGGTGCTGTGGGCCTGATCACCGAAGCTGGCCATGCCGCCGACATCATCAACGACGAAGACGCCGACGTGGTGCTGATTGCTCGTGAGAGTCTGCGCGACCCGTACTTCCCACGCCGCGCGGCGCAGGAACTGGGTGCGAAGATCGAAGCGCCGGCGCAATATCAGCGAGCCTGGTAAGCGAAGTTCAATACACAAAGGAATCCGCATGGAACAGACCCCGACCCTGATCGAAGGACGCCTGCACGACCTCGGCGATGGCTTCACCGTGCGCCGCCTGCTGCCGGTGTTGCTGGCGCGGCATGTGGGGCCGTTCGTGTTCTTCGACCTGATGGGGCCAGTGGATTTTGCGCCGGGGCGCGGCATGGACGTGCGGCCACACCCGCATATCGGCCTGGCTACGGTGACCTGGCTGTTCGATGGTGCGATTCGCCATCGCGACACGGTGGGCAGCGTGGCGGATATCCGTCCGGGCGAAGTGAACTGGATGACCGCGGGGCGGGGCATTGCGCATTCGGAGCGCACGCCGCCCGACGAGCGTCGCGATGGCCAGCGCATGCATGGCGTCCAGGTGTGGGTGGCGTTGCCGCAGAAGGACGAAGAGGTCGATCCGGAGTTCCATCATCACGATGCCGACGCCTTGCCGCGTATCCGCAAGCCCGGTGCCGAACTGGTGCTGATTGCGGGGACCGGCTACGGCGAGCGCTCACCGGTGAAGGTGTTCGCGCCGATGTTCTTTATTGAAGCGACCTTGGAGGCGGGCGCCGAGCTCGCGTGGCCGGACGAACACATCGAGCGCGGTCTCTGTGTGATCGAGGGAGAGGTAAGCTGGGATGGCCTGACCGTTCCTGCCACACACGCCGCAGCGCAGACAGGGGCGACCGCGGCTCCGATCAAAGCCACCACGGCCAGTCGCGTAATGCTGTTTGGCGGTGCGCCGCTGGATGGCGAGCGGCATCTGTGGTGGAACTTCGTGTCGAGCCGCAAGGAGCGCATCGAGCAGGCCAAACTGGAATGGCAGGAGCAGCGCTACGGCAAAGTCGCAGGTGACGAGGTGGAATTCATTCCGCTACCCATCCGCTGATGCTGCGGCGGCGCATGCAATGGCGTGGGCGGCGGATTACCCTCGCCGTCACGGCATTACGGGGATAACGCATGTCCGGGTTCGCCAGCTTTCGTGATTTTTATCCGTACTACCTGACCGAGCACAGCAACCGCAATTGCCGGCGCATGCATTTCGTCGGCAGTACGTTGGTGCTGCTGGTGCTGGTACTGGCCATCGTTACGGGGCGCCTTGCCTGGTTGTGGCTGGCACCGGTGGCGGGTTACGGCTTTGCCTGGATAGGGCATTTCGTGTTCGAGAAAAACCGGCCAGCCACCTTCAGCCACCCGCTCTACAGCTTGATGGGCGACTGGGTGATGTACTGGCAGATTCTGCGCGGCAAAGTGCGGATCTAAGGCGCTCCGTTCCCTGTAGGAGCGCACCCTGTGCGCGATGGCTTTCGCTAACAGTCGCCCACAGGGTGGGCTCCTACATCGGCGGATGCGGGGGTATTGAGCGCCTGCTCAGCGGTACTTTTGATGGCAGGATTGGCAGGTTTCGCCCACCGGCTTGAGGGCCGCGGTGAGCGCAGCGCAATCCGCCGGCGCGGCTTGTACGGCGGCCTGGATCTGGTTTTGCAGATGCTGCGCTTCATCGGTAAAGCCCTGTTCCACCCCGGGGAAGGCCGCGGTGATATCCGTGGAGGCGGCCAGCAAGCGGCCTAGCTGCTCGCGGTTCTGCGTGGCGTCGCAGCGCTGGGCTTTCACCGCATTGCGCAGGTCGCCCACGTGATGCGCCATGACCACCATGACCGCATGCGGGAACGGGTTACGTTGCTTGATCGCATTCATGCCGAAGACCGTGCCGATGATGCCGATGGCGAGTCCGAGAACGATCAATAGCGCTGCACGCATGCGTGAAACTCCGGGCTGGTATGGAAAGGCGGGGAGGGTAGCACGCGCCCTGCGGGCGCTCATTCGGCGGCGCGGATAGAATGGCGCGTCCCGCAAACCCCTGGAGTACGTTTGTGATGTCCGGCCTTCGATTTCATCCTGCCAGTTGCCGTGCCGTGGTGAGCGCATGAGCGCGATCGCGTTTCCGGCCGAGCGCTTTCAGGGCGTCGAGCGCTTGTATGGCGTCGGCAGTATCGACCGGCTGCAGCAGGGGCATGTCTGCGTGATCGGTATCGGCGGTGTCGGTTCGTGGGCGGCCGAGGCGCTGGCGCGCAGTGGCGTAGGCCAGCTCACGCTGATCGATGCGGATGAGGTCTGTGTTTCCAACACCAACCGTCAGTTGCACGCATTGGATGGCGAGTACGGCAAGACCAAGGTCGGGGTGATCGCTGCGCGCGCGAAGGCGATCAATCCGGCGATCCAGATCGAGGCCATCGAGCGTTTCCTGACGCCCACCACCCTGGATGAATTGCTTGATCGGGGCTACGACGTTGTGCTCGACGCCTGCGACGCTTTTAGGGTGAAGCTGGAAGCCATCGCCTGGTGCCGTCGGCGCAAGCTGCCGATCGTATCGGTGGGCTCGGCGGGCGGTCGCACCGATCCCACGCAGATTCGCGTGCGAGACCTGTCGCGTACGGAACACGATGCGATGTTCAGCCTGATCCGGAAAAAGCTTCGCCAGGATTTCGGCTTCCCGCGCAATCCTGACCGTTATTTCGGTGTATCCGCTGTGTACTCGTTACAGAACGTGCAATACCCGCAGCCGGATGGCACCGTGTGCGGCACGCGTCCGCCGGGCGGCGACGCGCTCAATCTCGCTTGTGGTGGCGGCCTGGGTGCGGCCACTCATGTCACCGGGGCATTTGCCTTCGCGGCGGTGGGCAAAGTGATGGAGAAGCTGCTCGATCCCCGGAAGTAGAGCCGGCGTCGCCGCCGACTCTCCATCACCGATCCCCGTACTTACCAACCCATGTAATGGCCACCATTGATGGCCAGGTTGGTGCCGGTGATCCAGGCGGCTTCTTCGCCGGTGAGGAACGCGACCGCGTGTGCGATTTCCTCCGGCTTGCCCAGGCGGCCGACCGGGATCTGCGCCACGATCTTCTCGCGCACCTCTTCCGGCACGGCCATCACCATGTCGGTGCCGACATAGCCGGGCGATACGGTATTCACGGTGATGCCGAATTTGGCGTTTTCCTGCGCCAGCGAAATGGTGAAGCCATGCATGCCGGCCTTGGCGGCGGCATAGTTGGCCTGGCCGTACTGACCCTTCTGGCCGTTGATCGAGCTGATCTGCACGATGCGGCCCCACTTGTGCGAACGCATGCTTTCGATCACCTGACGGGTGACGTTGAAGCAGGCATTGAGGTTGGTGTTCACCACATCCATCCACTGCGCGTAGGTCATTTTGTGGAAGGTGGTGTCGCGGGTGATGCCCGCGTTGTTGATCAGGATCTCGACCGGACCCAGCTTGGCTTCGACTTCGCGCACCATGCTTTCGCACGAGGCCGGATCGGAGACGTCGCCCTGAACCATGAAAACGTCGATGCCTTCCTGCGTCATCGCCTGGCGCCAAGCCTCGGCCTTGGCGGCATCACGATAGTTAGTGGCGACGCGGTGCCCTTGCCGGGCCAGATACCGAACGATGGCTGTGCCAATGCCACCCGTGCCACCCGTGACCAATGCCGTGCGCTGCGTCATGCCTTGCCTCCAGAAGTCCACTGATAACGATGACCCGGTCGTGCTACCGGGCCGCACGCCATGTATATCGTTTCAACATGGCAAATCGTCTACGGGAGGCACGCTGCCGGCCGCGTGGTGCGACGGGTCGGGGCAGCCGTTTCTTTATAGCGGTTTATGCGGCCGAACGTTCGCTGCAGTGCGGCAAAAAAGTGGGATCGAAGCGATCGAGTGCGTGGGTCAGCAGCGTTTCGGCATTCGGGGCCTCACTGGGGCACGGCAAGTCGAGAAAGGCCAGCGCGTTGCGCAATGCCGGCAACGGGTCAACCGGGTCCACCGGATGGGCGCGTTCGGACTTGGATAATTTGCGGCCGCTCGCATCCAGCGCCAGCGGCAGATGGAGGTAATCCGGCGTCGGCAGCCCCAGGCATCGCTGTAGCCATATCTGCCGTGGAGTGGAGTCGAGCAGATCGTTGCCGCGGACTACCTGGGTCACGCCCTGCCAGGCATCGTCCACGACGCAGGCGAGCTGGTAGGCATAAAAGCCCTCGACCCGTTTGATCACAAAATCACCAGCGGCATCGTGCAGGTTCTGTGTTTGCGGGCCCTGCAGGGCGTCGTCGAAGCGGATCTCCAGGTCCGGCGAACGCAGGCGCCAGGCCGGTGCCCGGTCAGGGTCGGGTCCGGCCACACATCGGCCGTCGCGATGCAGGCCGCCCTGGTCCGCTAGATCCTGGCGGCTGCACCAGCAGGGAAAGACCTGGCCGGCCGCGCGCAGTTGCTCGAAGGCGGCGTCATAGGCTGCTGTGCGCTGCGACTGATAGAGCACCGGCTCATCGGCGACCAGGCCGAAGGCGGGCAGAGCAGCCAGGATGCTTTGCGCCGAGCCGGGCACCTCGCGTGGCGGGTCGATGTCCTCCATCCGCAACAGCCACCGGCCACCGGCGTGCCGTGCGCACAGCCAGCTCGCCACGGCGGCGACCAGGGAACCGAAATGGAGATGGCCGGTCGGAGAAGGGGCGAAGCGTCCGCGATAGTTCATGCACTTAGTTTACGGTGATGCCGAACCGTTCCAGCTCTTGAAACTGCGCCGCTTCGCCACGATTCTTGATGGGCGGCCGTAGCCGCATCCCCTTTCATGACTGCCCGAGAGACAGCCATGCGTCGCATCGCACTGTTCCTGCTTACCAATATCGCCGTCCTTCTGCTGCTCAGCATCGTGTGCCGTATCTTCGGCATCGATCAGTGGGCCGCCGCCCGTGGTTATGGCGGCATGGGAGGTCTGCTCGTCTATGCCGCTGTGTTCGGCATGGGTGGCGCCTTCATTTCGCTGGCCATGTCCAAGTGGACTGCCAAGATGTCCACCGGGGCTCGCGTGATCGAGCAGCCGCAGAACGACGCCGAGCGCTGGCTGGTCGATACCGTGCGCCGCCATGCCCAGAACGCGGGCATCGGCATGCCTGAGGTCGCCATCTACGACGCGCCGGAAATGAACGCGTTCGCCACCGGCATGACCAAGAACAGCTCACTGGTGGCGGTGAGCACCGGCCTGCTGCAGCAGATGGATCGCGAACAGGTTTCCGCCGTGCTCGGCCATGAGATCGGCCACGTCGCCAACGGCGACATGGTGACCCTGACCCTGGTCCAGGGCGTGCTCAACACCCTGGTGATCGTGGCCGCGCGCATTGTCGGCCGGTTGGTCGACAGTTGGTTGTCGGGTGGCCGCGATCGTGATGGCGGCGGTATCGGTTACTTCGTGTCGGTGATGGTGCTGCAACTGGTGTTCGGCCTGTTCGCCTCGATGATCGTGATGGCGTTCTCGCGCTGGCGCGAGTTCCGCGCCGACGCTGCCGGTGCGACGCTGGCCGGTCGCGGTTCGATGATCTCGGCGCTGCAGCGTCTGCAGGCCAACCACGGTGAGAGCACCTTGCCGCAGACCATGGCGGCGTTCGGCATCGCTGGCCACCTGGCGACGGGCTTCAAGCGCTTGTTTATGAGCCATCCGCCGCTGAAAGAGCGCATCGCCGCGCTGCAGAACGCGTCGCCACACGCCTGATTCACGCGGCCGGTCTATAGACTGACCGCGTCGAACAACCCTCCATCATCCCGGTCCAGCCGGGATGATCTCTTTTGAACGAAGCAAACTCCCGCACGTCCGGATACGTCACCTATGAACGCACCCGCTGAAACCCGCAAATTCGAAGCCGAAGTCGCCCAGGTGCTGCACCTGGTCACCCACTCGCTGTATTCTCACAAGGAAATTTTCCTGCGCGAATTGATCTCCAACGCCTCCGATGCCTGCGACAAGCTGCGCTTTGAGTCGATCGCCAAGCCCGAGCTGCTGGCGGGCGACAGCGAGCTGCGCATCGACGTGAGCTGGGACCCGGAGGCGCGCACTGTCACCGTGCGCGACAACGGCGTGGGTATGGGCCGCGACGAAGTGGTCGCCAATATCGGCACCATCGCCAGCTCCGGCACGCGCCGTTTTCTGGAAGCGATGAGCGCCGAGCAGAAGACCGATGCGCGCCTGATTGGCCAGTTTGGTGTGGGTTTCTATTCCGCTTTCGTGGTCGCCGACCGCGTTACCGTGCTCAGCCGCCGTGCCGATTTGCCGGCCGGCGAGGGCGTGAAATGGGAAAGCGACGGCAAGGGCGAGTATTCGCTGGAGCAGGTCGAGCTGGCTGAGCGAGGTACCGCTGTGATCCTTCACCTGAAGGCGGACGAGGATGAATTCCTCAAGCCGTGGACGCTCAAGTCGCTGATCACGCGCTACTCCGATCACGTGGCTTTCCCGATTCGCCTGCCGCTGGAAAAGGACGGCAAGCCGAGCGATGAGTGGGAAGCGGTGAATGCCGCTTCCGCGCTGTGGACCAAGCCCAAGTCCGAGATCAGCGACGAGGACTACCAGAGCTTCTACAAGTCCCTCGGCCACGATTTCAACGACGCGCTGGCCTGGACGCATAACCGCGTCGAAGGCAGCCAGAGCTTCACCACGCTGCTCTACATTCCTTCGCAGCCGCCGTTCGACCTGATGATGGGCGGGCGCGACGAGCGCAAGGGACTCAAGCTCTACATCAAGCGCGTTTTCATCATGGACGCGGCGGAAGAGTTGTTGCCGAACTACCTGCGCTTCGTGCGCGGTGTGGTCGATGCGGACGATCTGCCGCTCAACGTCAGCCGCGAAATCCTGCAGCAGAACCGCCAGCTGGAGCGCATCAAGGCCGCCTGCGTGAAGCGCGTGCTCGACCTGATCGAGAAGCTGGCCCGCGACGAGCCTGAGAAGTTCACCACTTTCTACAAGGCTTTCGGCAACACGCTGAAGGAAGGCATTGCCGAAGACGCCACCAATCGCGAGCGCATCGCCAAGCTGCTGCGCTTCGCTTCGACCAAGGGCGAGGGCAGCACACAGAGCGTGTCATTCGACGACTACATCGGTCGCATGGCCGTGGGTCAGGACACCATCTGGTACATCACCGCCGATAGCCATGCGGCCGCCGCCGGCAGCCCGCAGCTCGAGGCCTTCAAGGCCAAGGGCATTGAAGTGTTGCTGATGTCCGATCGCATCGACGAATGGATGCTCGGCAGCCTCCATGAATATGCCGGCAAGAAACTGAAGAACGTCGCCAAGGGCGAGCTGGCGCTGGATGAAGCGGACAAGAAGCAGCAGGAAGAGGCCAGCAAGGTCGCCGAGCCGCTGCTCAAGAAACTGAAAGAGCTACTGGGCGATCGCGTGTCCGACGTGCGTGTCTCAGCGCGCCTCACCGACTCGCCTTCCTGCCTGGCGTTGTCCGACTACGAAATGGCACCGCATCTTGCGCGCCTGCTGCGCGAAGCAGGTCATGACATGCCGGAAAGCAAGCCAACGCTGGAAATCAATCCGCAACACGCACTGCTCAAGCGGGTTGAGGCCGAAACCGACGACGGCAAGGCAAAGGATCTGGCGAATCTGCTGCTGGAGCAGGCCGAGATTGCCGCCGGTGCTCCGCTGCCCGACCCAGCGGCCTTCGTGCAGCGCATGAATCGGGTGTTGTTGGGATAATTGAATGCCAGACGCCAGCATGATCCCCGCTGGCGTCTGGCGGCCGTTGTAACGGATAGCAAAAGTCCGCGCCGTTCAACCCGCCAATGCTTTCGCCAGCCGTGCAATGCGCCTGGCTTCGATGCCGATCTCGCGCAGTTGCCCTGTAGGCGAGGGATGTTGTCCGCAGAAAAACAGGCCCGTAGCGCCGCTGGACTGACCGGTGACGCGAGGTCGGCCTTGCGTATCGAGTGTGTCCGGCGCATCTGGCAGGAGTGGATGCAGGTTCGGCCGAAAACCGGTGGCGAGGATCACGGCATCGAAGGGTTCGGCGACGGGCTCACCCGCCAGGATGGGTGAAGTCGCAAACACCACGCCTTCGCGGGTGAAGCGTTCGATGCCGCCTCGCACCTTGATGCTGCCGTCGCGGATGCGCGCCAGCGTGCCGATGTCGAGCAGGGGAATCTTGCCGTCTTCGGCGATCATCTGACGAGGGCCTTTGGAGGAAATGGTCAGGCCCAGGCCTCGAGTGGATCCCACGGCAAGGCGAATGGCCGGCGCGTTGAGTGCATCGGCCAAGCGCGGAGGCAACCACGCTTGCGCGATGGCCCAGGTCAGAAGCGGAAGGCCAAGCAGGTCGCGCGGCAGGATGCGTACCGCGCCTCGCACTGCCATGGTTACGTCGACGCCGTTATCGACCAGGTCCAGGGCGATCTCACCGCCGGAGTTACCGAAGCCCACCACCAGCACGCGCTGGCCCGCGTAAGGCGCGGCGTTGCGGTAGTCGGCGCTGTGGATCACTTTGCCGACGTAGTCGCTTTGTCCAGGCCAAATGGGTATGTGAGGGAAATCCGCCCAGCCGGTGGCGATCACCACGGTGGGCGCCGTCCACGTTCGTGTGCCGGCGTTCACATGCCAGCTGTTGCCCGTGCGGTGGATCGTTTGCACCGCGCAGCCAAATTCCGGTCGTAGTCTGAAGTGCGCGGCATAGCTTTCCAGATAAGCGACCACTTGCGCGCGTGAGGGATAACGTGGGTAGTGGCGCGGCATCGGTAGACCGGGCAGTGCCGAATGGCCGCGATCCGTGTGCAGATGCAGGCGGTCGTAATGTCGCCGCCAGACCGCTCCCACGGTGTCGGCTTTCTCGAGAATGGTTGCGCGCAGGCCCTGTCGGCTCAGCATTGCCGCGCAAGCCAGGCCTGCAGGGCCAGCACCGATCACCAGGGCGTCCGTGTCGTTCATGGCCTGAACCTCATCCCCTGCGGTGTGACGGATTATGGCGGTGTTTATCGCAAGAAGCGGCCATGAAACGTTCGCTCGCACTTGCTTCCTCCGACACTGCCGGCTATGCATACGGTTCCGGCATAGGGGGAGACATCATGGTGCGTAAAGACAGGTCGGGGATAGGTCTGTTCCTGCTGCTGGCGTTCGCGCTGAGCAGCGTGTTCTACGCGCTGATCATCGCGACTGGTCATTTGGGCGGTGCGAAAGGCATGTACGTCACCGGCCTCATGTGGTGTCCCGGTATCGCAGCGCTGCTCACTTGTCGACTGCGCGGTGAAGGGCCGGCACGATTGGGATGGCGCTGGGGTGAGTGGCGTTGGCCGTGGCTGGCTTACCTGGTGCCGCTCGGCTATGCGGCGGTGGCTTACGTCGTCATTTGGTGCACCGGGCTGGGTGGCTTCGGCAACACCGAGTTCCTGTCATCGATGGGCAAGGCGCTGGGTTGGACGGGTGCGCCGGTTTGGCTGAGCTCAGCGGGATACTTCGTGTTGCTGGGCACGGTTGGCATGGTGCGCAGTTTGTCTACCGCGCTGGGCGAGGAGATCGGCTGGCGCGGCTTCCTCGCTCCTGTGCTGGTGACACGGCTCGGCTTCACCGGTGGCGCTTTGGTAACCGGAGCCATCTGGGGCGCGTGGCATTTGCCGATCCTGTTATTTGCCGACTACAACGCCGGCACGCCGTGGTGGTTCGCCATATCGTGCTTCATGGTGCTGGTGCTGAGTAGCAGTGTGATGATGACTTGGCTGCGCCTGCGCTCGGGCAGTCTCTGGCCGGCGGTAGTCATGCACGCTAGCCACAACCTTTTCATCCAGTCCTTCTTCACGCCGATGACGGAAAGCCGGGGTTCGATCACTCCCTATGCCATCGACGAATTCGGTTTCGTGGTGCCGCTGGTGATGGCGACCGTCGCGGTGATGTTCTGGATGAAACGGGATGCCGCAGTCCGATCCACAGCAGCGGCGCTGAGCTGAGTTGCATAGCTGCTTGCGCGTCCACGTGGCGATACGATCGGCATCTCCACTTCGTCTCCTCCCCATGCCCAATTCACCGGCAACCCGATGACTGCTCTGTTGCTGCTGTTCGTCTGTCTTCTGCTCGGCCTGTTGGTGCGGCGCTTCGCCGCTCCTCCAGCGGGGACAGTGCATGGCATCAACTGGTGGGTGATCAATATTGCGTTGCCGGCGCTGGTGCTGGCGTTGATTCCGAAAGTGAAGTTCGACGCGCAGCTGTGGTTTCCCGTCGCGGCGATGTGGATCGTGTTTTTTGGCTCGTGGCTGTTATTCGCTTTGCTGGGACGCTGGCTGGGTTGGTCGCGCGCACGCGTCGGTGCGCTGACGCTGGTCTGCGGCCTGGGTAACACCTCGTTCATGGGTTATCCCCTGATGCAGGCGATGCATGGCAAGGAAGGTCTGGCGCTGGCGGTGGTGGCCGATCAGCTCGGCTGTTTTCCACTGCTGGCCTCGGCCGGCATCGTGGTGGCTTCGTTGTATGCCGGACGCGAGCCGCAACCGCGCACCATCGTGAAGCGCATCCTGACATTTCCAGCGTTTGTTGCGCTGGTGCTTGGCGTCGTCGTTGGGTGGCTTGGAGGATGGCCGCCCCCGGTCGAGGGCGTGCTCGAGCCGCTCGGTGCCACGCTGACGCCACTGGCCTTATTCTCGGTGGGCCTGCAGTTTAAGTTTCATCTCGGCGAGCGCCAGGCCGTAGCCCTGGGGCTTGGGCTCGGCTGGAAACTCGTGCTGGCTCCGCTGTTATGCCTGACGCTGGGTGTCGCAACCGGTGTCAGTGGACTGGTGCTGACCGTTGGTGTCTTGCAGGCGGCCATGGCGCCGATGATTTCAGCGGCGATCCTGGCGGATGAATATGGCTTGGAACCGCCACTGGCGAATACCGTGCTGGGCGCGGGTATCGTGTTGTCGTTGTTGACCGTGCCGCTGGGCAATGCGTGGCTCGTTGGCTAGAGGGTGATATCCAACTGCGCCACACGCGTTTGAATGGCTGCCCTGGATTCTTTGAGACCGCAGCCGGTGCGCTGCCGATAGAGCTTGATCGCTTCGATCGTTTGTCTTGCGCGCAGGGCGGCGTCAATCTCGTTGTCGCTGATGTCCCGTCGCGGTGCGATGGTGGGAGTGTCGGTGCGCCGGTAAATCATTCGGGCCAGCTGAAAGCCGATCACGAAGGTGAGGATGGGCCATGTCCATGGATAAGCGGTGAGATCCATCACGGGTGTCTTCTCAATGAGGCGTGTTGCTGGCGGATAATACGCTCATGCCATCCCCGCACACTCCCGATTTGAACGAAGTCCGCGCCGATGTCTGGCTGTGGGCGGCGCGCTTCTTCAAGACCCGCAGCCTTGCCAAGCAGGCAATCGACGGCGGCAAGATCGACGTTAACGACGCTGGCTGCAAACCAGCCAAGGCGCTGCATGTCGGGGACATGCTGCGGATCACGCGTGGCGAGGAGCGCCTGGAAGTCGAGGTGCTCACCCTGTCCGAGCGGCGCGGGCCGGCAAGCGTGGCGCAAGCGCTTTATCGAGAGACCGAGGTCAGCCGGGAGGCACGCGAAGTCGTCCGCGAGCAGCGTCGCTTGACCGGTACCAACGCACCCGCGCGCCGTCCTGACAAGCAGGATCGAAGGGAATTGCGGCGTTTGAAGGACTCCAGTTGAGCAACGCTTCGCAGTTTGCCGCGTAAATCTAGCGGAGCATCTGCACCAAAGAAGCGGTAACGCGATGTACCGCCTGTGCAAGAGCACCTGGGGGAGTACGCCATGACTGGAATGGGTTTCTTGAAGCGCCTGCTCGGCAGCTCGAGTGTGCAAGACCGCGCCGCTGTGGCGCATACGCTGCAAGCGCCGGAAGGCACGCGAGTGCTGATGGTCGACGATTCGCCCACCTTGCTGGCCGTGCTGGGAAAGATGTTGGACCAGGAAGGCTATGCGCCGATCAAGGCGGTGGACGGGGAAAGTGCGCTGGAGCTGGCCCGCGAGGAGCAGCCGTCGCTGATCTTCCTGGACATCGTGCTGCCGGGTATCAACGGCTTCGCTGTGTTGCGTGCGCTGCGTCACGATCCGGCCACGCGGGACATCCCGATCGTGATGATCAGCGGCAACCAGCAGGCGACAGAACAGTTCTACGTGCAGCGCTTCGGCGCGGACGATTTCATCAAGAAGCCGTTCGGCCGCGCTGAAGTGACGGCCTGCATCCACAAGCTGGTGCTATCGGGGCGATTGGCCGCACGGGATATCGTGCGGGAAGTCGCCATGCCGGTACCGGAGGAGACCGTTGTGCAGGAAGCGATCGCCAGTATCGCGGCCTGAGTGCTCCCGTGGGGTCATCGGGAGTGGTTTCCGCCACGACGCCGGCGGCCTGGTTGGCGGGTCGCTGGCGTTTTCTTGTCTTGATCGGCTATGTCGGAGCTTGATGCCGACAGTTGGGTGGCGCCTGTTTGCAGCAGATCACGTGATTCCAGACGGAAGCGCCGCAGCGTAGGGACGCTGCGGCGCTTATCTGTTTCCTTACTGGCAGAGCGGGATCACGCCAGTTCGAAACGGTCAAGGTTCATCACTTTGTTCCAAACGGCCACGAAGTCGCGGACGAACTTCGTCTGCGCGTCCGAGCTTCCATAGACTTCCGCCAAGGCGCGAAGCTGGGAGTTCGAACCGAAGACGAGATCGGCGCGTGTGCCGGTCCATTTCAGTGCACCGGTCTTACGGTCGCGGCCCTCGAATACATCCTGGGTGGAGGAGGCGGCTTTCCACTCCGTACCCATGTCGAGCAGGTTCACGAAGAAGTCGTTGGTCAACGTCTCCGGCCGCTTGGTGAAGACGCCGTGCGCGGTGTGGCCGACGTTGGTGTTGAGTACGCGCATGCCGCCGATCAGCACGGTCATCTCGGGCGCGCTCAGTGTCAGCAACTGCGCCTTGTCGACCAGCAATACTTCAGCCGGCACGCTGTACTTGCCCTTGAGGTAGTTGCGGAAGCCATCCGCCACCGGCTCGAGGACGGCGAAGGACTCCGTGTCGGTCTGCTCTTGCGACGCATCCATCCGGCCCGGCGCGAAGGGCACCGTCAGGTTGATGCCCGCGTTCTTCGCGGCTTGTTCGACGCCGGCACAACCGCCGAGCACGATCAGGTCGGCGAGTGAAACCTTCTTGCCGTCGGACTGCGCGCTGTTGAAGGTTTGCTGGATGCCTTCGAGCGTTTTCAGCACCTTCGCCAGTTGCTCCGGCTGGTTGGCTTCCCAGTTTTTCTGTGGGGCGAGACGGATGCGGGCTCCGTTCGCGCCGCCGCGCTTGTCGGAGCCGCGGAACGTGGATGCCGACGCCCAGGCGGTCGAAACCAGCTCCGAGACCGACAGGCTGGAGGCGAGGATCTTGCCCTTGAGCGCGGCGATGTCCTGTTCGTTGATCAGCTTGTGGTTGACCGCGGGAATCGGGTCCTGCCAGATCAGTTCTTCGGCGGGAACCTCCGGACCGAGGTAGCGCGCACGCGGCCCCATGTCGCGGTGGGTCAACTTGAACCACGCACGGGCGAACGCCTCGGCCAATTGATCCGGATGCTCGTGGAAGCGCCTGGAGATTTTTTCGTAAGCAGGGTCGAAGCGGAGAGAGAGGTCGGTGGTCAACATCGACGGCGCGCGACGCTTTGACGGGTCCTGTGGATCCGGGATCGTGCCGGCGCCAGCATCGTTCTTCGGCTTCCATTGATGCGCACCGGCGGGGCTCTTGGTCAGTTCCCACTCATAGCCGAACAGATTGTCGAAGAAGCCGTTGCCCCATTTCGTTGGCGTGCTCGTCCAGGTGACTTCCAGGCCGCTGGTGATGGCATCGCGACCTTTGCCGGTGCCGTAGCTGCTCTTCCAACCCAGGCCCATTTCTTCGAGAGCTGCCGCTTCCGGCTCAGGACCTACGTGAGATGCGGGGCCGGCGCCGTGGGTCTTGCCGAAGGTATGGCCGCCGGCGATCAGGGCGACGGTTTCCTCATCGTCCATGGCCATGCGTGCGAAGGTCTCGCGAATATCCTTGGCTGCCGCAAGCGGATCGGGTTTGCCCTCCGGACCTTCGGGGTTCACGTAGATCAACCCCATCTGCACAGCTGCGAGTGGATTCTCGAGATCCCGCTCACCGGAGTAGCGCTTGTCGCCACCCAGCCAGGTGGTTTCGGAGCCCCAATAGACGTCTTCTTCCGGCTCCCACACGTCTTCGCGTCCACCGCCGAAGCCGAAAGTCTTGAATCCCATCGATTCCAGCGCGACGTTGCCGGCCAGAATCATCAGGTCGGCCCAGGAAATGTTCCTGCCGTATTTCTGCTTGATCGGCCAGAGCAAACGGCGCGCCTTGTCCAGGTTGCCGTTATCTGGCCAGCTGTTGAGGGGGGCGAATCGCTGCTGTCCCGCACCTGCGCCTCCGCGGCCGTCGCCCGTGCGATAAGTACCGGCGCTGTGCCAAGCCATACGGATGAACAACGGGCCGTAGTGGCCGAAGTCCGCCGGCCACCAGTCCTGCGAGTCGGTCATCAGTGTGCGCAGATCCTGCTTGACTGCGTCCAGGTCGAGGCTGTTGAACGCCTTCGCGTAGTCGAAATCCCGGTCCATCGGATCGGACAGCGAAGAGTGTTGATGAAGAATCTTCAGATTCAGCTGGTTAGGCCACCAGTCGCCGTTTGTCGTACCGCTGCTGCCGGCGGAGTGATGGAAGGGGCACTTCGATTCGCTGGGAGTCGTTGCGTTGCGGTCTTGATTCACGGGGAAATTCCTTTCTGGTGGGAGTGGCTGGCGTCGGCTGGCTGACAACCCAAATCTACGCAGGCGGGCTTCTTAGGTGAATTTGATTGTTTTGATTCCAACCATAGCCTATGGCTATGGAGAGGGACGATGACCGGGCCGTTTTTGAGTTGGCGGCGACACGTGGTGTTTCCGGTGATCACCGGGTATCGAAAGGTGGACTTTAGTGCTCCCCTGGGCCGATCAGTTCAAGTGCCATGGCGCGTGCCGCGCACCGTACCTCGTCACCGAACGCGGAGTCGTCAATGGTGCGCGCCAGCACCATGCCGCCGACGCAGAGGGCAGCCAGGGCGAGTCCGCGTTGCCGCCGGTCGGCACCATCCGGCAGCGACATGCCTTCCGCGAGAAGGCCGGCCATGCGCTCCAGCAGGTCCTGGTATGCCTGTTTGACCCGCGGGCCCGCGCGGGCCGCGTCAGAGGGCAGGGCGATCATCGGGCAATGGCCTTCGACATCTTCCAGGTGCGCGTCGGAGAGATAGGCGTTCACCAATTGCCGCGCATGCATGGCACCGCAGTCGCTGTTATCGAAAGCGAACTCTTTCCAGCGCTGTGCGGGGTTGAAGTTCTGATAGGCCGCGATGGCTTCGGCGAACAGCTCTTCCTTCGCCTTGAAGTGGTTGTAGAAGCCGCCGCGCGTCAACCCGGCGCGCTGCATGATCTCGTCGATGGAGACCTCGGCGAAACCACGGCGATTGAACAGCTCACGGGCGCATTCAACGATACGTTCGCGGGTCTTCTGCTTGTGCTCGGTGGTGTAGGGCATGGCGATGGACCGGGATGGGGCGGAAACGGCAAAAGCCTACTCCGGCGCCTGAATATGTTCTTGAACATATGTTGTTCTTTGCCAGACTCCCGGGCACCCCACCCTGAGCTAGGAGGCAGTGAGATGAAGCTGTACTACGCAGAGACGATGAATCCGCGCAAAGCCTGTGCCGTCGCGAAGTACCTGGGCTTGCCGATGGAGTACATCCGGATCGATCTGGGCAAGGGCGAGCACCTCAAGCCCGAGTTCCTCGCCGAAAATCCCAACGGCAAGGTGCCGCTGCTGGTGGATGGCGACCTGCGGTTGTGGGAGAGCACGGCGATCATGGCGCATCTGGCGGTGAAAGCCGGTTCGGACCTGTGGCCACGCGAGCCGGAGCGGCAGGTGGAAGTGTTGCGCTGGCTGTCCTGGGATATCTCCCACTTCTCGCGCCATGGCGGCACTTTGTATTTCGAGAATCGCATCAAGCCGTACCTCGGCCTGGGCGAACCCAATCCAGCCGCGGTCGAAGAAGCGACCAAGTTCTACAAGCGCTTCGCCGCCATACTCGACGCGCATCTCGCCAATCGTACCTATCTGGTCGGCGACCGCCTGAGTATTGCGGACTTCGGTGCGGGCACGCTGTTGCCGTGGGCAAAGGAATCGCATTTGCCGCTTGAAGGGTTCGCCAACATTGCGCGCTGGCATGAACGCCTGATGGAGATACCGGCGTGGCGCGATCCGTTCCCGGCGCCGTTGCCGCAGGCGGCCTGACTTGGGTTATCGGGAAGCGTGTGGTTGTCGCGAGGAGCATTTCTCGCGACAACCTTTTGAGCTATCGGCTCAGAGCAGTGCCTTGAGCCGATAGACCACTTCAAGCGCTTCACGAGGTGTCAACGCGTCCGGATCCACTGCATCGAGCGCACGTTCCGCGGCCGACGGGGCCGGCGGCGCGAACAAGCCCAGTTGCGGCGAGTTGTCGGCCTTCGGTACCGCCGCCGAAGCCTGCTGATGCATGCCGCGTTCAAGCTCAGCCAGCGTGCGTCGTGCGTCGGCGATCACCGACTTGGGCAGGCCGGCCAGCGCCGCCACTTGCAGGCCGAAGCTGCGATTGGCCGGGCCTTCCTTCACCGCATGCATGAACACCAATTGGTCGCCGTACTCGACGGCGTCCAGATGCACGTTGGCGATGGTCGGGTATTCGTTGGCCAGTTCGGTCAGCTCGAAGTAGTGCGTGGCGAACAAGGTGTAGGCCTTGCTGCTGGCGGCGAGATGCACGGCAGCGGCGCGCGCGAGCGCGAGGCCGTCGTAGGTGCTGGTGCCGCGGCCGACTTCGTCCATCAGCACCAGGCTGAACTCGGTAGCGTTGTGCAGGATGTTGGCGGTCTCGCTCATCTCCACCATGAAAGTGGACTGGCCACGCGAGAGGTCGTCGCCCGCGCCGATGCGCGTGAAGATGCGGTCGATCGGGCCGATCACCGCGCGGCTCGCCGGCACGTAGCTGCCAATATGGGCGAGCAGCACAATCAGCGCGTTCTGGCGCATGTAGGTCGATTTACCGCCCATGTTCGGGCCGGTGATCACCAGCATGCGGCGTGCATCGTCGAGCTTCACATCGTTCGGCTCGAACGGCTCCGCACGTACTTTCTCCACGACCGGGTGACGGCCGCGTTCGATAGCGATGCCGGCCTCGTCGCTCAGTACTGGCTCGCTCCAATCGAGTGCGACGGCGCGTTCGGCCAGGGTGGTGAGCACGTCCAGTTCGGCCATGGCCGTGGCGGCGGCCTTCAGCGGTTCGAGCTTCTCGGTGAGCGTATCGAGCAAGGCTTCGTACAGGGCGCGCTCGCGCATCAGCGAGCGCTCCTTGGCCGAGAGCACCTTGTCTTCGAAGGTCTTCAGCTCTTCGGTGATGTAGCGCTCGGCGTTCTTGGTGGTCTGGCGGCGCGTGTAATGCGTGGGCGCCTTGTCAGCCTGGCCTTTGCTGATTTCGATGTAGTAGCCATGCACGCGGTTGTAGCCAACCTTGAGCGTCGCGATGCCGCTGGCAGCCTTCTCGCGCTCCTCCAGCTCGACCAGGTATTGATCGGCATGCGTGGCGAGGCGGCGCAATTCGTCCAGCTCGGCGTCGTAGCCATCGGCGATGACGCCGCCGTCGCGTTGCAGCACTGGCGGCTGCGGCACGATGGCGCGGACAAGCAGCGCCGCGTTGTCGGCGTGGTCGCCGATGCGCTCGACCAGTGCGTGCAGCAGCGGGCTGTCGAGCGTGGCGATTTCTTCGCGCAGCACAGGCGCGGCGGCAAGGCCGTCGCGCAGGGTCGACAGGTCGCGCGGGCGCGCCGAGCGCAGGGCGACGCGCGCCAGGATGCGCTCGAGGTCGCCGATGCCGCGCAGCCGTTCACGCAGATTCTCGTAGCGGCGGCTGTCGATCAGCGCGCCGATAGCCTGATGTCGGTGACGCAACAGCTCGCGCGAACGCAAAGGACGATTCAGCCAGCGACGCAGCAGGCGCGCGCCCATGGGGGTGACGCTTTCGTCGAGCACGCCCAGCAGTGTGTGCTCGGTGCGGCCGCTGGGGTGCGTATCCAGTTCGAGGTTGCGGCGGGTGGCAGCGTCCAATGCGATGGTTTCGCTGGCGCTTTCCACCGCCATGCCCGACAGATGCGGCAGCGCGCTTTTCTGGGTCTCCTCAACGTAGCCAAGCAGGCAGCCGGCGGCGGCGATGGCCAGTGGCAAACCCTCCACGCCGAAGCCGCCGAGATCGCGCGTGCCGAAGAAGCGGTTCAATTCGCGCCGCGCAGCATCACTGTCGAAATGCCACGGTGGCCGCTTGCGCAGGCCGGGAAGGGTGCTAACCAGGCGAGGCCACGCGACGCTTTCGTCCGCCAGGGTTTCTGCCGGTTGCAGTCGCGCCAGCTCGGCGGCGAGCGCCTCCGCGTTGGGCACTTCGCTCAACAGGAAACGGCCGCTGGCCAGATCGACCCATGCGAGGCCGTAAGCGCCTTGCTGTCCGGCGGCGATGGACAGCAGGAGATTGTCGCGGCGTTCTTCCAGCAGCGCGGCATCGGTCACGGTGCCCGGCGTGACAATACGCACCACTTTGCGTTCCACGATGCCCTTGGCCAGCGCCGGGTCGCCGATCTGCTCGCAGATCGCTACCGACTCGCCCAGGCGCACGAGGCGGGCCAGGTAATTTTCAACGGCGTGATAGGGCACGCCAGCCATCGGGATCGGTTGTCCGGCGGACTGGCCGCGCTGGGTCAGCGTGATGTCGAGCAGTCGCGCCGCCTTGCGGGCGTCGTCGTAGAACAGCTCGTAGAAGTCGCCCATGCGGAAGAACAACAGCACTTCCGGATGCTCGGCCTTGGCCGACAGGTATTGGCGCATCAACGGGGTGTGCAGGGAAAGATCGTCAGCGGTCATGCAGTCAAGTCTTGGCCTTGCGGCGTTTAAGAGGTAGAACGGGCAGCTTCGCAGCAGTGCTGCCGCGACGTTCGAAGGCGGGAGTCTCGCATGGAGTTGTTGTCTGTTCCTACCGATGCCGAGCTGATGGCGCTCGCCGGCGAGGTCGCCGAAGCGGTGCAGGCCGCCAAGCTGATGCTGGTGACGGCCGAGTCGTGCACCGGAGGCTGGATCGCCAAAGCTCTGACCGATCTGGCCGGTAGCTCGGCATGGTTCGATGCTGGCGTGGTCACTTATAGCTACGAGGCGAAGGAAGCGCTGCTCGGCGTGAACCCGCGCACGCTGGAACAGACCGGCGCGGTCAGTGAAGAGACGGTGCTGGAAATGGTCTCCGGCGCACTGGCGCGCTTCGGTGCCGGTGTGGCGGTGGCGGTGACCGGCATTGCGGGTCCAAGCGGCGGCACGCCGGACAAGCCGGTCGGTACCGTGTGGATCGGCTGGAAGCGCCGCGGTGGCTACGCGCATGCGCGGCAATTCCGTTTCGACGGCGACCGGGAAGCAATCCGACGCCAGACCGTGGCCGCGGCGCTCGCCGGCTTGCGGAAAGCGCTGACGGAATAACTGCCTTTTGCCACGGGGCGGGCTTGACCGGTGTGGGATACTGACCCATCTATCTGATCGCAGTCCCTGAGACGGGGGCGGCGCATCATGCTCGCCACACGACAGCTAGCCATACCCAACCCTTACAGCAATCGGGATACAAGACGATGGATGACAACAAGCGCAAGGCGCTCGCCTCCGCCCTCGGCCAGATCGAAAAGCAATTCGGCAAGGGCGCGGTCATGCGTATGGGCGATCGCACCGACGACGCCATCGACACCGTGTCCACCGGTTCGCTGGGCCTGGACATTGCGCTGGGCGTCGGCGGCCTGCCGCGCGGCCGCGTGGTCGAGATCTACGGTCCGGAATCCTCCGGCAAAACCACGCTGACCCTGCAGGCCATCGCCAACTGCCAGAGGAACGGCGGCACGGCGGCCTTCGTGGACGCCGAGCACGCGCTGGATCCGAGCTACGCCGCCAAGCTGGGCGTCAATGTGGACGATCTGCTGGTCTCGCAGCCCGACACCGGCGAGCAGGCGCTGGAAATTGCCGACATGCTGGTGCGCTCCGGCGCGGTGGACATGGTGGTGGTCGACTCGGTCGCCGCGCTCACGCCCAAGGCCGAAATCGAAGGCGAGATGGGCGACTCCCACGTCGGCCTGCACGCCCGCCTCATGAGCCAGGCGCTGCGCAAGCTTACCGCCAACATCAAGAAGTCCAACTGCCTGGTGATCTTCATCAACCAGATCCGCATGAAGATCGGCGTGATGTTCGGCAGCCCCGAAACCACCACCGGCGGTAACGCGCTGAAGTTCTACGCCTCGGTGCGCCTGGACATCCGCCGCATCGGCGCGGTGAAGAAGGGCGAGGAAGTGATTGGCTCCGAAACCCGCGTCAAAGTGGTCAAGAACAAGGTGGCGCCGCCGTTCCGCCAGGCCGAGTTCGAGATCCTCTACGGCGAGGGCACCTCGCGTGAAGGCGAGATCATCGAGCTGGGCGTGGCGCAGAACCTGATCGACAAATCCGGCGCCTGGTACAGCTACAAGGGCGACCGCATCGGCCAGGGCAAGGAGAACGTGCGCCAGTTCCTGCGCGACAACCCGGCCATTGCCAACGAGATCGACCAGGAGCTGCGCGCGCGCCTGCTGGTCAGCAACGGCAAGGCTGCTCCGGCGGCCGCCTCCGAAGAAGCGCTCGAAGAAGTTTGAGCGACGCCCGACTCCCTCCCCTGATCCACAGGGGAGGGTTGGGGAGAGGTAGGCCCATGCGATCCGCTCGCCCGTCTTGCCCAAAAGCCCGCACGGCATGAGCCGTAACCGAGACAAATCCGACGACAAGCCCAAGCGCAGTGCCTACGATAAGGCGCTGGGTTTGCTTGCGCGTCGTGAACATTCCCGGCGCGAATTAGGGCGAAAACTCCGCCAGGGTGGCTATGCCGGCGATGAGGCCAGCGACGCACTCAATCGCCTCGGTGAGCAGCGCTATCAGGACGACGATCGTTTCGGCGAGATGCTGGTGCGGAGCCGCGCTGCCCAGGGTTACGGTCCACTGCGCCTGCGCGCCGAACTGAAGAGCCACGGGCTCTCGGACGCGCGCATCCGGCAGCTGCTGGACCATGCCGATATCGACTGGGCCGAGTCCGCTGCCGCCCAGCTGCGTCGCCGCTATGGCGCCACGGCCGTGACAGACCCCGCCGAACGGGTTCGCCGGGCGCAATTTCTCTTGCGCCGGGGCTTTCCCGCCGCCACAGTAAGAGGTCTTACCCACGCCGAAGTGGACGAGTTGGCCGACGAAAGCGACTGATCGCGCCAACACGGCCGTGGCGTGGCCTACGCAGCTTGCCGCCACGAACCGATGAAAACTGCAGAAATCCGCTCCGCCTTCCTCGATTATTTCCGCTCCAAGGACCACACCATCGTGCCCTCCAGCTCGCTGGTGCCGGCCAGCGACCCGACCCTGTTGTTCACCAACTCGGGCATGGTGCCGTTCAAGAACGTGTTCCTCGGCAGCGAGAAGCTGCCCTACGTGCGCGCGGCCGACGTGCAGCGCTGCCTGCGTGCCGGCGGCAAACACAACGACCTGGATTCGGTGGGCTACACCGCGCGTCACCACACCTTCTTCGAGATGCTGGGCAACTGGTCGTTCGGCGACTACTTCAAGCGCGATGCGATCCGCTACGCCTGGGAGCTGCTGACCGACGTCTTCAAGCTGCCCAAGGAAAAGCTGTGGGTCACCGTCTATCACACCGATGACGAGGCTTACGGCATCTGGCACAACGACATGGGCGTGCCGGCGGAGCGCATCGTGCGCATCGGCGACAACAAGGGCGCGCCGTACGCCTCCGACAATTTCTGGCAGATGGCAGACACCGGCCCCTGCGGTCCCTGCACCGAGATTTTCTACGATCACGGTGAAGAGATCGCCGGTGGTCCGCCCGGTTCACCCGATGAAGATGGCGATCGCTACATCGAAATCTGGAACCTGGTGTTCATGCAGTTCGATCGCGCGCCTGACGGCACGCTGTCGCCGCTGCCGGCACCGTGCGTGGATACGGGCATGGGCCTGGAGCGCCTGGCCGCTGTGCTGCAGCACGTGCACTCCAACTACGAGATCGACCTGTTCGCGCACCTGATCAAGGTGGCTGCGCAACTCACCAAGACCCAGGATCTCGGCAACAAGTCGCTGCGCGTGATCGCTGACCATATCCGCGCCTGTTCCTTCCTGATTGTCGATGGCGTGCTGCCATCCAACGAGGGCCGCGGTTACGTGCTGCGCCGGATCATTCGCCGCGCCTTGCGCCATGGCTGGATGCTCGGCGTGCGCGGTGACTTTTTCTGGAAGATGGTGCAGCCGCTGGTCGAGGAGATGGGTTCGGCTTATCCCGAACTGGCCGCCAAGCAGACGTTTGTCGAGGACGCGCTGCGCATGGAAGAACAGCGCTTCGGTGAGACGCTCGAGCACGGTATGCGCTTGTTCGACGAAGTGGCGGCCAAGTCGGGCAAGACTGTCCCGGGCGAAGACGCATTCCGTCTGTACGACACTTACGGATTTCCGGTTGATCTGACTGCCGATATCGCGCGTGAGCGCGGGCTCAGCGTGGACATGGCCGGCTTCGAACAGGCGATGGAGCAGCAGCGCGATCGTGCCCGCGCCGCCAGCCGTTTCGAGGCCAAGGGCCAGATGCCGGCCGAGCTGGCCAGCCAGCTCAAGCCGACCGAGTTCCTTGGTTACGAGACGATTTCCGGCAAGGGCAGCAAAGTGGTCGGCATCGTGCGTGCCGGCAAGCAGATCGATCAGCTGGGCGAAGGCGAGGAGGGGCTGGTGATCCTCGATCGCACGCCGTTCTACGCCGAATCCGGTGGACAGGTGGGCGATGCCGGCACACTGGCAAACGGTGCTGGCCGCCTCGACGTGGCCGACACGCTCAAGATGGGCGGTGTGTTCTTCGGGCACGCCGGCCGCTGGCACGGTGCCCAGCCGCTGCGCACGGGCGACAGCCTGGATGCCCTGGTTGACGGTGCGCGTCGCCAGTCCATCGTGCTGAACCATTCGGCCACCCATTTGCTGCACGCCGCTTTGCGCAAAGTGCTTGGCGAACACGTGACCCAGAAGGGTTCGCTGGTGGCGCCGGAACGGCTGCGCTTTGATTTCTCTCACTTCAAGCCGGTCAGCCGCGATGAGCTCGCGCGCATCGAAGACCTGGTGAATGCCGAGGTGCGCCGCAACGCGCAGGCCGAAGTGCATCATATGGGTTACAACGAGGCGATCGATTTTGGCGCGATGGCTCTGTTCGGCGAGAAGTACGGCGACGAAGTCCGTGTGCTGAAGATGGGTGAGTTCTCGACCGAATTGTGCGGCGGCACTCATGTGGGCCGCACGGGCGATATCGGTTTGTTCAAGATCGTCGGCGAAGCTGGCGTCGCTTCTGGCGTACGCCGCATCGAAGCGGTGACGGGAGCGGGTGCGCTGGCCTATGTGGCGGACGAGGAACAGCGCCTGGGCGAGCTCTCGCAGTTGCTCTCCACCAGCGGCGACGACGCTGTGGAGAAGCTGCGCCAGTTGCTGGACAAGCAGAAAAAGCTCGAGCGCGAGCTCGAATCCCTGCGTGCCAAAGCCGCCGGTTCGGCCACGGCGGATCTCGCGTCGTCGGCGCACAACGTCGACGGCATCAAGGTCGTAGCTGCCCGCCTGGAAGGCCTGGACGCCAAGGCCTTGCGCGACAGCGTCGACCAGCTCAAGCAGCAGCTCGCCGATTGCGTGGTGCTGCTGGCGGGCGCGGCTGACGGCCGCGTGTCCCTGGTGGCGGGTGTACACGGCAAAGCGCTGGGCCGGGTCAAGGCGGGCGACGTGGTGGCCCACGTGGCCAGCCAGATCGAAGGCAAGGGCGGCGGCCGTCCCGACATGGCGCAGGGCGGCGGTAACGATACGGCGCAGCTTCCCGCTTTGCTGGCGGGTTTGCCGGGCTGGATCGGCACGCGCCTGGCTGGCTAAAACTGAGGTGAACAGGCGCCTTACCACAGGTGGGGCGCATTGCGCAGCGCGCTCGCGCTCGGCTAGTATCGGACGAATGTCGGCTACGCTCGTTGCGGCGTCGCCAGGCGGCAGGAAACCTTCGGGTGCCTGTTGTTGAGCCGGGGAAGGCGGTAGGGCCTTCGATGGACAGTTCGTCGAACTACAGATGGTGAGCTCAGGGGTGAGGTTTCACCATCTGCTGGCCTGTGACCACATAGCTTTCATGGAGTGGCAAACATGTTGATTCTGACCCGCAGGGTCGGTGAAACCCTGATGATCGGCGACGAGGTGACCGTCACCGTCCTGGGCGTGAAGGGTAACCAGGTGCGTATCGGCATCAATGCGCCGAAAAACGTAGCCGTGCATCGCGAAGAGATCTATCAGCGGATCAAGAACGAGCACGAGCCGGAAGGCGGTTCCTCGAACTCTACCGGCGATCACTGACCCGCAAAAAGGCTTTACCAAAAGCGCGCCGGTCAGTATCCTTGCCGGCTCCGCAGAAATGCGGAACAAAAACGGAGAGATGCCCGAGAGGCCGAAGGGGCTCCCCTGCTAAGGGAGTATAGGGTCAAAAGCCTTATCGAGGGTTCGAATCCCTCTCTCTCCGCCAGATACGCAAAACGCCCCGCAAGGGGCGTTTTGCGTATCTGGCGGAGAGAGAGGTGTGGACGAAACCTCCGGTTCGACAAATTCGCCGGGAGCGAATTTGGACAGCCGAAGGCTGGCCCCGGAGCGCGTAAGCGCGTAGGGGTGAGGCCCATGGATGGGCCGAACAATCCCACGCTTCACGTCAGCGTGCACGTCATCGAAATCATGGGCGCTTTTTGCGCAGGCTCGCCGATGTGTATGAGGAAAACTCGTGGAGGGATTGAGACGTTCCCCACACCTCATGCCAGTGCGAGTTCAACCAAGATCAGGAAAGTTCCGCGCGTCCGCGCAAACTCAACTTACAGCCAACCCGCGCAACTCCACTCCATCCTGCGTCACCTTCAATACCGACCCGTGCTCATACCAATCCCCGAGCACGATGCGTTCCGCTGGTTGACCGTTCAGCTCGAAGCGATGCACAGCCGGTCGATGCGTATGGCCATGGATCAAGCGAGTCACATCCGCCTTGTCCATCGCCTCTGCCACGGCGTTGGCATTCACATCCATGATGGTTTCCATCGTGCTGCCGGTATGTGCGCGGCTGTCCTCGCGTGCCTTGGCGGCAAACGCACGGCGGGCGTCGAGTGGCATGGCGAGGATCTGTGCCTTCCATTCCGGCGTGCGTACCTGCTTGCGCACCGCCTGATAGGCGACGTCATCGGTGCACAGCACATCGCCATGCATGAGTAACGTGGGGCGGCCGTAGAGGGTGTGCACGGTTCCATCATCTAGCAGGGTGAGGCCGGCACGATGAGCGAAGTCTTCACCGAGCAGGAAGTCGCGGTTGCCGACCATGAAATAGACGGGCACACCCGAGTCGCTCAGCTGCCGGGTGGCTCGCGCGATACGTTGCGGCAGTTCGGCATCGTCGTCGTCGCCGATCCAGGCTTCGACCAGATCGCCGAGGATGTAGAGCGCATCCGCCTGGCGAGCTTCGTTACTGGCGAGGTAGTCCTCGAACAGCTGGGTGATCTGCGGGCGGTTGGCGTCGAGGTGCAGGTCGGCAATGAACAGGGTGTGCATCGGAGCGGTCAGCCCTTGGCCTTGCTGTGCTTCTTGTCCGGCTTGGCTGCCGGGGCGGGAGCGACCGCAGCGGGAGCAGGTGCCGCGGCACTGGCCGCGGAGGCGGGTGCTTCTTCGCCCACGACGTTGGCGACATTGACGACCACCAGCGGATTCGGCACGTCATTAGCGAATGGACCAAGGCCGCGCGTAGGCAGCGCGGCGATCTTGTCGATCACGTCCATACCTTTCACCACCTTGCCGAATACGGCGAAGCCCCAGGTGAGGCCGCTCTGGTTGCCGACGTAGTCGAGCCGGCGGTTGTCGACCAGGTTGAAGAAGAATTGCGAGGTGCCGGAGTTGGGATCGGCGCCACGTGCCACAGCAATGGTGCCGCGCAGGTTGGACAGGCCGTTGTCCGCTTCGCTGGGTATGGCCGAGCGCGTGCGCTTGGGCTGCAGGTCGCGGGTGTAGAGGCCGCCCTGGATCATGTAGCCGGCGATCACCCGGTGCAGCGCGGTGCCGTTGTAGTAGCCGTCACGCACGTACTGCAGGAAGTTGGCGACGCTCTTGGGTGCCTTATCGGGATACAGCTCGAGGGTAATGTCACCCATCGAGGTATGCATGACCACCTGGGGATGGGCCTGTGCGGCAGGTGCGGCGGCGGCCGGCTTGGCGGCTTGCGCGGCGAGCGTGAACGGCAGGATCAGCAGCAGGGCGGTGAGCAGGAGTCGTGGCATGGCGGTTCGGGCGGCGTCGGGCATCCGGGCATCATACGCGGCGGGCGTGAGGCTTGGCTTAAAGAGCCACGCATTCACACGGCGGAAAGGTTGAGGCTCAAGCCCAGTTCGGACATCGGGGCCTGCTCCTGTTCGAGATCGGCTTCGGTCAATGGATGCTGTTCCAGCCAGTTGCGCGGAAGGGCCAGGCGCAGGCGCTGGGAGGTGGCGGCCAGGCGCATCTGCGGCAACGACTCCGCACGGCGGGCGCGACGGAACAGCACGGCCAGGCGCAGCAGGGCGGTGATCTGGCGGGCCAGGGTGCGATAACGCTGCGGCAGCGTCGAGAACTGTGCCTTGTCCGGCTTGCGGCGATGCGACTCCACGATGGCGGCGAGCAATTGCTGTTCCTGTCGCGAGAAGCCGGCCAGGTCCGCATGACGCAGGATGTACGCGCCGTGATGGTGATGCTGGCTATGCGCAATGGCCAGGCCGATTTCATGCACGCGCGCCACCCACGACAGCCATTCGCGCGCCTCGGCATCCAGCTTCCAGGACTTGGCGACCTGGTCGAACAACATCAGCGCGGTGGATTCGACGCGGCGCGCCTGGGCGCGGTCGACGCCATAGCGGGAGGCGAGCGCATCGATGCTGGCGGTACGCGGATCGGTGCCGCCGGCGCGGCCGAGCAGATCCCACAGCAGGCCTTCGCGCATTGAGCTTTCGCACACGCGTAGCCGTTCGATGCCCAGCGCTTCGAAGGCTGCCTCGAAAATCACTACGCCGCCGGCGATCACGGGCGCGCGGTCTTCGGCGAGACCGGGCAGTTTGAGCGTGCTGATCTGGCCCTGGTCGATCAGGGCATCGCGCAGCGCGCCCAGCGAAGCCGGGGTGACGCCGTGATCGGAAAGCTTCATCGCCTGCACCACCGAGCCGATCGCCTTGGCCGTGCCGGAGGATCCGAACGCATCCACCCAGCCCGCCTCGCGGTAGTCCTCGGCGAACTGCTGCAGCAGCACGCCGATCTCGCTGCGGGCGCGCTGCCAGCGCTTGCGGTTGAGCTTGCCGCCGGGGAAGAAGCGCAGCGTCGAGGCGATACAGCCGGCCTGCACACTCTCGGTATGCATCGGGGCCAGGCCGCGGCCAATGATGAACTCGGTGCTGCCGCCGCCCACGTCGATCACCAGGCGGTTTTCGCGCGATGCCGGCAGGTCGTGCGAGGCGCCAAGGAAGATCAGGCGGCCTTCCTCACGGCCCGAGACGATTTCTACCGGATGTCCCAGCGCGGTTTCAGCAGCGGTAAGGAACGATTGCGGTGACGCGAGGCGGCGCACGGTATTGGTGGCTACCGCACGCACGCGTGCCGAAGGCACGCCGGCGATGCGCTGACCGAAGCGAGCCAGGCAATTCAAGGCGCGGGCGCGGTGTTCGGCATCCAGCGTGCCGTCGGCGCGCAGGCCTGCGGCCATGCGCACGGTCTCGCGCAGACGATCGATCACTCGCGGCTCACCATGCTCCACCCGCGCCACCACCATGTGATAGCTGTTGGAACCCATGTCCACGGCGGCGATCAGTTCGCCGTCCTTGATCTGAATCGGATCGCCTTGGCTCATGCGGGGACTCGTTTCGTGCAATGAGACGGGATTCTCGCACGCACCGAACCGGATGCGTCAGCCCGGCGCTTCAGGCAACCGTCGGGCTCAGCTTATCCAGCAGGAATTGTTGTGCCTCGTGCGGTGCGGCTTCGTTCGGCTGGGCCCGGACGTAATGGCCGTCGCTTTGCAGTAGCCACGCTTGGGTGTTGTCTTCCAGATAGTTGGCCAGAGCTTCGTCGTATACGCGCTTCGCCAGAGCAGGATCGAGGATGGGGAAGGCCACCTCGATGCGCCGCATCAGGTTGCGTTCCATCCAGTCGGCGCTGGCGCAATAGGTTTCCGGCGCATCGCCGTTGGCGAACCAGTACACACGGCTGTGCTCGAGAAAACGCCCGACGATGGAGCGCACGCGAATGCGTTCGGAAATACCCGGTAAACCAGGTCGCAAGGTGCAGGCGCCGCGCACGATCAGGTCGATCTCCACACCGGCCTGCGAGGCGCGGTAGAGCGCTTCGATCACATGCGCTTCGTTCAAGGCATTGAGTTTGGCGACGATGCGCGCCGGCCGTCCGGCCAGTGCATGCGCGGTCTCGCGCTCGATCTTGGCGACCACGCTCTTGTACAGGGTGAAGGGCGAATGCAGCAGGCGCTTGAGCTGGATCATCGGCCCCAGGCCGGACAATTGCTGGAAGACCTTGTGCAGGTCTTCGCCGATTTCCGGGTTGGCGGTCATCAGGCCGATATCGGTATAGGCGCGGCTGTTGGCCTGGTGATAGTTGCCGGTGGACAGATGCACGTAGCGGCGCAGCAGTTCGCCCTCGCGGCGCACGATCAGCAGCATTTTGGCGTGAGTCTTGTAGCCCACCACGCCGTATACCACCTGCACGCCGGCTTCCTGCAGGCGCGTGGCGAGGCGGATGTTGGCTTCCTCGTCGAAACGCGCACGCAGCTCGATCACCACGGTGACATCCTTGCCGTTGCGCGCGGCTTCCACCAATAGATCAACTAGCGGTGTATCCACACCGGCGCGGTACAAGGTCTGCTTGATCGCCAGCACATTGGCGTCCTGCGCGGCTTGTCGCAGCAGGTCGACCACGGTGGCGAAGGATTCGTAGGGGTGGTGCAGCAGCACGTCGCGCTCGCGCAGCACTTCGAACTTGCACTTGCTGGCGTCGAAGGCCTTGGGCAGCTGCGGGGTGAAACGCGGGAATTTCAGCTCGGGCCGGTCCAGTCCGTCATAGATGGTGCCGGCACGGATGATGTTGACCGGACCATCGCAACGATAGACGTCGCTCTCTTCCAGTTCGAAGTTGGCGATCAGCATGGACACGATCGCCTTCGGGCAGTCGGCACCGATCTCCAGCCGTACCGGGCGCGCGTAACCGCGACCCAGCAGTTCCTCGCTGAGCGCGCGGGCCAGGTTGTCCACTTCGGCCTCTTCCACCATCAGCTCGCTGTTGCGGGTGACGCGGAATTGGTACGAACCGGCGACCTTGAAGCCGGGGAACATCTGGTCGACGAAACCCTGCAACAGTTCGGCGAGGAAGACGTAGTGATCGCCGGGGCCGCAGACTTCATCAGGCAAGCGGATGATGCGCGGCAGCGAGCGCGGAGCGCGCACCAGGGCCATGTGGCCTTCGCGCCCGAACGCATCGCGGCCCTTCAGCACCACGGCGAGGTTGAGGGTCTTGTTGAGGATGCGCGGGAACGGGTGCGCCGGGTCCAGGCCGAGCGGCGACAGCACCGGCAATACCTCGTTCTCGAAATAGCCTTGCAGCCAGCGGCGCTGGCGATCACTCCAGCGATCGCGGGTGAGGAAGTGGATGTTCTCGGCATCAAGCGCCGGTTTCACTTCGTCCTGCCAGGTCGCATATTGCTCGGACACCAGATTCAGCACGCGCTTGCGGATGCGCGACAGCAGCTCGCCGGAAGCCAGGCCATCCGGCCCGGGCGCGGCGGAGCCGAAGCTGTGGTGATGCTTGAGCATGGCCACGCGCACTTCAAAGAACTCGTCGAGGTTGTTGGCGACGATGCTCAGATAGCGCAGCCGTTCCAGCAGCGGCACGCGCGTATCGCGCGCCTGGGCGAGTACGCGGAAGTTGAATTCGAGAGCGGCCAGTTCGCGGCTCAGGTACAGCTCGGGGGCGGCACGGTCGATCAAGGGAGACGGTGTGGCAGGTTTACGGCGCATCGGAGCATTCTGGCGGATGGCGCCCGCAAGCACATGCGGCACTGCCGCGTACTGTGATGGGCCACTCGGCGACCGTTCACCCGGGCGGCCACGTACTCGGTAGGAGCGCACCCTGTGCGCGAAAGCCCTGCCTTGCAGGGCCGGTATCTATAGGAGGGTCAGAGTGCGGCCCTTTCGGGCCGTTTCGCGCACAGGGTGCGCTCCTACATCTCGTCCGAGGTGCCGGGCTTGAGCAGGCGCTCGTGGCCGAAGCAGCAGGAGAAGGTGGAACCCTGGCCGGGTTCGCTTTCGATCTCCAGCCGTGCCTGGTGCAGATTCAGCACGTGCTTGACGATGGACAGGCCCAGGCCAGTGCCGCCGCTGTCGCGTGAGCGGCTAGAGGAGACGCGGTAGAAGCGCTCGGTCAATCGCGCCAGATGGGTGGCCGGAATACCGAAGCCGGTATCAGTCACCGAGTAAGTGGCGCCTTCCGGCGTGCGCTTCCAGCGGACCGTGATGTTGCCTCCGGTAGGTGTATAGCGCACGGCGTTGCTGACCAGATTGGACAGCGCGCTGTGCAGATCCTTGGGCGAGCCGAGCAGATCGGCCTCGGCGGTGGATTCCACCGTGATGTGGTGGCGGCCCTGACTCAGCGCTTCGGCTTCCTTGCGGATGGTGGCCAGCAGCGGTGTCATCGACACGCGCTCGTCGGTCACGTGCTCCTGCGTTTCCAGGCGCGATAGCGTGAGCAGGTCTTCCACGATCTGCCCCATGCGCTTGGATTGCGCGCGCATTTCGCCCAGCACGGGTGCCAGTTCCGGCACATCTTCCGGATCGATCAGTTCGAGATAGCCGTGGATCACCGTGAGCGGCGTGCGCAATTCGTGCGACACGTTGGCGACGAAGTCGCGGCGGATCTGTTCGAGCCGGGTCAGATGGCTGATGTCTCGGGCCAGCAACAAGCGTTGACGGCGGCCGAAGGGCAGCAAGGTGACATTGATGTGGCGGTTCGGATGGCCCGGTGCCACCACGTCATTGAGCGGCTCGTGTGCGCCGTCCTGCAGCCAGCCGGCCAGTTCGGTGGTGCCCATGCGCTCGTGCAGATGAGTGCCTCGGTCCTGCGGACGGCGCAGGCCGAGCAGATCTTCGGCAGCATGGTTGAACCAACGCACGTGCTGCTCGTTGTCGAGCAGAACGACGGCGTCGGGCAGGCTGCCGGCGGCGCTGCGCAGATCGCGCAAACTGGATGCAATGCGACGGGAACGCGTCATGAAGCGGTCATGCTGCAGGGAGCTGATAGTGGGGTTTGACGGCATGATGTGCCGTGTTACATGACGGATTCGAGTCAGCAGCAAGACGATTTCCGCGATGGCGACAAGCGCCACCCCTGTAGCGATATGGCCGTTCGCGAGCCAGCCCAGCAGTCCGCCCGCAAGCAAGCCGGCCGCGAGTGCGGCCGGCAGTTTCCAGGAGCGGTCGAAGAACTGGAGCATCGGGAGTCAGCCATGGCGCCGAAACGGCGAGCAAGCATATCGGCAAACGCTGCCGGTCCCGCAAACGGAATGAGAGCCGGCTCTTAGACGCTGGCCGAGAACCGGTAGCCGGCACCGCGTACGGTCTGCACCATCTCGTCCAGCTTCCACGGTTCCAGCGTCTTGCGCAGGCGGCGGATATGCACGTCGACGGTGCGCTCCTCCACGTACACGCTGCCGCCCCACACATGGTCGAGCAGCTGCGCGCGCGAGTAGACGCGTTCCGGATGAGTCATGAAGAAATACAGCAGACGATATTCCGTGGGGCCGATCGGCACCGCGTCTTCGCCGGCGAACACGCGATGGGCGGGGCCATCGATGCGCAGTCCGCCGAGTTCGACCATGCCGGAGCCATCATCGCCCTGGCTGCGCCGCAGCACCGCCTTGATGCGGGCGACCAGCTCGCGGGTGGAGAAGGGCTTCACCACGTAGTCATCCACGCCGGCTTCGAGGCCGTTGACGCGGTCCATTTCCTCGCCGCGGGCGGTGAGCATGATGATCGGGATTTCCCGGCTCAGCTCCTCCTTGCGCAGGCGGCGGGCCAGTTCGAGGCCGCTGGTGCCGGGCAACATCCAGTCCAGCAGAATCAGGTCGGGAACCTGTTCGGCAATGGATATCTGGGCGGCTCGTGCATCGGCAGCGTGGGCCGCGTCCATGCCGGCTTTGCGCAAGGCAAAGGCGACCATGTCGCGGATCGATGCTTCATCTTCAACGATCAGGATGCGCTTATGCACGCGATGTGGTCCGCTTGGGGTGGCCTATGACGCAATTATTGCAGCGGTCCAATGTTACGTCGCGATGACATTTCACGAGGGCGAGACGAAAAATCGCCTCGAATGGCACAAATAACTCGAAAAAGAGGCCTGGGTCCCTAATGTGAATCGCCCATGGCGCTGAAACAGAGTCGGCCGGTGCAGTTGTCGGAGGGTTTCTGCAACTGCTGTTGGCGGCCTTCGGGGTTGTCCTCGGTCTGCACCCGGCGCTTGCGCAGCTCCATCACCAGCGGAGTGAGATCGCTGATGCGGGCCTGGATGCGGGCGCGGGCGTAGTAGTCCAGGTCGGGGCGCTTGAGCAGGCGCTTGAGCTGCTCCATGGCGTCGAAGGGGCGGCCGGAGAGGTAACTGGCGTCGGCATAGGCCTCCCCGGCGCGCACCGGGTCACCCGCCTTGTCGCTGGCGCGGGCATAGCTGCGATAGAGCTCCGGCTCCTCGGCGTTGTCCAGCATCGGGCGCAGCATGTTGGCCGCCTGGCCGGCGTCGGCGGCATTGCCGCCCTCGGTGAGCGCCCGCGCATAGCCCAGGGCGATGGCGCGATTGCGTGGCGACTGGCGGTTGAGTTCGGCGTACATGGTAAGCGCCTCGCCGCGATGGCCCGCCTGGAAGGTGGCGTCGGCCTGGGCGATCTGCAGCACCTGGCTGTCGGGGTAGTTCTTCAGCAGCGGCTTCAGTTCGTCGACGGCCTTGCCGGCACGGCCGCTGCGCAGGAGTGCCAGCGCGTAACCGTAGCGGTTTGCGGGCGTATCGAAGCCGTGCTGCCTTTCCAGGTTGGAGGCGTAGTAAGTGCTCAGTTGCAATGCGTCACCCGACAGCACGCGTACCCGCTCGCGCATCAGCCCGTAGGTGTCCAGGCCGCCTGTGCCGTTGCGCGTGTTGATGAGCGCGGTGGGGTCTTTCACATAGGCGATCGGCGCGGTGCTTTTTTCCCACTGGTTCTTGACCAGGGTGGGTGCGGCGGGGCGCTGCTTTTGTTCCGCCAGCAGCGTGCCGGCGCGCGACTTGGCGTCGCTGATGCGCGAAAGCGTCACGGGGTGAGTCTGCAGCAGTTCGGGCACGTCGCGATCGCCGCCGGAGCCGGCGCGCAGGGTGTCCTGCATGCGCTCGAAGAAGGTGGCCATGGCGGTCGGGTCGAAGCCGGCGTTAGCGAGGGTCTGGATGCCGGCGCGGTCGGCTTCGACTTCGTCCTTGCGGGTGAAGTTGATCTGCCGCTGCAGCATCAGGCCCTGGCCACCCATCAGCACCGCGCCGGCCGCATCGCCGGCATGCGCGCCGGCGCCAGCGGCGATGGCGCCGAGCAGTACCAGGGCCATCAGCGGCGCATCTTTTTTCGAAGCTTCGAATGCGCGCTGCAAATGGTTCTGCGTGATATGGCCGATTTCGTGGGCGATCACGCCGGCCAATTCGCTTTCGCTGTTGGTGATGTCGATCAGGCCGGAGTTCACCGCGATGTAGCCGCCGGGTGCGGCGAAGGCGTTGATCACCGAGTCCTTCACGATGAAGAACGAGAAATGATCCTTGGGCTTGTCGCTGCTGGCGACCAGGCGGTAGCCCAGGTCGTTGATGTAGTCGTCCAGCATGGCGTCGTCCACCACCATGTCCATGGCACGCATCTGGCGCAACATGGCGGCGCCGTAGTCCTGGGCTTCCTGGGGCGAGACCAGGGCGTTGGCGGAGCTGCCCAGATCCGGCAGGCGCACGCTGCTGTCTTGCGCGCCGGCGGCGAAGGCCAGGCTGGCGCAGATCAGGGTGGTCAGGAGGCGGGGGACGAGGGTGCGTGGTGCCATGCGCATAGGTGGGTGACAATATCACTTGTGACCGCTATCCAGCGGTGTCGGTTCATTGGGGTATCGGCTTGTTTTTGGGACGTTTGTCCCCAATTAGCCGGCCATTGTCGTTTTTTGTTTCGGAGTGTCGTCGTGCCCAAGATCGAGGTCTATTCCACCGCCGTATGTCCTTACTGCATCTCCGCCAAGAACCTGCTGAAGTCGAAGGGGCTGGAGTGGACTGAAGTGCGTATCGACACCGACCCTGCCCAGCGCGAACTGATGCTGGCGCGTAGCGGCGGCCGCCGCACGGTGCCGCAGATCTTCATCAACGACCAGCACGTGGGCGGCTTTGACGATCTGGTCGCCGCCGATCGCAGCGGCAAGCTGGCCGAGCTGCTGGGTAGCGCCGCATGAGCGCCGACAAGGGCAAGGACCGCGTCGCCGAGTTCACCGCCTTCCGCCAGCGCATGAACGAGCGGATTCTGGCCGAAGACAATCAGGTCGTGCGCCGCTTCTTCGCGCTGGACACCCAGACCTACAAGCCCGGTGCGCTGGACGTGAAGACCAAGGAGCTGCTGGGCCTGGTCGCCTCCATGGTGCTGCGCTGCGACGACTGCATCAGCTATCACGTGGCCCAGTGCAAGGAGGCCGGGGTGACTCGCGAAGAGTTTTTCGAAACCTTCAGCGTGGGCCTGGTGGTGGGCGGATCCATCGTGATCCCACACCTGCGCCGCGCGGTGGATTTCCTGGACCAGCTGGAGTCGGGCGAACCCGCCGCGGCCGAAGGCTACGACAGCCACAGTTGAGGCACGGCGGGCCGACGGTAGCCGGCCCCCCTCCGTGCGAGGTTATGCAATGCTCCATGCGAGTATTTGCAACGCCTCGCGCGGGTTCCGTACTGGCTGCTTCACGCGCCATCGGGGATAATTGAAAGGATTTATGGCCCGGCACCCCCGCATCGGGCTGTTCGATTCTTTCCTTCAAGGAGTTCCCCATGAGCAAGACCATCGCCGTAATCCCTGGTGACGGTATCGGTCCGGAGATCATGAACGCCACGCTGCGCGTGCTTGATGCGCTGGACTGCGGCCTGTCCTATGAGTTCGTCGATGCCGGCATGGTGGCGCTCGAGAAGCATGGCGATCTGCTGCCGCAGGCTACGCTGGACACCATCGCCAAGCACAAGGTCGCGCTCAAGGGTCCGCTGACCACGCCGATCGGCGGTGGCTTCACTTCGATCAACGTCACGCTGCGCCGCCACTTCGACCTGTACGCGAACGTGCGCCCGGCGATCAGCTTCCCCGGCACCAAGGCGCGCTTCGAGAACATCGACATCATCACGGTGCGCGAGAACACCGAGGGCGCCTACCTATCGGAAGGCCAGACGCTGTCCGAGGACGGTGAAGTCGCCACCTCGATCGTGCGCAACACCCGCAAAGGCAGCACCCGCATCGTGCGTTATGCCTTCGAGATGGCGGTAAAGAAGGGTCGCAAGAAGATCACGGCCGTGCACAAGGCCAACATCATGAAGACCAGCTCGGGCCTGTTCCTCAACATCGCCCGCGAAGTGGCCAAGGAATACCCGCAGATCGAGTTCAACGAGATGATCGTGGACAACACCTGCATGCAGCTGGTGATGAAGCCCGAGCAGTTCGACGTGATCGTCACCACCAACCTGTTCGGCGACATCCTTTCCGACCTGTGCGCCGGCCTGGTCGGCGGCCTGGGCCTGGCCCCGGGTGACAACATCGGCGAGAGCGCAGCGATCTTCGAAGCCGTGCACGGCTCCGCGCCGGACATCGCCGGCAAGGGCATCGCCAATCCCTGCGCGCTGCTGCTGGCCGCCGCCGACATGCTCGATCATCTGGGCATGGTGGAGAAGGGCAACAAGGTGCGTCAGGCGATCCGCGACACCATGGCGAACGACCGCGACAGCGTGACGCCGGACCTTGGTGGCAAGGGCAGCACCGCCACGTTCGGCGATGCCATCGTCAAGCGCGTCAAAGCCTGATCGGCGTTCCATTGCCAAACGAAAAGCCGCGGCATGTCCGCGGCTTTTTTGTTTTCTGGATCGGCGCCGGGCGGGTCGCTAGGATCAGCGGCCAAACCATCCCTGTCTCGGGTCGATCGCGCGCATGACGTTCTGGGTTTTCCTTTACCTTGCCGCCGCTTTACAGGCTGCCCTGCTGGCGTTGGCGCTATGGCGCCGGCCGGTCAACCGCGAGGCGAATCGACTGCTTGCTGTATGGGTGGCGCTGACCGGCGCCGACCTGGCCGTGAAGGCGATTTACTGGCATCTGCTGTCGCCGGAATGGTTCCGCGCCTATCGCTTCGTGGCGCTGTTTCCGTTCCTTTACGGCAGCCTGTTCTTTCTCTACGTGCGTGCGTTGACGCAGGCGCGCAGATTCCAGTGGCGTGACGTGGTGCATCTGCTGGGCTTTGGCGTGATGCTGGTGCTCAACGGTTATGTCTGGGTGATGGATCACGCGCAGTTGCAGGCGTTGTCCGCGCGCTGGATTGCGGGTGAGAAGTCGGTCGGGGTGTGGTTCGACGCTCCTTTGTTTATCTATAGCCTTTCCTACGTCGTGGTGGCGCTGTTGTTGGTGCACCGTTATCGGCGTCGCCTGCGTGAGCGGCGCTCCGATGCCGACCGTATGTCGCTGCGCTGGATCGACGCGATGGCGGGGTGCCAGATCGTGATCTGGTTCATTGCCATCGTGCAGGCGGTGGTGAACCTGCCTATCGTCAACTACGGCTTGTTGTTCGGTGCGGTAGCGGCGTGGGTATGCGTGGTCGGTTGGTTCAGCCTTGGCCAGCCGCCAGTCATCGCTGAGCCCGAACCTGCGCCGGCGGCGGCCAGCGAGCTCGAGGCGGCGTCTCTGGGCGCCGGCCAGGACGACGCTCGCTTCGCTGCGGTCGAGGCGCGGCTCTCGCAATTGATGGGTGGGACAGAGGCGCTGTATTTCGAGCCGGCCCTGACTATCGGTCAGGTCGCCAAGCGCAGCGGCTATCCCGAGTACCTGGTATCGGCGGTGATCAACCGCCGTCTCGGGGGCAGCTTCTGGGATTACATCAACCGCTTGCGGATCGAGGCGGCGCGCGTCCGCCTGGCCGATGCGGGCGATACGCGCACCATTCTCGATATCGCCTATGCCTGCGGCTTCACTTCGAAATCCACCTTCAATGCCGCCTTCAAGAAACAAGTGGGCGAGACGCCGAGCGCTTACCGCAAGGTCATGGTGACGGCTGGCGGTGCAACGCCTTGATGATGTCCGCGATCACATCGCCGATGCCGGTGCTGTTCGAGAGGGTGATACCCATGCGCACCACAACCAGCCGTTCCGACGGCACGATCACCACGTACTGTCCGTACGCGCCGCGTGCATAGAACATATCCTTCGGTAGCTGCGGCATGCCCCAGGGCGCATCCCACACCGGCACGCTGCCCTCGTTCACCAGGTTGGTCCAGAAGCCGGCGCCGTAACCGGTCTTGAGCGTCTGCGAGTGGCTGTAGTCCACCCAGCCCTGCGGCAGGATGCGTCGGCCATCGATCACGCCATCGTCGAGGTAAAGCTGGCCGAAGCGGGCGAAATCGCGCGCGGAGGCATACACGTTGCTCGATCCCACCGGCGTACCGGTTTCGTCGGTTTCGATGACCGCGCTGCGCATGCCCAGCGGTTCGAACAGTTCGTGGCGTGCGAAGCGCTCGGCATCGACTGCGCTGCCGCCCGCCGCGTCGCGGATCATGCGCGACAGCAGTACATAGCTCAGGTTGCTGTAGCCCCAGGCCGTGCCGGGAGGATGGGCGAGCGGCGTCTGCGCGGCGTAGCCGGCCATGTCGTGTTCCAGGAACAGCATGCGCGTCATCGGGCTGAGCGGGCCGTCGGTGTTCTCGGTTTCGTCGAAGGGCAGCCCGCTGTCCATGCGCAGCAGATGGTCGACCGTGATGGCGCGGCGTGGGTCAGTCGGCGCTTGCCAGTCGGCGACGGGGGCGGCCTGATCCAGCCGCAGCTTGCCCTCCCGCACCAGGACGCCGGTCAGGGCGTTGATCACCGACTTGGTCAGTGAGTGGGCGTAGATCGGCGTGTCTGGGCTGTAGCCCGGCGCGTAACGCTCGGCGATCAGCTTGCCATCGTGGAGCACCACCACTGCCTTGGTCAGTCTTGGGTGAGCCGGGTTGGGCTCGGCGAAGGCTTTATCGAGTGCCTGGCGGATGGCAGGGTCGGCTGGTTCGACCGGCGCCTGCGGGTAGGGGCTGGCGATCGGCGCCGGCACAAAGCCGTTGGCTTCGGGCACCGGCCCATTGCCGTGGACGAGCAGGCAACCCAGGCCGGGGCGGAAGACGGCCCGCGCGGTAAAGCCGCCGAGCAGGGAGGCGCGCACCTCGCGCTGAGCGCGATCCACTTGGTAACGGATCGCCCAAGCGACGCTGCTCATCAATGGGCGCTGTTCCTCGCGGAACATCTGATCAGGGCTGAGCCCGGCGACGAAGGCTGTCGCGCAAAGGGACCGGCTGACCGAGCCGGTGGCGGTGTAGAGCAGATCCTTGCCCGCCGTATTGATGTAGACGACCGCGATCAGGACGACCGCCAGCAGGGTGCCGAGAATGATTTTCAGGATGCGCAAAGCCATGGGGATCCGCCGGATTCCAGTGAGTCGGGGTGGTCAGCTTGGGGTGTGAGGGCTTTGTCCATCGTCCGATCCGGCGGAGTCGTACGGCGCGAGAACGGCGTACTGATGCGATTCGCCCGATTCGGACGTCGCTGGATTGGGTTGCTGACTACCCCTTCCACGGCAAATCCCTCTCCCGCCGGGAGAGGGGGCCGGCAGGCGGGAGAGGGGTCGGTCGAAGCAGGTGGTTCGGCTCTGGCGAACCCTTCAGGACTCAGGCTGCGGTCTTATGCATCCCGGGCCGATAGCTACCCGCCTCGGTACGCGCAGCGGCATTGATCCGGTTCCAGCTGTTGATCATCGTCACCAGCAGGGTCAGGTTGACCAGCTCGCTTTCCTCGAACTGGGCGCGCGCTTGTTCGTACAGGGCGTCCGGCACCGCGTCGTGCGGGTCGAGGTGCGTCAGCGCCTCGCACCAGGCCAGGGCGGCGCGCTCACGTTCGCTGTAGAGGGACACCTCGCGCCACGCGGGCAGCAGATACAGGCGCTGCTCGGTCTCGCCGGCGGCGCGCGCATCCTTGCTGTGCATGTCGAGGCAATAAGCGCAGCCGTTGAGCTGGGAGGCGCGCATCAGCACCAGTTCGATCAGGGTGTTCTCCAGGCCGCTGGCGCGGATGTTGTTGCCGAGTGCGAACAGCGGCTGGAGGGCGTTGTAGTGCTTCTGGATGGCAAAACGGGACATGGGGGGCTCCTTGAATGGACGCAGCCGGTATTGGCTGTTCAATGCAAGGACGCAGCACCCATGGATTTCGTGACAGCCTCGATGCGGGTCAGTTTGTCCGGATGACGGATGGCGTGGATTTCGGTGATGCGATCGTCCTCGCATTCCACCCACATCACCGAGGTCAGCTTGCCTTCGCTCCACAGGAACAGCGCGGGCTCGCCGTTGAGCGTGCCCAATACGCGCTGCTGCGGAATGTCCATGGTGTTGATGGCGATCTGCAGATAAAGGCGGGCGAGGCGGTCAGCGCCATGCAGCGGGCGCAGCGTGGCCCGCACCACACCGCCGCCGTCGGCAAGGTGCACCGCGTCCTCGGCGAACAGCGCGCGCAGCGAGTCCAGTGAAGGCTGCTCCAGTGCCGCGACAAAGCGTTGCAGCATGCGTTGCTGCATGGCCGGGTTGACCTGAAAACGCGGGCGCCCGTCGCGCAGGCGTGTCTTGGCGCGGTGCACGCGCTGACGGCAGGCTTCTTCGTTGATGCCCAGGATGGCAGCGGTTTCCGCATGGCTGTAATCGAACACTTCCTTGAGCAGGAAGGCGGCACGCTCCTCCGCGCTAAGCCGTTCGAGCAACAGCAGGAAGGACAGACTCAAGGTCTCGGCACGCTCGGCGTGATCGGATGGCGCCTCGTCGTCGGTGGGTTCCAGCGGCTCGGGCAGCCATGGGCCGGTGTAGTGCTCACGCTCCGTCTTGGCGCGGCGCAGGCGATCCAGGGCGAGGCGGGTAGTCACCGTGACCAGCCAGGCCTCGGGGTCGTCCAGCTTGGCGGTGTCCTGCTCATGCCAGCGCAGCCAGGCGTCGTGCAGCACATCTTCGGCGTCGGCCGGGCGGCCCAGCATGCGATAGGCCAGGCCGAACAGGCGCTGGCGGTGCTGCTGGAAGAGGGCGGTTTGTGCGTCCATCGGAGGCTCCTGGGTGGGGATGACACCAGGACGTATCAAGCGTCCGAAACGTGACAGGGCTGAAGAGCCTGCTCCTAATCTCTGTATGGCCCGGGCCGGGTCTGTTTGCCCGCATGGCGGCGTCATCACTCGGTTGTGTACGGACGTACACGCCCTCGTTCTTCCTTGCCCTGCGCGCAAACCGATCCCGGCGCGGGCCATGCAGAGACTAGGGACAGGCTCTAACGTACGAACGGATAAGGCGCCAGAAACACTAGCCAGATCATCAGCACGATGCCGATGTATTTCAGCACGCGGAACAGCTTGGGGTGCTTCTTCTTGAAGGCGCGGCTGCGATCGCGGCTGCGCTGGTTCAGGGCGAATATGCGATTGACGAAGCCGGTCTTTTCTTCCGGCGACTCGGTGTTCGGCGAGGCGGTGATCTTGCCCATAAAGGCCCCCACGCGATGATTGATGGCGTTCATCCAGCGTGTGCGCAGCGGGCGCTCCACGTCGGCGAACAGGATCACGCGAGTCTGGTCGGTGCGGTTCTCGGCCCAGTGCACGTAGGTTTCGTCGAACACCACATCCTTGCCGTCGCCCCAGTAATGCATTTCGCCATCGACGAAGATGCGGCAATCCTCGGAGTTCGGCGTGATCAGGCCCAGGTGATAGCGCAGCGAACCGGCGAACGGATCGCGATGCGGGTTGAGTTTGCTGCCCGGCGGCAGCAGCGCGAACATCGCCGCCTTCACGCTGGGGATCGCGTTGAGCAGCTTCACGGTTTGCGGGCACAGCGTCTCGGCTGAGGCCAGCGGTTCGCCGTACCACTTGAGATAGAAGCGCTTCCAGCCCTGTTTGAAGAAACTGTTGAAGCTCGCATCGTTGTGCTTTTCCGCTGCGCGGATAAAGCCCTCGTCAAACAGATGCAGCGCTTCTTCGCGAATCGCCTGCCAGTTCGCCTGCAGCAGATCGAGTTGGGGGAAACCCCGGCGGTCGAGAATCGGACGCGCGGGCACCGCCGAGAAGGCGTACATCAACAAATTGTACGGCGCGAAAATCGCCGAGTGATCCACCAGCTGGCGATCGAAGCGCAGCCGGGCGCGACCGCGCAGATGCACCATCAGCACGCAAAGGGCGAACAATGCAAAGAGGATCAGCAGGATCAGGCGCGGGGCAAGAATCATGTGGGGCAGGGGCGCTCAGTGAAATCAACAGCCATTCTACCCCCTGGCCGGCGGGCTCAATGCCTCAGTACATGAACCTTGCCGCCACCGGGGCGGTAGCTCTGTGCCAGGGCGCGATGAACGTAGTCCACCGCACGGCGCACTGCCGCGCGCAGCGAGGCACCTTTCGCCAACTCGGCGGCGATGGCCGAGGCCAGCGTGCAGCCGGTGCCATGGCCTTCCACGCGCAGGCGTGGGTGATGCAGTTCCAGTACGCCTTGCTCGTCGTAGAGACGGTCAATCACCTCGCCGCCTTTGGCATGGCCACCCTTCAGCAGGACGGCACCTGCGCCTAGCGCGAGCAGATCCTCGCCGGCCTGGGCGAAGTCCTTGGCGGTGCGGATCGGACGGCCGAGCAGCGCCTCCGCTTCCGGCAGATTGGGAGTGATGAGATCGGCGAGCGGGATGAGTTTGTCGACCATCGCGCCGATGGCGTCTTCGGTCAGCAGGCGCGAGCCGCTGGTGGCGATCATCACCGGGTCCACCACCAGCCAAGCCGGTTTGCGCCGGTGCATCTCGCGCGCCACCAGGCGAGTAATGGCGGCATTGCCGAGCATGCCGGTCTTGACTGCGGCGATGGGGAAATCATCGAACACCGCAGCCAATTGGCTGCGAATATGAGCGAGCGGCACCGGGTGTACGGCGGTGACGCCGCGGGTGTTCTGCGACGTGATCGCGGCGATCACGGAGAGACCGTGAACACCGCGCGCATGGAAGGACTTCAGGTCAGCCTGGATGCCAGCACCACCGCCGGAGTCGGAGCCGGCGATGGTGAGGGCGATGGGAGGAGTTGTGGACATCAGTGCTTGGCTTCTTGCTCGTCATTCCGGCGCAGGCCGGAATCCAGTTACAGCAACGTTGGGTAGAGGTCGAGCCACTCAGAATTCTCGCCTTCAATCAATCGAGCCTTCCAGGCCCGCCTCCACCCTTTGAGCGTCTTCTCGCGCAGTATGGCCGACTCCATGGTTTCGTGTAGCTCGTACCAAACCAAGGTGTGTACCCCGAACCGTTTGCTGAATCCATCCACGACATCATGCTTGTGTTGCCAGATGCGTTTGATCAGGTCGCTGGTGACGCCGATGTACAACGTCCCATTCCGCTGACTTGCAAGCATGTAGACGCAAGGTTGTCGCCAATCCATGGCGTGGTCTCCACTGGATTCCGGCCTGCGCCGGAATGACGGACTAGGTGCGGTTTACAAGGCCTCCGAGGCGAAATCCGCCAGTCGTGAACGCTCGCCGCGCCGCAAGGTGATATGCGCCGAGTGCTCCCAGTTCTTGAAGCGGTCCACCGCATACGTAAGGCCGGAAGTGGTTTCGGTGAGGTAGGGCGTGTCGATCTGTTCCACGTTGCCCAGGCAGACGATCTTGGTGCCGGGGCCGGCGCGGGTGATCAGGGTTTTCATCTGTTTCGGCGTGAGGTTCTGTGCCTCGTCGATGATCAGGTAGCGCGAGAGGAAGGTGCGGCCGCGCATGAAGTTGAGCGAACGGATCTTGATGCGCGAGGCAAGCAGGTCGTTGGTGGCCTGGCGGCCCCAGCTGCCGCCTTCCTCGGGATTGGCGAGCACTTCGAGGTTATCGGTGAGCGCACCCATCCACGGCGTCATCTTTTCTTCCTCGGTACCGGGGAGGAAACCGATGTCTTCGCCGACCGACACTGTGGCGCGGGTCATGATGATTTCGCGATAGCGCTGCTGATCCATCACTTGCGCCAAGCCGGCGGCAAGCGCCAGCAGGGTTTTGCCGGTGCCGGCGGTGCCGAGCAGGGTGACGAAATCCACGTCCGGGTCCATCAACACATTGAGTGCGAAGTTCTGTTCGCGGTTGCGCGCGGCGATACCCCAAACGCTGTGGTTGGAATGACTGTGGTCGTCCAGCAGCACGAGCGTGGCCTGCACCTCGTCCACATGCAGCACGCGCAGCTCGACGCTGTTTTCGCCAGGCAGGAACAGGCACTGATTCGGATGCCAGTCCTCATCGTCGTGGCGGTTGAGTTTGTAGAAGGTGCGGCCGCGCTCGTTCCACGATTGCACTTCCGGATGACGATCCCAGAAACTCTCCGGCAGCTCGGTGGAGCCGGTGTAAAGCAGGGCGAAATCGTCGAGCGCGCGATCGTTCTCGTAGTCCTCCGCATCGATGCCGTAGATCTTGGCCTTGATGCGCAGATTGATGTCCTTGGTGACCAGGATCACGGCGCGATCCGGATTCTGGTCGCGCAGTTCAATCACCGACGACAGGATCTGGTTGTCCGCCTTGCCGTGGCCATTGGCGGTGCGCTGCTGGAAGTACAGCCGCCCCACGGCGCCGCCGCGTTTGAGCTTGATGCCTTGAGGGCTGGTCAGTTCAAGACCGTTGCTGATGCCATGGCCATTGCCCAGCTCGATCAGTTCGTTGAGGAATCGGCTGACCTGGCGGCCGTTGCGCGAGACTTCTGACGCGCCTTTCTTCTTTTCGTCCAGCTCCTCCAGCACTGTCATGGGGATAAAGACGTCGTGTTCTTCGAAGCGGAACAGCGACGTCGGGTCGTGCAGCAGGACATTCGTGTCGAGAGCGTAAATGCGCTTGCTTCCGGTCATACGGAAGGGGCCTCGCTGGCTGGCTGGTGGATGAAACGCGGCATGCGGGATGCCGTGGGTTTCCGGTCGCAGTGACCGGAGTGCAGACGTCCTGCGCGGTGGCGGGTGTCGAGCGCCACCGCGGGAAGACGAATGAGGCGGACGGACTTCACTTGGCGGGGATGGCGTCTAGCACGGTTTGGGCGTGGCCCGGGACTTTCACGTTGCGCCATTCCTGTACCAGCCTGCCGTCGGGATCGATGAGGAAGGTACTTCGTACGACACCCATGTGACGTTTTCCATACAGCACCTTCTCGTGGATCACATCGAAGGCCTGGCACCAGGTTTCGTCGGGGTCGGAAACCAGCGGGAACGGCAGTTCCTGTTTGGTCGCGAAATTGGCATGCGATTTCACGGAGTCGCGCGAGACGCCGACGATCTCGGCATGGCGCTTGCGGAACTTCGGGTACAGGTCGCGGAAGTCTTTCGCTTCGTTGGTGCAACCCGGCGTGCTGTCCTTGGGATAGAAGTACACCACCACCCATTGGCCTTTAAGACTGTCGAGCTTCAGCTCGCTACCGTCTCCAGTGAGGCCTTTGAGCTTGGGGGCTTTCTTGCCGACTTCGGGCATGGTCTCTCCTGCGGAACCGTGGTCGGTTCCGACTTGATGTCATCGGGGAAGGGAAACAAGGCGCCGGCGGGCGGCGCGGAAATGACGAGGGCGGCGCGTCGTGCGATGGTCGTCGCTCGAACGGCAAGCTGCATGCGCGCGGGTCCTCAGGTGTTGCCTCGAGGCCAAGACTAGCGCGTGCAGCGACGGATAACAGCCCTTGCAAGGGCTGTGCAGGCTGGGCATGCTGGGCGTCCGTCGCGGGATCGCCGAAAACGCTTTTTCGGCCTCGACGAAACCGGCTTCAGAACTTCACTGGATCCATGATGGCATCCAGATTGAGGCCGTCGCAGAACTCGAGGAAGTCGTCGCGCAAGGCGGCGATATGCGTGTCGGCGGGAATCCCCACGGTGATCTGCGCCTGGAACATCGCCGCGCCGGTCTGCATGGCCTGGTAGCGCATCGAGCTGAGCTGCTCCACGGCGATGTCGTGGCGGTCGAAGAAATCGATGATCTTTACCAGGATGCCCGGTCGATCGGCGGAAATGACTTCCACCAGATACGGCAGCAGGCGCGAGGCCTGTTCGCGCGAATCGGTGCGGTAGTGAACCAGATGCAGATCCTCCTCGCGGGCCAGTTTGGCCAGTGAGGATTCCAGCTTGGCGACGGCATCCCATGCACCGGTCGCAAGCAACGTCAGGGATGTGTCCGGGCCGATGGTGGCGACGCGCGCATCGGCCAGATTGCAGCCAGCATCCGCGATGCGCCGGGCCAGGCTCAGCAAGGGTGTGCGAGGAGATGGCGTCAGCGTCTGGATCAGCAGCTGGTTGTCGTTGCCGGTACGCACGGAAGAACGGTTCAAGAGAATGGGCCTGTGGCGAGCCTCGCGCCGCGCAGGAAGGCGGCGGGCGTCCAGGCAGCTTACTTGTGGCCCCTGCGAGCCCGCAAGTAATATGCAGGGCTGGGCTTTAGGCCGGAGCATGTCTTGAATATTCGTGGAAGCATCTGCGCGCTGGTAACGCCGTTCACGGCGGACGGTGCGCTCGATCTGGATGCCTTCGGGCGCCTGCTCGATTATCAGATCGCTGGCGGGACCCAGGCTGTCGTCGTTGCCGGTTCCACCGGTGAGGCTCACATGCTTGAGCATGACGAATACGACCGCCTGCTCGCTTTCGCCGTAGAAAAAGTCGCCAAACGCATCCCGGTCATCGCTGGCACGGGCGAGGCCGCCACGGCCAAGACCGTGGCCCTGACCCGCCGTGCTCATGCGCTCGGCGCCGATGCGGCGCTGGTCGTGGCCCCTTATTACGTGCGCCCGACCCAGGAAGGCCTGCGTCGTCATTATCTGGAAGTGGCCGAGCAGGGCGGCTTGCCGGTGCTGCTCTACAACGTGCCGACCCGCACCGCCTGCGACCTGCTGCCGGAGACGGTAGCCGCGCTGCGCGAGCATCCGGCCATCGTGGGCATAAAGGAAGCCATCGGCAGCGACGAGCGCATTCACGCCCTCGCGGAACTTGTGCGTCCGGATTTCGTCTACCTGTCCGGTGACGACGGTACTGCCGGCAAGGCCATGCTGGCCGGTGCGGCCGGCACCATCTCGGTGGTGGCCAATCTTGCGCCCAAGGCTTTCCGCGCGCTGTGCGACGCGGCGACCGGCGGCGACAAGGCGGCCACGGCGCGCTGTGACCAGGCGCTTGCCCCGCTGGTGGAGGCGCTCAATTGCGCGCCGAACCCGATTGCGGTGAAAGCTGGCCTGCCGTCACTGGGTCTGGGGACGGCCGCACTACGCTTACCCTTGGTTGAACTGCAAGAAGGCCCCGATCGCGCGCGCATCACTGGTACGCTGGCGGGTCTGGCATCCTTGGCAAACGCGGCCTGAAGCGGCCGCCCGATATCTCTACGGAATCTCACTTCAATGAAGAAATCCCCGCTCGTCGTTGCCCTGCCGGTCCTGGCCCTTTCCGCCTTGCTGCTTTCCGGTTGCGGCATGTTCCGTTCGCAGAAGGCGTGGGAAGCCGCCAAGCAGGAGTCTCCGCTGGAGATCCCGCCTGGCCTCGATACACCGTCGACCAGCGCCGCGCTGGTGATCCCGGAACCGGGTGCCAATAACCCGACCGCCAACGGCGCCACCGCGCGCGTGGGCAGGGGCGGCGGCGTGATCGCCGACGGCTTCGTGCTGTCGGACAACGTGGACAGCGCTTACCGTCGCGTCGGCCAGGCCCTGGAGCAGGGCGATATCGGCCAGGTGATCGCGCATGACGATGCGGCGCATACCTACACGCTCAGCGTGGTCGCTTCGGCCGTGAAGGCCAGCAAGCCGGGTCTGTTCAGCCGTGTGTTCGGCGGCGGCAAGAAGGATGCGCCGGAGGCGAGTTCGGCATCGGCGCCGGGTGCGTCGGCGCATCAGGTGCAGTTGACCATCGGCAACAGTGGCCAGAACGCGAGCGAAGTGCGCGCGCAGGGCGATGCCGCTGCGGTGGCCAAGGTGGTCGATACGCTGAAGTCGCGTCTCGGCGGCTAAGCATTGAGCCTCAGGTCCAAATAAAAACGCCGCCCTATGGGGCGGCGTTTTTTTGTAGGCGATCCAGTAAAACTCAGCGCTGCAGGTGTTCGAGCTTGCCTGGCTTGTTTTCCCAATCCTTCGCGTCGGGCAGGCCATCCTTGCGCTCGGTGATCACCGGCCAGTCTTTGGCGAGTTCGGCGTTCAATGCCACGAAGCTTTCCTGCCCGGCGGGCACGTCGTCTTCGGGGTAGATCGCGTTGATCGGGCACTCCGGCTCGCACAAGGTGCAGTCGATGCACTCGTCGGGATTGATCACCAGGAAGTTCGGGCCTTCGTGGAAAGCATCGACCGGGCAGACTTCAACGCAGTCGGTGTACTTGCACTTGATGCAGTTGTCGGTGACGACAAAGGTCATGCTGTCGCGCGCCTTAAATGCCGGAAGGCCTGTTCAGGCCGGGGAAGTGGCGCTCCCTACGAGGTTCGAACTCGTGTTCCCGCCTTGAGAGGGCGGTGTCCTAGGCCACTAGACGAAGGGAGCGAAAAGCACCGGAGCGCGGTAGTATAGCGGAATTGTCTCGGGCGGCAATGCCTCCGAAACGACGGATTCATGCCTGCGGGCCGTACGCAGCCATCGACCATTTCGGGTCAGATGCCTGCGGGCCACGGCCTCCCGGCGCCCTCTGGCTGCAAGGATTCAAACCGCTTGAACTTGAAAGCAAGGAACGACGCCACGCCATCGCTGCGCATCATTCCGCGCGAGCAGCACGTGATATCGCGCAAGAACATCAGCAAGGCCGCATTGCGCGTGCTGTACCGCCTCAACGAAGCCGGCTACACGGCCTATCTGGTGGGCGGCGCCGTGCGCGATCTGCTGCTGGGCGGGCATCCCAAGGATTTCGACGTGGCCACCAGTGCCACGCCGGAAGAGGTGAAGAAGCTTTTCCGGAATTGCCGTCTGATCGGCCGCCGCTTCCGCCTGGCCCATGTGGTGTACGGGCAGGAGATCATCGAGGTGGCTACGTTCCGCGGCACCGGCGAAGAGGATGGCGACGGCGACCGGCATATTGTTGATGGCCGCATCGTGCGCGACAACGTCTGGGGCACCATCGAGGAAGACGCCATACGCCGCGACTTCCGCGTCAACGCGCTGTACTACGACATCAGCGATTTCTCGGTACGCGATTACGTAGGCGGCATGCAGGACGTCGAAAATCGCGTGCTGCACCTGATTGGCGACCCCGCCACGCGCTACCGCGAAGATCCGGTGCGCATGCTGCGCGCGGCGCGTCTGGCCGCCAAACTCAACTTTCGTATCGATGCCGCCGCGGCGGCGCCGTTCGAGGAACTGGGGCCGCTGCTGCTGGATGCGGCGCCGGCGCGACTGTTCGACGAGTCGCTGAAGATGTTCCTCGGCGGGCATGGCCTGAAAAGCTTCCACATGCTCGAACAGTGCGGCCTGCTCAAGTTTCTGCTGCCGGCCACGGCACGCGCGCTCAAGCGCGGTGACAAGGCGCTGCGCGGGCTGATCGAGCAGGGACTCGCCAATACCGATGCACGTGTGGCCGAGGGCAAGTCGGTTACACCGGCCTTCCTGTTCGCCGTGCTGCTGTGGGGTGAAGTGCGCGATTTGGCCCATGCCTGGATGGTCAAGGGCGTGGAGGACAGCGTTGCCTGGACGCGCGCCGCTACGCACGTGGTGGCGGAGCAATGCCAGCGTGTAGCGATCCCGCGCCGCTTCACCATCACCATGGAAGAAATCTGGTCGCTGCAACCGCGTTTTGAACAGGTGCAGCGCAAGCGCGTCTTCCGCCTGATGGCGCATCCACGCTTCCGCGCAGCGTTCGATTTCCTGTTGCTGCGTGCTGCCGAGTCACCCGCGATCCATGAGCTGGGCGAATGGTGGGCGCATGCCCAACAGTTGCCGCACGAAACCCTGGCCGCGGCACTATCCGGTTCGGGAGCGGTGCCTGAGGCACCGGTGGCAACGACGGCGAGCACGGCACCGCGCAAGCGTCGCCGACGCCGCAAACCGAATGGCAAATCGGGCGCCGCGTGACCACAGCCTACATTGCGCTGGGCAGCAACCTCGGTGATTCGCGTCGGTACCTGCAGGATGCCATCGAGGCACTCGCGCGCCTGCCGGAGACTCAAGTCCTGGCTAGTTCCCGCTTCTATCGCACGCCCCCTTGGGGCGTGCTGGAGCAGCCACCTTTCATCAACGCCGTGGTGCAGATCGATACGGCCATGAAAGCTGACGCCTTGCTGCAGTCCCTGCTGGCGATCGAGCGGGCCGCTGGCCGCGTTCGCGATGGCGATCGCTGGGGGCCGCGTACGCTCGATCTCGATCTGCTGCATATGGAGGGTGTGCAACTAAGCAATGCGCAGTTGACCCTGCCGCATCCACGCATTGCTGAGCGCGCCTTTGTTTTGCTGCCGCTGCATGATCTTGCGCCCGATCTGGCGATTCCCGGCCAAGGGCGCGTGGCTGAGCTGCTGGCGGCGCTGGATCACAGCGAATGCGAAGCGCTGCCTTGAGCCCTTTGTGTCGCGCAACCGATAATCACCGTCTGCTCTTTCCGTAAGGAATCCCCGTGTACGTGCAGAACGCCAATGCTCCCGCCCGCAAGCCCGTCACCATGCCGGGTCTGCGTGCCATGAAGGCGGAAGGCCGTCGCATCGTGATGCTCACGGCATATGACTACAGTTTTGCCTGGCAGCTGGATGTTGCAGGCGTCGATATCGCCCTGGTAGGTGATTCGCTGGGCATGGTGGTGCAGGGGCACAGCAGCACGCTGCCGGTGACGCTGGATCACATGGTCTATCACACAGCGGCTGTAGCGCGTGGTTTGTCGGCGTCGCTGCTGGTCACCGATCTGCCGTTCATGAGTGATCGCGATGTGCCACACGCCCTTGAAGCTGGCGCGCGGCTAGTGGGCGAGGGTGGGGCGGCCATGGTCAAGATCGAGGGCGCTTCACCGCATATCCTTGAAGTGATTCATGCGTTGACCGAGCGGGTCATTCCAGTCTGCGCGCACCTCGGCCTGACGCCGCAGTCGGTGCACAAGTTCGGCGGCTTCCGTATCCAGGGGCGCGAACAGGAAGCGGCCGAGCGCCTGCTGGCGGAGGCAAAGGCGGTCGAGGCCGCGGGAGCTGACCTGCTGGTATTGGAAGGCATTCCCGCTTCGCTCGGCGAACGCATCACCAAGGCTGTCGGCATTCCGACCATCGGCATCGGTGCCGGCCCGCATTGCGACGGCCAGGTGCTGGTATTGCAGGACATGCTCGGGATTACCCCGGGCAAGCGCCCCAAGTTCAGCAAGGATTTTCTCGCAGGACGCGACTCTGTCGCGGCGGCCATTGCCGCCTACGCCGAGGACGTGCGCAGTGGTGCATTCCCGGCTCCCGAACACTGCTTTAGCTGAGACGAAACTCCATGCAGACCGTGCAAGATGCAGCGGCGTTGCGCGCCGTGATCCGCGGCTGGCGCTCCCAGGGCCAGACGGTGGGCTTCGTCCCGACCATGGGCAACCTGCACGCCGGCCACCATTCGCTGATCAAGCTGGCGCGCGCCCGTACCGACCGTGTGGTGGCGAGCGTGTTCGTCAATCCCACGCAATTCGGTCCGAACGAGGATTTCGAGCGCTACCCGCGCACGCTTGTCCAGGATCAGGCCGGGCTAGCCGAACAGGACTGCGACCTGCTGTTCGCGCCCGAAGTGGCCACCATGTATCCCTTCGGTGCGGCCAGCAGCGTGTCGCTGCACGTGCCTCAGCTGACTGAAATGCTGGAAGGCGCACACCGCCCCGGCCATTTCGATGGCGTCGCCACGGTAGTGTGCAAGCTGTTCAACCTGGTGCAGCCGGATGTGGCGGTGTTCGGCCAGAAGGACTTCCAGCAGCTCAAGGTGATCGAGCGCATGGTGCGCGACCTGTCGTTGCCGGTGAAAGTGGTCGCTGCCGCGACACTGCGTGCCGACGATGGTCTTGCCCTCAGCTCGCGCAACCAATATCTGTCCGTGGCCGAGCGCGCGCTGGCACCCCAGATCTACGCCACCTTGCAGCAAATGCGCGAACTGGTGGCCAAAGGCCATGCCTGGCGTGTGGTGGAGCAGGCGGCAGCCTCCAAGCTGGCCCGCGCCGGGTTCGACCCCGACTACACCGCCATCCGCCGCGCCGAAGACCTGTCCGAGCCGGCCGACGGCGATCAGGACGGCCTGGTGGCGCTGATCGCCGCCCGCCTGGGCAGCACCCGGCTGATCGACAACTTGCCCTTCGACTGATCCGGCCCCATCTCCGGCGCACCGGCGGACCCGATTGCGGGCATACCGCCGGCGGCTCGATAATTGTCAGCTACGCAGAATCCCCTCTGCCGCTATTCCTGTTGGAAGTAATGCCATGAATCTGAACATGCTCAAGGCCAAGATCCACCGTGCCACGGTGACCCACGCCGAGCTGCACTACGAAGGCTCGATCGCGATCGACGGCCTGTTGCTCGATGCTTCCGGCATTCGCGAGTACGAGCAGATCCATGCCTGGAACATCAACAACGGCAAGCGCTTCGTCACCTACGCGCTGCGCGCCGAAGAAGGCTCGGGCATCATTTCGGTGAATGGCAGTGCCGCTCACCGCGCGCAGCCGGGCGACCTGATCATCATCGCTGCCTTTGCCCAGCTCTCCGAGGCCGAGGTGGAGCAGTTCCAGCCCACGCTGGTGTATGTCGATGCCGACAACCGCATCTCGCATACCAATCGCTCGATTCCGAAGCAGATGGCGGCAGCCTGATAAGACCACTTTTTTGATGTGGTTCTCGCCTGGCGCGCACTGTGCGCCAGGCGTTGGCGAGTCTGCGCTGGTTCCTGCGATTGGGGGCCGATTTTGCGGAGAAATGGACTACTCAGAGGTATTGAAGAGGTTCTAAGATCGAGCCTCCCCTCCGTCACGTACGAGTGCCCATGTCGCCCCAGCGCAGTCCGTCCTTTCTGGCCGAACACGTCGAACGTCTTTCGCGCACGCATCTGCGCGATTTGCTGAGGGATACGGGGCGGGGCGAGCGGCTTCGCCATCGGGTCGGGCCGATCCTGCTCGATCTCAGCCGGCAGAAGCTGGATGCGCCCGCGCTCGGCGCGCTGGGTGCACATGTCGAAGCCAGCGGCTGGCAGGCGGCGCGCGATGCGATGTTCGCTGGTGAGCCGATCAACACTTCCGAACACCGCGCCGTGCTGCATACGGCCTTGCGCGCGGGCGGTTCGCATCTGCCTTCCCTGGCGCCGCGCGAAGCGCGCCAGGAAATCGAGCAGACCCTGCAGCGCATCGAGCGCCTGATCCAGGCGATCGAGCGCGGCGAGGCGGCCAGCATGGGGCTGCCAGCCACCATTACCGACGTCGTCAATATTGGCATCGGCGGATCGGACCTCGGTCCGCGTCTGGCGGTGCGCGCACTGGCGCCGTTTCATGTGCCGCACATGCGCAGCCACTTCCTCACCAATGTGGACGGCCAGGCCGCGCATGAGCTGATGCGTCAGCTGGATCCCAAGCGCACGCTGGTGATCGTGGTCTCCAAGACGTTCACTACCCAGGAGACGCTGCTCAACGGCAACGTCCTGCGCGACTGGATCGTGCGCGCTTATGAGGGCGACGCGCGTGCGGCCACCCGTCACTTCATTGCGGTCAGTGCCAACACGGCTGAGGCGGAGCGCTGGGGCGTGCCGGCGTCGAACGTGTATCCGATGTGGGATTTCGTTGGCGGCCGTTTCTCGTTGTGGTCCGCGGTGGGGCTGTCGTTGGCGCTGGCGATTGGTATGGATCATTTCCGTGCCTTGCTGGCAGGTGCGGCACGCATCGACGATCACTTCCGCACGGCGCCGTGGCAGGAAAACCTGCCGGTGCTACTCAGCCTGATCGAGTACTGGAACCGTAACGGGCTCGGCACCACCAGCCGTGCCGTGGTGCCTTATGCGGATCTGCTTGGCGATCTCACCTCATACCTGCAGCAACTGGAGATGGAGAGCCTCGGCAAGCAGGTGACATCACAGGGACAGCCGGCGACGCAATCCACCTCGGCTGTGGTGTGGGGAAGCGTGGGTACGAATGCGCAGCACGCGTATTTTCAGGCGCTGCACCAGGGCACGGATGTGGTACCGCTGGAATTCATCGGCGTGGTGCGGCCGGCGCATACGCTGCGCAGCAACCACGATGCATTGCTGTCGAACCTGTTGGCCCAGGCGGCCGCGCTGGCGCTGGGCAAAACCTTCGATGAAGCGCTGGCTGAAGTGAAAAGTGGTGACGAGGCTGCGCGCCGCGTGCTGGCCGCGCAGCGCACCTTCCCGGGCGATCGTCCGAGCACATTGATCTTGCTGGATTCGCTGACTCCGGAAAGCCTCGGCGCGCTGATCGCGTTGTACGAGCACAAGGTATTCATGCTCGGCCATCTGTGGGATATCAACGCGTTCGACCAATGGGGCGTGGAACTCGGCAAGGTCATCGCGAGGCAGATCCTGCCCGCGCTGGATGGGCAGGTCGACGACCTGACCGATTTCGATTCGGCCACGCGCGCATCGATCGAGGCTATCCAGGAACGCCGCGAAGGCTAGATGCTTGCGGTAGGAGCGCACCCTGTGCGCGAAAGCCCCGCGCTAGCGGGGCCGCTTTTGCCACACGAGAGAAAAGCGGCCCCGCTAGCGCGGGGCTTTCGCGCACAGGGTGCGCTCCTACAACGAGGTGGCGTGCCGCTCTAGCGCCCAGGCCACATGCTCGCGCACGATTTCCGATGAATGGGATGCGCGAGCCTGCAAGGCGGTGATGACTTCCTCTGACGTGGGTGCGTTGCCAAGCCCTACCGCAAGATTGCGCAGCCAGCCTTCATAGCCGGTACGCCGAATTGCCATGCCTTCGGTGCGTTTGAGGAATTCCTCTTCGCTCCAGCCAAACAGCTCCACCAGCTTGGCGCCGTCGAGGCTGTGGCGTGGTGCGAAATCCGGTTCGGCGGCATCCTGTGCGAACTTGTTCCAGGGGCAGATCAGCTGGCAGTCGTCGCAACCGAAGATGCGGTTGCCCATCGGCGCGCGCAGTTCTTCCGGAATGCTGCCTTTCAGCTCGATGGTCAGATAGGAAATGCAGCGCCGCGCATCCAGCCGGTAAGGCGCAACGATGGCCTGGGTCGGACAGATGTCGATGCAGCGCCGGCAACTGCCGCAGTGTGCGCTGGCCGGCGGATCCACGGGCAAGGGCAGGTCGGTGTAAAGCTCGCCGAGGAAGAAGTAGGAACCCGCGCGGCGGTTGATCAGGACTGTGTGCTTGCCGATCCAGCCGAGGCCGGCGTTGCGCCCCAATGCCTTCTCCAACACCGGTGCGGAATCGACATAGGCGCGGTAACCGAAGTCGCCGATGGTGTCGTGAATGCGCTCCGCCAGCTTCTGCAGACGGTTGCGCATCAGCTTGTGATAGTCGCGGCCAAGCGCATAGCGCGCTACATAAGCCGCGTTGGGGTCGTTGATGACATCCCACGCGTTGCGTGTGCCGGGCGGGATGTAATCCATGCGCACGGAGATCACGCGCAACGTGCCGGGTTCCAGTTCGGCGGGACGGCTGCGCTTGGTGCCATGGCGCGCCATGTACTCCATCTCGCCGTGATGACCATCGTCGAGCCATCGCTGCAGATGAAGCTCGTCCTCACCCAGTTCAGTGTCGGCGATCCCCGCATCAGCAAAGCCTAGCTCGCGCGCCCAGCGCTTGATGTCGCTGGCAAGCGCGGCGTAGTCGCGGGACGGTGGGGCAAGGGAAGACATGCGCCTATTGTAGGCGCTCGTATCCGCGGTACCGCAGGCAGCTCCCCTATAATCCCGCCTCATGACTTCGCGTCCGCACAGCCACGATCTCTATGCCGTCGACCAGGTGCGAGCGCTGGATCGACGCGCCATCGAGGTGCTCGGTATCCCCGGCATCGAGCTTATGCAGCGCGCGGCCGCCGCCGCGTTTGCCTGTTTGCGGCGTCGGTGGCCGTCCGCACGGCGCATCGGGGTGTATTGCGGTCCGGGCAACAACGGTGGCGATGGTTTCTTGTTGGCGGCCATGGCACTCGACGCGGGCTGTCAGGTGGACTTGTATGCGCTGAGCAACGAGGCGCGCGGCGATGCGGCCAGCGCGCGTCAGCGCTTCGAACAAGCCGGTGGCGAACTGCGTCTGTGGTGCGGATCGATGGCCCTATCCGATGTCGACGTGCATGTGGATGCGCTGTACGGCACCGGTTTGACGCGGCCGCCCGAGGAGCAGGCTGCCCATCTGATCACGCAACTCAATGCGAGTGGCAAGCCGGTACTGGCGTTGGATGTGCCATCAGGCCTGAACGCCGATACGGGGCAATGTCCCGGCATGGCCATTGATGCAGCCGCCACCATCACCTTCATTGCAGCCAAGCGTGGTCTGTATACCGGGCGAGCACCAGGGCAGGTGGGCGACGTGGAGCTTGATCTGTTGGACCTGCCTGAAACGCTGTGGGAAGGCATGTCACCTGATTCAACGCTGTTGGAAGTCCAAACCTTGCCGCCGCGCTCCCGCCATGCGCACAAAGGCGATAACGGCCACGTGCTGGCGATCGGTGGCGACAGCGGTACGGCCGGGGCCATTCGGCTATGCGGGGAGGCTGCGCTGCGGGCGGGGGCTGGCTTGGTCAGCGTCGCCACCCGCGAATCGAATCTGGTGGCACTGAACAGTGCGCGGCCCGAGTTGATGGCGCATGCGGTAGATGGGCCACAGGCCCTCGAGCCCTTGCTGGATCGCGCCGATGTGCTCGCCGTGGGGCCTGGACTGGGGCAGGCCGCCTGGGGCCATGCGTTATGGCTGACTGCACTGGAGGCCGGCAAACCGCTGGTGCTGGATGCGGATGGCCTGAATCTGCTGGCGCGTGAGCCGCGACTTTTTTCTCAGGCTGCCGTGCTGACACCGCATCCGGGTGAGGCGGCTCGTCTGCTCCAATGCGCGATTCCCGACATAGAGGCGGATCGTTTTGCCGCCGCGCGGGCGTTGGCGGTCCGGTATCACGCTATCGTGGTATTGAAAGGCGCGGGTAGCCTGGTGGCCGATCCAGATGGACGTCTAGCCGTCTGTCCGTGGGGCAATCCCGGCATGGCCGCGGGCGGCATGGGCGATCTGCTCACCGGTGTGATTGCGGCATTGCTCGGGCAAGGCTGTACGCCCTGGCAGGCGGCTTGTCTTGGTGTGGGGCTGCATGCGCGCGCCGGTGATGCCGCAGCGGCGTCTGGCGAACGTGGTCTGATGGCCAGTGATCTCTTGCTGCCGCTGCGTCGCCTGCTCAACGGACTGGACGCATGAACCATCACTGGGAGCTCCCTGAAGAATCCGCCACCACAGCACTCGCGACGCAGCTAGCGGCGGTGCTGGACGGAGGGCAGGTGATCTACCTGCATGGTGACCTTGGCGCGGGCAAGACCAGCTTCGCCCGCGCGCTGCTGCGCGCCCTTGGTGTCGGCGAACGCATCAAGAGTCCAACCTACAGCTTGGTGGAGTCCTATCGCGCCGGTGGCCGTGCGGCATGGCATCTCGATCTCTACCGCATCGCCGACCCCGGTGAGCTGGAATGGCTTGGGCTGGATGCGCTGTCGGATCCGCAGGCGGTGGTGCTGGTGGAGTGGCCGGAGCGCGGGGCGGGCGCGTTGCCGGCCGCCGATCTCGTTGTCGATCTGGCCTACGCTGGTCTTGGCCGCCAGGCCACGATTCAGGCGTGCTCGCCACGCGGGGCGAGCACGCTGTCACGTTTGACGGACAGGGCAGCCCAAGTGGCCTCCCAAGTCTAAGTATCGATCCCTCCTGAGATTTTTGCTTCCGCCCGTCTGGTCGCAGAAGCCTTCCGATTGCGTGGCTTGCGGCCGATAGCTGGATCCAGCCTGACAAAACGATTGCAGGTTATGGATATTCAAGGGAAAAGCACTTGCATTCAGGAAAGTGCTGCGCTTCAATGCCGCCCCATGAGGGGACATCCGACTCGATTCCGTTCTTTTTCCTACCTGGCCGTGTTGGCTATGGCGCCTTTGTGCGCCGCAAACGCCGCTGACGTGAAGTCGGCCCGCGTCTGGGCCGGCCCGGAATACACCCGTCTGGTGCTCGATGTGTCGGGTCCGCTGGACTATAAAGTCCGCCAGGACGGCACTCAGGTGGTGATTGACCTTGACCGCAGCGCTTTGGCCGGCGACTTCGCCGTGCCAGGCAAGCAGGGGCTCTACAAGGGGCTGGAAAGCAGCCAGCAGGGCGGTCGTCTGCAACTGGTCGCCAAGGTCGACGCCTCGACCCACTACAAGAGCTTCCTGCTCAAGCCGGCTGCCGATTACGGCTATCGCCTGGTGGTCGACGTGTATCCCGGTGGCGGCTCTTCCGCCGCCAGCACCGCCAGCCGCAACGCGGACGATGACGATGTGGCGCCAGCCGCGTCCGCTCCCGCGCCGGCGGTGGTAGCGGCGCCGGTGACGATCAAGACGCCGGTGGCACCGACCAAGAACAGCATCAAGAGCACGCAGAGCGGCATGGCATCCACGCGCCAGGCTGCGGCACTGCTCAATGGCGAGCGCAAAGTGGTGGTGGCGGTCGATGCCGGCCACGGCGGCGAGGATCCCGGCGCGCACGGCCCGAGCGGCACGCTGGAAAAGAACGTGACGCTGGCGGTGGCTCGCGAGCTGGCCGAGCAGATCAACAAGCAGCCCGGCATGAAGGCCGTGCTGACCCGCAGCGCGGATTTCTTTATTCCGCTGAAGCAGCGTTACCAGATCGCGCGGCAGAACAATGCCGATCTGTTCGTGTCGATCCACGCTGACGCGTTCGTCAACGGTGATGCCAAGGGTTCGTCGGTATGGGTGTTGTCGCCGCGCGGCAAGACCAGCGAAGCGGCGCGCTGGCTGGCCGATCGCGAAAACCGCGCCGATCTGATCGGCGGCGTGTCGCTTGACGACAAGGACGACAGCCTTGCCGCGGTGCTGCTCGACCTGCAGCAGGGTTATGCGATGCAGGCCAGCGAATCGGTGGCCGGCAACGTGCTCAAGGCGCTTGGTAACCTCGGTCCCACGCACCGCGGCTATGTCGAACGCGCCAACTTCGTGGTGCTGCGTTCGCCGGACGTGCCTTCGATCCTGGTCGAGACCGCCTTCATCAGTAATCCGACCGAAGAGCGTAAGCTGCGCGATCCGGCGCATCAGTCGCGCCTCGCCGAGGCGGTGATGGGTGGTGTGCGCAACTATTTCGAATCCACGCCGCCGCCGGGTACCTGGTTTGCGGCGCAGGCCGCGCGCCGTAATGGCACCGCCGTAGCCTCGTCCAAGAGTGACGATGACGGTAACGATACGTCGACTGCCGCGACCAAGGCGGTAGCGCAGGCCATGGCATCGACGCCCAAGGCATCGCAGTCCAGCGCCACGGCGCGGGCAGATGCCGATGTACGTGATCTGCATCGTGTGACGCGCGGCGAGAGCCTGCGCAGCATTGCCCGCCAATATGGTGTGAGTGTGAATGCGCTCAAGTCCGCCAACCGGATCAATGCCGATACCGTGCACGCCGGTACGGTGTTAACCATTCCGGCCGGTTGATCGCGGTCATTCATCGGGTTACGCAGGCGCCACCTTCGGGTGGCGCTTTTGCTTTCGCCCCTCGGGCACAAGTCTTAAGCTTGGCGGATGTCGACCATCCGTCCGCTTCCCCCCGAACTCATCAATCAGATTGCCGCTGGCGAAGTGATTGAACGGCCTTCTTCCGTGGTCAAGGAGTTGGTCGAGAATAGTCTGGACGCGGGAGCCACCCGCGTTGAAGTGGATATCGAGCAGGGCGGGTCGCGTTTGATCCGTGTGCGCGATGACGGCGGCGGCATCGTGCCGGAAGAGTTGCAGCTCGCGGTGGCCTCGCATGCCACCAGCAAGATCGGCAGCTTTGACGATCTCGAGCATGTTGCCAGTATGGGTTTTCGTGGCGAGGCGCTGGCCTCGGTGTCATCGGTAGCGCGCTTCGCGCTGACTTCGCGCGCTCGCGAACACGACACGGCTTTCCGCATCGAAGTGGATGGCGGCAAGGTGCAGGCGGCACGTCCGGCGCAGCATCCGCAGGGCACCAGCGTGGAAGTGCGCGACTTGTTCTACAACGTACCGGCGCGTCGTAAATTTCTCCGTGCCGAACGCACGGAATTCGCGCATATCGACGATCTGCTGAAATCACTGGCCTTGGCGCGCGGCTCGGTGGAGTTCCGCCTAAGCCACAACGGCAAGCCGGTGCGCATTCTCAAGGCGGCCCGCGATGAGGCTGCGGCTTTGCAGCGCGTGGCGGAAGTGCTGGGCGAGGATTTTCCGGCGCAAAGCCTGCGCATCGATCACGCTATGGCGGGGCTACATTTGTCGGGGTGGGTCGGGTTGCCGACGGCCTCGCGTTCGCAAGCGGATTCGCAGTATTTCTACGTCAACGGCCGACTGGTGCGTGATCGCATCGTGGCGCATGCCGTGCGTCAGGCGTATGCCGACGTGCTGTTCCATGGCCGGCATCCGGCGTTTGTGCTGTATCTCGAACTGGACCCGGCGGGCGTGGATGTGAACGTGCATCCGGCCAAGCACGAAGTGCGCTTTCGTGAGCAGCGTCTGGTGCACGATTTCCTGTTTCGCACGCTGCACGAAGCTCTAGCGCAAACGCGCGCGGGGCAGGTGGGGCTACCCGCCACGCACGAGACAGTCATGCCGGCCGCGTCGCCCGCGATGTATGCCGCTGCTTCGCCAACATCCACGCCGGCGTGGTCTGGGCAATTCAGCCAGAGCCGGCTCAGCCTGGGTGTGCGCGATGAGCCGCTGGCTGACTATGCGGCCTTGCTAGGCGAATCGGGCCAGACTGCGTCGGGCCAGACTGCATCGGGGCTGGTCTATGCCGCCAATTCACCCATGCCACCAGCACAGGATGATGAGGCGCCTCCACTGGGCTTCGCCATTGCTCAGCTCAAGAGCATCTACATCCTGGCTGAGAATGCACATGGCCTGGTGCTGGTCGATATGCATGCGGCACACGAGCGCATCACCTACGAAAAGCTCAAGGCCGGCCGTGCCTGCAGCAATCTTCGTTCGCAGATGATGTTGGTGCCACTCAATGTGGCCGTGAGCGCGAAAGAAGCCGCCGCGGCGGAAGAACATGCCGACGCTTTGGCGGAATGGGGGTTGGAGCTGTCGCGCAGCGGCCCGTCCGGTGTGGTGGTGCGGCGCATTCCTGCCTTGCTGGAAGGTGCCGACGTGGCGCAACTGTGTCGCGACGTGCTGGCCGAGCTCGCGCTGCACGGCAGCTCGCGCCGCCTGCAGGAGCTGGAGAACGAGCTGCTGTCGACCATGGCCTGCCATGGTTCGGTGCGCGCCGGCCGCCGCCTGACCGTGCCGGAGATGAACGCGCTGCTGCGCGAGATGGAGGCCACCGAGCGCTCCGGCCAGTGCAACCATGGCCGTCCCACCTGGACCCAGCTCAGCCTCGGTGAGCTGGACAAATTGTTTCTGCGCGGGCGCTGAGCCGTGTCCCGCGCTTGCAGCCCCGGCAAATAGACGTCCATACTCGACCCAGTCTTCCGACGGGTCCATGCCATGTTGCGTCGCGCCGCCCTTGTTGTTGCCCTGAGTCTTGGAGTTGTCGCCGTGCAAGCCGAAACCAGCCACGCCACCGTACCTGGCCCATATGCGCAGGAAATCCAGCAGTGGCGCGACAAGCGCACCGCCAATCTCACCGCACCCACCGGCTGGTTGAGCCTGATCGGGCTGGAGTGGCTGAGCGAGGGTGATAACCGTGTTGGCAGTGCGGCCGACAACGATATCGTGCTCAAGGCCGGTCCCGCGCATCTGGGTGTGGTGCAGTTGGGCAAGGACGGTGTAGTGCATATCAAGCTTGCCGCTGACGGCGTTGCGACGGTCGATGGCAAGCCGGTGCGTGAGGCGACTCTGATCGACGATCAGCATGCTGGCGAGTCAGCGCCGACCACGGTGGCGTTCGGCACGGCCAACTTTTATGTGATCGATCGCGACGGGCGTAAGGGCCTGCGCGTGAAGGACAGCGCGGCGGAAACGCGGGCGCACTTTTTGGGCATCGATTACTTCCCGGTCGACCCCTCGTGGCGCGTCGTCGCCGACTGGGTGCCGTTTGATCCGCCGCAAAAGCTGGAGATCGGCTCGGTGATCGGCACCATCGACAAGGTCGACGTACCGGGCAAGGCGGTGTTCAAGCGCGACGGTCATACCTTCGAGTTGCTGCCGTACCAGGAAGAGCCGGGCGGTGAACTGTTCTTCGTGCTGGCTGACCGTACCTCAGGCAAAGAGACTTACGGAGCCGCGCGCTTCCTCTACGCGGCCCTGCCGAAGGACGGCAAGGTCGTGCTCGACTTCAACAAGGCTTACAACCCGCCTTGTGCCTTCACGGCCTTTGCCACGTGCCCGCTGGCGCCGCCGGAAAACCGGCTCGACGTAGCGATCACCGCTGGCGAAAAGAAGTATCGCGGCGAGCATCACTGAGCGTGGCCACCGCGTCGATTCCTCGCGTCGCCTGCCGTACGATCTTTGCCGTTCTGTCGCTTGCCGCACTGCCGTTTATCTCGGTACGTGCGGCAGAAGCGGGCGGCGACTATGCGAAGCAGATCGCTTCGGCGCGTGCTTCGCGGGTCGAGTCGCTGCAACGTTCGGACGGCTACCTCAGCCTGGTCGGCTCTGGCTGGCTGGAGCAGGGCGACAATACGATCGGCGCTGCACCGGACAATCGCTTCGCGGTACCCGGCGCGCCAGCACATCTGGGTGTGCTGCATCTCGCTGCCGATGGCGTGGTGAGCTTGCGGACGGTGGATGGGGCGAGCGTTACGGTGGACGGAAAGCCGGTCACCGCGGCGTCGATGTCGACGCAGGGCGCGCAAGAGAAACATACGCCGACCCGGGCCTATTTCGGCCCGGAGCGCTACCTCTACGTGGTCGAGACCGGCGGGCGACGTGGTCTCCGAGTGAAGGACAACGCAGCGCCTTTGCGTACGCATTTCCCTGGGTTCGATTACTTTCCGATCGACCCGTCATGGAAGATCGAGGCTCAGTGGCAGCCGTTCGAGACGCCGCACACGCTCAAGCTGGTCAACGTGGTTGGCGCGGAAAGCGACGAACCGATCACCGGCCAGGCGGTATTCGAGCGCGACGGTAAGCGTTACGCATTGATCCCGATGGAGGAGGACGGCCGCCTCTTCTTCGTTTTCACTGACCGCACGGCCGGCAAGTTCACGTACGGTGGTGCGCGTTTCCTCTATGCCGCCATGCCGAAGGACGGCAAAGTCGTGCTCGACTTCAATCTGGCGGAGAACCCGCCATGCGCTATCACTCCGCACGTGGTCTGCCCGTTGGCGCCGCCGGAGAACCGGCTGGGCTTGGCCATCACGGCGGGCGAGAAGAAGTTCGAGGGCGCAGGGCATTAACAGGCAGTTGCCCGTTGCGCCCTCGTTCTTCGTTGATCATTTGCCTTTGAATTCAGCCTTGCGCTTTTCCAGGAAGGCGGTGGTGCCTTCGCGCATGTCCTCGGTGGAGAAGGCGAGGGCGAAGGCCTGGGTCTCGAACTCCAGGCCCTGATCGATGGTGGTTTCACCACCTTGCAGGACGGCATCCAGAATGCCCGCTGCGGCCAGCGGCGCAGCAGCGGCCAACTGGTCGGCCAGCGTGTTTACCGCATCGTCCAGAGCTTCGGGTGCGGTGACCCGCGTCACCACGCCGAGTTCGTAGGCACGCTGGGCGTTGATCGGCACGCCGGTAAGGCACAGTTCCAGCGCGGCGCCGCGACCCGCCAGGCGCAACAGGCGCTGAGTGCCGCCGAAGCCGGGAATCAGGCCGAGATTGATCTCCGGCTGGCCGAACCTGGCCTTTTCGCTGGCTATGCGCAGGTGACAGGCCATGGCCAGTTCCATGCCGCCACCGAGGGCGAAGCCCTGGATGCGTGCGATCACCGGCTTGCCCAGCCGCTCGATCGAGCTCATCAGGCGTTGGCCGGCGCGGGAGAAGCCCTGGGCCTGCACCGGGGTGTAGCCGTTCATCTCGCTGATGTCGGCGCCGGCCACGAAGGCCTTCTCGCCGGCGCCGGCCAGTACCACCACGCGCACGGCGTCGTCCTGCGCGGCCTGGGCAAAGGCCAGGGTCAGTTCGTTGAGGGTGTCGCGATTCAGCGCATTGAGTTTGTCCGGGCGATTCACCGTGATGGTGCGCACCGCGCCGCGGTTGCCGATTTCCAGATTGCGATAGGCCATGACAGGTTCCAGCGGATCGAAACCTCAGATGGTAGCAGCGGGAACCTTTGGGTCTCGGCACGTTCTTAGCCACGATAAGCCGGCGCGACCGGCACCGCTGCACGCCGCCGTCAAACCCCTTACGATGTGCCGGCTCGCGCACCGCGATGGAGGAATGGCATGACACGACTGCGTTGGTTGGCTCTGGGCATGATGCTGCTTGGTACAGCGGTCACGCATGCGCAGAGTCGCGACACGACGTCCGACGCGCAGGCGACCAAGCTGGACAAGAACAAGCTGTCCTATGCCATCGGCTACCAGATCGGTAGCCAGTTCGCCAACGGTGATCCCGATGTGGATCTCGCCACTATGCAGCGGGCGATCCAGGACGCTTATAGCAAGCGTCGCCCGGCCGTGCCCATGCAGGACATGCATGAACAGCTGCGCCGGCTCGACAAGCGCATGCATGACAAGGCGATGGCCGAATTCCAGAGCGTTGCCGCGGCCAATGCGACCAAGAGCGCGGACTACCTGGCCCGCAATCGCCAGAAACCCGGCGTGGTGCAACTGCCTTCCGGCATCCAGTACCAGGTACTCAAGCAGGGTGACGGCAAGGACCAGCCCAGCGCCAACAGCACGGTGACGGTGAATTTCCGCGCCATGCTGATCGACGGCACCGAGTTCGACAGCTCGTGGGCGCACGGCTCGCCGGTGAGCTTCATCGTCAACAACAAAGTCATTCCCGGTTGGCAGGACGTGATCCAGCGGATGCATACCGGCGACAAATGGCGCGTGGTGATCCCGCCGGCGCTGGCTTACGGCGAGCGCGGCGATCTGCCGCGTATCGGTCCGAATGAGGCGCTGGTGTTCGACATTGAACTGCTGGAAATCAAGCAGTAACGAGAAACGCGGCGGCAGCTTTTGAACAGGCTCCGCCGCTTCGGCTAGCATGTCGGTTCCATGTCGAACGATCCCGCCGCCGTTTACCTCGCTCCCCTGCTCAGCCCGTGCATTGGTATCTGCCGGCTGGACGCGCGCGGCTATTGCGAGGGTTGTTTCCGTACCGGTGACGAAATCGCCCGCTGGCGCAGCATGAGCGACGCCGAACGCGCGCGCTATATGGACGAGGTCCTGCCCGGGCGCGAGTCGCCATGACCGACGGCGATCCGCTGTCGACACTTTTCTCGGCCTTGCGGCCCTTGTCGTCCCCACCCGAAGGCCCCGGCTGGAACCATCGCGACATGGCGGAGCTGATCGGCGACACGCCGCGTCGCCCCGCCGCCGTGCTGCTGGGCTGGCGCGAGGGTGTGCAGCCCCGGCTGGTACTCACGGTACGCACCGATAATCTGCAGGCACATGCCGGTCAGGTGGCGTTTCCCGGCGGACGCACGGATCCGGAGGATGCGGATGCCATCGCCACGGCGTTACGCGAAAGCGAAGAAGAGATCGGCCTCGACCGTTCGCTGGTGACGCCGGTGGGCTTTCTGGACGGCTTTGAAACCATCAGCGGCTATCGCATCACGCCGGTGGTCGCACGCATCGCGCCGCAGGCGCGGCTGTATCCGGCGCCGGCCGAAGTGGCGGAAGTATTCGAGGTGCCACTGGGCTTTTTTCTGGACCCGGCCAATATGCGCCGCTACACCATGGACTTTCGCGGCCATCGCCGCGAGATGGTGGAATTCGTGCATGGCGGGCACCGCATCTGGGGTGCCACCGCCGCGATGCTGTTCAACCTATTGCAAAGAATGGGGCGCACATGAGCCTGCATACAACCCTGATCACCGTCGACGAACTGGTTGCACTGCCTACGCAGGACGTCCTGATCGTGGATTGCCGCTTCGAGCTGGCGGCGCCAGGCAGGGATAGCACGAAGGGCGAACAGGATTATCGCGAGGGCCATATTCCCGGCGCGGTCTATGCCAGCCTGGATCGCGATCTCTCCGATCTGTCGCGCCAGGCTGAAGGTCTCGGACGGCACCCGTTGCCGCTGGAACAGGCGTTCTCCGCCGTGCTGTCCCGCTGGGGCTGGCGTCCGGGTCTGCAAGTGGTGTGCTACGACGCCGCAGGTGGTGCGCTGGCTGCCGCGCGTCTGTGGTGGTTGTTGCGCCTGGTCGGCGTAAGTGACGTCGCGGTGCTCGATGGCGGTTTCCAGGCGTGGCAGGCGGCCGGTTTGCCGCTGGAGAAGGGCGACGTCCAGCGCGCCGCTACCCATATGTCTTTGCACTACGATGCCGCGCGGTTCACCACTGACCATCGGGCGGTGTTCCAGCAGCCGGCGCAGCTGCTGATCGACGCGCGCGCCTCGCCGCGCTATCGCGGCGAGGTGGAGCCGATCGACCGCGCCGGCGGCCATGTGCCGGGGGCGGTCAATCGTCCGTTCTCCGAGAACCTGGATGCGCAGGGACGCTTCAGGTCACCTGATGAGTTGCGGCGTGATTTCACCGCGCTACTGGGCGCATTCGCGCCCTCGCAGGTCGTCCACATGTGCGGCTCGGGGGTGACGGCTTGTCACAATTTGCTCGCGATGGAGTACGCGGGCCTGAGTGGTTCGCGCTTGTATGCACCGTCGTGGAGCGGCTGGGTCAGCGATCCGGCTCGTCCCATCGAGAAGGCGTAAACGATCACTTCTTCTTCAGGCGCGCTACCAGCTGTTGCAGGACGGTCTGGGTTTCTTCGCTGAAGAATGCATCGACAAACTGATCCAGCGGCAGCGCATCCGGGTCGGCCCAGACCGAGGTGAGATCGGCGCGTGCCAGCTGGCGCGTCGCCAGCATCGCGCGCGGCGGCAAGGCGACCAGTTCGTTGAGCCAGTGCAGGGCACGCGTGGTGACCTGATCCACGGCGGTCAGTTCGTCCACGAAGCCATAGGCCAGCGCCTGTTGCGACTCGATCATGGCGCCGGCCACCAGCAGGCGCTCGGCGCGATATGTGCCTATCACCCGGCGCAGTGCCAGCTGGATGCACTCCGGCACGATCAGCCCGACTTGCACTTCGTTGAGGCCGATACGGAACGGCCCCTCCGCCATCACCCGGTAATCGCAGAACAGCGACAGCACTGCGCCGCCTGCCGGCGCATGCCCGGTGATCGCGGCGACCACCGGCACGGGCGACATGGCGAGGGCGGAGCAGGTGGCGAAGAACGTACGCCAGTACGCGCGCACGCCATCGCGATCCTGGCCAAGCAGCGCCGGCACATCGACGCCGGCGGAGAACATACCCTGCGCACCTGACAGCACGATGCCGCGGGCGCCATCCTTCACCGCCTGCGCGATGCCACCCTGGATGGCGTGCAGCAAGTCCAGATTGAGCGCGTTGACCGGCGGCCGAGCGAGGTTGATCTCGGTGATCGCATCGTGGGTGACGAGATTGAGCATGGCGCCGGCCTGTGGGGAAAAAGAATGCCCGCGAGAGTATCAAACTCGCGGGCATGTGCAGGGGCCAGCTGGATAGAGATTATTGCGGCTGTTCGGCCTCGGACCAGCGATAGCGCACGGCGTAGTCGAGCACGGCCTTGCCGCCCGCGGGCACTTCGATGCGGAATTCCAGCAAGTCCGGTTTCTGTTCGCTTGGCTTGCTGGAGGACGACAGCAAGGTCCATTCGCGCCAGCGGCTGGGGTGTTCGCGCACCGTCACGGTGCGTGCCGTATCGCCCGCGTTGGTGAGGGTGATGCGGAAGCCTTCTTCCATGCTGCGGCCCGCCTTGTCCAGCTTGAACTCGGTGCGCTCGCGAGCGGCACGCAGATCAAAGGCCGTGCCCAGCGTGATGCTGGCATCGCTGCCTTTGGGGGTGTCGGCGATGCGGCCTTCACCGATGAATTGCGGCGTTCCGTTGCGGTCGGCTGCAAGCACGCGCAGGTAGCCGGCGGGCAGGCTGTCGAAGGCGCGCAGACGCAGCGTGCTGGTCACCGTGCTGCCGCCGCCCGGACTCCAGTCGCGGCCGATCATCGGCTGCGGCGGCGTCCAGTTGCCACCGGTTTCGTAGAGCAGGGTGCGTTCGCAATCGATGCTACGGGTGGCGTAGAGCGGTACCTGGCTGACACTGCCATCAGGCAGGTCGACGGCGCCGGGCAGCGTGTAAGTGCGGTAGTCAGCGAGGCTGGACTGCTGCGGCATGTCGGCGGCTTCCGCCGCTTTGCCGCGATAGTTGGCGGCCATCATCATCGGGCGTGGAGCGGAAGCCTTGGCGAATTGCGGTTCGCCGGCGACCAGGGTGAGCTGGGTGTTGCTCCAGTCGCGCCCGCTGCGGTTGGCGATGCTGGCCCGCGATTCGAACTGCAGCTTGCAGGTATTGCCCGGTTGCAGCGTGCCCACGTAAGCGGCCCGCCAGCCGAGGCCGGCCGTCGGATAGCTGAGCGTCGCCTTGGCCGAGCCGGCGCGTGCCGCATCCACGCGCAGCTCCAGGCTGGAGCCGGTATTGAAGCTGCCGTGCGCACGCACCGCCGCGTATTCGCGGATCAGCGTGGTGTTGCCTGCCGTATCGCTGACCAGCAGGCCATTACCGGCACGCAGCAAGGTGCCGCTCGCCAGCGGCTGGCCGTTGTTGCCGATGACATCGATCGGCTGGCCGATGAGGCTGCCGAGCGCGGCGTCCTGTCCTTGCCCCAGCCGCAGGCGCTGTGACAGCACCTTGGCCGCGCCGCCATCGACATTCAAGGCTAGCGCTTCGGTATCGAGATAGGCGGGTAAGCCGCCCAGGCTCAGATCCTGCACACCGGCTTTCAGCTCAAGGCTGCGTGGCTCACGCGCAACGGCATAGCCGGCGTCGACATTGGCGCCATCGCCGGCGTTGAACAGCGAAGCGTCGTCACTGCGATAGAGGGTAAGTTCGGTGCGCTCGCCGGAAGGTGCGGCGGCGACGGTCGTAACCATGGCGGCGCAGGCCATGGCGAGGGTGCTGAGGGGAAACTTGCTCACGGGCGAACTCCTTTCGTTAGGCGCCGCCGATCTTACGCATCTCGCATGAAGGCGCGGCATCCGCCATCGCGTAGCCTTTAACCCCTAATCCGCCAGGTCGCGTTCAAGCCGAGGGAACCCGTTGCTTAGTGCGTCTGGAAGTAGTTGCGCAGCATGTCGATGTCACGTGTCTGCGTCAGTCCGAGCGCAAGCAGGATGCGTGCTTTCTGCGGAGTGAAATCCTCGCCAGAAATGAAGCCTGCGTCACGCAGATAACGCCGATGTGCCACGCGGCCCAAAGGCGCGCGCGTGCACTGGACCACGGCGATGCCGTTACCGATGGCGGCTTCGAGTGCCCGCTTTTCCGCGCCGGTCGTCAGTCCCGGCGCGAGCCCGGCGGAGACGATGCCGCGAGCGCCTTTCGCCAGCGCGGCTTCAATGAACGTTTCGTCGGCACCGACGTACGAGTAGACAATGTCTACGCGCGGCAGTTGTGTGTCGCCGGGCAGGTCCTTGAACGCGCCATCGGGAGCGTGTCGCTTAGCTGGCTGACGGTAGTAATGGATACCATCGGGATCGATCACGCCCAGCGCGCCGAAATCGGCGGAACGGAAGGTGTCGAGTCGGAGATTGGAGACCTTTACCACGTCGCGTGCGGCGAGAATCGTGTCGTTGAAAGCCACCAGCACGCCGCGGTCACGGGAATCTGCCTCAGCCGCGACACGGATAGCGCCGATCAGGTTCATCGGCGCATCGGAACCCACTGCGCTGATCGGGCGCTGGGCACCTGTCAGCACGACAGTCTGCGGGATATCCAGGGTCAGGTTGAGGAAGAACGCGGTCTCTTCCAGCGTCGCCGTACCATGCAGGATCACGAAGCCCGCGAGGTCCGGCTGCTCACGCGACAGGCGCTCCAGCGCGGCACGCAATTCGAACCAATCCGCGAACGTGATGTTGTTGCTGCCGATGGAGCGGAACGGGACGGCAACAAGGTCAGCGGCTGTAGTGGCCTCCGGTACGCGTTCCAGAATCTGCTCGACGCTGAGCTTGGTGCCGTGCTCCGGGTAGTCCATCAGATCGAGGTTGGACGTGCCCAATGAGGCGATGGTGCCGCCGCAGCCGATGATGGCGACGCGTGGCTGCGAGGTTTGCGTCATGGATTCCAGTCTCCTTGCGTGCGTTGCGGCTTGCCCGGTGTGGCGTCCGGAATCAGGCTGCCTCGACGGCGTCGCGGATCGCCTGCGGCAGCGGCACGGGTTTGCCGGTGGCCGGGTTCATCCACACCATCACCACGCGACCATCGCTGTAAAGGCGCTCGGGCTGTTCGGCATCGACGATGCGATGGCCGACGGTGATCGAGCTGTTGCCCAGGCGTTCGCAACGGAGTTCGACGTGCAACTGTGCCGGCCACTCAATCGGCATGCGGTAGTTGATCTCACTCGCTGCCAATACCGGCATCGATTGCTCGTCGAACCACGGGCCGGGTACATGCCTCAGCCACTGCAGCCGCGCCTCTTCCAGATAGGTGAGATAGTTCGAGTTGTTGACATGATTGAAGGCGTCGAGATCGCGCCAGCGTACCCCGATAGAGGCGACGTACAGCGGGTGGATTTCCGCAGACGGTGCCGGCGCGGAAACCGGTGTGGCTGGCTCCGCACTGGCCGCCTTGCGACGGCGCGATGCGGCTGGTGTATCGGTGGTGCTGGAACTCATGCCGTCTTTTTCCGTGCAGCTGGTTTTTCGCGGCTGGTGTTCTTGGCGGCCTTGGCTGGCGCGATCTTGAGGTGTGGTGCGAGGAAGCGGCCAGTGTGCGAGCCGGGTGCTTCCGCGACGGTCTCCGGTGTGCCGGTGGTCAGGATGCGTCCACCGCCCGCGCCGCCCTCGGGACCGAGGTCCACGATCCAGTCGGCGGTCTTGATCACATCGAGGTTGTGCTCGATGACCACCACGGTGTTGCCCTGATCCACCAGCTGATGCAGCACGTCAAGCAACTGCTCGATGTCGTGGAAGTGCAGACCCGTCGTTGGCTCATCGAGGATGTACAGCGTGCGGCCGGTATCGCGCTTGGACAGCTCCTTGGAGAGCTTCACGCGCTGTGCCTCGCCGCCGGAGAGCGTGGTCGCGCTCTGGCCGAGCTTGATGTAGTCCAGGCCCACGGCACGCAGTGTGTCGAGCTTGCGTGCGATGGTCGGCACGTTCTCGAACAGCTTGAGCGCATCTTCCACCGTCATGTTGAGTACGTCGGCGATGGTGTGGCCTTTGTACAGAATCTCCAGCGTCTCGCGGTTGTAGCGCTTGCCGTGACAGACATCGCAGGGCACGTACACGTCCGGCAGGAAGTGCATCTCCACCTTGATCATGCCGTCGCCTTCGCAGGCCTCACAGCGACCGCCGCGCACGTTGAAGCTGAAGCGGCCGGCGGTGTAGCCGCGCGAACGCGCTTCCGGCACCTGCGCGAACAGCTCGCGCAACGGCGTGAACAGGCCGGTGTAGGTGGCTGGGTTCGAGCGCGGTGTACGGCCGATCGGCGACTGGTCGATGTCGACCACCTTGTCGAACAACTCCAGGCCTTCCACCGATTTGTATGGCGCTGGCTGTTCGCTGGAGCCGTTGAGTTCGGCCGCGGCGAGGCGGAACAGCGTGTCGTTGATCAGCGTCGATTTGCCGGAGCCGGAAACGCCGGTGATGCAGGTGAACAGCCCGGCGGGGATCGCCAGGTCGACGTTCTTCAGATTGTTGCCGCTGGCGCCGCGCAGATGCAGCCACGAGTCCTTGTCCTCCTGCTCGCGGCGCTCGGTGGGCACTTCGATGGCGCGCCTGCCCGAGAGGAATTGGCCGGTGACGGAACGCTTGGAGGCAAGAATGTCCTTGAGCGTGCCCTGCGCGACGATCTCGCCGCCATGCACGCCGGCACCAGGGCCGATATCCAGCACATGGTCGGCGAGGCGGATGGCGTCTTCGTCATGCTCCACCACGATCACGGTGTTGCCGAGATCGCGCAGGCGCGTGAGCGTGCCAAGCAGGCGTTCGTTGTCGCGCTGATGCAGGCCGATCGAAGGTTCGTCCAGCACATACATCACACCCACCAGGCCGGCACCGATCTGCGAGGCGAGGCGGATGCGTTGCGCTTCGCCGCCGGAGAGCGAGTCGGCCTGACGATCGAGCGTGAGGTAGTTAAGGCCCACATCGTTGAGGAACGTCAGGCGCTCGCGGATTTCCTTGACGATCTTCACTGCGATCTCGCCGCGCCAGCCGGTGAGCGTCAGCGCCTCGAAGAAGGCGAGTGCATCATCGATCGAACGCGAGGTGAGCGAGGGCAGAGCATGGTCGGCGACAAACACGTTGCGCGCCGAGCGGTTCAGGCGCTGGCCGTGGCAGTCGGGGCAGGGCTGGTCGCTGATGTACTTCGCCAGCTCTTCGCGCACGGCGGGCGATTCGGTTTCTTTGTAGCGGCGTTCCAGGTTCGGCAGGATGCCTTCGAAACTGTGTTCGCGCGTGACCTTGCCACCGCGTTCGGTGAGGTAGCGGAACTGGATCTTCTCGTTGCCGCTGCCGTACAGCACGGCCTTTTGCACGTTGGCCGGCAGCTTTTGCCAGGGCGCGTCGACGTCGAAGCCATAGTGCGCCGCCAGCGACAGAATCAATTGGAAGTAATGCGCGTTGCGACGATCCCAGCCGCGCACCGCACCGCCGGATAGCGGTAGCTCGGGGTGGCCCACCACGCGCGAGGCGTCGAACACCTGAGTGACGCCCAGGCCATCGCAGGTCGGGCAGGCGCCCACCGGCGAGTTGAAGGAGAACAGGCGCGGTTCCAGCTCGGGCAGCGAGTAGTCGCAGACCGGGCAGGAATAGCGCGAGGACAGCAGCTGTTCCTGCGCTTTCGGGTCGTCCATGTCGACCACGATGACCAGGCCGTCGCCCAGGCGCAGCGCGGTCTCGAACGACTCGGCCAGGCGCTGCTTGATGTCATCGCGCGGACGGAAGCGGTCGATCACCGCTTCGATGGTGTGCTTCTGGCGCAGGGTCAGCGGCGGTACGGCATCGAGGTCGTACACGGTGCCGTCGACGCGGGCTCGCACAAAGCCTTGGGCACGCAGCTGCTCGAAGATCTGTACGTGCTCGCCTTTGCGCTCGCGGATCACCGGGGCCAGCAGCATGAAGCGCTTCTCCGGATCCAGCGCCAGGGTGGCATCCACCATCTGGCTCACCGTCTGCGCTTCCAGCGGAATGCCGTGGTCAGGGCAGCGAGGGGTGCCGACGCGTGCATAGAGCAGGCGCAGGTAGTCGTAGACCTCGGTGATGGTGCCCACGGTGGAGCGCGGGTTGTGCGAGGTGGACTTCTGTTCGATCGAGATCGCCGGCGACAGGCCTTCGATATGGTCGACGTCCGGCTTCTCCATCATGGAGAGGAACTGGCGGGCGTACGCCGACAGCGACTCCACGTAGCGGCGCTGGCCCTCCGCGTAGATGGTGTCAAAAGCCAGTGACGACTTGCCGGACCCGGACAGGCCGGTGATCACGATCAACCGGTCGCGGGGCAGGTCCAGATCGATGTTTTTGAGGTTGTGCGTGCGCGCACCGCGTATGCGGATGGTGTCCATGACGCCGGGGATTTGGGAAAAACTGCACTATACCAAACTAATCAGGTTAGTTATTGCCCGGGCCTGCGGAAAATTCGGAGTGAAGAGGCATCAAAGTGTTAACAGGGGGTTGTGGCTTAATACGTGTTTTGGCCGTTTTCGGCCGATCCAGCGAGAGACACAACGAATGCACAAGTGGAAAGGATGGGGGGCCGTCCTGGCACTGGCGCTGTGTGTGGGGCCGGCAGCTGCCGCCACCCAGCCCAGCGAAGAGCAGGTGCGCCAGCTGATGGAAGTGGTCGGGGTGGGCAAGATGCTCAGCCAAATGAACAACCAGGCCGTAGGCGTGATGCAGCAGTCGCTGCCCTGTGTGCCGGCCAGCTACTGGCAGAACTACATCGACGCGAGCGGCACCCAGCAGTTCATCGGTCGCCTGGTGCCGATCTATCAGCGCCATTTCAGCGCCGACGAGATCGAGGGGATGCTGAAGTTCTACCGCTCCCCATTGGGCCAGAAAGTGATCACCGAGATGCCTACCACCATGGGCGAGGCCAATCAGGCCGGCCTGCAGTGGAGCCGAGAGCGCAGCGACCAGCTGATCGCCGAGCTGAAACAGAAGGGCAGTCTGGATGCCAATGGACGCTGCCCGGCCACCAACAAGGCGGGGCCGGCCATCGCGGGTGGTGCCGCAGCGGCCGGTCTGGCCACCGGAGCAGCCGCTGGGGGCGATGACGATGACGAGGCCCAGGATGCCGCGCCAGCAGCCGCCAAGCCGACGGTAAAGAAGGCGACCACGCACACCAAGGGCAAGGCCAAAACGCCAGCCAAGGCCAGCACCAAGAGCAAGAAGGCGCCGGCCAAGGCTGCACCGGCCAAGACCCAGGCTGACAGCAAGTCGAAGTCTGCGGCCCCGGCCAAGCCGGCCACTTCGTCTTGAGTCCGAGGTGGTCAGGAATTGACCAGCGGTGCGACGGCTCGCTATAATCCTGAGTTCGCCGCCCCGGAAGGGGTCAGAGCGAAACCCAAGAGAATAACGACAGAAGGGATATTCCCATGAGTTATGCAGTCATCAAGACCGGTGGCAAGCAGTACCGCGTCCAGCAGGGCGATGTCCTGCGCGTGGAGCTGCTGAACGCCGAAGAAGGCGCCGCTGTGAAGTTCGACCAGGTGCTGCTGGTCGGCGCCGGCGAGACCATCACCGTCGGTGCCCCGACCGTGGCCGGTGCCACCGTCAGCGCCACCGTGCGCAAGCACGGCCGTGCCGACAAGGTCCGCATCATCAAGTTCCGCCGCCGCAAGCACCACAAGAAGCAGCAGGGACATCGTCAGCACTTCACCGAAGTCGAGATCACGGGCATCAACGCCTGATCCGCCAATTCTGGAGTAATCAGTCATGGCACATAAAAAAGGCGTAGGTTCGTCCCGCAACGGTCGCGACTCGAACCCGAAGTACCTCGGCGTGAAGGTGTACGGTGGCCAGGCCATCGAAGCCGGCAACATCATCGTGCGTCAGCGCGGCACCAAGTTCCATGCCGGTACCGGCGTGGGTCTGGGTCGTGACCACACCCTGTTCGCGCTGGTCGACGGCACCGTCGAATTCAAGACCCGCGGCGAGAACAACCGCAAGTTCGTCAACGTCGTCAAGGGTTAATTCCCTTCGGCGTTGCAGCGAAGGCCCCGCTTCGGCGGGGCTTTTCGTTTGTGAAGACAGCCTCGGCTATCCTGCCCCCGATTCCACACCGCTCGCCGGACTCCTTATGAAATTTGTCGACGAAGCCATCATCAAGGTTCAGGCCGGTGACGGCGGCAACGGATGCATCAGCTTCCGTCGCGAAAAGTTCATCCCCTTTGGCGGCCCTGACGGCGGCGACGGTGGCAGTGGCGGTTCCGTGTGGCTGGTAGCCGACGAAGGCCTCAATACCCTGATCGACTTCCGCCACCAGCGCAGCTTCAAGGCGCAGCGCGGCCAGAACGGCATGGGCAGCGACATGTACGGCAAGGGTGGCGATGACACCGAGGTGCGCGTGCCGATTGGTACGGTGGTGACCAACGTCGATACCGATGAGATCATCGGCGACCTCACCGTACATGGTCAGCGCCTGCTGGTAGCGCAGGGCGGCAAGGGCGGCCTGGGCAATATCCATTTCAAGAGCTCAGTGAACCGCGCGCCGCGCAAATCGACGCCGGGTACCCCGGGCGATGTGCGCGAGCTGAAGCTGGAGCTGAAGCTGCTTGCCGATGTGGGTCTGCTGGGCTTTCCCAACGCGGGTAAGTCCACCTTTATCCGCGCCGTCTCCGCGGCGACACCGCGCGTCGCCGACTACCCGTTCACCACCCTGCATCCGAACCTGGGCGTAGTCAGCCTGGGTACCGACCAGAGCTTTGTCATCGCTGACATCCCGGGCCTGATCGAGGGCGCCGCCGAAGGCACCGGCCTGGGCATCCAGTTCCTGCGCCACGTGTCGCGCACACGCCTGTTGTTGCATCTGGTGGACATCGCGCCGATCGACGGCTCCGACGTGGTCGAGCAGGTGCACACCATCGAGCACGAACTGGAGAAGTTCGATCCCGAACTGCTGCAGCGCCCGCGCTGGCTGGTGCTGAACAAAGCCGACGTGCTGCCGGAGGACGAACGCCAGGCGGTGGCCGAAGATATCGTCAAGCGCCTCGGCTGGACCCAGCCCTGGTTCCTGGTCTCGGCTATCGCGCGCGACAACACCATGGCCGTGTGTCAGCAGGTGCAGCGCTTCTTTGAATCGCAGCGCATGCAGCATGAAGGCCGTACGGACATGCTGCCGGGCGACGTGCGCATGCGTGGGGAAACGCCGCGCGATTGAGTGCGCGGTACGCCGTTCCTTCTTTCCCGTATCGCAGGAGCATCACCCACGCATGAAGCTGCAAGCACGCATTGCCGGCTATCGCCGGCTGCGCGATCAAGCCCTGTGGCGGTTGCTGGCCGCCGACCATGCCCCTGAACTGATCGGCCTGCTGCAAACGCTGCTGCAGGATGGCGAACGGCGGCTTCTCGCCTCCGTTCTGCACGAGCGCCTGCAAGATCATCTGGATGCGATCAACGCGTCCGATCTGCCGCGCGAGCTGCCGCGTACAGCATCTGCCTATGTAGCGTACTGGCTCTCGCAGGGTTTCCTTGAGCGCCGCCTTCCCGAAGGTGCCAGCGAGGAAGAGTACGAGTTGTCGGCGCAGGCCGCGCAGGCTGTGCGTTTCATCGCCGGCCTGGCTGCGCCACGCCATGCCGCAACGGAAAGCCGCCTGTCGCTGGTGATTCAGCAACTGGTGCAGCTGGCCGAGCAGACCGAATCCGATCCCGCCGCACGCCTTGAAGTGCTGCAGGCGGAGCGTGATCGTTTGGATGCGGAGATCGAGCGCGTCAAGAGCGGCAAAGTGGATGCATTGGGCGGGTACCGGGCACTGGAGCGCACGCGCGAGATCATCCAGTTGGCGGATGACCTCGCAGAAGATTTTCGCCGTGTACGCGACGACTTCGAGCGCCTTAACCGCGAATTCCGCGAACGCATCATTGACGACGAGGGGCATCGCGGCGAATTGCTCGATCGCCTGTTCGACGGCGTGGATGTGATTGCGGAGAGCGAGGCAGGGCGCAGTTTTCAGGCGTTCTGGACGCTGCTCAACAACATGGAGCAGAGCCACCAGCTTGATACAGCAATGGAGACAGTGCTCTCTCGCGGCTTTGCCCGCCGCCTGCAGCGCGAAGAGCGTCAGCTGTTGCGTGGCTTCACCGGCGTCATGCTGGAGCGTGGCAGTCAGGTGCACGACGTGATGCAGCACTTTGCGCGCAGCCTGCGTGGCTTCGTTCAGAGCCGCGGCTATCTGGAGCAGCGTCGCCTCAATCAGTTGCTGAAACAGGCACAAGCGGAAGCACTGCAGTTGCGCGACGAAGTGAGCGCCCATCAGCGCACCCCGTTTGTACTGCCACTTACCAGTTCGCGTTTGCGCTCCCTGTCGCAATGGCGATTGCATGACCCACGCCATGCCCGAGTGGACGGGCGTGTCGATCTGAGCGGCGGCGCCGCCATTTCACTGGATAGCGTGGGCGAGCTGGTGGCGCAGTCCGAGATCAATTTCCGCGGCCTTCGCCGCGATGTCCATGAATTGCTGCAGACACACGATCAGCTATCCATTCGTGAGGTGCTGACGCAGCGTCCGGCCGAGCAGGGTCTGGGCAGCATCATCGGCTTCCTGTCGCTCGCGACGCGTTACGGCGTGGTGGCCGAAGGTCAGCTGGAAGAAGTCGCATGGCAGGGTGGCGATGGCCAATGGCGCCATGCCCGTATTCCCCTCGTATGGTTCCTCAAAGAGAAGCGCGATGAACTTGCTTGAGAACGAGACGCTAGGCGTTCCTCACGAATCTGCACCTACGGCCGCAAAGGGTTTGTTCGAAGGAGACACCGGCGTGTTGCCCCTGGAGGCGCGCCGCGCGCTGTGCCAGCTACTGGCTGGCCCCAGCGTGGACATGGCGCGCCACGGTTTGCTGTGGACGGCCTTGCTTCGCTATGAAACGACACTGCGTTCGCAGTTGTGCGAGCTTTTTCTCGAGTTGGTGGTGGATCGCGAGGCTGGTGTGGCCTTTGCGCGCCAGGCCGAAACCGGCGAGCTGGATACACCGGTACTGCTGCGCTCTTCCCCTTTGACCTTCATCGACACCGTGCTCCTGCTTCATCTGCGTCAGCAACTGGTGGAAGCCGAAGCGCACGGGTTGCGGGCCGTGGTGGAAGAGGGTGCCCTGGTGGATGCGCTTTCCGTCTACGAGAGGAACCTGTCGACCGACCGCGCCGGCTTCGCCAAACGTGTATCGGCTGCGATCGGCAAAATGAAAGACAACCACGTGCTGGATCGCCTGCGTGGCAGCGAAGACCGCTTCGAAGTTTCACCCACGTTGAAGCTGTTGTTCTCGGCAGAGGACGTGCAGGCCTTGACGCAGATTTATCGCGAGCTGCGCGGCGTGGAAGCGGTGGTCGAGGAGTATGTGGATGAACGCTAAGGGCCAGGACGCAAAGAAACCTGCGAAGAATGTGGGTGGTAAGACGGAGCCGGTGGAGACCAAGGCGCCTGGCAAATCCGTGAAGCCGCCTAAGTCAGCGAAGCCCGCGAACGCAGCGAAGAAGCGCGGGCAGGTTATTGGCCCAGAGAAGACGGCCAAGCCGGTGAAGGTAGAGGCTTCCGCGGTGGCGTCACCCATGGCTACGGCCACCGTTCCTGCTGACACATCCGCTCCAGTAAAACGCGCCAAGCCAGTCAAGGCCACTCGCGTGGCAGCTCCTTCGTTGTTCTTGTCCGATCTGCCCGATCCCAGGGACGAGCAGTTCCGCATGCGTCGCCTGCAGGTTTTCAACTGGGGTACGTTCAGCGGTCTGGTCGATATCCCCATCGCCGAGCGCGGTTTCCTGTTCGTGGGTCGTTCTGGCTCCGGCAAGTCCACGTTGCTCGATGCCATGTCGGCACTGCTGGTGCCGCCCAGTCTGGTGGATTTCAACGCGGCAGCGCGTGAAGCCGATCGCAGCGGCCGCGACCGCAGCCTGGCTTCCTATGTGCGCGGCGCATGGGCTGACCAGCACGATAGCGACTCCGGCGAAATCGCTACGCAGTACCTGCGCAAAGGTACGACCTGGTCCGCGCTGGCACTGGAATACCGCAATGCGTTTGGCGCCACAGTGACCTTGATCCGTCTGTTCTGGATCAGCGGCAATGGTTCGGCCGCCGCCGATGTGCGCAAGCATTACATGGTTGCTGAGCGTGCCTTCGATGTCGCGAAGGATATGGATGGCTTCGATCTCGACCTGCGCCGACTCAAGGCGCGGCTAGGCGATGACGTGCATCATTTCGATGCGTTTGCCGGTTACGCGGAGCGCTTCCGGCGCTTGCTCGGTATTCAGAACGAGATGGCGCTGAAGCTGCTGCACAAGACCCAGTCGGCAAAGAACCTCGGCGACCTCAATCATTTTCTGCGCAGCTTCATGCTGGACGAGCCGGAAACGTTTGCCGCGGCCGACCGCTTGGTGGGCGATTTCGGCGAGCTGGATGCGGCACATAAAGCGGTGGTGGTGGCGCGCGAACAGGTGCATACCCTGGCCCCGGCGCGTCAGGCTTATGACCGGCTGCTGGGGCTGCGCCGCGAGACCAGCGCCTTGCGCGAGCAACAACAGGGCATCGATCTGTTCCGGGAGCAGCGCCGGCTGATGTTGCTGGATGGGCGCTTGGCCGAGCTGCAGGTGCAACAGCAGGCGCTTGAAGGCGAGCTGGCGCAGCGCAAAGCGCTGCTGGATAACCACGATCAGCACCTCGCCGATCTGGAGCGCCGTCGCCGCGAGCAGGGTGGCGACACGATCGATCAGTTGGAACGCGAACGCGAGCAAGTGGCACGTGAGCGCGACGAACGTCTGCGCAGGCGGGGCAAGATTGAAGCGGCCTGCCGTGAGTTGGACTGGGATCTCCCATCGAGTGCGCGCGGCTTTGCCGAGCTGGCCGGACAGGCGCGGGAACTTGTCGACGGCGTACGTGGGCATACGTCGGTACTCGAAGAAAAAATGGATGCGGTCAAGCGCGATAGCGGCCAGGCCGCGCAGCGCTTCGCGATAGTGCGGGCAGAAATTGATGCGCTCAAGCGTCATCCGTCCAATATCCCGGCGCCGATCCAGGCTATGCGCGCGCGTCTATGCCAGGAGCTTGGCTGGTCCGAGAATGCTGTGCCCTTCGTGGGTGAGCTGCTTCAGGTCAAGAATGAGCATGCTGCCTGGCGTGGTGCCATTGAACGCGTATTGCACGGCTTCGCCTTGTCGTTGCTGGTTGACGAGCACCAATATGGCGAGGTTGCCGCGTGGGTCAACAAGACTCACTTGGGCGGCAAGCTGGTGTACTACCGCGTGAATCGCGTGGAGAACTTTGGTCAGCGCAAACCCGAATCGCGTTCGTTGGTGCATCGACTGGATATTCGCGATCACGCACATCAAGCCTGGCTTCAGGCCGAGCTGACGCGCCGTTTCGACTATGCCTGTGTGGATACGGCGGCAGCCTTGCGTCAGGCGGATCGTGCAATCACACGGGAAGGCCAGGTCAAGCATCCAGGCGATCGTTATGAAAAGGACGATCGGCGCGGGGTGGATGACCGCCGGCATTGGGTGCTTGGTTTCGATAACCGCGACAAGCTGGTGCTGTTCGAAAAGGAAGGCGGCGAACTGGCCCAGGCGATTGCGCATGGTGGTGACGCACTGGCTGCACTCAAGCAGGAGCGAGACAAGGAAGGTGACCGTCGCGTGGCTGCTGCCGCATTGCTGGGTGTGGAATGGGAAGAAATCGATGTGGCGCCCAAACTGCAGCGTTTGGGCGATATCGAGACCCATCTGCGTCAGCTAGCTGAGGGGGATGCCAACCTGCAGGCGCTGGCGCAGCAGATTGAATCTGAGCGCGGCCAGCGTCAGCGGGCGGCGAGGTCCTATGAAGATGTCGCTGCAGAGCGTATTGCGGCGGGGCGCGAGTACCGTGGCCTTGTCTCGCAGCGCGAGGCTTGCGCGATAAAAGCGGGAACGGCCGCACTCACTCCCGTGCAATCCGGGGGGCTGGAGGCGCGTCTGCCATCGCAGCCTGCGCTCTCTCTGGACAATATCGACAGTCAGTTCCGCACGCTCGAGCGCGCGCTGCATGACGTGCTCAATGGGCAGGCGGCGCAGGACATCCAGCTGGTACAGGCGATTGAGGAGTGCTTCCGCGCCTTCTGCCGCCGCTGGCCGCAGGACGGTGCGGACTTCACGCCGACTCTTGACGCTACCGAAGGCTTCATGGCCCGGCTGCGGCGTCTGGAACTGGATGGCCTGCCCAAGCACGAGGCGCGTTTCTTCGAGCTGCTGCAGAGTCAGAGCAAGCAGGATCTGCTGGTACTCCAGAAGCATATGACCGAAGCGCGCAAGTTGATCGGCCAGCGCATGGAGGAGGTCAACGAAAGCCTGGAACGTGTGCCCTTCAATCGGGGCACGCTGCTGCAGATTGAAGTCACGGATCGTGGCTTGCAGGAAGTGCGCGATTTCCAGGGCCAGCTACGCGACGTGCTGATGCAGCACCAGACAGAGGATCGCGAACGCTCGGAAGCTCAGTTCGCCGTACTGCGGCAGCTGGTGGCGCGTCTCGGCGCGCAGGATCCGGAGCAGCGCCGCTGGCGCGAACAGGTGCTGGACGTGCGGCAGCATGTCGAATTCGTCGGCGTGGAAGTGGAGGCGGATACGCGCCGGCAGGTGGAGGTTTATCGCAGCGGCGCCGGTAAGTCGGGCGGACAGCGCCAAAAACTGGCGACCACTTGCCTGGCTGCCGCCTTGCGTTACCAGCTCGGCGGCGAAGATGGCCATCTGCCGCGCTATGCTCCCGTGGTGCTCGATGAGGCCTTCGACAAGGCCGATAACGAATTCACTGCGCTGGCGATGAATATCTTCGAAAACTTCGGTTTCCAGATGATTGTGGCGACGCCGCTGAAATCAGTGATGACGCTGGAGCCGTTCATTGGTGGGGCGTGCTTTGTCGACATCAATGGGCGCCACGATTCGGGCGTATTGCTGATCGAATACAACGAAGCGGAAAGGCGATTGGCCCTGCCGGACAAGGCGCGAGACGCCGCCTGAGGCGTGCCTGTCGGAGATATGAAGGAGCCCATTCTTGTGGGCAATGGCGGGATGCGCCTGTAAGGGGAGAGTCGACTGCCCTTTAGTGACTTCTTCAGTCAAACAAAAACGCCGGCTGTCGCCGGCAGGATTTTCCCCGATGAAACAAAAAGGCCGGCTTTCGCCGGCCTTCTCGCCAACCCGAATCGCGCAGGACGCTGGCTTACGCCAGCTCGTGGATCTTCGCGTTGAGGCGGCTCTTATGGCGAGCTGCCTTGTTCTTGTGGATCAGGCCACGCGCGGCGTAGCGATCCATCACCGGCTGGGCGGCGGCAAAAGCTTCGACGGCGGCAGCCTTGTCCTTGGCCTCGATGGCCTTGACGACCTTCCTGAGGGCGGTGCGCACCATGGAACGGGCGCTGACATTGCGCAGGCGGCGCTGCTCGGACTGGCGCGCGCGCTTCTTCGCGGACTTGATGTTGGCCAAGGTAGAACTCCGAAATCGCTGGGTTGGGTGGAAAAAGGCGGTAATTATGCGGCTAATGCGCCGCTGCGTCAACAGCTTAGCTACGCTCCCGGGCTTGGCCGGGGTGCGATGAGGCTGAATCGGGGCCGGTGATGTCCACCGGAAAGTCACCATTATGCCACGTCGGAGCTGTCTCTGGTCCGAAACGGCTGTCAAACTACGCGCTTTGTGGGTGCCGGACCGGCCCCACGGCTTTATTCCAGACCATAAAAACCAAGGTGCCAGAGCGCGCATGAAGTCACCCAGCATGTTCCGAGGGCTGCTGTCGTTCAGCAGCATGACCATGATCTCGCGCGTCCTCGGTCTGGTCCGGGATATGTCGATCAACGCGGCCTTCGGCGCCAATGCGGCGACAGACGCGTTCTGGGTGGCCTTCCGCATTCCGAATTTCATGCGGCGGCTGTTTGCGGAAGGTTCGTTCTCTACCGCGTTCGTGCCGGTGTTCACTGAGGTCAAGGAGAAGCGGCCTCACGCGGATCTGAAGGATCTGATGTCGCGCGTGTCCGGCACGCTCGGGGGCGTGCTGCTGCTTGTTACCGCGTTGGGCGTGATTTTCGCGCCCGAGGTCACCGCGCTGTTCTCTCCTGGAGCGATCGAGACGCCGGAGAAGTTCGCGCTGACGGTGAATCTGTTGCGATTGACCTTTCCATTCCTTTTGTTCGTTTCCCTGACCGCGTTGTCGGGTGGTGCGCTCAACAGCTTCCATCGCTTCGGTCTGCCGGCATTGACGCCGGTGATCCTCAATCTATGCATGATTACCGGCGCACTGTGGCTGGCGCCGCGCCTGCATACGCCGATCATGGCGATGGGCTGGGCGATCATGGCCGCCGGCATCCTGCAATTGCTGTTTCAGTTGCCGGCGTTGCGTCAGCTCGATCTGCTGACCTTGCCGCGCTGGGGCTGGAGCCAACCCGACGTACGCCGGATCATGCGGCTGATGGTGCCGACGCTGTTCGGCTCGTCGGTGGCGCAGATCAATCTGTTGCTGGATACGGTCATCGCCTCGCTGCTGTTCACCGGTTCGCAGAGCTGGTTGTCGCAGGCCGATCGCTTTCTGGAGCTGCCGCTGGGTGTGTTCGGTGTGGCACTGGGCACGGTGATCCTGCCCTCGCTGTCGCGACATCATGTAGCGACGGACGGTGCCGGTTTCTCCAAGGCGTTGGATTGGGGGCTGCGCACGACCCTGCTGATCGCGGTGCCGGCCATGTTCGGGCTGATGCTGTTGGCCGAGCCGCTGGTGGCGACGCTGTTCCAGCATGGCCGCTTTACGCCGTTCGATACGCATATGGCCACGCTGTCGATTTCGGCGCTGAGCTTCGGGCTGCCGGCTTTTGCGCTCGTGAAGGTGGTGCTGCCGGCGTTCTATGCGCGGCAGGACACGCGTACACCGGTGCGCGCCGGCGTGGCTTCGCTGGTGTCCAACATGGCCTTGAACGTGGTGTTCCTGGTGCTGTTGTTCGAGCTTTGGGCGCCGTCGGAGCTGAAGCAGGGTTCCTGGCTGGAAGGGTTGGCCAAGGTGCCAGGGCTGCACATGGCGCTGGGTATGGCTAGCGCACTGGCCAGTTACATCAATCTCGCCTTGCTCTGGCATTGGCTGCGTAAGGCCGGGGTTTACCAACGCCAGCCGGGCTGGGCCCGTCATCTGTTGCGCCTTGTGCTTTCCTGCGCGGTGATGATTGCCGTGCTGTTGCTGGGATTGTGGCTGTGGCCGGATTGGACCGATGTGTCCAAGTGGACACGCGGCTGGCATCTGGCTGCGCTGGTTGTGGCTGGGGGCGGAGCCTACGTCGCCACCCTGTTCGCCACGGGTTTCCGCCTGCGCGATCTGCGTGGCGTGTGACTAGCCGCCGCGGCGCAGCCGTTATACTCAGGCGATGATGAGACTTTCCAGGGATATCGCCGGTCCGTGCCTGGCGCCCGGCGGTAGCGTGGTAGCCGTCGGCGCTTTCGACGGTTTGCATCGCGGCCACCAGGCGCTGCTGGCCGAGGTGCACGAGCGCGCGCAGGCGCTGGGTTGTACGCCAGTAGTAGTGAGCTTCGAACCATTGCCCCGAGCCTTTTTCTCCAAGGAGCCGGTGCCACGTCTGTCCAGCGTGCGGGAAAAGCTCCGCGGCTTTGACGCAGCCGGCATGGAGCAGGCCTTGTTGCTGCGTTTCAATGCGACGCTTACCGCTATGTCCGCCGAGGATTTCGTGCGCCACGTGCTGGTGGAGCGGTTGGCTGCGCGGGAAGTCTGGGTCGGCAGCGATTTCCGCTTTGGTCACAAGCGTGGCGGCGACGTCGCCTTGCTGGAGGTGATGGGTGCCGATCACGGCTTTACCGCGCGCACCATGCCTTCGGTTTTGCTGGACGGCGCCAGGGTATCCGCCAGCCGCGTACGCATGCTGCTGGCGGCGGGTGAGTTTGCCGGGGCGACGCCCTTGCTTGGCCGTCCTTTCGTGATCGAAGGCAAGGTCGAATACGGCAATCAACTGGGCCGCACGCTGGGTTTCCCCACGGCCAACATCCATCTGCGTGAGCGGGTGAGTCCAGTACATGGGATCTTCGCGGTGCGCGTTGGGCTGGGCGAAAGCGAATGCAGCTGGCCCGGCGTGGCCAGCCTGGGCATCCGTCCCACCGTAAACGAAGTGGCCGAGCCGCTGCTGGAAGTCCATTTGTTCGACTTCGAGGGCGATCTCTACAGTCAGCGCATGGCGGTGGAGTTCGTGGCCAAGCTGCGGGATGAAATGAAGTTCGACGGGCTGGATGCCCTCACCGAGCAGATGCACCGCGACGCCCGCATGGCGCGCGAAGTGCTCGGCATGAATCCGCGCCTGGCCGAGGCGTAACGCGCCGGAATCCGGTAACGTTCAAGCTTTCGCCCGGCGCGCGGCCCGCGCCGGCAAGACCAAGACGGCGCCGGCCTTAAGGCCGCGCCCGCAACCCCGATGGCACCCAGGCAATGACTCAGGACTACAAGAGCACCATCAATCTGCCGCAGACGGATTTCCCGATGCGCGGCGACCTGCCCAAGCGCGAACCCGGCTGGTTGGCGGAATGGGAGAAGGTCAGCCGCTACGCGCAGATTCAGGAGCACACCGCTGGCCGCGACAAGGTGTTCGTGCTGCATGACGGCCCGCCGTATGCGAACGGCGCCATTCATTTGGGCCATGCAGTGAACAAGGTACTGAAGGACGTCGTGGTGAAGTCGCGGCTGATGGCAGGCTACCGCTCGCCTTACGTGCCCGGTTGGGATTGCCACGGCCTGCCGATCGAGATTGCGGTTGAGAAGAAGCACGGCAAGGCGGGCGACAAGCTCGACGCCGTGGCCTTCCGCCAGAAGTGCCGCGAGTATGCGCAGCAGCAGATCGATCTGCAGCGCGGCGATTTCAAGCGCCTGGGCGTGCTCGGCGACTGGGAGCGCCCGTACCGCACCATGGATTACAAGTTCGAGGCCGACATGATCCGCGCGCTGGCGCGCATCGTGGCCAATGGCCATGTGGTACGTGGCGCCAAGCCGGTCTATTGGTGCTTCGATTGTGGCTCGGCGCTGGCCGAGGCGGAGATCGAGTATGGCGACAAGACGTCGCCGGCTGTCGACGTCGCCTATGACGCGGTAGATGCCAAGGCGCTGGCCGCGAAGTTTGGTGTGGATGTGGGCGATGCCGTTGTCGCCGTGCCGATCTGGACCACTACGCCGTGGACGCTTCCGGAAAGTCAGGCGGTCGCGCTGGGTGCGGAGCTGGAGTATTCGCTGGTCGAGGGACCGTCGCGCAACGGACGCCGCGTCCTGTTGGTCATCGCCGCCGCTCTGGCGGAAAAGGCGTTGCATCGCTACGGCGTAGAGCAGCCGGTCGTGCTGGGTCATGCGGTCGGCCAGACGCTGGAAGGGACGTTGTTGCAGCATCCGTTCTATGCACGTCAGGTGCCGGTGCTGCTGGGTGAGCATGTGTCCGCGGAAGACGGCACCGGCGCGGTGCATACGTCGCCCGATCATGGCGTGGAAGACTTTGTCGTCTCACGCCGCTATGGCATCAATACGCTCAATTTCATCGAATCGCGCGGCACCTACCGCGCGGATACGCCGGCGGCGGACGGCCTGCAGCTGGCGGGTATGCACATCTGGAAGGCCAACGACGCCATCGTCGAACTGATGCGTGGGCGCGGCGTGTTGCTGGCCCATCACAAGATCGAGCATAGCTATCCCAATTGCTGGCGCCACAAGACGCCGGTGATCTTCCGCGCCACGCCGCAGTGGTTCATCAGCATGGAGCAGGCCAAGCTGCGCGAGGCCGCATTGGCCTCGATCAAGCATGTGCGCTGGGTGCCGGGCTGGGGCGAAGAGCGCATCGCCGGCATGGTCGGCGACCGCCCGGACTGGTGCATCTCGCGTCAGCGCACCTGGGGCGTGCCGATCGCGCTGTTCGTGCACAAGGCGACACAGGAGCCGCATCCGGATTCCGTCGCGCTACTGGAGCAGGTGGCCAAGCGTGTGGAGCAGGGCAGCATCGACGCGTGGTATGCGCTCGATCCCGCCGAATTGCTCGGCGACCAGGCGGCCGATTACGAGAAAGTGACCGACGTGCTGGACGTGTGGTTCGACTCCGGAGTTACTCACTTTGGCGTGATCGGCCAGCGTCCGGAGCTGCAGCAGGGCGATGCCAAGTCGTACAAGGTGATGTATCTGGAAGGCTCGGATCAGCATCGCGGCTGGTTCCAGTCTTCGCTGCTCACCTCGGCCGCGATCCATGGTCGTGCGCCCTATGACGATGTGCTTACCCACGGTTTCACCGTGGACGCGCAGGGGCGCAAGATGTCCAAGTCGCTGGGCAACGGCATCGAGCCGCAGGACATCATGAAGACCCTGGGCGCGGACATCCTGCGTCTGTGGATCTGCTCCACCGATTACCGCAACGAGATGTCGCTGTCGGACGAGATCCTCAAGCGCGTTTCCGATATGTATCGTCGCATCCGCAATACGGCGCGCTTTCTGTTGGGCAACCTCGATGGTTTCGATCCGGCGAAGCATTTGCTGCCTGTAGAGCAGTGTTTATTGCTGGACCAGTGGGCGGTGCAGCAAGCGTACGATGTGCAGCAGGCCGTGGCCGCGGCATACGATCGTTACGATTTTCCCGAGATCGTGCAGCGCGTGCAGAACTACTGCACCACGGAGCTGGGTGCGTTGTATCTCGACATTACCAAGGACCGCCTCTACACCATGCCGACCGATAGCCATGGTCGGCGCAGTGCGCAGAGCGCGATGTACCGCATCGCCGAGGCGTTGGTGCGATGGCTGGCGCCGGTACTGAGTTTCACGGCCGAGGAAATCTGGAAGTCCTTGCCGGGCGAGCGCGGTGAGAGTGTGCTGTTCGAGACTTGGTACGAGGGTCTTGCGGCTACTCAGAGTTCGCCGGAGCAGCGTCGTTACTGGTCGGACCTGCTGGCCATTCGCGACACGGCGTCGCGTGTGCTCGAAGGCATGCGCAAGGGCGAGCAGATCGGCGCTTCGCTGGAGGCCAAGCTGGCCATTCATGCGGATCCGGCCGTGGTGTCGCGCTACGCTCCCGCGGCGGAAGAGCTGCGCTTCTTCTTCATCACCTCGGATGTGCGCCTTGATGTCGCAGGCGGTCAGCCGGAAACGGCGGTACTTTCAGAGCTCGAAGGTGCCGACGTATGGGTCTCGGCCACGGTGAGTGATGCGGCGAAGTGCGTGCGCTGCTGGCATCGTCGCGACGATGTGGGTCAGCACGCCAACCATCCCGAGTTGTGTGGCCGCTGTATCAGCAACGTGGAAGGGCCGGGCGAAGATCGCCGCTGGTTCTGAGTGCCGAAGGACATCATGAGTAACTCCCCCAATGCACTCCGCTGGCTATGGCTTTCCGTCGTGGTCATCGTGCTGGATCAGATCAGCAAGTTCTGGGCGCTGGGTGCGCTACAGCCTGCGGGCATGCCGCATCCGGTGATTCCGGGTTTCCTGAACTGGACGCTGGCGTTCAATACCGGTGCCGCGTTCAGTTTCCTTGCTAATAGCGCAGGCTGGCAGCGCTGGTTTTTTGTGTTGCTGGCGGTGGTGATCAGTGGCGTATTGGTGGTGTGGCTCAAGCGCACGGCCCGTAGCGACTGGCGTACGGCGCTGCCGTTAGGCCTGATTGTGGGCGGCGCGCTAGGCAACTTGATTGATCGCCTGCACGCCGCGCAGGTGACGGATTTCATCCAGGTTTACTACCGTGACTGGTACTACCCGGTGTTTAACGTAGCCGACTGCGCCATTACTGTGGGTGCGGTGCTGCTGATCGCGTTCGGCCTGTTTGCCGGCAAGCCTGCCGGTGCCGTGCGATAATTACGGAGTTCAGCGCCGGCCCGAATCGGGGTGCGGTGCAGCCCGGACCGGGCGCCAGACAGCTGAGGCCTTCTTTGGACATTCTGCTCGCCAACCCCCGCGGATTCTGTGCAGGCGTGGATCGCGCCATTGCCATCGTCGAGCGTGCGCTCGAATCCTATGGCGCGCCGATCTATGTGCGACACGAGGTGGTGCATAACCGCTACGTGGTGGACAAGCTGCGCGCCGGTGGCGCGGTATTCGTGGAAGAGTTGGACGAGGTGCCGGACGGCGCCACCGTCATCTTCAGCGCGCATGGCGTTTCCAAGGCGGTGCGTGAGGAAGCCGATCGCCGCCATCTGAATGTCTTCGACGCCACCTGTCCGCTGGTGACCAAGGTGCACATGGAAGTTGCCCGGCTGGGCCGCACCGGCCGCAGTGTGGTGCTGATCGGTCACGCGGGGCATCCGGAAGTGGAAGGCACCATGGGGCAGTGGAACCCGGCCAACGAAGGCGAGATTCTGCTGGTCGAATCGGTGGAGTGCGTGCAGACGCTGCAGCCGAAATTCCCGCATGCACTTTCCTATGTCACCCAGACCACGCTGTCGGTAGACGACACCAAGGCGATCATCGCCGCGTTGCGCGAGAAGTTCTCCGATATCGAAGGCCCCCGCAAGGACGACATCTGCTACGCCACCCAGAACCGCCAGGACGCCGTGCGGCGACTGGCTGATTCAGTGGACCTGGTACTGGTGGTCGGCTCCGTCAACAGCTCTAATTCGAATCGCCTGCGTGAGCTGGCGGAGAAGCAAGGCGTACGTTCCTTCCTGATCGACGGTGCAGAGCACATCGAGCGTAGCTGGCTGGAAGGCGTCCGGCACATCGGCTTGACTGCCGGTGCTTCCGCGCCCGAGAAGCTGGTACGCGACGTCATTGCTCGGTTGCAGTCCTGGGGAGCTGGCGAGGTCCGCGAGCTGGATGGCGAGGCCGAGACGATTACCTTTGCCCTGCCGAAGGAGCTGCGCATCGCCGGCAGCAGCACTCCCGCCAGTCTCTGAGGGCGGGCTCAAGGCCCCACCAAGCAAAAAGCCCGCAGCGATGCGGGCTTTTTGCTTTGACTGGTGCCGGAAACAGGAGTCGAACCTGCGACCTACGCATTACGAATGCGCCGCTCTACCAACTGAGCTATTCCGGCAGAGAGCCGCGAATTCTACGTGCCGACCGTTTGCGGCGCAAGCTGTGGCGAAATGAAAGGTGGGGTCTGGGCAGCCACTCCAGGTAACCGGGGGGCTTGGTCCCGTTAAGGCGAAACGCCATGCAGTATGAGACGCATCCGGCCGTCTTTAAGGCGCGTCCCATATCTTCCGCGCACAGCGAAATCCGACAATGCGTCCGTCTGGTGCCGGAGCCCATGTAAGGCTTCCGCCCAGGAAACTGCGCCGTTGGCGTGACGGGGCATCGGGGTATCGCATATGTCCCTTGTGACCCATTCAGACCTCCTGCCTGGAGGCCGATGGACGAGTGAGGTGCCGGCATGCGTTTGGTGGCTTCCGGGTGGGGACGCACTCCGTGGTTCAGATGGTGGTTGGGACTACGCGGATGGATGGGGGGCAGTCGCGAATCGGGGCAGGCTGCCAAGCCATCTCCTGCGTCGAACGGAATCTGTCAGGCCATTTTGGATGCGCTGCCGTATCCCGTCCTTTGCAAAGATGCGCAGGGCGCCTATCTGGCGGTCAATGACGCTTATGAATCCCGGTTCGGGGTTCAGAGAGCGCAATTGCTCGGACGCAGCCTGTTGCAGACCCGGCATATCGATGTCGATTGGGAGCAGGCGCATCAGGCGCACTTGCGCGTACTAAGCAGCCGGGCGGCCGAGCGGGATGAGCGCGTTCTTCCGGCCATCGGCGGCGAGCGCTTGTGCCGGATTCACCGCATACCCGTGCAATTACCCAATGGACAGGCAGCACTGTTGGTGGTGATTGCGGACATGGAAGAGGCTCGCGCGCCGCAGTGGCAGGACAATGGCATCGGGCTGAAACAGGCCGCCAACTGGGACGCAAATCTACTGTCGCTAATGAGCCACGAGATCCGCACGCCTATGAGCGGTCTGTTGGGTACCCTGGAGCTGCTTGATCATCCTCATTTGAGCGAACGCCAGCGAATGCTTTTGCGAGTGGCTGGCGAAGCCGCTCGTTCCCTGTTGCATGTCATTGATGACGTCCTGGACTACGCCAGGATCGAGGCAGGAAGGCTGGCCATTGCATGCAAGCCGTTCAATCTCCGCCAGGTCATCGATAACGTTGTGCGGGCGCGGCTATCTCAAGCGACCATCAATGGCGCGAGGATCGACGCCAGAATCGATTCCGATGTGGCGACATATTTGAAGGGCGATGGTGAGCGCCTGCGGCACTTGCTCGATGACCTGCTTCGCTACGCATTGAAGTTCACCTTCGATGGAGATGTTCGTGTCGAGGTGCGAGTGATTGAAGAAGCAGATGGGCGACAGGACATCGAGATCGGTGTCGCTGGTGCCGGTGGCGAGATGGGAGCAGAGCATTGGGCTGCTTTGTTCGATCCGTCAGCGGAGGCAGCCGGGTCGATCGACAGGAGTGGTGCAGCCGACGGCCTGGAGCTGGTCATCGCTCATCGCTTATGCAGTTTGATGGATTTGTCGATCGGTCATCAGAGTGAGCCGGATCAGAGCGCGCGCATTATGTTGCGTGGCCGGTTCGTGATGGCCGGAGCGGCTGAGCGTGAGGATGCCTCGTTCGCCATCACGCCCGATTCGGGTAGCACTAAGCTCTCCGAAGAGCTCAGGATTCTAGTGGCCGAGGATCATGCGATCGTACGTGAAGTCCTTCATCGGCAACTGGAAACCCTTGGCTGGCTGTGTGATGTCGTAGCTGATGGCGAAGAGGCCCTGGCCGCACTCTCGGCGAGGTCGTACGCCTTGCTGATCACCGACTGCCACATGCCGAAGATGGATGGTTTCGAACTGGCGCGGCGAATACGCGCCGGCGAAATGGGTAGTCGCCTTCCCATCATTGCGCTGACCGCTAACGTCTTGGTGGATCAGGAAAGGCGATGCATAGAGGCTGGCATGGACGACATGATGGCCAAGCCCCTGCGGCTGGCGACGCTGGCCGACAAACTGAATCACTGGATTGGCCGATCGATGCTATCCGCCTCAGTCGTAAGCGATGCCATCTCTGACGAGACTGACGGTTCTGATATTGCTCAGGTGAAAACCTGCCTGAGCAAGGTGTTTGGCGACAGCTATGTTGCGGTGCTCAAGGATTATGTCGAGCTGACTCAGTCCGAGCGGGAGCGGTTGAACGCGGCGTTGAGAGTGATGGATATCGATAAAGTGCGCGAAGTGGCGCACTCCGTGCGCGGCATCGCGGCGTTCTTCGGCGCAAGTCAGCTCGCGGAGGTGGCGTCATCGGTCGAGTCGGATCAGCCGACTTCAGACATGCTTATGCGTGCACGCCAGCTTGAATCCGATCTGGGCGGATTCATGTCGGCCTTGAAGCAATCCCAGCAAACATAGAGCTAATTTTCCGATAAGTACGAAGCGAATTTCGGAATGTTCGTATGGATCGATGCGGGGTCGCAAGGGAAAATCCCGCAGCTGCCCATAACGGTTCGAAGGGTTCCGAGTGGTTGATGCTGCTGATCGACATGCTCAACCTTCATTCGCGGATAGTCATATTGCTTCGCCGCCGTCGAACCGCCGAAGCCCCTTCACGAGCGCGACAAGAGGAGATGCCTCCCATGAACGCATCAGTCGATCAGAACATCAAAATCATCCTTGCTGATGACCACCCCATCATTCGCAAGGGTGTCATGGCCGTACTCAATGGCAGCGATATCCAGGTGGTCGGAGAAGCTTCTTGCCCGGCCGAGCTGCTGTCTCTCGTAGAGCGGGTCGATTGTGATGCGGTAGTGACGGACTACGTCATGCCCAGTGATGGTTCTCCGGATGGTATCCGCCTGATCGAGCGGTTACGCGCCAGCCATCCTGGTGTTCCTATCGTCGTGCTCACCATGATCCGCAATGTAGGGTTGCTGCAGGCGCTGCTGGCGGCGGGCGTCAAAGCGATTGTGGACAAAACCACAGCGATGGCCGAAGTGCACACCGCAGTGCGTCTTGCCGTACTCGGACATGTTTTTGTCAGCGCCACCTTCGAAGGACGGCTCGCGCGTTTTGGTACCCATTCCGTTAACAAGCTGACCGATCGGGAAGGCGAGGTTATCCGCCTTCTCGTTGCGGGCATGAGCGTCACGGAGATCGCGCGCAAGCTGGAGCGCAGTGTCAAGACGGTCAGCAAGCAGAAGACGGATGCCATGAAGAAGCTGGGCCTTCGCTCCGACATGGAGATTTACGCCTACGCGATGGAGGTCGGTTACTGAGCGCTAGGCGCTCCGTTTTCTTCGTGGCCATGCCTGGAGGCATCGGTACGAGAAATGCCGACCCGTGACTTCTTCACATGGATGACGCGTCATGTTCACCGTCGTAATCGTGGACGATCACCCCATGGTCAATGGGGCGGTTCGCGCCCTGCTCGAAAGATCTGGTGAGTTCCGTATCCTGGCCGAATGTACTAGTGGCATTGCCGGACTATCGACAACTCGCGAACTGCATCCAGACCTGCTGATTATCGATCTGGACATTCCGCAGCTGGGTGGCGTCGAAGTTATTCATCGGCTGCGCCACGCCGCCGAGACGATCGGTATTCTGATGATTTCCGCGGCTGATGAAATCGTTGCCGGTGTGCGCGCGTTTCGCGCGGGCGCTGATGGCTTCGTACATAAGAGTTCTGCCATGGACGATATCGTCACCGCGGCACAGCTCGTGGCGCGAGGAAAAATTTATTTCGGCCGTGAAGTGATTGTCGCTGCTTCCAGTGTGATCGCGAGGGAAAAGGGCAGTCCGCTCGGTTCCCTGGGCAAGCGCGAATTCGAAGTGTTCCGCTGTCTGGCACTCGGTATGACCAATATCGACATCGCACGCCACATGATGATCAGCAACAAGACCGTCAGTGCGCACAAGCGAAACCTGATGGACAAGCTTAGCCTGGCTAATATCCGCGATCTGATCGAGCTTGCCCGTAACAACCGGATTATCACTTAAGGCAGGCGGCACGCCCTTCAACGCCGCCAATTGATCCGTTGCAATCCGGAAACCGCCACCGCGACCATCACGATCACTATCGCGCTATCGATCGGCGGCCACCACCATCCCGCCCATCGCAATAGTCCAATGCTCATGGCGAAACTGGCGCACAGTGATATCACGGCGGCCAGCCACACTCGACGAAAGCCCGGCATGCCATAGAGCAGCATCGGCAAAACGAGCAGTGCGGCGCCAAGCAGGAATTGGCTGGTGAAATTCAGCGGTGTCAGGGTGCGGGTGTTCTTGATGGATTCAAGCAGATTGGCCTGGTATTCCACGCCAGGCATGCGCTCGCCGCCGCCGGACGCGGATGTGTCGAGCAAATCGCCCAAACCAGCGGCAGTGGCGCCGATCAATACCCAGCGGCTCTTGAGTTGTGCCGCCGGCACTTGGCCTTCCAGTACGTCGATGTAGGACACCTGCTCGAAGCTGCCAACGGGGCCGGCAAAGTGCAGCATGACGTAGTCGTCGCGCATCCATTCATAAGGCGATTCGGCTCCCGGGTCCGGCCGATGCAGGCTGGGCAACGCGGGTTCCGGGGTCTTCTGTCCGATCTCGTAGACCGCAAGCGCCAGCGCGGACCATTGCGGATGTCCAAGCCCCGCCTTGAGATAGGCGCCGCGGATGACTCCATCGTCGTCCTTCGCCGCATCAACGTGGCCGAAGCCGGCTGCCGCGCTGGCGATCTCCGGTGTCGGCAGCATTTCTTCCAATGTGCCGCCTAATTCCGCTGCTTCGGCGAATACCGGCATGATCACGCGCCCATTGCGGCGCATTGCCTGCGCCAGTGCGTGATCGTTCTCGGGATGGTTGACGTCGGGGTCCGCCATGGTGATATCGACGCCGACCCCGCGCACATGGGCGTCGGTCAGACGGTCGAGCAATTGCGCATGAACCGTCCTGGGCCACGGCCAGTTGCCCAGCTTGGAAAGGCTCTTGGGGTCGATCGCCACGATCGTTACCGCGTTACTGGTCTGGTAAGGCCAGTAACGCATGTGCAGATCATAGAAGGCGCTATCGAGCCGCGTCGCCACGCCACTCGCGAGCACCAGGGTGAGCAACGCCACCCCGATCATCCACGCCAGCGCGCGCCCGAGTATCCGCAATGGATCGACAGGCATCATCAGTGGCCGCATTGCCTGGGTGAGCGATTCCCGTCGTCGGCGCGGCCACGGCCATTCATGACCTCAGAGCACCAGCCAGAGCAGCGCTGCGCCGCCACCGGCTGCTGCCCAGCGACAAGCGACGCATGAGATGCGGGTCTTTTGCACCGAGCTCCACGGGCCGGCATAGCCATCGGGTTCGATGGTCTGTACGCGCACGTACCATTTGCCTGATGACAGCTTCTTGAGATCCAGCTCCGGCTTGTCGACAGTCGTATCCACTTCCGGCTTGGCGAACGCGGGATCGCGTGCGAGCTGCACATGATATTTCTGGCCGGCGGCCCCCTCGGGCCAACTCAAGACCAGATCGCCGTGCGAGCGCTTCGGTTCGCCAGGTGTCGGTGCTGGCGGCTCAGCCACCAGATCGAACGGCAGTGCATGGGTGTAAGGGCCTACCTTGCCTGTTTTGTCGCGGCTGGCGACACGCCAGTAATAGTGGCCAAGGGGTAGGGCATTCGGCGCCCGCACGTCGCTGCCAGTGATCTTCGTTTGTTCGGCCAGCAATTGCTGGAACGCCGGATCGCTGGACAGCTGCCAGGCATAGGACGCCGCCTGCTCGCTTTCGGTCCAGCGGAATGATGGGCGGGTATCGCGTACCTTGCTGCCCGGTTGCGGCGACATGATCAGCGGCGGCTGTGGCTGGCCATTGATGGTCACGGCAGGGCAGGTGGCATCGAGACCTTCGAGGTCTCCCGTGCCGATACCGCGCACGCGCACAGCGTAAGTGCCATCGCTGAGTTCCGGCAGCGCCACCTTGGCGTCGTCGACCACGCGGTCGAGCAACAGCGCTTCGAACTTCGCATTGGGCGCAAGCTGCACGCGGTAGTGCTGCGCACCAGCCAGTGCCTGCCATTGGAATTCATAGGGAGACTGGTTGACCGGATCCTTAGGGCACTGCACCGTGGGCGCTGGCAGCAGCGATTGCGGTTGTCCGGGTGAGGCGCCGTCGGCCGTCGCCACGCCCGAACCGGTTTTCACCAGGACATGCCGTTTGTCATTGCCGACATCGACCTTGCCTGACGTCACCTCGGTTCGCGCCGCACCGGCCTGCGAGTCGGCGACTACGCGGAAGTGCGTACCGCGCACGCTGGAAATGGTGCCCGGTGTCGACACACTGAAGCGCGCGGCGCTGCCGCTCAACGGAATCACGTCGCTGTTCAAGCGCCCGCGTTGCAGGCGCACGCGCGTATCGACCATGCCCGTATTGCCGTAGGCGGTGAGTCGGTCGAGCGCCAGCTCGCTATTGCTCTGCACCAGGATGCGCGAGCCGTCCGCGAACTCCAGGGTGAGGCTCGTATCGTCATCGGTCACCAAGCGGGTGCCGTAACCGAACGTCATGCCCTGGGTTACCGGAACTGGCTGGGTGGCATCGGGCAGCGTTGCGGCGGCCTTGCCGATAACGGCTACGACTTTGGCTTTGGCCGGCTCCAGGCGCAGCCATGCGACCGGGATATGCAAAGTCATGCCCGGCGGCAGGTTCAGCGGATCGGTGACCTTGTTGTAGTCCTGCAGCTTCTGCCAGGGAATGCCCGGCTTCATGTAGTGGCCGGCCAGATCCCAGATGGTGTCCTTGGGACGTACCCGGTAGCTCCAATCGGCAGCCGGCGCGGCAAGAACCGGCACGACGACCACGATAAGCAACGCAGCGAACCATTGACGGCCGAACGAGAGCCGTCTCCATACCCTGTGTGTCATGGGAAAACCTCGACGATCCTAATGCGCCCCCTGACGCTTATCCGCGCGATCCTTCTAGCCCCCGTCTCATCCGGATCCGATGGCCTTAGTGCGGACTACAGACAATTCCTATTGTCGCGGAGCCACAAGGAAATAGCTAATTCACCGGCTTATCAGCTGGTTGGCCGTTCAGGTTCGACAGGAGGAGTTCTACGTCCCGGGCGAAACTGGGCAACTGGGGCAGGACTTCCCGGGCTTGGCCGGTATGAAGGGCTTCCAACAGCCCCCGTCCCTGATCTAGCAGGGCACCGTTGCTGAACAGTTGGAGGGCGCCGAGCAAGCGGTGCAGGCTCAGGGCCGCCGCCGCCGGATCCCCACTTTCCACGCAGTGTCGGAGTTCGACCAGGTCGTCATGGCTGGCGCTGGAAAAGGCCTGCAGCATCTCGTCATACAGGCCGGGCACTTCATCGCCAGCCAGGCCGGTCAATAGGCCAAGATCGTGCAGCCCCAATGGCGAGGCACTTGTGGACGCCAGCTGTTCGGGCAGCCACTGGCTGATCTTCTGGCTGAGTGGCAGCAGTTGCAGTGGTTTGCTCAGTACGTCATCCATCCCGGCATTGCGTACACGCACGGCTTCGCCGGCCAGCGCGTTGGCAGTCATCGCGATGATCGGCAGTCGCCGGGGGCTGCGGTTTTCCGCCTCGTGCTTACGCCAGGCGGTAGCCAGTTCGTAGCCGCTCATCAGGGGCATGTTGCAGTCCGTGAGCAGCATGGCGTAATCGTTCCCGCTGAGGGCTTCGAGGGCATCGCGCCCGTTGTCGACCACATCGCAGCTCAAGCCCAGTATCGCCAACTGGCGAAGGATCAGCTTCTGACTGACCGGATGGTCCTCGGCCACCAGAATATGCCCGCGATGGGTGGGCAGATCCGCCAGCGATGAAGGTGGCGGATCGGCGTCTGTTGCCACCGCTTCGGATGACGGATGCAAACCGTGCGTCTCGGCGACATCGTCACGCAGCTCCAGCACATTGAGGCAGGCTCGTACCAACGATTGCCATTTCAGCGGATTGGCGCTGAGAAACAGCCGCTCCTGGCGCAGCTCGATACCGGTAGACAGCAGTGGCTCATCCGTCACGGCGACCACATGGGCGCTGATCCGCGTTTCACTTTCAGTATCCGCAGGCTCGACAAACAGCAGGCTCGCGGCCATGCCTTCGCGCAGAGGTGCGGCGCTGTCCGCCAATTCCACCGTCATGCCCAGCGATTTGAGATGTTCGCTCAAGGCAGTACCAGTGTCGGCCGAAACCAGCCGAACCACAGCGTGCCGGCCGCGCAAACCTGCGGGCGCCGCAGCTTCCCGTCGTTCGACCGGTAGACGCACTTCGAAACCGACAGTCGTTCCATGACCGGGTTCGCTGCTCAGTTCTACCGAGCCCTCCATGAGCTGTACCAGGTGACGGCAAATGGCCAGCCCCAGTCCGGTACCGCCATAACGCCGGCTGGTCGAAGCCTCGGCCTGGGTAAATGGGTTGAACAGGATGGCCTGCTTTTCGCGAGGAATACCAATGCCGGTGTCGCTCACACTCACGCGCAGATGCTGCTGGGCACCGTCATCGGCAAGCACTACTACACGCACAGCAATGCTGCCGCGCTCGGTGAACTTGGTGGCATTGCTCAATAGGTTCAGCAGAATCTGGCGCAAACGCACATTGTCGCCAACGAGGCTGCCGGCGACGGTAGCGTCGATGGCTACGTGAACGCTCAGGCCCTTCGCTTGCGCACGTGATGCCATCACGCTGACCACATTGTCGACCAGGACGCGTGGATCGAACGGCGTTTCGTCCAGCCGGAGATCGCCCGCCTCGAGCTTAGAGAAATCCAGGATGTCGTTGAGTATCTGCAACAACACGGCCGCCGAATCTTCGACGGCGCGCAAGAGCTCCCGTTGCTCCGCGTTGATGGGGGTGCGGCCGAGCAGTTCGAGCATGCCGATGACGCCATTCATCGGCGTGCGGATTTCGTGGCTCATGGTCGCCAGGAAATCCGCCTTCGCCTTCGACGCACGCTCGGCGACGTCGCGCGCGATGCGCAGTGCTTCATTGCGTGCGTTGAGTTCGGTGGTATCGATGAAATAACCGATCAGGCGCAGGCTGCCATCAGGCAGGGCCTGCGGCGTCAGCGTGCCATGGATCCAGCGCAAGCCTTCGCGGCCGAAGGCGCGGAAATCCAGCGAGCGCGGTTTCAGGTCGGTTGTAACGGGAGAGATCAGGCGGCCGAAGGCAGCAACATCGTCAGGGTGGATACGACCCTGCAAGGGGCGCTCCTGCAACACATCGCCCGCACCCAGCAGATCCGTCAACTCCAGTCCGAACAATGCGCGTACGTCACCAGCGGCAAAGGTGACATGGCGGACACCGTGCGTGTCCTTCAGGATGGAAAAGACCGCCACTGGAACCCGCTGCACGATCTCGCGCAAACCGCGTTCGGTAACTCTGGCTGCCTGTTCGGCATCGCGAAATGCCGTGATGTCAAACAGAAAGCTGATCGAACCCGTCCGTTCACCCGATAGCGCAAGGAGCGGCTGGCTCCATAGCATTCCCTGTCGATGCGTACCGTCATCGTCCGTGTAATCGATCTCGTAAGGCTCGGGTTCGCCATCAGGCGTGACGGTGAGATCGTTGGACTTGATCGCGACGAGCATGGCTTCGGCGGCGATGGGATGCTGGCGTCCATAGGCATTCGTGTCGAGGACATCGCCATCGGGACCGTGCATCAGCACCAATGCCGGCAACGCATCCATGGCGCTCTTCGACCAGGTGCGTTGCGCGAGAAGTTCCGCTTGCAGCCGCTTGGTCTTGCTTGCCTGCGCCTGCAATAGCCAGGCGAGCCCTAATGCCGCCACCGCCACGAGAATCAGCAGTGCCGCCAGCATCAGGGTGGTCGCGGAAACGGGAATCGCCTGGTTGTCGACCCAGGCCATACCAAGCAAGGGACTCAGGGCGGCCGGCCGTGAAGACGAAGGATGCAGCGTGGTCGGCATATCGCTCCCTGGCGATGCTGTGCTGGCAGGGCATCTGTGCAGGCCTTGTGAACCGCTGGCTGGCCCAGGCGCACGCCTGCCGCGGTCAATGCCTTGTTACTTGTTCATGTTACTGTTGCCGCCGCTCCGGTACAAACCAGCGTCAGGCGCGAATATCTTCGCTCCTGGGTAGGTTGGACGGTATGCAACGGAAGTTATGAGGTGGTGCAGTGCGGATCATTATTTCCGACGATCATCCTGTCGTCCTGATGGGTTTGAAGGCAGCTTTGCAGAGTTACGGTGACAGGTTCCGCATCGTCGGCGAGGCGCGTAATGGCAAAGAGCTGATTCAACTGCTGGCGCAGGAATCCTGCGATCTGCTCATCACTGACTTCTCTATGCCCGGCGACCCGCCCGCGGAGGATGGGCTGGCCATGCTCAGCCGCTTGCGGGAAAGCTATCCGCAGCTACCCATCCTCGTGCTCACCATGCTCAGCAATCCCGCTTTGGTGCAGGGCATGCTCGCGACCGGCGTGCGTGGGGTGGTCGACAAGATGTCGATGACCAAGGAATTGATGCTCGCCATCGATGTGATTCGCGCGGGCCGCACCTACCTGAGCGAGCGCACCCGCAAGCAGATCGAAAACGTGTCGATAGCGGGCGAGGACGCCGGCACCCTGTCGCCGCGCGAGGCCGAGGTCGTGCGCTTCCTCGCCCAGGGGTTGACCGTTTCCGAGATCGCCCGCCGCACCGAGCGCAGCGTGAAAACCGTGAGCCAGCAGAAGCGCGATGCCATGCGCAAGCTTGGGCTGGATGGCGACAAGCAGCTGTTCGAGTACGCGCGCTCCAGCGGCCTCCTCTAGCAGCACATCGAAAGCTTTGACCGTGGAACGGGGCCCTCGGGCCCCGTTCTGCTGTCTGGCGCCCGCCTTCCAGTGGCTCGCACCCGAACGGATCTCATCGCTTATCACGCAAATAAATCAATAAAAAGGACTTAAGTCACATTTTTAGTCTCGTAGGACTTTTCTGATTCAAAGCGTGCGCCCCGTCACCGAAATTACACCCACCAGATGTGACGGGCGTCACATTCGCTCCCCCAGAGATGAGCGACCCCGCCCGCCACACACGGTTTCCCGCATACCAAGGACGTGTATGTGTCGGCGAATAACGCCGGCGGTAGTTAGGCCCTGGCCCCCTGGGGCTTGGCTGCCGGGATCTGTTTCTAGGTGAGGGGGTGGCAGGGGGCGCCAGTGGGATGTTTCGCATCCGAGCGCTAGGGCAAACGCCCGGCGAATATCGATCCGAATCCATGGCACGCCCCTCGTTCCGCGAGTAGGGCGTGCGTGCTCGTTTTTTAGCACCGCGCTCGGGCGTATCCCTTTGGGCGGTGTGAGAAACGGCAATGAACAAAATCTATAGCAAGGTGTGGAATCGGTCACTGGGCCAGGTTGTGGTGGCATCGGAACTGGCGAGCCGTGACACAGGTGCCGCAGCGAGTGGCATGGGACGTACGAGCCTAAAGCTGAGCGCGCTAGCCGCAGCACTGGGTTTGGTACTGCAGGTCTCACCGTCTATTGGATACGCCAATACCTATACCTCCGATCAATCTTGCGTGACCGGAAGCAGCGGTGTCGTGGGTCGAATAAACCCGGGCGGCACCTCCAGCCAGGCAACAGATGGTTCCGGCACTTACTCCAATGTGGCCGGCTGTAATGCCGCCGGCAATGGCTATGTCGGGGTGTCGGTATACGGTTCCTTCGCGCAGGCCAAGGGCGATGGTGCTTCGGCCTTCGGCTTGCTGAGCCTAGCCTCGAAGTGGGGCACGGGCATTGGCCTGGAAGCCAATGCGTCCGCCACCTCCAGCACAGCAGTGGGCTTTGGTAGTAATGCCACCGCACTCAACGCTGTGGCCATCGGCGGTGCCGGTGGTGATGGCACCAATGCTCTTACGGTGGCTAACTCCACCACTGCTTCCGGCGCAGGTGCCATCGCTATTGGTAGCAACGCTACTAAAGGCGCACAGGCAGCGGCCTCGGATTCGATTGCGCTTGGTGGTCAATCGTCTGTGTCCTCAGCCGCCGCGTCTGGCATCGCATTAGGGCGCGGTTCGACTGTTAGCGCCGCTTATGGCATTGCGCAAGGAGATGGCGCAACGGCGACCAACCAGGGTGACATAGCTTTGGGCCGTCAGGCCTTGGCGAATACGCCCACGGGTGGCTTGGTACCAAGCATCGCCATTGGTGTCAGTGCAACGGCGACGGGCGGAGCCGGTGACGTCGCGCTGGGTCCGTCGGCGCAGGTCACCTCCACTACTGCCAATAAGAACGGTGGCGTAGCGATTGGCAACAATTCGCGGTCTGTCGTCACTGGCGCCTCGGGTGCGTCACCAACCGCCATCGGCAACAACGCGAGCGCAATCGGCGCTGGTTCACAGACGGCCATCGGTGACTTTGCGAGCGCCACTGGCACCGATGCGATCTCTATCGGTGGCCATGCTGGTGCGCCCGGTTCGAGCGCAAGCGGCAACCAGTCCACGGCGATCGGCCAATCGGCTAATGCGGTCGGCCAATCGGCGGTGGCCATTGGCAACGGAGTCAACGCCTACAACACAGGTTCGCTGGCGCTTGGAGGCACTGCTACGGCGGGTGTGTCCGGCTCAGGCACGGTGGCCAACGATACGGCGATAGGCAATCAAACCTCGGCAACGGGCGGCCAATCACAAGCGATTGGCTATAACTCCAAGGCTTCCGCGACGAACGCGACGGCGATCGGTCCGTCGGCTACAGCCTCGGCGGCAGGCGCCGCGGCGATCGGCGGTAACGCCACTGCAGGCGCCAATGCGCAGGCGTCGGATGCAATCGCTATCGGTGGCCAGTCCTCGGTAGCCTCTACTGCGACGTCGGGTGTGGCTTTCGGTCGTGGCTCCTCCGTCACCGCTGCCTTCGGCCTCGCCGCAGGCGACGCAGCCTCCGCCGCCGGCAGTGCCATCGCTATCGGCAAGGGCGCCAAAGCCACTGGTTCGCAAAGCATCAGCATCGGTACCGGCAACACGGTAAGCGGCAATAACTCGGGCGCCATCGGCGATCCCACCGTCATCACCGGCACCGGTTCCTACTCGCTGGGCAATAACAACACCATCAATGCGAACAATGCGTTCGTGGTGGGCAGCAATGTCACTGTGGCGACCGGTCTGGATGGCGCGGTCGTACTGGGCAACAACTCCACTGTAGCGACGTCGAACCCGACAGCCAGCACCACGATCAACGGCACGACCTATAACTTCGCGGGTGCCGCACCTGCTGCCGGTGGCGTAGTGAGCGTTGGCGCCTCCAATGCGGAACGTCAGATCACCAACGTGGCCGCTGGCCGCATCAGCAATTCCAGCACAGATGCGATCAATGGCAGTCAGCTGTACGCGACCAATCAGGCGGTCGGCACACTGGGCACCACGGTGACCAACCTGGGCAATTCCGCGGCAAGCACGCTGGGCGCAAGCGCGACCTACAACACCAGCACCGGCACCATCAGCGGCTTCAGCCAGCCAATCAATGGTGTCAGCACCACCGGCGCCGTGGGCAGTCCGACCACGCAGACCACAGTGGCGGGCGCCCTGGGGGCGCTCAACAACAACACCGCCAATCTTGCCAATATCGCGGTGAAATACGATGCCCCGAACGGCAACACCGTTACCTTGGGTGCGACAGGCGGCACTGGCGCCACCGGCACGGTGAAGATCACCAACCTGACCCCGGCGACGCTGAGCGCGAGCAGCACCGACGCGGTGAATGGCTCGCAGCTGTACGCCACCAACCAGCAGGTGAGCACCAACACCACCAACATCGCTAACAACACCACGGCGATCAACAATATCAACAATGGCACGGCGGGCCTGGTGCAGCAGGCGGGCGGTATCAGCCCGAGCAACACCAACCCGATCACGGTGGGTGCGGCCACCGGCGGCACCACGGTGAACTTCGCCAATGCCAGTGGCGGTACGCGTACGCTGACCAGCGTGTCGGCCGGTGCGCTCAACGCGACAAGCACCGATGCGGTGAATGGCTCGCAGTTGTATGCAACCAACCAGCAGGTCACGACGAATACCAACAACATCGCCAACAACACCACGTCGATCACCAACCTGGGCAACCAGGTCAACAACATCTACGCCACTGGTACCAAGTACTTCCACGCCAACTCCACCGGCACGGACAGCACGGCAACGGGTGCGAACAGTGTGGCGATCGGCCAGAGTGCGGTAGCCAACAACGCCAACGATGTGGCGCTGGGCGCCAACAGCACGACGGCAGCTCCGCATACGGGCACCACGGCGGTGTACGGCGGAGCCGCTATGGGCATTGCCAGCGCGGCCAACGGCGTGGTCTCGGTGGGGGCCGCAGGCGCGGAGCGCCAGATCCAGAACGTGGCGGCGGGTGTGATCTCCGCCAGCAGTACCGACGCGATCAACGGTTCGCAGCTCAACTCCGTCGTGACGGGCGTCAACAGCCTTGGCAGCTCCGCGGCAAACACCTTGGGTGGCGGTGCCAGCTACAGCGCCGCTACCGGCACGATCAGCGGCTTCAGTCAGCCGATCAACAGCGTCAGCACGACGGGTGCGGTAAGCAGTCCCACGACTCAGACCACCGTGGCCGGCGCGCTAGGCGCGTTGAACAACAGTATCGCCAACACTGCCAACATCGCGGTGAAGTACGACGCGGTCGGTGGCAACACCATTACGCTCGGTGCCACAGGCGGTAGCGGTGCGGCGGGCACTGTGAAGATCACCAATCTCACTCCGGCCACGCTCAGCGCGACCAGCACCGACGCCGTGAACGGTTCGCAGCTATACGCGACCAATCAGCAGGTCAGCACCAACACCACCAACATCACCAACAACACCACGGCGATCAACAATATCAACAACGGTACGGCGGGCCTGGTGCAGCAGGCCGGCGGCATCAGCCCGAGCAACACCAACCCGATCACGGTCGGTGCGGCTACCGGTGGCACCACGGTGAACTTCGCCAATGCCAGTGGCGGTACGCGCACGCTGACCAGCGTGTCGGCGGGTGCGCTTAATGGCACCAGCACGGATGCGGTGAATGGTTCGCAGCTGTACGCCACCAATCAGCAGGTGGCTGGCAATACGACCTCAATCACCAATCTGGGCAATCAGGTCAACAACATCTACGCCACCGGCACCAAGTATTTCCATGCCAACTCGACCGGCACGGATAGCGCGGCCACCGGCGCCAACAGCGTGGCCATCGGTCAGAGTGCCGTGGCGAACAATGCCAATGATGTGGCGCTGGGCGCCAACAGTACGACAGCGGCGCCGCACACGGGAACGACGGCGGGCTTCGGCGGCACGGCGGCAGGTATCGCCAATGCCGCCAACGGCGTTGTGTCGGTGGGCGCGGCGGGTGCGGAGCGCCAGGTCCAGAACGTAGCGGCGGGTGTGATCTCGTCGGCCAGCACGGATGCGATCAATGGTTCGCAGTTGTTCGCGACCAACCAACAGGTGAGCACCAATACGACCAACATCGCCAACAACACGACGGCGATCACCAATCTGGGTAACCAGACCACCACCAACACCAACAACATCACGGCACTGCAACAGGATGCGCTGCAATGGAACTCGTCGCTGGGCGCCTATGACGCCAGCCACAGCAGTGGCTCGCCGCAGAAGATCACCAACGTGGCAGCGGGCACGCTGTCGTCGACCAGCACCGATGCGGTGAATGGCTCGCAGCTCAATGCGACCAACCAGCAAGTGGCGGGCAATACGACCTCGATCACCAACCTTGGCAATCAGGTCAACAACATCTACGCGACGGGTACGAAATACTTCCACGCCAACTCGACTGGCACGGATTCGAGCGCGGTCGGCACCGACAGTGTGGCGATCGGTACCAGTGCCAGCTCCGGCGGCACCAACAGCGTTGCCGTGGGCAACGGTGCCAAGACCACGTTCGCCAACGATGTCGCGCTGGGCGCCGGCTCCGCCGATACCCGTGGCGCGCAAAGCAACTACACGGCCTATGGCCTGGCCGCGCCGCAGACATCATCCGGCGAAGTCAACGTCGGCAACCGCCAGATCACTGGCGTGGCGGCGGGCAGTGCCGGCACGGACGCGGTCAATGTGAGCCAGTTGCAGGCGGTGGTTGGTGCGGCCACCGGCAATGCGGTGCAGTACGACAGCAGCGCCAAGACCAGCGTGACGCTGGGTGGGGTCGGCACGACCACTCCGGTATCCGTGACCAACCTGGCCGCAGGCAATTTGTCCTCGACCAGCACGGATGCGGTGAATGGCTCGCAGCTGTACGCCACCAACCAGCAGGTGAGCACCAACACCACCAACATCGCGAACAACACCACGTCGATCAACAATCTGGGCAACCAGGTCAACAACATCTACGCGACCGGTACCAAGTACTTCCACACCAATTCGACGGCGGCGGATAGCCAGCCGGTCGGCGCGGAGTCGATTGCCGTGGGGCCGCAGTCGGTGGCCAACGGTGGTTCTTCCATCGCCATGGGCAATACGGCGACGGCCAACGACACCAACAGCGTGGCGCTGGGTGTGTTTACGAAGGCCACAGGTACCAGCAGCGTCGCTATCGGCGATTCGTCCAAGACGAATGGCGCCAACAGTGTGGCGATCGGCGCCAATACGCAGGCCAATGCCGTGAGTAGTGCGGCGGTCGGCGACAAGGCCACAGCGAGTGGTGTCAATGCGGCGGCCATCGGCGCCAACACCCAGGCCACGGCCACCAGCACCTTCGCCGCGGGTGACAGTGCGCAAGCCACGGCAGCCAATGCAACTGGTATCGGCGCCAATACCAGGGCGCTGGGTGTGAGCAGCTTCGCGGGTGGCGACGGCGCCACGGCAAGCGGCGCGAACGGTATCGCCATCGGTGCCAGCGCGACGACGGCCGCGGTCGATGACGCGATCGCTATCGGCAAGAAGACGCTGGCAAGCGGCGCCGATGCCATTGCTATCGGCGGCAACATCAACACCGGTGCGCAAGCCACGGGCATCAACGCCATTGCGCTGGGCGCGACCAGCGCCGCCTCGCAGACCGGCGCGATCGCTCTGGGGCAGGGCGCCACGGCTAGCGCGAGCGCCGGTGATGTGGCGCTGGGTGCGGGTTCGGCCACGGCGGCTGCCGTAGGCACCAGCGGCACCACCATCAACGGCACCGGCTACGGCTTTGCGGGCACCAACCCGACGAGCACGGTGAGTGTGGGTACGGTGGGCGGCGAACGCAGCATCACCAACGTGGCCGCCGGCCGTTTGAGCGGCACCAGCACCGACGCGGTGAACGGCTCGCAGCTATACGCGACCAATCAGGCCGTGGACAGCCTCGGTTCGCAGATCGGCACGCTGGCCGGCAATGCGGTGCAGTACGACAACACCGGCAAGACCAGCGTGACGCTGGGCGGTACAAGCTCCACCACGCCGGTGACCCTAACCAACGTCGCGACGGGCAACCTCAGCTCGACCAGCACGGATGCGGTGAACGGCTCGCAGCTGTACGCCACGAATCAGCAGGTGTCCAACAACACCACGTCGATCACCAACCTGGGTAACCAGGTCACCAGCAATACGAACAACATCACGGCACTGCAGCAGGATGCGCTGCAGTGGAATCCGTCGCTCAATGCTTACGATGCCAGTCATGGCACCGGATCGCCGCAGTCGATCACCAACGTTGCGCCGGCCACGCTCAGCGCTACCAGCACCAATGCGGTGAACGGTTCGCAGTTGTACACAACGAACCAGCAGGTGAGCGCCAACACCGCGAACATCGCGAACAACACCACGTCGATCAACAATCTGGGCAGCCAGGTCAACAACATCTATGCGACCGGTACCAAGTACTTCCACGCCAACTCGACCGGTACGGACTCCAGTGCCGTCGGCACGGACAGTGTGGCGATCGGTCAGAGCGCGGTGGCCAACAACGCCAATGATGTGGCGCTGGGTGCGAACAGCACGACCTCGGCGACGACGGCCGTAAGCGGCGCCACCATCAATGGCACCAGCTACACCTTTGCCGGCGCGACGCCCTCGGCAGCGCTGAGCGTCGGTGGCCGGCAGATCCAGAATGTCGCGGCCGGACAGTTGAGCGCCGCCAGCACCGATGCTGTGAACGGTTCGCAGCTCTACGCAACCAATCAGGCGGTGGATAGTCTAGGCACCCAGATCGGCACCTTGTCAGGCAACGCGGTGCAGTACGACAACGCTGGTAAGACCAGCGTGACGCTGGGCGGCGCGGGTTCCACCACGCCGGTCAATCTGACCAACGTGACGGCTGGCAACCTCAGCTCGACCAGCACGGACGCGGTGAACGGCTCGCAGCTCTACGCGACCAACCAGCAGGTGAGCCAGAACACCACCAACATCGCCAACAACACAACGGCGATCACCAACCTGGGTAATCAGGTCACCACCAACACGAACAACATCACCACGCTGCAACAGGATGCCTTGCAGTGGAATGCGTCACTGAACGCTTACGACGCCAGCCATGGCAGCGGTTCGCCGCAGTCGATCACCAACGTCGCGCCGGCCACGCTCAGTGCTAGCAGCACGGATGCGGTGAACGGTTCACAGCTGTATACGACCAACCAGCAGGTCGCCGGCAACACGACGGCGATCACCAATCTGGGCAACCAGGTCAACAACGTCTACGCCACGGGCACCAAGTACTTCCATGCCAATTCGACCGGCGCGGATTCCAGCGCTACCGGCGCGGACAGCGTGGCGATCGGCCAGGGCGCCGTGGCGAACAACGCCAACGACGTTGCATTGGGTGCGAGTTCGGTCACGGTGGCACCGTCGACCGGCCCCTACACGATCAACGGCGGTACGGTCGCCGGTGGGTCCGCACAGTCGGTGGTGTCGGTGGGGGGCGCCGGCAAGGAGCGCCAGATCACCAACGTGGCGGCCGGCACGGTCACCTCGTCCTCGACGGATGCAGTGAACGGCTCGCAGCTCTACGCAGTGGGCAATGCGCTGAACAACGTGGGCAGTTCCACGGCGACGTCGCTGGGTGGCGGCAGCAGCTACGACCCGACCACGGGCACGGTGACCACCAATCTCAGCTACGGCGGCAATACCTATAGCTCCGTGCAGAACGTGCTGAACCAGATCGGCGGTTCGATCAACGGCGGTGGCATTCGCTACTTCCACACCAACTCGACGCTGGCCGACAGCAATGCGGCGGGAACGGACAGCATCGCGGTCGGTCCGGCGGCGAATGCGTACGGCAACAGCTCTATTGCACAGGGCGCGAACGCGGTGGCCGGTGTCAGCGGCAGTCCGTCGGCGGCGAATGACATCGCGCTCGGCAACGGTGCGCAGGCGACCGGTGGCAACTCGATCGCGCAGGGTACTGGCGCGGTTGCCAACGCGGCAGGCGCGGTAGCTATCGGCCAGTCGGCTACGGCTACGGGTGGCAAGGCGGTGTCGATCGGTGTGGGCAACACCGCGTCGGGCGATGGCGCGGTCGCCATCGGCGATCCGAACACCGCCACCGGTACCGGTGCGGTGGCGATGGGCGCCAACAACACAGCGACCGGACAGGGCGCCGTAGCACTGGGTAACCAGAGCACTGCCAATGGGCAGGGTGCGGTTGCTCTCGGCAATACGTCGACGGCGAATGGCGCGGGTGCCGTGGCCTTGGGTGATACCGCCAAAGCGTCGGCGCAGAACGCGGTGGCACTGGGCTCCGGTGCAACGGCGACCAACGCCGGCGATGTGGCGCTGGGTTCGGGCTCCACCACCTCAGCCGCGGTGGCTACCACTGGCACCACCATCAACGGTACGAACTACCAGTTCGCCGGCACGGCGCCGACCAGCACGGTCAGCGTCGGCAGTGCAGGTAACGAGCGCACGGTCAGTAATGTCGCCGCCGGCCAGGTGAGCAGCACCAGCACGGATGCGGTGAACGGTTCACAGCTCTATGCCACCAACCAGGCCGTAAACAACATCGGCTCGCAGGTCAGCACGCTGAGCAACAACGCGGTGCAGTACGACAACAGCGGCAAGGGCAGCGTGACGCTTGGCGGCACCACCTCGACCGATGGCGGCGTCATCGGTGGCACCACCATTACCAACGTGCATCAGGGCGCTGTCTCGGCCACCAGCACGGATGCGGTGAATGGTTCGCAGCTGTACGCCACCAATCAGCAGGTATCGCAGAACACCACCAACGTCACCAATCTGCAGAACGGCAAGGACGGCTACTTCCAGGTCAACGACACGTCGGCCAAGGGCAAGCCGCAGGCATCGGGCACGGATGCCACGGCAGGCGGTGCGGGTGCCGTCGCATCCGGCAATACCAGCACAGCGGTCGGTTCCGGCGCGCAGGCGACGGCCAGCAACAGCGTGGCCGTGGGCAGCGGCTCGGTGGCCGATCGCGCCAATAGCGTGTCGGTGGGTGCTGCAGGTAGCGAGCGGCAGGTCACCAATGTAGCGGCAGGTACTGCGGCCACTGACGCGGTGAATGTGAGTCAGCTCAAGGCAGCCCAATCTGGCGTGGTGAAGTACGACACCACGGTCAACGGAGCCGCCGACTACAACAGCGTCACGCTGAATTCGGGCGGCTCGGCTGCGGTCGTCCACAACGTGGGCGCGGGTACTGCCACCACGGATGCGGCGAATGTGGGGCAGTTGAACGAGGCACTGAATCAGGCCAAGGACTGGTCCAAGAGCTATACCGATCAGCGCTTCCAGACGGTCGATAGGAACATCAACGAGATCGGCAATCGCGCCAATGCGGGTACAGCGTCGGCGATGGCGATGGCGGCGCTGCCGCAGGCCTATCAGCCGAACCAGAACTCGGCGGGCGTCGCGGTGGGCAGCTTCCATGGCGAGACCGGTGTCGCCGTCGGCGTGTCGACCATCTCTGAGAGCGGTCGCTACATCTTCAAGCTCAACGCAAGCACCAATACACGCGGCGACGCCGGTGTGGGTGTGGGCGCGGGCATGGTCTGGTAAGGCAGGAGAGCGACGACATGCATAGTTCGATCAAGCAAATCCTTACGACGCTCACCGTGCTTGGGGTACTGGGTTCACTCAGCGCCTGCGGCAACCTCAGTCGCGGCGTCGCGCCGGATGGCCACACCGCCGATGCGCTGGTGTGGCCGGCACCCGGCGACACCACGCCGATGCACAAGGGCGGGACGTTTCCCAATGTGAGCGACGTGCGGCAAGTCAAAGCCGGACTCAACAAGCAGCAGTTGGCTGCGCTCGTCGGCTTCCCGCACTTCAGTGAAGGTGTGGTGGGTGTGCGCGAGTGGAACTACCTGTTCAACTTCCGCGACGCCAACAACAAGGTCAGCACCTGCCAGTTCAAGGTGCTGTTCGACCAGAACAAGCTCGCGCAGAGTTTCTATTGGCTGCCGGAGTCCTGCGCCAAATATCAGCAAGCGGATGCCGTAGCCAAGAGTGGTCCGTCGAGTGAGCAGTTCGTCTTGTCCACGGATGCTTTGTTCGCTTTCGATCGAGCCACCGTGGCCGACATTACCGATGATGGAAAGACACAGCTGGATCAGCTGACACGCAATCTGCTGACGCATAAGACGCGCGTCGAGAACATCCACATCATGGGCTACACCGACCGGCTCGGCAGCGATAGCCACAATGACAGCTTGTCGGGCCGCCGCGCGTACGCCGTGATGAACTACCTGGTGGAACAGGGCGTGCCATCCGAATTGATCCAGGCCGAGGGTCTGGGCAAGGCCGACCCGGTGCGCAGCTGCGACGACGCGGATCGCGCTGCCCTGATCGATTGCCTCGCTCCTAACCGCCGTGTCGTGGTGCTGGTGAATCTGCTTGAGGCCGCTGGCGAGAACAGCCGCGCCACCAACTGATCCCGACTCTTCCAGCCATGCCCTCTGTTATGGACTCATCGCCGCATCGTGCCTCGCCGATCGACGTATTGCGCCACCTTGCCAGCCAAGGGTCTTTCGAGCATCCCCTGCAGAGCGGCACCTCGGCATCGGACGCCAGGGCCGTCGCGATGCGTCGCGATCTGGTCACCATGGTGTCTGCCATCGATCCGGAAGATCCAGCGGCGCTGGCGCAGATCCGGCAGCCCATGCTGCGCCGGATCGTGCTGGCGGAGTGGGGCGAAGGCGCGCTGAGCGATCCGGTTTCGCTGGTTATGTTGCGCGCGGTGGATCGGCTGGTTGCGATCGACCCGGAGTTGCGCGAGCTGCTGCAGCGAGCGGCCATCGTGTTGAAACGCGAAGCTTGATCCCTGCTTAGGGGGATGACGGTATGCGCAACAGATAATTGCGCAGGCCGGCCAGGGCACGGGTGCTCTGATCGGGCAGTGCGCGCCGAATCAGCGGCGCGGCCAGCCGGGTAAACAGACCCTTGGGCAGGATGCTGATGCTCTGGGTGAGATAGGTGCCGGTGCCATGGGGGCGCATATGGATGGCGACGTTCACCGCCATCTTGCGATTGGCGCATTGGCAGCTCAAGTGCTCGCTGGGGCTGCGTGCGGTGATGGTGCCTTCCATGACATTGTTGCGCAGGCCATCCAGGTAGATGTAACGCAGTGCATCGCCGACTTCGTTCGGGCCCGGCTGATGTTTCTGCACGCGGATACAGCGATCCAGCCATTTGGGCAGGGCCGAGATATCGTCGAGTACGTCGAAGACCTGCTCGGGCGGACGCGGCAGAAACATGCCTTGTTCAAAGGAAATGCTCATCCCCTGTCGTCCACATCGATGGTGTGACCGCAGCTTACCAACTCGATTTTTGAGCCGACCTGATCTTTTTCACGCTGTTCGCGCACCAGCAGGCGCGCCAGCTTGATCGCTGGCCCAAGGCGCAGGCCGGCTGATACCACCTGGTCATCCGACCACAGTATCCATCGTCCGTTATGGTCTTCCCGGATGCTGTAGATGCCGGCGCGTGCGCCGGCATCCGTGTTGCGCGTATGTTCGTTCACGCTCGCTTGAACAGACGGATCACAAACAGCAAGACCACCGCACCGATCGTCGCGGTAATGATCGAGCCCAGCAGGCCGCCGCCCAGGCTGATGCCGAGCATCCCTGCCAGCCAGCCGCCGATAAAGGCGCCCACGATGCCGACCACGATGTCGACCAGCAGGCCGAAGCCGCCTCCCTTGACCAGCAGCCCTGCCAGCCAGCCCGCTACTGCGCCGATAATCAGCCAAACAATAATGCCGTGAGTTGCCATTGTTAGAGACTCCATGAGGGTCCAGGTGAACCGGATCGCAGCGATAAAACCACGATCTCGGGCGCCGATAGTCTAGGGAGGCGAAGGCGTCGGCTCTTTCAGACAATTCCTAGGCAAGTCACGGACAAAAGCGGCCTCCTTCTGCGGGCAGGGACGTTTACGTCACTCGGACTGGCGTGCTGCCAGTCGCCCGAGCTTCCGCAACGCGATATCCAGCCGTCCACTCCACGGCAGTCCGCAACTCAGCCGCAGGCAATCCGCATAATCGCCCCGGCTGGAGAACAATACGCCCGGCGATGTGCCGATACCGTCTTTCAGTGCTTCTTCGAACAGCGCGTAGCCGTTGCCGCCGGCCGGCAATTGCAGCCACAGGGATAAACCGCCTTGCGGCTCGCTGGCTCGTGTCCCTTGGGGCCAGTGACGCGCAATCGCCTCGTGCATGCGCTGTGCGTTGTCCGCCAGGGTGCGGCGCAGGCGTCTCAGGTGACGTTCCAGATCGTGGCGTTGCAGGTAATCGGCCATCGCCAGCTGGGGCAGGCTGGCGCTGCCCACGGTCGAAAAGTATTTGGCGCGTACCAGGGCGTCGGTCCATGCGCTGCCGGCCAGCCAACCGACGCGCAGACCCGGTGCCAGCGTCTTCGAGAACGAGCCGCAGCTGATCACCATGCCATGCCGGTCCCAGCGGCGCAGCGGTGAGGGGCGCTGGCCCGACCAGGCCAGTTCGCCGTAGATGTCATCTTCGATCACGACGGTGCCGTGCTTGGCGCAGCTTTCCAGCAAGGACTGTTTATTGGCGTCGCTGGTAAGGCTGCCGAGCGGGTTGTTGAAGTTGGGTATCAGCACCGCTGCGCGCACGGTGTTCTGTTGCAGCAACTGTTCCAGCCGTGCGACGTCGATGCCTTGCCCGGGAAGGTTGGGCACCTCCAGTACTTTCAGTCGCAGCGCCGCAACGGCCTGCAGAATGCCGTGATAAGTCGGCGTTTCCACCAGCACCACATCACCCGGTGCCGTCAGTGTGCGCAGCGCCAGGCTGATCGCTTCCATCGCGCCAGCGGTGATGATGATCTCGTCGGGCGCTACTGCTGCGCCAACTTGTGCATAGCGCTTGGCGATCTGTTGCCGCAACGCGAGATGGCCCTGTGGCGGTGCGTAGTCGAGTGCCGCCGCGGAGCTATGTCGCAGGCTGCGTGTCAGTGCCGCCGCCAGGGCGGGTTGCGGCAGTAGTGCTGGCGCTGGCGTGGCGCTGTGCAGAGGGAGCAGGTCGCTGCGCGCCAGCATGTCCAGTACATCCTGCAATGCCGGATTGCTGACGCTGCCGGGCACGCGTCGACGTGGAGGCCGTATCGCCGGTGGCAGAGGCGTTGCCGCGCGCACGAAGTAACCCGAGCGTGGGCGAGCCACCACCAGGCCTTCGCGTTCCAGCTGCAAGCAGGCCTGTACGGCAGTGGCGGCGCTGATGCCATGTCCGTGCGCCAGTTGCCGGATCGACGGCATGCGCTCGCCCGCCCGCAATACGCCTTGCGCGATCTGTACGCGCAGGCTTTCCGCGAGGCGTTCGTAAAGCAGCACCGATTTGTTCCATCTGTATTGGTCTATTTGCATCCTATCTGAATCTGTATTGGTGGAGGCAAGCGGCTTACGCTGAACGTCATCCACCTGCGAGGACCACGTCATGCATGCCACCTCCAGCCGCGACGGCGCGCGCGCGGCGCTTGGCCAGCTGCTGCTCGGCGAACTGCTGATCGGCTCGGTCGGTGTTTTCGTGCATGAAAGCGGCCAGGACCCGGTCACGGCGGTGTTCTATCGGTGCCTGTTCGGCGGCCTGTTCCTGCTGAGCTGGGGGCTGGCCCGGGGGCATCTGCGCGGTTTGCTGCAAGAGCGTGAGCTGTTGCGCGGTGCCTTGTTCAGCGGCGTGCTGTTGGTGCTGAACTGGGTGGCGCTGTTCGCCGGCATGGCGCGCTCATCCATCGGCGTGGCGACCCTGGTGTATCACTTCTTTCCGTTTGTGATGCTGATTCTGGCTGCGCTGCTGCAGGGCGAGCGCACACGTCCCGCCGACCTGGCGTGGACGCTGCTCGGTTTCGTTGGTGTGGCCTGCTCTTCCGATCCCGTACGTCTCTGGCAGAGTGCCGACCTCTCGTACCTGATCGGCATCGGACTGACTTTGCTTGCTGCGGTGCTATGCGGCGCTTCGTTGCTGATGTCGCGACAGATCGGTCGCAAGCGTCCGTTCGCGCTGGTGATGATCCAGTGTTGGGTGGGTGTGGCGATGCTGGCCGGCTTCTCCAGCACGTCAGTGTTTCATGCCGGGCCGCATTGGTTCTGGCTGTTCGGATTGGGCGTGATCCACAGCGGCATCGTGTATGTGCTGTTCTATTCGTCGTATCCGCGCCTGCCTGTAGTGACGATCGCGGTGGTGGCCTTTGTCTATCCGCTTGTCACGCTGCTGCTGGATTACCTGATCTACGGACATCACCTCGTCCCGGTGCAGCTCGCGGGACTCGTGCTGATCGTGCTCGGCACGCTGGGCGTCAATTTGAAATGGCGGCTGGGCTGGTCGCGTGCGCCGCAGACAAGTGCCTAGCGGCGTCTCGTACTCACCGGTCTTCTGACAAAACAAAGCCCGCCGTGTGGCGGGCTTTGCGACAGATACGTTTTTCTTCAATGCATATTGTGGTCGCCATGCGGGGCGGCATGGGCCGCTGGCTGAGCTCGCGGTGCGGGCCGCCCGCCACCTTGCGGATGCGGCGGTGCCGGGTGATACGCCGACGGCGGTGCAGATGCGTGCATGGCCGGTCTCGCCGCCCCATGACTGAAGGCGTTGCCACCCTCGTATGGGTTGCGTGGGCTTGCCGTTTCACCGCGGTAAGCGCTCGGCTGCATGTGAGGCGCAGCATGAGAGGCAGGGCCTGTGGCTGGTGAATAAGCCGTGTGCGGAGCTGTCTGCGCCATGTGGCTCACGTTGCTGTTGTTGTGCGGCGCGAAGCTGGCGGAGCGCAACGCGCCGCGGTCATTCATCGGCGACGTTGGCGCATTGGTGTGTGTCGGCCCCGGCATGGCGGCCGGTCGCGCGGATGCGGCCACCGGTGCCGCAGCGGCCACGCCGTGCCCACTGAAAACGCCGGCCCTTGGCGTAGCGGCGATGGCCGGCACGCCATGATTCACCGAGGCATGCATCGCGCGATTCTGGCTGGCCATGGCCATCTGCTGCTGTTGCGCAGCGACTGGTCCCGCATGCTGCTCGCGTTGCGCCTGCAATTGCTGCGGTGTCGGTCGTGCGGCGATACCACCCGGGCCGCCATTGAAGCTGGTGCGGTTGATGGTGGTGTTATTGATTGTCGTGTTGTTGATCACCGTCTTGTTGTAGACGTTGGTGATGTTATTGGTGACGTGGTTGACGCTGCGGTTGTAATAAAACCGGTCGTGATCCCAGTAACCGCCCCCATAACCGATGCCGGTGTAGCCAAAGCCGTAATTGATGCCGCCGTAAAAGCCGACATGCAGGCCCCAGTAACCGGTATGGAAGACGTAAACACCATCACCCCAGCCCCAGTAGCCTGGCGTCCATAGCGCACCGGAGTAGGGCGGAAGCACCCAGGTGCCCGGCACCCAGTAGTAGTCGCCGTCATCGTAGGCCCAGTAGCCGGGCACCCAGATGTAGCCAGGTGCGGGAATCACGGGCTGCACGTAGACGGGCAGAGGCGGCGGCGCCACCGTCACCGATACAAACACACCCGCGGAGGCGGGCTGCGGGAGACTGGCGAGGCCGGCTGTCAGCAGCGTGACGGCCAACAGTCCACGCACCAGTCGCGTAGGTGTCTTTCTGCTTGGGGAGCGAGAGAGCAATGACATGAGGAATCCTCGTTTGTGGCGTCGGATGCCACTAACGAGAACGAGCCATGTCGGGTGTCGATGACCCAGAATGCGTCATCGCGCGGAAGGGGTTCAGTGCGGTTTCATGCTTACGCGAAGCTTGCGTTCGCGAATGTGCAGACTGTTTGCAGCGGGGATGCAGGCGAAACGAGTAGCTGACTAACCACGACCTCCCTGCTTTTCAGAGCAGGGAGGTCGCGTTGGCGAGGCCTTACAGGCCGATCGCGGTTTCCGCCTTGACGTACGGCAGGTTGTGCGCCTGGGCCACCGGCTCGCAGGTCACCTGGCCTTCCGACACGTTCAGGCCGTTGCGCAGATGCACGTCCTGCTGCAGCGCCTTCTTCCAGCCGTGATTGGCCAGCGCGAGGGTGAAGGGCAGGGTCACGCTGTTGAGCGCGAAGGTCGAGGTGCGGGCAACCGCGCCCGGCATGTTGGCGACGCAGTAGTGCACCACGCCGTCCACCACATAGGTCGGATCGGAATGCGTGGTGGCGTGCGAGGTCTCGACGCAACCGCCCTGGTCGATGGCGACGTCGACGATCACCGAGCCCGGCTTCATCGTGCGCACCATGTCGTGCGTCACCAGCTTCGGCGCGGCGGCACCCGGCACCAGCACGGTGCCGATCAGCAGGTCGGCGCGGCGCACCAGTTCTTCGATGGCCGAGCGGGTGGAGAATACGGTCGAGATCGAGGTGCCGAACTGTGTGGCGAGACGCTTCAGTGCATCGGCCGAGCGGTCGACCACGGTGACCTTGGCGCCCATGCCCACGGCGATCGTCGCCGCATGCGTACCGGACACGCCGCCGCCGAGGATGACCACTTCAGCCGCAGGCACGCCCGGCACGCCGCCGAGCAGCACACCGCGACCACCCTGGGCCTTCTCCAGCGAATGCGCGCCGACCTGCGGAGCGAGGCGGCCGGCGACTTCGGACATCGGCGTCAGCAGCGGCAGCGAGCCATTGGCGGCCGTCACGGTTTCGTACGCAATGCAGACGGCGCCGGAGGCGATGAGATCCTTCGTCTGCTCCGCATCGGGCGCGAGGTGCAGATAGGTGAAGAGGATCTGGCCCTTGCGGAGCTTCTTGCGCTCCACGGCCAGCGGCTCCTTCACCTTCACGATCATGTCGGCGTCGGCAAAGATCTGGTCAGCGCTCTCCACGATGGTGGCGCCAGCGGCGGTGTAATCGGCATCGGTGATGCCCGCGCCCAGGCCTGCGCCGGCCTGCACCATCACCTGGTGACCGTGGTGCACCAGTTCCTGGACAGACGACGGAATGAGGCCCACGCGGTATTCGTGGTTCTTGATTTCTTTCGGCACACCGATGCGCATGACTGGAGATCTCTCGCTAGTGGGAGGGTTGCTGGACCGGCGGCCCGGGGCGCCGGCGACGCAGCAGTATGAACGGTGTGTTGAGCAATTTCTCGCTCATTTGGCGCCACGGATGGCCTATGTGTAGAATTTTCACTCAGACAAATACGTATTTATTGGAATTTTATGCAACGCGCCGATTGGGCCCTCGACGAGCGGGATCGCGCCATCCTCCAGTTGCTTCAGCAGGACGGCCGCCTGACCAATATGGAGCTGGCGCTGCAAATCAACCTCTCGCCCTCGGCCTGCCTGCGCCGGGTGAAGTTGCTGGAGGAGCGCGGCCTGATTTCGCGCTACGTGATGCTGCTCGATGAGAAGGTGGCCGGCCTGCCGGGCACGGCTTTCGTATTGGTGACGCTCGACCAGCAGGGCCGTGCCGCGCTCGATGCTTTCGAGGCAGCGATCCAGCGTCATCCGGAAGTCACGGAGTGCTGCCTGCTTGCCGGCGCGGCGGACTACATGGTGCGCGTGGCCTATGCCGACTCCGCCGATTTCGAGCGCATCCACACCGACATCCTCACCCAGTTGCCCGGCGTGGTGCGCGTGCAGTCGACGCTGGCCTTGCGTACGGTGAAGAAGACCACGGCGTTGCCGGTGTGATTGCCAGGACCGCGGTGTATCGCGGTCCTGGCGGGATGGATCAGGGCGATACGCGGAAGCTCACCGGTCCGTTCAATACGCTGTAACCATCGTTATAGAGATACCAGGCGGTGTAGTTGCCCGGCGCTAGTGCGGACGTGTCGAACGCGACGTTGCCGTTCGTGGTGGGCACGTATTGCCAGGTGATCGACGACTGCGAGCCCGGCGTATTTCCGGCGCTATAGATGCCCACCCAATTGGTGGCGCTCAGCTTTGCACCGGTAGTCGCATAGTCGAACACGATAGTGGCGCCTTGCGGCACCGTGGCCGTAACGGTGGACAGCGTCGGTGCCGACGGCGGCGGCGTGACGGGGGCGAACGCATCGTTGATCGGTGCGGCGTAGGTATCGTTGGCGGTCAGCGAAGCAAGTCCGAGCGCCTGCTCGATCGTGCGCCCCACATTGAAATGGTTATAGCTGGCAGCGCTGCCATAACCAGGCCGCACGGAGCCCTGCGAATCCACCAGGATCGTCGCGATGTGATTGCCGGAGCTGTTGGACTTATCGGCGGACTCGTCCCAGGTCAGGATCAGCAGCGAGCGCTGGCCGGTCCATGCGGGCGAGTTGAAGATCGGCTGCAGGGTCTGCTTCAGCCAGCCGTCCTGCACCTTCAGGCTTGCCGATGAGCCGTTGCCCGAAGCTTCGCCGTCGTAATAGTCGTCGGCGGCCAACCAGGCGAAATTCGGCGTGCTTGCTGCGGTCTGCAGATCGCTGTTGAGCTGGCTCAGATCGACCAGATGCGCCTGGCAGCGGGTGAGGTTGCTGCTGATATTGGTGAAGTTGATAAAGGGTGCGTCATCGGGCGCGTAGTAAGAGTCATAGTTCTTGTTGGTATTGCACGGCGTGCCCATGCCTTGCTCGTAGGCCTTCCAGGTTTTGCCGATGGCTTCGAGGCGATCGCCGAGATGCGGGGAGGCCACATGGATATTCGGGTAGTAAATGGCACCCTGGACGAAATTGTCGCCGCCGGCGATCGCCAGGTAATTTTCATCGCTGGGGTGATAAGTGCCGCTCGAGTTCATCAGCAGCGTACCGCGGTTGGCCAGACTGTTGATGAAGGGTGCGTCGGCGGTGTCGCCGATAACCTGGCTGTAAGTAGTGTTCTCCATCATCACGACGAAGACATGGTCGTAGGCCGGCACAGTCGATGGCGGCGTCGCCAGCGTGGGCGCCGGCACCGGGGTGGAAAGTGTCAGCGACACATTGTCGGCGTAGCCGATGTTGTAAGAGGCGCCGGTATCCACAAAGCGCAACAGCACGGAAATCGCGCGTGTGCCGACGGGCACCGGGTTGGTGATGGCGCGGGCAAGGAAGGCATTGCTATTGCCGCGGTCCGCGGCGGTCACCGTGGGAACCGTTGCCGAAGAACCGAGCGGATGGCCATATGCGTCGAGAAACGTCACACTCAGTTCGGTATGCGCACTGTAGATGCCATAGCCGCCCAGCCAGCCGGAAAGCGTGTAAGTCGTGGAGCCGGTGTCGATGGCGGCGCTGGCGGCTGACACATCCACCCGCTGCTGCAGCGCGGAGTCGCCATACGGGCCGTCGGCGATGAAGGCCTTGCCCTGCGCCGATGCATTCGGTGTGGAAAAGCTGGCGATGGAATAACACACCACGCTTGGATTGCCGCGAAGAACGGTCCAGCCCGGTACGGTGGTCACTGCGTTCCAGTCCGTCATGCAGGCAGCGGCTTCGCCATCGCCGCCAACGATCAGATTCGCGCTGCCGCCATTGGCCGCAAGCACAGCGTCAAAGGGTCCCATCGCAACGATCAGCAAGGCGGCGAGCGCCGCTCTAGACATCACCTTCATAGATGCATGACCTGTCAGCACCCGTCATTGGGCGGCCCATCCTCAGCGCCGCAGATGACAACTGTGGCTGTGCGAGTGGCGCAAAATCATGCGTTTGTGATGTGGGTTTCGATAAGGCGACGCGAGGTCGAAAAAGGGTGTGGCTTTCCGGCAGCTACTTTCTGACGTGGTTGGAGTTCGCGCTACAACAGCACTTGCCGCGTGTGCTTGAGGAAGGCGTGGATCTCGTCCTCGGTCCTGGTGTCGATCATGTACACCGGCCGCTTTCCATTTGGGCAAAGCAGGCGCGGTGTTGTTCCGAACAGGCGGCAGATGAGCGGGCGTTCGTTGTAAACCTCGCAACCGTGCTTGCCCAGATAGGGGCAAGTCAGTTCGGCCAAGGCTGCGGCATGTTCCTCTTCGGTTTTGATCGGTAGCCGCGCGACTTCTTCCGCGGAGGCCGTTACCGGCCCGCAACAATCGTGGCAACCGACGACGCAGGTGAACGACGGAATGCGTCGACGCAGTGCTTCAATTTTTCGATCGTTGGGAGTCATGACGCTCGGTTCCTTCACTTACTCTCGGGGGCAGAGTTGCTCTGACAGAGCCAGAGCCGCCTCATAGTGGTCGACGAAATACAACTCGCCCTCGTGCGGATGCAGCGCCATCTGCCGGATCACCCGCTGCGGTTGTGGCTGTAAGCCAGATATCACCAATACGATGCTGCGCCGCCGGCAGCGCTCCAGCAAGGTCTTGAGCGCATGCACGCCGCTGGCGTCAATGATCGGCACCAATCGCATGCGAAGAATGAAGACGCGGGGTGGCTTCTGAAACTGATCGAGCAAATCATCCAGCCGGTTCGCCGCGCCGAAGAACAACGGGCCGCTGATCTGGAATACCTCAACGCCTGGCGGCAGCCGGGCACGCTGCGAAGCGTCGTCACCGGCCGCGCGGTCATCGCCGTTTTCGTCCAGTAGCTTGATGCCCGCGCTGACCTCGACTGCATCCGCCATGCGGAACATGAAGACGAAGGCCGAAACCACGAGGCCGACCTCGATCGCAACGGTGAGGTCGAAGAACACGGTCAGGCCAAACGTCAGTAGCAGCACCAAGCCGTCGCCTTTCGGGGCCGACAGGGTGTGGCGGAAATGCTCGATCTCGCTCATGTTCCAGGCCACCACCAGCAGCACGGCCGCCAGAGCGGCGAGTGGCACGAACTTCATCAGTGGCGCCAAGGCCAGCATGAACACCAGCAGCAGGGCGGCGTGGATCATGCCGGCCACCGGGGTTCGCCCGCCGGCGCGTACATTGGTGGCCGTGCGTGCAATGGCGCCAGTGGCGGGCAGGCCGCCAAATAAGGCTGAGCCGACATTGGCAACGCCTTGTGCCACCAACTCACCGTTGGACCGATGCCGGCCACCGATCATGCCATCCGCCACCACGGCCGACAGCAACGATTCCACGCCCGCGAGAAAGGCGATGGTGAAGGAGCTGGGCAGCAGCTCGCGTGTGCGCTCGAACGGAATGTGTGGAACATCGAAGATCGGCAGGTTCGAAGGCAGACCTCCGAATCGGCTGCCAATCGTCTCCGCCGGCAAGGCAAGGCCCACACCCAGTGCGGTGCAGACGATCAACGCGATCAGAAAACCGGGCCATCCCGGCCGCCACCGGCGTATCGCCATGATCACGGCAAGACTCACCAGCGTGAGCGCGACCGCTGCCGGCTGGGTCGTCGACAGGTGCTGCGCGTAAGCCATCCAGCGCTCGAGAAAGTCGGCTGGCACGGTGCCCATGCTCAGTCCGAGCGCATCTTTGATCTGGCTGGAAAAGATGCTGACGGCAATGCCCGCGGTGAACCCCGTGATCACCGGCTGCGGCATGTATTTCATCAAGGTGCCCAGCCGTAAAAGGCCGGCGCCGATCAACATCAGGCCGGCCAGCAGCGTGCACAGGATCAGTCCGCCGAAACCGAATTTCTGGATGACGACGAACACCACCGGAATGAATGCCGCCGTCGGCCCACCAATCTGCACGCGGGAGCCGCCCAGCGCGGAGATCAAGAAGCCCGCGACGATGGCCGTGTAAAGCCCTTTCTCGGGCGTGGTGCCGCTGGCGATCGCCAGCGCCATGGCCAGTGGCAAGGCCACGATGGCAACCGTCAGTCCCGCGATCGCATCGCTGCGCAAATCGCGCCAGCCATAGCCTTCCGAAAGCACGGTGACCAACTTGGGCACATAGAGCCGCAGGTATTTGCGCGCACTGACCGCGTCCATCGTTCCCCCTGCGAAGCGACCTGGATGATAATGTTATTATCATTGAATACACACATCATGTAACACCGGATATCACCCCATGCCCATCGAGAGCCGTACGGCCCGTCTGACCATCCTGATCGACCCGCGCAAGAAGGCGGTGTTTGAGCGCTTGTGCGCCGACGAAGACGCCACGCCCTCGCAGGTGGTGCGTCGACTCATCCGCGAATACATCGAGCGCACGTCGGGTAAGCCGTGGCATGCGGAGGATGAGGTGTCGGACGAGGTGGTTTCTTCGGAACAGGGGAGTCGTCGTGTCGGCGGCCGGTAAGCGCAGCGCCGCGACATCGCCATCCGCCGCGACGGCTGTGAAAAATGCCTCGCAAGCGATGACCGGACTGCGTCCGGAACAGGTGGCCTTTCTTGGCGAATACACCGCCAGCGCCAAGGACAAGCAGGTGTTTGTGCAAATCCTGTGCTGGCCCACCGTTCCGGCGGCCTGGGGCATGTTGACCCAGACAGCCTTGGCGTTGAACGAGCAGCGTCGCGGCGACTCGATGTCGCTGAGCGTCGCCAAGGGCACCGCATCCTGGATTCCTGCGGTAGCGCCGCAGCTGGGGCTTCCGCTTGAGCGGGATCCCGGTGCCGCGGAAAGCACGCTGGCTACCTTGATCCGCCGTCTTCCCATTCGATTCGCGGTGGCCGTGGTCGAGCAAGAGACGGAGCAGAATCATGGCTCGGACGCCTTGCGCCGCCGCTCCCTGTTTTCCGGCTGCCTGACCGCCTACAACGCTTACCTCAAGAGTACGAGCCAGGCGGCCTGCCGCATCGTGGTCGCACCGAACCAAGAGCCGGCCGAAAGCGATGGGCAGCGGCTGATTTTTGGCGAGGTGTTAGCGCATCTCGACACCACATCTCGACTCGGTGCCCTCGAACTGGCGTTCTGGCCGGAGGCGACCGTGCCGGTACCGCTGGAAATGGCTCAACTGGCCGCGGCGGCGGTAGCCCGACATGTCCAGGATCCCGCTCAGGCGAGCCCGCTCTTTGAGACGGTGTACGCGCATCTGGCACCGCCTTCGCGTTTTCACGCACTGGGCCGGCAAACGCGACGGCGCAAGTGAGCGGCTGACGGCTTTACCCGTATCGGGGTCGCTCAATCCAGCGGACGCACCCAGATATTGCGGAAGCTGATGGGCTGCGAAGGATCGCCGTGTGCCTGCAGTTTGATCGGCGCATCGGCGTACGGCTTGTATTTCGGCTTGCCGATGTAGACCGTCTCGCCGGCGAGCTGGGTGTGGTTCTGCACCAGCACGCCATTGTGGAAGACCGTGACATAACCGGGCGACTTCAGCGTCCCGTCGGTGGCGAACACCGGTGCTGTCCAGACCACGTCATAGGCCTGCCACTCGCCCGGCGGGCGCATCGCATTGGCCAGGGGCGGCGTCTGTTTGTAGACGCTGGCAGCCTGCCCATTGACGTAGGTCTTGTTCTTCCACGAATCCAGGATCTGGATTTCGTAGCCCTCGTCGGCCGGCCCGGTCGATGCAACGAACAGGCCGCTGTTGCCGCGCGCCTGGCCTTCGCCCGCGATGTCTTTGGGAACCTGCCATTCCAGATGCAATTGGTAGTTCTTGAACCGCTGCTTGGTCTGGATGTTGCCCGTCGTCTTGTTGACCGTCATCACGCCGTCGTGGACTTTCCAGCGTGCGGGCGAATGGTCCTTGGAGGTTTCCCATTGCGCGAGATCGCGACCGTCGAACAGCACGACGGCATCGGAGGGCGGTGCGCTGTCCTGTTTGCCTGGCGTCACAGCTTTGGGCACGGGCTCCCATTGCTCGGTGGCTTTGGGGTCGGTGGGTTCGGCGGAGGCGGAAGGCGGGGCGGTTTGCGCCCACACGGGTAATGCGAACACGAAGGGAACAAGGGCCATCGCGATTCGTCGTTTCATAAACAACATCCCCAATGAGCTGATTGGCGCATACCCATGAGCCATAAATGGCTGGTCACACCGTGCAAATCTTGAACGCCTCGGCGAAGGAGGCGAACGGATCGGGCTGCGCCGGCATGAATTCGTGTGCGATGAAGCCCTGGTAATTCAGATCCGCGATCGCCTTGGCGACCGCGTGGTAGTTGAGTTCCTGGGTACCGTCGATCTCGTGTCGCCCCGGCACACCACCGGTATGGAAGTGCCCGATCCACTGGATGTTGTCGCGGATGGTGCGGATCACGTCGCCTTCCATGATCTGCATGTGATAGATGTCGTAGAGCAGTTTGACGTTCGGCGAACCGATGCCCTTCATCACGTCAACACCGAACGCGGTGTGGTCGCCCTGGTAGCCGTGGTGGTCGACCTTGCTGTTGAGCAATTCCACGCAAAGGGTGATGCCGTTCTCGGCGGCGTAGGGTGCGATCTTGGAAAGCCCCGCCACGCAGTGGTCGAGGGCCGCGCGGGCGTCGATGCCCGCCTTGCGGTTGCCGAACATGGTGATCAGGTTGGTCACGCCGGCGCGCTTGGCGAGCGGGATCGACGCCTCCAGTTCCTTCAACAAGGTGGCGTGGTTGGCCGGATCGTTGAAGCCCATCGCGATGAAGTTGTCGCGACGATCGGGAGAGACCAGCTTGGGATAGCCCATGGAAACCGACAGGCCGCTGTCGTTCACCACCGACCATTCGTCCGGATACAGCAAGTCGACACCGGCGAAGCCGATCGCCTGGAGGCGCTTGCACAATTCGGGAAGCGGCGCCTTGGAGGTCCAGCGGCTGAGGGATTGCTTGAGGCGGCCAGGCGTCGCCTTCGCCGATGCAAGCTTGCCGGAAGTGGTTTCGGCGGACGCCAGCAGCGACGTGGCGCCGAACGCCGCGGCGGCAGCGATCTGGCCAAGCGCGGCGCGGCGGGTGATGCCTCGGGAATCGGTGGACATGGTTATTCGAGCCCCAGCACTTGGCGATTGAACGTGCGGTCGGAGCCGGTCGCGGCAAAATCGTCGAACGCGCGCTCGGTGACCTTGATGATGTGGTCGCGGATAAAGGCCGCACCTTCTTTCGCGCCCTGCTGGGCGTCCTTGATGCAGCACTCCCATTCGAGCACGGCCCAGCCCGGATAGTCGTACTGCGCCATCTTGCTGAAGATCGCGCCGAAATCGATCTGCCCGTCGCCCAGCGAACGGAAACGGCCGGGACGATCGATCCAATTCTGGTAGCCGCCGTAGACGCCAGCGCGGCCGTTGGGACGGAACTCCGCGTCCTTCACGTGGAAGGCGCGGATGCGCTGATGATAGAAGTCGATGAACTCCAGATAGTCGAGTTGCTGCAGCACCATGTGGCTGGGGTCGTACAAGATATTCGCGCGTGGATGCTGCCCGACGGCGTCTAGGAAGCGCTCGAAGGTCGCGCCATCATGCAGGTCCTCGCCGGGATGCAGCTCGTAGCAGACGTCGACCCCCGCTTCGTCAAACGCATCAAGGATCGGACGCCAGCGTCTGCCGAGTTCGGCGAACGCTTCCTCGACCAGTCCCGCGGGGCGCTGCGGCCAGGGATAGAACAGATGCCAGGCGAGCGCGCCGGAGAAGGTGGCATGCGCGGTCAGGCCGAGGTGCTTGCTCGCGGTCGCCGCAAGCTTGAGTTGCTGCACCGCCCAGGCCTGGCGTTCCACGGGGCGGCCGCGCAGTTCGGCGGGCGCGAAGCCGTCGAACAGACGGTCATAGGTGGGATGCGAGGCGACCAATTGTCCTTGCAGATGCGTGGACAGCTCGGTAACTACGAGCCCGTGTTCGGCCAGCGTGCCGGCGATGTCGTCGCAATACGTCTTGCTGGCCGCTGCCTGTTCGAGGTCGAACAGGCGCTTGTCGTTGGAAGGGATCTGCACACCCACGAAACCCAGCGACGATGCCCAGCGGGCGATGTCGGGCAGCGTGTTGAACGGCGCGGCGTCGCCCGCGTACTGGGCGAGGAAAATACCTGGCCCCTTGAGTGTTTTCATGCGTCAGATCCTCAGGACCGTTTCGACGGCCCAGGCCTTGCCGTTGCCCGCCTTCGACAGCGGAATGTCGCCCTGATAGCCGCCGGGCACGGCCGCATACTGCAGCACCTGCGTGCAGCCGGGTTCGGACATGAAGAAGCCCAGCATGGCCAGCTTCTTGGTCATCAGCACGAACGCGGGCGCCGAGGTCGGTTCGAGATCCTTGCCCTTGGCCAGTGCCTGTTCGTGGAGTTTGACGACCAGCGCCTTGCGCCGCGCGGCATCGAGCTGGAGGAACGGTTTGCCGCTCTCCTTCTCGAACGCGGCCAGCGCGCTGAGGTAGCGCTTTTGTTCTTCCGGCGTATAGACGTCCTTGAACATCTGGTCGATGAAGCGCGGCACGCCTGCATCGACCGCACCGGGCGTATCAGAGCGCGGGATGATGATGTCCACTACAGCGGCCATCAGGTCGCCTTGCGTCTTGCTGAAGAACTGCGGGGCGGCGCCGCCGTTCTGCGCGGCGGCATGGGCATCGAACACGGCCAGCAGCGACGGCGCGGCCACGGCGCCCACGGCCAGCGCGGACATGCATTTCAACCATTCGCGACGGTTCATGGCGGTCTCCTCAGATATTGCCGCGCTTGAGTTCTTCCACAGCATGGGCAGCCGCGCGCGCGGTCATGGCCATGTAGGTGAGCGACGGGTTCTGGCAGCCGGAGGAGGCCATGAACGAGCCGTCGGTGACGAAGACGTTCTTGCAGGCATGCATCTGGTTCCACCCATTGAGCACCGAGGTCTTCGGGTCGCGGCCCATGCGCGCGGTGCCCATCTCGTGGATACCGGCGCCGACGTTGGCCTCGACCTTGAACGATTTCACGTCGCGATAGCCGGCAGCGGTGAGCATCTCCATCGCATCGTTGATGATCTCCTTGCCGATCATCAGCTCATTCTCCTCGTGCGCCGCGTCGAAGTTGAGTACCGGCATGCCGTACTTGTCTTTGCGGCTGGTATCCAGGGTGACCTTGTTGCGGTGGGAGGGCAGCATCTCGCCAAAGCCCATCATCGAGATGGTCCAGGGCCCGGGCGTCTGCGCGGCGCGCTTCAGCTCGTCGCCGAGCATCGGCGTATCCACCAGCCGCGTCCAGTCGCGGCGGCTCGCGCCGCCCTGGTAGCCGAAGCCGCGCAGATACTGGCGCTTGTCGCCGCCGATGTTGCGGTAGCGCGGGATGTAGAAGCCGTTCGGGCGGCGGCCGCTGTAGTAGCGATCTTCGTGGCCGTCGACCAGCGCACGCGCGCCACTGCCGAACAAGTGATCCATGATGTTGTGGCCCAGCTCACCGCTGTCGTTGCCGAAGCCGTTGGGGAAGCGGCTGGAGGTGGAGTGCAGCAGGATGTGCGTGGTGCCGAAGGTCGACGCGCACATGAAGATGACCTTGGCGAAATACTCGGTCTGGTGGCCGGTCTCGGCATCCAGCACGCGTACGCCGGTGGCCTTGCCCTTGGCGTTGTCGTAGATCAGTTCGTAGACGATGGCGTTGGTCACCAGGGTCATGTTGCCGGTCTTTTCGGCGGCGGGCAGCGTCGAGGAGTTGCTGCTGAAGTACGCGCCGTAGGGGCAGCCGCGCATGCAGAGATTGCGATACTGGCAAGGCGCGCGCTGCGGGCTCTTGTCGTGCTTGAGCGGTCCCGAAAGATTGGCGGTGCGGCCGATGATCAGCTTGCGGCCACCGAACTTGGCAGCAAGCTTGTCGCGGAAATCCTTCTCCGGACGGGTCAGCTCCATCGGCGGCAGGAAATCGCCATCCGGCAACTGCGGCAGGTGCTCGATCGAGCCGCTGACGCCGATGAAGTTCTCGACGTAGTCGTACCAGGGCGCCACATCCTCGTAGCGAACAGGCCAATCCACGCCGACACCTTCCTTGCCGTTGGCCTCGAAATCCATCGGGCTGAGTCGATAGCTCTGTCGGCCCCACATCAGCGAGCGCCCGCCGACGTGATAGCCGCGGAACCAGTCGAACGGCCGGGTTTCCTCATAAGGGTTGTCGAGGTCGTCGACAAACCAGTGTTTGGTGGACTGCGTGATGCCGTAGAAAGAAGGGCGCGTGTGGATAGGGTGGCGCGCAATGTCCTCTCGCGTAGGTTCGTCGGCGTAGGGCAGCTCCCACGGCGCTTTCATCGCGGTGGGGTAATCGCCGTGCTCGACCATGCGGCCACGATCCAGCACCAGCGTCTTGAGTCCTTTCTCGGTGAGTTCCTTGGCGGCCCAGCCGCCGCTGACGCCAGTGCCGACGACAATGGCGTCGTATGTGTTCTTTTCCATGCGGGTCCCTTGGGGCAAGGTCACGATCAATAGAAAGCGCGGTTCAGCGCAGCGGACGCAGGTAGGCGTAGTCGACACGCGCCGCGTCGAGCTGGCTCATGCGCGCGAAGGGGCCTTCCTGTTCGACAAAGCAGTGTTTCAATCCGGCGCGATCCGCCGCCGCCATCACCGGCTTGTAGTCGATGGTGCCGCGTCCGAGTTCGGCGCCTGGATAGTCCTTGCCGCCAGCGGTGGACAGGAAATCCTTGGCATGCATCAGCGGAATGCGGCCGGGATTCGCCTTGAAATAGTCGGCCGGATTCTTGCCGCCCACATGGACCCAGCCGCAATCGAGTTCGAACTTGACCAGGTGCGGATCGGTTTCCTTGAGCAGCACGTCGTAGAAGGTCTGCCCGTTACCGACGTCGGTAAATTCCAGATGATGGTTGTGGTAGGCGTATTGCAGCCCGGCCTTCTTGGCCTTTTCGCCGAGTCGGTTGGCGTACTCCGCAGTGCGTCTGGCCTCGTCGAGGGAGTAGGTCGGCTCCGGCGCGTTCTGACCCTTGGCGGCCTGCTCCTTCTGCATGATCGAAGGCAGCATGCTGCTGACCACGTACTGCGAGCCGAGCGTGTGTGCGGCTTCGATACCCGGGTCGATGCCGAGACTGTCGAAGTGCAGGCTGGGGCAGCCCAGGCCGGCGGCATTCAATTGATCGCGCAGGGTCTTGGCGGTGCTGGTGATGATGGCTTCGATTTCGGTATAGCCGATGCTCTTGAGTGTCTTGAGCGTGCCAGCCGGGTCGTCCTGGTACGCCTTGAGCACCATGTACAGCTGGATGCCGAGCGGCTTGCCTTGCGCGGAGGCTGCGAGAATCCTTCCGGGCATACTGGTTGCCAGCCACGCGGCGGAGCCGCAAAGCGCGGATCGAGCCAGGAACTGCCTGCGAGTCATCGTCATGTCGTTTTCTCTTCGGCGATCAGGTTGAGACGGGGAGTGTTGGGGATCAGTCGGCAACGGCGACGGGGTTTCCGACGGTATCTTTGCGGTCCTTGAACATCAGTACGAACAGCACCAGGACCAACGCGGCGCAGGCGCCGGCGATCAGCCAGATCGGACGCCAGTCGTGCGCGGCGGCGCCCTGCGCGGCATACATATCGACCACCCGTCCCGACAGCCACGAGCCGACGAACATCCCTAAGCCGTAGGTGAGGAAGGTGATCAGGCCCTGCGTCGCCGCGCGCAATGCCGGCGGCGCCTCGCGGTCGATGTAGATCTGGCCCACCACGAAGAAGAAGTCGAAGCAGATGCCATGCAGCACGATGCCCAGCCACAGCATCCACATCAACTCGCCGGGCGCGCCGAAGGCGAACATCACATAACGGACCACCCAGGCCAGCATGCCCACGGCGAGCATGTACTTCACCCCCAGGCGCCGGAAGAACCAGGGGATCAGCAGCATGCAGAGGATTTCCGACATCTGTCCGCCGGTCATCTTGCCTACCGCGTTCACCACGCCGACCTCATTGAGGAAGAGGTTGGTGAACGCGTAGTAGAACTGCAGCGGGATACAGATCAGGAACGAGGCGAGGGCGAATATCGCCATCGAGCGGTCACGCAACAGGTGCAAGGCTTCGAGCGGCAGCGCATGGCGCAGTTCGAAGCGCTGGTGGCGCGCCAGCGGCGGGGTCGCCGGCAACGTGAGGCAGTAGATCGCCGTCACCACCGAAAGCCCCGCTGCCAGATGCAGCGGCGTGGCCGTGCCTTCCACACCCCACTTGCCCACGATCAAGCCGACCACGATCCAGCCGATCGTACCGAGCACGCGGATGCCGCCGAACTCCTCTCGCGGATCGGCGATGTGGCGCATCGCCAGCGAGGTGGTCAGCGCCAGGGTAGGCATGTAGCAGAGGCTATAGGCGAGCAGGGTGGCGTACAGCGCCAGGAACGAGGTCTGCCGCGCCGCCACGACCAGCAGCACGGCACCAAGAACGTGCAGGGCGGCGAGTACGCGGCGCGTGTCAAACAGGCGGTCGGCCAGCAGGCCCACGAACAGCGGCGAGATCATCGCGCCAATCGCCGTAGTGCTGGCGATGGCGCCGATTTCCTGACCGCTGAAGTGCAGTGTCTTGCCCAGCCAGGTGCCGACGGTGACGAACCAGGCGCCCCAGATCGCGTACTCGAACAGCATCATCAATCTAAGGCGCCATTTCATTCCCGCGTTCCCCTTCGTTGTTTTGGCTCGTTGCGTTTTGGTTTGAGCTGCTCTTCGACGCTTTGCCATACACCACCCGCGGCATGGCTCTTGAGCATGGCGTCGACCAGAAGGCTGTTGCGGTAACCGTCGGCGAAGGTGGGTAGGGCAGCGGGCTTCGTTTCCGGCGTGCCGCCGCCGCGTATCCACGCATAGGCATCGGCCATCAGGTTACGGAAGGCGTCGCTCCAGGCTTCCGGATGGCCCGCGGGCAAATGCGCATAGCCGCGCGCGGAGGGATCTAGCAGCGCGGGATCCCTCGACAGCAAGGTGTTGGGCTGCGCGTGATGGCCGATCCATAGTTCGTTGGGTTGTTCCTGTCGCCACGCAACGGAGGCAAGGCGGCCGCTCACTTCCAGGCGCAGGTCGTTCTTGTGGCCGGGAAGCACCTGGCCCACCGTGACGCAGCCGCGTGCGCCGTTGTCGAAACGCAAAAGCACACTGGCCAAATCTTCACTGGTGATCTTGACCTCGCGCCGCTGCGCCGACTTCGATTTGGCGAAGGCTTTGGTCGATTCGGCTGGCGCATGCCGAATCGGCACGGCGGTATGCAGGTCGGCCAACACGGCCGTGATCCGCGCGCCGGTGACGTGTTCGGCGAGATCACACCAGTGCGAGCCGATGTCGCCGAGCGCGGAACTGGCGCCCCCCAGCTTCGGATCGAGACGCCACGAATAGGTCTGCTCGTCGGTCAGCCAGTCCTGCAGATAACAACCATGCACGAACACCGGCGCACCGAGTTTCCCCTTGGCGATCATCGCGCGCGCCTGCTGCACGAGCGCGTGGCTGCGGTAGTTGAATGTAACGACATGCGCCACGCCCGCTTCGCGCGCGGCTTCATAAAGCTCGCGGCTCTCTTGCACATTGCTCGCCAGCGGCTTGTCGGAGATCACATGCTTGCCGGCGCGCAGCGCTGCCAGCGAGACTTCTTTATGCAAATGATTCGGCGTGGTGTTGTGCACCACCTGCACGGCGGGATCGGCGATCAGTTCCTGGTAACTCGCGTAGGCGCGCCCGGCGTCCAGCTCGCGTGCTCTCTTCTTTGCGGACTCAAGACTGGAGCCGGCGATACCGATGATCTCGACATCACCCAGTCGGCGTACCGCATCGAGGTGGTGCGCCGCGATAAAGCCAGGGCCGACCAGCCCCATGCCGAGTTTCTTCATCGGCCCATCTCCCCGAAGGCAAGCCTGGTGGGGAGTTCAAGGAGGTAGTAACGGCCGGAGAGGGGTGGAGATACAGGTGTGGCGCCGGGCGCGGGCCTGGGGCTGTTCGATACGGACTGGCTTGCCACTTCCCCTCCGATACATCACTGTCATTGGGTGAATGTATTCGATTACATTCGCTTGAAAGCTGGGCTTTGCTGCTTGATCCGGGAGCTGCGTGATTCTGCGCGACAACCGATTCGCTGAATAACGCTGAAAAACGTGCCGCTGTATGTAGCAGATGTACAAACGCCGATGCAACGATTTCATGTAATCCATTACATTGCACTGCACAAATATGCAGCGAACTAACCACTTGGATATTTCGTTTCCAGGTGCTTGTTGACCGGAGTGCGGGTGGTATCGTCCATGCCACAACGCGATGAGGGAGTCTGAAGCTCGTGAGTACGGCGGGATCCAAGGGCAAAGGGAAGGGCACCAAAGGCACGCGATCGAAAACCGTCGCGCAGCCGGCGCGCGTCAAGACGGTCAAGGAGATTGCCGCCATCGCGAAGGTGTCGGTGGCGACGGTTTCGCGCGCTTTGCAGCGGCCCGAGATCGTCAGCGAAGCGACACGCCTGCATATCCATGAGGTGGTCAAGCGTCTGGGTTACACGCCCAACGCACTGGCACGCAATCTGCGCACGGCGCGCACGCGACTGATCGTCGCCTTGCTGCCCGATATCGCCAATCCGTTTTTCTCCGAAGTGATCCGCGGCATCGAGCAGGTTGCGCATGAGAACGGCTATTCGGTGCTGCTGGGCGAGACGCAGAGCAGCCTCGTGCGCGAGCAGGCTTATGCCGACATGGTCGCGGCGCGCCAGGCCGACGGCATCATCACCATGTCGCATCGCGTGCCGGCGATTCCGATCGATGGACGCCTGCCTGTGGTCAATGCCTGCGAATACGTCAAGGACAGCCAGATCTCCAGCGTCTATATCGACAACGTCATGGCAGCCGGTGCCGCGGTCGACTACCTCGTGACGCTGGGACATCGCGACATCGCCTTCATCGCCGGCCCGTCGTCGAGTCCGATCTGCGTGGATCGCGAACAGGGCTACCAGCTCGCTTTGCAGCGGGCAAAGATTCCCGCCAATCCCGCGCTCACGGCCGTCGGTGATTTTTCGATCGAAGCGGGTGAGCGCGCCATCGAGTTGTTCCTGTCGCAAGGACAGACGTTCAGCGCGGTGTTCTGTTCCAACGACGAGATGGCGATCGGTGCGATGCGCGCATTGAGCGCGCACGGCTTGCGCGTGCCGGATGATGTCTCCGTGGTCGGTTTCGACGACATCCGTTTCGCGCGTTACACCTCACCGTCGCTGACCACCGTCGCCCAGCCGAAGAACGCGCTGGGGCGTGAAGCCATGACCATGATGATCGAGCTGCTCAACGATCCGGAGGTGCCGCCGCGCAAGCGCGTGCTGTCGGCCGATCTGGTGGTGCGGGGCTCGACGGCGCCGCGCGCGTCGAGGCGTGGATAGCGAATTACCTCCATGATGTCGTCACGCGGAGTTGCCAGGCACTCGGGTCAAGACCCATGCGGCGCCATGCAAGATGGCGCCCACCGCGAACAAGACCGTCATGGCCCAACTCAAGCGCGTACGGAGAAACAAGGCCGGCTGCGCCATGCTCCTCAGTAGCCAGAATCCTGCCCCGGATAACGCGAGCAGGCTTTGAACGTTGTGAGTGGACGCGCAGAGCGACACGCCATAGACGACCAGAACGTAGCTCAACATGAGGTTGAGTGTCTGGGTGATGCTCTGATTAAGCGTTCCACTGCCCTTGAGGGATTGCGGCCACTTGAGCCAACGCCAGAAGGCCAGATGAAAGAGTGCGAAGCCGAGATCGAAGGCAACGCATAGTGTAATGACTACCATTGAAGACATTGACTTGGCTCCCATGATGACGCCGGACATCGAAGATCACTCGTGAAGTGATGGGTCTCAGCGGATAGAAATGGATTCCGCGGCACGACCGCACAGTCATGCCTGGACCGTGAACTTACCGGCCCTCAGCCAACAGGCATGCTGCGGCCTGCAGTCCCGAGAACATGGCCGACGGCACGCCAAAACCGGGGAAGGTGGTCTGGCCGGCGAGGTAGAGACCCTGCAAGGCCGTGCGGTGAGGGAAGTAAAGATTGGGATTGGTGCCAGGGGCGACGCCATAAAGAGCACCTTCGTGCAAATGCCGCTGGTGAGCGAAGGTTTGTGGATCGAGCGTTCGCGCCGTATCGATCTGGAACTTGGGAAGGCGGCGTTGCAATGCGGCCAGATGTCCTGCGAGCGCGTGCTCGGTCATCGCGGGCGTCCATTCGTCGGCGTGTGCGATGCCGGACACGGGGGCATACAGTTCGATCACTGCTTTGCCTGCCGGAGCAAGTCCGGACAGTACTTCGCTTGGTGAAGTCCAGGAGAGCCAGCGTGGCTCGCCACTAGTGGCGCGGTGTATCTCACCTTGCTCTGCCATGTCGGGCACATGGTTGACGATGAAGGACTTGGATGGCAGCTCGAATTGGCCCCCAAGTTGTATCGCGATTGCCCGGTGTGACAACGGTGCTTTGCGCGCGGTGCGCTGCATCGCGCGCGGCACGGCTGCCGGTGGAAGCAGATGCTCGACGACACTGAAGCCGGCGCAGGTGGCGATGACTTCGCGTGCGGCGATGCGCTCGCCGCCCGCCAGTATCACGCCGCTCACGGCACCATGGGCGACGTCGATCCGCTCGACTTTGCAGCCGCAACGTACCCTGACGCCCAAGCTTTGCAGTGCGCGATGCAGTGACGCCGTGATGGCGCCCATGCCTTTACGCGGCAGGTGGAACCCTTCCTCCAGCAAGGCAAGCAGGCCGATCAGTTGCGAAGCCGATAACCGCTGTGGGGCCGTGCCGGTGTAGAGCAGGATGGACGCGACTGCGGCCTGCAACGCGGGATCGGGAAAGTAGCGGGCGATCAGCCGGTCCGCTCGTCCGGCCAACGTCGGTAGATAGCGCCACAGTTGCGCCAGTGTCCGCGGCAGCGATGGTTCGAACGGCAGGATCTCGTCGAGCAGGCGGTGGTAAATGGGTTGCCAGTCGCGTTGCAGGTCGCGCAGGCCATCGCGCAGCAACTTGGTGCGGAGCGACGCCTGTGGGCCTTCCACACGAGTGCTGTCCGGCGCACTCAGGTGCACCACGGTGCCGTCGTCGAGATGGGTCTCGTGCGGATGCTCGATGGGTAGCAGCGGCACCTCGGAATCAAAATCCAGTTCCAGTTGGTCAAAGGCGCGACGCAGCAAGGAGGGTACGGCGACGTACACGGCACCGTTGTTGAAGGTATAGCCATCCATCTGGGTGTTGGAACAACAACCGCCTATCGTATTTCCCGCTTCCAGCAACTCCACGTCACGGCCTGTGCGGGCCAACGCCAATGCGGCGGACAGGCCGGACAGGCCGGCACCGATCACGATGACAGGAAGGGCAGGCTGGGGCATGGTGAACCTCATCAAGGGTTTATGGATCAATGTCAGTTCAAGCCGCCAGCGGCCATCCTTCGTGGCGCCATGCTATGCTGGCCCGTCAATAATTGAACAATGTTCAATTATGAACATTGTTTATTAACTATCGCAACCATGCCCACACCTACCCGCACCCATCGCAAACGCACCCGTACCCGCGAACACCTTGTCGCGGTGGCCTTGGCGCTGTTCGACCAATACGGCTATGACGCCGTCACCATGGAGCAGATCGCCGCTGCCGCGGACGTTGCGCGCGGCACGCTCTACAACCACTTTCCAGTAAAGGAAGCCGTGTTGGTGCAAGCCCTGCACGTACAACTGGCGAGCGAACTCGGACCTTTGCTGCAGAAGGCGATGACACGCCGCGGCCTGTTGGCACAGCTTACGGGGGTGTTTGAAGCCTCAGCGAAGTGGTGGGAGGCACATCGCGACTATGCGGCCCCTTACATCCGCTACCGCTTTCAGACCATTAGCGACGGACAAGCCGGGCAAAGCGATTCTGAAATGCAGACGCTCTATGCGCAGCTGATCGAACGGGCGCAAGCCGGAGGCGAGATCCGCGACGACATTGCACCGGTCCTGCTATCCGGGCATCTGCATTTCCTGTACCTGGGCGCGGTGTTGCGCTGGCTGGAGAATCGAAAGGTCAAGTTGACCAAGGAGCTTGCCGGTGCGTTGGCGTTTTTCATGGCCGCCACGATGCCGCGATAAGCCGCTTGGCCATGAGCTGATGCCCGCCTGGTTCCGGTCGCATCATTCATGCACATCAAAAGGGTCGAAAGGTCGGCCGCATCTCGCTCGCGCATTGATATACATCAATCCTTCCTGCTTTGGCCTATCCATACTTGAGCCAAGCAGAGGAGGTCTGAATCATGATCGTCAGCGACGCGATGACCTGCCAGGTACGTACCGCTCTTGTCACAGACAGAGTGTCTCTCGTGATGCGCATCATGCTGGGGGTGAGGGTGAGTGGTCTCCCTGTCGTTGATGCCCAGGGAGCCTTGGTCGGCATCGTGACGGAAGGCGACTTGCTGCGACGGACGGAAATTGGAACCGAGCGCCGACGGCCGCGCTGGCTGGAAATCATTCTCGGTCCGCGGCGCCTGGCGCAGGAATACGTGGAGTCTCACAGTCGCCGGGTGGGAGATCTGATGACGACCAATGTGCTGACGATCGATGAGTCCGCCCCCTTGGTGGATGCGGTAGACCTCATGGAAAAGCACCACATCAAGCGTCTGCCCGTGCTCCATCAAGGCCGGCTGATAGGCATGCTTAGTCGGGCAGACCTCATGCGGGTGTTTCTCAACGCCCTGCCCAGGGAGGAAGAGGCGGTCAACATGTCGGATGCCGATATTCGGACGCATATCTATCAGGAGATGTTGCGACATCCCTGGATCACCCATTCGGTCATCCAGGTTGAGGTGACAAAAGGTGTTGTCGATCTTCGTGGCGTCATTACAAATGACGTCATGCGTCATGCGCTGCGCGTGCTGGTAGAGAATGTTCCCGGGGTCGTCAGCGTCAAAGACAAGCTAACCGATGCCTCACCCATCACGGGCGGCATCTAAAGGTAGGCAACAACGCTCGACCAAGAAGCCGATGTTTATCGCCGATGCTATTTCACATATGCACTGAATAGATCTGTTTTCGCTGTAAGCCATAGCGGCCGATTGGAAATGCTCGCCTTTGATTCAAAAGCGAGCGTCTAAGGCAGCCTCTACAGATCGATGACGATCCGTCCATCGACTTTGCCAGCCTTGAGGTCCGCGAAGACCTGGTTGATGTCGGTCAACTTGGCCTTGTGTATATGGGCGCGCACCTTGCCATCGGCTGCGAAAGCCAGGGCTTCGGCGAGATCCTTGCGCGTACCGACAATCGATCCCCGCAGCGTGATGCGCTTCAGTACAACATCGAAGATGGGCGTCGAGAAATCGCCAGGAGGCAGGCCCACAAGGCTTACAGTGCCTTTGCGCCGAGCCATGTGTAGCGCCTGGTTGAAAGCCGGCGGCGACACCGCCGTGACCAGCACGCCATGAGCCCCGCCTCCGGTCTGCTTCACGACTTGCGCCGCCGCGTCAGGTGCCTTGGCATTGACCGCGATATCCGCGCCAAGCTGGCGGGCCAGGTCAAGCTTCTCTTCGGTGACATCGAGCGCGGCGACGTACAGACCCATCGCCTTGGCATACTGGATGGCGATGTGACCCAGGCCGCCAATGCCGGAGATGGCAATCCACTCGCCGGGCTTCGCTTCCGTTTCCTTGACGCCTTTGTAGGTGGTGACGCCTGCGCAAAGTATCGGTGCAAGCGCCGCGAAATCCGGGTTGGTCGGTAGTCGGGCAACGTAGGCCGCCGAGCCGATGGCGTATTCCGCGAACGTGCCATTCACGCTGTAGCCACTGTTGTGCTGAGATTCGCAAAGCGTCTCCCAGCCGTCGGTGCAGTATTCGCATCCGCCGCAGGCATCGTGCAGCCAGGCAATGCCGACGGGGTCGCCTTCCTTGAGATGCGTCACGCCTGGTCCGACCGCGGCGACAATGCCGGCGCCCTCGTGGCCCGGGACAAAGGAAGGTGTTGGCTTGACCGGCCAGTCGCCATCGGCGGCATGAAGGTCGGTATGGCATACGCCGGTCGAAACAATCTTGACGAGCACTTCGCCGTGGCCCGGTACGGGGATCGGTATCTCATCGATCGTCAGCGGCTTGCCGAACGTGTGGACGATTGCCGCTCGCATGGTCTTCGCCATATCACTGCTCCTCGGGTTGATAGGGCGACGTTAAACAATGTCGGAAACAGTTTATTGATCTCGATCAAGCGAGCGATGTCAGCAGTGACACACGCTATGACTTGGGTGCGGGTGCCGCTCGCGTAGCGTCAATGACCTCTATCGGGCAGGACGTGAAATCATGGCGGTCGTGCCCCTGTTCTAGCGTTTGACTGTCGGTGGGGCGCTGCGCGAGCAACGTAGTGCGCCAACAGCACCGTACAGTAAGGAAGACACGATATGACGACTACCTTGATCAAAGACGTTCTTATCTGGTGTGTAGTCCTGAACTACATCATCCTGCTTGCCTGGGCCGGCGTTTTCATCTTTGCCCGTGACTGGATGTATCGAATACATGGCCGCTGGTTCAAGCTTTCGGATGGTGCCTTTGATGCCATTCACTACGGCGGCATGGCTGTCTACAAGATCGGAATCATTCTGTTCAACCTGATTCCGCTGGTGTCGATCTGCCTGGCTTCTTAACAAGTCGTGCCAATGGCCGCCAGTCATTCGCCAGTGCGCACGTACAAGGCCAGCCTTATGCCGGGGGCGGCTCTCTGGCATGACAAGGGTGTCAGAGAGCTGCGCGCCTGAGTTGTTGATGACATTCCCGGGGAAAGGCCTCGTGCAGGCGATCGGCTAGTTCCTGGGTGGAACACGACACCAGATCGTTATGGATCTCGCCGACCATGACCTTCTCGAGCGATGGAGTGAGCTTCGCGTGCAGCACACCCAGGAAATGGGGTGGCGCCACCAGAATAAGGCGCCCGCACTGATGCTGTGCGATGCCGTGCTCCAGAGCCTCCACGATGCTGCTGGCGAACTGCCTTTCGCTCTTCTCGCGAGAGCTGGTGTGCACTTCGATGATGTGCCTGCCTGGGCCATGACTGTCATGAGTGCGCGAAGGCGAGTGATCGGCCTTGTTATGCGTCATGCTGCGGCGGCTGGGGTTGCTATAGCAGGCAATCTCGGTCATGCCGTCGTGCTCGGCGACTTCGAACAGCCGGGCGCGCGCTGCGTCGCTGATCAGTACCCAAGTGCGGGACATACTACCCTCCTCAGTCCAGTTCGAGTTCGAACGTCACCACGGCGGGATCTTCCGGATCAGGGCGGCTATGAAAGCCCAGGTATTGGGCCAGCGCATGCGCGCCCGCGCAGCGCACGGCATCCACGGCATACATGCGCTGCACGCCTTGCGCCCGCGCGACGCCGATAAGGTGCTGCATAAGTGCGCGGCCGACGCCACGGTTCTGCCACGTGGGATCGACGGTGACGGCACAATCGCAGCGCCTGCCATCGTCGCTGAGTCGATAGCAGGCAACCCCGATCTCTTTCTCCTGATCGCCATCGATGCTGAGCGCGGCGAGGGCGAATTCTCTGGATGCGTCGATATGGGTCAGCTCTCGCGCCGTCTCTGGACTTGAGTCCTTGACCAATCCCAGGAACCGATAGGAAAGCCCTTCCGGCGTAAGTCGCGACAGGAAGGATTTTTCGAGGGACGCGTCGGTATGCAGGATCGGCCGTATATACACCACGCTTCCGTCGCGCAGCCGCTCTTGCAGCGAAGGCGGCCTGGCTGGCAAAGAAATGGAGCGATGAGTCGTCTGTGTCATAGATTGGGCTCCTTTATTGTCCGGAGCATCCAGGGCCATGCGGGATCCAGGATCTTTCGCACGCATCGACAACCGTTGACGCGCGTCAGTGTGGTGTCGCCGTATGGGCCATCTTTTCGACTTGTTCCAAATTGTGTTTGGAGACGTTGCCAAGCAGGGTGAGCATGGTCCGGCTCTCTTCCATGTAGTCCGTCACCAGCGATGTCAGAAGCTTCGCCTGAAGGGCGGCAATTTCATCGGGTCGCTTGCACTGCGCGAACTGCGTCAGCAGCGCCATGTCTTTTTCGAAGCGCTCGTTCAAGAAGCGGACGGTTTCGGCCTGCACTTTGCTGGCGTCGTGCATCCAGGCGGAGAAGGCGCCGGACATGGCGGTGAGTGACTGCCGGGCCATGTCAGACATGGCCTGAACGTTGCCGGCGGAGACGTTGGGTGTGGACTTGGGCATGACGAAGGCCCTCAGTAAATGGATGGACGCAACTCACCTTACGCGCGATGGCGCGGCCCATATTGACGAGGATCAATTCTTTCTTAGGCCGGCCGGAGAGCGGCAACGGCACTCAACGTTTCTGGCGGAATGGACTGCGCCAGCGGGTAATCGATGGGGTAGTCGATCCACCCCTGCATGGCTGTTCGAAGTGCGAGCTGTGCTTCGGGCGACAGGGTCGCCAGCTCCTTGAGCAGGGCCATGAGCGCATCGTGCGCATTGAGATGCTGGGCCAGATGAATGGCATAGCCGGACGAGCATACCGATCGGGTGGCATAGGCATCGGCGATGGTATGGGCGTAACCATGGGCCAGCAGTGGGTCGGCCGCGTCCGAGACATGGTTGGCCAACAGGGCGATCCGCCGTTGCGGCTCGACGGCAGTCAGTCGCTGGTGCCTCAGCCCATGCCGCTGAACATCCCGGAGCAACTCGGCGGGCAGTGCCTGCAATTTGTGCTGTTGTGTCGGAGATGCCGACAGCGGATGCGCGTCGCCCCGATCACAGGCCATCCGCAGGCTTCCGCGCAGGCAGCCACAGGCCAGACTCCGGGCGACGTCATGCGCGAACCGGCGTCCCGCGGTGCTGTCGTAGGGCACCTGCAACATGGCCATGGCATCGGCCAGCCCCATCACGCCGATACGCAGATGAGTAGGGGCGTGGTCGACGGACCGAGCGGCCACGCAACACGCATTGTCCAGCGCGCGAACTGCCAGCGCGGCGGTGGTTTCGAACGACTCATGTTCAAAATAGGCATCACCCGAATAGGGTGCACAAACGAAACTTGCCGCATTCAGGACCGCGGCCAGTCCGTCACCGGGCCAATCGGGCTTTGCGGTGCCTGCGCTGACCATGATTCGCTCGTCCAGCAGCAAGCGCCAGCTTTCGCTGGCTTCGATAATGCGGCGCTCGAAGCTTTTTGCCTGATCCCGGGGTTCCGCAACCGACAGCGTTCGCGCGATGCGCGACCAGGTGTCATGGATGGAAAGGTCGCGCAGATATCCGTCTTCGCGCCAGCGAAACCAGGCATCCCAGGCTTCGACCGCGATGATGTCCTTGAAGAGCGATGGATGACGCATGACGGCTCATACGATGAACTTGTCGCGAGTATCGGTCGCTGCCCGGCGAAGGACTTGAGCCACATCAAGTTCTTGCACGATGGTTCGGTTACGTACTGTTACAAACCGTTTCCGACCTGACGTCACCCTGTGACACGGCGACGCTACTTTATGCCTGCGTTTCGGGGATTCGCTAGGACTATGGGGTGTCGTCATGATCATGCAGACAACGGTTGCTTCAACCCGGGCACAGGCCGCCCGCTATCCGGCGGCTGAGCATGAAGCCGGATTCACCGACATCGATATCGACCTGCTGCGCAAGTATGTGCCGGTGCTTCGCCACAAGCTTTCCGCCGGGCAATATCTCTATCACGCCGGCCAGCCTTTCCAGTCGCTTTACCTGATCAACTCGGGGTTCCTCAAAACGGTTGAGCTGGCGGATGACGGGCGCGACCAGGTCACCGGCTTCCGCATGCGCGGCGACTTTTTGGGCGCCGAGTCGATCGGGCTGAAAACCTACGCTTGCGGCGCCGTTTCCCTGGAATCCGGCGAGGCGTGGGAGCTCCCTTATCCCGCCATGCTGACTGCATGCAGGGAGATCCCCGAGCTGCAGGCACGCCTGACGGCGGCCCTGGCGCAGGAGATCCGCGACGACCACGCCTGGATGCTGGCCATTGGCACGTTGAATGCCGAGCAGCGCGTGGCGACTTTCCTGCTCGACGTTGCCAAACGCTATGCGCGGCTGGGTTACAGCGCCCGCCATTTCATGCTGCGCATGCGCCGCACGGACATGGCGAATTTCCTGGCGCTCAAGCACGAAACCGTGAGCCGCGTGATGTCGCGCCTGGACGACCTTCGCCTGATCTCGGTCGAGCGCCGTGAAGTCCACGTGCTGGACGATAGCGGCCTGAGGGCCATGGCCGGGATGCGCGTCTAGACCTGTACGGGCGCGTTATGGCGGCGAACGATGCTTCAGCGCATCGTGCATGGCCGCGGCGAGCGCTTCCATCCGATAAGGCTTGCGCAGCAGATTGAATCGCTTGAGCGAGGCGTCGTCGGTGTCCAGCGCCCAATGCTCATAGCCCGAGGTCAACAGCACGGGCAGGCCGGGGCGCATTTGTTGCGCGACCTTGGCCAGCTCCACACCGGTCATGCCGTTGCCGAGCACGACGTCGGAGAAGAGCAGAGCGATTTCGGGATGTCGTTCAAGCTGTTCGAGTGCCTGGCTGGCATTGTCGGCCTCGCGCGTGGCGTAGCCCATCGAGTGCAGGAAGGCCAGCGCGATGCCGCGCACTTCGGGCTCGTCTTCCACTACCAGAATGGTTTCATGGCCTGGCGGAACGGCGCGTTCCTGCGGTGCGGAACCTTCGCCGGAAGCGGAAGGCGCCACCGGAAAATGCAGGTCGACACGAGTGCCGTAGCCTAGCTGGCTGTCGATACTGAGATGTCCGCCGGACTGCTTGACGAAGCCATACACCATGCTCAACCCGAGGCCACTGCCTTTGCCGACTTCTTTCGTGGTGAAGAAGGGTTCCAGCGCGTGGGCCTGTACCTCGGGCGTCATTCCCATGCCGGTGTCGGCGATGCTGAAAACCACATAAGAGCCCTGCGGGATCTTGATGCCCGCCTGGGTGGGGCCGACATGTTCTTCGCGTACGGTGATGGTCAGCGTTCCGCCCCGTGGCATGGCATCGCGCGCGTTGACGGCCAGATTCACCAAGGCCGTATCGAATTCAGCCGGATCGACGTGGATGGGTGAAATGTCGTCCGGGCCCTCGGTGACCACCGTGATCCGCTCGCCCAGCGTGCGGCCCAGCATTTCCTTGAGGTCTGTGAGTACGCGGGTGGCGTGGACCGGGCGCGGCGTGAGACGCCGGCGACTGGCGAAGGACAACAGCTTGCCGGTCAGCGCGGCGCAACGGTCCGTCGCGCGTGCCGCGCTTTCGATAATTTCCATGGCTGACGAATGAGTGGACAACGTCGCCATGAGCAACTGCAGGTTGCCCGAGATCACCGTCAGCAGATTGTTGAAGTCGTGGGCAATGCCGCCCGTAAGCTGGCCGATCGCATCGAGTCGTTGTGCGTGAGAGAGTTTTTCTTCGCTGCGGCTGCGCTGAACCGCCGCCGCGAGCATGTTGGCGACCGATTGCAGGAAGTGCAGCTTGTCGTGATCGAAGCTGTCCTGCTCCTTGGACATCACCAGCAACAAGCCCATCGGCTCGTAACGGTCGAACAGCGGGACCATGCCCGCTTCCCGGAAACCGGCTTCGCTCAGGGTGGCCCGGATCTGGGCAAAGGCTTCGCCAGTACGCGACAACGCGATAGCCCCCACTTCACGCTCGAGCATTTTCGCCATCCAGGCGCTCTGCGAGAGCTGGGCGCAGATGGTCCGCAACAGGTCGGACGGCGCGCCGGTCGCGGCGCGGGCATGAAGGTCGGTACCGTGGGCATCACGGAACAGGATGGCGGTGGCATCGGTTTTCAGCGCCGAAGCGATCAGCGACGGCATGCCGTCCACGGCCACCTCGTAGTTCGGCGATTCGAGCAGCAGGCGGCTCGCTTCCGCGACGAAGGCGTCGTAACGGGCGCGCACCAGAGCCTGGCGGGCCCGCTGCGTTTCCGAGATATCGCGGATCGATGCCGCAAAGAGCGGGCGGCCATCGACCGGAATCGGACTGAGCCCGATCTCCACTGGAAAGGACTGGCCATTGCGGCGCACACCGGTCAGCTCGTAACCCGCGCCCATCGGACGCACGCGCGGGCTCGACATGTAGGTGGAGCGATGCACGATATGCGCGCTGCGCACCTGCTCGGGCAGCAAGGCTTCGACTTTCAACCCGCGCAATTGGCCTTCGTCATAACCGAACAGGCGATCGGCTTGCGGATTGGCGAGCACGATGCGTCCGTCATGATCGACCACGATCATCGCGTCGGGCGCGGTTTCGAAGAGCGCTTTGAACAGATCGGCGTCGGTAGCCAGATCGGGAAAGGTACTCATGCCCGCTTTACTCGTTCGGTAAACATATAGCCGGCGCCGCGGATCGACTTGAACAGGGCAGGCCGCGTCGGGTCGGCATCGATCTTGCGGCGCAGGCGGCTGATCTGTACGTCGATGGCGCGGTCATAGGGGCCAGCGTCCCGTCCATGGATGTGGGTCATGATGTCGTTGCGCGATAGCACCCGGTTGGGGTGGTCCAGAAACAGCTGCAGCAGGTCGAATTCGCCGGTGGTCAGCGGGACCTCCTGGCCTTCCGGGCCGGTGAGCAGGCGGGAACCCGGATCCAAGCGGTAGCCGGCGAAATGCAGGGCCGATGGGCTGTCACCGGGCGGAGCTTTCGGCGGCGCCCGTCCGGCGGACCGGCGAAGTACGCTGCGTATGCGCGCCAGCAGTTCGCGTAGTTCGAAGGGCTTGGTGACATAGTCGTCCGCGCCCAGTTCCAGTCCCACCACGCGGTCGATGGATTCGCCGCGACCGGACACAATGATGACGGGCCCTTGCCAGTGCTCGTGCAGGTAGCGGGTCAGCGCAAAGCCGTCTTCGCCCGGCAGGCCAAGATCGAGCAGCACGAGATCCACGGCCGTGACGGCCAGCGTGTTTCTCAGCATGGTGCCATTGGCCGCGACGATCACCTCAAAGCCCTGGCTGGTGAGGTAGCGGTTTACCAGGGTCGAGATTTCCGGGTCGTCCTCCACCACCAGCAGGCGGGTCGGGCGTGATCCATTGGCGGACTCGAAGCTTTCAACCGACATGCGAGAAAAACCTTTGGCTGAGCGTAGGCGCATCTTACTGACAGGTGTGTTGCCGTTACCTTCAAGTCTCAGTCCTTGGCCCGGCCAGCCATGGGGCATGGCCCCGCCTGCCTGTCGGCGAAGGTATCTGCTGCGGACAGAACGATACATCCGGCGGCGTGTCGCCGGGAAACGCAGGCATCGAGCGTGCCTGGGAGGAGAGGGGTGCGCCTAGCGCATTAACTGCCCATCGTTGATGTCGAGCATGGCTCCAGTGATGAAGCCGACCTCATCGCGGACGAGAAGGTCAATCACTCAGGCTTTTTCTATTTAATGATAGACCAGCACGGGGGTGGACGACTCCAACAGCACCTTGGCCGTCTCGCTGCCGAGCAGTAGGCGACTGACCCCATGTCGGCCATGAGAAGCCATCACCACGAGGTCGCAGCCTTGCTCGGCAGCTACTCGCACAATGGCCTGGTAGGGATGGTCATTGAATTCGTACTCGCATTCGCACGCCACGCCCGCCTGGCGGCAGGCCGCGCTGACCGCTTCCAGATATCGCGCGGCGCGCTGGATAGCTTCTTTGACATAGCTATCCGGTGTCGCCTCGACCACATCGATCACCGAGGAGACCATATGGAAGGTGGGTGCGGCATAGAAACCGCAGACGCTTGCCTTGAGGCTGGCGGCGAGCTCGACGCCGAGCGCGATAGCCTTCTCGGACAAGGCCGAACCATCGGTTGGGATCATGATGCGCTTGAACATATCGACCTCTTCGATCAGTGAAGCATCAGAACGGGAATCGTTGCTTGCTCCAGCACGGATCTCGTTGCTCCGCCGAGTACCCATTCGCTGAAGCGGGTGTGGCCGTAGGCACCCATGACCAGGAGGGTGGCCCCGGCACGTCCGGCGGCGGTCAGCAACGCAGCGCCGATGTCCTCATTGCCTTCGTTGAGCCGTTTGCTTTCCGAGGCGATGCCATGGCGAAGCAGATAGCTGGCCAGATCGAATGGCGGACGCCAGGACAGCATGCTCATCGGTTGCTGCTGCTCGCCATGCAGGATCACTACACGCAGTGCGCGCGCCAGCAGCGGCAGCGCAGCGTGCACGGCATGAAGCGCCTCGGCGGAACCGTTCCAGGCAATGGCTACGGTGTCGAGAGCGGGGAGGTTGAGCTGGCCTGGCGGAACGATAAGGCAGGGCATCCCCGAACCCATCACGATGTTGCCGACCGCCGATAGCGAACCCCAGGCCGTTTCATTGCTGCGGTCGATCACCAGCAGGTCGTGGTAACGGCTGGCCAGCGCCAGGGTGTCGGGTACATACCCTTCCGCCACCTGCCAGGACGCTTTGTGAACTCCCAGCTTGTGCACGCAATCCACGAACGAAGGGCCCGCGGCGAACGCTTCATCTTCAAGCTGCCGCGTAGTTTCGAACAGCAGAGCGAGCAGATCCGGCGCTTCGAAGGCGGGGATGGCCGCGCTGGGCGACGGACAGATCCAGATGCCGGTCAGGTGCGCATCGAAGGCCGTCGCCAGACGGGCGGCGTATTCGACGCCCGGCGACCATGCTTTGTAGCTCTCGGAGTAAACCAGCACATCGCGCATGACATTTCATCCCGGCAGAGGATTGATGGCCCGATGCACGGTAACTGGGCCCCAACGATTTGCAGGGATCAGGGTAGTCAGCGATGCGAAACGCTTGTTGATCTGCATCAACCGCGCATCAGCAAGGCATCATCCGTCGTACCGCCGGGTTGGCGGGTCGTGACGGTCATGCCGGATGGCGCTAGCGCCTAGGGCTTGGTAAAGCCCAGATACAAGGTGATCTGATCGCCAGCTTTGAGCGACGCCATGGCCGGCGGTGGGAAGTGCACTCGTAAAGCCATGCCACCGGTGCTCACGTCGACAATGCCGGTGGCGGGATCGGTGGCGGTGACGGTGGCCTGCATGGTGTGCCTGCCATCGACATCGCGGACCTTCATCACGCCGACGCGATTCGCTGGCCCGATGGTTTGACCCGCCGCTCGGTCTTGCGATGCCGGCGCCGGAGGCATGCTGTCCTGTGCGTGGAGCTGCGTGTTGGCGAACAGCGCCGCGGCAAGCATTCCTAATGACACTGTGCGTGTCAGATAGGCGAGTTTCATGATGGTCCCTCCGTCGGCGGGTGCCGATCCGAAGCCCGTAGGCTGCGCTCTCCGTCGTCAAGAAGGGCTGAAGGCTGGCGGTGCAGCCGCCGTCGCCAAAAAGAAAGAGTGAGGCAGGGCGAATGGCGCGCAAGAAGTTGACCCAGGTCAATGAGCCATGTCCTGCCGTTCCGATACTGAAAACCTCAGCGAGGGCCAAAGCCATGAAAGTCAGCGATGCCATGACACGCCAAGTGACTACGATCGCCTCCAAGGCGGATATCGGTGACGCCATGCGCCTGATGCTGCAGACACATATCAGTGGCTTGCCGGTGGTCGACCGCAAAGGAACACTCGTCGGCATGCTCACCGAGGGCGATCTTCTGCGCCGCGCGGAACTGGGCACGGAGCAGAAGCATCCTCGCTGGCTTACGTTTCTGATGGGGCCGGGGCGCCTTGCGCGTGAGTACACCGATTCGCACGGACGCACAGTGGAGGAGGTGATGACGCCAGAGGTGATCACCATCGACGGGGAAGCGCCATTGGCTGCGGCGGTGAATCTGATGGAGCAGCGGCACATCAAGCGTATTCCTGTGGTACATCACGGCCGGCTTGAAGGCATCCTCAGTCGCGCGGATCTGATGCGGGCCGCCTTGTCAGGTTTGCCCGGACTGGCTCCAGCCGATACCTCGGACGCTACGATCAGCAAGCGCATCGCGATGGAGTTTGACTCGCAATCCTGGGCGCCGCGCACCACGGCACATGCGGATGTGCGTCGCGGTGTCGTCCATCTGCAAGGAGTGATCCTCAACGACGCCATGCGCGATGCGCTGAGAGTGCTGGTGGAAAGCATTCCCGGCGTCATCCGCGTCGAGGATGAATTGACCACGGTGGAGCCCATGTCGGGCCAGATAGTGAGCTTGCCCACGGATCGTCAGGCCGGCTTGTCATAGGCGCGGCGCGTATCGCCGATCGCACCGGCGCGCGTCGCTAAAGCCGGCGTCGGTTCCAAAGTGCGATGACGAACATCACGACACTGATGCCGCAGAGCCATTCGAGCGCCGGTTTAAGCGTGGGCGTCTTGTCCAGCCCGATCAGTACGGCGCATGCGATGGCGAAGACGAGGAAGAAGACCGAGATGGGCGAGAACGCGCGCATGGAATGCTTCCCTCTTCGCCAGTCGCCGTGTTCAGGACTGCCATTTCAGTGAGGTGCACGCTGGTTGGGGCTCGTCATGCTCCGGAGTGCGCGGAGCCGCCGGCCGCATGGCCGCCTTGCCGAGTTCATCCGCGAAGTCGCGGATCGGTGCGAGGCATTGGCCATGAATGACCTTGGCATGCGTGATAGCCAACGTGGCCATGGGTGGCTGACCGAGCAGCTCCTGCATGTCAGCGAAAGCCCGTTGAGCATCTTTGCCACCCATGGTGGTGAAGAACGCCGCTTTGCGTATCTGCGGAGCATGGTCATTGAGAAAGCGGCGCATCGGGCTGGAAAGGCGTCCCATCCAGACGGGCGCGCCAAGCACGATCAGGTCATAGCTTGATAGCGGAGTGCAGGTGGGTACGATGGCCGGCAAGGACCGGCTCATGACCTCCAGCACGGAGCGCAGGTATCCCGACAGGCCGCGACGAGGCTGTGTGTCTTGAACAGCCAGCAGGTCGGCGCCCAGCTTTTCCGCGAGCTGTCCGGCGACCCGACGCGTTGTACCGGAACGGCTGTAGTAAACGACCAGTATGGACGGCATGGCGTTTCACCCCCGTAGTTATGTTCTCTATGCAGGAGATCTCTATCCCCCGGAACAAATCCTGGCGCGTGTGCGCAACCATCGACTTGATGCAGGTCAATTGGGAAGAACCTGTCGCTACACGTGGCGCGCCTAGGCGGTGAACAAGGCGATCGCAAAACCCGAAACCATGGCGATAACTCTGGGGATGACGCGCAACGCATAGGCGCGGCCACCCTTGGCGAGCGCCATGGCGCATTTGAGCAGCGAGTTGGCGGTGAGTGCGATCAATACACCCAACCCCGCTTGCACTACATCAACCTGTGCCGTTGCGGTGGCCTGAGCAGCTGAAGCCGCCGCAGCGTGAACGTCGGCCAGGCCGGAAAGCATCATCACCCAGGGCAGGCTTGCGTTGCCCAGAGCGCTGCGAATGATGGCGCTCAGAAGCATGATCCCCGCCAGCACGGCAACGAATCGAAGCACGGCGGCGGGCTTGAAAGGGCGATTCCCGGCAAGCGCGTCCACCGGGATGGATGAGGAGAACGTTCGCCAGCTGGACAAGGCGGATGCCACCACCGCGATGGCGCCGGCAACGATCAGCGGCACGGCGATATGTGCCAGCAACGCGCGTGATAACGAGCCAACCACCACCGCTAATTGCACGATGGTGCCGACGTTCGACATGACCGCGGCGCTGGCCGCCGCTGCGGTGAGTCGAGGCGCTTCCCTGGCCCGGTCTGCCATGGCGGCGACGGTCAGGGTGCTGGAAACAAAACCGCCCGCCAGACCGGCAATCGTCAATCCGAGCCTCGAACCAAACGAACGAAGGGTGAGGTAACCCAGCGATGAAATCGACATCACCGCCACCACCAGAAACCAGAGCCGGTGCGGATTGATCGCGGCCCAGGGATCGATGGTGCGATCGGGCAGCAAGGGAAGAATGACAAAGGCGGCGATCGCGAGAATCAGCAGATCGTGCAGTTCCTGTTCGGTCAGCCACTGCCGGGCGAACAAATGCAGCCTTCTCCTGCTTGCCAGCAGAACCACGACGATCACGCCAAGCCCGCCGGCCAGCTCGGGCATGGACATCGCCAGGATCCCCAACAGAAAAGTCACCAGCATCGCCATCTCGGTGGTGAGGCCGGGATCGCGCTCGCGCGTCCGCCGATAGCTGACCACCATCGCCAGCGCAATAAAGAAACTGGCGGCATAGATGCCTTTCGCGCCGATCAGGGCCGAGATGGCGCCGGCGAGACCAAGCAAGGCAAAGGTGCGCACGCCGGCCTGACCGCGCATCGGCCCGGTGCGCTTATTCCGTTCCCGCTCGAGTCCTATCAGCAGACCGACGCCAAGGGCGACACCAAGGCTCAGCGCGCTGACGGCTATTTCACTCATGTCGGAGCCTGGCGACATAGGCCTGCCTTTGAAGAGCGGTCCCGCGGCAATGGCATGCGCCCGGCCACCGCCGCTGTTCTCAGAGTGGGATGGATTCGTGGATGGCGGGTATCTGGCTGGCGATACCGCGATCACTCAGGCATTGCTCCATGGCTTTCATGCCGCGGTCGTATTCGCCGTGCACGAGAAACACTTTGCGCGGATGGCGATGGCCCAGCCAGGCAAGCAGCGATCCCTGGTCGGCATGCGCCGAGAAACCGTTGATGGTCCAGATTTGCGCGCGCACGCGGATCTCGTCGTTGAATATCCGCACGCTTGGCGCGCCGTCGATGATGCGCCGGGCAAGGGTGCCTTCGGCCGCGTAGCCGACGAAGACGATGCTGCTCTTGTCGCGCCACAGATTGTGCTTGAGGTGGTGCTGAACGCGGCCGCCATTGCACATGCCCGATCCCGCCAGAATGATGGCACCGCCCTCGATGTTGTTGATCGCCATCGATTCGGCGGACTCTCGCGTGAAGTGCAGCCCCGGCATGGCGAACGGGTCGCCGCCCTGCAGCTCTTTGACGAAGTTTTCGCCAAAACACTCTGGGTGGCGGCGAAAGATCTCGGTGGCGGAAACTGCCATGGGCGAGTCGAGGAAGATGGGGATATGCGAGGGGATGGCACCATCCTCTATACCCCGGTGAAGGTAATAGAGCACGTCCTGTGCGCGTTCGAGCGCAAAGGTAGGAATGATCACGTTGCCATGGCGCTCGATGGTCTGGCGCACGGCTTGATGCAGTTCATCCACTGAATCGGGCAGGGGGCGGTGCGGACGGTCGCCATAGGTCGTTTCCATCACTACGTAATCGGCGTCCGGTGCCGGCGTGGGATCGCGCAGGATGGGGCGTCCGGGGCTTCCCAGGTCTCCGGAGAACAACATGCGGCAAGTGCCTTCGCCATCATCGAGCTCAAGCAGGATGGAGGCGGAGCCGAGGATATGGCCGGCGTCCAGAAACTGAGCGCGGACGCCCTGCGTGACGGCCACCATGTCGCCGTAGCGCACATCGCCAGTGAAGAAATCGAGCGCGTGGAAAGCGTCATCGAGCGTATACAGCGGCTCCGTCTTCGGCTCGTCGCGGCGACGTGCGCTGCGTAGCTGGCGTCGCGCTGCCTCTTCCTGCAGGCCGGCGGCATCGATGAGCACGACGCGCGCCAGTTCCCGCGTCGCCGCGGTGGTGAAAATCGGCCCGCGAAATCCTTCGCGCACCAATCGTGGTATGCGGCCGCAGTGATCCAGATGAGCATGCGTAAGCAGGAGCGCATCGATACTGGCCGGATCGAAACCAAAGGGCTGGTAGTTGGCCTCTTCTTGCTCAGGGCCGCCCTGGAACAGGCCGCAGTCGATCAGTACGCGTCGCCCGTTGCAGGTAACCAGATGGCACGAGCCCGTTACCTGCTTTGCTGCGCCATGGCAGCTGTAGGTGATGTTCCGGGTTTTGCGGGGGGCTTCCGTCGCGTGACTCATGCGCTAGTGCTGCATCAGTAATGGGATCTTCGCGTGCTGCAGGGCATGCCTGGTAGCGCCACCAAGAATCCGCTCGCGTGTACGCGAATGTCCGTAGGCGCCCATCACCAGCAGGTCGGCATGCAGATGCACGGCCTCCTGAAGCAGCTTTTCCCCACTGAGGTGATGGGGGCCTCCGATGGAATGGGGCTTAACGGCGATGCGATGGCGCATCAGGTAGGTGATGGGGTCGAACCGCGGCGGGTGGCCGGTGAGATCCTCGGGGTTCAGTCGTTCGCCATCGATCAGGATGACGTCCTTGGCAGCTTCAAGGAAGGGCAGCGCGGCATGCAATGCGCGGGTGGATTCGATACTTCCGTTCCACGCGATCAAGACGCGTTTGAAGGCGACCTCACCCTTCCAGCCGGGCGGCAGGATCAGGCAAGGGATGCGGCAGCTCAGCATCGTCTCGCCCAGGATGTCGGCCAAGGCATGGCCTTCCACCATGTCGCGCTCCAGTACGGCCAGATCGTGCCAGGCGCCCAGCTGGCGCAGCGTTGGCGCCACGCTGGTGTGAGTGACCGCCCAGGCGGCATCGGGCACACCCGATGCGCGGGCCAGCGATTCAAAAGCGGCGCGCTCGCCGTGATCCTCATCCCATGCCTGTATCAAAAGACCAAGTACCGTGGGCTCCGCATCGGCGCCACTGAGCGTACGCAGCGAGGGGTCCACATAGCAGCCGGTCAGGCGGCTTCCCCACTGCCGGGCCAGAGCGACACCCGTTGTAGCGGCAGGACTCCACGGGTCGGTCGAAGTGACCAGCGCCACCACATCGTTCGGCCTATGGGGCGATAGGGCGGGATCGATGCCCATGGTGGCTGTCTCGGCTTCTTCGGCATACGTGGACATGTGCGGTTTCCCTTTGAGCTTAGGGATTACAGATCCAGGGTATGGATGACCTGCGCGGCATCCTGCGGATCGCGTTTCCGGTCGAACCCCAGATACTTCGCCAGATCGCGCATGGGCTCGTTGGATGCAGCATCGATCGAGAACATCTGGCGGAATCCGTTATGGCGAGCCACCTCAATCAGGTGGCGCATCAGCGCGACACCGAGGCCGCGATGCTGCCAGTCGTCGGCGACGGTCACCGCGCATTCGCAGTGCTGGTCGTCGCCGGAAGCGCTGTAGCGGCTCACGCCTACCTCGCGCAATTCACCGTTGTCATGCACCAGAGCCACAAACGCCATGCTCTTTTTGTAATCCACGTTGATCAACTGATCGAGCAAGGCAGGATTGGCTTCCCGGATTTCGCCCAGGAAGCGGAAATGCCTGGATGCCGGCGAAAGCCGCTCGATGAAATGGCTCTCGCGTTCGCGATCTTCGGGACGGATCGGCCGCACCAACACGTGGCTTCCGTCGTTCAGCGTTTCGATCCAGTGCTCGCCGGTCAGCAGCGGGGGCGTGGTTTCGGTGCTGGGCGGCTGGGTGGTGGGAGCGGTCATGATGCGGTCTCCGGTGATCACGAAATACGGGATGGCCGACATGTGTCAGCGACACCGACGATGTTGTTTTACGCCGCGCCCGGCGGCATGACTTGACCAGGATCAACAAGCGGCATGATCCGTCTCCGGTTCGCAGCTAGTGGCACACCAGTACGGGAACGTCGGTGCTCAGCATCGTCTTGTAGGTCTCGCTGCCAAGGATGAGCCGGTCCAGGCCCCTTCGGCCGTGAGACCCCATGACAATCAGGTCGCACTGGCGCTTGGTGGCCTCGCCCACGATGGCCGTGTAGGGGCGATGGTCGAAGGTGTAGTTGCCGTCGTAGGCAACGCCGGCGGCATTGGCGCGCTTGCGGACTTCTTCAAGACAGCGTTCCGCCAGCTTCACGACGCCTTGGACGTAAGCCGGCTCCGCGGGCGTTTGAATCACTTCAGCGAAGTAAGTCACCGCGGAAAACGGCGTTGCGACGTAAAGGGCATGCACCTGGGCCCCCAGTGATTTGGCCAGCGCGATGCCGATATCGATGGCGCGCAACGACGGCTCGGAACCATCGGTCGGCAACAGAATGTGCTTGAACATAGCGGTGCTCCTTAAGTGATCAGTGGCAGCTGTAGCCGCCGTCAATGACCAGTTCGCTTCCCGTCACGAATTTCGATTCGTCGGAAGCCAGATAGACGACGCCCCAGGCGATGTCATCCGGCTCGCCCATGTGGCCGAGCGGGTGCAATGCGCCAACGTCTTTGCGGTGCTGCTCCGGGTCGCCGCCCAGCGTGGCGAGGTGGTGCTCCACCATGGGTGTCCAGATGAAACCGGGGTGGATCGAATTCACCCGGATCCGGTCGGCGGCGTAGTACAGGGCGTCGACCTTGCTCATGAGCCGCACCGCCCCCTTGGAGGCGTGATACGGCGGGACGTCGGGCGCGCCCACGAGGCCGTAGATGGACGACAGGTTGATAATGCTGCCGCCACCCGCGGCGCGCATCGGCGCTATGGCGTGCTTGGTGAAAAAGAACACGCCTTTGACGTTGACGGCCTGTACCTGGTCCCACTCGGCTTCAGTGAGTTCATGGGTCGGTTTATTCGCCCCCGAGATGCCGGCGTTGTTGACCAGTACGTCCAGCCGGCCAAACCGATGGACGATGTCGGCGATCACTTGCGCCACCTCGGATTCCTTCGTGACATCCGCATGAAAGTAGCGGGCAGGGTCCCCCAGCTTCGCGGCAAGCTTCTGCCCTTCGTCATCGAGCCGATCGACGATGGCCACGCGCGCATTTGCTTCAACCAGGCGGGTGGCGCATGCGGCGCCAATCCCCAGCGCGCCACCAGTCACCAGCGCCACCTTGCCATCGAGCCGACCCATGACTGCCACCCCACAAGAATGTGGCGACAGCGTGCGCGGGCCAGGGGCAGGCGATCTTGATCGTGATCAACTAAAGGCCCGATCGATGCCATGATTGATGAGCGTCAATTTCGCGATGGCAAAAAGCGTTAGCGTGCCAGCGATTGATACCGGAACAGGGGCGGCACCTTGGCAGAGACACCTGGCATCGACCACGCGGTTGCTCCCGTTCGGGCGCAACCCCGGCATTGGCTTCGCCGGTTTGGCGCCGGCCTCATCACCGGGGCGGCGGATGACGACCCGAGCGGCATCGCCACCTATTCGCAGGCCGGCGCCCAGTTTGGTTACACCACGCTGTGGACCACGCTATTTACGTTGCCGTTGATGATCGGCATCCAGACGATCTGCGCTCATGTGGGCCGCGTGACTGGGCGTGGGTTGGCAGCCAATATGCGCCTGCATTTCCCGCAGCCCCTGGTGCTCGCACTGGTCAGCCTCTTGTTGCTGGCCAATATCATCAATCTCGCCGCGGACATCGGCGCGATGGGGGCGGCTCTGACCCTTCTCGTGGGTGGGCCATCTGCCGTATACGCGCTGGGTTTTGCATTGTTGTCGCTGGCGCTTGAGGTGGTGATTCCCTTTCCGCGCTATGCACCCTTGCTCAAGCTGCTCACGCTGAGCCTGTTCGCCTATGTGCTGACCGTGCTGGTGATCGACGTACCCTGGCGCGAGGTAGCCACCCAGTGGTGGCCGTCGCGTCACTCGGGGCACGACTATCTGGTGACCGTCGTTGCCGTGTTCGGCACAACCATCAGCCCGTATTTGTTCTTCTGGCAGGCGTCGCAGGAGGCGGAGGAAGAGGAGAGTGCGGCGGATCAGTCGCCGCTGGAGGCAGCCCCCGAACAGGCTGGTGCCGCGTTTGAGCGGATCCGCTTCGATACCGACATCGGCATGTTCTATTCCAACGTGGTGGCCTTCTTCATCATGCTGACGACGGCCGTGGTACTCCATCCGCATGGCATCACCGATATCAATACCTCGGCCGAAGCGGCGCAGGCGCTCAGGCCGCTGGCGGGACGCTTTGCCTCGCTGCTCTTCGCCGCCGGCATTGTGGGCACGGGCTTGCTGGCGGTGCCGATCCTCGCCGGGTCGGCGGCCTATGCGGTTGCCGAAACATTCGACCGTCAATCCGGGCTCGGACGCAAACCGGCGGACGCCAAGCTGTTCTACCTGATCATCATCGGCGCGACCGTGCTGGGCACGTTGCTGAGCCTCTCGCCTCTGGATCCCATCCGCATGTTGTTCTGGTCGGCAGTGATCAACGGTGTGATCTCCGTTCCCCTGATGGTGGGCATCATGTGGGTGGCTACCCACCGCGCCGTGATGGGGCATTTCGCCATCCAGGGCGCCTTGCGCTGGCTCGGCTGGCTAGCCACGGCGGCCATGGCCATAGTGGTTATCGGCATGTTGCTTTGATTCGGGCTGATGGGCACAAGGAGGCGCCAGTTGGTCAGCTGGAGCATCACGGTGTGAAAAAAGAAATGCATTCACAAAGGCCATGATGGGGCATCCACGCCAGGTGGGCTGGTTACAGTATCCATTGAAAATGCACCTGGAGAACGGTTGCATTTGCTCTCGTCGAGCTCGTGCCAGGATGAATCACGTACTGAATATCCGGTTGTATCGCCAACCTCGGATTCACCTGCAAAAGATAGGTGGCCTCAATGGAAGTCTCGGCGTGTGTCGTTGGGATCGCTTGCGTGTTCAGTGAGTCGATGTAGTGCGATCCATTCCGTGCAGAGGTGAAAGCGATGCCAAACGTATCGTCCGGCCTGCTTATCAAGAATCCGGAGGCGGTAAGGCCCGCGGCGGCGTACGAGCCAAACTGATTGATTCGCCCGTCTCCGATGCCGTACTGCAGGAAGCCCGATAGCCGTGCCTTGGGATCGGTGGACGACCTGAACAGGGTCCGGTCTATGAGGACATAAGCACCGCTGCTGCCTTCGTGCTGCAAAGGACGTCCTTTGTTGTCGACGAGACTCAGATCGCGAAAGGTGCCGGTGTAGTGCCAGGCTCCGATGGCGATCTTGTCGTCGTAAGCGGGGAAGTTCGCACCGCGACCAACGCGGTATTTGGCGATGCCCTGTGAAGCATCTGACCCCGGGCGAGTCAGGAAGGCGATCTCGGAGACAAACAGTAGACCTTCTTTTTGACCAGGAAATCGGGTCTGCCCCTCAGCCCGATTGGCCGGTACTCCATCCATGATCGCCGTGCGAATCAGAATGCCTGGGGTGGGTTTGAAGGTAACCCTGGCCCCGAATGAGGTATCGGGAAAGATGGATGGTCCACCGATGCCGCTTTGAGAGAACTCGGGCCCCATGCCGAACGAACTGTTCAAGAAGAGACCGCTGGACGCAAGGCGATAGAACTCTGAGTTGAGATCATATCGGCCGGCGAGAAACGACCAATGTCCGTTCGGCGAGCTGTACTGTCCCCATGCTTCGTAGAGTCGCAATGCCGGCTTTGCCGCGTAGCTATTAACGCCCTGAGCGTCTCCGATGAAGTTGCTTGGTTGGCCGCCGTGTATCGAAAGTACCTGGAAAAAGGCCGTCCAACCTGGCGCGCGAAGCAGTCGGTTGCCATCCAGCGCAAGCTGCAATCGTAGATTGCCGACATAGGCAGTGCCTGTTCGCATACCGCCAGAGGTATCTGCGACAGCGCTTCCGTCGTACACCAAGGCAGGGGTTACACCTTTTCGAATGAGGTTGGCCTTTTGATCGTCAATCTCATCGGATAACGCCTGCTCGCAGAACAGTGCAGCGCTCGCTATCACGCTCCGCAATAGCATCTTCAAACACGGCTCCATACCTGGCCGGCCGCGGTCGAGCCGGGCCAGAATCGGCGGAACCGTGCCAAGTGACCATGGGAGTCCCATGTCGATCCTTCAGCCAAGGAATGGGCTGTGCAGCCGGAAAGCTACGAGATTGTATGCAAGTACATCGGGGCATTTACGATCCCCATTTGTAGCCTGGCACTCGGGATATCCGCATCGGGCTTGATGGCTCAAGTATGTCGCCGGCAAGCCGGCCAAGCACTTGGTATACCCATGAAGCGCTCAGCAGGCCACGAGCAGGCGCGTCGATCTGCTCGCCACATGGTGTAAGCCGACGGGCGAAGAAACACTCTCTAGGTGATGAGCAACACCTTTCCCAGCCGATCCGGGTTGGATTCCGCTTGCAGTGCCTCGCGCGCCTGTTCCAGCGGATAGCGACCGGCAACGGGGAGTGGAAGGGAGCCTGAGCGGATCAGCTGCCAAAGGGAGGTCAGCATGGCGTTGTATTGGTCGGCTGAAATGCCGCCCAGCCAGTGGTCGATGCCGAACCCGACCCAGGTCAGGTTCTGGTAAACCAGCATGGCATTGGTGACGGGTATAGCCGAGGCATCCTGCGCACCATAGGCAACCACGCGCGCGCCAGGGCGAAGCACGCCAAATAGCTTGGCCGTATTGGCGCCCCCCACACTGTCAAGCAACGCGCTTATGCGCACCGATTCCGTCGCTTGGAGAATACTGGCCGGGAAATCCGGCTCATCCACCGAAAGCGTGATATCGGCGTTTGATTTCGTTGCCATGCGCGCTACGTCACCGCGAACCAGGCTGATGACGCGGATACCCCGGGCACGCGCGAGCAAAGCGATAAGCGCCGATACGGTGGAGCCACCGGCGGTAAGCGCGATCCAGTCGCCCGGACCAGCCTGCGCCCCTTCAAGCAAGGCCCAGGCGGTGATCGGATTCAGGGCGATCTGGCAGGCATCGTCATCGCTTACGTCGCTGGGTACGCGAATCAGGCGCGCCGCGGGAACGGTGACGTACTCCGCCCACGTTCCCGACCAGCGAAAGGCGACGCGCTCTCCGGCATGAAACGCAGGGTCGTTGCTCGTATCCACCACGCCGGTTCCTTCCAGGCCGGCGATCTGCGGGAAGGTCGGTTTGATTCGATATTGCCCGCGTATAAAAAAACGATCCGCGGGTTGAATGGGTCGCGCGGTAACTCTGACCCTGACTTCGCCAGGCATGGGATCAGGTATCGAATGCCGGGACAGCTGTAATACGTCTTCTGCCTCACCGGCATGTTGAAAGACAAGCGCGCGCATAGCGGAGCCTCTTTGATTGTTTGGCTGGAAATGGTTGTTACCGTGGCGACCCAGGCTGACATACTGGCCAGACCATATGGTCGGCATCAAACTCTGTCGCGACAAAGCGACGATCGTGCACGCCAGCGGCCTGCTTGGAGGCGAGCCAGACGATGGGTGGCCCCATGATGGCGGGAGCCTGCAGCCGAGCCCGGATTTCGGTGGGAACATCGTCGGGGACCATCTCGCTCAAGGTTCCCCGGCCGCCTGGAAGCAACAGATTTACCGTCACCGAGCTGCCTGCCAGATCCGCCGCCATGATGCGCGACAACGCTTCGACACCTGCGCCCGCGGGCCCATAGGGCACGAAACCCTGGCGCACCATGGTCTGCTGATTCATCGATATATTGACGATACGCCCACCACCGTTGCGGAGCATCAGCGGAACGACCTCGCGCGCCATCAGAAAGCAGCCTGTGAGCTTGGTGTCCACGACGTCGTGGAACCCCGCGGGGGTCACCTTCCAGAAGGGCTGCGGTTCCGACATGAAGCGGGGATTGACCGTCCGCATACCGATGCCTGCGTTGTTCACGAGCATGTCGACGCCGCCCCATGTGTCGCAAGCCCTGGCCACACAGTCGGCGACGGATCGCTCGTCGCGCACATCGAGCGGGCACGAGATGACTGCTGAACCGAGCTTCCTGGCGGTCGCGTTGGCTCGCAGCTTGTCGCGACCAGTGACCATTACCCGTGCCCCGGCTTCCGCAAGCGCTGCGGCCATCGCGGCACCCAGGCCGCTGGTCGCGCCGGTGATCAAAACACGAATGCCATTCAATTCAGTCATGCGGATCAGCAACTCCATAGCCGGCAGACATATCGAGGCCGTAGGGTTTCAGGCGGGAAGCCAGCCCTCGCATCTACCAGATCTTCACTTGCTGATCGCCTGAGCGAACCATCTGATCACCTACCTTGCACTGAAACGCCGTCGAGAAAGCCGTCATGTTGGACGCTGGTGCATTGGCGCGAAACGCCGGCGGAGCGTGAGGGTCGCTGTGGAGCGCCATTTCGCGCGTTCTATCGCGGATATTGTTGCGCCAGTTGCGGGCCCAGGCCATGAAAAAACGTTGCTCGGGTGTGTAGCCGCTCATGATGGCCATGGCCCCGCCGGGGCTCTTCTCCAGCGCAGTAAGCAAGGCGTCATAGGCGATGCTGACGCCACCAAGATCGGCCATGTTCTCACCCAGGGTCAGCGCACCATCGACATGAAGATCCGGCTTGTCCTTGATCGGCGCGAACGCACTGGCTTGTTCCACCAGCCTGGCGGTGCGTGCCGTAAAGGCTTGTCTATCCTGAGGCGTCCACCAGTCGGTTAGATTGCCGTCGCCGTCGAAGCGGCTGCCTTCGTCATCGAAGGCGTGGGTGAACTCATGACCGATGAAGCTGCCGATCGCACCAAAATTGATGGCGTCGTCGCTACCGGGATAGAAATAGGGCGGCTGCAAAAATCCAGCGGGAATATTGACGGCGTTGGTGCTCGCTTCGTAGAAGGCGTCGATCCGCTGTGGCGTCACGATCCATTCGTTGCGGTCGGTCTTCTTGCCGATCTTGGCCATCTCATATTGGTAGTTGAACAGGTTAATGGCCATGACGTTGCCGTAGTAGCGATCCGGGGTGAGCTGGAGGTCATCCCAGTTTCGCCAGTGTGCGTCGTCAGGGTAGCCGATCTTGAGCAGTACTTTGCTCCACTTATCCAGCGCCTTCTTCTTTGTGACGGCACTCATCCAGTCGGCTTGTTCGATATGCTGCCTCAGCGCCGCGCCTATCTCGGTGGCCAGTTGTTCGGCCTGCTGTTTGGTATCTGGCGAGAAGTTCTGCTGTATGTACAGCTTGCCTAGCGCCATGCCCATCAAGGCGTTGATGTTATCGAGCATGCGCCTCCACCTTGGCTGCTGCTGTGGCTGGCCAGCCAGGACCCTGCCGCGGAAATCGAAGTGATTGTCTTCAAATGCCGTGCTTAGATAAGGCGAGGCGGTTTCGATGAGATGGAAGCGAAAGTAGGCTCTCCACTGCTTCATGGGTGCCGTCGCGAGCAGGTGGTCGAACTGGGCGAAGAACCCTGGTTGCGCTATCGAGAAGCCTTGGTTGACGGTCGCATGTTGCGCGGTGAAGAAGGCGCTCCAGTCAAAATGTGGAGTGATCTTGCTCGCTTCTAGCACGGTGACGAAATGGTACTGACGAGTCGGATCGCGTAGCTGCAAGGGAGTGAGTGAAGCCCTGGCCAGCGCCGTTTCAAGCGCCAGTACATCCGAAGCTTGTTCTTCCGCGTCGGCAGTAGTTATGCCAGTGAGTGCGAGTGTTCTCGCAATGTGTTCGGAGTATGCCCTGCGAAGGTCTGTGTACCTGTCCTCAGCGTAGTAGGCGGGCGTGGGGAGGCCAAGGCCGCCCTGTTGCGCTACCGCAATCTGCCTGCTCGCATCTTTGGCATCCGCATTGGCGCCGAAGAGAAAAATCATGCCACCTTCGAGATAGTGGGCGCGGATATAGCCGGAGATATCGCTGCGTACCCGCAGCGATGCGATGTCCGCCAGAAGTGGCTTGATGGGGTCAAACCCGGCCTTGTCGCGCGCCGCCTGATCCATGCCAGAGCGATACAGCCATCCGATCTTCTGCTCGATCGAACTTGCCGTGACCCTGCCGGCGTTGGCCGCAGCAGACTCGACGATGTTCCGTTGAATGGCGAGCGAGCGCTCAGCCAGTGCGGTGCCGACGCTCCAATGGGATTGATCGGGCGGAATCGGATGCGTGGCGAACCATTTCGCATTGACAAAACCATTCAGGTCGCGACAGGCGCTGATGGTGCTGTCCAGTTCGCTGAAATCGAATGCATGCGCGGAATCCGCTGCGGCGCTGATGGAGGAGGCCAGCCCCTCTGGTGATGCCGGGCTCGCGATCTCCTGACACCAGATCATCGGAGCGAAGGCGATGGCCGCCGCGAGCAATAGCGGCCTCAAGTGTTTTCTTGCCGATACGGGAGGACGACAGCATGCCTTGCGTCGTTCGAGGACGTCCATCTGGAGCCGCTTACACGCCGTCATAGACAAGCTCCGTGAACAACTCCGGCGTCACGATGAACTTCCCCCACTTGGCGTCGAATGCCGCGGTGGGCTTGGCTGCGACAACCTCGGCTGCCGTCATGCCCTGGTGCTTGAGCGCCGCGACGCGATCACGGATGGCGATCAGCATGTCACGGTATTCGAGCAGCTGTTTGCGGTCCGCCACCGCGCCATGTCCCGGAACGATGATCGTCTTGTCGGTAACGAACTTCAGATACGAGTCGACTACGGCGATGGTGCCGTTGATGCCGCCGCCGTGCTCATGATCGATGAACGGGTAAATGCCGTTCCAGAAGGTATCGCCCGTCGCCAGGACATCGGCTTGCTTGAAGTAGACAGCGATGTCGCCGTCGGTATGGCTCGCCATAAGCGGCCGCACCACCACGGACTCGCCATTCATCGTGTAAGTCTTGTCGTCGGTCAGCCTGACTGACGGCACGCCGTCCGCAGCGACGGCAGGGAAGGTGTGATCCCACTCCGAGACGCGCGATGCCTGGGTGAGGTGGCTGACGGTCTGCGGGGTGGCGATGATCGTGGCGCCCGCTTCGTGCAGCCATGCATCGCCGTCGGAGTGATCCCAGTGCCAATGGGTATTGGCGACATACTTGACCGGCGCAGGGCCGAGCTTGGACAGGCTCGCCTGCATGGCCGCCTTGGACAAGGCGATGCCGGCATCGACCATAAACTTGCCATCCGGACCGCTCAGCACGGTGATGTTGCCGCCGGATCCTTCCAGCTCCCACACGTTGGCGCGCAGTGGATGGATAGCGATGGCGCCTTTGGCGGCCTCCGCATTCACATGATCGACGATGCCCTGTGCACTCAGGGCCGGTCCTGCCCAGGCGACGATCAGAGCCAATGAAAGAGTTCGTGCCAGGACATGCGCGGTCTTGCTGGTCGACATGGATGGTCTCGGTTGTGAATGGAGATGTGGGATAAAAAAGGCCCCGGCCCGATTCGCTGACTCAGCCGAACGGGCAGGGGTTACTGCCAGGTGATCGACAGCACTGCCTGAAGCGGCGGCAGGATGGTTAGTCCATGCGGTAGATGTGATACGCGTTGGCGTCGGCGAAGGTATCGGTGAACGTCGTGCCATTGACCAGGGGGAGCGTGCGTCCCTCATTGACGACGGTGACCTTGGTCGCGCCGGAGCTCTTTACCGTAAATGTCACCGACTGATTCGCCGGCGGCGGCGTTGCCGGCGTGCCGGAGGCGGCGAATACGTAGAAATGGCTGCCATCGTACTTGGCCATCGCGGCGACATTGCCCGTGTGGCTGACGTAGCCATCGGCGAATGGCGACAACAGAACATTGTTGACGCTGTTCACCTGCTGGTTGAACGCCTTGATGTTCAACACCAGGTCGTGGATGGTGACGCCCGGGGTCTGCTGGCAGTTGTAATCGTCGCTGCTGGGATCCGAGCCGTCGATCAGTGTGGTGTAGTCGGTGCAAGGACCGCTGAAGTTGTGCTGGAACCAGAGGATGCCGCGCGCGCCAGCGATCAGGCCGTGCATGGCCGCTGCCTTCATCGCCGCGGGCGTGATGCACTCCGTTCCGCCATAGATGGGGCAGCCCGTCTCCACATCGACTACCACCGGCTTCGACTGATGATTGAGCGTGTTGGACAGCGTCTGCAGCCGCGCCACGTTGAACGCGTAGTTGGCGGGCAACGCGCGCTGGGCGCGAGTCAGGCCGACGGGATTCGCGCCATAGCAGATGCTTTCGCTGTGGGGGAAGAACGCGCAGCCGCCCTGGGAATTCGCTTCCAGGTCGGGATCGGTCATCCAATAGCTGTCCGCCGAAAGGATGTCCGAATAGCCAAGAAAAACCGCTGCTTCGGAATCCCACATCCAGAACAGCACGCCTTTGCCGTAGCCTTGATGCTTGGCCATGCTGTCGATGGGATAGCCCGGTGAACCATAGCTGCCGGGTTGACCTGAGTAGGACCATTTCGCAACGGTGTATCCGCATTCGCTGCCTGCGGGGATGCAGTCGTCCTGGTTGGCATTGGGCGCGGCGGGGTTCCAGCCATTGGCGCCCGACCCGTACTGCATGTCCGCCTCGTCCCAGCCGTCGTAGACCACCGTTTCGGTGCCGCTGTTGGGCGTGGTGTCCGGCGCGGAAACGTGCATGCCTGCCGCGCGGATCACGTCATAGTCGGCGCGCCACTGCTCCGGATCGCCGGCCTTGCCGCCGAGGTTCCAATAGATGTTGTTGCCCATCGCCACGGCATAACCCACCTGCGTGGCGTCGGCCGGCTGCTCCATCCATGCGCCCAGCATGATGTGGCTGTCCATCCAGGCGCTGCGTGGATCTTTGTTGGTGAAGTACTGCGGGCCGCCGTCGATGTCGCGCAAGGTGACACCGACGGGAAGCGCGGCCATTGCCAGGGAAGCTTTGGTGGCGATCTTCGTGGTCGCCGGCGTCACCACACTTCCGTGTGATGAGTGAATAGCGGCAGTCGCGGTGCCGCCATATGAAACCGTCAACGAGAGCATCAGACAAAGAGGGAGCGTCCTGCGCATCATGGCTTTCATTGCGTTTCCTTGGGATGGGATGGAGCAGCGGGATCGATACGGATCGAAAGCGTGCTGCCGCACACATCGAATGAGCGGGCAGACTCGCTGGGGCGGCGAGTGGGCGCGTACGCTACGACAAAAAATTCCGCATGTTGATCGAAAGATGTGTATGGCTTCCATGCATAATTGAATGAGGCGCGCGCCGCTTCATGGTGACAAATTCGTGATTTCGACTAAGGAAAGGGCGTTCATGGAGTGGAGTGATCTGCGCGTGTTTCTTGCTGTTGCCCGCGAGGGAACATTGGGCGGCGCCGCGCGCAAACTGGGACAGAGTCAGCCCACCATGGGGCGGCGTCTGCAGGCGCTGGAACAGGCGCTTGGACAGCAGCTACTGCAGCGCACCAAGGATGGTTTCGTGCTGACCGATGAGGGCTCGCTCGTGCTCGGCCATGCCGAGCGCATGGAGGAAGAGGCGCTCGCCTTTCAGCGTCAGCTTGCCGGCAAGGGACGAGAGCTCGACGGCATGTTGCGCATCACCTCGGCGGACTGGTTCGCCGAATATGTGCTGACGCCGGTCACCGCCCGGTTCTCCGCGAAGTATCCGCGGGTGAGCGTGGAATTGCTGACCGACTCGCGGCTTTTCAGCCTGTCACGGCAGGAGGCCGACCTGGCGTTTCGCATCCAGCCGTTCGACGAGCCGGATGTGGTTTCCCGCAAGCTGCTGTGCATGCCTTATGGGGTCTACGTGTCGATGGATCATCCACACCCGGTGCCGGGCGATGGCAAGGACGCGGCCTTGCTGGTGATGAATCTTGCGTTTGGCGGTATGCCGGAAGTCACCTGGCTGCAGCACATGCTGCCAAAAGCGCGCGTGGTCTTTCGCAGCAATTCGCGCTCGGTGCAGGCGCGTATGTGCGTGGAGGGCGCGGGGATAGCCGTGTTGCCGCGACCTTTGGGTGACGCCATCGGGCAACTCCAGCGCATCGATCTGGGTGAAGAACCGCCGGTGCGGGAAATCTGGATGGGCTATCACCGTGATATGCGCCGGCTCGCACGGTTGAGGGCCTTGCTGGACATGGTCGTCGATCAGCTGGCCAATTGACGGCCAACAGGTTCAGCGCGTCGTGGGCAGCCTGTCGAACGGCAGGTCCCACACGCGATCATCGGAAACCCGAATACCCGTCACATCTCCTTGAGCATTGAACACCGGCCGCAATACCGTGTCGCCGGCAATGAAAGCGTTCGCGTAAGCGGGGACAAACAGTCGGGTCTGGCCTGGGCGGTCTTCGGCGATAACCTGCAAGCCATTCTTCGCGGCCGTGATCTGATACGTCACCGGAACTTCCGCGTTATGAAAGCGGCCTGTCATGTGTGCAAGCTCCCCCGGCGTGGGCGAGTACGCTTGCTGCCGGGTAAAAAAGGTCGCATCGCCTTCGCGATCGATACGAATCCGTCCGCCTGCAACGACTGCTCCGGTCATGGCGACCCTGCCATCCTTGCGCTCGAACGCCAGAGCGTCGCGCGGTCCGGCCATGACGATCAGGCCATTGCCAGCGCGCAATTTGCCATCGTGGAAGCTCAGTTTCAGCGGGCTGCCGTCGCGTTCGCTGGCGTAGATGCCGGCAAGGCTCGCGGGTGGAGTGGAGTTGAAGCGATTGGGCTCCGGCTTGGCGTCAGGCAGGTAGCGATCGACGATGGCGTGCGCATAGTTGGCGGGAATGGCATCGCCGCTATTGCACAGCAGGGCGATCGACAGATGCTGGCCGGGATAACGCCCAAGCCATGCGCGATAGCCCGCCGTGGAGCCGTCATGGAAGATTTCGCTCAGGCCGTGATAGCTGCCCAGAAACAAACCGCGCGCATACACCGTGGGTCGCCCATCCGACAGCAAGGTGCGTGTCTGCAAGGCCTTGGTCACCGAGGCCCCCAGTTTCTCCTCGGTCAGCGCCTGGTTCCAGCGCAGCAGATCGCTCACGGTGGTCAGCAGGGCACCGTGGCCATAGGTGTTTTCGAATGGCATCAGCTGCTCGTAAACACCGTCGGATAGGCGCTCGTAGGCAACGGCCCGGTTAGGGACAATGCGACGGAAATCGTCACGCCATTGGGTATGGGTCATGCCCAATGGCTTGAACAGATGCTCGCGGGTGAAATCCACGAAGCCGACGCCGCTTACCCGCTGCACAATCAGCACCAGCAAGTTGAAGCCGGTGTTGGTGTACGACCAGGCCGTGCCCGGACTGAAATTCAACGCGCGTTGCCGGGCGGTGATATGCAGCACATCCGCCATCTCATAAATGCGATCGGCTCTCGGCCAGCCGGCGATCGCTTCGATGTCGCCCCAATCGCGCAATCCGCTGGTATGTCCCAGCAGCTCGGCAATGGTGATGGGGTGCCCATAGTCGGGCAGCTCTGGAAGGTATTTGCGGATGTCTTCATCCAGCGACAGCTTGCCTTCGCTCACCAGGACCAGCGTTGCCGCCGCGGTGAACTGCTTGCTTACGGAGCCCGCCTCGAACACGGTATCGGCGCCGATCGGCACCGCATGTTCCAGATCGGCCGTCCCGAAAGCGCGAAACTCCGGTGCGCTGTTTCCGCTTTGTACGCCGACCGCGCAGCCTGGCGCATCCGCCGGACCGGCAAACGATGCCAGCGCAGTATCGATGGTTGCCGCAGGAGAACCTTCGGCGGTTGCCGTCCCGATGGACAGGGTCAACGCGATGGCGATTATCAGCGTCTTCATCGATTTTCCACGGTCTGAAATAAGGTGCTGCTGGAACGGGGCAGATGGGCACAGCGACACGGTATCGAGTGGATGCACATCCAACCCGGCAGGCCCACGCAAGATCCTATCTGGATGGGTCGACTACCAGATTCAGTAAGACAGCGACAACGAACTCATCCACGTCAAAGCTTCCGGCTGCTTCGGCGCCGGAATGGGGTTGACGGTATAGCTCAGTTGGTTGGAGAGATAAACGCCGCGCGTCACACGGTAGACATAGGACAGCGCATAGTTGCGACTGTAGTCCACAGCGGCGATCCCGCTTGCCTGTTGCATGCGTTGGTAGGAGCGGCTCAATCGATTGAAGGTATAGCCCAGCGCGAGCGCATCCTCGGGCTGTCCGAAAGGACCCAGTACGTACAACGTGGCGCCGATATCTCCGGTATAGACGTTACGATCGGGTGGCGCATAGTCGGCTTTTACATTGACGTAAAAACCTCGATACGGCTTTGCCGCATCGGCCTGGAACAACTGATAGTCGCCGACCAGGTAATAGGCATAGTTGCCATCCGCATAGCCTCCATGGAAGCTTGAAATACGGCTTTCGTTGTACATCACGCCCTGTCGCAGCCATATCATCCGTTGGCTGGGAGCGGCTTCGACCTGGTAGCCCAACTCATTGATGAGGAGCGCCTTGGCGCCGGGAATATGCCACTTCAGCCCCAGGAAATTATTGTGGTCCCAATCCGCTTGCGCTCCCTCGGGATCCACACTGCGGGTCACGCCGATCCGCTCATAGAAGTGCTTGTTGGCCGAAGCCAGGCGCAGGTTGATCTCGGGTGCCGTCTTGTTGAAGATGAAGCCGACTTGGTAGGGGATGGAACTTCCGACACCGGCCGGCGATGTCGTCGAACTGGTGCCGAGTGCAAAACCATAGAACTGGTTGCCTAGCTCCTCAAAGCCATATTGCAACTGCACGCGCCCGTCGTTGAAGCGCTGACTGACATAGAGGCTGTTGATGGCGAAACCGGTTGGATTTTCCCCGGCGTACGAGAACCGTTGCACGTTCGCATTGAACACCAGTTGCGAAGCGCCGGCAAAACCCACCCGGGATAGATCGTAGGTAGCGGCTACATACCCGTTAGCCCGGTAAGTGGGATTTTGCCCGATGTAAAGCTGGGGATGCGCGCCATGATCCAGCAGGTCGAAGGTTCCGCCCAGAGTGATGCCACCTTGAATCAGCCAGCCGTGCTCGGCCAACCTTTCGCGAAACTTGCCCCAATCCGGCGACATGGTTTCACAGGTGCTGATGGCCGGATTGGTGGTGCCTTGCGGCTGCATGCCGTCATACCGATGGCAAGGGAGAATATCAGTAGCCATGTTGGCATCGACGGAATCCGCCGCGACTACAAGTTTAGCGTGCGCGTCATTGCAAACGGCCCATGAGGCCAGCAACAGGCTTCCAGCTAACACGGGCACAAAGCGGCGGAGATTTTTGGACATAGCGGTTTCTCGCACCCGTGCGTGATGGGTGCAAAAGCAATTAAGGGTTGCGTGGGGAAAAGCCTGGGGCGTTCGGCATAGTAGCCGCGCTAACCCTTCACATATATACAGTGCCAGAGCCAACTATCGGCACTTGCCTGACTGGCCCGCATTGACTGGTCCAGATGCCAAGTTAGTTTGCGCGGCGAGCCGCAGGCCGCAGGTTGGGTTGAGGTCTGTGGATCGGGATCGCTTCCAGTGCGGGCGGCCGATAGCTCAGCGTGCTGTGCTATCGGATGGTGTTGTAATGAAGCTTCGCGCCTTATCAAGCCAGGGCAGGGCTTTCGCTTCCCGAGCGTAAGTAAGTCTGTGGTTGTGCTCGAAGCCGTAGCTTGGGTACGGCCGCGATGAAAGCCTCACCAGATCTTCACTTGCCTATTGCCCGCACGAACCATTACATCGCCCGGCTTGCACTGGAATGCAGTAGCGAATGCTTCCATGTTCGAGGGCGCGCCGATAGCGCGCAGCGCGGGCGGTGCGTGTACGTTGGTATTGACGTAGAGCAGGGCTTTCTTCTCGCGCATGCTGGAGCGGTAAATGCGCGCCCAGCTGAGAAAGAAGCGCTGATCTTGGGTGTAGCCGTCGATTCTCCGTGCTGAATCCGCCGGGCTTTTCTCCAGTGCCGCTTGCAGCGCGTCGTAGGCCACGTTCAAGCCTGCCAGATCGGCGATGTTTTCGCCCAGGGTGAGCTTGCCGCTGACATGAACAGCAGGCTTGTCCTTGATCGGCGCATACGCGTTGAACTGCTGAACCAGCTTGTCGGTGCGCGCGTCAAACTTGGCGCGATCCTCTTTGCTCCACCAGTTCTTGTTGTTGCCCTCGCCGTCGAACTGACTGCCTTCATCATCGAAACCGTGACTGGCTTCATGACCGATCACCGCACCGATCGCGCCGTAATTGATCGCATCGTCAACGTTGGTGTCAAAGAACGGTGGCTGCAGGATGGCGGCCGGAAAGTTGATCGTATTGTCAGATGCGTTGTAGTAGGCATTCACTGTCTGCGGCGTCATACCCCACTCCCTGCGATCGGTGGGTTTGCCGATGTGGCTGATGTCGTACCGGTAGTTAAATTTGGCCGCTGCCTTTACGTTGGCGTAGTAGTCATCCGGCTTGATCTGCAGGCCTGACCAGTCGCGCCACTTGTCTGGATAACCGATCTTGGGCAGGAAGGTGTTCCACTTGGCGATGGCCCTGGCCTTGGTCTCGGCGCTCATCCAGTCGAGGTTCTCGATGCGGACTTTCAGCGCGTTGCGCACACGGTCGACCAACGCTTCGGCGCGCTGTTTGGCCATGGGGGTGAACATCTTGGCTACGTACAGCTGGCCTAAGGCTTCGCCCATATCGGCATTGACGGTGTCGAGCACACGCTTCCAACGCAACTTCTGCTGCGGCTGGCCGGTCAGGGTGCGACTGTAGAACGCGAACTTTGCGTCCTGGAAATCCTGGGATAGATCGCTGGCCGCATCATCAATCGCATGAAAGCGCAGATAGGCCTGCCACTGCTCGATCGGCACATGAGCGAGCATTTTGTCGACCTGAGCAAAGAATGTCGGCTGGGATAGCGAGAAGCCATCGATGGTGGCCAGGTCTTGCATGCTGAAGAATTTCAGCCAACTGAAGTGCGGCGTGATCTTGTCAGCCTCTTTTACTGTGACGTAGTGGTACTGATTCCGCAGATCGCGCTCTTCCTCTGGCGAAAGCGAAGCCTCGGCAAGCTGGGTCTCGAACTTCATCACCTCAACGGACTGTAACTTCGCATCGTCTGCAGACACGCCGGCCAGCTGAAGCAGCTTGACGATGTAGGCGACGTAGGCGATGCGGACATCGGCATATTTGGAGTCGCTGTAGTAGTCCTTGGTCGGCAGACCAAGGCCGCCCTGGTTGGCGTACCCAATCTGCATCTTGGCATCCCGGTAGTCCGGGTTTGCGCCAAAATGGAACAGCGGCTGCGCACCCTCGCTAAAACTGCGGTCGATATACTCGACCACGTCGGCAGGGATTTTGAGGTCGCCGATCGCCTCCAGCTTCACCTTGATCGGTTCGAGACCGGCCTCGTTGATGGCATCCTCGTCCATACCCGAGCGATACAGCCAGCCAATCTTCTGCTCGATCGAGGCGGCCTTGGCGCTGTCGGCGCTCCTGTCAGCTGCATCGACGATATCGTGCTGGATGTTGAGGCTGCTCTCGATAAGCGAATCGTAGGCGCCCCAACCACTGCGATCTTCGGGGATGGGGTTGGCAGCTACCCATTTGGCATTGACGAAGCCATTGAAGTCCTGACAGGCGGCGATGGTGCTATCCAGCTCGCTGACGTCGAACGAGCTTTTGGAGGCAGTCGCTGCGGCGGTGCCGCTCGCTTTGGCGGTCGCAGTGCTGATGCCTTTGGCGGGGGCGGATGGCTCCGAAGTGGCTTCGTGCTTGCCGCAGGCGCTCAGCGACAGGGTCAGGCTCACCACAGCGACTATGGGTTTCAGGCGTGGCTTAGTCATGGATGCTGCTCGATGTAGTGCGTGCGATGGGTCATGACGGACATGACATGGCGAGTCCAGTTGATCCATCAGCGGGCACCGTTGTGACTCACGCGCCAGGCTATGAGATAGGGGCATGATCGACTGGACGGGTTCGAAGCATGTAGCGCGTTGAATGCTTACTCGAGGAACTTCGGTGCTTTGGGTAATGCTTCGAAGTCCTTCGGGTCATGCTGGATGATCAGACGACCTCCCGTATTCTTAAGGATGCGGCGAATACGGTCGATGGAGCCCAACGTCTCGCCCCGGGAATAGTTGAATACCGGCATGAGGCCCTTGTCGAAATTCTCCCGGGTGTGGAACAGGTCGCCCGAGAGAACGACCGTGCCGCTCTTCGGCAGGCGTAGCATCAATACTTGATGGCCGGCCGTATGGCCATTGGCACGCAGAATGCTCACCGAGCCATCGCCAAAGACGTCTCGATCCAAATCGATAAGCTCCACCTTTGCCTGCTTGTAGGCAGTCAAGTTCTCGGGGCGCACGGCAACTGGCGTCAACTCGCCTTCCAGTGCTTGCACTTCGCGTCGACTCAACAACCACGTCGATTTGGCGAACGCACCCGCATTTCCGGTGTGATCCCAATGGAAGTGGGAGAAGGCAATGTATTTGACATCGTCGGGACTCTCCCCCACAGCTTCGAGCTGTGATCGCAACGTCTTGGTCACGAATGCATGAACACCTTCGCGAACCAGTGTGCCGTTGGGGTTGCCAGCGAAACGGTCTCCTAAGCCAGCGTCCCATAGCAGGTCCCCCTTCGGGTGCCGAATGAGGAAGCAAGGAGCCGCCAGGTCGCCCGGTTTTCCATCGTACTCGCCGGTATCGGCGAACTGGGCAAGGTCGTCAAAATGGATCCGGCCGCAATCCAAAACATAAAGACGCAATGAAGGGGCGGCGGGCTGCGCCTGCAGGGGAGTTGCTAGTACGGCGACCAGGAGAAGCCATGTGAGGTGACGAACATTCATACGAAATTCCTTTTTTTCGTTGCAGCGATTGACCTGCCGTGCTGGTCGACACGCTGCTGGCCTGGAAAGCGAACTGGTCGTGCGACATCGGCAGGCTACGCAGCTAACGTTGACTGACGAGCAGCCGAAGGCCGAGTAGCGCGAAGCCTGCAGCGAAGCTTCGCCGCATCCACGTCAGCACGGACGGTCGCGTAAGAACGTGCTTGCGCATCAGTGCCGCGAAACAACCGTAGCTCGCAAACACCACCCACGTCATCGCCATAAAGACACCGCTGAGCATGAGCATCGTGGTGATGGGCGATGGATCGTCCGCGGGTACGAACTGCGGAAGAAAAGCAAGGAAGAACACCGGAAGCTTGGGATTGAGCAGATTGAGCAATACGGCGGAGGCGATGACCTTCGCCGTGTTTTGTTCCTCGCCAGAATCCTTTACCTCGAGCATGCGGGCGTCACGCAGCGCCTGCCACGCCATATAGAGCAGGTAGGCGGCACCGACGATCTTGAGCACCTCGAACGCCAGTGCGCTAGTGCGGAACACCGTTGCAAGGCCGAGCACGGTGGCCAGCATGTGCGGGAGAATGCCGAGCGTGCAGCCTGCCGCGGCGACAAGGCCTGCGCGTACGCCACGGGAAAGGCTGGCGGAGATGGTGTAGAGCGCGCCTGTTCCTGGCGACGCCACGACGAGCAACGCGGTAATGAGGAATGCAGCGCTCATTGGGCAGCGGCTTCCCGGGCATCCTCATGGGCCGCCGGACCGACGGCCTCGGGCTGCAACTGCGCTGGATCGTAATAGAAACGCTCGTACACAATCTTCCCATCGACCCATTGCTGCACGGCGACTTCGTCCAGCGTGGTGTGCGCGTTGTCGCTGGAGAACTCGAAGCGCCAGTTGATGACAACGCGATCGCCATCGACCACGACCTGAGCCGCGTGCGCCGTCACGGTCGTGAAGCGGTTCAACACCAGGCGCTCGTTCTCGATTAGCGCGTCGAGGCCAATGCGTGACTGCCAGAGGTTCTCCCAGACTATGGCGTCGGGATGGTAAAAGCGCTGCAGTGCGTCGATAAACTGGCCGCTCTCGACCAGCGAAATGAATGTACTGACGACATGTCGCTCGGGCATGGCTGCTCACAGAAGAATGGGTTGTCTTTGACAGGGGACGACGCGCGTTCTCAGACAGGATTTGCGCGTCGGATCGGTGGGGGAAATCGATCCATGCCAGCCTAGGTTGGCCGCATTGCCCCGTCACTTGTCTGCAGCGACAGATCTAGGGGTAATCCCGCCGCGTGTTCGCAAAACCCATGTGCGATCTCGCCAATCTTTTCGCCGGCGCCGCCAGGGTTGCAGTGGTATAGGTGTTCGGGATCGTAGGTAATGTATTGAATAGATGGATATTTACGATGTCACCCTCCGCTCAATGACGCGACGGTCTGCACAACGGAACGCTTGACGCGCAGGGCGAAATCGCCACGCTTGGCGCTTGGAGTGATCGAAGGGAACTACTGTGCGGGTCGCCATTCTTGCTTACGACGGGTGCATGGGCGCCGAGGTCCTTGGACTCTCGGATGTCCTGCTCGTGGCAAATCGCATCAGCGGCATGCGCGAGCCGGATGCGCCAATGCCGTTCTCCGTGTCCATCATCGGCGCGCAGGCCGGCCTCATACGCCTGGCGGGCGGTGCCCAGTTGTCCGTCACCGCGCCCACGCCATTCGACCTGCTCGTGGTGCCGGCTTTCGATTTCAACAATGCCGAGGAGATCAGCGCAGCACTGGCCGGTCTCGATGAAGAGAAGACGCTTATTCGCCGCGCGGCGGAACAACGCAAGGTGGCCTCCATTTGCGGCGGCAGCCTGCTGCTCGCCGAAGCCGGCGTCCTGGATGGACGGCAGGCGACCACCGCGTGGGCGCTCGCCGGGGAAATGGCGCGACGCTATCCCAAGGTGGAAGTGGTACCCGATGCCGTGCTGGTGCGTGATGGTGAGATCGTTACGTGCGGCGCGTTCACGGCGTACGGGGACCTTGCGCTGCAGCTGATCCGCGATTGCGTCGGCACCAGTCTCGCCCGCGCGGTCGGCAGGTTCAGCCTGATCGATCACAGCCCGCGCAGTCAGGCGACATATCTTGACCATCGCTTCAGCCACAAGCGGCGCGAATCCTTCGCGCGCGCCGTGAGCGTGTGGTTTGAGAAACGTCTGGCGGAGCGTTACCGGCTGGACACGTTGGCGGATGCGTTCAATCTTTCCAGCCGCACGTTGCTGCGTAAATTCCGTGCCGAAACGGGACGCTCACCGTTGGACCTTCTGCACGACCTGCGTGTGGAACGCGCGAAGCTGCTGCTCGAAACCACCACGCTCAGCGTGGCGCAGGTGGCTTCCGAAGTGGGCTATCTTGATGTGGCGACGTTCTCGCGACTATTCACGCGGCGAACGCATCTCACGCCCGCGGCGTTCCGCAAACGTTTCTATACTGCCGACGTCACGGTGTTCTGACGCCTCGCCATGCGATGGCGAGCTTGCCCATCAATCTGGCCGGCTCGCCCGGTTACCCGATGACTCACCACTGCTAACGTCGATCACGCAACGCCCCCGGTTCTTCATCCACGGAAAGCGTGATCATCATGACGGCGCAGCATTCACCACGCACACCAGTCAAACGTTCCGAAACGCCGGCCTGGATCCTGCCAGGGCAGCGTCTGTTACGGGTGGGCGTGCGCATGCTCGGTGCCATCAGCCCGTCGTATGCGGCAAAAGTAATGGATCGCCTATGGTTCTCCGCGCCGAGGACGACGCCTCGCGCGGCAGATCAGACCGTGCTCGATTGCGGTGATCGGCTGTCGTTCCGCGTCCATGGCCGAGAGGTGGTGGCGTGGGCCTGGGGCGATGAAGGGCCGACGGTCATCCTTCTGCATGGCTGGGGTGGACATGCGGGGCAGCTGCAGTCGTTCGTGCTGCCGTTGCGCGAAGCGGGTTTCCGCGTCGTCGCTTTCGACGCGCCATCGCATGGCTCATCCGCCGAGAGCCGTCATGGTGGACGCCGGGTGACCTTCTTCGAATTCGCCGACGCGTTGCAGGTCATCGCATCGAGCGAAGCCAGCGTCGCCGGCATCATCGCCCACTCCGGCGGCTGCACCGCCGTATCGCTCGCTTTGCGCGCCGGATGGACACCACCAGCAAGCATGGTATTCGTTGCGCCGTTTGTGCATCCCGTGGCTTCCATCGATGGCTTCGCTCAAGCCATCGGTGCGAATGCGCGCGTCGTCGCTGAATTCCGCGCACGCGTTGAACGCTGGCTTGGGCATCCGTGGTCTTATCTGGATATCGCCCCATTGGACGATGCGCATAAGCAACAACGACTACTGGTGGTCCATGATGAGGACGACAGGGAAGTGCCATTGACGCATGCGCGCACATTGACGGCATCATGGCCGTCGGCACATCTGGTGGTGACGCGAGGGCTGGGACACCGGCGCGTGTTGCGAGATCCCGCCATCGTTGAGAAGGTACTTGGCTTCTTCACGAACGGTTCGTTGGCGGCGCACACTAAAGCGTCCGACTATCTTCCGCGCGACTCCCGCGCCGCGCTGGATAAGGCCTATGAGGCGTGCGTTTCCCGCTGAGCCTCCGTTTTCGCTCAGCGGTGAATGCCGCTCCCTACCGCTTCGTGGTCAATCAGGGCGAGTGATTGGGCGCTCAGGCCGAGTCCACGTTACCGTTGACGAGCGGAGTCTCTGGGTGGGTGGCCTTGCTGCGAGGTGGGTCGTGGCAAGCTGCAGTGCGCGTAGCCCGGCCGCGGCGACAAGCCGTTTCTTCGCGAAGTGGCTCGAGAATCACGAAAAAGTAGACATGCCTACTCAATCATTCACTGCACTTTACGCTCATGGAATTTGACATGAACCGCCGCTCATCCATCGGTCTCGCTTTAGTCTGCTGCCTTGCACTTTCTGCCGCCCAGGCCGCAGACCAGCCCACGAGCCTCGCCGTGTTGAACGCGCCACGTTCGCCCGCCAGTGGCATCGAGATTCAAACCGAGGATGTCACACGTTTCTACAAGATCTATGACGCCGCCGGCGATCACCCGACCGCAGAGCAACTCCAATATGACTATCTGGGCCCCGGAACAGAGGGGCTGCACCATCTCATGAAGGTACGCAATGTGACGGCCGAACGCATCGCGCAGGCGATTGCGACACGGCCAGAACTTTATGTTGGGGCGAGAGCTTGCATGGCGGTACTGCCTCGCGTCCGTGAGCGGCTCGACATCGCCTTTGGCAAACTTGTCGCTGTCTACCCGGAGTCGCAGAAGCCCCCGGTGACCATCGTCATCGGCCGCGGGAGGCCATTGGCCATCTCCGGCCCGGGGGATGGCGTCCAGATCGGCCTGGAGGTCATCTGCTCGCCGATCGGGCGGTTCCTCAGCCCCAATATCGACGATCGTTTCGTGCATGTGACTGCACACGAGTACATCCACTCCCAGCAAGACCCCGGGCTTTCCAACAACGAGCACCCTACGGTTCTTGAGAGATCCCTGTTGGAAGGAGCCGCCGAGTTTATGGGCGAAATGATATCTGGCGATGTCGCCTATGGAGCCTTCAGGGAGTCGACCAAAGGGCGAGAGAATGAGATCGAGGCCAGGTTCGCGGCCGACACGGACAAGACCGATTTGTCTGACTGGTTTGACAATACAACGGCGGACAAGCTCGGGGATCTCGGCTATTGGGTCGGCTACCGCATCGTGAAGTCCTACTACCAGCATGCTCCCGATAAACGCCGCGCGATACGCGAGATCATCCAGATGCACGACCCGCACGCATTCCTGGACAAGAGCGGTTGGCACCCAGGGGTCGTATTGAAATAGAAAACAGGGAAGGCTTCTCTCTTTCGAAGAGGCTGGGAATATTGACGTTGCCCTCTACAGCATCGCCCCTGATCAGAGCCACTATGCCAAAGCACTTCGCCATTGAGTTGTCTTGTCGCGGATAAGTTGCCACAGCTGATTGGCCACGGGGCCGTGTGGCCGGTCATGGCGGCGGGCGGCTACCAGCTCTTGCACGCCACCAGGCAGGTATCGCCCGGCGAGGGAAATCAGGCTGCCATCGCGCAGTTCCTGCTCGATCAGGAAGTTCGGCAGGTGACCCCAGGCCATGCCTTGCAGGATGACTTCCTTTTTCATGAGTTGATCGGCGACGGTGCATTGCGGCGCGCCTTCCACCACAAAGTAGCTTCGTGACTCGGGGCTTTGCGCCGTATCGCGCATGATGCATTGCGTCAGTTCACGCAGATGCTCGGGCCGCACCGCGCGGCCGGCGCGAAATGGCAGGAAGCCCGGCGCTGCCACAGGGATGAACGACACCGGGCACAGATCCACCCATTCGATGCGCGCATCGTGCTTATCCACGCGATGAAAGATCAGGTCGGCTTCGTCGTTGAAGAGTCGCTCCCACGGCCCCGTGACCGCTTCGAAATGGAGATGCAGCCGGGTACTGGGATGTTGCGCAAAAAAGCCGCTCAGCAAGCGCAGCGTCTGTGGCACGGGACACATGTCGCCGATGACAACACGCAGATCGCTTTCCGCGCCCATGGCCAGTTGCGCCGTGTGGGCGTGCAGGCTTTCCAGTTCGCGCAGCAGCGCTTGCGCACGGCGATGAAAGGACCGGCCCGCCGCCGTGGGTTGCACGCGGTAGCCGCCACGCTCCAGCAGCACAAATCCCAGCTGTCGCTCGAGCTTGGCGACGGCGGCGAACACGGCGGGGTGTGAGCGGTTCATGACCTGGGCCGCGGCTTGAAAGCCGCCAGCCTTGATCACGGCGTCGAAGCATTGGAGGTCGTGCAGGGTAAAAGCGCTCATGTCCAAATTACCTACAAAGGTTTTCAGAACTTTGTAATTTTTATCAGAAGCGGCGGCACTTAGCATCCCTCTCGTACCGGGCACCTGCCCAACCCTAAGGAGCGATGCGCCATGAACAGCACCACTTTCATCACCACCGGCGATGGACACCGCCTGGCCTACCGCCTTGATGGCGACGCGAACAAGCCTGTCCTCGTCTTGTCGAACTCCATTGCCACGACACTGCACATGTGGGATGGCCAGACAAGCGCATTGGCCGAGCACTTTCGCGTGCTGCGCTACGACGCCCGCGGCCACGGCGAATCGGACGCTCCCGCAGGGGCTTATTCGATGGATCGGTTGGGCCGCGACGTTACCGAGTTGCTCGATGCGCTCGGCATCGAACGCGCCCATTTCCTTGGCCTGTCGCTCGGTGGCTTCGTGGGACAGTGGCTGGGCATCCATGCGCCGGAGCGCATCGATCGACTGATCCTGAGCAATACCTCAGCCCATCTGGGACCGCCCAGCGAATTCGACGCACGCATCGCCGCCTTGCAGACATCGCCCGACATGGCCGCCGTGGCGGAGGCGTTCCTGGCCAACTGGTTTCCGGCGCATATGCTCGAAGCCGAACACTCCGCCATTGAGCCATTCCGCGACATGCTGCTTTCCACCAGCCCCGTAGGACTGGCGGGCTCCTATGCGGCGGTGCGCGACTCCGACATGCGGCGGACCATTGCGCTCATCCACCTCCCCACACTAGTGATCGCTGGCGCAAACGACACGGTCACGCTGGCGAGCCATGGCGAGTACATCGCCGCGACCGTGCCAGGTGCGCGCCTGGTGATACTGCCGGCTGTCCACCTGCCCAACGTGGAGCACACGGATACCTACGTACGCACGGTGCTGGATTTCCTGCTGAAAGACGAAAGCGCGGTCAATCAGGGGCGATGATAGGGCGCTCAGGCCGAGTGCATATTGCCGTCAACGGGCAGCGTCTTTGGGTGGGCGGCCACGCTGCGACGCGAGTCGATGGCGAACTGCGGATCGAGCAATGAACCTACCAAGTGATGACAGCGGCGACATTCCCGACCACTTCAGCGAAGAAGTGGTTTTGGAGAAACCCGCTCCTGTGGTTTGGAAGCACCTCGTTAGCCACCGCAGTATGCGCGAATGGCTTGGTGGCGACGACTACGCCGTCGAGGTGGATACGACCTGGGCCTTGGGTAGCGCGATCGTCATTCGAGGCATGCACCATCTTCCATTCGAAAACAGGGGCGTCGTGCTGGCATTTCGCCCGTGCGAAGCGCTGAGCTTCACGCATCTGAGCTCGCTGTCTCGTCTCCCGGATCAGCCCGCGAGCTATACGAAACTCAGCTTCGAACTCGAAGCCGGCGGTAGCCGAACGCTCCTGAGATTCGAGGCATCCGGATTTCCCACGATAGCCATCTATAGGCATTTGCACTTCTATTGGATGGGAACGCTCGACATCTTCAAGCGATACACAGAGTCGCGATGACTCTTTACATGGGGGCATGTCCGTCTTGGCGATGTCGACCCTAGTGTGCGTGAGCATCCCGGCTCCGATGAATCAAGCACTTGATGTGCTTGATTCACGGCGGGCTGCTTCTCAACAACCCGTCAGGCGATATGATGGCTCAATGACCGATGAGCCTTCGCATTCTGCAAGCCTCTGCTATCGAACCTATGCGGCCAATAGCAGCATCGCGTCGCATATCCATGCAACACCGAGCCTTACGGTCGTGCTTGGTGGAGGTTATGAAGAAACGATCGGCGGGCGGGTTGCCGTGCAGGATTGCAGAAGCGCTCTCATTTGCCCGGAGGGGTTACCTCATGCCCAACGTTTTGGGGCTGATGGAGCTCGCAAGATCATCGTTACGCCGGCGGCCGATCTTCTCGACTATCTCGTGACGACACTGCCGTTTCGTGCGGCCCCGGCAGCACGTTCAACACCTATCCGAGAGCTGGCCGCCCGGATCGACGCGGAACGCCGAACGAACGATGCATTTTCGAGGGGCGCGATCGCGGGTTTGATTTGGCAGGTCGCCGCCGAGATGGGCCGCGATCTTGCCGGGGCTTCCGTTCCCACTTCGGTGATCGTGCGGCGCGCCTGCGCGGTTATCGATGCCGTGCAGGGGCAAGTCATATCAGTGGCGGCGTTGTGCCGAGTTATCGATTGCCATCCGGCGACGCTCACTCGGGCCTTTCGCCGGGAACTGGGCTGCACTCCAGGCGAATATCAGCGACGCTCGCGCGTGCAAAAGGCGGCCGACATGCTGAAGGCAACGCGCCTTCCCATTGCGCAGGTCGCTGCGGACTGCGGCTTCTGCGACCAAGCGCATCTCGCGCGATCGTTCCACGCGGTGCTGGGTTGTTCGCCTTCCGAGTACCGGAAACGCGCGTAGCATCCTGATTGCGCCAAACATCCAAGACCGGTCGCACAGCTTCCACTACCGTGCGGTCTCGTTTGCCTTCCGTGGATCGACGATGCGCATATCCTTGCTGCTTGCTCTCATCCTGTTCTCCGGAACGACCATCGCGGCCGAGCCATTCGACCGTGGGGCTTGGCAACAGGACTATGTCCAGCTCAAGACGGAGCTGACTGATCGCTACTCCAATCTGGCATGGAAGGCATCCGGTGCTGGCGGGGTCGATCTTCCGGCGCTGGATCGGAAGACGACAGCAGCGCTCGCGTCCGCTAGCGACGATGCGGAGGCCGCCGACGCCATCCGCGCCTTCATAACCGGTTTCCACGACGGGCATCTGTCGGAACTACCCCTTCTTGCCGCCGCATCGGCGCAGGCTATAGAGCCGGAGAAACCGACCCTCAGCCCTGACGCCTCTGCCGGGGGATGCGCGTCGCTCGGGTATGCGTCTACCGCGCCGGTTGCCTTCTCCCTTCCGCTCGAAGGACTCCCCAGTTTCCAGCTTGTGTCTGACGGCCTTGGCTCGACCTTCCGCACCGGCCTGGTGGTGCGCTCAGGCGTCAGGCTGGGCGTCATTCGCATTCAGGCGTTTCGGGCGAGGGCTTTTCCTGCTTCATGCCTACACGCATGGGCAGATCTGCGGCGAGCGGGTAGGGCCATCACCCCCGAGACGATCATGGAAGCGGCGCGGATGCGTTGGTTCCAGGACATGACCGCCGCTGTGACAGAGCTGCGCCAGGCAGGTGCGACCGCCCTCGTCATCGATATCGGCAACAACAGCGGTGGTGACGACAGCGGCGACTGGACGGCCCGCCTATTCACCGATCACGCGGTACGCTCCGCCCGGCTCCTGATGGTAGATGCCCCGCTCGCGGCTGGTTATTTCGATAGTGAGGTTAGCGACATCGATGCCGCGCTCCCCTCCATAAGGCCGCCGGCCGCGAAGGCGGCATTGGCCGAGGCCCGATCTTTCTTCGTGGATCAGAAGAACAGCATCGGGCAGCATCGGTGCGACCTGTCGTGGTCATGGCGTGAGCGGCGACCATGGTCGCCCTTGAACTGCAATCGGCTCCTCACCGCCGGCTATGCTGGCGGGTACAGCGCCGGTCTACAGAGAGGCGCTTACGGGAGCGACAAGACCGCCGGTACGCTCGCGTCGTCATCGATCGTCGATGCCTACTACGGCACGTGGTCTGGCCCAACCTATGTCCTCGCTGATCGACGCTCCTACTCGTCGGCGGAGATGTTCGCTGCGGTGATGCAGGACAACCACATCGCCAAGCTGGTCGGAGACCGGACAGGCGGTGACGGTTGCGGCTTCATGACCGATGGCGTGCCGATCGTCCTGCGTCATTCACGGCTGCGATTCCGCGTGCCGAATTGCATGCGCCTCCGCGCTGACGGGTCCAACGAGGAAGCCGGTATCGCTCCCGACCTGCCGGTCCTGCCGACAGAGGGTGAGAGCGATCGTGCTCGTGGTGAGCGGGCATTGCGCCTGATAGCGGAGGATGTTTCCTCCAAGCCCATCCAGAAATAAATTCCAGCGCGTGATCTCCAATAGTGCGGATGCCGGAGTGAACTGGACACTAGGCCGATCGAGGGTGGACACCTTGCTGGTTCCGGCCACCTGAATGGGGGCGGATTTAAGAAGGGCTTGACTCTAGACCTAGATCAAAGGTCTAGACTTGACCTATGAACACACAAACCTCCTCCCTGACCATCGGTGCCGTCGCCAAGCGCGTCGGCGTTGCTATCGACACCATCCGCTATTACGAGCGCGAGGGTTTGCTGCCGGAGCCGGAGCGGCGCGCTTCGGGATATCGCAGCTACGACGAAGGCGCGGTGCGCCAGTTGCGTTTTATCCGTCGCGCCAAGGATCTGGGTTTTACGCTGGAAGAGATCCGCGATTTGCTGGCGCTGTCGGCGGATCGGCATCGCGGTGTCAAGGCGGTGAAGAAGCGGGCGCAGGATCGGTTAGCGGCGATCGACGAGCGCATCGCCGAGCTGACGCGCGTGCGCAACGGCCTGGAACAGTTGGTGGCGGCTTGCCCAGGGCACGGCTCGCCGGAGCAGTGTCCGATCCTGCGGGCGCTGGTGGATGAGGAGCCGAAGGCATGAGCGGTGAAAAGGGATCTTGCTGCAGCCCCGCTGCCGAGCCGGTCGTGCCGAAAGCTTCCGCAAGCTGCTGTGCTGACAAGGCGGCGCAGGCCGGGCCGCATGAGCACGCGCACGATCATGCGCATGACCATCATCATCACGGTGCTTCGCATCACGACGGCCATCATCACGATCACGCCGCTCATACGGTGAAGGACCCGGTGTGCGGCATGAACGTCGATCCGCACAGCGCCAAGTATCGCGCTGAGCACGAGGGCCATACTTATTACTTCTGCGCCGAGCGTTGCCGCGCGAAGTTCGTGGCGGAGCCGCAGCGCTATCTGCATGACAAGCCTGCCGCGCCTGTCGTGCCCGGTGCGATCTATACCTGTCCGATGCACCCGGAAGTACAGCAGGTCGGCCCCGGCGATTGCCCGAAATGCGGCATGGCGCTCGAGCCGATGATGCCGAGTGCTGAAGAGGATGACGGCGGCGAGCTCCGTCATATGTCGCGCCGCTTCTGGGTGTTGGTGGCGCTGACGCTGCCGGTGTTTCTGCTGGCGATGGGGCCGCATCTGTTCGGCTGGCATCTGCCGGCGCCGTGGGATCGTGTGGCGGCCTGGATCGAGGTGGTGTTCTCCAGCATCGTGGTGCTGTGGGGCGGTGCGCCGTTCTTCGCGCGCGGCTGGCGTTCGCTGAAGCCGTGGTCGCCGAACATGTACACACTGATTGCGCTGGGTACCGGCGTGGCGTGGCTGTACAGCATGGTGGCGTTCTTCGCGCCCGATCTGTTCCCGGCAGGTTTCAGGGACATGCACGGTAGGGTGGGCGTGTATTTCGAGTCCGCTGCCGTGATCGTCACTCTGGTCACCCTGGGTGATTTTCTTGAACTGCGTGCGCGTCGTCGCACCGGCGCGGCGCTCAAGGCCTTGCTGGGGCTGGCGCCGAAAACCGCGCGACGCTTGTCTGCCGATGGCAGTGAACAGGATGTGGCGCTGGATGAGGTGCAGGCGGGCGACATGCTGCGCGTGCGTCCCGGCGAGAAGGTGCCGGTCGATGGCGTAGTGCTGGAAGGCAGCAGCCATATCGACGAATCGATGCTCACTGGCGAACCCTTGCCGGTAACCAAGTCAAAGGACGATCACGTGACCGGCGGCACGGTGAACCAGGACGGCGCGTTGACCATGCGTGCGGAGAAGGTCGGCGCCGACACCATGTTGTCGCAGATCGTCGCGCTGGTGGCGCAGGCGCAGCGCAGCAAGGCGCCGCTACAGCGTGTGGCGGATCGTGTGGCAGCGTGGTTCGTGCCTGCGGTGGTTGCGGTGGCGGTGCTGGCCTTTATCGGCTGGGCGGTGCTCGGGCCGGATCCGCGTATGGCTCATGCGCTGATCGCGCTGGTCTCCGTGCTGATCATCGCGTGTCCGTGTGCCTTGGGTCTTGCAACGCCGATTTCGATCATGGTGGCCAGCGGTCGCGGTGCGCAGAACGGCGTATTGTTCAAGGACGCCAGCGCCATCGAGGCCTTGCGTGAGGTCGACACACTGGTGGTGGACAAGACCGGCACGCTGACCGAGGGCAAGCCGGCGCTCAAGGATGTCATCAGTGTCGGTGCGCTGCCGTGGGACCAGTTGCTGGCGTTCGCTGCCGCGTTGGAGCGTCCGAGCGAACATCCATTGGCACGCGCGATTCTTGCGGGCGCCGAAGCCCGCTCGGTAACCGTGCCTGCGGTGACGGATTTCCGCACGCTTACGGGTGGCGGCGTGCAAGGCCGCGTCGATGGTCGCGATGTCGCGCTGGGCAATGCGCGGCTGTTCGAATCGCTGGGTGTGGCCTTGGGCGAAGATGCACGTCTTCGCGCCGACGCCTTGCGTCAGAGTGGCGCCACGGTGATGTTCCTCGCCGTCGATGGCGCACTTGCTGGCCTGCTGGCGGTGGCCGATCGCATCAAGCCGAGTACGCCCAAGGCCATTGCCGATCTGCATGCGGCGGGGCTGCGTATCGTGATGCTCACCGGCGACAACGCCGTCACGGCGAATGCAGTGGCGAAGGAGCTGGGTATCGATGCCGTGCACGCCGACGTGTCGCCTGCCGACAAAGCAGCCGTGGTCAACCAGTTGCGCGCTGAAGGGCGTCGAGTGGCCATGGCGGGCGACGGTATCAACGACGCCCCGGCATTGGTGGCTGCGGATATCGGCATTGCCATGGGCGGTGGCACCGATGTAGCGATGGAGAGCGCACAAGTCACGCTGGTCAAAGGCGAGCTCACCGCCATCCTGCGTGCCCGCGCACTGTCGCAGGCGACGGTGGCGAACATCCGCCAGAACCTGTTCTTCGCTTTCGTCTACAACGCGCTGGGCGTGCCGCTGGCGGCCGGTCTGCTGTATCCGCTGCTCGGTATCACGCTGTCGCCGATGATCGCGGCGCTGGCGATGAGTCTGTCGTCGGTGTCGGTGGTGAGTAATGCGCTGAGGCTCAATCGCGTCGAGCTTTGAAATGACGCCCCTCTCGTCATGCGGACGAGAGGGGCGTCAGCAATCGAACGGCAGCAGCGCCGTCAGATGCGGCATGCCGAGCGGCGCCAGCCAGGGGCCGGCCAGTGTCAGCAGCGCCATGGTCAGCAACAGACCCGCGCCGGCACGGCGAAACGCGAGACGCCCCAGCCAGCGAAACAGCACGCCGCCGCTGAAACCCGCGGCGAGCATCGAGGGCAGGGTGCCCAGCCCGAACGTCAGCATCGTTGCCGCGCTGCGCCACGGATCGAAGCTCGCCAGGGCGAGCAGCAGCACGGTGTAGACGAAGCCGCAGGGCATCCAGCCCCATAACATGCCGACGCCGAAGGCGCGGGGCCATGTATTGACCGGGAACAGTTTTCGCGCGCGCGGAGCTAGGCGCTGCCATAGGCGTCTGCCGACGAGGCGTTCCAGCAGGCCTTGTCCGCCCAGCAACGCAAGCGCCGCGGTAGCGAACGCCGCCGCGGCGATCACCCGCAGGGCGATGCGCAAACCATCGTGATCCAATAGCAGATAGAGTCCCGCGCCGATCGAGCCGAACAGCAAGCCGGCGAGCGCATAGCCGCCGATGCGGCCCAGTTGATAGGCGATCATCAGGCGCGCCAATGGACGGCCATTCGCATCGCGCTTCGTACCCAGGGCCAGTGCGCCCGAGATACCGCCGCACATCAATACGCAGTGGCCGGATGCCGCAAGGCCCAGCAATAGCGCGGCGAACAGACCGAGCCCACCGCTCACGAATCCTCCGGTTTGTCCGGATCGCTTGGCTGGGGTGCGTGGTCGGTCAGCGGCACCAGGCTCGCGCTATCCATGTCGTCGAACTGGTCGTGATTCACCGCCCAGAAGAAGGCGCCGCCCGCGACCAGAAGCAACAGGAAGGTCAGCGGAATCAGGATCAGCATGGTGGTCATGCGTGCACCTCGCGCAATGGCATCGCGCCAGTGGGGGCGGGACGTTCGCGGCCGATGCGCAAGGCGTTCAATACGACCAGGAGTGAGCTCAGCGACATGCCGATGGCGGCGAGCCATGGTGGCACCAGGCCCAGCGCAGCAGGCGGCACGGCGCAAAGGTTGTAGAGCAGCGACCAGCGATGGTTCTGGCGCAGCACCTGGAGTGTTTGCAGTGCAAGCCGCCGCGCTTCCGGCAGTGCCTGCAGGCGGCCGTGGGTCAGCACGATGTCGCTGCTTGCCTGCGCCAGCGACGTACCCGTGCCCATCGCCACGGCGACATCGGCGCCGGCCAGTACGGGAGCATCGTTGATGCCGTCACCGACCGCGATCACTTTGGCACCGCGCGCGCGAAGCGCCTGCAATCGCGCCAGTTTATCGGCGGGCCGCTGGCGCGCGTGCCATTCGCCAGCGCCGACCGCCGAGGCGATACCGCGCACGCGTTGCGGCGCGTCGCCACTGAGCACGTCGACCGCCAATCCCTGCGCGTGGAGTTCGCGCACGCAGGCCGCGGCGCCGTCGCGCAACCGTTCCCTTGGCTGGAAGGTGGCAAGCACGCCGTGATCATCGGCCAGTACGACTGCATCGTTGAGCGCGTTGTCCTTCACCGTACCGCGCAGGGCGAAGTCGGCGCGGCCCAGGCGCAGGCGCCGACCATCGACGATGCCTTCCACACCATGTCCGGCATACGCGATCACCTGCTGCGCGACAGGCGCGGCGCCACCGTCGCCAAGCGATGCAGCCATGGCTTGTGCCAGCGGATGGCTGCTTGCACGAGCCATCGCCAGCGCGAGCGGCCGCACGGCGTCGTCCCCCGCCTGTTGCTGGAAATACGGCTGTGTGAGGGTGCCGGTTTTGTCGAACACCACGTGATCGGCTGCGGCCAATGCTTCGATGGCATCGACATGGGCGACCAGTACGCCACGGCGCGCGAGCACAGCCAGTGCACGCGTCATCGCGGCGGGCACCGCCAGCGCGAAAGCGCAGGGGCACGACACCACCAGCACGGCCAGCGTGGCGGTGAGCACGCGCGAAGGATCGAGCAAGCTCCAGGTCAACGCGGTAACGGCGGTAAGCGCCAGCACGCGCGCCACGAAGCGGGCCGCGGCGCGTTCGCCGGCCAAGGCCAGGCGCGGCCGCTCGGTCTGCGCACGAGTGACCAGGGCGACAATGCCGGCCAGCGCGGTATCCGCGCCTACGCACTCCACTTGCAGCCGGATCGGGCCGTCCTGCAGCACGCTGCCGGCGATCAAACGGTCGCCGGTCCGTTTGCCGATCGGTTCCGCTTCGCCGGAAAGAAGCGACTCGTCGACGCGGCAGGCCGCATCGAGGAGAACGCCATCGGCCGGCACGCTGCCGCCTTCGGGGACATGCACAGTGTCGCCCGGTTGCAGTTCGTTCGCGCCGACACGTTCGAGCGTGCCGTCTTCGCGATATCGGTCGGCGAACACCGGCGTGAGCCGGGCGAGTGCATCGACCAGGTCGCCGGAGCGATGCCGCGCGCGCATTTCCAGAAAGCGGCCCAGCAGCAGGAAGAACACGAACATGCTGACCGAATCGAAATACACCTCGGCGCCGCCGTGCAGCGCCTGGATCAGGCTGGCGGCATAGATCAGGCCGACCGCCAACGCCACCGGCACATCCATGCCCAGTCGCCGCGCGCGAAGGTTGCGCAGCGCGCCGGCGAAGAAGGGGCGTGCGGCGTAGAGCACTACCGGTGTGGCCACCAGAAAGCCGATCCAGCGGAGCAGGTCGCGCGTGCTGGCGTCCATATCCTGGAAGGCGCCGACATAAAGCGCGACGCCATACATCATGGCCTGCATCGCGCCGAAGCCGGCAACGGCGAGTCGCTTGAGTGCGCCGCGCAGTTCGCGGCGGCGGGCATCGTCCAAGGCCTGCGCATCTAGCGGCAGGGCGCGATAACCCGTACGCGACAGGGTTTCCAGCAGTCCGGGCAGCGGTGTGCGCTGCGCATCCCACACGACGCGTGCACGCGAGGCAGCGGCATTCACCTGGACATCGATCACACCCGGCAAGGCACTGAGGCTGCGTTCGATCAGCCACACGCAGGCGGCGCAGCGCACGCCTTCAATCAACAGGCAGACTTCGCTGCGCGAGTCGCCGAGCTGCCGCACGACGTGGCGGTCCAGTTCGGGTCTGTCCCACAGATGCTCTTCGCGCGGCGCGTCCTCGGCCTTGCGTGCCGGGGCGCTGCGCAGGCGGTAGTAGTCGCCCAGGCCGAGCTGTTCGATCCACTCGGCGGCGGCGCGGCAACCGATGCAGCAGAAGGTCCGCGTTTCGCCACCGATACGCGCGACGATGCGCTCGCCTTCCGGCAAGGTTTCGTGGCAGTGGTAGCAGCCGCCGCTCATCGGGATGGCTCGCGCAGTTCGATCTGTTGGGCTTGCAGGGGCCATTCGCCGATCAGTACATCGTCGCGGCTTGGTGTGTCGATGCGCACGTGCAGCGGTATCGATGGCAGGGAGGGCCATGCGGTGCGGTAGCTTCCATCAGCCTGGCGCAGCAGGCGCACTGTCACGTCGTGCTCTGCGCGTGTGCTCCAGAACAGCAGCTGCAGCGACGACGGCGCCGTGTCGCCGACGTCGGCTTGCATCACCAACTGGTCGTCCATGCGCTGCAATTGCGCTAGCGCCGGCAGCGTGCCCGACAGGCGTTGCGCCGACACCTGCATGCGCGCGCCGCGGTTCACCGGCTCCGGCAGTTCAGCGTCGACATGATGCGAGGCGGTGCGGATCAAGGAAATGCATCCGCCGATCGCGGTCGCCAGCACCAGCGCGCCCAGCCATACGACGGGCTCGCGATACCAGCGGAACGCGCGATAGGCGGCAGCGCTCATCGGCGCGCGTCCGCCACCGGCGCGGCGATGGACGCTTCGCGTTCGGTCAGGGCGTTGTAGCGCAGCCATGCGGCGATTAGCCGGAGCTGGTCTTCGCCCAACCGGTCTTTCCACGCCGGCATGTGGCCAGTGCGGCCATCGCGGATGCTCTGTTCGACACTGGCGAGGTCGCCGCCGTAGATCCAGCTGTGATCGGTGAGATCGGGTGCGCCGAGCGCTTTGGTGCCTTTGCCTTCGGCGCCGTGGCAGGCCGCGCAGGTTTCCTTGAAGCGCGGCTCGCCCGCCTGTGCGCGTGCGGCATCGTGCGGTGCGCCGGAGAGGCTGAGCACGTAGTTCGCCACGTCGGTGACGCCCTGTTCGCCAAGCACGGCTCCCCAGGGCGGCATGACGCCGGTGCGTCCGGCCAGCGCGGTCGAGACCACGAAGTCGCCATCGTCACCGTTCACGGTGAGCGCCGGGAAACCGTGCCCGCCTTCCGCGCGGGTGCCGTGGCAAGCGGCGCAGTTGTCCTGGAACAGGCGGTTGCCGTACTGCCGCGCGGTGCTATCGCCGGCAAGCTGGTTCACCGGGTACTGGCGATAGCGCGCAAACATCTGGTCCAGCTTTTGTGCGTTGGCGACGCGCGCCTCGCTGACCTGCTGTTCCGACGTCCAGCCGAGCAGGCCTTTGTAGTTGCCGAAGCCGGGAAACAGGATCAGATAACCGATGGCCACCACGATCGAGGTGAGCGACATCATCGCCCACCACCGCGGCAGCCTTCGCACCGACTCGCGCAGGTGGCCGTTGTCCCAGCTATGGCCGGTGGTGCCGTCGCCCTCGATGGGAATTTTGACGCGGGTGCCGTAGATGTACAGAAAGATCGCCAGGCCGAGATTGCTGGTCACCAGCACGCCGACGTAGATGCTCCAGAACAAACTCATCGACGGCTCTCCTGCGGGTGCGGCGCGACGCGGTCGTGTTCGAGCGGCAGGTGCGCGGCCGCGTCGAAGGTCTTTTTGTTGTGCCGGCTCCAGGCCCAGGCCCAGATGCCAAGGAACAGCACCATCAGCACCAGGATGCTGCCGCCGTAGAGATGTCCGATCCAGGAAGCAGTCATGGCGCGACCTCCGCGGCTTGAGTGGAAGCGGTGCGCACACCCGAGGCGGGCAGTGCGGTGCCGAGGCTCTGCAGGTAGGCGACCAGCGCATCCATTTCGGTCTTGCCTTTCAGAACCTGCGGAGCGGCGGCGATGTCGGCATCGCTGTAAGGCGTGCCGAGGGTGCGCAGCACTTTCATGCGTGCCTGCACGTCGGCGACGTCGAGTGCGTTGTTGTCCAGCCAGGGATAGCCGGGCATGTTGGAGTCCTTGCCGCCGGGGACGCTGCGTGGATTGATCAGATGCTGGCGATGCCAGTCGTCGCTGTACTTGCCACCGACGCGGGCCAGGTCGGGGCCGGTACGCTTGCTGCCCCACTGGTGCGGATGGTCGTAGACCGATTCGCCCGCTTCGGAGTAGTGGCCGTAGCGTTCGGTTTCTGCGCGCAGGGTGCGGATCATCTGCGAGTGGCAGCCGTAGCAGCCTTCACGCACATAGACGTCGAAGCCAACGAGGCGCAGCGGGTCGCGCGGCTCGACGCCGGGCAGCGCTTTCACCACATGCGCCTGGAAGAACAGCGGGATGATCTCGGCCAGGCCGCCGAACGACACGGCGATGGCGATCAGCACGCCGAGCAGGCCGGCGTGGGTCTCGATGAACTCGAAATAGCGGTAGCGACGGAAGCCGCCTGGATTGGTTTGGCTCATGGCTCAGGCTCCCTGCGGAATGGCGATAGGTTCGACGCCACGCGCACGCACGGGCTCCCAGGTGCGCCACATGTTCCAGGCCATCACACACATGCCGCTCACGATCATGAGGCCGGCGGCGGCACGGATGATGTACATCGGGTGCACCGCGCGCAGGCTGTCCATGAAGCTGTAGGCCAGCGAGCCGGAGGGCAGCGTTTCACGCCACATCACGCCTTCGGTGACGCCGGCGGTCCACATGGCGAACACGTACATGATGGTGCCGCCCACATGCATCCAGAAATGCACGTTGATGGCGCGGGTGGAGTACATCGCTTCCTGCCCGAGCACGCGCGGCGCCATGGAGTAGAGCGAGCCGATGGTGATCATCGCCACCCAGCCGAGTGCGCCGGAATGCACGTGGGCGATAGTCCAGTCGGTGTAGTGCGAGATCGCGTTGACGCTCTTGATCGCCATCATCGAGCCTTCGAAGGTGGCGGCGGCGTAGAACACCAGCGCCATCACCATGAAGCGCGTGATCGGGTCGGTCTTGAGCTTGTACCAGGCGCCGTTGTAGGTCATCAGGCCGTTGGCGGCCGAGCCCCAGCTGGGCATCAGCAGGATCAGCGAGAAGATCATGCCCACCGACTGCACCCAGTCGGGCAGGGCGGTGTACAGCAGGTGGTGCGAGCCGGCCCACATGTACACGGAGATCAGCGCCCAGAAGTTCACGATGGAGAAGCGGTAGCTCCATAGCGGGCGGTCGGCCTGGCGCGGCACGAAGTAATACATCATGGCCAGGAAGCCGGCGGTGAGGAAAAACGCCACCGCATTGTGGCCGTACCACCACTGCACCATCGCGTCGACGGCGCCGGAGTACACGATGTACGACTTGCCCATCGACACCGGGATGGCGATGTTGTTGACGATGTGCAGCAAGCCCACCGCGATGATGAAGGCGCCGTAGTACCAGTTGGCCACGTAGATGTGGCGGATGCGCCGCTTGGCCAGCGTGCCGAAGAAGTTCCAGCCGAAAGCCACCCACACTACCGCGATCAGCAGGTCGATCGGCCATTCCAGCTCGGCGTATTCCTTGCTCTGGGTAATGCCCAGCGGCAGCGTGATCACCGCCGACACCAGCACAGCCTGCCAGCCCCAGAAGGTGAAGGTGGCGAGCTTGTCGGAGAACAGGCGGGTGTGGCAGGTGCGCTGCACCACGTAGTAGCAGGAGGCCATCAGCGCACTGCCGCCGAAGGCGAAGATCACGCCATTGGTATGCAGCGGCCGGATGCGGCTGTAGGTCAGCCAGGGGATGTCGAAGTTGAGGGCGGGCCAGGCGAGCTGGGCGGCGGCGAGCAGGCCGACCCCCATACCCACGATGCCCCAGAAAACGGCGGCGGCGAGGAACTGCCGCACGACCTTGTCGTTATAGGTAAGCGAATCGGCTGCGTTGGCCATAGCCCCTGTTGCCTGCATAAGGAGTGCGCGCAGGGTAGGCAGCGGGGCTGTTCTCGATATTGATCGACATCAACTCGATGAGTTGTTTTGCCGCAGTTTGGAGTGCGCCGCGGCGATGTGATGGCGGAGTGCGTCGTTATGCCGCTCGGGCGAGAGTGCTAGGCGACTCAGCCTTGAAGCAGGTGTCGCCCGACGTCGCGCAGCGCCCTGCCGTCAAGGATGTCGAGACCCTGCCGGTCGATGCGGATGAACCCGGCATCGCGGAAGCGGGCGAGCAGGCGGCTGACGGTTTCGGTGGCGAGGCGCAGGTGGTTGCCGATGTCCGCGCGCGACATCGGCAGCGGCAGGTGGTCGGCGCGCAGGCCGAGCATGGCGCGGCGGTCGCTGAGGTCGGTGAGGAAGGCGGCCATGCGTTCTTCGGCGGGGTAGTCGCCACCGCTCAGGCGCTGCTGATGAATCTGGCGGCTCATGGTGTGCATGAGATGCCACTGCACGTCGGGCTGGGTGGTGGCGAGGCAGCGCAGGCTGTCGAAGGGGAAGCGGCAGAACTGGGTGCGGCCGAGCGCGATCACGGCGTTGTCGTGATAACCAAGGCAGATCGCGTCGAGGGCGAACAGCTCGCCAGGGAGATGAAAGGCCAACACCTGCTCGCGCCCGGCGCTGTCGACCGTGACGGTCTTGGCCATGCCGGACTGAACGGCGTAGAGCGCGCGGAAGGGCGTGCGGGGACGGTAGAGGTATTCGCCGTCGCGGAGCAGGCCGACCTTTTCCACGATGCGGCGCAGGCCGGAGAGTTCGTCCTTGCCGTAGCCGCCCGCCTGGCAGGCGCTGGCGTGGGCGCAGCCGGTGCAGCCGACGGTGTGCGCGCGGCGCGTGGCCGGCGGGGTTTCCAGGGTATGGATGGCGGGCATGCGGGTGTTCCTTGATCGTCGTGTCGGGCACGTTTCTCCGCGATCATGATCGGTCTGGAAACCGCCGGAATGGCGCCTGTGCGCGGTTATGCCGCATCGGCCAGGGTGCTGGACGATCCATGGCGAAACGCGGTTGTTACGTGACCTGTCATGAACCGCCACAGCGGCTTGAAGTATCCTTGTACGGTTGCCGCGCCAGCGTCGCGGCCTGTGTCCGGTTGGTTCCTTGATGAGCGACAAGTCTTCTTCTTCCCCCCGCAATGCCGAACCCGGCAAGCGCCGCCCCAGCGTCGCCGTGCAGATCGGCAAGGTGATCGTGGGCGGCGGTGCGCCGATCGTGGTGCAGTCGATGACCAACACCGACACGGAAGACCCGGTCAGCACCGCCAAGCAGATCGCCGAGCTGGCGCGCGCCGGCTCCGAGCTGGTGCGCATTACAGTGAATACGCCAGCCGCCGCTGCGGCAGTGCCGCGCATCCGTGAGCGGCTGGAGATGATGGGCGTAGAGGTGCCGATCATCGGCGACTTCCACTACAACGGCCATCAGTTGCTGGAAGGCGAGCCGGCCTGCGCCGAGGCGCTGGCGAAGTACCGCATCAATCCCGGCAACGTCGGCTTCGGCAAGAAGAAGGACAGCCAGTTCGCGGCGATCATCGAAAAGGCGATCCAGTACGGCAAGCCGGTACGCATCGGCGCCAACTGGGGTTCGCTGGACCAGAGCATGGTCGCCATGTTGATGGACGAGAACCACACCCGTGCCGAGCCGTGGGATGCCGCGCACGTGGCGCGCGAGGCTTTGATCCGTTCGGCGCTGGATTCCGCGCTGCGCGCGGAAGAGATCGGCCTGTCGCGCGATCGCATCATTCTTTCCTGCAAGGTATCTGGCGTGCAGGAGCTGATCGCGGTGTACCGCGATATCGCCGCACGTTGCGATTACGCGCTGCATCTGGGCCTGACCGAAGCCGGCATGGGTTCCAAGGGCATCACCGCGTCGAGCGCCGCGCTGGCCGTGCTGTTGCAGGAAGGCATCGGCGACACCATCCGCATCTCGCTTACGCCGGAACCGGGCGCGTCGCGCACCGGCGAGGTGGTGGTGGCGCAGGAGCTGCTGCAGACCATGGGCCTGCGTGCATTCACGCCGCTGGTCACGGCCTGCCCGGGTTGCGGGCGCACCACCAGCGAGTTCTTCCAGGAACTGGCCAAGACCGTGCAGGCGCATGTGCGCGACAAGATGCCGGAGTGGCGCGTGAAGTACGACGGCGTGGAGAACCTCACGCTGGCCGTGATGGGCTGCGTGGTGAACGGGCCGGGCGAATCCAAGCACGCCAACATCGGTATCTCGCTGCCGGGCAATGGCGAGGCACCGTCGGCGCCGGTATTCATCGACGGCGAGAAGGCCATGACCTTGCGCGGCGATCGCATCGCCGACGAGTTCGTGGGCATCCTCGACAACTACGTTGCCACGCGTTACCAGGCGCGCGGCGGCTGACCCATCGGAGCGTTGCCTGCTCGCATGACCAGCGAAACGCTCCTCCTCGAAAACGCCATCCTCGCGGCCTGGCAACAGAACGCGCAGCCGTGGACGCAGGCGGTGCGCGAACAGCGCATCGAAAGCCGCCGCCTGGTGACGGACCGCGCGGTGGTGGAGGCCGTCATGGCCTGCGCGCCGAAACGGGTCATCGATATCGGCTGCGGCGAAGGCTGGCTGGCGCGCGTGCTTACGGCGCAGGGTGTCGAGGTCATCGGCGTGGACGCCGTGGCCGACCTGATCGAGACAGCACGGGCGCAAGGTGGCGGGCGCTTCGAACACCTCTCCTATGCGCAGCTCGCCGCCGGCATGCTTGGCGAGCGGGGCGATGTGGTGGTGTGCAACTTCTCCTTGCTGGGCAAGCAGTCGGTGGAACACCTGCTGGCAGCCGTGCCCGGCCTGTTGAATCACAGTGGCGTATTGGTGGTGCAGACCCTGCATCCAATGATGGCTTGCGGCGACCAGCCTTATCGCGATGGCTGGCGCGAAGGTTCATGGGCCGGATGCGGCGAGGGTTTCAATACGCCGGCACCGTGGTACTTCCGCACGTTGGGCGGCTGGCTGGATACGTTCACGGCGTGCGGGCTCAGGCTGATACGCATCGATGAGCCGCTGCATCCGGACAGTGGCCGGCCGGCCTCCGTATTGTTCGTGCTGGTACCCGCCCACAGCGTCTGAAGTCGTGCATGCACCTGGCGATGGATCGATGATCCATTAGTCATGGATGATCCGGTGCGCAAACGCACACCCATCCGCCCCGGTTGGAGGTAAGCTCCCGCTCGTCACGCCCGCAGGGACAGCGCCCGGCGGACGGTCAGGGGGATGGCATGACATTGAAGCCTCAAGTCCGCACGGTACTGACCTACGTCATCGTGGCCAGTCTGTGGATCTGGTTGTCCAATCACGCATTGCTTTCGTTGGTGCGGGACGCCAAAACACTCAGCTTATTCCAGAGCGTGAAGGGCACGTTGTTTGTGCTGATCACCGGTGGCTTGCTCTACGTGATGATCGACCGCGACCTGCGCCGCCTGGCCAAGGTCAACCGCACGTTGATGGAAGGCAATGAGCAATCCTTGCGCGTGCTGGTGTCGGCGATGGATATCCGCCACAAGGAAACCCGCGACCACTCCGAGCGTGTGATGCGCATGACGGTGGCGCTGGCGCGCTTGGCGGGGATGGACGAAGAGGCCCTGTACCGCGTGAAGTTCGGCGCGCTGCTGCACGACATCGGCAAGCTGGCCTTGCCGGATGCGATCCTGATCAAGCCAGGTCCGCTGGATGCCGAAGAAATCCAACTGATGCGCACGCATCCGCAGATCGGCCACGATCTGTTGCAACGCGTGGATTTTCTTCGACCGGTGGTCGACATTCCGTACAGCCATCACGAGCGCTGGGACGGCAACGGCTATCCGCGCGGGCTGCGCGGCGAGTCGATTCCGCTGGCCGCGCGCGTGTTCAGCGTGGTGGACGTATGGGACGCACTGAGTTTTCCGCGCGTGTACAAGCCCGCGTGGCCCGAGCACGAAGTGATCGACTACCTGCACAAGATTTCCGGAAGCCAGCTGGATCCGAACATGGTCGAGCTGTTCCTGGCGCATTACGACGAACTCAAGCGCATCGGCATGGACCGCCTGGATTTGTTGCCGCCGCCCGAGGTCAGTTCTCCACACGCGCTGCATTGAAGGTGCGCCGATAGTTCATCGGCGAGGTGCGAAAGGCACGCTGGAAATGCTGGCGCAACGTGACCGGCGAGCCCAGGCCGACCGCGCCGGCGATGCGGTCCAGCGGCAGGCTGGTGGTTTCCAGCAATCGCTGCGCTTCGCTGAGACGTTGAGACATCAACCAGTCACCAAAGCTGCTGCCGGTGAGCTGGCGGAAATGCCGGGTAAAACTGCGCCGGCTCATCGCGGCGCGCGCGGCGATTTCATCCAGACTGTGCGGATGCCGCAGTTTGCGGCGGATCTCGTCGAGCAGCTTTCCCATGCGCACATCGCCAGCCATCGCCGGCACGGGCTGCTCGATGAATTGCGCCTGCCCGCCATGACGGAACGGTGACACCACCATGCGCCGCGCGATGCGGTTGGCGTGCTCGCTGCCCAGCAGCTGGCGCACCAGATGCAGGCAGCAATCGATACCGGCCGCGGCGCCGGCGGAGGTGACGATCTGGCCCGCATCCACATACAGCACATCCGGGTCCACCTCGGCGGTGGGGAACAGCGCTGCCAGCTCATCCGTAGCGAACCAGTGCGTGGTGGCGCGCCGGCCATCGAGCAGGCCGGCATGGCCGAGCACGAAAGCGCCCATGCACAGGCCGACGATGCGTTTGCCGCTCGCGGCGGCGCGCCGTAGCGCTTCCAGCAAGGCTTCCGGCGGCCGCTCATCGGCATCGCGCCAGGAGGGCACGATCACGATGTCAGCGTTGCGTAGTTCATCCAGGCCATAGTCGGTGGCGATGGCGAAACCCGAGGCACTACGCACGCGCTTGCCCTCGGCGGAGCACACGCGCAGGCGGAACGGTGAGGTCTTCTCGCGCAGCACCGCCTGGAACACGCCGCAGGGCACGGAGAGATGAAAGGGGAGGATGTCGTTGAACGCCACCACGGCGATGCGGATCTTGCGCATGAGAATATCCGGCTGGCCCAATACCATCGATGATTGTCCTTCGGGCCACTCTCGCACAAGTGCCGCGCGGCGCAGCATACGCACACCTTCCACACATCAGGAGTTGAGCCATGACTGCCAAGACCCCGCGCCGCGCGCTGATCGTTATCGACGTGCAGAACGAATACTTCACCGGCAACCTGCAGATTGAATATCCGCCAGTGGTTGACAGCCTTGCGCACATCACTCATGCGATGGACGCGGCGACCACGGCGGGCATTCCGGTGATCGTGATCCAGCAGAATTCACCGGCCGATGGCCCGGCCTTCGCCGAAGGCAGCGATGGCTGGCAGCTGCACCCCGAAGTGGCCCGCCGTCATCGCGATGTGCTTTTCCTCAAGCCGCTACCGAGTGCGTTCTCCGAGACCGGTTTGTCCGATTGGCTGCAGGCGAATCAGATCGACACGCTGAGCGTGGTTGGCTACATGACACATAACTGCAACGACACCACGATCAAGCATGCGTTCGATCGCGGGATGGCGGTGGAGTTTTTGCATGACGCGTCGGGGGCGGTGTCGTATGCGAACCGCGCTGGTTATGCGACGGCGGAGGAGATTCACCGGGTGTTTGCGGTGGTGGAGCAGTCGCGGTTTGCGGCGGTGTTGAGTACGGAGGAGTGGGTGCGTTGCGTGGCTTCAGGGGAGGTGCCGGTGCGGGAGGATATTTTGAGTTCGTATCGGAGGGCGCAGGTGTTGCGGTCTGCGAAGGCTGCTTAAGTTTTTTGCTCCCTCTCCCCTCTGGGGAGAGGGTTGGAGTGATGAGGGTTTGGTCTGGCAACATCCTTTCCTACTTCGTCATTCCGGCGCAGGCCGGAATCCAGTAGTGAAGCGTTTCGATTGTCGTGTTATCGCGACCGGGCTCGCCTGCGGCGGGCTTCCGTCTCGCTGCCGCGAGCCGGGTTACTTTTCTTTGCTTGCCCAAAGAAAAGTAACCAAAAGAAAAGGCACCCCTCTTACGCGCCCTCCGGCTTCGCCTACGGGTCCGTGAGGGTTGGCCGGGCTTTTCGACACGACGTCCCTGTCGTGTCGAAAAGGCGCAGGCGTCCTGCCTGCGCCCCCTTCGGGGCCTGATCGTCCAACCCTCACCGCTCCACAGGGGACCCGTTACGGGCTCGCTTACGCATCGCCAAGCAAAGAAAAAGAAAGAGCAGCTCCCTCTCCCCTCCGGGGAGAGGGTTGGGGTGAGGGGCGGGTGCTTGAGATCGCGTTTCTACAACGCAGCTCTCAAGCACATCAGCTCAAAGTCAAAACACATCTTTGATGTGCTTCAACCCCACCCATCCAACATCCCTTCCACCAACGGCGTAAACCGCTCCCAGCTCCCAGGCTGCCCCGGCAATTGCGTGAGCTGTTCAACGATGCGCAGAAACTGCTCGCGCGGATATTCCACGGCACCGAGGCTCATGAGGTGGTTGTTGGTGACCTGGGCGTCGATGAGGGGGAAGTCCCAGCGGTGGAGGAATTGGCCTAAGGCGAGCAGGGCGAGTTTGGAGCCGCCGCTTTCGCGGCTGAACATGGATTCGCCGCAGAAGAGGCGGCCGACGGCGACGCCGTAGATGCCGCCGATGAGGCGATCGCTTTCCCAGACTTCGACGCTGTGGGCGTGGCCCATGGTGTGGAGTCCGTCGTAAGCGTCGATCATGGCGGGGACGATCCACGTACCGATCTGGCCGGGGCGCGGTGCGGCGCAGGCTTCGACGACGTCGCGGAAGGCGTGGTCGACGGTGACGCGCCAGGGTTTGCCGGCGAGTTGGCGGCGCAGGCTGCGGTTGGGTTTGAGGCGGTCGGTGTGGAAGACGCAGCGGGGGTCGGGGGACCACCACAGGATGGGTTCGTCTTCGTTGTACCAGGGGAAGATGCCGCGAGAGTACGCGGCGAGCAGGCGGCGCGGGGAGAGATCACCGCCGAATGCGAGCAAGCCATTGGGGTCGGTCATGGCACGACCGGGATCGGGGAACTGCTCCGGTTTGGCTGCATCGAGGAGAGGCAGGCGGATCATGGCTCGGCGTCGCGGTGGGCGTAGGGGTCGTGTTGCAACAGATCTTGCGCATAAGCGTCGATGCCTTCGGCCTCGCGCGCAAGCGCGGCGCGCACGGCGGCGCGGAAACCTTCGTCGGCCAGGTAGTGGCGCGAGTGCGTGCGCACCGGCAGGAAGCCGCGCGCGAGTTTGTGTTCGCCCTGGGCGCCGGGTTCGAAGCGTTGCAGCCCTTCGCGGATCGCGTGTTCGATGCCCTGGTAGTAGCACAGTTCGAAATGCAGGCCAGGCACCTCGGCGCGGCTGCCCCAGTAGCGTCCGTAGAGGGCGTCACTGCTTTGCAGGAATAGCGCCATGGCGATGATGACGTCGCCATCCAGCGCCAGCGCCACGTGCGAGACATCGCCCAGGCTGCGGCCGAGTTCGTGGAAGAAAGCCGAGGTCAGTGCGGCGTGATTGCCCTTGGCGTCGAAGGTGTTGGTGTAGAGCTTGTGTATGGCGCGCCATTGCTCGTTGCTCAGCGCGTCGCCGCGATGCCATTCGATACGCAGGCCGCTGCGCGCTACTTGCGCGCGTTCGTGGCGGATGTTTTTGCGCTTCTTGTGATTCAGCGCAGCGAGGAAATCGTCGAAGCTGGTGTAACCGCGATTGGGCCAATGAAACTGCACATCAGTGCGCGACAGCCAATCAGGCCCGAAAGCGGGCAGGTCGTCGGCGCTGAGGAAATTGGCATGCACGGAAGATAGACCGAGCTGTTCGGTCACCGCCTGCATCGCGCCGGCCAGTGCCTGGCGTCGCTGCGGCGCTTTGGGGTGGGTTCCCGCCAGCAGGCGCGCGCCGGGCACGGGTGAGTAGGGCACCGCGTTGAGCAGCTTGGGGTAGTAGTCGCCACCGGCGCGTTCCCACGCGCCGGCCCAGCTCCAGTCGAACACGAACTCGCCGTGTGAGTTGCCTTTGAGGTATAGCGGTGCGGCGGCGACCAGCGCATCGTTGTCATACAGGCCCAGATGATGCGGGCGCCAGCCCCAGTCCTCGCGGATGCAGCCGGTGGATTCCAGCGCGGCGAGGAAAGCGTGGGAGAGGAATGGATTGTCGTCGGTACGCAGCGCGTTCCAGTCCGCCGCCGGCAGTTCGGTGATGCTGGAATGGAAGCGCGCTTCGATCATGCCTCAGTGTGCGGTAATCAGCGGCGTGTGGTTAGCGGCGAGTCCCCACGAAAACACAACCTGCTCCTCCCCCTGCACGCAGGGGGAGGTTGGGAGGGGGTAGGCCCTTGCGACAACCTCTCCAGAGCGTTTCCTCAAGTACTCACCCCTCCCCAACCCTCCCCTGCGAGCAGGGGAGGGAGCATGAGCGTCGCTTTACTGAGATTCGACGCCAGCAGGCAGGAACCGTGGCCGTCGCGCATCATTCAATCAATGCACCGCCGGCAGGCGTGCGGCCAATCGTTCCACGAAAGCATCAGGCTTACCGTAGTCATGATGATGCGGCAGCACCTGCCGTTTGCCATCTACTTCCAGTACGAGGGTAGGGAAGCCCTGGCCGCCCACTTCCTCCAGCAGGCGACGGCTGGCCTGCACATGCTCGATCACCTGCGTGCTCTGCGCCTTGGCGAAGGCGGCAGTGAAGCGCTCGCCGTCGAGGCCGGTTTCCACCGCCAGTTCACCCAGTACTTCGGGTTCGACCACGCGCAGGCCGCGCTGGTAATGCGCATCCTGGATGGCGACCAGCATGGGGTAGGCCTTGGCCGGATCGACCGCTTCAGCCGCCAGCACCGCCGTGATCGGCGGCAGCGAATACAGCACGGTGCCTTGCTCCGCCAGCAGACCTTCCAGATACGCCTTGCCGAACGGCTGCCCGCTGAGCTGAGCGATGCGCTGGTCGGCATGCACGATGTGTTCGGCCATGTCCGGATCCAGCCGGCGCGGTTCGCCGAACAGGCCGCCACCATGCAGTTGCAGGGCAAGCCGGCCGCCGAGTTTCTCGACGGCCGCGCTCACCAGCGGCTGCGCGGCATAGCACCAGCCGCACAGCGGATCGTGGATGTAATGCAGCGTGGCGTGATGCGTGGACATCAACCCGCCGGGCTCTGCTGGTCCAGCCAGCGCTCGGCGTCCAGTGCGGCCATGCAGCCAAAGCCGGCCGAAGTGATGGCCTGGCGATAGACATGGTCGGCCACGTCGCCCGCCGCGAACACGCCGGGCACCGAAGTCATGGTGGCCATGCCGGCCTGGCCGCTGCGGATCTTGATGTAGCCGTCGTGCATCTCGAGCTGGCCTTCGAAGATGCCGGTATTCGGCGTGTGGCCGATAGCGACAAAGAAGCCGGTGGCCTGGATATCACGAGTGGCGCCGCTGTTGACGTCCTTCACGCGCACGCCGGTCACGCCGGACTGGTCGCCCAGCACTTGGTCTACAGCGTGGTTCCACACCAGCTCGATCTTGCCGTGGGCAGCCTTCTCGAACAGCTTGTCCTGCATGATCTTCTCGGCGCGCAGCTTGTCGCGGCGATGCACCAGGGTGACCTTGCTGGCGATGTTGGACAGATACAGCGCCTCTTCCACGGCGGTGTTGCCGCCGCCGACCACCACCACTTCCTGTTCGCGGAAGAAGAAGCCGTCGCAGGTGGCGCAGGCGGAAACGCCCTTGCCCTTGAAGTGCTCCTCGCTCGAAATGCCCAGGTACTTGGCGGTGGCGCCGGTGGAGATGATCAGCGCGTCGGCGGTGTACTCGCCGGAATCACCCTTGAGGCGGAACGGGCGCTGCTTCAGATCCACGCTATGAATATGGTCGAACACCATTTCCGTGTGGAAGCGTTCGGCATGCTCGGCCATGCGCTGCATCAGCGCCGGACCCTGCAGGCCTTCCACGTCACCCGGCCAGTTGTCCACGTCGGTCGTGGTCATCAATTGACCACCCTGTTGCAGGCCGGTGATCAGCGTCGGCTTGAGATTGGCGCGGGCGGCGTACACGGCGGCCGTGTAGCCGGCGGGGCCGGAGCCGAGGATCAGCAGGCGGCTGTGCTTGGGGGTGGTCATGGTTATAATCCTTGGGGTTTACTGGCAGCTTGAATCGTTATTCGTTCCGACCCTTACAGCGGTTTCCTCATGCCGGTTCAAGGCATGGGGCGGGGTCGCCTAAGCCCGCAAGAATGGGGAAGACGCGTGACCGATTCAAGGCGCAGGTAACGGCGATACGCCAGATCCGGGAGCCCACAAGGTTCCGGGCGGATGGCGAGGGGATATCGACGGGTTCATTCGGCACTCAAGGGCATGCGCCGAGGATGGCCCGCCTTTTTAGTCGCCCGGCCCGGGCAAGCATAGGGGCGTGGCGGGTTCTGGCTTTTGCCCCTGCGACGCAGTAGAAGCAGGTTTGGTTTTATCCCGAGGAAAAGGAACGCAGTGGCGCGTAGCGCGAACGTCAAGAAGCAAAAAGAGCCCAGCGGCCTCAGCGAGGAGCTGAAGCGCCGTCTGCGCGAAGCCGGCGCGTTACTGCTGTTGCCGCTCGCGCTGTACTTGCTGGTTTGCCTGTTCAGTTACAACGATCAGGATCCCAGCTGGGGCCATGCGAGCACGGTGGAGCATGCGCGCAACTTCGGTGGCGAAGTGGGCGCGAATATCGCCAACCTGCTGCGCTACATCTTCGGGTTGGTTTCGTATTGCTTCCCGCTGCTGCTGCTGATTCTGGGCGTGCAGGTGCTGCGCCATCGCGGCGAGCGCACGGTGCAGCCGTGGGAGCCGTCACTGCGCCTGATCGGTTTCGTATTCTTCTTTATTACCGCGCCGGCGCTGCTATATCTCAATTTTCATGATGAGCCGATCCTGCCGCAGGGCGTGGGCGGCATCATCGGTCAGTGGGTGGGCAGCGGCCTGTTGCACGCCTTTGGCGACAAAGGTGCGCCGCTGCTGTTGCTGGCGGTGTTCCTGGTGGCGGTGACCCTGGCCACCGGCTTGTCGTGGTTCAAGTTGATGGACTGGACCGGCCTGGTCGTGGTCAAGATCGCCAACTGGTTCGGCGGCAAGCTGCGCGAGGCACCGGAAGCGCTGGCCGCACGTCAGGCGCGTGCCGAGCGCGACGTGGTCAAGAAAGTTGAAGCGGTGAAGCAGGCCAAGCGCGAGCCGGTGCGTATCGAAGCACCGCCGCCGCCGGTGGTGAAGAGCGAGCGCGCCAAGGTCGAGACACAGATTCCGCTGTTCACCGGCGCATCCTCGCCGGGCGAACTGCCGCCGCTGTCGCTGCTGGACGAAGCGCCGCCGCAGGGGCCGGGCTACTCCGAAGAAACGCTCGAGGTGCTGTCGCGCCAGGTCGAGCTGAAACTCAAGGACTTCAAGATCGAAGCGAAAGTGGTCGGTGTGTATCCCGGCCCCGTCATCACGCGCTTCGAGCTGGAACCCGCGGCCGGCGTGCGCGGCTCGCAGGTATCCAGCCTGGACAAGGACATCGCGCGCGGCCTTTCCGTGGTCAGCGTGCGCGTGGTGGACGTGATTCCGGGCAAGAACGTGATCGGCCTGGAAATCCCCAACAGCAAGAAGCAGATCGTCTATCTCTCCGAGATCCTGCGCTCCGACAAGTACGACCAGCTGAAGTCGCCGCTGGCGCTGGCGCTGGGCAAGGACATCGCCGGCCGCCCGGCCGTCGCCGACCTCTCCAAGATGCCGCATTTGCTGGTGGCCGGTACCACCGGCTCGGGCAAATCGGTGGCGGTCAACGCGATGGTGCTGAGCCTGCTCTACAAGAGCAGCGCGAAAGACGTGCGCATGATCATGATCGACCCGAAGATGCTGGAGCTCTCGGTGTACGAGGGCATCCCGCATCTGCTGGCGCCGGTGGTCACCGATATGAAGGAGGCCGCCAACGCACTGCGCTGGTGCGTCGCCGAGATGGAGCGCCGCTACAAGCTGATGGCTGCCGTCGGCGTGCGCAACTTGGCGGGCTTCAACAAGAAGGTGCGCGACGCCGAGAACTCCGGCCAGCCGCTGCTGGACCCGCTGTTCCGTCCCAACCCTGAGATGCCCAACCTGGCGGCCGAACCGCTGGAGCCGCTGCCGTACATCGTGGTCATCATCGACGAATTTGCCGACATGATGATGATCGTCGGCAAGAAGGTCGAAGAGCTGATTGCACGCCTGGCGCAGAAGGCGCGTGCGGCTGGCGTGCATCTGGTGCTCGCCACGCAGCGTCCGTCGGTGGATGTGATCACCGGTCTGATCAAGGCCAACATCCCCACACGCATCGCGTTCCAGGTGTCGTCGAAGATCGACTCGCGCACCATCCTGGATCAGAGCGGTGCGGAAACTCTGCTTGGCCATGGCGACATGCTGTATCTGCCGCCCGGCACCGCCACGCCGGATCGCGTTCACGGCGCCTTCGTGGACGACCATGAAGTGCACAACGTGGTGAACTGGCTCCGGTCCCAGGGCGCGCCGCAATACATCGAAGGCGTGCTGGAAGAAGTGCAGGCCACCAGCGACGGCAAATTCATCAACGACGCCGGCCTGCCGCAGGAAGGCGAGGAAGGCGGCGACGCCGACACGCAGCTGTACGACAAGGCCGTGCGCATCGTCACCGAGACGCGCCGCGCATCGATCTCCGGCGTGCAGCGCCATCTGCGCATCGGCTACAACCGTGCGGCGCGTTTGATTGAGCAGATGGAGCAGGACGGGGTGGTGAGTGCGCCCCAGCACAACGGCAACCGTGAAGTGCTGGCGCCGCCGCCGCCGAAGAATTGAGGTGGCCAGGGGGAGAGGGTGGCTCAAGGGCTCACCCCCTCCCAGCCTCCCCCTGCGAGCAGGGGGAGGGGCAAAGGCTCAAGGCTTGCGCAACCTGCCCCCTCCCTTGCTTGCAGGGGAGGGCTGGGGAGGGGTAAGCCCTTGCGACACCCCCACCCAAGCGCCAACCATTAAGCGACCCCCGCGCAAACTTCGCACCATCGCGGAAACGAAACAGGGAACCCCATGAACCGCTTCATCGCTTTCACCGCCGCCATCGCGCTATCGCTGTGCGCCACCGCCCAGGCCGCCACCGGCGCGGCACGCGCGCGCCTGGATACCTTCGCGACGGGCCTGCATTCGCTCACCGGCAAGTTCGCCCAGACGCTCACCGACGCCGCCGGCAACGCGGGCAAGACCAGCTCCGGCACGCTCGCGCTGGAAGCGCCGCGCCAGTTCCGCTGGGACACCGTGACGCCGTACAAGCAGACCATCGTCGCCGACGGCAGCCGCGTGTGGCTGTATGACCCGGACCTGGAGCAGGTCACCGTGCGCGTGCAAAGCACCGAGGAAGCGCACAGCCCGCTCACCGTGCTCACCGATCTCAAGCAGATGGACCGCGACTTCAAAGTGGTGGAGCAGGGCGAGCATGACGGCCTGAACTGGCTGCGCCTCACCTCCACCGGCAAGGATCCGCAGTTCGACTACGCCGACCTTGGCTTCGACGCCAACGGCCTCGCGCGCATGACCTTCCGCGACCAGCTCGGCGCCACCACTGACATCCGCTTCTCCGGCTGGCAGCGCAACGCGTCGATTCCGCCGGCCACCTTCAACTTCGTGCCGCCGAAGGGCGCTGACGTCATCGGCGATGCGCCGGTGATCACCACCCAGCCGCTGAAGAACTGATCGCCCCTCATGCTGCGCCAGTTACCGCGCTGGGCATGGGTCGGCGGAGGGCTGCTGGCCTTTATTGCCGGCATGATCAACGCCGTCGGCTTTATGGGTTTCCGCCATCAGGCGATCACCCATCTCACCGGCACCACCACGTTGTTGGGCGCCGCCGTTGCCGAGGGCAACCGCGGCGAAATGCTGCACTGGACGCTGGCGATCGTGGCCTTCGTATTCGGCGCGGTACTCAGCGGTTTCATCGTGCAGCAGCACACGCTGAAGCTGGGGCGGCGCTACGGCGTGGCGCTGATGGTGGAATCGGCGCTGCTGTTCGCCGCCGTGCCGCTGATCCACAACGGCAACGACATCGGCCTGTATCTCGCCTCCATCGCCTGCGGCCTGCAGAACGCGATGGCCAGCACGTATAGCGGCGCCACCTTCCGCACCACTCATCTCTCCGGCATCTTCACCGACCTCGGCATCTACCTCGGCCAGCGCCTGCGTGGGCTGGAGGTCGACATGCTGCGCATCCATGTATGCGTGCTGGTGGCCGGCAGTTTCCTCGCCGGCAGCGCCGTCGGTGCACTCGCATTCGGTGTGCTGGCGGAACGCACGTTGCTGCTGCCCGCCGTGCTCACCGGCCTGGTCGGCCTTGCCTACGCCATCTACCGCCACCGGCATCTAACCTAAGATTTGCTACGGCAGCTGCCCTGAACATGGCAGACTGATGACCACAACGACCGTGAGTCGGATCCGGCGAATCATTCGGCGGGCAGAAAGGGATGCGACATGTATTTTCTATGGATGGTTGTAGGCGCTGTGCTTGGCGCTATCGCCGGGCAGAGCGTGTTTGCCGCACTGTCCGGCACCGTGCTCGGCCTGTTGTGGGCGCGACAGTCGACGCTATCCAGGGAGTTGCGCGACACCCGTGCGACGCTGGATGCGCTGGCCGCAGGAAGTAAATCCGCGCCAACGCCGGCGGAGAGTCGACCTTTCCCGCTGGTCGCGCCACCGGCAGCCACGGTGGTCGCTGCGCCGATGCCGGTTCGCGACACACAGCCTTCGCTGGTCATAGACAACCCGCCGTCATCCCTTCCGAAGCCGGTACCTGAGCCAGTTCGCGCTTCGCCGCCGGCATCGCCACCACCACCGCCGAGTGGCCCAACGCTGCTGGAGCGCGTGTGGGGTTGGTTCACCGAGGGCAACGTGCCGGTAAAGATCGGCATGTTGGTGTTGTTTGCCGGTGTGGCCGCATTGTTGAAATACGCCTCCGATAGCGGCTTGCTGCATGTGCCGATCGGGCTGCGCATCAGCTTGGTGGCAGTCGCGGCGATTGCAGCGCTCGGTTTCGGTTGGCGCCAACGCACCGAGCGACGCGTGTTCGCGCTATCGCTGCAAGGCGGTGCGATCGGCGTGTTGCTGATAACGATCTTCGCGGCATTTCGTTTGTACGATCTGCTGCCGCCTGCGGCGGCCTTCGCCCTGCTCGTGCTGCTGGTCGCCGGGATCGGGGTACTGGCCGTGTTGCAAGACGCTTTGGCGCTGGCGGTGCTCGGCCTGCTTGCCGGTTTTGCCGCACCGATTCTGGTTTCCACCGGCAGCGGAAGCCATGTCGCGCTGTTCAGTTACTACGCCGTGTTGAACATCGCGGTGCTGGCTATTGCGTGGGTGCGTTCCTGGCGCGTGCTGAACCTGTTGGGTTTCATCGCAACGTTCGGTGTCGGTACGGCCTGGGGCGTACTGCGCTATCAGCACGAGCTTTTCGCCAGCACCGAGCCGTTCCTGATCCTGAATTTCCTGTTCTATCTGGTGATTCCGTGGCTGCACGTATTGCGCGCCCCGGCGGATCGGCGCCTGGTGATCGACGGCAGCCTGTTGTTCGGCAATCCGATCGTGAGCTTGTTGTTACAGGGCGCGCTGCTGCGTTGGCAGGGCCAGAGTCTGGCGTTTTCTGCGCTGATCGCCGCCGCCATTTACGTGTTCGTTGCCTTCAGCGTGCGCCATCGAAGTGGGCTGCGGTTGCTGCGCGACGCCTGGGCGGTATTGGCGGTGAGCCTGGCTACGCTGGCTGTGCCCTTGGCACTGAGCGCGGGTGTCACTGGCAGCATCTTTGCGCTGGAAGGCGCCGGCCTGATCTGGCTGGGTTTGAAGCAGCAGCGCGCATTGTCTCGCTGGAGCGGTCTGGCCTTGCAGGTCTTTGCGGCCAGCGCCTTGCTCATCGCTCGCACGGGACATGCGTACGACACGATGCTGCCGCTACTCAATGGCGATTTCGTCGGTGCACTGCTGCTCGTCGCGGCAGCCTTCGCCGGCAGTACGTTCTATGCGCGCTGGGGCGGCGACACCTCGACGCAGCGACTCATCTCCGTGGCTTTGTATGGGTGGGGATTGGGCTGGTGGCTGCTGGCATGCCACGCGGAGATCGTTCATTTCGCTGGGCCGTCCATGCGGCTGGCTTGGGGCATCGCATTGCTCGCGCTCACCGCCTGGGGCGTTGCCGAGGTGGCGCAGCGCCGCCCCCCGCACGAACTGGGGAAGGTCATCGCTTTCACTGTGCCCGCGCTGTTCGCCGCCGTGCTTCTTCTGCTGATCCAGTGCGGCGTGGAGGAGCAGCAGCTTCTGGTCGGCTGGCGCTTGCTCAGCGTCGCGTTTGCCGCCGTGCTCGGCTGGCGCGCGTTGGCCTGCCTGCGTGCCTATCCATTGGCCGCGACGCTGGCACAGCTCGCCTGGCTATGGCGGTGGGGCGTGATTTTTACAGTGGCGATTGGGGTGGCCTTCATTGGCAGCCGCTGGCTGTCGACCAACTGGTACGTGGTACTGGCATCTATTCCGCTGTTGCTATTGCTCGCGCTGGCGTTGTGGCAGCCGCGGTGGATCGCTTCGCCGCTGTCCGAGCTTTTGCCACAGTGGCGTCCGCCGTTACTGCATTCATTGCTGATGGTGTTGGGCGCGCTGGGTCTTTGGGCGCTGCTGCAGGATGGAGACGCGGCACCGCTGCACTATCTGCCGCTATTGAATCCGGTGGATGTGCTGCTGTTGCTGATCGCCCTGTGCGTCGCCCGTTGGCTTATCGATCCGGCAACGTCGCCAGCGTTGCGGCAGGCGCGTCCGATCATGCTTGGCGTGTTTGTGCTGCTGTTTACTACCAGCGCCACCTTGCGCGGTGTGCATCACTTGGCCGGCGTGCCCTGGAACAGCGCGCTAAGCGACTCCAGCCTCGCTCAGATGTCGTTGACCGTGGTGTGGAGCGCGCTCGGCCTGTTGGCCTGGGTGTGGGGCTCGCGCCGTGGCCAACGGCTGGTATGGCTGGCCGGCGCGGTGATGATGGGCGTGGTGTTGGCGAAGTTGTTGCTGATCGATCGCGGACACCTCGGCAATCTGTTCGGCATCGGCTCCTTCATCGCCTATGGCTTGCTGTGCACGGTGATTGGTTATCTCGCGCCGGCGCCCCCCAAGCGCCCGCTTTCATCTGAAGAGGAGGCCGCACATGCGCCTTGATCTGCGTTGGGTTTTGGCGGCGTCGCTGCTGCCGCTGGCAGCGGCGCATGCCAGCACGATGACTGACTATGCCTACGGTTTCGCCTTGGATACCAAGAACGAAAGCGAGGCTTATCGGGTGGCGTTGAGTCCCGCTGTGTATGCGGCATCGCGACCTGATGCCGGGCTGCGCGATATCGTGGTGATCAATGCGCAAGGGCGTCCAGTGCCGTTTGCGCCGATGCCGCCCACGGCGCCACAGGTGCATGCGTATTCGCTCAAAGCGAAGCTGCTGCCGCTGCCCACCAGTGGTGCGGATGGCAAAGACAGCGTGCGGGTAGAGCGCACCGCGAACGGCGATATCGTGATTAATCAGCCGAGCGCGGTAGCCGCTGCGCTCAAGCCAGTGCAATGGCTGGTCGATGCGCGCCGTTCGGTGGCCATCGACCACATCGATATCGATGCGCTGGACTCCGAGCACGACATGCAGATCCAGCTGGCGGTGGAAGCCAGCGACGATCTGCAGCATTGGAGCGGACGCAATGATGGCGCCACCATCGTCAGCGTGAAACGCGGCGAAGATGCCGTAGACCAGCGCAGCATCCCGGTCGGCGGCGAGCCGGCACGCTATTACCGTTTGCGCATCATCGATGGCGCACCGGCTTGGGACAGCGAGCACACGCCTGCTGTCGAGCTTAGCGGCCATTACACCGACCCGGCCGCCGATCACGCCGCGTCGCTGCAGTGGCAGACCATGCAGCCGGTAACGTCAAGCGCATCCGGCAATGGCCATGACTACGACTACGCCTTGCCGGCCAGGTTGCCGCTGGAGGCCGTGCGGGTAACGTTGCCGGATGCCAATACCGCCGCACTGTTCCAGTTGTCGGCGCAGGCAGGCGAGGGTGGCAGCGCATCGTGGAGCCCGTTGGCCTCGATCACCGTCGTGCGCGTTGCGGGTAAAACCACGGCCGACGCCTCGTTCCCGCCGCAGCGCGTGCAGCATTTGCGCTTGCACACCGACACGCCTTTGCTGCAGGCACCTGCACTAGCGGTGGCCTGGCTACCGGATGAGTTTGTGTTCCTCGCCGAAGGCGGCGGCCCCTATCGTCTGTTGGCCGGCAGCTATGCCGCACGGCGTGCTGACTACCCGGTAGCGGCGGCGCTGGATAGCTTGCACGCAACCCATCCCGAAGACTGGCAGCCGCCCTTGGCCGCCCTGGGCGCGCGCAGCGACGTCGGTGGCCCCCAGGCACTGGCCGCGCCCAAGGTGCCTTATGATTGGACCAAGCCGCTGCTGTGGGTGGTGCTGGTGGCGGGCGCGTTGGCTGTTGGTGGCATGGCGCTGAGTTTGTTGCGGCAATCCAAGCGCGAGGATGCCCGCCCCTGATTCCCGGATTGTTTCCGTTACCTCATGTCCAAGCTGTCCCCATCCCCCGGGCTATTCGCCGAGTCCGATGAGCTGAAGCCGCTGGCCGAGCGCATGCGTCCGCGCAGCCTCGACGAGATCGTGGGCCAGCAGCGTGTGCTGGCGCCGGGCAAGGCGCTGCGCCGCGCGCTGGAAGCGGGCAGGGTGCATTCGATGGTGCTGTGGGGGCCGCCCGGTTGCGGCAAGACTACGCTGGCGCTGCTGGTGGCGCGTTACGCCGACGCCGATTTCCGCGCGATTTCGGCCGTGCTTTCCGGCCTGCCCGAAGTACGCAAGGCGCTGGCCGAAGCCGAAGCCAATTTCGCGCAGGGGCGGCGCACCGTGTTGTTCGTGGATGAGGTGCACCGCTTCAACAAGGCGCAGCAGGATGCCTTCCTGCCGCACATCGAAAAGGGCGTGATCATCTTCGTCGGCGCCACTACCGAGAACCCGTCGTTCGAACTCAACTCCGCCTTGCTCTCGCGCTGCCGCGTGCATGTGCTGGAAGCGGTCTCGCCCGACGACATCGTTGCCGCGTTGAAGCGCGCATTGGTCGACAAGGAGCGCGGCCTCGGCGATCAACCGCTGCAAGTCTCCGACGAGTCACTGAAACTCATCGCGCGCGCGGCCGATGGCGACGTACGCCGCGGCCTCACGCTGCTGGAGATCGCCGCCGAGCTGGCGGAAGACGGCCATATCGACGACACCACCCTGGAGCAGGTGCTGGCCGATCGCACGCGCCGCTTCGACAAGGGCGGCGAACAGTTCTACGACCAGATTTCCGCGCTGCATAAATCCGTGCGCTCATCCGACCCGGATGCCGCGATCTACTGGCTATGCCGCATGCTGGATGGCGGCGTCGATCCGCTCTACCTCGCACGCCGCATGACGCGCATGGCGGTGGAGGACGTGGGCCTGGCCGAACCGCGCGCATGGCGCATGGCGCTCGACGCATGGGACACCTACGAACGCCTCGGCAGCCCCGAGGGCGAACTCGGCCTGGCACAACTCGCCATCTGGCTCGCCATCGCACCCAAGAGCAACGCCGCCTACAAGGCCTACAACCAGGCCCGCGCCGTCGTCAGCGAAAGCGGCACGCTCGACGTACCGATGCACCTGCGCAACGCGCCGACCAAACTGATGAAAGGCCTCGGCTACGGCAAAGGCTACCAATACGACCACGACGCGGAAGGTGGCGTGGCGCTTGATCAGCAATGCTTGCCAGATGCGTTGGCAGGCACCGTGTTCTACGAGCCCGTCGAACGCGGTTTGGAATTGAAACTGCGCGAGAAGCTGCTGAGCCTGCGTGAGGCTCGGCGGCAAGCGCGCGAAAAGAAGTAAGCGATTTTTCTAGCGTGCCGCAAGCACTCAAGGCGCGCTCCCTCCCCTGCTCGCAGGGGAGGGTTGGGGAGGGGTAAGTACTTGAGAACGCGCCTCGGGAGAGGTTTTCTCAAGGGCTTACCCCCTCCCAGCCTCCCCCTGCAAGCAGGGGGAGGAGAAAAAAATATCCCCACACACTCGAGGTAAACCCATGTCGATCATCTGGTACTTCGATTTCATCTCCCCCTTCGCCTGGCTACAGTGGCCGCGCATCAAAGAGCTGGCGCAAACGCATCCGGTAACCCTGCGCCCCATCCTGTTCGCAGGCGTGCTCGACCGCGTGGGGCAGAAAGGCCCGGCGGAGATTCCCGCCAAGCGCGAGTTCTCCTACCGATACGTGTTGTGGCGCGCGCAGCAAACCGGACAGACGCTGCGCTTTCCGCCCAAGCATCCCTTCAACCCGCTGGCGGCGCTGCGCCTGTGCATCGCCGCCGGTAGCGATGTGCGTGCCACCGATGCGATCTTCGAGTGGATCTGGGGGCAGGGGCAGGTCAGCGACACCATCGAGGCGCTGGCGCCGGTCGCCAAACAGCTCGGCATCGCTGACCCCGCCGCTGCCGTGGCCGACCCCGCCGTCAAGGCGCAGCTGAAAGCCAACTTCGACGCAGCCATGGCGGAAAACCTGTTCGGCGTGCCCACGCTGTCGATCGACGGCCGCCTGTTCTGGGGCGGCGACGCCCACGATTTCGCGATGGACTATCTGCGCAACCCGGCCATGTGGGACGAGGCCGAAATGCACCGCGTTGCGACCTTGCCGGTGGGCGTCTCGCGGCTCTGAGCGCTGCTGCGTTCGCCCTTGCGGCGCTTCGCAGTGCAGGCATAGATTCGCCGCACCCATAGCGATTTGAACGGGGGAGGGCGAATCATGCGTGTACTCGTCGCAGGCCTGATCGGCGGCATCGTGATGTTTATCTGGGGCGCCGTGGCCCACATGGCCCTGGGCCTGGGCAGCATCGGCATCCACCAGCCCGCCAACGAAGACGTGGTGCTCAGCAGCCTGCACCAGGGGCTGGGCACACAATCCGGCGTCTACATCCTGCCGTCGGTGGACCCGAACAAAATGTCCGACCAGGCCGTGATCAAGGCCTACTCGGAAAAAAGCAAAACCTCGCCGTACGCCTGGGTGGTCTACCTGCCGCAGGGCGAAGACATGATGCAGATGGGCCCGCAGCTGGGTCGGCAGTGGGCCTCCGACACGCTGTCCGCGCTGGTGCTGGCCTTCGTGATGAGCCTGGCGGCCGTCAGCTTCACCCGCCGCCTGGTCATTGCCGTGGCGCTGGCCGTGTTCGCGTGGCTGAGCACCATGGTGCCGTACTGGAACTGGTACCGCTTCCCGCTGGACTTCACCTTGTCCGCGTTCGTGGAGCAATGGATCGGCTGGCTCATCGCCGGCGCCGCCATGGCCTGGTGGTTGGGACGCGGAGAGCAGACCAAGGCTTGAGCCTGACCTCCTTCCGAACGCACAAGACTTGAGCCACCCAGCCCCCTCCCTTGCTTGCAGGGGAGGGTTGGGGAGGGGTAAGCCCTTGAGACGGTGTTTCAGATCCAAGCGCTTCTAAGCCTCCCGTCCGGAATGGAAAGGCTTCCTCAAGTACTCACCCCCTCCCAACCTCCCCCTGCGAGCAGGGGGAGGGGCTAAACGCACACCACGTTTGCGGCAATCCGCCCCCCACAGCGATAATCCCGCGTTCAAGTCACCACCCGGATCCCACCATGCTGGACCCCGCACTGCTGCGTTCGCGCCTGGCCGACACCGCCGCGCGCCTCAAGGAAACCCGAGGCTACGAACTCGACGTGGCCGCGGTCGACGCGCTGGAAAGCGAGCGCAAGCAGCTGTCCACCGAAACGCAGGAGCTGCAGAACCTGCGCAACACCCGCTCCAAGGCCATCGGCCAGGCCAAGGCCAAGGGTGAAGACGTGGCGCCGCTGATGGCCGAGGTCGCCGGTATCGGCGACAAGCTCAAGGCCAACGAACACGCGCTGGCCGAGGTGCAAGCCAAGCTCGCCGCCATCGCGCTGGGCATCCCCAACATCCCGCATGAGTCCGTGCCGCAGGGCAAGGACGAAAACGACAACGCCGAACAGCTGCGCTGGGGCACCCCGCGCGCGTTCGCGTTTGACGTGAAAGACCACGTCGACCTCGGCGCCCGCCACGGCTGGCTCGACGCCGACGCCGGCGCCAAGCTCTCCGGCGCGCGCTTCACCGTGCTGCGCGGCCAGCTGGCCCAGCTGCACCGCGCGCTCGCGCAGTTCATGCTCAACCTGCACACCGCCGAGCACGGCTACCTCGAATGCAACGTGCCGTTGATCGTCAACGCCGAAAGCATGCAGGGCACCGGCCAGCTGCCCAAGTTTGAGGAAGACCTGTTCTCCACCCAGGTGGGCGACAGCAAGCGTTACCTCATCCCTACCGCCGAAGTCGCACTCACCAACCTCGTGGGCGACAGCATCGTCGAAGCCGATGCACTGCCCATGCGCCTCACCGCGCACAGCATGTGCTTCCGCGCCGAAGCCGGCAGCTACGGCCGCGACACCCGCGGCATGATCCGCCAGCACCAGTTCGAGAAAGTCGAAATGGTGCAGATCGCCTCGCCCGAGCAGTCGCACGCGCAGCTGGAAGAAATGGTCGGCCACGCCGAGAAAGTGCTGCAGCTGCTCAACCTGCCGTACCGCAAAGTGCTGCTGTGCACCGGCGACATGGGCTTCGCTGCCATCAAGACCTACGACCTCGAAGTGTGGCTGCCCAGCCAGAACACCTATCGCGAAATCTCCTCTTGCTCCAACTGCGGTGATTTCCAGGCGCGCCGCATGCAAGCCCGCTGGCGCAACCCCGCCACCGGCAAGCCCGAGCTGGTGCACACCTTGAACGGCTCCGGCCTCGCCGTGGGCCGCACCCTGGTCGCCGTGATGGAGAACTACCAAAACGCCGACGGCACCATCACCGTGCCCGACGCGCTGCGCCCCTACATGCACGGCCTGGAAAAAATCGCCTGAGCGCGAACGCCATGAGCACCGCCCGTTGGGACAAAGTCGAGCTTACCGCCAGCTACACGCTGCTGGTGATCCTCGCCACCGAACTGCTGACCCGCCTCGGCCTGATCAGCATGTTCCCGCTGCCCACTGTGGACCTCGTACTCACCAGCGCCGCCACCGTGCTGGTGATCGGCGCGTTCTGGTTCGCGCGCCACAGCCGCAAGCTGCGCTTCTGGGTCATCGGCTTCGCCGCCGCCACCCAGCTGGTGCCCATGGTGGTCCGCCAGCCGGTATTGCTACTGCCGCTGATCGGGGCGGCGATTCCGGTAGGCATTATTTTGTGGGCGCTGCTGGCGCTCTCGAAGAAAGGGCAGGGGGCGGCGCGGCATTCCTGATAAGATGTCGCGGCTCAAACGTTACCCCGCGCAAAGCCGGGCAACGACAAAATACGGAGAGATGGCCGAGTGGTTTAAGGCAGCAGTCTTGAAAACTGCCGTAGGTGTAAGCCTACCGTGGGTTCGAATCCCACTCTCTCCGCCAGTACGACAAAGATCCTGTTCTACAGGGTCTTTTTTTTGGGGCCGGATAAAAGTCTGCTGGTACATAAATCGGCACACACCGATCGAGATACGTATTCCGAACTATCTGCAGCTTGCTCCTTCGGGCGCCTGGCATTTTTGCCAACGTCTTTCAGTTTAGATTGCCCGTTAAACGAATGGAGCAGGGGCCAAACAGAGCCTTCGTATCCGTGACCTCTTCGCTGCCCAAGGCGTGCGTTAGAAGTTGCCTAGGCGTATGCTCAAACCTTCACACATGCTGGGGGGCTGGGTGTGGTGGCTAGGGATGGCGTGCCAATAATTTCTGAAATCCTTGGGACTCAGCGCCTCGAGGATTACAAAATCATCCAGCGAGCGGATGGCTCAGCTGAAATCGAAGCTGATGGTAAGGCGGGCTATGCCCTTGCCATGGATGCACTTGAGCACATCGGACGGTTGGACAAAGAACCGTGCTATCAGTTCGTGTGAGCCGTGCAGGCCGTATCGCCGGCATTGCTAGCTTCCTCATCATCAAGCATCCCCAGCATCGCTATCGGCAAAGCCGGGCCTAGTAGTTGAATGAAATCAAGTATTCGACCAATAATGAAATTATATTGCTTTCAGATTTGTGCTGCGTGATTGGATGGGTGACTGGGAATGGGAGGAATGGAAATGATCGCTATTGCGCTGCTTGGAGAAATGCGATTACTGGCTGCCGCAAAGTGCCGTTATTTTTATTGGTTTTCATTAAGTATGGTCCCGGCTATGTCAGGTATGGCAATATTTGGCAAATAGAATTTTTGATGTGATTGTAGAAGATCTTGAGATTGATTGGGTCTTTAATTTCCGGCCTTGGGATTAAGTTGGTGTGGTGCAGAAATATATTGGCTTCAGGATGACTCCATGGATGCAAAGAAAAAAAGAAAAAATACTTCCGCGAAAAAAGTGGCAAGTATAACCTTTGCGGACGTATTCGCGGGCTGTGGTGGGCTTTCCCTGGGTTTGGTGAATGCAGGATGGAAGGGGACGTTTGCAATTGAAAGGCACGCTGATGCCTTTGGGACTCTTGCAACGAATCTGGTGAATGGCCGCCCTTCAAAGCGAAAGTTTGCCTGGCCTCAATGGTTGCCAAAATCGGAAATAGCGACCAGTGATCTTCTGGGCGGCTACGGTAAAGAATTAGCGGAAATGAAAGGTAAATTAACTTTATTGGCGGGCGGCCCCCCGTGCCAAGGTTTTTCATTGGCTGGTCGGCGCACTCAGTCGGACCCCCGAAATGCGCTGACCGAAGATTACATTGAGATGGTTAGACTCCTAGAGCCTAGATTTCTACTAATCGAGAACGTGAGAGGATTTACGCTCCCTTTTAAGAAGAACGTTAGCGACGAACATGATGCTGGACCCTACTCAGATAGAGTAAAAGAAAGTCTTGAGAAGATCGGGTATCGGGTCTATTCAGATCTGATTGATCTAAGTCGATTTGGCGTGCCGCAATCACGCAAGCGCTTCATATTGATTGCTATCAAGTGTGGCGATAAGGCGCTCAAGAAGCTTGATGGGAGTTCTCCAATTGACTTGCTGTATAAGCAGCGAGTTCGCTTCTTGGCGAATAAGAGGATTCCGTATGACCGGCCGGTATCGGTAAAAGAAGCAATTGGTGACCTAGAGATAAAGGGTGGCAACTTACTGCCGTGCACTGATTCGCCGCTGAAAGGCTTCAATAAGGTCAGTTATGAGCGGGGTAAATACAGGTCGTCGTTCATTTCCCTAATGCGAAAAGGAGTTGTTTCTGAGCCCAACAGTCTTAGGTTGCCTAATCACAATGAATCAACAAGGACGCAGTTCAAGTTGATTATGGATACCTGTGTTAAAGGGCGGACGCTTACTGACCTCGACAGAAAGCGCCTCAAGTTGAAGAAACATGCCATCACTCCCCTGGAGGGCACGTTGCCATCTGCGACGATAACGACACTTCCCGACGACATTATTCATTATTCCGAACCCAGAATTCTGACAGCGCGCGAAAGCGCTCGACTTCAAACCTTTCCCGACACCTATCAGTTCACCGGTAAGTACACCACTGGTGGGCCAAATCGCAAGAACGAATGTCCTAGGTATACGCAAATAGGGAATGCTGTTCCACCCTTGTTTGCAGAGGCGATTGGCCGAATGTTGAAGCAGCTTGCTTCCTGAGGGCGTCATGGCAACGACCTACCATTTCAAGACCAACACGTTGCTTAAGAATCTCGTCGGCAAGGACTTAATCAACGACGACAACATCGCCATTGTTGAATTGGCGAAAAACTCTTATGACGCCCGTTCTCCTGTGGTACTGATCACATTTGAGAAATTGTCTTCAAGTAGCAAGACGGGCCATGAGAGTCGCATAATCATTGAAGATCATGGCACTGGTATGAGTCTTCACGACATTAGGGATAAATGGCTCAACATTGCTTACTCAGAAAAGAGGCAGCTTCAACAAGAAAATGGATCGTACTATGCAGGTAATAAAGGCGTAGGGCGCTTTTCTTGTGATCGTTTGGGCGCACGCCTCGATTTATTAACGAGGATCGATGGTGAACGTGTCCTTCATATGCCTATCAACTGGAAAGACTTCGAGGTTGAGGGCGACAAAGACCTACTTATTCAAGATATCGATATATCTATCAATCGTATCGATGATGGCAAAGCGGCGTCCATGGCTGGGATCAAAAAATTCCCGAAGAATGGCACCATTCTTGTCATATCCGAGCTGCGCAGCATTTGGAATAGAGATCGGTTGCTGGAATTGAAGCGGTCGTTAGAGAAATTCCTTAACCCGAACCAGCTTTTTCAGCGGAACTCTTTCAAAATCACGTTGCGTGTGCCCGAATTGCTGCAAAAGGACGCTGGTCAACTCTACTACAACACCGTCAATGGAGAGGTCAGGAATCAAGTTTTCGAAAGGCTTAAATTCAACGCGACATACATCCAGTCGCACGTGTCAGCGGAAGAGGGGATCGTTGATACTGAGTTGTATCATGAAGGTGAGCTTGTATTTAGGACAAAGGAAAAAAACGAGTTCTACCCCGGTCTCGATGATGTTTCAGTGATCATCTATTATCTTAATTCCTATAAGAAAGCTTATTTCACCAGACAAACTGGTATACGATCCGTCGATTTTGGCTCCATTTTTCTATTCTTAAATGGCTTTCGCGTTGCGCCCTATGGTGACCGTGGCGATGATTGGCTGGGTCTGGATGTTAGAAAGACGCAGGGTACAACCAGATATTTGTCGAGCCGCGACATCGTGGGCCGTATCGAAATTTCAGATAACCAAGATGCTTTTCAGCCTGTCTCCAGCCGAGAAGGATTGAAAAACACACCCGCCTTTATTGAACTCAAAAATGCGTTCTTCATAGAGACGCTGAGGAAGCTTGAGCGATTCGTTGTTGATGGCCTTGATTGGGATAGCGTTCCTCATTCTCTGCGAGAAGAGCTTCGGAAAAGCGACGGCCTCGATTGGGGGAATACACCAGAAGTCTACGTTGAGTCACGCGAGCGGAAGCAGCAGCGTATTGCACTCTCCATCATGTCATTGATAGGGGGTGATCCATCGAGAACCATCAGTTATTGGTTTAACCCATCCCTTCTTGAAGCCGTATACGAAACAAGAAGTGAAGAAGTTCGTCAACTTCTCTCTCAGATTGAAGGCTCGTCAGCTGACCAACTGGATGGCGACCTAAAGAGGGGGCTTGCCAGAATTAGAAAACTTTTGCAAAAAAAGGAAGAAGAAACAAAGGCCGCCAAGGCGGAGGTTGCGGAACTCAGGGTTGTTACGGCGAAGCAACAGCGCGATGTTGAGAAGTTGCGCGGAGAAACAGAGACATATCGTGCGCAAACGCTTTTTCTGCAATCGGTAGCGCAGGCAAATGTAGATGAACTGGTGAATTTTCATCATCAGATCAATCACGACTCCACAATTGTTGCCAACCATCTGGCGAAAGCTATTAAGGCTCTTAGAGGGATGCCAAATTCGAGGCCCATCATTGAGGACATAGAGAAGGCTTTGATGGCTAACCGTCGGATATCCGTTGTTGCTCAGTACGCGAGTAAAGCCAACTTTAGGTCGGGGCTGAAGAAGGAACTGACTGATATCCCGGCATTTATCGAGCAGTATTTGTTGAATATTGCAAAAGAGTTTACCGCCACCGATCTAAATGTGCGTGTCCATAATTCTGTGAATGAAGCGTTCGAAATCAAGGCTAGCAAGCTAGAGCTGTCGATACTTATCGATAATTTGGTCAGTAATTCCGTCAAGGCGATGTCCAGGCGACTTGACGTCGAAATGAGGCTTGAGGGTAAGAATCACCTGCAAGTCAGTTTCAAGGATGATGGAAAAGGTCTTTCGCCTGAGGTTGCTGACGTCGAGTCGATCTTTGAAATGGGCGTAACTACATCAACTGGATCGGGGCTAGGTTTGTTCCATGCTAGGCGTATAGTTGAATCAATGGACGGGCGGCTTACTGCGATACCTCAGAAGCCGAAGGGGATGGAGATGTTGCTGGAGCTAACACGATGAAGCTTGAATACAAAATTCTCTGGTTTGATGACAATGAAGAGATGTATCAGTCCATCGATTTTGATCCGCTTAGACAGGGGATTGATGGGTGGGGCTTTGTGCCGGAGATTGAGTTTGTTAGCAATCCAGACGACTTTTTAAAGAGAAGTCCTTTTACTGACTATGACCTCATTGTTGTTGACTATAACTTGGAAGAGCACGGGCAAGGTCAGGACTTTATTGCGAAGATTCGAGATCAAGAGGTCTACACTGAGATTATATTTTATTCAGCGGGCAAGTCGTCGTCGCTTTGGGAGGCCGTTGGTAAATACCAGCTCGAAGGCATCTACATCGCGAACAAGACTGTAATTATTGAGAAGATTCTCAAAGTCGGTCTGCAAACGCTTCGGAAGGTGTTGGATGTCGGGAATATGCGCGGCATAGTGATGGCCGAGGTCGGTGATCTGGATCATTCACTAGATGTGATTGTCCGAACTGCAATCGACAGCCTGAATCCAGAGCAGCGTCGTGACGTATTTGATCGTTTCCATCAAGCCTCTGAAGCGCTTCATGGGAAACATAAGGAGAAGTTGGATTCCTTTAAGGAAGCTCCCAGTGTCGATGTCCTACTGATGCTCTGTGATAGCAACAAGCGATGGGCAAATTACAATAGGGCCAAGGACCATCACGAGACGCTTAAGTCTGTGCAGCTTGGCGATTATGTTAAAGAGATCCTTGTTCCTCGAAATTTCCTCGCTCATGGAGTACCTGAGCCCGGGGACAATGGAACTGAAATATTTAAATATCAGGGAAAGAGCTACATCTTCAGTGATGAGGTGGGGATAGCTCTTCGCAAGAAGATCATTGAGTACAAATTAGCGTTCAATGACATCAGTAGGGAGTTGGCCAGCCGAACCGTTCAATCCGCGCTAGACAAGGCTGCTGAGTCAGACGGACCGGTTGAGGCTTAGGTGTAAGGAAGTGACTGACTTTCTGTCCAAAGCTGAGCGTTCTATACGAATGTCTCGCATCAGGGGAAAGAACACAAAACCCGAGGTGTGCTTGCGGAAGAAACTTCATTGCCTTGGCTTTCGTTATCGGCTGCACGGACAGAATTTGCCCGGACGGCCCGATATTCTTTTGCCCAAGTATCGTGCGGTGGTGTTTGTTCATGGTTGCTTTTGGCATCACCATTGGGCTTGCATGGTGGCCAACAATCCGAAGAGCAATAGCGAGTTCTGGCAGAAGAAATTTGAAGCAAATGTGGCACGGGATAGCTTGAACCAGGCTCGATTGGTTGAGCTTGGATGGCGAGTCTTCGTGGTTTGGGAATGTGAGGTCACCCCCAGTCGTATCGACGCGACGGTTGCGTCCCTCGTCGAAAAAATTCAAAGCGGTATTTAAGGATGCCTTGCCCCTTTGAGTCGTGTCCTGAGCGTTCCTTGATATGTGGTGTGGCAATGATCAGCCTATTTGACGGCGAAAAGCGCTCGATCAAGCGCGGCCGATTGATCATCGCGAAGTGCCGTCTTGGAGAATGACTGGCCTAGGGAGCTGCTTTTCTTGAGGTGCCCAGTAGAGGTCTCTGTTTTTGAAGCTCTTCCAGTGTTGAGTTGATATGGATGTCCGCGTGAGCTCACCATCCGTGATTGGTTTGGAAGATATTCGGAGGCGAAAACTCGCTTTGACGTCGGCTGTCCAGAAGAATCGATCGGGCAGGTGGATTCTCCAGCTGTGGAGTCGCTTCATTAAGACACGGGATCTGTACCGTTGCGTGTGCTGCGATTCAGTTGAAGGTCTTCAAGCGCATCACGTTGTACGGAAAACGCTCTTTCCGTGGGGAGCTTTCGAGATTGGTAATGGCATTACCTTGTGTCACCGATGTCATCGGCGGGTGCATGCCGAGTTCAACGGTCGTCCAGATATGTCTCTTCCATTCGGCGCCGAACAAGGGGATGACCAAGACGAGTGGGCTTTCTTGTACGGTCTTCTGCTCGAGGATGCTGTCCGGCGCGGTATCAGCGAAGATGAGTTCTACTTTCTGGGCGACCGTATGCTGACGTTTTTCGTAGCTGCTCAGGGCTATGAAGATCTGCGCGAGATGGTTTTACGGGGTGAGATGAGTCGCATCAAGTTTGCGCATGAAATCTGGCGCGTGATGCCAGAGGATTGGTACAAGAATGTTGTCGCTGAGACCATCTTGTTGAACTTATGAATTGATTTTTGTCGGCATGAATAAAGCCATTCATTAGCTTGATGTGGTGTACGAGGGCAATATGTGGCGGCTACGCGTATGGATTTCGCATACGGCATAAGTCGACGACACATTCCTCATGCCCCATGCAGGCCAACCCCTACAGACGTCCATCCGATCTTTTGCTAGCTTCGTTCCGTTGCTTGCGGAGTCTGTAGCACGTCGACGCAAGCAACCATTGCAGCGATGCAGTGTAGAAGCGCGAGCCAGAGGTGTTGACGCACCCCTGACCCGCTAACCAAACCAACTAGTAAGGAGTTGATATGGCTAAGCCAGATCATACGGCACTCGCTCGCCCGCCGAACCCCTCGGCGGCACCCTCACCGATAACCCGGGCGGTTCGCGCTATCAGCGAACACGATTGAGGAACCGCGGCGCTGCCGTTTCCATGCGAATCCACTTAAGCCGTTGCACCCGGCACGTTGCCGTGTGCCTCGATGGCAAGGGCGGTCGCTGCGATCCACTTCTTTAATCACATCGCATCGGCGCTCAGGCATGAGCCGTCGGTGAGCCCTTGAGTCCTGTGATCGCCCCGCGGCACGTCGTGCGTTGCACACGGTGTGCCGCACCTGGGCGAAACGAACGAGTCCACGCCAAGGAGACACCACCATGGCCGGTATCGCACGCAAGCCGCAGCCCGTCGCGTTGCACTACGACCTCCCCGAACACGCCCACCGCCAGCTCTGCGAGATCCGCGACGCGCTATGGCAACTCGCCGATCTTGCCGACGGTGCCGATCCCAAGGCGAAGCCGCTGAAGGTGGATGCCAGGCCCGTGTTTGCGTGCTTCGCCAAGTACGCGGAAGAACTCGCCGTCGTTTTGGATAGCTGTCGATGGCACCGGCCCCGACGTTAGCCGTTTGGACGCTTTTCGAGTCGCGGATGGGCAAGGGCGCAAGGGGGATCTTGATGCCATTGTTTTCAAATAGCGAGACGGGTAAAACCCGCTTAACGATCAGGGATGCCGCTTGCGTACTCATCCTTCAGGGGGTATGAGGCGCCAGGCGCGCGATAAACCGCACGATGTGTCAAACGAGTTCTGGCACGAGGTTCGTGGTGTTCGTGCTGAAACACCCATCTGGGAGGGCATGGGCGAGAACGATCCCAGGGGGACTTGGACCGCTTGAATATGAAGGCTGTGTATGGCGAAGCCGAGGCTTCAACCAATGCGTATTGCCACAACGGTAAATGCCCATGAAAGCTCGGATCATTTGTATCAGTTTGCTGTATATCTTCTCGGCACAAGTGACCGGGGCTGATTTTTGTGAGGGATCAAAATTTACCCCCTTAGACCAGGTGCTCTCGAAACCAGGTGAATTTCTCAATCAGCGTATTCAAACGCATGCCATCTTGAGGACCGATGCGAAGGCGTACACGCGCATCTCGCTTGATGAAAAGTCGGGTTTTTCAGTCCTGACAACAGCGGACGACGAGTCCACTGCATACAACAAGCGCCATAACCTGTCGGCCAAGCCTCCTTTCAATGTGGTCAGCGATCTGTTCGCCAAACTTCACCCTGTGGAGGGTGCGAAGTACAAAGCGGACATCAGTAAGGTCCGGTACTACCGGCAAAATGTCATGGTCTGTGGGCGCCTGGTCAGATCCATGGGCGAACTCCGCTTCGCCGTTGATGACATGCATGTAGAAGATTCGTATCTTCTGCCGTGGAAAAATAAAAAATAAGAACGCTTGTCTGCATGACCTCGTGGAAGAGGTGGTGGGGTAGGTTCTGAGGCTTTCCGGAGAAAGATGTGGAAGCAGTCAATGTCGCTTAGCCATCCCATGTCGTTCTATTTCTGTTTCGCCTTGGCCTCCGAGCGATGCGCAATGAAGGCTTCGATATTGGCGGCTTCTCTTGTGTTGCCTTTGAGCATTTCCCTTGCTGCATCGGCAGGGGCCGTGAAGGACAAGCCAAAGCTTGTCTCTATCGACGTTTGCAGCGTGCTGAAGGCACCTGAGGCATTCGTCAATCAAGTGATTCGCCTCCGTGGGCTTATCTATCTCGGGGAGGATCACATGAACATCAGTGACAAGGCATGCCCCGGACGAGGGATCGAGCTTGTTATTAAGTCAGACGCTGTGTTCAAGCAGAAAGACGTGCATCACTTCTACGTACAGATGAACCATCAAGGGCGCATGGGAGTTGCAACCATCACTGGGATCTTTCAATCAGATCCAAGTCCGCTGACGCCTTATGTCCTCAACATCCAGCATGTGGAGGATGTTGCGCCCCGGAAGTAGTTTTAATGGGGAGCGGAGATACCTACAGAAGATGAAAATGTCTCTGCCTTCTTTTATTAGTAGGGGAGGGCGGAAATGACTGCGCCCGGCTTGACCGGGCGCAATGGTTCAACGATGGAGTGCGGATCAGGCGGCTGTCGTTTGAGCCAGGCCAGTGACGGTGTCGTCACCACACACATCACGCCACAGGTAATACATCATCCCAAACATCACCGCGAATACCGTCAGCATCATGGCGATATAGAGCGGAATCATCAGCACGAACACCAGCCACGGGCCGATGAGCGCCCCAAGCAGGGCGAGTACAAGGGCCAGGAGCGCGAAGGCAATGGCCATGACAATCCAGCAAAGGAAGAGGCACCCTGCAAACACGATCAGCGGCAGCAGGTTCTTCAGCGCGCCGACTGCGCCATCGCCAATGGCGCCGAACACGCTGCGACGGCGCAGCGCCACCTGGCCAAGGCTGATCGCATAGAAACCCATCATGAAAAGGCCGAGCACGATGAAAAGTGCTACGGCGATTCCGAAACCTTGGGGCAACGCCGGCGGCGGTTGATGGGTGGCCTGTGCAGTCAGTAATTCCATGTACCAGCTGGCGATGCCGCCTCCCGTGGCAGCGACAATGATTCCGATCACGACGAGGTAGGCCACCAGGATCGCCAGCCCATAGCCGATCAGGCGCAACGCCTCGCCTTGTCGATAGGGGTTGAAGATGTCGAGTGCGCGTGCCGGCAACCCGCGCTCCGCTGCATCGACCAACTGCAGATAACCCGCGTAGAGCGGCACGATCAGCAGGCCGACTAGCATGGCGAATGCCATGGCCCAGCCAAAGGTTGCCGGATTCATCGGTGTCATGGTGCGAGTCGCGTGGAATTGCATCGGTAGCGTGAACAGCGACGGCAGCAGGCATGCCACCACCATGAAGGCTGCCCCTCCTAGCAACGGCTTCGGATGGCGGAAGCCCACGGTGATGCCGTTCGTCAGCCAGCCCAAACCGGCCGATGGGCCCTTGGATCGTGTCGTCATGGTGTCGTCCGTGAAGATCGGCGCCCCCGCGCCGTGCAGGGCGAGCATAGCGGGTAGGGCCCATGCCACCTAGAGGGGGAGGGCTTCACCTCAGTGCGCACACCGATCAGGTTGATCACTGCGCACGCGTATGCAACCCAAGCGCCGCCTTCCGCACCGCCGCCGCTATCTCGTTGCTGACGACAGGATCTTTGACCGCACGTGCCAGCGTGACGCTGCCAACGAGTAGCGCAAGCAGACTGATGGCTTCGTCGCGCTTGGCCTTGGGCGTTCCCTCAAGGCCACCGGCGACGGCGTCGATGATGCCGCGTAGCTCAGTCTCGAAGGCCTCCCGTGTTTCATCGTCGGCACGTGCTACTTCGCTGGAAAGGCTTTGCAAGGCGCAGCTGTCGGCCAGGTCGCAAGTGCGGCGGTCGCCCAGGTAGAAGTCGACGAAGTCTTTGTGCCAGCGTGGACCCCGTTGGGCGCGCATCATTTCGACACCGTCCTTCAACTCCGACAGCCCGACGATCACCGCTTCGCGGAACGCATCCGCCTTTGACTTGAAGTGGGCATAGAAGGCGCCGGAGGTGACGGCAGCGTCTTTCGCCAGCCCGTCCACGCCGGAGCCGCCGAAGCCCCGGCTGCGGAAGCCGCGGCCGGCGCTTTTAAGGATCTTTGCCTTGCTTTCTTCCTTCTTACCGGGCCGGTGGGCCATATGACGTCTCCACATAACGATCACTATTTTGTTCTTGACGACATAACGATCGTTATGAAACGATCGCCAACATCACGACCGTTATATGGCGGCTGTGACGCACGAACAAGAGCTCTGGTTCGATCCCTTCGAAAATCCAAGGAGTTGTTGCTATGCCTATCTCAGTCCAGGTTACCAAGGGCTTGCTCACCGCTCAGGGTGAGCGCGATGTGTTGCCGCGCGTTGCCGAAGCGTTATTGCGCGTCCACGGCCTTACCGACAATGCGTTCATGACCCCTAATGTCATTGGGCATCTGATGGTGAGCCAGGAGTCGGAGAGCTATGTCGGCGGCGGCTATCAGTCGCTGGCCGTGATCGAGGTGAAGGTGCCTGCCGCCACGTTTCCCAGTGCCGAGGTCAAACAGGCTTTTGTGAGCGAAGTCACCGACATCGTCGATGCCTTGAAAGCGGGCGCGCACCCGCGCGAACGGACCTACGTCAATGTCACCTATGCGGTGGACGGCGCATGGGGTATCGGCGGCAAGGCGTATACAAACGAGGAACTCGGCGCGGCGATCCAGGCGGCTGCGGCCTGATCCATCGCCAGCGAGGAGAGCCGAACTGGTTTTGTACCTATTTGCCTGGGTGGCAGCCTGGCTGTTTATGGAAAACGGGACGGAGGTGATTCATTGGGTCTAACTATCTTCGTCCCGTTTCTGGCGGAGCTTCATTTCTCGACAGTGACGACAAGCGCTTGAATCTTGCCATCCACGGCATGCGTACCGAATCGTTGTGCGAGCGCGGCGGCGGCCACGTCCGTTGCCGCGGTGAGTCGGGAAGCGTCGCGCGCTTCGATCTCGTTTCGGAGTGGGGTGCCTTGGCAATACGCCATCGCAGGCACATCGGCCGAAGCTGCCAGGCTTCGCGCAGCGACGATGTCTATCCGAGGTGATTTGGTAAATCCCCCGTTCGCCAGGTCCTGCGCGATGGTCGATGGATCGTGGTAACCGTGGGGCGTTCGCACCAGGAACCGGGGCGGGTCGCTGGGAAAGACGGTCGCGAGCGCTGCCGTGATGGTGTCGGCGAATTCGTTCTCTGAGATGCGGTCCCAGACATTGAAGATGAAAACGCCGCCTGGCTTGAGCACGCGGCGTGCTTCTGAGAAAGCCTTGGACTTGTCGGGGAAAAACATCGCGCCGAACTGGCATACGACGGCGTCGAACTGGGCATCGGGAAACGGCAGTGCCATGGCGTCTGCCTGTTGCCATTGGACAGGGCGGGCGGTTCCCACGGCCGCGGCTTGGTCGAGCATGGCTTGGTTGAGATCTGTCGCGACGATCGACATCGCATCGTTCGGGATCGTTGCCAGGGCGCGTGTCACCACGCCGGTACCCGCCGCCACTTCCAATACGCGGGACACGCCCATCGAACCTACCCGTTGCTTCAAGTCCGCCGCATATGGCGCGAAGATCAGCGGCACGAGATGGGTCTCGTATAGCTTCGGAATGGAGCCAGCGAAGACCTTGTCGATGTTGGACATGGTTGCCTCCGAGCGCCGGTCACATGCGCTCTAGTGCTGGAGTTGAGCGGAGCGCGGCATACGCGCCCGCTTGAACGCATGGTTAGGGTACATCCGCTACATGCGGCCGCTCTACGAGATGGCTGATCTGCGATGGGTATCTGACGACCGAGGTTGCGCCGACGAAGCCGATCATCCGAATCCATAAGCGGTGATCGCTTCGCCGGCATGTCGATCGGCTAAGGAGCGATAGCCGGAAGGGACCTCAGCCGCGCCGAGCCGCTTCGATGGCAGCGATGTCGATCTTGCCCATTTCCATCATGGCGTCGAACGCGCGCTTGGCCGCCGCGCGGTCAGGGTCGGTGTACGCGGCCGTTAGAGCGCGTGGCGTGATCTGCCACGACAGGCCCCACTTGTCCTTGCACCAGCCGCATGCGCTTTCCTGGCCGCCGTTGCTGACTATCGCGTTCCACAAGCGGTCCGTTTCGGCCTGGTCGTCGGTCGCCACCTGGAACGAGAACGCCTCGTTATGTTTGAACGTCGACCCTCCGTTCAGGCCGAGACATGGGATGCCCATCACGGTGAACTCGACCGTCAAGACATCGCCCTCCTTGCCGTCGGGGTAGTCGCCAGGTGCGCAATGGACGGCACCTACTGCACTATCCGGGAACGTCTCGGCGTAGAACTTCGCGGCATCCAACGCGGTGCCGTCGTACCAGAGACAAACGGTGTTCTTGCTGACCATCTTGGCTCTCCTCATTCGGGATGGATGCGTGTATTCAAGCTGCGTAGGCAGCCGGACTACGTCGACCATGGGCGCGCCATGAGGTGGCGCGCATGCGCGATCGTCCGCCGGGGCGTCGATCATGCAGCATCGTACCGTGACTTCTGGCATATCTACAGCAGCGGAAGGGCGGACGCTGCCTATGCCACTAGTCATCATGTTGGTACGCGCACTCGCATATCGCGAGAAACGAGACGGAGATTGTTGATGGCGTTCAACGGCGGTCATCTCGTTTTGTTCTCGTCTTATTGGCGTTTTGTTTCCTAACGCCGGCCCAGAATCGCCGAACGGACATTGGTGTCCGTAACGGAGGCCCTCATGAAACACCCGCTCATTGCCACGACCATCGCGCTCGGTCTTGCCTGCGTCGGTAGCGTCAGTGCCGCCCAAGACCAGCTTCAAACCACCAACTTGCAACACGTCACCGTCAACGCGCCACCAGGTCAGTACGAAACCTACGTTGTCGACTTGCGCACGGGCTACGGATTGGAAGCCTTTGTCGGCAACACGCACAGGCAGTACATGGAAGCGCGGCGCGCGGCCGATAGGTCGGAAGCTCTGCGGAAGCAGGGCATGGCCCGGCGGGCGTTGGTCGCTGTGGCCGTCGACAACTCAACCGGCCCCGGCGTGGCGAAACAGTTCCAATTGATTGACCCTGCCCAGAACACCGTTGCCATCGTGAACGTGTATTGCAAGCAATATGTACGCGCGGGAGGCCAGCACTGCCAGGTGGTTCCCCAGTCGGTTCGCAACGTATAACCAGCGTGTGGTGTAAGGCAGGTGGAATGTCATGAGGGTGACGGAGGCGTATCAGTAAGGCTGAGCGGGGATGCGCCGTACCTGCTTGCTACCCGTGACGGACTGACGGTGTTTCGCCGTCAGTCCGTCGTCGTTAGGGGCGCTGGACCAGTGTTGAATGGTCTGGCAGAAGGCTCTGATTTCTTGGCGAGTATCGATTCGATAGTATCGGCCGCCGCAGTGCGATCGACGCCTGTAGTCACGAAGGAACGCCGGGTCACGGCCTCGCCATGGAAGGAAAATGACCGACATTGTGCTTATCGAGGACGACGCGCGTCTTGCCACATTTGTCGCCACGTATTTGCAGACCCATGGCTATAAGGTGGTCATTGAAAGCGACGGTGGACGCGCGGAGGCAGTGATCCTGCAGGAGCAGCCTCGCCTGGTTTTGTTGGATATCGCGTTGCCGAACCGCAACGGCTTCGATATCTGCCGGGATATCCGGGCGAGCTATGGCGGTGTGATTCTGATGCTCACCGCGAGAAATGAGGAAATTGACCAGGTGCTCGGCCTGGAACTTGGTGCGGACGATTATGTCGCCAAGCCCATTCCTCCGCGTGTGCTGCTAGCGCGCATCCGGGCGCACCTGCGCCGCGACAGTCTGGAGCAGGATGCGACGTCACTCCGTTTTGGCTGCTTCGCGATCGACCAGCGCATACGAGAGGCCACGCTGTCCGATGAGCGTATCGATCTGACCGATTCGGAGTTCGATCTGCTTTGGCTGCTCGCCTCGCATGCGGGGAACATCCTCAGCAGGGATGAGCTGTCGCAGAACCTCAGGGGTATCAGCTTCGATGGGCTGGACCGATCCATCGATGCGCGCATTTCCCGTCTCCGGCGCAAGGTGAAGGACACGGGCGGCGAACCCGAGCGCATCAAGACCGTGCGGGGCCGAGGCTATCTCTTCAACGCCAGTGGATGGAATGCGTGAGGGATTGGCGGAAACAGCTCGCTTTCTTCTTTCGTCATTACATCGGCGTGCTGTTCTTCTATGTGGTGTTGTCGGCCGTCGCCATTGGCTTGTTGAGTGTCATGGAGAGCTACGAACGCGTGCCGCCGAAAGATATCGAGGCGCGGCATGCGATCATCCATACACTCTATACGCGTACCCCACGGGATGAATGGCCTAAAGTGACTCAGCGATTGCGGACCATTCTGGGCGACCGGTTCGAGTTGATTTCACAGGGTGAGTTCGATCGCTATGTCGCGGGAAGGCCCGTCGATTCCGCCGACCTGGAGCGCTTGGTCATCCGGCGGGGGCATACCAGTTTCAGCCGCATCGACCCCGAAACGGTCATCAAGCTGGATCTTCCAAGAAAGCCGTTGCTGAGCCGATGGCTGCGCACCAGTGATGAGAACGAGGCTGCGCTATACATTGCTATCGCCCTGTTGGCTTTCGCGCTGCCGGTTTACCAGCTTACGTGGCGGGTCACGCGCGACATACGCATTCTTGGCGGTGCGGCGCAAAAGATCAGTGCGGGCGACCTCGATGTTCGCACTCCCGCCATTTGTACACCGATGCTGGCGCCGCTTGGCGCGGCGCTCGATCATATGGCGCAGCAAACGCTGCGCCTGATCCAGGGGCAGAAAGTACTTTCCCAGGCGGTGGCGCATGAGATGCGCACGCCTCTGGCTCGCATGCATTTTGCTTTGGCCATGTTGGAAGAGCAGGGGCCGCGCGTGGAAAGAGAGCGCTGGCTGAGCGAACTGGATGCGGACGTCCATCATCTCGAATCCCTGGCGGAAGCCAGTGTTTCCTATGCGCGTCTCGGCACAAGCCGGGCCGGTGTGCATGGCGAAATGCTGGAGATGGCTGCGTTACTTGCCCAATGGAGAAGGGATTGGCCTTCTCGCGATGGTGTCCACCTGCGTGTTGACTCTCCTGAAGCACTACGTGTCTATGCGCATCGCGAGAGCATCAGCCTGGCGCTGGCCAATCTCGTATCCAATGCGGTGCGGTACGCCTCGGCATACGTAGTGATCAGCGTCGCGAGCCGCCATGGTTTCGTGACGGTAACGGTCGATGACGATGGTCCGGGTATTCCTGAGGGGATGCGCGATCTTGTCTTCGAACCCTTTCGCCGGCTCGATCGATCGCAGCCGGGTTTTGGTCTGGGCCTGGCACTCGTCCGGACTATTGCGGAACGGCACGGCGGAGGTTGCACGGCTGAGGCCTCTCCGCTGGGTGGAGCGCGCTTGTGCTTTTCGTTGCCTGCGTGTGGCGACCGGCGCTGTTCGTGACGTTACATACGATCACATAACGGCGATCTTCCGTTTCAATGTCGCGCTCAAATAGCTACGGATTCTCTTCTGAGGGACGCGCATAGTGATTCCACGTCGGGCTGCGCAAGCCCGGCGTCGGTCATCTCGCATGTCGTGCCGTCTTCCGACGACCATGCGCTGATGAGCGTGAATCGCATCCATGGAGGATTTTCCGTGTTATCAGCAGTGACTCGATCGATCTGTATCACGACGCTAGCGCTAGGCGTCACGGCCTGCGGTACCGAAACCATAACAAGCAAGCGCCCGGTCTCTACAACATCCAGCGGCGACACGCGTGCGGCGTCAGGGCGCACCCACTCTGAGCGAGCAAGTGCGTTGGAGACTTGTACCTCGGATCGGAACGGCACGATTTGCAGCAGCGGGAGAGCCCGCCCCGCGGAGCGTGCTTTTAGCATGCCTGATGCTGAAGAAAGCACTCGACGAGCCCGTAGCACTGGATATTGAGGCTGAGCGCGGTAGTCGCGCTTTCACGGCTAACTCAGCTCGGCGGAATCGGAGAGCAGGGATATGAGTGCCATTCACATGATGTCTCTTGTGGGGTGGAATGCGATTTGTGGTGGCCTTGTCATGGCCACCACACTCAATCACATGCTCTGGGATGGGAAGCGCTTCTGCGTGATCGGGCTGGTGTTGTTCTTTGTTGCCATGCCGTTGCTGCTCATTTCGGAATGTGCGCGGAAGGAATCGGTATGCCGCAAGCCGATCGCGGTCATGCTCTCCACGATTTTCGGTGTGTGGTTCGCCAGTCTGTACCTCTTCAACATGACGCCGATGATGATTGCCACATCATCGATGACGTTACATGTTGTCGGCGGTTGTTGGGCGTTGGCGTCGCTCTGGTACGCCATGCTGGTCATGCAATCAACAGCGAGATGTTGCCCCAGGCTTCGTGCGTGGTCGTTGTTCGCGCTGGCATTCGGTTGTCTTCTCGCACTCGTGATTTCGGATTTTCTTGTGCCGCCTGGAGAGTGTTCTTCTTCATGCGCGATGGGATGAATCGATAGATGTATGTCTGTCTTGATGGAATTCATTCATTTTTTGGAAAAGGAACTGATGTGATCAAAGCAATCGCGTGCGACAAGCTCGCGCTCAAGCTCGTCGCTGTGGCTGGTGGTGTGTTGGCATGCTCTTGCGTTCTGGCTGTGGAAGGTCCTCGGAATAAGGCTTCCATCGGTTCGTTGAGTGCCAATAAGTATTCGTTGGAAGGGCGCTCAAATCCGCTGATCATTCATCTCGATTATTTTTCATTGCATAACCGGCTGCTTAATCGAAAGGACTCGCATGGCGGGGGCAATCAATCTATGAAGTTGAGGCTTCCTCTGCCGGAAGGCGGTGACACCGAATTTGTACTGAGTGATTCCGGTGTCCTTCCGCCCGGACTCGCCAAGAAGTATCCCCAGATACGCAGTTTGAAAGGGCGTGATAGCAAAGGGCGTGAGGCGCGTGTTGACCTCTCGGACAACGGATTGAACGTTGCGGTCTATGACCTGGATGGCATGTGGTTCATACGGCCGCTCAAGATGAATCATGGTGTCGCCGTCGACAAAAACACCTACATCAGTACGCGAACCTCCGATACCTCAGCTGCGACGGTGTCGCTCTACGCATCCTGGATGCGGGGCGATGGGGCCGGGATGCCGGCATCGACGGCACGCGACGAGGCGATCCATCGAGCACAGGGTTACGACAACAGCCTCCGCAACTATCGTCTTGCCATCGCTGCCACGAGCGGATACTCAAAATACGTTGGCCAATCATTGGCCAACAGTCTGGCGAGTGTCGTGCAGGTGGTTAACCGTTCGAACGCCGTGTTTGAGCGCGATGTCGGGATACATTTCACGCTTGTCGAGGACAACGACAAGATCATATTCACCGATCCGACATCCGATCCCTATGTTCCGCGAACCGATGAAGAAAAGGAGAATGACAGCTTCGTTCGTAGGAAGAATACGGAAACATTGAGCAAGGTCATCGGTATTGAAAATTTTGATGCCGGTCATGTATTCACCGATGGGATTGACGGCAATGGGATGCCAGCCTGTCAATCGGATACAAAGGCAGATTCGGCGACTGGGCTGCAAGATCTGACCGGGGCTCCGACATATGGCGAAGGCTTCATCCTTACGGTTACGCATGAGCTAGGGCATCAATTCGGCGCGGACCATATTTTTAACGGTTGTGTGCGTGATGGCAAAGCGGCTGTCGAACCTGGTAGCGGATCGAGCGTGATGAGTTATGCCGGTGGGTGTTTCTTTCTGGATAAATACCCTCCGGAGGTCAACGTGCTTCATGAACTACAAGACCACCGCGACTCCTATTTCAACGGGGTGAACATCGCGCAGATTCGGCAATTCGTTTCATCTGGCGTGGGCTTGCAGTGCGGAAGCAGGACCGTCAATCCCAATGCGCCACCGTCGATTCGTATCAAGTATGGCGATAGGCAGATATTCATCCCTGCGCACACGCCATTCGCCTTGAGCGGATCTGCACATTCGGAAAACCGCAACGCGAAGTTGACGTATTCATGGGAGCAGATTGACGTAGGTCCTGAGCAACTGGGCGACGAAGTATTGGTCGATAAAGGGCAAGGGCCCATCTTCCGATCCTTCCCGCCATCCGCTAGGGGGACGCGGGTATTTCCCGAGTTGGAGGCAGTGCTTGGCACTCGCGATCTGGGGCTGGGCGAAGTCTATCCATCGACAACACGCGAACTCAATTTTCGCCTGACAGTGCGTGACAACCTGGAGGGTCAGTCCTCGACGTCCTATCGCGATCAGAAAATCCATGTGCAAGACACGGGAGAGGCGTTTGCCGTCACCTATCCCACCGGTGCGACGGTATGGAGAGGAGGCGACAAGAAACTGGTGAAATGGAACGTCGCGGGTACCGCCGATACCCCTATCTTGTGCCGGGATGTGCGAGTCGACTTATCGATCGATGGAGGCCGCGTCTACTTATTGCAGCCATTGCTAGCCTCCACGCCCAATACGGGATCTGCCGCAATCAGAGTCCCGGACTGGCTCCAGAAAACATCCCGTGCACGCATTCGGGTCAGCTGCAACGACAACGTGTTCTTTGCCGTTTCGGACGGGGATTTCAAGCTTCTATAGATAGCGGTATCGCCAAAAGAGAGGCGATGCCTGGATATAGATAAAAACAAACGTCAGTTCATCTCTGCAGTCTTTGTGAATCAAGTTGGGTCGGACGTACTCATCGTCGAAGATTCGTGAGTCCGGCCTGTTTGTTTCAGGCTGAAGCCGGCGTGTGATTGAAGGGGGAGGCAATGGCCGCATGCATCCTTTTGTGCGCGGAAGCGCCAGCGTTCCGCCGTCAGATCGGCTTCAACGGGGGGTAAGCTGAAGGGCGAGATATGCTTTCACGCTCGGCCATTCCTCGCGCACGATGCTGTAGAAGGCGGTGTCTCTAGGATGGCCGTTGGGCTCGATCTTGTCTCTGCGCATGACGCCCTCGAACGTCGCGCCGATCTTTTCGAGTGCACGCCGGGATCTGACATTGTCCGCCTTGGCACGAAACTGGACTCGGTTGACATCAAGGGTCTCGAAGCAATACTCAAGCAGCAGTTGCTTGCATTCCGTATTGACGCCGCTGCCCCAGAATTCGCTCGCCATCCAGGTGACGCCGATTTCGATTTTCTTGTCGTGGGGATGGATGTCCAGGAGCCGGGTAGTGCCGATGATTCGGCCGCTGCCGCGAAGACACAGCAGAAACGGGTAGGCCTTGCCGAGCTTCCTGTCATGCAGGGCCGCCGTAAAGTTTGGGTAGAAGATGGCGGGGTCGGAGTAGTCAACTGACGTCAATCGCCAGATGGCACGGTCACGGCCTACGCTGAAAAGTTCATCCAGGGTTTCTTCTTCCACAGGCCGAAGTTCGACGATGCGGCCTGTGAGGATGACCGGGTGTTGAAGCCATGAGCTAACCAAGGTGCACCTGTTGCCTGTCCCATAAGGGAGCGTATTTCACACCCGGGGGCTGGCATTTTGGTGACATCGTTGAGGCGGTCGAGGGGTAAGGTTTGCGGTGGCGTCGCGCCGTTATTGGTGCGGCCTGGAGTCCGGCGTGACCTTGTTCGCCGTTTCATTCGCGCCCACTCGCTGCGTAAACGCCAACACCATCGGCGTCGTCATCACCGTCGTCAGGATCGCCATGATCAACAGGATCGTATACATCCGCTGATCGATCGCGCCGATGTCCAGCCCGACCTTGATGACGATCAACTCCATCAGGCCGCGTGCATTCATCAGCGAGCCCACCGCCAAGCTGGTGCGCCACGAACGGCCCGCCAAACGCGCACCCGCTAGGCCACCCAGCACTTTGCCCACAATCGCGACCGCCAGCACGGCGGCCATGGCGAGGCCAGCGCCACCGGTGAGCATGTTGGGCGTGGTGTTGAGTCCGGAGAGCACGAAGAAGATGGGTAGCAGCACCAGTACGGCGACGTGCTCGATGCGCTCGATCAGCGAGTGGAGCAGGCGGTCGTCGCGCGGCAGGCACAGGCCGAACAGGAAGGCGCCGAAGACGGCATGCAGTCCGAGCCAGTCGGTGACGGCGGCGAAGGCGATGGCGCCGGCGAGCAGGATGGCCAGCAGTGTGTTGGCGGGGCGGCCGTCGGGTGCGCGATGGGCGAGCCATCGGACCAGCAGCGGGCGCAGCACCCCCAGGCCGGCGGCCACCACGACGGCGAGGCCGATGCAGGTGCGCCAGAACGGTGCCCAGTTGCCATGCGCGGAGATGAGCGCCACGACCAGAGCGAGCGCGACCCAGGCGAACACGTCGGTGACCGCGGCGGCGGCGATCGCTAGCTGCCCTGGTTCGCTCTGTGTCAGATGGCGGTCTTTAAGGATGCGCGCCATCACCGGCAACGCCGTGATCGCGACGGAAACGGCGATGAACATCGCAAACGGCCAGAAGTCGATGCCTTTTGGCGCGTAGCCCGCGTAGAGCATTGGCGCGATGCAGAGTCCGAGTACGGCGGGCAGGAGCACGGAAAAGCCGCCGACATAGCTGGCGTCGCGCATCTGTCGCCGTGCGCCGCTAGGGAAGCGCAGCTCGGCGCCGACGATAAACATGAAAAGCACCAGGCCGATGGTGCTCAGGCTGTTCAGTCCACCCAGCGAGGATGGCGCAAACAGCGCGCCTTGCCATGTCGGCGCCATCGCGCCGAATACGATGGGCCCCAGCAGCAGGCCGGTGATCATCTCGCCGATCACCGGCGGCTGTCCCAGCCAACGCAGCGCCCACGACACGGCCCTGGATACGACCAGGATCACCAGCAGCTGCACCAATAGAGTCGGGTGACCCATCCGTTTCTCCCCACGACCGATAGCGGGGCAGGATAGGCGACGGTCGGCTTTCAGCCAAGGATGACGCTGGAACGTCGAGGGCCAGGGCGTTCATGCTCGCTGGGGCGATGTCGATCCCCCGTCATCCTGCGGCACAGCGGGTTGCAGCAAACGCCACTTACTCCTTCGCAGCAACTCACCGCGTTGCAGCACTGAAGATTGCCGGCAGTGCAGCAGTTGCAGGAGGAGGGGAAGGCCGATAGGTCGGCGGTCTCGGTCTTTAGCGGGTGATGGAAGATATCAAGGGCGCTGGTTGTTTTGTCAGCCGTGACTCTGCTCAATTGGAAGCTCACCCCTAGCGGTGCGGCTATGCGCTTGAGGCCGTTGATACCCGTGGTCAAGGTCACTTCGGTATTCAATGTTGACTGGACATCGGGTTCTCCGCGGAGAATCCATTCGCCGTTCGATCTGTCAAAGATCAACATGTGGACTTTGAAGTCCTTCGTGGAGCTGCCTGCGTCCGGCTCGGTGATGCTTACCTGCAAGCGTACGGCGTCGTCGTCGAATCCTTGGGTCGGCTTGACGGTCAACTCGGCGATCTTGTTTGCTTCCATCTGGATGATGGGCTTCGCAATGACGACGTTGGCCCGGGAGATGGAGAGCTGCATCTGATAGATGTCGAATGCGCTGGCTATGGATGCCGCTGCCAGTGCAGACAACCCCAGAGCGCTTATGAGGATTTTTTTCAGCATGGAAAGTCCTTCTCAATGCATGGATCCCTGATCCTGAGTTGGACATTGGTATGGCCAGTGCCCTGGCCAAACAGTCGACCAAGTCCTCCGCCCACGTATGTAGTCGCAAAGACCCGGCACAGGTAGGCGAATTCCGAGCGGTAGTGGCGACGGAGGCGGTTGACCCACTCCACGTGGATGGCCATGCATTGATGGCAGACGGCACTGCCGCAGCCAGTCATGCGGGCATGCGATTTCGCTGCTGAGTTCGAAAGCCGAAAGAATCAGCCGCGCGTGTCGGGAGCGTCCACGGTGCCTTCGACCGGCGCACGCTTCAACAGCATGGCCAGCACCGGCGGTGTCACCATCGCGGTAAGCAGCGACATCGCCACGATGATGGCGTAGATGCGGTCGCTGAAGACGCCCGCGGCCAGGCCAAGGCTGGCGATCACCACGCCAACTTCGCCACGCGGCACCATGCCGAAGCCGACGATGGTGGCGCCGCGCTTGCCCAGCGACAGCGCGCCGAGGAAGCCGCCGGCCAGCTTGGAGATGATGGCGATCACGGTGACCACGGCGAGCATGATCAGCGCATCGGCGTTGCCGAGCTGGTGCAGGTCGATCTTGCTGCCGGTGATGACGAAGAAGAACGGTGTGAGCAGGGCGAGCAGCGGCTGCACCTGCTTCTCCAGCGTGTGTTGCTGGCGCGTTTCGGAAGCGATCATGCCGGCAAGGAAGGCGCCGATGATGGCGGCCAGGCCGAACAGGGTGGAGACGTAGGCGAGGCCAAGGCATAGCGCCAGCACCACGGCGAGTGCGGAGTGCTGGCCGTGCGGCTTGTCGAGCCAGCTGGAGTTCCAGCGCATCGCACGTGCGCCGCCGAGACCGATCACCGCAATGAAGCCGATGGCGCCGGCCAGCGTGGTGACCAGATGCATCACATTGAAACCTTCACCACCCTGCAGCGACACCACTACGCCGAGCAGCAGCATGGCGAGGATGTCGTCGATCACGGCGGCGCCGAGAATCACTTTGCTCTCGGTGCGCTGCAGTGCGTTCAACTCCTGCAGTACGCGTGCGGTGATGCCGGCCGAGGTGGCAACGAAGGCCGCGGCCACGAACAGCGACTTGCCCCAGTCGAAGCCGCTGCTATGCGCCCAGAAGCCGCCGAGCGCGAACGGCACGATCACGCCGAGTACGCCGACGAGGAAGGCGACCTTGCCGACCTTCTTCAAATCTTCGAGCCGGGTTTCCAGACCCACGGCGAACAGCAATAGGACCACGCCGATTTCGGCCAGCACATCCAGCGGTGTGCCGACGGCGATCTGGTCGGGGGTGATCCAGCCGAGCAGGGAGGGACCGACCACACAGCCTGCGGCGATCTCACCGACAACACCCGGCAGCTTCAGGCGCTGAGCGATCTCGCCACCGATCTGCGCCGCGACGAAGACGATGAAAAGGGTCAGCAGAATGTCGGCGGCGTGATGCATGCGGGGGTCCTTCCGAAAGCAAATATGCCCGGCATGCTACATGGTTGAGCGCTTGGGGGCATCGACGCCCAGGCGGCTGAAAACCCAGCTCGCCGTCGCGGTAACGATGCCCAGCAGCAGCACGGTCCAGCGGAATGCGCCGACGTAGTCGTCATGCGCATGGCCTTGCAGCAAAGCCTCCATCAGCAGCGAGGCGAGCGCGATGCCGAAGCTCATCGACAGGTACTGCGCGGTGGAGGCCATGGACGAGGCCATCGACGCATATTTCACGTCGAGGTCGTTGTAGATCAGCGTGTTCATGGCGGTGTATTGCAGGCCCATGAAGCCGCCGTAGACGAACACCATGGGCGCGATCACCCACATCGGCGTGGTTTTGCCGAGCAGCGCGAACGAGGCCAGCAGCGCTGCGACGATCAAGGTGTTGGTGAGCAGGAAGCGGCGATAACCCATGCGTGTGAGCAGGCGGTTGATCACCCACTTCGCGCAGATCGAGCCCAGCGCCTGCGGCACCATCATCAGCCCGGCCATGGTGGGCGACCAGCCGCAACCCACCTGCAGAAACAGCACCAGCAACAGGAACATGCCGGAGACGCCGAGGCGGGTGAACAGGTTGCCGGCGAGCGACACCCACACACTGCGCACGCGCAGCAGGGTGAGGTCGGCGACCGGGTACGCCGTGCGCCGGCTATGCCATACATAGATGCTGCCGAAGATCAGTGCGAGCACGCCGCTCACCGCGATTTCCGGCCAGCGGCCGCCGCCGCCGCTGGCGACTTCGGAGGCGGTCAGCAACATCGCCGAGGCTGCGGCGAACAGCAGGAAGCCGAGCAGATCGAAGCGGTGCGGATCGTCGAGCCGGTAATCCGGCATCTCACGCCCGTTCATCCAGTAACCGATCACGCCCACCGGCACATTGATCAGGAAGATCAGGCGCCACGAGGTGTATTGCGCCAACAGGCCGCCGAGCAGGGGACCCAGGACGGAGCCTAAAAGGCCGACGGTGGCCACCGTGCTCATGGCGCGCACGAAGTCGCGCTTGTCGATGCTGCGCACCAGCACATAACGGCCCACCGGCATCAGCGCTGCACCGCCGAGGCCTTGCAGCACGCGCGCAGCCACCAGTTGCGGTAGCGTCTGCGCCATGCCGCATAGCAGCGAGCCGAAGGTGAACACGGCAATGGCCGCCGCGAACACGCGCCGTGTGCCAAAGCGGTCGCACACCCAGGGGCTGGCGGGAATGAAGATGGCCAGGGTCAGCACATAGCTGGTCAGTGCGATGCGCATGCCCAGCGGCGTGACGCCCAGCGCGTCGGCCATGGCCGGCACGGCGGTGTTGACGATGGTGGAATCCAGCGCCTGCATGAAGAAGGCGGCGGCGACCAGCCAGATCAGGCCGCGATAGCGTTCGCGCGATGAAACCGGTGGAGGCAGGCCGGTTTCGGGACCGGTTGGGTCGGAAGGTGGGGGCACTTCCGTGGCGGCGAAATGTTCGGGCATGACCCGCGTAATGATAGCTGCTATGGCACCTTGCTTTTCGCGCGAGGCGCCACCAAAGTCATTACTGTTTCACCGCGCATTCGTACCAGCGCGTGACCGAATTTCAACCCGCCGCGCCGAGGTGTTCTCGCCTCGGCGCTGCTTTTTTTGCGTAGTCGGCGCGAAGCAGCGCCTATGGAAAGGACATCGACATGAGCATCAAGCCCCCCATCGTTCTCTCCCGTCTCGACCTGGAGCGCATCGAAGCCTTGCTGGAGCGCATGCCGCCCGCGCAGGCGGAGGGTTATGCGACCTTGCGGGCCGAGCTGGATCGCGCGGAGGTGCTGGAGCCGGCCGCCATGCCGAGCGACGTGGTGACCATGAATTCCCGGGTGACCTTCGAGGATGAGGGGCAGGGCGAAAAGCTCACGTTGTCCCTGGTGTATCCGGCCGCTGCGGGCGCTCCGGGTACGGTATCCATCCTGGCGCCCGTCGGTAGCGCGTTGCTGGGCCTCACCAAGGGGCAGCACATCGACTGGCCGACGCCGGACGGCAAGCAGCGGCGGCTGCATGTGCTGGAGATCGAGTATCAGCCGGAGGCGGCGGGGCATTTGCACCGTTGAGGTGACAAATGCTGTCTCTACTGGATCCCGGCCTGCGCCGGGATGACGGTCAGGGAGCGTCTTCTTTGCTCGTCATTCCGGCGTAGGCCGGAATCCAGTAGCGCATCGGTTCGGTTCCGTTCCGACCTTCAATCCCACTTCTTCTGGAAGCCCACCTGGAACCCACCCGGCAACAGGCCCACGATCCACGGCGATTTGCGGTGTTCGGCCCACAGGCCTACGCCGACGCCGAGCGCCGCGCCCGCCAGCACGTCGGTCTGCCAGTGCGCGTGGTTCTTCATGCGGGCTACAGCGTCATAGGCTGGCAACAGGGCCAGGGCATAAACGGCAGGGTGTTCGTCACCATAAGTGGCGATGATCGGCGTCACCGCGGCGGTGATGGTCGATACCTCGCCGCTAGGGAAGCTTTGCGCATGGAAGCCCTGAAACCACTGGTTGGGACTGCGCGACTGGGTGGGGCGCTTGCGCTGAAAGGTCCATTTCAGCGCCTGGGCGCTGACGCTGGTCACCACAATGGAGTCGACCGAGCGCCACAGGGTATCGCCCAACTGGTTGTCGTCGCCCAGCCACAGCGCGCCGCCGGCCACCGAAAGCACCGTGCCGTAGAGCAGCACCTGCTGGTTGCTGCGCCTCCAGATGCCGGTGTTGTCGAAGTGGAGGGTGTGATCGATGCCGAGGGGGCCGCCGCCTGCCCGGGCATTCTCAGGCAGCAGGGTTGTGCACAGAACGATAACAAGTAGCAGCAGGGTAAACCGCAGCGCGCGCATGGCTGTGTCCTCCCGCGGCGGGCGGACGCCGCCGCACCCGGGGCGACCCTAGACCCACCCGCTTTCGGGCGGCTTACTCGCTAAACTTCCGGCATGAACCAACGTCATCCCGTCACTATTCAGGCCCGCGCCGCCGAGCTTCGCGAGCGCATCGAACAAGCCAACTACCGCTATCACGTTCTCGACGACCCGGAAATCACCGACGCCGACTACGACCGCCTGATGCGCGAACTGGAAGCGCTGGAAGCCGAGCACCCGGAGCTGGCTACCGATGACTCGCCGACTCGCCGCGTCGGCGCCCGCGCGAGTGGCGGTTTCGCGGAAGTGCGTCATGCGCTGCCGATGCTGTCGCTGGGTAATGCTTTCGAACAGGAAGGCGACGGCGACCGCGAGCGCTTCCGCGAGGTCGCGGAATTCGAGCGCCGCATCGAGCAGACGCTGGACCGCCGCGAGCCGGTGTTCTCGGTGGAGCCCAAGCTCGATGGCCTGGCGATCAGCCTGCGCTACGAGGGGGGCGCGTTCGTGCAGGGCGCGACGCGCGGTGATGGCGAGACCGGCGAGGACGTTACCGCCAACCTGCGTACTGTCGCCGCGATTCCGCTGCGCCTGCGTGGCAGCGGCTGGCCACGCGTGCTGGAAGTGCGCGGCGAAGTGATCATGCTGCACAAGGATTTCGAGGCCTTCAATGCGCGTGCCCGCGCCAGCGGCGAGAAAACGCTGGCGAATCCGCGCAACGGCGCCGCCGGCTCGCTGCGCCAGCTTGATGCGGCCATCACCAAGAAGCGCAAGTTGAGTTTCTTCGCCTATGCCATCGGTGTGGTCGAAGGTGGCGAGATGCCGCCGACACATTCGCAGACGCTGCAGAAGCTGCGCGAGTGGGGTTTTCCGGTGTCGCCGGAAGTGGGGACGGCGCGTGGCTTTGGCGGTTTGATTGCGTACTACCGCCGCATCGGCGAGAAGCGCGACAAGCTGCCGTACGACATCGATGGTGTGGTTTATAAGTTGGACGACTACGCCGGCCAGCAGGAGATGGGTTTCGTCTCGCGCGCGCCGCGCTGGGCCATCGCGCATAAATTTCCGGCGCAGGAACAGACCACCACGGTGGAGGCGATCGAGATCCAGATCGGCCGCACCGGCGCGGCGACGCCGGTGGCACGGCTGGCTCCAGTGCAGGTGGCCGGCGTGACGGTGACCAACGCCACGCTGCATAACGCCGATCAGGTGGCGCGTCTCGATGTGCGCGTGGGCGATACGGTGATCGTGCGGCGTGCCGGCGATGTGATTCCTGAAGTGGTGCGCGTGATGTCGGAGCAGCGGCCTTCGCACACCAAGCCGTGGTCGATGCCAACGCATTGTCCGGTCTGCGGCTCGGCGTTGCTGCGCGAGGAAGGCGAGGCGGCATGGCGCTGTTCCGGCGGCCTGATCTGTGCGGCGCAGCGCAAAGAAGCCCTGATCCATTTCGCCGCGCGCCGCGCGATGGATATCGACGGCCTCGGCGAGCGCTTTGTCGATGCGCTGGTGGACTTCGGCTATGTGCACACGCCGGCGGATCTGTATCGCTTGACGCTGGACGATTTTCTTGAAATGAAACGGCGCGCGGACGAGCGCGACGGCACCACGCCGGAAACGGTGAAGCAGGGCAAGGTCGCCACCAAGTGGGCCGAGAACCTTATCGAAGGCATCGAAGCGAGCAAGCACACCACCTTGCCGCGCTTCCTGTTCGCGCTGGGCATCATGCATATCGGCGAGAGCACCGCGAAGACGCTGGCGGCGTGGCTGGGACGGCTGGAGTTCGTGCGCACCACGCCGGAGCCGGTGCTGCAGGTGTTGCCGGATATCGGCGGCGAAGTGGCGCGTTCCATCGCGGGTTTCTTTGCGCAGGAAGGCAACCAGAAGGTGGTCGACGATTTGCTGGCGTCCGGTATCGTATTCAGTGACGAAGCCGAACCTTCGCCCAAGCTGCGCGGCAAGCTCAGTCTGGACGTGCTGCTGGATATGGCCAAGGTGTCGAAGCTGGGCCCGAAGAGCACCAAGCAACTGGCTCAGCACTACACGAATCTGCAGCAGCTTGTCCGCGCCGGGCAGGCTCAATGGGTAACAGCGGGTGTGCCATCGGCGGCGGCCATCAACTTGGAAGCCTGTCTGGCCGACGAAGCGAATCTGGTGCCGCTGCGCGAGGCCGAGGCCGCCATGCAGCGCCTGCTCGACGCGATTCCCTCCAGCGCTGGCGCCTCCACCGCGCCACTCGAAGGGCTGACTGTGGTGCTTACCGGCACACTCGCCACGCTGGGGCGCGACGAAGCCAAGGATCGACTGGAAGCGCTGGGCGCGAAAGTTTCTGGCTCGGTATCGAAGAAAACCAGTTTCGTGGTGGCAGGCGAGGCGGCCGGTTCCAAGCTCGACAAGGCGCAGGAGCTGGGCGTGGAGGTGTGGGACGAAGCGCGCCTCCTGGCGCTGCTGGCCATGCATGAGGGGAAGGCATGACCACGCACGATGGCGACCGGGTGATTCCGCTGGTGCGGCGCGCGCCGCTGCAGCTGCGCGCGCGCCTGAATGCGTTGATTCGTTCTTTCTTCGCCGAGCGCGGTGTGCTGGAAGTGGAGACGCCGATTCTGTCGGCGGCCGGCAATACCGATCCGAACATTGAAAGCTTCAGTGCGAGCTTCAATGGCCACGTCGACGCCGGCCCGCGTGAGCGCTGGCTGCGCACGTCCCCGGAGTATCCGCTCAAGCGCTTGCTCGCCGCCGGTGTGGGCGACTGCTACGAGATGGGCCGGGTGTTTCGCAATGGTGAGGCGGGCGGGCGCCACAATCCCGAATTCACCATGCTCGAGTGGTATCGCGTCGGCTGGGATCATCGCCAGCTGATGGAGGAAAGCATTGCGCTGGTGGAAGCGGCACTGTCGCTGGTGCACCGGCGTGCGGAAGTGGTGGTGGAAAGCTATCGCCAGCTGTTTCTCGACGAACTGGGGCTGGATCCGCTGCATGCCAGCACCGACGAGCTGCGCGCGCCGTTGGCGGAGTACGGCATCGATCCGGAAGGGCTGCGTCGCGACGACTGGCTCGATCTGCTGATCACGCACAAATTGCAGCCGGCTTTTCCGCGCGATCGCGTCACGGTGATCCACGACTATCCGGCCAGCCAGTGCGCGCTGGCGAAGATTCGCCCTGGCGATCCGCCGATGGCCGAGCGCTTCGAGCTATACCTGGGGCGTTATGAACTGGCTAACGGTTATCACGAGTTGAACGACGGAGCGGAACAGCGCCGGCGTTTCGAGCGCGACAACGCACTGCGCCGCGAGCGCGGCCTGCGCGAAGTGCCACTGGATGAGCATCTGCTGGCCGTGCTCGACGCCATGCCCGATTGCGCTGGCGTGGCCATGGGCATGGAACGGTTGCTGATGTGCCTGGCCGGTACGGATGCGATTGCCGACGTGTTGGCGTTTCCGTTTGCGGATGCCTGAAGGGCGTGCTCTGAGCTTCTGCTCCTCTCCCTGCTGGCAGGGGGAGGTTGGGAGGGGGTAGGCCCTTGCGATGGCGCTGCACATGGGTGGGCTTCACCCAACCCCGACCCTCCCCTGATGCGCCCAGAGGAAGTCCCCGTGGGACACGCAGGGGAGGGAGTGTCCGGTGCAGCGCTGCTAGCTGAATTGTCCGCAACGTTCCGATTGACTCGCCCGCGGCGGCCACGCAGAGTGGCCGCGTGCCAACCCTTGTGAGGCTTCGATGAAACCCAGCGTACCCGGCCTGATCCTGATCGTGATCGGCGTGTTGTTCCTGATGCGCAACCTTGGCTTCGACCTGCACCTGGGTCAGCTCTTTGTGACCTGGTGGCCGCTGGCGCTGATCGCGCTGGGCGTCGGCATGCTGTTCAAGGGCAATCTGCCCAAGGCCTGACGCTCCGGCTTATGCCGAGTAAGACGTAGCCAGAAAATCAGGTAGCCCACGGGATGGGCGCCTACCAAACCAAAGAGGGATCCGGTTTTCGCCGGATCCCTCTTTTTCGTCAGTCCTTACTTTCCAGCAGATGACGATAGATCAGGCCGCCGATGGCGCCACCGATCAGCGGGATCAGCCAGAACACCCATAGCTGCTGGAGCGCCCAGCTACCCTGGAACAGCGCCACGCCGGTGCTACGCGCCGGGTTCACCGAGGTGTTGGTGACCGGGATGCTGATCAGGTGGATCAAGGTAAGCGCGAGGCCGATGGCGAGCGGACCGAAACCGGCCGGTGCGCGCTTGTCGGTGGAACCATGGATCACGATCAGGAAGAACGCGGTCAGCACCAGTTCGGCCACGATGGCTGCATGCAGCGAGTAGCCGCCCGGCGAGTGATCGCCGTAACCGTTGGAGGCGAAGCCCGCACTGGCGTCGAAACCGGCCTTGCCGCTGGCGATGGCGTACAGCACGGCGCCCGCCGCGATGCCGCCGATGACCTGCGCGACGATGTAAGGCAATACGTCCTTGGCCGGGAAGCGGCCGCCGGCACACAGGCCTACCGTGACTGCGGGATTGAAATGGCCGCCGGAGATGTGGCCGACCGCATAGGCCATGGTCACCACGGTCAAGCCGAAGGCGAGCGCGACGCCCGCAAAGCCGATACCAAGATCGGGAAACGCGGCTGCCAGGACAGCGCTGCCGCAACCGCCGAACACCAGCCAGAACGTGCCGAACAACTCGGCGGTAAAACGCTTGCCCATACTCATGAGTAGGTCTCCTTGCGAAAAGCGGGAAGGGAAATCCAAAAAGTTTGTTACCCCTACTGCCCAGGCTCTCCCTGCCCAAGCGCCGGGCTAGCCTAGCAAACTGGTTAAGCGGGGCATATGGGTGCGTATCCGATAGCGCCTGCGGCGGGCTGCAGGTTTGGTGCTATGTTGCCCGCCACCTTTCGATGCCCGCACCGCCGCCACCGATGATGCAAGCCGCTCCGTCAGTGCCCTCGCTCGGCACATCCGCCGTGCTTACCCGCAACGATTTCCGCACGCTGTTCCTGGCCGCCCTGGGTGGTGCGCTGGAGTTTTACGACTTTGTGGTGTTCGTGTTCTTCGCGTTACCGCTCAGCGAGCTGTTCTTTCCGAAGGGCACGGCGCCATGGCTGGCGCAGCTGCAGGTATATGGCATTTTCGCGGCGGGTTATCTCGCGCGGCCGCTGGGCGGCATCGTGATGGCGCACTTCGGCGACCGGCTGGGGCGCAAGCGCATGTTTACGCTCAGTGTGTTCCTGATGGCATTGCCCACGCTGGCGATTGGCTTGTTGCCGGTGCACGCGCAGGTTGGCCTGCTCGCGCCGGTGCTGCTGCTGTTGCTGCGCGTGGTGCAAGGCATCGCGATCGGCGGCGAAGTCCCGGGGGCGTGGGTGTTCGTGGCTGAGCACGCGCCGAAGGGTAGAGTCGGCTTCGCCTGTGCCAGCCTCACGTCCGGCCTGACGGTGGGCATTCTGATCGGCTCGCTGACGGCGGCATGGATCAATCATCACCTCAGTCACGAGCAGGTGTTGGCGTGGGGCTGGCGCATGCCGTTCCTGCTTGGCGGTGTGTTCGGCTTCATTGCTGTGTGGCTGCGCCGCTGGTTGAGCGAGACGCCGGTGTTCGCGGCGATGCGCGAACGCAAGGAGCTGAGCCGCGAGTTGCCATTGCGGGCTGTGCTGAGGTCGCATCGTGGTGCCGTAGTCACCTCGATGCTGGTGACCTGGATGCTGACGGCGGCGATCCTGGTGCTCATTCTGATGTTGCCGAACCTGGTGCAGAAGCAGTTCGGTCTGAGTCCCGACGTGGCCTTCCTCGGCAACAGTCTTGCGGCGTTCTTCCTGTGCCTGGGTTGCATCAGCTATGGCTGGCTGGTGGATCGCATCGGCGATCGCCAGGCGCTGCTCGCCGGTTCGATCGCGTTGCTGGCGGGGACCTACGTGTTGTTCGGCGATCTGGCGAATGGCGGTCAGCACTTCCTGCTGCTGTATTCGCTGGTGGGGTTCCTGGTCGGCGCGGTCGGCGTGGTGCCCACGGTGATGGTGATGGCCTTCCCGGCGCCGATCCGCTATTCCGGCCTGTCCTTTGCGTACAACGTGGCCTATGCCGTGTTCGGCGCCAGTACGGCCACTTTGATCGAAGTGCTGGCCGAGCGTGTGGGGCACATGGCGCCGGCGCATTACGTGGCTATCACGGCGGTGGTGTCGGCTGTGGTGGCTATTTATCTGCTCAGGCAGCGGCGCGCTGCCTTGTAGGAGCCCACCCTGTGGGCGACCAGGGCCGCACGTTGTCGCGCGGCCAGTCGCGCACAGGGTGCGCTCCTACTTAGAACTCGAGTTCTTGTGAGGCGCACAGGTAGTCGATCATCGGCGAGATGCGCTTGAAGGTGGCGACGAGCCACGGCAGCAGTTCGTCTGAGCAAGCGAGCTTTTCGTCGAAGCCTTCGCCGGCCGCGAAGTCCTTGCGCTTGATGTCCTCGATCAGCTCGTGCTCCGGATCGAAGCCACGCGGCGGACGGCTGAGTGCCTCGCCCCAGAAAGTGAAGTGTTCGCGGAAGGCTTTGCTCTGCGTGGCCTTTTTCCAGGCAGTGGGGTTGTCGGCCAGGAAGGCACGCAGGCGCTTGAGTGCATCGGGTTCCGGATGCCACATGCCGCCACCGGCGAAGCAATCGCCGGGCTGGATGTGCACATAGAACGACGGTGCCGGAATTTCGTGGCGCCGCTCGTGGAAGAAGCGCGAGCCCTGCCATGGCTTGTACGGCAGCTTGTTATTGGAGAAGCGCGTGTCACGGTAGATACGGAACAGCGAGCCGCCGTTCTTGCGCGGGTCGGCGCGGTAGTGCGGGCTGATCTTGGCCAGCGGGGCCTGCATATCGGTGATCAGCTCCAGGAACGGATCGCGCACGTCGCGCTCGTAGTCGGCCTTGTGCGCCTGGAACCACTCGCGGCTGTTGTTGCGGTCGAGCGCGCGCAGGAAGCGGAAGGTGGCGGGCGAGAAGTAGCTCTTCGGCATAGGGCTTATCGAGAATCAGGTGGCGAGGGGAAGGAGGTCGGCGGTGAGGTGCTCGCCCCACAGTTGCAGTTGATCGAGCAGTGACAGTTTGCCGGATTCGTTCGCATGTTCGGCACGCAGCGTGGCGATGCGGGCGAAGTAGTCGTCCATGGTCAGGTTGGTCAGCGGACCCGGCTTGAGCAGGCGGTCACGGCGGAAGTTCTCCCAGCGCGCGCGCTCATCGGCGGTAAGTGTCTCCGGCCAATTGCGGGCGCGATAGCGGAACAGCAATTCCGGATAACGCGGATCGCGGAACGGGAACGGGCGCGTGCCCAGTTGCTCCGGTGGCGTAGCGCGCACGTCGGCCAGCAGGCGCTTGTCCGCATCGGGCAGGAAGCCGCCGTAGATGGCAAGTTCGGGGTCGGCTGGCGGTGGCAGCTCGGCGGCGCGTTCGAACACCTGGCGCAGTTTCGCGGCAAGTCCGTCGATGCCGGCGAGCACATCGCGATGTGCGAGGCAGCGCTCGACATCCAGTTGCAGACGTTCGGTATCGACACCTTTGAGTACCGACAGCGGCGCCAGCGCGGGAGCGCGGTTGGCGCGCACGGTGCGCAGCGGGATGCGCTCGACACCTTCAGGCAGATCCGCGCGTGCAGTGAATACGCGGTCGGCGATTTCATCCGCATCCAGGGCCAGCAGTGCGCTTGGATCCGTGGCGAGGTCATACACGATCACTTCGCCCGCCCGGCTCGGGTGCTGGGCCAGCGGCGCAATGAGGGTCAGGCAGTGGCGGCTGGCGGGGTAACGCGACGACACATGCACCACCGGCGTCATGTTCACCACGTCGAGCAGCTCGAACACTTTCTGTTTGCGGCGCAGGCCAAAGTGCCAGTCCCACAGGCGCGGCTGGCGCACCCGGATCAGGCGGGCCAGGTCGATCAGTGCATGCACGTCGGAGAGCGCATCATGCGCGCGCTCCTGCTGCAGATGGTTGGCAGTGGCGAGATGTTCCAGTTTGAAACTGGGCGAGCCGTCCTCGCGCGTGGGCCACACGATGCCTTCGGGGCGCAGGGCCTCGCACATGCGGACGAGGTCGATCAGGTCCCAGCGCGAGTTGCCGTTCTCCCATTCGCGCCCATAGGGCTCGTAGAAGTTGCGGTAGAGCATCTGCCGGGTGAACTCATCGTCGAAGCGCAGCGAGTTGTAGCCCACCCCACAGGTGCCGGGTGCGGCCAGTTGCTCGTGCACCCGCGCGGCGAAATCGGCCTCGCTCACGCCTTCGCGCTCGGCTTGCTGCGGGGTGATGCCGGTGATCAGGCAGGCCTCGGGGTGAGGGGGCATGTCGCGCGGCGGTTTGCCGAAGAACATCACCGGTTCGCCCACGATTTCCAGCTCCATGGTGGTGCGGATGCCGGCGAACTGGAGGGGGCGGTCGCGCCACGAGTCGGCGCCGCTGGTTTCGTAGTCGTGCCAGAAGAAGGTCTGCATGGCGGGATGATCGCACGGCGTCCGGAGCTCTGTTGTAGGAGCCCGCCCTGTGGGCGAAAGCCCTGCGTAGCGGGGCCGCGGTCATGCGCTGAACCGAGAGCGGCGGCCCTCCAGGCCGCTTTCGCGCTCAGGGTGCGCTCCTACGGAGTTCGCGCAGGCACCTGCTGCTAGACTGCGCGCCCAGGAGGGAGCATGAACCAAGCTAATGACGACAACCTGATCTGGATCGATCTGGAGATGACCGGTCTCGATACCGATAACGACTCCATACTTGAGATCGCCACCATCGTCACCGATAAGGACCTGAACATTCTGGCCGAAGGCCCGGTGTTCGCCATCCGCCACGTCTCGGAGCAACTGGAAGCGATGGATGCGTGGAACCGCAACCAGCATCGCCGGTCCGGCCTGTGGGATCAGGTGCTGGCTTCCTCTGACGACCACGCCGACGCCGAGCAGGCCACGCTGGATTTCCTCAGGGCCTGGGTGCCTGCCGGCAAATCGCCGATGTGCGGCAACTCGATCTGTCAGGACCGGCGCTTCATGCATCGCCAGATGCCGCGGCTGGAGCGTTATTTCCATTACCGCAATCTCGATGTGTCGACGCTCAAGGAGTTGTCGCGCCGCTGGTCGCCGAGTATCGGCAAGGGTTTCAGCAAGGAGTCCGCGCATACCGCGTTGTCGGACATCCGCGATTCCATCGAAGAGTTGCGCTACTACCGCCAATACATGGGCGCGCTGGGCGGCGCCGGTTGATTCATCGCCACGCCGCGATATGCCTCAGTGCTGCGCGATCCGGGAGTGAACATGTCCGCTGAATTATTCGCCCCTGTCCTTGATTGCGCCGGCCGCCCGCTGCGGCTGGACCGGCCACGCGTGGTCGGCATCCTCAATGTCACGCCCGATTCGTTTTCCGACGGCGGCAGCCACGCCAGCACCGAAGCCGCGGTGGCGCATGGCCTGCGTCTGGCGGAGGAGGGCGCGGACATGCTCGACGTGGGCGGCGAATCCACCCGCCCCGGTGCCGATGAGGTATCGCTGGAGGAAGAGCTGCGCCGGGTCATTCCGGTGATCGAGCAGTTGGCGGCGCGCACGTCGCTGCCCATCGCTATCGACACCTCCAAGCCGGAAGTGATGCGTGCCGCCGTGGCCGCGGGCGCGGGCATGATCAACGACGTCTACGCGCTGCGCCGCGAAGGCGCGCTGGACGCCGCGGCCGAGCTGCGTGTGGCGATCTGCCTGATGCATATGCAGGGCGAGCCGCGCAGCATGCAGGCCGAACCGCATTACGACGATGTGGTGGGCGATGTGCATCGGTTTCTCACCGATCGCTTGTTTGCTTGCGAGCTGGCCGGCATCGACAAGCGGCAGGTGATGGTCGACCCGGGTTTCGGCTTCGGCAAGACGCTGGAACACAATCTGGCCCTGCTGCGCGAGCTGGAGCGTTTCGGCAACCTAGGCAGCGGCGCTTACGTGGGCCTGTCGCGTAAATCGATGATCGGGACGCTCACCGGCAAGGCCGAGCCCGCGCAGCGCGTGGCCGGTTCGGTCGCTGCCGCGGTGATCGCGGTGCAACGTGGCGCGCGTATGGTGCGTGTACATGATGTGGCCGCTACGGTCGACGCTTTGGCGGTTTGGCATGCCGTGGCTGCAGGGGAGCCGACGGTACGCCGTGAGAGCCGTCCGGCCGCGCCGCGTTGGCCGGACGACGAGTAACTAAAAACACGGCGGCGCCAAGCGCGGCGCGCGTGCACAGGATCCCCTTATGAGCGAACGCAAATACTTCGGTACCGATGGCATCCGCGGCCCGGTGGGCCAGTGGCCGATCAGCGCGGATTTCATGCTGCGGCTGGGCCATGCGGCAGGCATTGCGCTGGCGCGCAACGCGAAGTCGCGGCCGAAGGTGCTGATTGGCAAGGACACTCGCGTGTCCGGTTATATGTTCGAGGCCGCGCTGGAGGCCGGTCTGGTGGCTGCCGGTGTGGATGTGGGCCTGCTTGGCCCGATGCCGACGCCGGCCGTGGCGTTCCTCACGCGCTCGTTGCGCGCGCAGGCGGGCATTGTGATCAGCGCCTCGCACAATCCGCATCAGGACAATGGCATCAAGTTCTTTTCGGCGACCGGCGAAAAGCTATCCGACGAACTGGAAGAAGCCATCGAGCAGGAGCTGGATGGCGAGTTCACTACCGTTCCCTCCGAGCGGCTAGGCAAGGCCACCCGCGTCGATGACGCCGTGGCGCGCTATACCGAATTCTGCAAGGCCACCATCGACGAGCATTTCAGTCTGCGTGGTATGAAGCTGGTGCTGGACTGCGCCAATGGCGCGACCTACCAAGTGGCGCCCAGGGTGTTCGCCGAGCTGGGCGCGGAAGTGATCGCCATCGGCGACCGGCCCGACGGGTTCAATATCAATCGCGGGGTGGGTTCCACGCATCCGCAGACGCTGCAACTGGCGGTGCTCGAACATCATGCGGATCTCGGCATCGCCTTCGACGGCGACGGCGACCGCGTGCAGATGGTGGATCGCAATGGCCTGCTCGCCGACGGCGACGACATGCTCTACGTGCTGGCTCACGCCTGGCAGGCGCAGGGCCATCTGAAAGGGCCGGTGGTTGGTACCTTGATGAGCAACTACGGCCTGCAACAGGCGCTGGACAAGCTGGGCGTGGCGTTGATCCGCGCCAACGTGGGCGACCGTTATGTGCTGCAGCAGCTCAAGCAGCATGGCGGGCTGCTCGGTGGCGAAACCTCGGGCCACATCCTGTGTCTGGATCGCGCCACCACGGGCGACGGCATTGTCTCCGCGCTAGCCGTGCTGGAGGCGCTGGGTGGACTCGATTTCGCCGATGCGCGCCAGGGTCTGAATAAGACACCTCAGCTCATGATCAACGTCCGCGCCGATGGCGCCCGCGAGGCGCTGCATAGCGAGGCCGTGAAAGAGGCCTTGGCGGAGGCTGAGCAGACGCTGCTGGGCCGGGGCCGGGTGGTGCTGCGCGCCTCCGGTACCGAGCCGCTGGTGCGAGTGACGGTGGAGGCGGCCGACGAGGCCGAGGTGAAGCGGATAGCGGAGAAGCTGGCGGAGGTCGTAAAATCCTCCGCCGAACGCTCGTGAGCCAGTAAGAGCCTGTTCCAGGAACAGGTTGTCTTACCCAGGTCGCCAAGGAATGGCCCGACGTGCCCCGCCCCTGCGGTGGCGGACTGAATCGACCGCACGCCAACCTGTGGATCACGACATGAAAAAAGTACCGACCCTGGATATCCGTCGCTACGACACCGACCGCGCCGCCTTCGTCGCCGAACTGGGCGCGGCCTACCGCGAATTCGGTTTCTGCTGCATTAGCGGCCACGGTATTCCGCGTGAACTGATCGATGGCGCCTACGACGCTTTCCAGCAGTTCTTCGCGTTGCCCACCGACACCAAGATGAAGTACCACGTGCCGGGGAGTGGCGGCGCGCGCGGCTACACGCCGTTCAAGGTGGAGACCGCCAAGGACAGCAAGTACGCCGACCTCAAGGAGTTCTGGCACGTGGGGCGCGAGATTCCGCGCGACTCCCGCTTTGCCGACGTGATGTCGCCCAATCTGTGGCCGACGGAAGTGGCCAGCTTCAAACAGTATGGCTACGGCTTGTTCGAGGCGCTGGATCAGCTCGGCACCCGTGTGCTGCGCGCGCTGGCCCTGCATATCGACTTGCCCGAGAACTACTTCGAGGACAAGACCGAACAGGGCAATTCGATCCTGCGTCCGATCCACTATCCGCCGATCACCGAGGAGAACATCCCCAACGTGCGCGCGGGTGCCCATGAAGACATCAACTTCATCACCCTGCTGGTCGGTGCGAGCGCGGAAGGTCTGGAAGTGCTGACCCGCGAAGGTGAGTGGCTGCCGATCACCACCGAGGGCGACGCCATCGTGGTCAATATCGGCGACATGCTGCAGCGCCTGACCAACCACGTGTATCCGTCCACCACGCATCGTGTGGTCAATCCACAGAATGAGAACGCGCGCAAGCCGCGTTACTCGGTGCCGTACTTCCTGCATCCGAATCCGGATGTAGTGCTCGATCCGCTGCCGCAGTGCGTGACGGCGGAAAACCCGAGCCGCTATGACACCTCGATCACCTCGCATGAGTACCTGCTGCAGCGCCTGCGCGAGATCAAGCTGATCTGACGCCAGGCATGACTTCCGGCCGGCGGGAACCGGCCGGAAGTCCGTTAGCCTCGGCTCCTCTTCAAAGGAGCGCCGTCATGCGACTTTCGCTGTTACCCGTCTGGGTGGTTGCCTCGTGTTGCGTCACGGCCGCTATGGCGGCAGAACCGGTCGTGGCACCCATGCGTGCCATGGATGGGCTGATCGGCCACTGGCAATGCCATGGCGTGTTCCCAGCTAGCGGCAAGACCATCGATTCCAGCATGCGTTTCGAGCCGGATCTCGGCGGCGAAGCCGTGCTCAAGCATCATGGCGATGTGGCACCGGCGCGTTATCGGGCGGTGGAGGCCTGGGCCTACGACGCCAAAGCGCAACGCTACAGCGCGACCGTGCAGGACAACTTTGGTGGTGCGCGGCGTTTCAACTCGGACGGTTGGGTGCAGGACACGCTCACCTGGACTTCATCGACGGAGGTACAGCCGGCGCAGCGTTTCGTCTATCTGCGCAAGGGGGCTGACCTGCAGGTCGACTGGCAGGTGATGAAGGAGGGGCAGTTCGTGGTGGGCGACACACTGACCTGCAAACGCCAGTAATTCGCTTTCTTAATCGAGAGGCTCGCTCCAGTCCCGGGTAAAGTGGCGCGTCTTCCACTGGAGCGCCGCCATGCCGCTGACACCGCATACGGAAAAACACTTCACCGCATCGGATACCGTGCGCGATCTGGTGATCGGCATGGCCGACGGGCTTACCGTGCCGTTTGCATTGGCAGCGGGCCTTTCGGGCGCGGTGGCGGCGAGCCGCGTGGTGGTGGTGGCGGGCGTCGCGGAGATTGCCGCCGGTGCGATCGCGATGGGGTTGGGCGGCTATCTGGCCGCGCGCGGCGACGCCGATCATTACCGTTCGGAACGGGCGCGTGAACACTATGAGGTGCGCGAGCTGGCGCATCGTGAAGAAGACGAAGTGGTGCAGATTTTTTCGCACTATGGTCTCGACCGCGCGGCCTGCACGCCGATCCTGGCGCATTTCCGTACTGACCCAGACGCCTGGGTCGATTTCATGATGCGTTTCGAGCTGGGGCTGGAACAGCCGGAGCCGGGACGGGCGTTACGTAGCGCGTTGACCATCGGCGGTGCTTATGTGGTCGGTGGTCTGGTGCCGCTGTTGCCTTACATGTTGATTGGCGGGCTGTCGCGCGCCTTGCCGGTGTCGGTGATCTGCACGCTGGTGGCGCTGGGTTTGTTCGGTGCGGCCAAGGCGCGCTTCACCGGTATCGGCATGGGACGTGGTGCGTTGCAGACCATGCTGGTCGGCGGCATCGCATCAGCGGCCGCCTTCCTGCTGGCGCGATGGATTGGCGGTTAGTCGGCGTGGCGGTAGCGTTTCGATTCGCGCGCCGATAACCACAACGCCATGCGATCCGGCATCAGCTTCACCAGGCTCTTGATGAAGCGGTTGAAGCGACCGGTGACGTGGACGATCTCGCCGCGTTCCACTGCTTCGTAGCTTTCTTGCACCACCGCTTCTGCGGTTTGCCACATATAGCTGGGCATCTTGTTGACCAGATCGCGCGTGCCGGTGACGTCGTGAAATTCCGACAAGGTGAAGCCGGGGCAAAGCGCGCATACGTTGATGCCGAGATGCCGGTTCTCCAGCGCCAGCGATTGCGAGAATTTGATCAGGTAGGCCTTGGATGCGGCGTACAGCGTGTGCCCGGCGGAGCCCGGCACATGGCCGGCCAGCGAGGCGACATTGACGATCCGTCCGTAGCTGCGTTGGCGCATGCCGGGCAATAAGCGCCAGGCGAGTTCGGCCGGTGCGGTGATCAGCACCTGGATGAAGTCCGCGTGCGTCTTCCACGCGGTCGCCTCGAACGTGCCAGGCACACCGTAGCCGGCGTTGTTGATCAGCCAGTCCACGTGCAGTCCGCGCTGGGCCAGGGCGTTGCATAGTTGTTCTGGCGCGGCGGGATCGGCCAGATCGCAGGGCAGCACCGTGACCTGGCACTGATGTTGCCGCCGCAATGCTTCGGCAAGGGCTTCCAGTCGATCGACGCGGCGGGCGGTAAGTACGAGGTCGTGCCCGCGTGCTGCGAGGTCGCGGGCGAAAGCGGCACCGATACCGGCGGAGGCGCCTGTGATCAGGCTGAGCGGACGGGACGGCGGCATGTATCTCTCGCGGTTTTGTGAATGCCCGCGATCTTGCCGGCTGCCGCCGTCGTGCGCCAGCCGGCATGGCGTTGCCGCGCCAGGGGCAGCTCGCTAAGCTCTCGCGTTTTTAGGGAAGGGACGCAGGCCATGCGCAAGAAGCTCGTTGCCGGTAACTGGAAGATGCATGGCAGCCGATCCATGGCGCAGGCTTTGGTCGGCGAGATCGTCGCCGGCAAGCCGTCCGCGATCGATGTTGCGGTGTTCCCGCCATTTCCCTATATCGCCGCGTTGGCCGACAGCCACATTGGTTCGGGCCTGGGTTTCGGCGCGCAGGACGTCAGTGAGCACGAAGGGCAGGGTGCCTATACGGGTGAAGTGTCGGCGGCGATGCTGGCCGACAGCGGTGCCCAGTGGGTGCTGGTGGGCCATTCGGAGCGTCGCCAGTATCACGGCGAGAGCGACGAGCTGGTTGCCCGCAAGTTCGCTGCCGCCCGTGCCGGCGGCCTTACTCCGATCCTTTGCGTCGGCGAGACCCTGGCCCAGCGCGAGGCCGGCGAGACGGAGGCGGTGATTGCCAGGCAGCTACTGGCCGTGATCGCGTTGAATGGTATCGGCAGTTTCGACACGGCTGTGATCGCCTACGAACCGGTGTGGGCCATCGGCACCGGCCGCACCGCGACCCCGGAGCAGGCGCAGGAAGTGCACGCGTTCATCCGTAGCCAACTGGCGAAGGAAGATGCTATGATCGGCGGTCTGACCCGGCTGCTTTACGGCGGCAGTGTCAAAGCGGCGAATGCCGCGGAACTGTTCGCGCAAGCGGACGTGGATGGGGGACTCATCGGAGGCGCTTCACTGACCTCTGCCGATTTCCTCGGTATCTGCGCCGCGGCGCACTGAGCGTACGGACTTCCGGAAACCCATGTTCGTCATTTTCAGCGTCTTCTACATCCTGATCGCCGCCGCGATGATCGTGCTGATTCTGATGCAGCGCGGCGCTGGTGCCGATGCGGGCTCCGGTTTCGGCGGCGGTGCTTCCGCCACCGTGTTCGGTGCGCGCGGTTCCTCCACTTTCATGACGCGCGCCACTGGCGTGCTGGCTGCGCTGTTCTTCCTGCTCAGCCTTGGCATGGGTATCTACCTGAGCCGTCATGGTGCGCCGCAGAACACCGGTGGCGATCTGGGCGTGATGTCCGGTCTTGCCAACCCGCCGGCTGCCACGCAAAATGCGCAGCCCTCCGCACCGGCCCCGGCCAATGCGGAAGTGCCGCAGGCCACCAAGCCTGCCGCTGGCGACGTCCCGGCCGCAGCCAAGAACACCAGCGAAGTTCCTGCAGCGACGGAACCCGCGAAGAAAAATTAAGTAAGACACCTGCCCAGGTGGCGGAATTGGTAGACGCACTACCTTGAGGTGGTAGCGACGCAAGTCGTGGGGGTTCGAGTCCCCCCTTGGGCACCAACAGCAGTTTCGGCAAGTCTCACGAGATTTCTGGAACGCATGAAACCCCGCCTAGTCGCGGGGTTTTTTGTTTCTGAGGATTTTGTCGATGTGCAAGGCTACGGATGGACGCAATGTCTGGAGCAACCGCCGCACCCAGCTCGCCTGCGCACTGGCGTCAGAAACAAAGCGGGCTCAGCAACACGCCGCCAACATCGCAACGTGTTCCTGAGCCCTGATTTCAACAGCGCTTACCGAGTCGAGTTGCCTTAGCGAGCTGACGAGACGGCGGTAACGCCTTCCTGCACCAGTACGCGATCGCCTGGGTCGTGATCCATACGCTGTGTGCGAGTGACGCCGTTGTATTCGTAGCGCACGTCGTAGCCGACGATCTTGTTGCTGCTGTTGTTTACTGTTTCGCAGCGGCGTTCGGTGGTTTGCGTTACCTGGTTCTGCTGCCGGCTTTCTTCGATTTTCTTGCCGGCGTAACCACCGCCGACGGCACCGGCGACGGTCGCCAACGTGCGGCCCTTGCCACCGCCGACCTGGTTACCCAGCAGGCCACCGGCCACCGCGCCGATCGCCATACCGGCGATCTGATGCTGATCCTTGGGCGGCTCGGTGTGTGAGACCACTTCGTCGTGACAGACCTGCTTGGGATTGTTGATGGTCTGGCGGACGGGGTCGACGCTGATCACACGGGCGTACTTGGCGCCGTTGTCGGCCGCCGACGAACCGCCGGGGGCCGCGGCCATGCCGGCGCCGGCATCGGCGCTGGCTTCACGGTTGCAGGCTGACAGGCTCAGGACGGCGGCGGCCGTCATTCCTGCGAAGAGTACATTGCGCATCAACATGGTCATCTCCGTTTAGTTGCCAAGCACGATGTCGGTGATGATGCCGGTGGCAATCGCGATCAGTACAAACTGGCCGTCGTCACCACGGACCCAGCGATAGCCCGGGCGCGGCTCATGCAGGTGATAGCGGTAGTAGTCGTCGACGTAGTACTCGCGAACGCGATAGCGCTCGGGCAGGCGGTCGCCGCGTCCGTAATGCTTGTCCCAGCCGAGGTGGCGGCCGTTGTCGTGACGGTCGTCGTCATGCCCTCGGCCGTGGCCGTGGCCGCGATCATTGTCATCATCATCATGGCCGCGGCCATGACCATGTCCGTGCCCATCGTCCGACCACCCGTGGTCCTGATCACGATCCCTGCCTTGCCAGGGTGCGGCTACCGCACTGATGGAGAGCGCAAGCAGCGATAGCGACGCCGTAGCGACGAAGAAGCGTTTCATATCAGGTCTCCCTAGACGTTGAGCTGGATAGTCATGCGCATGTGGCATGGAGTGGAAGCCCCCTTCCGAGGAATGAGGCTAAGAGTTTTCACCTGAACGACTGAGCTACTAGGAAGGGGTGTCGAGATGACGCTCTCCATCCGTTCAGCCAGCGCGTATCGAATTGGAAAGCAGCCTTCCCGTTTCAGAAAGAGAAAGGCCCCCTTGCGGGGGCCAGTGGGCGCATCAGCAGGGGACCGAATTGCCCGTTGCCCTTCAGTGGACCGTTCCTGGAGGACGAGCAAAGATTCCGGCATGCCCCATCTAGCGTCTATCAGAATAGTCCTAGATAAACGGCGGCGCTAAGCGAGGGGATCACAGACTCGAAAGCGAGCGTTTGTGCGGTTTCCGTCAGCCTATCGACAGCAGAAAGGTCAAAGGCTGCTCGCACAGAATGGGCTGCTCCGAGCAGGCAGGATCAAGGTGATGGCCAGCGAACTTTCGTCCTAATGGATTAGGCATAATCCGCGTTTTCCCGGCCCGGATAGCTGCGGCCTTGATGACGCCAACGAGGGAACGATGAGCGACGACCTGCACTTTTCCAACAACTACCACGACCTGAGTCAGCAATACGGTACCGGCGCGGGTTTCCAGTTCGAGTTTTATTGTCAGAGCTGCAGCGATACATGGCGCTCGCCTTTCGCGCCTTACCGAAGCGGTCAGGCATCGGGCTGGATGAGGGAAATCGGTAGCTTGGCCAGCAATCTGCTCGGCGGTCTGGGCGGCAGTCTGGACAATGCGGTGGAAGGTATCGCCAAAGCCGGCTGGGGCACGTCTCGTGATGCGGCGTTCAAGGAGGCTATTACCGCCGCGGAGAACCATTTCCATCGCTGCGCCAGTTGCCATCACTACGTATGCGACCGCTGCTTCAGTACCGATAGCGGGCTGTGCCAGACCTGCGCTCCTGATATCTCCACGCAAGTCCAGGCCGCACGCCATCAAGGCAAGCTGGAGGCGGCCAAGGACAATGCGCGCGAACTGGGCAAGAGTCAGGCCGGCCAGGTCGATATCGCTACCGAGCGGCAGCTGGTTTGCCCGCAGTGCGGATGCGAAGCGAGGGGCGGTAAGTTCTGTCCTGATTGCGGGCATCGTTTGGCGGCACCGGATCAGTGCACTGGCTGCCAGGCAGAACTGCCAGCCGGCAGCCGCTTCTGCCCGGAGTGCGGCAAGCCCGCCAATACAGCAGTGAAGACCGGCTGATTTTCGTTTCCACGGATGAGTTAGCCTGACAGCCGGTTCGCGTGGAGCAGTGACGCAAGCATGATGAAGGTACAGGGGGATGTGGCCGTCGGCTTCCCGTGGAAGCGGGCCACAGCGGTGGTGGTTCTTTCCGCGGCAATGCTCGGCCTGGCCGGTTGCGCGCAGATGAAGGCACTCAAGTCGAAGGTGGGAGGCCCGTCGTCCGACAATGCTCCCGCCGCAACGGTGGAAAAGCCCGTCGAGATGGCGAGTACCGAAGGAGGGCGGGAGCCTTCGCTCGCGGCAATCGTGAATGGCGATCTGCAGCAAGGGCATTACGCCGTTGGCGAAAAGGCCCTGCGGCAATACCTGCGGCAGCATCCCGGTGACCGCTCGGCGCAGGGCATGCTGCGTCAGCTCACGAGCGATCCGGCACAGATGCTTGGCAGCTCGTCTCGAACGTATGTCGCGCAGTCGGGCGACTCCTACAGTTCCCTCGCCGCGCGCTATCTCGGTGACGCGAATCTGTTTCTGGTGCTGGCGCGCTACAACGGCTCGACCAACCCTTCCTTGCTGCGTGCCGGCCAGACATTGCGCTTGCCGGCGTCGGCCAAGAACGTCGCGTCGCAAGGGCTGGTGGCGGACAGCGGTAGCGAGGCGTCATCCGACGACACGCTGATAGTGCGCCCCAGTGCCGTGTCGGACACCGAATCGCCCACAGCGAAAGCGGCTCGCCTACAGAAGGAAAGTGTCGCCCTGTCCAGTCAGGGGCAGAAGGCGCAGGCGTTGGCTCGTCTCGGCGAGGCATTGAGCCTGGATCCAAAACTCAAGCCGAGCGGAAGCGAGGCATCGTCTTTGCGTACGCAGTTGCTGTCCTCGTACCACGAGCGCGCGATCGTGCTGTATCGCGACCAACAACTTGATCCCGCCATTGCGCTATGGGATCGGGTACTGGCGATCGACCCCAGCTACGAGCCGGCCACGGTTTATCGCGCACGCGCGCTGGAACTCAAGAAACGGCTCACGCAACTGTGAGCATGCGGTTGCCGGAGCCTGGCTTTAGCCGGGCTCCCTTTCGCGCGATGGCGCAGGCATAACCTGCGTTGGTTGCGTAACGTCGCCAGCCTTAGCCTGCCGGGGAGTACGCGGTCGTGGCTGCTGCTTCGACTGCAGCGCGCTGTTCATCAGGTTGAACGTATGGAACAGCTGCCCAAGTTCGTCCCGGCGAGTCAGGCGAATGCGATGGGCGAAGTCGCCGCGTGATACACGCAGCAAAGCGTCGCCCAGCAGATCCAGCAACATCAGCGGCTGACGGAACAGCCAGTAGGCCGCACCCACCACGGCAATCAGCGTCACCAACAGCACGGCGACAATCACCCACAGCGTGGTTCTCTGAGCCGCGCGCAGCGGTTCGGTGTTGATGCCCAACCGCAATTCGCCCACCGCCTTGGTCTGATAGCGGATGGGCACATCGAACATCAGGGTTTCATCCGCCTGTGAGTCGTCCTTGGCGAGATAGCTTTCGCTGCCATCTGGCGTGGCCTGTCGCTGCGATGCGGCGGGGGCGGGGAGTTCGCCGTTGATTTCATCCGGGCGAGTACTCGCGACCACGTGGCCGGAGCGATCCGCGATAGCCAGGTAATGGATCTGCCGATTGCGCGAAATGTCCTCGACCAGCGCGCGGGTCGCTGCGCGATCGCCAAGTAGCAAATTCTCGGCAGACTCGCTGGCGATCATGCGTCCCATGGATTGGCCGAAATCCTGAGCCAGCCCGGTGGCGGCGCTGTTCTGCTTCGCATAGATCGCGGCCAGACCAAGCAGGAGCACCAGCGTAAGAATGGCGCCGAGCATGCTGGCCCAGCGCAGGCGCAGCGAAATGATACGGGCGGTCAACGGCTTCTCATGCAGGCGCTCGTACTCTCGTCGGGCTGCACGCAGGCCATCGACTACCTCGGCGCCGCGCTGATAGCGCGTATCTGCGGTGGGAGCCAGCAACGTGCGCACAACATCGACCAGCATCGAAGGCGTCGCCGGATCACGCGGTTCGATCGTGGGCAGCGGCGTATGCAGGCGTTCCTTAAGCAGCTCCTGCACGTCACCGGTTCCCGACCACGGCGACTTGCCAACGATCAGCCAGTACAACACCACGCCCAACGAGAACAGATCGCTACGCGCATCGCTGGGCTCGCCACGCAGGCGCTCCATTGCCATATACGTCGGCGTGCCGCCGATCTCTTTGGGTGCGCTACCCGAGGTCTGGCGTGTTCGGCGACGCTCGGCGATGCCGAAGTCCGCGATCTTCGCGTAGTGCCAGCCATCGGCCAGCATGATGTTTTCGGGTTTGATGTCGTGGTGGACGATGCCTTGCGCATGCGCATAGTCGAGTCCCGCCGCGATCTGGCTCGCCAGTTCGATAACTATCTCTGGCGAAGGAAAGCCCTCACTGGCGACGCGGCTCGCCAGCGTCTCGCCGGACAGTCGCTCCATCGCGATATACGGGCGTCCATCGTCGGTTTCGCCCGCCTCGAAAATCGTAACGATGTGGGGGTGAGTCAGATGGCCGGCAGCACGGGCCTCGATCTGAAAGCGCTTGCGATAGCCAGGATCGTCAGCTACTTCTCGATGCAGGCATTTGATCGCCACCTGGCGCTCGATGTCCGGATCGAACCCGGCATAGACGACGGCCATCGCGCCTTGGCCGAGGATGCCGTCAATGCGATAGCGGCCAACGCTCCGCGGAAAGCTGTCGGTCATGAGGTGGTTACTTCGCAAGCTGCCAGATCAGAACGCCCAGGGCGATGGCTGCCATCAAACCAGCGGCCAGATAGCTAAGGAGGGAGGGCGTCGGCAGACCGCGCTCGCGCGTGCGGAATACAAACTCGGCCTGCCCCAGGCGGATGCGGTCGCCGTGTTTGAGCACCGCCTCATGCACACGCTTGTCGTTGACGAAGGTGCCGTTGGTCGACAGCGTATTCATGATCAAGTAGTGGCCGTGCTGATTGATGATCCACGCGTGCGACGCCGAGACGCTCAGATCATCGATCACGATGTCGTTGTCACTACGCCGGCCAACGGTCTGGCGGCCCGAGCGCAGGGAATGACGGCGACCCTTGAGTCCGGTGCTGACACCTTCGAGCACCGGATCATGCGGACTGGCCCGGCCGTTCGATGCCGTCTCCGCTTCGCTGGCGAGTTGACGCAACTCCTCGGCGGAAAACAACCGGGTTCCCTGGGGGCCCGCGGTGGGTCGGCCGGGAGAGCGGGAGGGCGTCGGGTGCGGCTGGTTCATCGGATGCCTTGGCATCAAAAACGGGCCGTCACTATATCCACAACACCGCCTTCGGTACGCTTTCCCCACTGCTGGGCCTGGGATGGGCATGGCAGCACAGGGAGGGGGCGAAGGTTATGAGGTTGGCCAAAGTGTGGGTCAACGGGAACCGCGTCGCGGCGCAGTTGACCGAAGGGTATGTGCTCGGGGTGATCGCAGGGCCATGTTCTGTCGAATCAGGATCGGCGCTGTACGGCGTGGATCGAAGGCGTGGCGAGCAAACCTGGCGCAGCAAGGATGGCGCGCAGCTATCCGTCAATGTTGAGCGCTTTGACGTCGAAGCGAGTGGCGCGTGGCACTGGCTCGAAGGCGATAGCCCGTAGCGGCATCACCCCAAGAATCCCCGGCGACCGAGCCACAGCAGTAGACCCGGTCGCCGCCGACGTGCTCGCCGGTACACACCTTCCTGGCATGTCGGAAAAGGCCAGTGAGGAGGAGTGCTTTCGAGCGGGGGCGCGTCGAGAGTCCGCCTCAGGGCCGGCGGCATGGTCGTTTTCTGCGCGATCACTCAGAATCAGACTATTCCTAGGCAACAGTCCTGGGTGACGGAAATGCCAAGTGCGTCACATTGATGGCCGCACTGGCTTGCACGCGACATGGAGGCCACTTGAGCGACAACACCCGATCCAACGCCGGGTTCCGATTCCTGCTGGGCCTGTCGTCCCTGGGACTTTGGGGCTCGATCCTTGTTACCGCATTGATCTTCATGGGCCGCGGTGGTGGCGACTACGGCACCGGGATGGCCATGGGTCTGCTGCTGCTCGCCTGCCTCGCCGTGGCTGGTGGCGCATTGTTGCTGTTCGGGCTCTACACCGTAGGCGCGCGCCCCTGGCGGCTGGCTGCTGGTGCAGAGCGCAAAGCGTTTGTGGTGCACGCTTGGCTGGCGGGTGTCGTGTTGCTTGTGGGCGGCAGCTCGGTCGCCAGGTCCTATCTGGAAGACCTCAAGAGCGCGCACACCCGGAAGCAGGCCGAGCATCAGTACAAGATCGTCGAAGCCATCACCAAGGACGACACCCAGGACTTCGCGAGCCAGGTCAATCTCTGTGGCGATCTCTGCGCCGGTGACACCTGGGTGGAAGAAGCCGTGGACCGGCGTGCATCAGGCGTACTCGCGTGGCAATTGAGCAGCCTCAATAAGGCGCAATACCAGCACCTCTATACCGAGCGCAGCAGTAAGCGCGGCTGCCAAGGTGGCTCGATGTTCGACATGTCCATGCCCGTGTCTGGCCTGGCAGGTTTGCGCTACCAGCCCGAGATGATCCGCGCGCTGGAGCCGTTCTGGACAGCTGATGATCTCCACGCAGCACTTTGGGGTGCAGCGGCGGGCGATCATCCCGAAGGCATGCAGGCCTTGATCGAGGCCGGCGCCGATCCGTCGAAGCCATCGTCATCCGCCAAAGAAGGCAGCCTGATTCTCGCCGCTGCCGCGCGTGGTGCGGAACACACGCTAGCGTGGTTGGCGACACGGGGCTATCACATCGACGCGGCTACCCAGCGCGACCTCTGGATGGTATTGATCGATTGGGGAAACAACACCGCCGCCGAGACCTATCGCGGACGGATGGATAACGTGCTCAGTTCGCTGATCGCCATGGGTGCCAGCATCACGCCGGCCAGCCCGGCGAGTGACCCGCTGCGCTTGGCACTGGAGAAAGGCGATTCGATTCTCGCCAAGGCACTCGTGCGTCGTGGTGCAAGCGATGCGGCGTGGTCGCCGGATGAGCGCAAGGCCTTCGCTGAACTAGTGGCGCAATCCGAGGAAGAGGAAGGCATGTCGCAGGATAGTTTTCATCTGCGATGCAATCCGTTTGGGTTGCGGGAGGCGGAAGAAGCGGGGACGGATCGGGAGTAGGTCGGCGCCAATGCGTTGAATCGTGCTTGCTCCAAGTAGTTACAGGGAGCATCGAGCTACTAGCAAGCGATCTGGCCGCGGACGCTGGAGAGACGACAGTTAACCCGGGGATGGTTGGTCGGATGCTCTATGGAATTCTCTGCCGACTCGACATGGCTAAGAGCCTGATAAATGCATTGGAGCTAACGGACTGAACGTCATGGCGTCTATCGTCGATGCAAACTAGAGCGCTCAAGTTCACCTGACGACGCGGCAAAGCCCTACAGACGCGCGCATCCATCTTCCGCTACGTTCGGCCAGTCACCAACGCTGTCTCTCGTGGGGCTACGTTGGTGACCATTGCAGCGATGCAGTGAAGTAGCGCGGATCGCATGGGCGGCTACCCATACGACCCGCTAACCAAACCAACTATAGGAGAGTTGATTGTGGCTAAGCCCGATCATACGGCACCCGTTCGCCTGTCGGATCCCCCCGGCGACAAACCCTCCCTCTCTCGCAACCGCTCGCGTGCTCTTTCAGGCGCGGATAGAGAAGCGCGCAAGCGCCGCTCGATCAAACTCACCGGCATTGCTATTGCCGTGGATGCGGTGGCGTGCGTGCTTGCTCGCAGCGACGCGCTCGAGGGCGCGCAAGCCCATGCCATGTCAGCGGATGCAACGCACGATCCGCTGACGCTGGAGTGCAGGGGCGGGTTACTCGTTGCGGTTCACTTTCTCAATCAGTACGCGAAAAAGTTGAAGCAAGGGAAAGTGACAGACGGTTAGTGCCCTGTGATCACCCGCGGCACATCGCGTTATGAGCACGGTGTGCCGCACCTGGCAGCTTCAAAGTCCGCTGAAAAACGCATAGGCGAACAGCGCGCAGCCCACCAGTCCCAGGGCAACGGAAGCCCACCAGGCGGGACGCTTGCGTGTGAGCGCAGCTACCGCACCCAGTGCAATACCTACCTGCAATAGCGCTACCGATTCGGCATAGCGATGGTGCTGGTGCATCAGGTGATCGGCTTCGGCCGATTTGGCGTCGCGCTCGTGTTCGAGTTCGCGCGCCTGGGTGTCGATTTCGTGTTGTTCTTTGAGGTAGCGGGCTTCGTCCTCGGCAAGCTTTGCCGGTGGCGTTCTATCTGCCGCGCTCCAAGCACTTTGTGCGTTGTGCACGATGGCCGCCTTGACGCCTTTGGCCTGGTAGTACGCCCATGCATCGGAGGCCTTGGCCTGCAGGGCAGTGGCTTCGGTCTTGAGGATCAAGGCTTCATTCGCGGTGCTGCCGGCTTGCAGTGAGGTGATCGCAGCAAGGGCCGCGAACACCGCCGTGCTGAGTGCCACGGTGCGGAGCAGGTTGCCGCCTTCGCGCTCCACCTCTTCCGCAATGGCTTCGCGCAGTTTGTCGGTGTCGACTTCGATCTCTTCGGGCATGGCGCGCGTATCGGTTGATGAGGGTGGCGCATTGTATGCGCGGTGGAGTGGGGCTTTGGGAGGCGAACGGAATTGCGGCGAGGGGCATTTCTTGCGCTTCATCCCCCAGTTGTCAGGAACGACAGCGCGACGACAGCCTGATTTGCTGGAATGCCTTTGCTTCCCCCCAGTACGTTGATCGAGTCCAGTTCACTTGTTTGTGCACGGCCAGGTCGAGCCACGATTCGGCATTGGCCTGACAGCGTGAGTCAGGTTGGAGCAAGCCTTCCGGAGCGGAGACATGGCGCAAGCGGTATCCCGCGGTAACGACAGACTGCCCATTCTCATGTACCACAACATCGCGCCTGCACCGCGCGATCTGCGCGTCTATCGCAGCTTGTACGTCAGCCCCGAGACGTTTGCCCGCCAGATGTGGTTGCTGCATCGGCTTGGCTATACAGGTTTGTCGATGTCCGCCGCCATGCCTTACCTACGAGGCGAACGTCAGGGACGTGTCGTCGTCATCACGCTCGACGATGGCTATGTCGACAATCTTGAGTCTGCGCTGCCAGTGCTGTCACGGTTCGGTTTCAGCGCAACGGTTTATGCCGTCAGTGGAAGTGTTGGCCGTTTCAATACGTGGGACGCGGAGCGCCTGGGTATTCGCAAACGCCTGATGTCAGTCGACGAGTTGCAGGCCTGGCACAGCGGTGGCATGGAGATTGGTGCGCACTCGCAAACGCATCCCCGTTTGACGCATTGCGACGATCGCCAGTTACGCAACGAAATTCGGGGCAGCAAGGTCGATCTGGAAGATCGCCTGGGCCTGGAGGTTACGCAGTTCTGCTACCCCTATGGCGACGCGGATGATCGCGTCGCCATCGCTACCCGGGAAGCCGGTTATACGGCGGCCACGACCACGCGTCGCGGGCGTGCGGTGCCCGGTTCGGATCTTTGGCGGCTGCCGCGGGTACAGGTGGCGAGACACCATTTCCTGCCCCAGTTCGCTATGCGCACGCTGACCGGTTATGAGGATCGGCGTGCATGAAGTTTCTTTTCGTGGGCACCAATCCGGAGAACACCGGCGGGGCGACACACTTCGTCGCGCTGGCGCAGGCGCTGGTGGAGGTGGGGCATTCGGTCGATGTGGTCGCTTATCCAGGCGGCCTGATTGCGAAAGAACTGGCCCACTCCGAAGTCCGTTTGTACGGCGCCACGTTCCGTAATGCCTATGACCTACGTGGCTACGCCAAGGTGATGGCGGCGGCAAAACAATCGAAACCTGATTGGCTGGTGGGCAACTTCGGCAAGGAGTACTGGCCGCTGATTGTGATGGGGCGTTTGCTTGGCGTGCCGGTGGCGCTCTTTCGTCATCGCACGCCGCCGATGAAGCGACTCTCGGCCTACCTGATTCCGCGTCTGGCGCAGCGTTTTTTCGCGGTGTCGAACTATGCCCGGCAGGCGTATCTGGATCGCGGCGTGCCGGCCGGGTTGGTGCGCGTGCTCTATAACCCGGTCAACTTGGCGCGATGCCGGCCAGATGCACGTAAGCGAGGTGCGACTCTGCAATCGCTTGGCATCGATGATGAGGCCATCGTGCTGGGCTATTCCGGACGCATGCACGGGGGCAAAGGGATTTTCACTTTGCTCGAAGCAGCGACGGCGGCTATGGCGGAAGAGCCGCGGCTGCATTGCCTTTGGGTGGGTGATGGTCCAGAGGCTCAGGATCTGCGTGCCCGTGTCGCCGCAGGGCCGGTCGCAACACGGCATCACTTTCTCGGCTGGACGCACGACGTCAGTCCCTATTACAGCGCGATGTCGATGTTGGCGTTTCCATCGATTGCACCGGAGACGTTTGGCCGCGTTTCGATCGAGGCGCAGGCATCGGGGGTTCCGGTGCTGGCGAGCAACGTTGGTGGCGTGCCCGAAACGTTGCGTCCGGATGTGACAGGGGTGCTCCTGCCGCCAGGTGATGCGGATGCATGGCGCCGCGCCATTCTGAAGATGTGCAACGCATCGTTTCAGCGGCCGATGGCCGAGGCGGCGCGGTTGTACGTGCAGGAGCACTTCAGCACAGCGGTCATCGCGGATGAGTTCGTGAAGATCCTGGCCGATCATTAGGAACGCACCGGCTTGAGCACTGACGAGTGCCGACGCAAGAAAGGCCATCTTGCGATGGCCTTTCGGATGGATGCCTGCGCGGGTTGGAGGCCAGGTGGCCTGACCTCAGGCGCTTACCGGCTGCGAATGCGCGTATTCGGTGCCGTCGGGCGTGTGGGAGCGGTGCCGGGGTGCGCGGGGTCTCTCGCAAACTGCTTTGTCGTGCGATAAGCCGGCGCGGCTTTTTCTTCGGTGCTGCGTTCGGGCTTGGTGTGTGTGGCGCCGCTGTAGACGTCGTGAATGCTGGCAAGCGAAAGCGGTTTGGGCGGTGGATTCATGAATGGGCTCGCTGGAGATCGGCTGCCGTATCGACAGGCCGAAGGTTTCGGGCTCTCCAAAGTGCGGGAGAGTGCGTCGCGAACTGGAGAGTGAAAGCTGGCCGTATCCGGAAAACCGCTACGTGGTCGGCCTAACTCCAATCGACAGGTGGTCGAACCGTCTTGTTTCTACACACGTATGCACGTGGTGCCTTGTGCATGCGGTGGTGCCACAACGCCTCCATGTCGGGGGCGTGATCCAGCTATTTCTTTACACACTACTCCTACGGACGGGTCGAGTTGTTACGTCCCTGCAACGCCGCCCTGCGAGTGGCTTGATTGCTAGTGTCATGGAATGGGGCTAGGGTCGAATCCTTACCGCCTCGTTGGGGACGCATATGCCGCTCGTTTTGATCGAGGCCTGGGCTGATGGGCCGGATGCCTCAGGGTTGTGGCGGGGCGGCTGGCGTCTCTTGCAGGATGGCATGGCTGTTCGGGGGCGTTTTGGCGTTACGGCGAAACGTTTCGCGAATCGCGACGACGCCATCAGCGCCGCTACCGTGCTGGGGAATTCGGACAAACGTAATTTGCCGTCCGCAGATGCTTCAGCCCGAGAGGACCTTGGTAAATAATCAAGGGCTCTGTTTTCATCGTGTTGAAGGAGTTCCCATGTATCGCATAGCGCGTGCCGCGTTGATTGTTGCCGTTGGTCTTGGCCTGCCGATGTGGGCTTCAGCCCAGGCCGGGGTCGGGCGGTTGGCCTCCAAGCTGGATGTGGTGTCCAAGAACTTTGATGCTGCAGATCGCGATCACGATGGCCTGCTGACCAAGGACGAGGCCAAGGCGGGCAACGTGCCGTTCATTGCGAGCCACTTCGACCAGATCGATCGCGAGCATCGCGGCAAGATATCCAAGCAGGATGTAGCGGCTTATCTGCAGTCGCGAGTGCGGCCGGCGCCGGCCGCGGCATCCACCGCAGCGAAGCCGGATTAAGCGCCGTAGAAATCTGATAGGAAAAGCCCTACAGAACGACGCGCCGATCCCCGCTAGGTCGTCGCAAGGGATCGGCGCAAGCTATCTCTGCCCCGTGAGTCAGGCGGTGGGCGAAACGCCCGCGCCAGCCGATGACCGGGGTGTTCTTCTGCATGGCTCACGCCCCTGAGCCAAGGCTTTGGCGCCCCGGACTAGGTACGGGGCGCCTTTTCTATTTCTGGGGGTGTCCAACGGTCAGGTGAGTACGCCGGTCTTCGAATAAATTCAATGAATCCAATGGATTGATGGGTTTATTTGAGGTGATTTTGGTTTTGGCGGCGGCAAGACACTAAGCGCCTTGAGGAATGCATCCTGTGGTGAGCGTCGCATCGCGCCGACACACAAGTAGTCTCATGCCTACAAACACCTGGGTAAGGAGCCGATAGGAGAACTCCATAGGAAAGGGCACTCTTTCCGAGTCGGCGAGTCAGGAAGATGCGGCCGTGCCCGCTAAGCCTTCCGATGACCCGGCCTCCTACCACCGCACAGGTCGCGCAGATGATCGTCTACTCGCTCAAGCAGTCGCCCGAAGGTCAGTGGAGTGTGTGCCGTTCGGGCTTTTCCCTGTTCAGTGATTTGCGGCTCGGACCGGCGATTACCCTGGCGCGTGAAGTGGCACGCGACGAACACGCGCGTTCCGGACGCTCGGTGTGCGTCGAGATGCCGGGGCCGGAATCCTCGATCCGTCTTGCGCAGTACGCCCGGCCGGAACCCATTCCGCTGGTCGCCGCGGCCTGAAGGGATAGAGACCTGCGTTGCACGAAGGCTCCGGCGGAAGGGGCCGGATGACTACGCTCCGCCTTCGGCGCTTGTTTCACCCCAGTGATCTGGGCAAAGTGCGGCGATCTATCTGACGGATGCCGCTCATGTCGATGTCGATCCGCCGCGCCCTGGTCGCGGTACTGGCGATGGCTGTGCTGCCGTTGCAGGCGACCACCTTGTTGGTCAACGCCCATATTCACACGTTGGATCCCGACAAGCCGCAGGCTACCGCGCTGGCCTGGGGCGATGACGGCCGGTTGCTCGCCGTGGGCACTACCAGTGAATTGCAGGCGCAGTATCGCGATGCCAAGTCGGTGGATGCGCACGGCGCCACGGTCATCCCGGGGCTAATCGATGCGCATGGACACCTGCTCGGGCTGGGTGTGCTGCGCAGCCAGGCGGACCTGGTTGGCGCGCGTTCCAAGGCGGAAGTGGTCAAGCGCTTGCAAGCCTGGGCGGCTTCGCTGCCGAAGGACGCATGGGTGCTCGGTCGCGGTTGGGATCAAAACCTGTGGCCTGAGAAATCTTTCCCGAGCGCGGCGGACCTGGATGCGGCCTTTCCTGATCGGCCGGTTTATCTGGAACGTGTCGATGGCCACGCTTCCTGGGTGAATACGGCAGCGATGAAGCGGGCGAAGAAGTCGCTGGATGGCGACTGGCAGCCGGACGGCGGACGCATCCAGCGCGTGGGCACGCGGGCCAGTGGCGTATTGGTGGATGGCGCGCAGGATTTGGTGCAAAGCGCGATTCCGCCGATGACTCCGGCGCAGACGCGCGAGGCTTACAAGCATGCTTTTGACGATGCCGTGGCGACAGGCCTTACTGGCGTGCATGACGCTGGCGTGAGCCTGGACGACTTCAAAGTGCTGCAGCAGATGGCGAAGGATGGCGAGATCCCGCTGCGCCTCTATGAAATGGCCGACGGCAATCACGCCGCGCTGGATTGGCTGTGCGCGCAAGGCGGGCAGTGGATCGATCCGAGCGGCCGCCTGCGCATGCATACGGTGAAGCTCTATATGGATGGCGCCCTGGGCAGCCGTGGCGCCGCCTTGTTGAGCGACTACAGCGACGATCATGGCAACAAGGGCATCTTCGTCACGTCGCCAGAGGACTACCGCGTGGCGGTGGCGAAGGCGCGTGGCTGCAAAGTACAGGTAGCGACGCACGCGATTGGCGACCGCGGCAACCGCATGGTGCTCGACACCTATCAGGCGGTGCTGGGCAAGGATGCGGAGACGGATCATCGCTGGCGCGTGGAGCACGCGCAGATCGTGGCGCTGGATGACATTCCGCGCTTCGCCACATTGCATTTGATCGCGTCGATGCAGCCGACGCATGCCACGTCGGACATGCCCTGGGCCGCGCAACGCCTGGGTACCGAGCGTTTGAAGGGCGCTTATGCGTGGCAGCGCTTTCTGCACGAGCGCGTGCCGCTGGCCTTTGGCTCGGATTTCCCGGTGGAAAGCGTGAACCCGATGCTGGGTCTGTACGCCGCGATCACCCGTCAGGATCTGGCGGGCCAGCCGCCGGGCGGCTGGTTGCCGGATCAGAAGGTGAGTCGCATCCAGGCGCTAGTGGGCTTTACCCGTGCGGCGGCTTATGCGGGTTTCATGGAGCGAGAGGTGGGCATGCTCAAGGCGGGCATGCGTGCGGACTTCGTGTTGCTCAACGCCGATCCGCTGACCATCGAGCCGCGACAGATCGCCGACCTGAAACCCCTCAGTACCTGGGTGGACGGCAAGGCGGTTTATACCGCCGGAAAAACCGACGCCGCGCGATGACCTGCGCGGCGTTGGCCTGGGGTGGCTTTTAAAGCTGGGTGGATCAGGCGGCCTTGCGGGTTGCCACCACACCGATCGAGGCCTGGGCAGTCTTCAGTGCCTCGGTCTTGTGATCGGCGCTGAGGTTGACGCCTTCAGCCCGGACGAACTCCACATCCGTGATGCCGATAAAGCCGAGCACGGCGCGCAGGTAGGGTTCCTGGAAGTCCACGGCTGCACCGCTGGTGCCTTCGGTGTAGATGCCGCCGCGGCTGGAGGCAATGATCACGCGCTTGCCCTTGGCCAGGCCTTCCGGGCCATTCTCGGTGTAGCGGAACGTTTTGCCGGCGACCAAGACGCGGTCGAGCCAGGCTTTCAGCGCGCTGGGAATGCTGAAGTTGTACATCGGCGCACCCACCACGATGACGTCGGCGGCCAGGAATTCCTCCATCACCTCGTTGCCCAGCAGGGCAGCGGGATCAGCGGCGTCCGCCACCGGAGTCCAGTGCGGCAGTGGTTGAGCGACCAGGTCGCGATAGATGACTTCCAGGCCCGGCTGTTCGCGGACCAGCTCGGCTACGATGGCGGCGGTCAGGCCGCGGGAAACGGAGTGGCTACCCAGGGAGCTGGAGTCGATATGCAGCAGTTTCATGGCAATTCCTCGATCACGAGCCGGTCTGGCCGGCGACGGGAATAACGATATACTTGGAACAATGGCTCGATAAGTCGGCCTGTTCTGAACTAATTGTTCGAAAATGGGAACAGTGATGATCGTACTGGATGGCGCCCTGCAGGATTTGAACGACCTGTATTTCTTTGCCTCAGTGGTCGAACACGGTGGTTTTTCCGCCGCCGGCCGTGCGCTGGGTGTCCCCAAGTCGCGCCTGAGCAAGCGCATCGCCCAACTGGAGGAGCGCCTCGGTGTGCGTCTGCTGCAACGGACCACGCGCCGCTTCGTGGTGACGGAAGTCGGCGAGCGGTTCTACACGCATTGCCGTGCCGTGCTGGAAGAAGCGCGCGCCGCGCAGGATGCGGTGGACGAGTTGCGCGCCGAGCCGCGTGGCGTGGTGCGCGTGAGCTGTCCCAATTCGCTGGCGCAGACCATCGTGGCGCACGTGCTGCCCGACTTCCTGGCGCAGCATCCGAAGGTGCAGGTGCGATTGCAGGCGACCAACCGTCGCGTGGATTTGATTGGCGAGGGTTTCGACCTCGCCATCCGCGTGCGTAGCAAGCTGGATACCGATGCGACGCTGGTCATGCGTACGTTCGGTCAGTCGCGTGTGCTGCCCGTGGCTAGTCCGGCCTTGCTCAAGCAGGTGGGGCGCCCGCAGATGCCGTCGGATCTCTCGGCGATCCCGGCGCTGGCCATGAACGAGCATGAGGGTGCGCAGAGTTGGGAGCTGATCGGCGCCGACGGCGAGCGTGTCGTGGTGGACATCCAGCCGCGCCTGATCTGCGGTGACTTTGTGGTGCTGCTGGAAGCGGCGCGGCGCGGCATAGGCATCACGCTGTTGCCGGAATTCGTGTGTGCACCGGCGATCACCCGTGGCGAGCTCGAAGTAGTGCTGCCCGACTGGAGCGTGCCCGAAGGCACCATGCACTTTGTCTACCCCAGCCGCCGCGGCCTGTTGCCCGGCGTGCGTGCCTTCGTCGACTTCCTGGCCGAGCGGCTGCCTTCCGCCACGCTGCAGAAGCATGAGGAATGCAGCAAGCGCCCGCTGCCGGAAGTGTGATCGATGGGGCGTGCTAGCATTCCGTTTGGCCTTCCAAATCCCTGAGCCCATGCATATCGAAACCAAGCTTCCGAAGGTGGGGACCACCATCTTCAGTGTGATGAGTCAGCTCGCGCTGGAACATAAGGCTGTCAACCTGGGGCAGGGCTTTCCGGACTTTGAGCCGCCGGAAGCATTGCGCGATGCGATCACCCGCGCGATGGCCGAAGGCCGCAACCAATATGCGCCGGGCATCGGGCTGGCGCCGCTGCGCGAGCAGATCGCGCTGAAGACCGAGCGCATGTATGGGCGCCGCATCAATGCCGATACGGATGTGACGGTGACCTCCGGCGCTACCGAGGCCCTGTTCGCCGCTATTGCTGCCGTCGTGCGTGCGGGCGATGAAGTGATCGTGTTCGACCCGGCGTACGACAGCTATGAGCCGGCCATCGACCTGCAGGGTGCGAAGGCCGTGCATATCCCGCTGACGGTGCCGAGCTTCGGTATCGACTGGCAGCGCGTGCGTGATGCGATCACGCCGCGTACGCGGATGATCCTGATCAACAGTCCGCACAACCCGTCGGGTGCGGTGTTGTCGGCGGACGATCTCGACACGCTGGCGGCGATCGTGCGCGACACCGAGATTGTGGTGCTCTCTGACGAGGTGTATGAGCACATCGTGTTCGATGGCGCGCAGCATCAGAGCGTGCTTCGCCATGCCGAGCTGGCCGAGCGCAGCATTGTGGTGTCGTCGTTTGGCAAGACTTACCACTGCACCGGCTGGAAGCTCGGTTATGCGGTGGCGCCGAAAGCGCTGTCGGCCGAGTTCCGCAAGGTGCATCAGTACCTCACGTTCTGCACCTTTCACCCGGCGCAGTTGGCGTTCGCCGAATTCATGGCGAGCACGCCGGAGCACTATCTGGAATTGCCGGCCTTCTATCAGGCCAAGCGTGACCGTTTCCGTGCGCTGCTCAAGCCGTCGCGGCTGAAGTTGCTGGATGTGCCAGGTGGTTATTTTCAGTTGGTGGACTACTCGGCGATTCGCGATGAGTCGGATGTTGCGTTCTGCGAGTGGCTGGTGAAGGAAGGCGGCGTGGCTGCGATTCCTTTGGCGCCGTTCTATGAAACCGCTCCTGATACGCGTCTGGTTCGCCTGTGCTTCGCCAAGAGCGACGCCACCATGGAAGCCGCCGCGGAGCGCCTATGCAAACTCTGAAAGTGAGTCTGGTGCAGGGTGCCACACGGTGGCACGACGCACCGGCCAATCGCGATTACTACGGTGCCCTGGTACGCAGCGTGGCCGGACAGAGCGATTTGATTGTGTTGCCGGAGACTTTTCTTTCCGGTTTCAGCAACGACACGCGTGCCAGTGCCGAGACCATGGACGGCGAAGGCGTGGCCTGGCTACGTGCATTGGCCGGCGAAGTGGATGCTGTCATCTGCGGCAGTCTTGCCATTCGCGAAGGCGACACGGTGTACAACCGTCTGCTGTGGGCACGACCTGACGGCAGCTATGCGCAATACGACAAGCGGCATTTGTTCCGCATGGCTGGCGAGCACACTCGCTATGGTGGCGGCAACGAGCGACTGATTGTCGAGCTGAAGGGCTGGCGCATCTTGCCGCAGGTTTGTTACGACCTGCGTTTCCCGGTATGGCTGCGCAACCGCCGTCTGGAAAGCGCGGCGGGTGGTATGGATTACGACCTCGCATTGTTCGTGGCCAATTGGCCGGCGCCACGTCGTCAGCCGTGGCGCACGTTGTTGCGCGCGCGGGCGATCGAGAACCTGAGCTACGTGATCGGCCTGAATCGCGTTGGCGTGGATGGCAATGATCTGCCCTATGCGGGCGACAGCGCCGTGCTTGATCCGGTGGGCGAGCCGTTGGTGGAGCTGGGCTCACAGGAGCAGGTGGTGACGGTGACGATCGATCCCGCGCCACTGCTGGCTCACCGCGAGCGGTTCCCGGCGTGGATGGACGCAGACGAGTTCTCGCTGCGTATGGAGTGATGCATGGCAGGTTGGGGTGTGGCTCCGGCCTGCGGCTACGCTTTCAATAAGACCACCACGGCACCGGTGCCACCTTGCATCGGCCTTGCCGAAGCAAAGGCAATCACGTCGTCACGCCGTCTTAGCAGACGGTCGGTCAATACCTTCAACACCGGCCCGCTCGCTTTCGAGCGCAGGCCCTTGCCATGCACGATGCGCACACAGCGCAAGCCGTTGTGACGTGCCTCAGCGAGAAAGTCGGCGATGGTGGCTTGCGCTGCCGCGGCATTCATTTGGTGCAGGTCGATATCGTCCTGCACGCTGAACTGGCCGCGCTTGAGTTGTTTGAGCAGTTTCGGCGGATAGCCGTCGCGCAGGTAGCTCAGCTCTTCGCCGACCTCCAGTACGCCCGGATCAAAAGCCATATCGAGCAGCTCGCCCGGCACCGCTGCTTCATCGGCTTCCAGCATGTGCGGGTGCGGTTCCGGCTTGGGTGTGGCTGGCGGCGGCTCAACCGGGTCGAGCCGGCGCACCTCGCCGATAGCCTCGCGGAACAGGCGGGTATCGTCGTCGCTGATAGGGGAAGGCGGGCGGCGTTTCATGGCAGGCATCCTAACCAAGATGGACTGCGCCGACGCGCCGACGGTTCCGTGACCGTGGTGCTGGCAGGCTGGCCGGTGCGGGTGCAAGCTGCCTGTCTATCTGCGCAACCGGGAGTCGGATATGAAGGTTGGGATTATCGGGTCCGGTGTGGTGGCTGAAACGCTGGCTAGTGGCTTTATCAAGCACGGGCATCAGGTCATGCTGGGGACGCGCGAGGTGGCAAAGCTGGAGCCGTGGCTTCAGGCCAACCCGGGTGGCCGCGCTGGCGGCATGGCGGAGGCGGCGGCCTTCGGCGATTTGGTGGTTCTGGCCGTCAAGGGTGGCGCGGCCAGGGATGCGCTCTCCCTGGCGGGCGCGGATCATCTGGTAGGCAAGTTGGTCATCGACGCCACCAATCCGATCGCGGATCGGCCGCCGGTGAACGGTGTTCTGTCGTTCTTTACGACACTGGACGAGTCACTGATGGAGCGGCTGCAGAAGGCCTTTCCGGCGGCACGTTTCGTCAAGGCCTTCAATTCGGTGGGCAACAGGCAGATGGTCAATCCGGCCTACCCGGGCGGAAGACCCAGCATGTTTATTTGCGGCAATGACGATGCGGCGAAGCAGGTGGTGCGCGGCATTCTCGATCAGTTCGGCTGGGAGACCGCGGATATGGGCAAGATCGAAGCCGCCCGCGCCATCGAGCCGCTATGCATGCTGTGGTGCATTCCGGGCCTCCTGCACAACGAGTGGACGCATGCTTTCAAGCTGCTGCACACGTGATCGCGGCCGTGAAACCATCGGCCCGCTCGGGTAGACTTCGGGGTCTACGGAGCGCGCCGGGGAGCTTGCGGGCGGCGTGCCGGATATCAGCTTTGAACGGATCATGATGCGAGTTCTTGTCAGTAACGACGATGGCGTGGATGCAGTGGGCATCCGCGTGCTCGCCGAACGCCTGAGTGCGGTCGGCCAGGTCACGGTGGTGGCTCCTGATCGCGACCGTTCCGGCGCCAGCAACTCGCTCACGCTCGATGCGCCGATCCGCGCCTTGGAGATGGATAACGGTTATTACCGCGTGGCGGGCACGCCCACCGACTGCGTGCACCTGGCGCTGGCGGGCATGCTCGACTACGAGCCGGATATCGTGGTGTCGGGTATCAACAACTCGGCCAATCTCGGCGATGACGTGATCTATTCGGGCACGGTGTCGGCCGCGATGGAGGGGCGCTTTCTCGGCTTGCCGGCCATCGCCGTATCGCTGGTCAGCAAGGATCACAAGGGCGAGCACTACGACTCGGCGGCCAGGGCCGTGCTGCTGCTGATGGAGCGCCTGCTGGTCGATCCCCTGCCGGCGGACACCATTCTCAACGTCAACGTGCCGGACCGGCCGTGGGACGAGATCCGTGGCTTCGAGGTGACCCGGCTTGGCAAACGCCATCGTTCGGCGCCTTGCATCAAGCAAACCGACCCGCGCGGCAAGACCATCTGGTGGATTGGCCCGGCGGGCGATGTGGATGATGCCGGTCCCGGTACTGATTTCGACGCGGTACGGCGCGGCTATGTGTCCGTCACTCCGATTCATGTCGATCTGACCCGTTTCCAGGCATTGGAAAAGGTAAGCAGTTGGGCTCACGTGCTGTCTGACGGCATGGCGGCCAAAACCGATGACGAGGCGGCCTGAGGTGAACGTGCATCCGTTGCCGCCATCCGCACTCAAGGGCGAGGGAATGACCTCGCAGCGCGCACGCGATCGCCTCGCGACCAAACTCAAGGAAGAGGGGATTCGCGATCAGCGCGTGATCGACGTGATCCGCAATCTGCCGCGTCATCACTTTATTGACCAGGCGCTGCACTCGCGCGCTTATGAGAACACCGCATTGCCGATCGGTCACGGCCAGACCATTTCGCAGCCGTGGGTCGTGGCGCGGATGACTGAGGCCTTGCTTGAGTTCGGTATGCCGCAGAAGGTGCTGGAAGTGGGGACTGGCTCGGGCTATCAGGCCGTGGTGCTGGCTTCGTTGGTGCCTCAGGTGTTTACGGTGGAGCGCATTGAAGAGCTGCTGCGCCAGGCGCGCCGCCGCTTTCGTCAGCTAGGGCTGACCAACATTCGTTCGCGCCATGACGACGGCAAACTGGGCTGGCCGGATGAGGCGCCGTTCGATGCCATCATCCTCACCGCAGCCGGTGATGCGATCCCGACGCAGCTGCTCGATCAGCTGAGTCCCACGGGGGTGTTGGTGGCGCCGGTAGGTTCGCCGAGCCACCAGACGTTGATTCGCATGCGCGGTGACGGGCAGGGCGACTTTATCCAGGAAGAACTCGGTGCGGTGAGTTTCGTGCCGCTGCTTGGCGGCATCGGTTGATGCGCCACCTCCATCAAGGAAGCGCCTGATGCGCCTGTTTGGAACGCTGTACGCCCGTGCTCTTACCTGGGCGCGTCACCCCCGGGCTGTGTATTACCTATGTGGCCTGAGCTTCGTCGAAGCTTTCATCTTCCCGATCATGCCGGAGGTGATGCTTGCGCCGATGATGCTGGGCAAGCGGCACAAGGCGTTTTTCTACGCCAACATCAGCTTGCTGTTCTCGCTGCTTGGTTCGTTGGTGGGTTATGCGCTGGGGCATTGGGCGTTCCAGGCGCTGCATCCTGTACTCGATGCGCTGCATTTGCTGGCGCCGATCGAGCAAGGTGTAGAGAGCCTGCGAGCGCAGATGAATACGCATTGGATCGGCCTATTGGTGGTGCTGGCGCTGGCGGCGCTGCAGCCGGTGGTGCCGATGAAGTTTGTGACCTGGGCGGCGGGCATTGTTGGCGTGCCGATCATTCCGTTTCTGGTTTGCGTTGCCGTGGGGCGCGGCAAGCGCGTGTGGCTGCTGGCGCTGCTGATCCGCCTGTTCGGCGAGAAGGCCGAGCGCGTCCTGCATAAGCACATTGAGCGCATCGGCTGGGCGGCCATCGTGATCCTTGCCTTGTTGCTGGTGTGGTGGATCTGGCTGCGCTGAACGCTTGGTGCTAACGGTAAGGTAGGCCCGCATGAAAATGCCGTTACGGCTGGGTATGCTGCGCGCATGAATGGATATCTTCGTTTTCTCGCTCCCATCGCGGCCGCTCTGACGCTGGCTGCCTGCGTATCGCCCCGCAGTTCGGTGGTAGTGGAGCCAGCCGGCAGCGGACGCGGGCAAACAGTCAGCCCGGCGGCAGCGCGTGCCGCCGCGCCGGGCGGCACGTATCAGGTAGTGAAGGGCGACACCCTTTACTCCATCGCATTCCGCAAGGGCGTGGATTTCCGTGACCTGGCGTCCTGGAACGGTATCGCGGCGCCTTACACGATCTGGCCGGGCCAGACGTTGAAGCTGTCCTCTACTGGTGCGGCATCAGGCACTGGGGCGAGTCGTCCTGCCGTTGCGGCAGTGGCATCGCATCCCGCTACGGCGGTCTCCCAGGCACCGGTTGCGGCTCACCCGACAGCTGCGGCTAGTCCGGCGCCGGGTTTCCAGACGGTTCCTCCACCGGCTCCAGTGAGCTCACATGGCGCCTCTCCGTCTCCGGTTAGTGCGCCGACTGCTCCGGTGGCTGCGGCACCGGTAGTTGCGGCTACTGCAGTGACCACGGGCACAACACCGGCGAGTGCCACGTCGGTTGTACCGGTGGCCGGTGCGCCCACGCCTACACATGCCCCGCCCCCGGTGGCCACACCGCCTCCAGCTCCGGTGGCATCGGGCGCGACTCGCTCAAACGGTGGCGTCAATTGGCGCTGGCCGGCGGACGGCGGCCTGGGCAAGCGTTTCCAGAGTGGCGATGCGATTCCGGGTATCGAAATTCTCGGCAAGTCGGGCGATCCGGTGCGCGCCGCGGCTGACGGCGTGGTGGTGTACAGCGGCAACGGCCTTGTCGGCTACGGCGAGCTGGTCATCATCAAACACAACGACAGCTTCCTGTCGGCCTATGGGCACAACAGCAAGCGGTTGGTGAAGGAAGGTCAGCGCGTGAGCGCCGGGCAGCAGATCGCCGAGATGGGCTCGACCGGTTCGACCAGGGATGAGCTGCAGTTCCAGATCCGCCGCGACGGCAATCCGGTTGACCCGATGGGCTATCTGCCATCGCGATAACGGTAAGAGCCCACCCTGCGGGCGACTCGGTATAACCACTGCTTCGTAGGTTTCGCCCACAGGGTGGGCTCCTACGAAAAGCTCAGTTCTGGGGCAGGATAAAGGCAGCGACCACGCGCCGGTGTTCGCCGGCCAGCAAGTCGTAGGTGCGTGCGGCGGCAGCGTTGTCCATCACTTCGATGCCGACACCCTTGCGCAGGAAGCCGGCCATAAAGGCGGCTGCCGGAAACACCTGGCGTTCGCCGGTGCCCAGGATGACTACTTCAGGCTGTAGGGCCAGGATGGTCTCGACGTGTTCTGCGTCGAGCTCGCCGGCGTGAGTGACCGGCCAATCCTCAATCGTGCGGTCCGGAGCCAGCAACAGGCTGCGGGTGAACTCGCGGTCGATCACGGTGATGCTGCGGGCGCCGACGCGGCGCACGAACAGGTATTCGCCAGGACGGTCGAGTGAGAGATCCATAGGCGGCTTAGCGGGGCAGGGCGAGCTTGGGTTCGTCTTCGTTGCGGCGGAACAGCACCACGATATGGCCGATCTGCTGCACGTTCTCGGACTTTGTGCCTTCGGCGAGGAAGTTGATCTGCGCGTCGCGCTCTTCCTTATCGCCGCCCGACAGCTTCACCTTGACGAGCTCATGGTGCGACAGGGTCTGGTCCAGCTCTTTGAGCACGGCATCGGTAGCGCCCTTGGCGCCGAGCAGGATCAACGGCTTCAAGTCGTGGGCGAGGCTGCGCAGGTAGCGGCGCTGCGAAGGGGAAAGGGCCATGCGTTCAGTCTCGGATTCGCGGCGAATGGACCGTAAAGGGTATCATGCGGACCATTCTCCCCGTATCTGTGGCCGTTGCCGACATGTCTCGCAGCAAAAGCAGTTCCCGCTGGCTGCGGGAGCATTTCGATGACGTCTATGTGAAGAAGGCCCAGGCCGAGGGGATGCGTTCGCGTGCGGCCTTCAAGCTTGAGGAGTTGATCGATCGCGACCGTCTGCTCAAGCCAGGCATGCGCGTGGTCGATCTGGGGGCCGCTCCCGGGGGCTGGTCCCAGCTGGTGCGCCAGCGGATGGGCGACAACGGCACCATCATCGCCATGGATATCCTGCCTATGCAGGGTATTGGCGGGGTTGAGTTCCTGCAGGGCGATTTTCGCGAGGAATCTGTGCTGCGCGAGTTGGAGTCCCGCCTGGACGGCCAGAAGGTTGATCTTGTGCTGTCCGACATGGCCCCCAATATGAGTGGTGTCGCGCTGGCCGATCAGATCCGCGCCATGGATTTGGCCGAGCTGGCGCTGGATTTCAGCCGCCAATGGCTGAAACCTGGCGGTTCTTTCCTGATCAAGCTGTTCCAGGGAGCTGGCTTCGACGATTACTTACGTAGCTTGCGCGTGGAGTTTTCGCGCGTAACTATGCGTAAACCAAAGGCCTCCCGCGCCCGTTCGCGTGAGGTATATGCACTGGCCACAGGAAAAAAGGTCAGTGACGGTCAACCGGGCGAGAACCGTGCATGAACGAAATGGCTAAAAATCTGTTGCTCTGGCTGATTATCGCCGTGGTGTTGCTCACGGTGTTTCAGAGCTTCAACCCGCATGGCGCATCGTCGTCCGATCTGCCGTACAGCAGCTTTGTGCAGAGCGTGGACAACGGCAACGTCGCCACCGCCATGATCAGCGCGGATCAGCCGGCCAGCATCAGCGGCAAGCTAAAGGATGGCAGCTCGTTCCGCACCGTCGCGCCGGTCTTGGGCTTCTCCACCAACTCGGTGGTCAAGCAGATGCAGGACAAGGGCGTGGAGGTGCGTCAGGAGCCCTCCAATAATGGCTTCTCGCTATTGGGCCTGTTGCTCAACTGGCTACCGATCATCCTGATCGTGGGCGTGTTCATCTGGTTCATGCGGCAGATGCAGGCCGGTGCCGGTGGCCGCGGTGCCATGAGCTTTGGCCGCTCGCGCGCCAAGCTGCAGGGCGAGGACCAGATCAAGGTCAATTTTAGTGACGTCGCTGGTTGCGATGAGGCCAAGGAAGAGGTCGGCGAGCTGGTTGAGTTCCTGCGCGACCCGGGCAAGTTCCAGAAGCTCGGCGGCAAGATCCCGCGTGGCGTGCTGATGGTGGGCCCGCCGGGCACCGGCAAAACCTTGCTTGCCAAGGCGATTGCCGGCGAAGCCAAAGTGCCGTTCTTCTCGATTTCCGGTTCCGACTTCGTCGAGATGTTCGTCGGCGTCGGCGCGAGCCGTGTGCGCGATATGTTCGAGCAGGCGAAGAAGCACGCGCCGTGCATCATCTTTATCGACGAAATCGACGCCGTCGGCCGCCATCGTGGCGCCGGCCTGGGTGGCGGTCACGACGAGCGCGAGCAGACGCTCAATCAGTTGCTGGTAGAGATGGATGGTTTCGAAGGCACCGAGGGCGTCATCGTCATCGCTGCCACCAACCGCCCTGACGTGCTCGATCCCGCACTGCTTCGCCCCGGCCGCTTCGACCGTCAGGTGGTAGTGGGCCTGCCGGACGTGAAGGGCCGCGAGCAGATACTCAAGGTGCATCTGCGCAAGGTGCCGACAGCCGCTGACGTCGATCCAATGACTATCGCGCGCGGTACGCCGGGCTTCTCGGGCGCCGATCTCGCCAACCTTGTTAATGAGGCTGCGCTGTTCGCCGCGCGCGAGAACGCTCGCGACGTGCGCATGAGTCATATGGACAAGGCGCGCGACAAGATCCTGATGGGTACCGAGCGTCGCTCGATGGCGATGAGCGAGGATGAGAAGAAGCTCACCGCATATCACGAGGCAGGGCACGCCATCGTGGGTCGCCTGGTGCCGGAGCATGACCCGGTCTACAAGGTCACCATCATCCCGCGCGGCCGTGCGTTGGGTGTCACCATGTATTTGCCGGAAGGCGACAAATACAGCATGAACCGCGTGGCGATCGAGTCGCAGCTGTGCTCGCTCTATGGCGGTCGTGTGGCCGAGGCGCTGATTTTCGGTGAGGACAAGGTCACCACAGGTGCTTCCAACGATATCGAGCGCGCCACCAAGATGGCGCGCAACATGGCGACCAAGTGGGGTCTGTCCGACAAGCTTGGTCCGATGACCTACGGTGAGGAAGAGGATGAAGTGTTCCTCGGCCGCGCCGTGACGCAGCACAAGAACGTCTCCAACGAGACTGCGCGCAAGATCGACGAGGAAGTGCGTGAGATTCTTGACCGGGCTTATGCACGCACCAAGCAGCTGCTGACCGACAACATCGACAAGCTGCATGTCATGGCCGATGCGCTGCTGCAGTACGAGACGATCGACGCGCATCAGATCGAAGACATCATGAATGGCCGCATGCCGGGTCCGCCGGCGGATTGGTCCAAGACGGCTTCGTCAGGCTCCACACCACCGCCTCCGCCGCCGCGCGGCGATGCTGGTGCGAAAGTGGGTGACCCGGCTACGCAGAGTCGCCATCCGCTCTCCTGAGAGGTTCCAGCGATCGATGACGAAGAGGGCGGCTGATGAGGCCGCCCTCTTTGCTTATGGTGGCATTAGGAGGAGAGTTGCCCCTAGGCGTCCTTGGTTTGGACGGCTAGAATGCACGGCTCAGGCAAGACCGGTCGTCATCAAGAATGAATAATCTTCGCTCTCGATGAAAAAAATCTGAAAAAAGTATTGACGGCCGCGCTCCGAATCTGAATAATTCCGCTTCTCGCTTCGGCGCTTTCCACTCAGGTGGTTACGCGACAAAGCAAAGGTTTTACAGCGCGCCCGTAGCTCAGTTGGATAGAGTACCAGGCTACGAACTTGGTGGTCGGGAGTTCGAATCTCTCCGGGCGCGCCATTACAACGCGGGGCATGATGTTCGCATCATGGTTCGCGCCGCAAGGCAAAGCATCGCCGTGCGGACCGGACGAAAGATGTGTTCGGTGTGCTTCGATACGGATTGACTGAGCGAAGCGACACCCGTAGCATTTCAAAGCTTCGGCTCGCGCAAGCGATCGAGGGTTCGAAATCGGGGTATAGCTCAGCTTGGTAGAGCGCCAGCTTTGGGAGCTGGAAGTCGTGGGTTCGAATCCCTCTGCCCCGACCAGCAGTTGCTCTGCACCAAGTGCATTGCGCCTGTAGCTCAACCGGATAGAGCATCGGCCTTCTAAGCCGACGGTTGCAGGTTCGATTCCTGTCGGGCGCGCCAATACATCAAGGTTTACGGTGGGCGTAGCTCAGTTGGTTAGAGTACCGGATTGTGATTCCGGTTGTCGTGGGTTCGAGTCCCATCGTCCACCCCAATTCAAAAGTTAGTCGGGCCGTTAGCTCAGCTGGTAGAGCAGTTGACTCTTAATCAATTGGTCGTAGGTTCGAATCCTACACGGCCCACCAAATCGAAAAGCGCTCAGGGAAACCTGGGCGCTTTTTCTTTGGCTCAAATATATCCGTGCATTTTTGTTCTTTAGAACAGGCGCGATTTGCCATCGAAACTTCATAGGCCAGCCGGACCTTGTCGATCCAAGGCTCAACACCTGAAACTAGGTGTTGCACTTGGAGAAGACGATGAGTGATTTCGACAAGCAGGTCATGCAAGTTCTCGAAGGCTACAAAGCAGCGGTCCTCGCCAAGGATGTCGATGCTTTCATCAAGCTCTACAGCCAGAACGTGCGAGTGTTCGACGCCTGGGGCGTCTGGTGCCATCAGGGTGTGATGGAGTGGCGCCAAGTCGTCGAGCAGTGGTTTGCTTCGCTGGGCGAGGAGTCGGTGGCCGTGAGCATGGAGGAAATCCAGATCACTGGCGCGCAGGAATGGGCGCTGCTCAGCGCCATCGTGACTTATGCCGGCATGTCCCTGGCAGGCGAAAGGCTAAGGGCGATGCAGAACCGCCTTACCTGGGGAATGTCGCGAGAAGGTGGCAGCTGGCGGATTGTCCATGAGCACACGTCGGCACCCATAGGCTTTGATGACATGAAAGCCATTCTCGAGCGCAATAGCGCGACTTGAGTATGGCAGTGGAGCCAGCGGCCTTTGCCCGGCATCTTCAAGCGATCTTGATGCACAAAAAAGGGCCGAGCTTTCGCTCGACCCTTTTGATTTGGTACCGGTGATAGGACTCGAACCTACACTCTATCGCTAGAAGCGGATTTTGAGTCCGCCGCGTCTACCATTCCGCCACACCGGCATTGCAGTTGATCATTATGCCGGGTTCAGTGCACCGGGTCGAGACCCAACTGACGGTCGCTACGCTCGTAGCAGTGATTTTCGCCGACCGGCTTGAAGATGGCGCAATGGGTCATCTGGCCGGAATAGATGTGCAGGCTCACCGCCACGGCGTCATCGCTGGGGTTGCGGATGGTGTGGTACTCGTGCGGCGGGATCAGGCTGCCGGCGGAGCCAGGTCCGGCCTGGATCGAGCCGACGGGCTGAAAGCGCCATTCGCCATCCACTTCGCCGAGGCGCTCGTACTGCACCACTTCCAGTGCACCGCTCCATACGCCTTCGACGCACCACATGCCGCAATGGTCGTGGATCGGCGTGCCCTGACCCGGGCCCCAGGTCATCGCTACGACGCAATAGCCGTGCTCATCGCTGCGGTACAGCTCGCGGCGTGCATAGCGCCCCTCGGCGGTCTCGAAGACACAGTCAGGCAGCTTTACTTCATTGCCGCGGATCAGCCGGCACAGGCTGTTGCGCAGGCTGTCGGTGATCTCGGGCGTGGTGGGTTTGCTGACGGCGGTATCGATGGCGTCGATGAGCTTGCGATAGCCGGGGAATTCCAGGGTGAGCATGACGTTCTCGGTTAGCGTTGTTGCCGCAACATCTTAGCAGCGGCCGGGCCCATGGGTAGGAAGGGCGTTCAGAGTCGGGTGAGGAAGCCACCGATCGCACGGCTGTAGTTCTCGATATCGACCAGGAAGGCGTCATGGCCCTGTGGGGAGTCCAGCGCGACGAACTCGACCGCGGCGCCGGCTGCCTTGAGTCCTTCCGCGATCTGTTCCTGCTGCTCCAGCGGGAACAGGATGTCGGTACTCACGCCAATCACCATAGCGCGCTCGATCTGGATGCGCTTGAGTCCTTCCGGGATGCTGCCCTCGCCGTATTCGGCGATGTCGAACCAGTCGCTGGCGCGCGAGAGGTAGAGGTAGCTGTTTGGGTCGAAGGTGCGCACGAAGCGTTGCGCGTGTCCCTGCAGGTACGACTCCACTTCAAATTCGAAACCGAACGGATTGTCGTCACGCTGTTCGGCTTCAAGACGAATGCGCGCGAAGCGGCCGTTCCACTCCATGGCTGAGCGATAAGTGATGACGCCGAGCTTGCGCGCAATGCTCATGCCGGTATCGGGGTAGCGCTGGTCGTCGTACTGGCCATTGTTCCAATGCGGATCCAGGCGGATCGCTTCGCGCTGCAGCGAGCGGATGGCAATGGCGAAAGGCTGCGCCTGCGGCGCAGTATCCACACTGATATGCGCGCGTACGCTGCCGGGGTGAAGCAGCATGTAGGCCAGTGCGCTCATGCCGCCCATCGAGCAGCCGATCAGGCAGGCGAGTTGTTCGATGCCCAGACCGCTGATCGCGGCGTGCGCGGCGTTGGCCACATCTTCCAGGGCAAGCTCGGGAAAGCTCAGCCGATAGGGTTGACCAGTCGCCGGATCAATCGATGCGGGGCAGGTGGAGCCTTTGTCGCTTCCCAGCGAGTTCACGCAGATAACGAACCAGCGCGAGGTATCGATGGCTTTGCCTGGCCCGATCATGGCCTCCCACCAGCCCTGGGAGGGATCGATGTCGTTAGACGCCGCATGCGCGCTCGGCGAAAGGCCGGTAAGGATCAGCACCGCGTTGTCGCGGGCCTTGCTCAGCTCGCCCCAGGTTTCATAGGCAACGCGGGCGCCGTGTAATTCGCCGCCTCGCTTCATGGGGAAGGGGGAGGGCAGATCGAAGTAGCGGCGCGCGTCGTGAGTCATTCAATGAACCTTGTCGATGCTGATCTTGACTGGCGTTCGTGTGCCGACATCGACCACGCCGGCGTCACCTTCCAGATCGCCCGGCTGCGGCATGGCTTGCCCGCTCCTGCTGATGCGGGCGCCCACAAACACCCGCGGCACGGAGGAAAGCTTGAGCTGTGGTGTCATGCCCATCGCATCCGTTAGCGTAACGGTGGCGGGCAGCGCAGTTGCATCGAGCTTGGCTACGGCCAGTGGCATGGGCGGGCCCTGCTCGGCGCGCGCGTAAACGAAAAGAGTGTCGCCGCTGGTGAGCTTGTCCTTCAGAGCTGGCGATAGCACAACCTGCACCTGCAGTGCGGGACCTTCAACGGTGGATGTCGGCGCCGGCTTGCCGCCTGCGCGTGCATCTGCCACCGCGATTTGCTCCGCGACGGCCTGGGCAACGGTAGAGCCGGGTTCGAGCAGTGGTTGCAGCTTGCGCCAGGTGGCGGCGGCTTCCGCATAACGGTCGTGCTGGAAATCACTGATGCCGAGCAGCCACAGGCCGCGCTGACTGTCCGGCTCCTGTTTCACTGCGCGTTCGAGCAGCTCCAGCGCGCGACCATCGATGCGATGATCCGGGCGCACTATCGAATCGGTCTCGGCCCAGCCGATCATCGCGACGGTGCTGCTGGCATCGAGGCGCAGCACCTGGTCGTAGGCGTCGCGGGCTTCGCCGGGCTTGCGCATGGCGCTATAGGTTTGCGCGAGCAACAGCCAACCCTGTACGTCATCCGGTTTCTGTTCGAGGTGCTTGCGCAACTCGGTGACAGCCTGGTCGATATTGACGGGCTGTTCGGTCTGCGCGACGACGCCATTCAGTGCGACCGGCGTGCCCACTAGCAGATAGAGACCCACCGCACCCAGCGGCAACACAAACGCCACGGTCAGCGCCAGCGCGAAGATGCCGCGTGGCCGCCCCATGCGCCGTCCTTGCCGAATCAACGGCAGCAATAGCAAAGCCAGCGCCACGGCAATCATCGCCGCGGCGGCAATGTAGAAAGCTAGCTTCACCAGTCGTCCCCTTCGTCATTCGCGCCGCTGTTCGCCGCCGCCGGCGCCTGGTTGTTGCGGGTCCGTTTGCGCACGGTCACTACCACCACACCGGCACCAGCCAGCAGGATCAGCAGCGGGCCGAACCACAGCAGCAAGGTGCTTCGTTCCACCGGCGGGTCGTACAGCACGAATTTGGAGTAACGGTCGACCAGATACTGCTTGATCTCATCGTCGCTCTTGCCGGTTTGCATCAGCTGGAATACCTCGTGACGCAGGTCGCGTGCGAGGTCAGCGTTAGAGTCGGCAAGGTTCTCGTTCTGGCACACCATGCAGCGCAACTGACGGGTGAGCGCCTGAAAACGGACTTCCTCGGCGTGATTCTTGAACGGCAGCGGATCAATGGCCTGCGCAAACAGTGCGCCGCAGAAGAACAACAGCAGAAGCGCGCTCTGTGCACGATGCCGGAAGCGGCGTTCTACAGGGCGGTTGCCCACAGGAAGATGCCTCATCACGGCGTCTCCTTCGCGAGCGCGGCAATGGCTGGCTTCAGTTCCTTCTCGATGACTTCAGGCGTGAGAGGTCCGATGCGCTTGTAGCGGATCACCCCCTTAGCATCGACCAGGAAGCTCTCAGGCGCGCCATACACGCCGAAATCGATAGCGGTGCGGCCTTCGCGGTCGGCGATGATCAGGCTGTAAGGATTGCCGTGGCGCGCCAGCCATGCCTTCGCATCATCCGGCTCGTCCTTGTAGTTGTAGCCGACCAATGGCACGCCGATGCGCTGAGCTTCGCTCATCAGCACCGGATGTTCCTCACCACAGGCAATGCACCAGCTGGCGAAGACATTGATCAAGTAGGGTTTGCCGAGCATCGAGGCTCGGCTGACGGTTTGTGCCGGGTCGTCCAGTTTTGGCAGCACATACGCCGGCGCAGGCTTGTTGATCAGCGGAGAGGGAACTTCGCGCTGATCGTGCTGCGTATTCCACCAGATGCCAAAACCGAACAGCGCCACCAGCAACAGAAACCCAAAGAACGGAATCAGGCGGCTCATGCACGAGACTCCTGGACCACCGCCGCGGCTACGGGTTCGGTAGCAGCGACGCGTCGTGTGCGGAAGCGGCGATCGGCTGCACTGAAGAAACCGCCTAGCATCATCAGCAGGCCGCCCGCCCAGATCCAGCGCACGAACGGCTTGTGATACAGGCGCAGCGCCCAGGCGCCTTCGGGATCCTTGCGGTCCATCGGCTCACCCAGCGCAACGTACAAATCGCGTGTTACGCCGGGATCGATAGCCGACTCGGTCTGCACCTGCCCGCGTGTATAGGTGCGCTTTTGCGGATGCATCACGGCGATCTCGCGGCCGTTGCGCGATACCGTGACCACGCCCTGGTCACCGTGCCAGTTCGGACCTTCGGTGACATGCACACCGTCGAAGCGGAAATCGTAGCCGCCGATGCTCTGGGTCTGGCCGGGCGCCATGCGCACGTCGCGCTCCACGCTCAACGACTCGGTCAGCAGCACACCGGCAAGGAATACGCCGACGCCAAAGTGCGCTAGCAGCATGCCGGCCATCTCTGCCGGATAGCGGCGGCCGGCCGGCATCTCACGCCAACGCTTGACTACATAGAGCAAGGTGCCGACGCCGCACCAGACAGCGGCAGCTGTGCCTGCAATGGCTTTCATCTGCCAACCGGTCACGAAGGCGGCAGCGATGGCGCAAGCCACTGCGGCCAGGCCGGCGCGCCACAACACTTGTTTCAGCAGTGTTGCTTCGCCTTTGTTGCCCCAGCGCAGATAGGGGCCGAACGGCAATAACAGCACCACCGGCAGCATCAACAGCGTGAACAGAAAACCAAAGTAGGGCGGTCCCACCGAAATCTTGCCGAGGTTCAGGGCATCACCGATTAGCGGGAACAAGGTACCCAGCAGCACCATCGCCGCCGCCACGGTGAGCATCAGATTGCCGATCAGAATCGCGGTTTCGCGCGAGATCGCCCGGAAGGGCTTGCCGCCGGCCACCTTGGGCGCGCGCAATGCATACAGCAGCAGCGAACCGCCGACGACCACGGCAAGGAAGCACAGGATAAACAGGCCGCGCTTCGGGTCAGACGCGAAAGCGTGCACCGAAGTCAGCACGCCAGAGCGCACCAGGAAGGTTCCCAGCAGTGACAGCGAGAACGCAAAAATCGACAGCAGGATGGTCCATGCGCGCAGCGAGCCGCGCTTCTCTGTCACCGCTTGTGCATGGATCAGCGCGGCGCCGACCAGCCATGGCATGAAGCTGGCGTTCTCCACCGGGTCCCAGAACCACCAGCCGCCCCAACCCAGTTCCGCATAAGCCCACCAGCTGCCGGCAACGATACCGGCAGAGAGAAAGCCCCAGGCCACATTGGTCCATGGTCGCGCCCAGCGCACCCAGGCCTGCTCCAGCTCACCGCCGAGCAACGCGGCAATGGAGAACGCAAAAGCCACCGAGAAGCCTACGTAGCCCATGTACAACACGGGCGGATGGAAGGTCATGCCCGGATCCTGCAATACCGGATTCAGATCGCCACCGTCAGGTGGCATCGGCAGCAGGCGTTCGAATGGATTCGAGGTAAACAGAATGAAGGCGAGAAAGCCCACGGCAACCAGGCCAAGCACGCCCAGCACGCGCGAGATGAATACCTCGGGCAGATTGCGACTCAATGCTGCCAGCGCCACCGTCCAGACGTTGAGGATGAAGATCCATAGCAGCAGCGAACCTTCGTGTGCGCCCCACACCGCAGCGAGCCGGTAGTACCAAGGCAAGGCGAGGTTGGAGTTGTCGGCGACGTAGCGCACCGAGAAATCAAAATGCAGGAAGGCCCAGCTCAGCACGCCAAAAGCCAGCGCCACGAACACCGCTTGGCCTGCTGCCGCCGGGCGCGCCACCGCCATCAAGGCGTGGTTGCCGCGCCATGCGCCGATCAGCGGAAGGATGCCCTGTGCTAGTGCCAGCAGCAGGGCCAGGATGAGAGCGAGTTGGCCTAGCTCAGGTGTCATCGCGGTTTGTCCTGCATGGCGGCCTCATCGACCTTTTTGCCTTCGTGTGCTTTGGCCATCGCATCCTTCAGCTCCTTCGGCATATAGGTCTCGTCGTGCTTGGCGAGAACTTCGGTGGCGATGAAGCGCGCGTTGTCCATGTGACCTGTGGCGATCACCGACTGGTTGTCGCGGAACAGATCCGGAAGGATGCCGGTGTACTCCACAGGCATCGCGCCGGTGGCATCGATCACCGTGAAGGTGACCTTGAGCGAATCGCCACTGCGCTGGATCGAACCCGCCTTGACCATGCCGCCGAGACGGAAGGTTTTGTAACTGGTGGCCTCGCCCGATTGCACCTGGCTCGGGGTGAACAGGTAATTCATGTTCTGCTGCAAGGCGAACACGGTGAGGCCGATCGCCACGGTCGCGGCGGCGATGACCAGAAGGACGATGGTGAGCCGGCGTTTGCGGGTTGGATTCATGAAGTCACTCAGCAGCGGTTGCTTACGGCGCAGGGCTGCGCTGTTGCCGCGCGCTCTGGCGCGCGAGGCGGGTACGAAGTTCGCGCAGGTTGCGGCGGCGGCGCAGGCCGGGGGCGAGGTAGTCGGCGATCAGCACGACGAAGAACACGGCATAGGCAGGCCATACATACGCGCCGTAGCCGCCCATGGCGAGGAATGCACTCATCGCTTCGCTTCCTCTTCAGCAATTTGGCGCACCCAGTCCTTGCCACTTTCCATCGCCAGCAGATCGGTGCGCACACGGCCGAACAGGCTGGCGATGTAATAGAACTTGGTGGCTGCCATCATCGTCAGCAGCGGCCACAGCATGTCGCCGCTCATCTTGGAGGGGCCAAGGATGCGCACCGTGGAACCCTGGTGCAGCGTGTTCCACCAGTTCACTGAGAAATGCACGATCGGCACATTGATGATGCCGATGATGGCAAGGAAGGCGGCGGCGCGCGCACCTTGGCGGCGATCCTCGAAGGAGTGATACAGGCCGATCACGCCTAGGTACAGGAACAGCAGCACGAGCTCCGAAGTCAGGCGCGCATCCCAGGTCCACCATGTGCCCCACATCGGCTTGCCCCACAGCGAGCCAGTGACCAAGGTAATGAAGGTGAAGGCCGCGCCGATCGGCGCCGATTCCATTGCCACCACCTCAGCCAGCTTGATGCGCCACACCAGGGCGATGAACGAGGCAATGGCCATCACGCCATAGACGAACAGGCTCATCCACGCGCTGGGCACATGGATGAAGATGATCCGGTAGGCATCACCTTGCTGATAGTCGGCCGGGGCGAGCACCAGGCCGCCATATAGCGCCGCCGCGCCGAGCAGCAGCGCAAGCGCCATCGCCCAGGGCCGCAGTGTGCCGGCGAAGCGGTAAAAGATCGGCGGCGAGCCGAGCTTGTGCAACCAGAGCGGGATCCAGTTCGCCATATCGAGTGTCAGGCATCCAGGGCAATGCGGAGAGCGGCGGCGCAGGCCATCGGCGCCAGCACCAGAGCCAGGGCCAGGGCTGCGCCCAGCCAGGCAATGGGTGCAAGCCAGGGCAACCCCTGTTGAGCTGCCGCCACCGCGCCAGCGGCGAAGATGACCACCGGTACGCAAAGCGGCAGCAACATCAAGGCCAGCAGCATACCAGAGCGCCGGGTACCGGCCGTCAGCGCCACCAGGATGGCGCCGAGCAAGCTGAGCAGCGGCGTGGCCAATAACAAGGCGAGCAGCAGCACCGGCATCACGGCTGCCGGTAGATGCAGCATGCCGGCGAGCAGGGGCGCGATCACGATCAGGGGCAGTGCGGTGGTCAGCCAGTGCGCGAGGATCTTCATACCCAACATCAGCGCCAGCGGCTGGGGGGCCAGCACGAGCTGCTCCAGCGAGCCGTCCTCGATATCGCTGCGGAACATGGCGTCCAGCGCCAGCAGCATGGCCAGCAGCACGGTGACCAGCACAACACCGCTGGCGATCCGTTGCAGCAACGCATCTTCGGGTCCGAGCGCGAACGGGAACAGCGTGGCGACGATCAGCGCATACAGCACCGGCATGGCGATATCGCCGCGGCGGCGCCAGGCCAGCGTGAGATCGCGTCGCAGCAGCGCGGCGCAGGCGGGGGCGAGCGGCGCCTGGTTCATGCGTGCATCCGGATGCGTCTTGGCTCGCCGCTCAGGAAACTCACCGCGCCATGGCTGGTGACCAGCGCGGCACCACCGCGCGCCGCGTGTTGTTCAAGCAGGCGATTGACCAGTTCGATACCGGTGCGGTCGAGGTTGGCGTAGGGCTCGTCCAGCAGCCACAGCGTGGCGGGCAGCAGCAGCAGGCGAGCCAGAGCGGCGCGCTTCTTCTGGCCAGCCGAGAGGCGGCGCACCGGTTCGTCTTCGTAGCCGGGCAGGCCGACGTCGCCCAGCACCTGGTTTGCGCTGGCGCCATCGCGAACCCCGTAGAGGCCGCTGGCTATCGCCAGGTTCTCGCGGGCACTGAGATCGCCCTTCAGGCCAAGGTGGTGTCCCAGGAACAAGGTGTCTCCGAGGTGCTCGTCGCGCTGCCAGCGCGCACCGCGCCACAGCAGCTCGCCTTCGTCGATATGCAGCAAACCGGCCAGGACGCGCAGCAGGGTGGTCTTGCCGCTGCCGTTGTCGCCCTCCACCAGCACCACTTCACCCTCGTGCAGGCGAAAGTCCAGCGGGCCGAACACAGGTTCGTCCTGGCGATAAAAGGACAAGGCCCGCGCTTCCAGAAGGAGCGGGGACTGGGCGGACGGAGCAGTCATCCGTGCGATTGTCCGCAAAGGCCGCCGGGCTTGTCTATGCGGCGCAGCGCCGCCGTAGCGTCTATAGCAGCCGCAGCAGGGCGATGCCGTCGCGATAGCCGTGCACGTAGGCGTTTTGTTCGAAGTTCCTGGCTACTGTGTCCAGACTTGCGGTATCCGGTCCGATCACGAAGAGGCTGGGCTCTTTCCAGCCCATGCCGGTTCCTACGCCAGCGCACACCCTTTGTGTCGAAGGGAGGTCGCGCAGGGTGATCAGCAATCGGTGCTGGACCTTGCGGTTCCATCCGCTGCTGCGCACCTGCGAATGGGGATTCCATGCCGTGATAAAGCCCCAGGGGCGCTCTCCAGCCACAGCGACCAATGCAGTCGGCAGCGGTGCATCGATCCGGATCGTCGCCCAGCCGCCTTGCCGCAGGCGCACGCGATACGCCGCGGCGCGGTAGGCGGCGAGCAGGTTTTCATCCATGCCGCAGGCTGGGCAGCGGGGGCAGGGTGGCTTTGAGGGCGGTTACCGCGGCATCGAGATCGACGCTTCCGGCATCGGTCGAGCCGCGCAGCAACTGCTGCAGAAGCTGATCCTGCGCGCGTCCGCGCTCGAACGCGTAGGCGTACGGTAGATGGGTGAAGGTGACCATGCGATAGCGCGCCATGAAGTGGCCCGGCGCCTGTTCCGCCAGCAGGGCGCCGAGTTCGCGCTTGGCGAGGTAATGCGGGTCGGCCACCGAATCGCGCATTTCGATGTAGTTCTCCAGCGCCATTGCCGCGATCGCGTTGGCATTGGGTTGGCGGATGCGCTGGAACTCGGCGAACACCTCGGCGGTGTCTTCCGGCGATTCAGCCAGCAAGGCGGCCAGCACCACCGTGTCCTCGAAACCGCAATTCATACCTTGGCCGTGGAACGGCACGATAGCGTGCGCGGCATCGCCGATCAGCAACGCGCGGCCATCCAGGTGCCAGCGATCCAGGTAAAGGGTGGATAGCGTGCCGACCGGGTGGCTGTCGTAGTCCTGCGCAAAATCGGGAATCAACGGCAGCAGATCGGGGAAGTCTTCACGGAAGAACGCTTGCGCCGCCGCCGTATCCGGCAACGTGGCGAAGCTGGGGTGCGGCCCCTGGCCGGGCAGGAACAGCGTTACTGTGAAGCTGCCTTCGGTGTTTGGCAGCGCGATGCACATATAGCCGCCGCGCGGCCAGATATGCAGTGCATGCGGTTCCAGCGCGAATTGGTCGTGGCCGCCACTCTCGCCGAGCAGGCTGGCTGGCAGCGTGCCGGCCGGGGGGATTTCCAGCTCTTTGTAAGCATGCCCGAGCGGTTCGATCCGTTCACCCAGTGGTGCGTAAGCGTGCATCGCTGCCCGCAGCGCCGACCCAGCACCGTCGGCGCCGATCAGCACACCCGCGTCGATGCTGCGCTCCTTGCCTTGCTCGTCCGCGAGCCGGATGCGGCGTGCGTCGAAATCCGCTGCCACCAGTGACTGGCCGAAATGAAAGCGCACACCGGACGTTTCGGCGGCATCCAGCAGCAGCATATTCAAGGCGGCGCGCGACACCGACCAGATCACCTCGCTGTCGTCCACGCCATAACGCTGCAAACCAGAACGGCCGTCGCGCGTGTGCACCATGCGTCCGCGCATCATCACGGCGCGTTGCAGCACATCCGCGGCGAGTCCGGCGGTACGCAGTGCCTGCAGGCCGCGTTCGGCCAGGGCGAGATTGATCGAGCGGCCGCCTATGAAGCCTGCACGGCGTGGATCGGGGCGTTTTTCGTAGACATCGACGGCAAATCCTCTCCGGGCCAGCTGCTGGGCGAGCAGGGCGCCGACCAGGCCGCCGCCGATGAGGGTGATCGATTGCTGCGCCATAAGGCTCCGCGGGAACGTCGGCCGCTGGGCGACCGGTGGATGGAAAAGTCGGCTGCTGCGTTATCCGCCAAGCGTAGCGACTTCCCGTGGTTCCCGCGATGCTTGCCGCTGGCGGCGTGCGCGGCGGTGCCTCAGAAGCTCATGAAATACCCGCCGTTCACCGGCAGGTTGGCGCCGGTGATATAGCCGGCGTCGTCCGAACTCAGAAAGCGTACGGCGCGCGCAATATCGGCCGGCGAGCCGAGGCGGCCAACCGGGATGTCCGCGATGATCTGGCTGCGGATGTCTTCCGGCACGGCGGCCACCAGCGCGGTATCGCAATAACCGGGCGAAACCGTATTGACGGTAATGCCCTTGCGCGCCGTTTCACGCGCCAAGGCCATGCCGAAACCGTGCACGCCGGCTTTGGCGGCGGAGTAGTTGGTCTGGCCAAACTGGCCGGTCTGTCCGTTCACCGAGCTGAGATTGACGATGCGGCCGAAGCTGCGTGCGCTCATACCCTCGACCACGTTGCGGCACATATTGAACACGCCATCCAGATTGACCCGCATCAGCTCATGCCACTGTTGCGGACTCATCTTGCGCAGACTGGTGTCGCGGGTAATGCCGGCGGCGTTGACCAGGATATCGACACTGCCGTGCTCGGCCTCGACGCGTGTGATGAGATCCGCGCAACTGTTGTAGTCGCTCACGTCCGCGGGCTCGAAGCGGATGGCATCGCCAAGATCGGCCAGTTCTGTACGGAAGGCGTCTAGCCGGTCGGCCCGCGCGGGCAGGTCGGACGCGATCACCTGGCGGCCGGCGAGGGCCAGCTGCCGGCAGATTTCGGTGCCGAGGCCACCGATGCCGCCGGTAACGATCGCGACGCGCTTCTTCATAGCTACAGGCTCAATCATGCCGCACGGCAGCACGTGTTGTGCTGCAACGGGTAGTCCAAGGAAAAGGCCGGCGATCGAAGGCCGCCGGCCGGGAGCAGGGACGCTGCCTTACTTCTTGGTGCCGCGGTTGGCTGGGTTAGCCGGGTTGGCCTGGGTGGCGGCATCGACCAGTCCGCGCTGCATGGACTTCCACGCTTCCATGTTGCGCTCGGTCAGCTCGTTCAGCATCGACCAGGGTGTCTGGCCCAGCAGGCTGTTGAGCTGGGTGCGGAACTGCTGTTGCTGGTCCAGGAAGACCTGCAGGCTGCGCTCCAGATAGGGGCCCATGAAGCCCTGCAGCGAGTCGCCGTAGAACCGGATGATCTGGCTCAACAGCTGCGGCGAGAGCATCGGCTGCCCCTTCTCCTCGTGCTCGGAGATGATCTGCAGCAGCACGGAGCGGGTCAGATCCTCGCCGCTCTTGGCGTCGCGGACCTCGAAGGTTTCGCCGTCGAGTACGAGCTGACGGACCTCTTCCAGCGTGATGTAGCTGGAGATTTCCGTGTCGTAGAGCCGACGGTTCGGATACTTCTTGATGGTGCGGATCGTTTGTGCCATGCGGCGGAAACTACCAGATCGTATTGCGCCGCACCAGTCGCAAAGGACACTTTTTTGCTGCACCGGAAAGTGCAGCAAAAATTTGAATCGATCTTTTTTATCAATGGCCTACCGCACCGCCGGCACTGCCGAAGGGCGGCTTGGCGAACCACAGCAAGGGGATCATCGCCAGGAACAGCACCGCACAAAGCCAGAACACGTCGTTCACGGCCAGGGTCAGTGCTTCGCGGGTCAGTAGCTGGTCGACCAGGGTCAGACCTTTGGTGCCGGTCAGGCCGACATGATTCAAACCCTGCAAAAACTGGGTGGCCGCCGGGTGATCCGGCGTCACGCTTTCGGTCAGCACCGCATGGTGAAACTCGCCCCGGTGCTGCCACAGAGTCACCGTCACGGCAGTGGAAACGCTTGATCCCATCGTGCGGCAGAAATTGGCGAGTCCGGAGGCGCTGGCGATTTCCTCACCCGGCAGGCCCGACAGGTACACCTGGTTCAGTGGAATGAAGAAGCAGGCAATACCCGCGCCCATGATGAAGCGGGGCAGCACCAGCGTAGCGAACGAGGCGGAGCTGTCGAAACTGGCAAACCAGAACGAGGTGCCGGCGAAGATCAGGAACGCCACCGTCACGACGGCGCGCAGGTCCATCCGATTGATGTTCGCGCCGATTACCGGCGCCATCAGAAAGGCCAGGATGCCAACGGGCGCTGTCGCCAGACCGGCCCAGGTCGCGGTGTAACCCAACGTGGTTTGCAACCACAGCGGAAACACGACGTTGATGCCGAAGAAAGCCATCATGCCCAGCGATAGTGCGGTGACACCCACAGTGAAGTTGCGTCGCTTGAACAGCGATAGATCCACCACCGGATGCTTGGCGTGCAATTCCCACACGATCAGGAACGTGATGCACACCAGGGCGGTGATGCCCAGCACTGTGATCATCGGCGAGGAGAACCAGTCGTTATCGTTGCCGTTGTCCAGCATGAACTGCAGCGCGCCCACACCGACCACCAGCAAGACGAGGCCGACGATGTCGATCGGCGTCTGATAGATCTTGGTCTCGCGCTTATGTAACAGAGTCCAGGTGATGACACCTGCCAGCGCGCCGACCGGCACATTGATATAGAAAATCCACGGCCAGGAGAAATTGTCGGTAAGCCAACCGCCAAGGATGGGGCCGAAGATCGGCGCTACCACCACGGTCATCGCCCATAGTGCAAGCGCGATGCCCTGTTTGGTTTTGGGGTAGCTGGACAACAACAGGGTCAGCGACAGCGCCACCATCGGGCCGGAGCCCGCGCCCTGCAGCAGTCGGCAGATCACCAGCATCGGCATGCTGTTGGCCAGGCCGCACAGCATCGAGAACACGACGAAAAGCCCCACCGAGGCGACGAAGGTTTTCACCTCGCCGAAGCGTCGCGCGAGCCAGCCGGTAAGCGGCTGCATGATCGCGCTGGCCAAGGCGTAGGAGCTGATGGTCCAGGTGCCTTCACTGGAGCTGACGCCGAGGCTGCCCGCGATATGAGGCACCGCGACGTTCACGATGGTCATGTCCAGCACCTCCATGAAGGTGCTGAATGCGACCGCGATGGTCAGCAGAACCAGGGCGCCGCCTTGCAGCGGCTTGAGAGGTACGGTGTCGTTGGGCGTGGCGGCCATGGTCGACTCGGGCTCAGTGGGCGTCGCGAGAGCTCAGGTTGTCGCGGATGATCTTGTCGGCTTCCGCGTCCGCCTTGCTCGCCATCTGCTCGTACACATTGGTCTCGGCGGTCGGCTGCTGTGCCGCCTGTGCCAGTACGGGGCCCTTGTCGTCAGTGATGTTCACTGTGGTTTCGGTGGACAGGCCGATACGCAGCGGATGCTGATCCAGATCTTTGTTGTCGATGGCGATGCGCACGGGTACGCGTTGCACGACCTTGATCCAGTTGCCGGTGGCGTTCTGCGCCGGTAGCAGTGAGAACACGCTGCCGGTGCCGGCGCCCAGGCCGATCACTTTGCCGTGGTACTCCACACCGCTGCCGTAGACGTCTGCGACGATCTTTGCCGGCTGGCCGATGCGGATGTGGCGCAGCTGGCTCTCCTTGAAGTTGGCATCGATCCACAAATCGTGCAGCGGCACCACGGTCATCAACTGTTGGCCGGGCTGCACACTGTTGCCAAGCTGCACGCTGCGTTGTGCGACGTAGCCCGCGACCGGCGCAAAAATCGCGTTGCGCTGGGCGGCGACCCAGGCCGCGCGGAAATTGGCACGCGCCTGTTCCACCGCCGGATTCTGCGCGACTTCCGTACCTTCAATGGAAGCATGGGCGGCATTAGCCTGCGCCACCGCGGCATCCAGGGCGGCTTGAGCCTGCTCCACGCCATCGCGCAGGTGCTGCACGGTTTCTGGCGCTTCGGCTTGTTCGGCGATTAGCGGCAGGCGGCGCTTGAGATCGGCCTGGGCTTTCTTCAGGTCGATACGGCGGGCGGCGACGGCGGCGTCGGCGCCGGTTGCTGAATCGGTCTGCTGGCGTACCTGGCGCACGGCCTGTGCGAGCGCGCTGCTCGCTTGGCGCAGGCGCACATCGGCGTCGGTGCTATCCAGTTTCACCAGCACTTGGCCGGCTTCGACACGCTGCGTGTCATCCGCAAGGATGGCGACGACGGTGCCCGGTACCTGCGCGGAAATGGCAACCTGGTTGCCGCCCACATAGGCGTTGTCAGTGCTCTCGCGCGTAGAGAATACGAACAGCCACAGCAGGAACCAACCCAGTCCCAGCGCGACGAAAATCAGCAAGACGATCAGCAGAGCGCGACGGCGCTTGCCCGGATCCTTGGCGGCTGTGCCGCTATCGTTATCGTCCTTGCGCGTGGCGGGTTCAGTGGCGCTCATGATCGGCGGCTCCGGAAGAAGATGGCGAAGAAGTGGAAGAAGCGGGTGCGTCGCTGCGGGTCGATGCGCTGCCATCAGACATGCGATAACCGCCGCCCAGCGCTTTGATCAGTGAGAGATCGGTAGAAAGCGCTTGCGCTTGTAGCGTGAGTGCGTCATCGCGCTGCTGCAGCAGCTGGCCTTTGGCACCGAGGCTTTCGCGGATATCGCGTACCCCTTGTCGTGCGCGGGCCTGAGCGTTGGTCAGCAGGCGCTCGTTGGCCGCGACCTGCACCGCCTGCTCCTTGCTGCGTGCTGCCAGCTGCTGGGCTGTCAGGCTTTGCACGGATACATCGCGCGCGGCGGAAAGCACGGTGCTGTTGTACTGGGCTACTGCCGCATCCAGTTGCGCCTTGCTGGCACGGAAGTTCGCTTGCAGCAGGCCGCTGTTGAAGATCGGCAAATGCAGGGCCGGGGTCAGTGCGAAAACACGGCTTGAGGCATTGAACAGTTTGTCCAGATCAATGCTCGAAAGCCCCGCCATGGCCGAGATGCTGACGTCAGGGAAGAACTGCGCGCGCGCCAGATCGGTCTGTTTCAGCGCGGCTTCAACCTGCCAGCGACTGGCGGCGATGTCCGGACGGCGCGCGATCAGATCGACACCAACGTTGGTTGGCAGACCGCCATCGACAGCAGGCAAGGGGCGTGGCTGCAACGCGGGCATGTCGGCGGGGGCGATGCCGAGCAGGCTGGCAAGCGCGGCCTGGCGGATCTTCGCCGAGCTTTCCAGTGCGACCAGCATTTCGCGTGCGGCGGCCTGCTGAGCCCGTGCCTTTTGTGCATCGTCCGGCAGGTCGACGCCTTGCCGCACGCGCAGATCGGTGACGCGCGTGAACTGATCCTGCGTCTCTACCTGCTGGCGCGCCACGTCAATGCGGGCCTGATCGGCCAACCAGCCGAAGTAAGTGTCGGCCACTGCGTTCTGGATTGTCAGTGCAGCCGCACTGCGTTGCGCTTCGGCGGCATGTGCCTGGTCGATCGCTGACTCGATGGCCGAGCGCTTCTTGCCCCACCAATCGAAGTCGTAATCCACCTGGATACCGAGGTCGGCCTGGTTGTACCAGGTGAAACCCAGGAAGCGGGTCGGAATCAGGCCGTGCTCACTCATGCGTTGGCGATTGACCTGCGCACTGCCGTTGACGCTGAGTCCTGCCTGTGCCGCGGCGATGCGTATCGATTGCTGCGCCGTGGCCACACGCGACATGGCTTGCGCCAGATCGGGCGATCCCTTCATGGCACGGGCAATCAAGTCATCGAGCTGCGGATCGTTGTACTGGCGCCACCATTCGGCCTCGGGCCAGCCGGCACGGGCGGGAGCTTCGAGGCCGGCCAGTGGTACGTCGTCACGCAGGGTGGGGTGCTGCAGTTTCGCGGGAATCGCGCAGCCGGCGAGCGCCACGGCCATGGCCGCAACGATGGCTGCACGACGTCCAAAGGAACGGCGTTGCGGGGGAAGGGCGGTCATGGACGAGCGTCCGAGGCAGTGAGGTGATCGATATTGGCGGCCACCCGGCGCAGCAGGTGGTCCAGCGTCTTTTTCTCGGCGGCGCTGAGGCTGGCGAAGGCGCCATGCACGCGCGGGAACATCATGGGGAGAATTTTGCGTGCGAAGCGCTTGCCGGCAGGTGTAATGCTCAGCTCGACGCGCCGGCGATCTTCGACGCTGGATGCGCGTGTGACGAAACCGAGCTTGACCAGCACGTTGGCGATCCGGGTCATGTTGGTGGCGCCCTGTTGCGCGGCGTCGCACAGTTCGCTGGGTGAGGCGCGGCCATTGGGGGCGCTGTAGATCATCATCAGCGTGCGGAAATCGCTGTCGCCCATACCGTAGGGCTTGAGGTTGCGCTCGATTTCCTCAAGCACCGAAGAGCCCGTCATCAACAGCAGGCGGAGCAACACGACCTCGCGCACCGGGAGTCCGGGCACGGTTTCGCTGGCGCGCGCGATACCTGCGTCCAGATGGGAGATGGCTTCTTGCAGTCGAGTCATTTCACCAAGAAATAGTTCGCCAGTGAACTATTACGGTAGCAGTCGATTTATTGCTGCGGCAAGTGCTTAGTCGAATCGAAAGAGTTTTCGGGCGTTGACTGTGGTAGCGGCCGCAATGTCTTGCTCGCTGGCGCCGCGCAGTTGCGCCACGGTGGCGAGTACCTCAGTCAGCCGCGCAGGCTCATTGCGTTGGCCGCGGTGCGCGGCGCCGGGCTGGTCTGGTGCGTCGGTTTCCAGCAGCAAGTGGTCGATGGGCATGTTCGCGACGATGCGGCGCAGCCGCTGGGCTCGCTCATACGTGACTGGGCCGCCGATGCCAATGCAGAAACCGAGCTGCCACAGTTGCTCGGCCTGCTGCTCGCTGCCAGAAAAACTGTGCACGACGCCGCGCAGGCCGCCGATGCGGCGCAGGGTCGAGGTCACTTCATCCATCGCCTTGCGGGTGTGCACCACGACGGGCAGGTCGAAGTCGCGTGCGATATGGAGCTGGCGCTGGAAGTAGCTGCGCTGGCGCTCGGGATCCAGGTCCTCAAGAAAGAAGTCCAGGCCGATCTCGCCGACCGCAACGGCGCGATGTTCATTCAGCCAGCGGACCAGATCGTCCAGATGCCCTGGCTGGTGCTGTTCCAGATAGATCGGATGCAGGCCGTAGGCCGGATGTGCCTCCGGGTGGGCCTGGCATAGCGCATCGATAGCCGGCCAGGAGGCTTGGTGAATGGCCGGAACAACGATATTCCGCACGCCCGCCTGATGGGCTCGTTGCAGTACGGCGGCACGGTCGCCGTCAAATCCGGCGTCGTCGAGATGGGCGTGGCTATCGGTTAGCTCGATCACAGGATGAAGGGAATCAAAGCGATAGGATAAATCGGCTCGATCTAAGCCAGCATTCAGTTGATCGAGGGTTCAATGAATTCACTACGGATCGCCTTAAATGGTGCGGGGTGCGCCAGTGATCCATACAGGAGAGCATTATGAGCAGGTTAGTCATTTCCGCGCTGAATCTGGGTCTCGGCGCCGTGCTTGCGGTCGGCCTGACGGCCTGTAACCGTGACGCGAACGCCGACGGTGGCGTGGGCGGGATGGCTTCGCAGTCGGCGCCGGCCGGTGCCAAGTTCGCCCGCGTGGTCAGTGTGACGCCCGTGCGGGACACGGCCAGCGCGCCGCGCCAGGAATGCCACGATGAAGTGGTGACGCACCGCGCGCCGGTGAAGGATGAGCATCAGATTGCCGGTACCGCCATTGGCGCCGTAGCCGGTGGCCTGCTGGGCAATCAGATCGGTGGTGGCAAGGGACGCACGCTGGCCACGGTGGCTGGCGCGGTTGGCGGCGGTTATGCCGGTCACGAAATCCAGAAGAACCGCCAGGAGAACAATATGGTCTCCAGCACCCAGCGCCGTTGCACGACGGTGCAGGGCAAGGGTGGTGACAAGGTCGTTGCCTATGACGTGGCATACGAATACAACGGTGTGACCCGCACGATCCGCATGGATCACGATCCGGGCGACCGCGTGCAGGTGCAGGAAGGTGTAGTGGCTGTTTCCGACGCGCATTGACCCACGCGTATTGACTTGATTGGAGGATCACGCCATGAAGACATTGCTTAACAAACGTCTGGCCATCGTCGCTCTGGCCGCATGTTTCGCGCTGCTGTCGGCCTGCGCCACGCCGCCGCCGCGCAACTATGGAGGTGGCTACGGTGGCGGTTACGACAACGGTGGCTACGGTTCCAGCCGCTGCGGGCAGTGCGGCGTGGTCAACGATGTGCAGGTGATCAATGTCGACAAGAGCGCTTCGCCGCTGGGTATGGTCATCGGCGCTGTGGCCGGTGGCTTGCTCGGCAATACCGTGGGTAAGGGTAACGGCCGTACGGCAGCAACTGTAGTGGGTGCCGTGGCCGGTGGTGCCGTCGGTAACGAGGTGGGCAAGCGCAACAGCGGGCCGGATACGGCATACCAGATCAGCGTTCGCCTGGATGATGGTCGCATTGCGACGGTCACTCAGGCCGATGATCCGCAGGTGCGTCGTGGCGACTACGTCGAGGTTCGTAATAATCGCGTCTACCGACGCTGATCGAATGGACGTCTAGACGTCTATTCGATGTAATAAAAAAGGCCCTCGAGAGAGGGCCTTTTCTTTTGCTTATGATGGACGATCAGTTGACTGCGTAGAACGCGTGTTCACCGATGGTGCGTACGACGCGACTGGTGCTCCAGGTCGGCGAAACCGATGTGGTGGCGAAGTGATCGGCGCGAGGTACATAGACCATGCGCTCGTTCGTCGGCAGGCTCCAGTTGACGATGGAGTCGCCGGCGATCTTCCACGCCTTGGTCCAGGCCGTGAGATCGGTGATCTCGAAGTTGCTTGCCGTCGTGGTGGTGGCGAACTGGCGCGGTGCCTTGACAACTTCGCACACGTTCTTGCCCCAGGTGCCGCGATCGCGGCGGCGAAGGGCGACTTCGGCCACGGCGAATTGGCCGATGGTCGACTCGCTGCGGGCCTCGAGATACACCGTCGTCGCCAGGCAGGTCTGGTCGGCAACAGGTTGGGGCAGCACGGACGCAAGCCACAACAGCATGGAAAGTTTCATTGTCTGCCTCCAACGTGCTGTACGCGCCGGGTCGTTACTGCTGAACCAGATGCGCCGTTGCGATGGACGGGCGGGCAGGCCGTTCCATCTGGATTGAACACGACGCGGCCGAAACTTGTGGCCGAGACGGTTTGCCACGGGATTGTGGCGTTCGAACGGCTGATCCGATGCCGTTCGTTACTGCTGCTTAGGCGTGGCTCGGATCGTTATCGATCCAATGGCCTGCAACGCTGTTCCGCATCTTTGGCGGTTGTTCCTCCGGCGTCTCTGCCGGGTCGCGCCGATCCGGACCCCTCCGGTTCGTCGCGTACTGCGGCACCCACGGGCAAGGGGTGCCACTTAATTTGATCGGCGGAGCCTAGTGGCGGGTTTCGCTTCTGGCAAGTGCCGGGTGATCGAAGTTCACTTGACGCTCACGATCGCGTGAACGTGTCGTGAGTTTGTATGAACGATTGTTCATTAAGCGGGCCATCGTTGTTGCAGTCGCACCTCGATGTTGTCGTTTGCGATGCGCAAAACATCACGATTTGCTTGCTCCTCAATCGCATCGCTGATGATGGCGAGTGCTTCGCTATGTGCATCGACAGCAATCGCATCGAGAACATGTGCGATTTCTTGCGCGCCATCGCGCAGCACACTGCCAGCGCTCACCGGTTGCGACAATACGACGCAATGCATATGCCGCTTATGACCGCCGCGATAATGCAATCGCGCCACGATTTCCTGGCCGGGATAGCAGCCTTTGTCGAAGGCAACGCCTTGCAAGCGTTCCAGCGACAGGGCAGGTGGCAACAATGCATTCAATGCTGAATCGGGCAGCCACGGCCAGCCCGCGCGAATGTGCGACAAGCGCCATGCATCATCTTCATGCGCGCCGATTACGAGGCTGTGCGTATCGCAGCCGAACATCAGCACAGGTGTCTCGTTCACGGTGTGCGTCGTCATCGCATCACCGGTTCCAAGTGTGCGGGATGGCAACGCTTGCACGATCACTTTCGAACGAAATACAAAACGACGCAGTGCATCCGCCATGGATGCGGCATCACCGCCGCGCAGTAGCAGCAGCAATCGATCTTCTGCCAGTCGCGCCAGATGAAACAGAGCGCGCACGCGTCCCTGTGCATCTAGCCAGGCACTGAATTGCCACTGCCCATCGCTGAGTGCGGTGACCTGGCTGCTGAATTGGGCTTGCGCGAACGCGATAGCGTCCGGGCCTTCGAGCGAGAGTGTTTCGGCGGTGTAATGTCGGGGCATGGGGCGCGGGATGGGGGCGGTTGGGGCAGTCTGCAAGTCGAGCGCTAGGGTGGCTTGGGTCAAACGATGCGGCAGTCGTCAAGGTTGTGCCGTCTTAACGCAAGTATTAACCTTCGGCGGCTTACTAAAACCATGTCCGACACGTCCTCCCAAACCGAATCCAAGCCTGTCTCCGTTCCGGCGGAGCATGCCATCGTGCCTGCCGACAAGGCAGCCGATAAGGTTCCGGCGGAGCGATCGGCTCCCGATCCCACGCGCTACGGCGACTGGGAGAAGAATGGGCGCTGTATCGACTTCTGATCCGTCGCGTCGGCGCATGCGTCGGCAGGGTGGTGACAGGGGACGGCTCGGGCATCAGCGATTCCACACAGGATAGCCGCCATGGCAGACACCCGACGACCGCTCTCTCCGCATCTACAGATATATAAGTGGCAAGTGCAGATGGTGACCTCCATCCTGCATCGCGCCACCGGCATCGCCCTCGCGGTCGGCACCTTGCTGGTGCTGTGGGGCCTGCTTTCCCTCGCGGGTGGCGAGGCCAGCTTCAACCAGTTCAAGACCTGTGTCGGCAGCCCGATCGGACTGCTGCTGCTGTTCGGCTGGAGCTGGGCGCTCTTTTATCACCTGTGCAACGGTATCCGTCACCTGGTGCAGGACGCCGGGGCTGGCTACGCCATTCCGCAGTTCGTGCGTTCGAGCTGGCTGTCGGTGGTCGGCAGCATCGTGTTGACCGTAATCGTCTGGGCCTACGTGCTGACGGCGGGAGGTGCGGCATGAGCGCGAACGCGAAGCATCTGCGCAACCCCCTCAAGCGCGCCCTCGGCCTAGGTTCGGCCCAGTCGGGTGTCGGCCACTGGTGGACCCAGCGCCTGACGGCGGCTGCCCTGGCCGTTCTTGGCCTGTGGTTCGTGATCACCGTGCTGGGGCTGCTGCATGCCGATTACGCCACCGCCAAGGCCACCGTGGCCAAGCCGTGGAATGCCCTTCTGCTGATCGCCTTCTCGATCACGGTGTTCTGGCATGCCGTGCTCGGCCTGCAGGTGGTCATCGAGGATTACGTCCACACCCGCTGGAAAGAAGTGGTGTCGATGGCATTGATCAAGTTTCTCGCGGTGCTGGGCGCGCTGGCGAGCGTGCTGGCCGTATTGCGCGTGACGCTGGGAGCGTGAGTTCGATGGAAAGCTACAAGATCCAACAGCATAAGTACGACGTGATCGTGGTCGGCGCCGGTGGCGCGGGCCTGCGCGCCACCTTCGGCCTGGCCGAGAAGGGCCTCAAGGCCGCGTGCATCACCAAGGTGTTCCCGACCCGCTCGCATACCGTGGCGGCGCAGGGCGGTATCTCCGCCGCGCTCGGCAACATGGGTGAGGACGACTGGCGCTTCCACTTCTACGACACCGTCAAGGGTTCCGACTGGCTCGGCGACCAGGACGCGATCGAATACATGTGTCGCGAGGCCATTCCCTCGATCATCGAGCTGGAGCACTACGGTGTGCCGTTCTCGCGTACCGAGGAGGGCAAGATCTACCAGCGCCCGTTCGGTGGCATGACCACGCATTACGGCAAAGGCACCGCGCAGCGTACCTGCGCCGCGGCCGACCGTACCGGTCACGCGATCCTGCATACGCTGTATCAGCAGGCGCTGGCACATGACGCCACGTTCTTTATCGAATACTTCGCGATCGACCTGATCTTTGATGCCGATGGCGTCTGCCGCGGTGTGCTCGCGCTCGACATGAACGAGGGCACTCTGCATTTCTTCCGCGGTCACGCGGTGGTGCTGGCGACGGGCGGCTACGGCCGTGCCTATTTCAGCGCGACCTCGGCGCATACCTGCACCGGCGACGGTGGCGGCATGGTGCTGCGCGCTGGCCTGGCACTGCAGGACATGGAGTTCGTGCAGTTTCACCCGACCGGCATTTACGGCGCGGGCTGCCTGATTACCGAAGGCGTGCGTGGCGAAGGTGGCTACCTGACCAACTCGAACGGCGAACGCTTCATGGAGCGCTACGCACCGAACGCGAAGGATCTGGCCTCGCGCGACGTGGTCAGCCGCGCGATGACGATGGAAATCCGCGAAGGCCGCGGCGTCGGCGAGCACAAGGACCACATCCACATCAACCTGATGCACCTGGGCGCAGACGTGATCCACGAACGCCTGCCGGGTATCGCCGAATCGGCGCGCATCTTCGCCGGTGTGGATGTGACCAAGGAGCCGATCCCGGTCATCCCGACGGTGCACTACAACATGGGCGGCATCCCCACCAATTATCACGGCGAAGTCGTGCAGAAGAAGGGCGACGACGTCGATGCGATCGTGCCGGGCCTGTTCGCCATCGGCGAAGCGGCTTGCGTATCGGTGCACGGTGCGAACCGCCTCGGTTCCAACTCGCTGCTCGATCTGGTGGTGTTCGGCCGCGCGGTCTCGCATCGCTGCGCCGAACTGATCAAGCCGGAGACGGCGCACAAGGATCTGCCGGCGAATATCCTCGACAAGGCGCTGGCTCGCTTCGACGGCTTGCGCAACGCCAAGGGCAGCAAGCCGACCGCACAGCTCCGCCTGGAAATGCAGCGCATCATGCAGAGCGACGCGGCGGTGTTCCGTACCGGCACCACGCTGAAGGAAGGTTCGGAGAAGATCTCGGCCGTGCGCGATTCGTTCAAGGATGTTCACGTCAGCGATCGCTCGATGGTGTGGAACTCCGACCTGATCGAAACGCTGGAGCTGGCCAACCTGCTGGATCAGGCCGTCGCCACCATGCACTCGGCCCAGCAGCGCGAGGAGAGCCGCGGCGGTCATGCGCGCGAGGATTTCCCGGATCGCAACGACGCCGAGTGGATGAAGCACACGCTGGTGAAAGTGGACGAGGCGGGCAAGACCAGCTTCGATTTCCGTCCGGTGCACATGTACACCTTGACCGATGAGGTCGAAGTGGTGCCGCCGAAGAAGCGCGTTTACTGAGAACCCGGACTGGAGACACGACTGTGGCAGAGTTTTCGCTACCCAAGAATTCCAAGGTCCAGCCGGGCAAGCATTTTCCGGCCAAGGACGCGAAGAAGCCGCGTACGTTCCGCGTTTATCGCTGGACGCCGGACGACGGCAAGAACCCGCGCATCGACACCTATGAAGTCGATATGGCCGCCTGCGGCCCGATGGTTCTGGACGCATTGCTGAAGATCAAGAACGAGATCGATCCGACGCTCACGCTGCGCCGTTCGTGCCGCGAAGGCATCTGCGGTTCGTGCGCGATGAACATCGACGGCACCAACACGCTGGCATGCACCAAGGCGATCAGCGATTGCGCTTCGGGCGACGTCAAGATCTACCCGCTGCCGCATATGCCGGTAGTGAAGGATCTGGTGCCGGACCTGACGCACTTCTATGCACAGTTCGCTTCGATCAAGCCCTGGCTGCGCACGCTGAGCCCGGCCCCGGCCGACAAGGAGCGCCTGCAGTCGCCAGAAGATCGCAAGAAGCTCGATGGCCTGTACGAATGCATCCTGTGCGCTTGCTGCTCGACGAGCTGCCCGAGCTACTGGTGGAATGGCGACAAGTATCTCGGCCCGGCCATCCTGCTGCAGGCTTATCGCTGGATCGTCGACACGCGTGATGAGGCGACCGGTGAGCGCCTGGACGATCTGGAAGATCCGTTCAAGCTGTATCGCTGCCACACCATCATGAACTGCGCACGCACTTGCCCGAAGGGTCTGAACCCGGCCAAGGCGATCGCGGAGATCAAGAAATTGATCGTCGAGCGTCGCGCTCTCTGATCGATGGATGGAAGAGGCCGGCGCTAGCCGGCCTCTTGGTTTTCACCCGTCATCCGGGTGGGGCAGTAAACCCGAGGCCGGTAGATCACGTGGAAGAAGCTCGCATCAAGCGCCTGCGCTGGCGCACCCGCCGCGGTACCCGCGAACTGGACGCCTTGTTCGGCGGCTGGCTGGACGAGCGTTTCGCGGCGGCTGACGAAGCGCAACGCCAGGCTTTCGACGAACTGCTCGACGTGCAGGATCCGGATCTGTGGGACTGGGTGATGGGTCACGCCCGGCCGTCGCGCGCGGATTGGCAGGCAATCATCGATGACATCCGCGCCCGCCATCGGCTTTGAATACCGTCCCTCCCGCTTGTTCGGCCGCTGCCTGATGGCGATGGCCGGCTTGGCGGGGCTGGCTGTGATCCTGGCCGGCGTGGCCTTTGGGCTGAAGGTCTTGTTGCTCGCTGGCATTGGCATTGCCTTGTTTCACGCTATTGCAGCGCAGGGGCGGCAACCGGTGCGGGCGGCCGGATGGGCGGCTGACGGCAACTGGGGCCTCCGGTTGCACCAAGGCCAGGATATGGTGGCCGTGTTGCACTCATTTCGGATATTGGGCGTGTTTTTGCTGTTGCGACTGCGATCGGCCGAGGGGCGCGAGACGGTGTTGCTGCTGGCGCCGGACAATAGCGATGCCGATCTGCGCCGGCGTCTGCGCATGCGTCTAGCCACGGTAAAACCCGACGAAGCCATGCCCCGTTTCTGAGCCCCAGCTTGCCGAACCGCAAGGCTTGGGGCACTCTGCCGCGGCGTCGCGGTCCTAAGGCGCGATGTCCGGGCGGCCCGCCCACGAACCCATAAGCGACCCGTCCATGTTCCGACCGCTAGAGCTTTTCATTGGCCTGCGCTACACGCGTGCCAAGCGACGCAATCAATTCATCTCGTTTATTTCCACCGTTTCCATCGTGTGCATTGCGATCAGCGTGACCGCCTTGATCACGGTGATGTCGGTGATGAATGGCTTCGATAACGAATTGCGCACGCGCATTCTCGGTGCCATTTCACACGCGACGGTTTCCGGTCTGCCGGGCGAGAACGTGCAGAACTGGTCGAAAGCGGTGCAGATCGCGGAAGCCAATTCGCACGTGCGGGGTGCGGCTCCCTATGTAGAAACGCAGGCCTTCCTGCAGGCGCGCCGCCCCAGTGGCGCGCTGGTGCGCGGCATAGAGCCGGCTCAGGAGCCCAAGGTTTCCGACATCGACAAGCATATGGTCGAGGGCAAGCTCACCGACCTGGAGCCGAACGCATGGAACATCGTGCTGGGTCGCGAACTGGCGCTGACCCTCGGCGTGAATGTCGGCGACAAGGTCACGATGGCGGTACCGGAGTTTCGCGCCACGCCGATGGGTAGCGTGCCGCGCTTGCGTGGCTTCAAGGTGGTCGGGATTTTCGAACTGGGCATGCAGGAGTTCGACTCCAATCTGGCCCTGATCAATATGAGCGACGCTGAGAAGCTCAACGGACTCGATGGACCCACCGGCATCCGCCTGCGGCTGGACGACATGTTCAATGCGCGGCCGGTGGCGCAGGAACTGGTCAATCAGCTCGGACAGGTCTATCGGGTGGAAACCTGGATGGATAGCCATGCCAACTTCTTCTCCGCCATTTCGATGGAGAAGAAAGTCATGGGCATCATTCTTTCCCTGATCATCCTGGTGGCGGTGATCAACTTGATCTCGATGCTGATGATGCTGGTGACGGACAAGCAGGCCGACATCGCCATCCTGCGTACCCTGGGCTCGACCCCGCTCAGCATCATGGGCATGTTCATGGTGCAGGGGCTGCTGGTCGGCTTTGTCGGCATCGGTTTCGGCGTGGGCCTGGGCTCGCTGTTGTCCTGGCGCCTGCCGCAAGTGGTCAAGTGGATCGAGCACACCTTCGGTGTGACCTTCCTGTCGCCCGACGTCTATTACATCAGCGAGCTGCCCAGCAAACTGCAAGCCAGCGATGTGGGCTGGGTGGCGCTGGTGACTTTCCTGTTCTCGCTGCTGGCGACCCTCTATCCCGCGTGGCGCGCGTCGCGCACGCAGCCGGCGCAGGCGTTGCGCTATGAGTAATGTGATGACTGCCGACAACAACATCGTGCTGCGCGCCAGCCATATCGCCAAAACCTATGAAGAGGGCGGCCTGCACACCGATGTGCTGAGCGATGTCAGCTTTACCCTGAAGCGCGGCGAGACGCTGGCTATCGTAGGCGCGTCCGGATCGGGCAAGAGCACGCTGCTGCATATCATCGGCGGGCTGGACACGCTGACCCGCGGTGAAGTGGAGGTGGAAGGGCGGATGCTTTCGCAGCTGTCCGATGCCGAGCGTGGCCGCGTGCGTAACCGTTCGCTGGGTTTCATCTATCAGTTCCATCATCTGCTGCCCGAATTCACCGCGCTGGAAAATGTGTGCATGCCGCTGCTGATCCGCGGCACGTCGATTCCGGAAGCGCAGAAGCAGGCGAGCGAATTGCTGGGCCGTGTCGGCTTGGGCAAGCGTCTGGAGCACAAACCGGCGGAACTCTCCGGCGGCGAACGCCAGCGCTGCGCGGTGGCGCGTGCGCTGGTGACGCGCCCGGCCTGTGTGCTGGGTGACGAACCGACGGGCAATCTCGACGAAGGGAATGCCGAGCAGGTCTATCAATTGATGCTGGAGTTGAATCGCGAGATCGGCACCAGCTTCATCCTGGTGACGCACGACAGCCGTCTGGCGGCCCGCATGGATCGTACGTTGGAGCTGCATAACGGCCAGTTGCAGGACCGGCCGCACCACTGAGCCGATTCATCGCGGAGAGGCCGATGTTCGCGCCTTGGCCGACAGGCTTGCCGGTTTTCACCTACCGATAATTCATCTCCCGCGCCGAAGTCGGCGCGATAGGCTGGCTGCGTCCTCAGGGAAGGGATGCGCCAGTGCGAAGTCACCCCATCGTGTTGGCCGCCGTGGCGCTGCTGTTCGGCGTGCTCGCCGTGCAATGGCTGCCGATCCTGCCGCCACGCTGGGTGTCGGCAACGGCCGGTTCATTCGCCATCGTCTGTCTGTGGCGATGGCCGGGCCTTCGCTGGTTGGCGTGGATGGGGATGGCGCTTGGCGCGGCTTGGGCGAGCTGGTGCGGCAGTGCGGCGATGCAGGCGCGATTGCCGCGCGATCTCGAAGGGCGCGATTTCGTGGTGACCGGCGCGATCAGCGATCTGCCGCAGGTTCGCAAAGATGCGACGCGATTTGTGCTGACCGTCGACCGGGCCTGGCTGGATGGCCGGCCCGTGTTGCTGCATGGCCGGCTGCGCCTTGCCTGGTACACCACCCGGGACAACACCGTGCCTGCGATGGCGCCATGCTCGCGATGGCGTCTCAGTCTGCGTTTGAAGCGTCCGCGCGGCCTGGTCAATCCGGGTGGCGGCGATAGCGAACGCACGGCGCTGGAACGCGGCATCGTGGCGACGGGCTATGTGCGCGAGGACATAGCCAATGCACCGATCGGAGCTTCTGGCTGGTGTATCAATACCGTCCGCGATGGTATCGCCCGCCATATCGCTGGGCGGGTGAGTGACGTGCACGATGCCGCTTTGCTTAAAGCGTTCGCGGTTGGCGATACGCGCGATCTCAGTCAGCGCGATTGGGAAGTGGCTCGTGCCAACGGCATCTCGCATCTCATCGCTATTTCGGGGTTCCACGTCGGCGTAGCGGCGATAGCGGGCATCTGGCTACTGCAGGGCGCGTACTGGCTATGGCCAGGGCTGGGCTTGCGCATGCCGCGCACGCAGGCTCAGGCCATGGCGGCGCTACTGGTGGCTGCGTTGTACAGCGCGCTGGCCGGATTCGGGTTGCCGACGGTGCGCACGCTGTTGATGATTGCGGTAGTGGCGCTTATGCGTTGCCTGCGGCGGCAGGGCAACGGTGCGCAATCGCTCGCCCTCGCACTGATCGCCATCCTGGCGATGGACCCGCTGGCCGTGCTCTCTGCCGGCTTCTGGCTCTCTTTCGTCGGCGTGACCTTCCTGATGCTCTGCCTCAGTGCGCACGGCAAAGGACTCAAGGGCTTTCTGCGCGAGCTTTCGATGGGGCAGCTGGTGATGACCTTGTCGCTGCTGCCGCTGACACTGTGGTTCTTTGGCGAAGCTTCGCTGGTCGGTGCCTTGTCCAATTTGATCGCGGTGCCTTTCGTCAGTTTCGTGATTGTGCCGCTCGCATTGCTGGGCATGCTCATGCTCGGTCTTTGTCCGCCTTTGGCCACACTCGTATTCCGGCTGGCCGCCGTTCTTGCGCATGGGCAATGGTGGTTGCTCGAACGGCTGGCCGGCTGGCCGGGTGCGCACTGGTATTTGCCGGAGGTGAAGCCATGGGCATTGGTGCTGGCAACCCTCGGCGCATGGTGGCTGTTTCTGCCGCGCGGTGTTCCGCTGCGCGGCCTGGGGGGATTGATGTTTCTTCCGCTGCTATGGCCTCCGATCGAGAGACCTGCCAGCGGCGGATTCCAGGTGTGGATGCTGGACGTGGGGCAGGGGCTTTCGGTGGTCCTGCGGACGCGCCATCACACGCTGGTGTATGACACCGGCGCGCGTTATCCATCGGAGTTCGATCTGGGTGAGGCGGCGGTGCTTCCTTCACTGCGTGCGCTGGGTATCGATCGTCTGGACGTGCTGATGGTCAGCCATGCCGATAACGATCATGCCGGCGGCACCCAGGCCGTGGCCGCCGCATTTCCCACCGCTGAGCGCTTTGCCGGTGAGCCAGCACACATGCCTCTGCCGATGCGCGCCTGTGAGGCGGGGCAGGCGTGGGATTGGGACGGCGTGCGCTTCCGTTTGCTGAGTCCGCCAATGGATCAGCGCGATGGCAAGGGCAATGATCGTTCCTGTGTTTTACTGGTCGAGGGAGCGGGCGGACGTGTCTTGCTTACCGGAGATATCGGCAGCCAGGTCGAGTCCCGTCTGACCACGGAGGTGCCTCCGGGGCCGCCGCTGGTCTTGCAGGTTCCGCACCATGGCAGCCGCAGCTCATCCAGCGTCGTCTTCATCCGAGGCTTGAAGCCGGATTGGGGATTGGTTTCGGCCGGCTGGCGTAACCGCTTCGGCCATCCTCATCCGGCCGTCGTGGCGCGATACACAGAACTGGGCGTGCCCTTGCTGAACACGGCGGACCAAGGTGCGATCCTGGTCAACATACCGGCCGCCGGACCGCCGGTGATCGCCGCTACCTGGCGCGCTTATCGGGCGCGTTATTGGCGCGAATAAATGCGGTCGCCGTCAGTGCGCAGGCCGCTTTGCGCAATTGCCACCGGTGCCGCGGAACCGCCGGGCGGGACTGCTATGATGCGCCCCTGCATGTGATCGCATGGGTGGGTGTAGTCGTGCTGGAAATCCTGATGGCTGGCGGTTGGGCGATGCTGCCCATCCTGATCTGTTCCGCGGTCGCTCTGGCGATCGTGCTCGAGCGTTGTTGGACCTTGCGCCGCAAGTCGGTGCTGCCGCCCGGTCTGGGCGATGAAGTGCGCACTTGGGCGCGTTCGGGCCAGCTCGACCCGGCGCATCTCGCCACTCTGGAGAGCGGTTCGCCGCTCGGCGAACTGCTGGCTTCGGCACTGGCTGTGCGCAACCGCCCGCGCGAGCTGATCAAGGAGCGCATCGAGGACACCGGCCGCCATGTGGTGCACAACATGGAGCGCTACCTCAACACGCTCGGCACCATCGCATTGATCGGCCCGCTGCTCGGCCTGCTGGGTACCGTGATCGGCCTGATCCGCATGTTCCTCGATGTGATGAAGGGCGGTGTGGGTGACCCGATGAAGATGGCGGGCGGTATCGGCGAAGCACTGATCTGCACGGCCACCGGCCTGGTAGTGGCGATCCCGGCTTATGTGCTGCACCGCTACTTCCGCTCGAGGGTGGCTGGTTACTGCGTGGAGATGGAGAAGCAGGCCACCGCGCTGCTCGACGAACTGACCGTCACCGCGCCCGTTACGCCGCGCCCGCGTCGCACGGTCGCCGCCACCGAGCAGAGCGCAGGCTGATCCCGCATGCGTATCGGCAATGACCGTCGGCACGACGACTTCGAGATCAACGTGATCTCGCTGATCGACGTGCTGCTTACCCTGCTGATGTTCTTCGTGCTCACCACCACCTTCATCCAGCACACGCGGATGCAGGTGACCCTGCCCAAGGCCAGCGCCGATGAGCGCGACATGCAGGCACCGGCGCTCACCGTGGTGGTGGACCGCGAAGGACACTATTACGTGGGCAGCGATGAAGTGCTGGGGCAGGGCATCGAACCGCTCAAGCAAGCCATCGCCAACATCGCCGGCGACGACCGCGAGCGTCAGGTGACCATCCGCGCCGACGCCATGACGCCACACCAGAACGTGGTGACGGCGATGGACGCGCTGGGGCAGCTTGGCTTTACCAAGCTTTCCATCGCCACCACGCCTAGCCAGGCGGACGCCGGCAAGTGAGCAAAAAGAAAGTCAACGTCTGGGACGCCGAAACCTGGCGCACCTATAAGCGCTTGCTTGGCTATAGCGGCCGCTACTGGCCGATCGGGCTGATCGCGGTGGTGGGCATGGGGTTGGAAAGCGGCTGTCTTGCCGCTTTTACCAAGCTGCTGCGCCCACTGATCGACGACCTGTTCGCCAAGAAAGACGCCTATCTGATTTTCTGGATGCCGATCTGGATCATCGGGCTGTTTATGCTGCGCGGCATCGGTATCTTCCTCAGCGACTACGGTATCGCGTATATCGGCCGCAACGTTGTGCAGACCATGCGGCGCGACGTCTTCAGTTCCTACCTGCGCCTGCCGGCCGCCTTCTTCGGGACCGAGCACTCAGGGCAGCAGGTGTCCCGCATCACCTATACCAGCGAGCAGGTGGCGCAGGCGTCCACCGATGCGGTGAAGGTGGCGGTGACCGAAGGCGTGATGATCATCGGCATGATGTGGGTGATGCTGTCCACCAGTGCCTATCTGACCATGGCGCTGCTCATCATGGTGCCGGCGGTCGTGCTGATCGTGACGGTGGTCAGCCGGCGCTATCGGCAGATCAGCAAGCGCATTCAGGGCACCATGGGTTCGGTGACCGGTACGGTCGAGGAGTCGGTGGGTGCGCATCGGGAGGTCCGCATCTATGGCGGACAAGCGCATGAAGCGGAACGCTTCGAAGAAGTCACTGAGCATTCAAAGCGCCTCAATCTCAAGGTATCCATTACCAGTTCGATGTCGAGCGCAACGATCCAGACCGCCGCCGCATTTGCGCTGGCGCTCTTGGTCTACCTCGGTACGCGGCCGGGTGTGATCGACAGCATTTCGCCCGGTGTCTTCATCACGGTGCTGACCTCGATGGGCGCCATGCTGCCTTCGCTGAAGCGTCTGACCGGCGTGCAGGCCGGCATCCAGCGCGGCGTAGCCGCGTGCGAGGATCTGTTCGGGATCATCGACATGCCGCCGGAAATCGATCACGGCAAGCTGGTGCTGGAGAAGACGCGCGGCAACCTCGTCTTCAAGGACGTGCGCCTGACCTATGCGCGCAATGCCTTTGAAGCGCTGCGCGGTGTCGATCTTCATTGCCAGCCGGGAACGGTCACTGCGCTGGTAGGCCGATCAGGCAGCGGCAAGAGCAGCCTGGTAAGTCTGTTGCCGCGTTTCTATGAGCCGAGCGAAGGCCATATCGATCTCGATGGCCTGGACTACACCACCTACACGCTGACGTCCCTGCGCAAGCAGATCGCCTGGGTGGGGCAAAGCGTGGTGTTGTTCGACGGTAGCGTGGCCGACAACATCGCCTATGGCGAGCTGGCGGGTGCCAAGGAGAAGGACATCATCGCGGCGGCCGAAGCGGCGAATGCGATGGAGTTTATCAAGCGCCTGCCCAAGGGCATCCATAGCCAGATCGGTCAGGGCGGCAACATGCTGTCCGGCGGCCAGCGTCAGCGCATTGCCATCGCGCGCGCGATCCTGAAGAACGCGCCGATCCTGGTGCTGGACGAAGCCACCAGCGCGCTCGATACCGAATCGGAGCGGCTGATCCAGCAAGCCTTGCAGCGCCTGATGCGCGACCGCACCACCCTGGTCATCGCCCACCGCCTGTCGACCATCGAGCATGCCGACCAGATCGCGGTGATGGAGCAGGGGCGTATTGTCGAGCGCGGTACGCATGCGGAGTTGCTCGCCATGGGCGGTCACTACGCAGTGCTGCACCGCATGCAATTCCACGACAAGGCTACTGACTGAGGTCCCCATGGCGCTGGCCGACACGCTCCAGGCCGCCTGGTACGGCAAGGGAAGACGGCCATGGTGGACTTTGCCGCTGGCGGTGCTGTACGGCGGCGTGAGCAGCCTGCGCCGGATGCTGTACCGGCACGGCTGGTTGCACAGCGAACGCCTGTCGGTGCCGGTTATCGTGATCGGGAATATCAGCGTGGGTGGCACCGGCAAGACGCCACTCACCATGGCGCTCGCCGAGGCGCTGCGCCGCCATGGTTTCCAGCCGGGGGTGGTCAGTCGCGGCTATGGCGGTACGGAGCAAGGACCGCTGCTGTTGGACGACTTGCCTGATCCGGCTCGCGTAGGTGACGAACCCTGCCTGATTCGCGCGGCCGGTACGCCGGTGGCCGTGGGCCGCGACCGTCCGGCGGCGGCGCAACTGCTGATCGATGCGGGCTGTGATGTGGTGATGGCCGACGACGGTCTGCAGCACTATCGCCTGCAACGCGATGTTGAGATCTGCGTGATCGACGGTGCGCGCCGGTTCGGTAACGGTGCGCTGTTGCCGGCTGGGCCATTGCGTGAGCCGATGGCGCGCTTGGCAACGACGGACTTCCGTGTCTGCAACGGTGGCGAGGCGCAGTCAGGCGAAGTGCCTATGTCATTGCAGGGCGATATGGCGAGGTCCATGGCGGACGACCATCTGCAAAGCCTTGAAGCTTTCCGTGGGCAGCGTGTGCATGCTGTCGCTGGTATTGGTCATCCGCAACGTTTCTTCGACAGTTTGCGGGCACGGGGACTGGAGGTGGTCGAACATCCGTTTCCCGATCACCACGCCTATCGGGCCGATGACCTGGCTTTTGGCGACAGCGTGCCCGTGCTGATGACGGAGAAAGATGCGGTGAAATGCCGCCCGTTGGCTTTGTCCCATGGGTGGGCCGTGCCGGTGCGCGCCGTATTGCCCGAATCGTTTCTTGATGACGTCTGCGCGCGGGTGGCGAAAGCCCGCGTCGCGACACGTTGATACGACAACGGCCGGCTTGCACCGACCGTTGCGTGGAGAACGCCGCCAGATTACTAGGCGGCTGGCTTACTGAATGCGCGTGACGTTGCCGTCGCCGTCGACTTGCACCAGATCGCCTTCGCGAATGGCGCTGGCATCCGGCACGGTGACATTGCTGTAGCTGCCGTTGCCCATGCGCAGGCGCAGCGTCCAACTCTCGCTGCCGCCGCCGGTACCGATCTTGTTGCCGGCAAAACCACCGCCGACCGCGCCCGCGACCGTCGCCAGCTTGCGGCCGTTACCCCTGCCGACCTGGTTGCCCAGCACGCCACCGGCGACAGCGCCGATGATTGCGCCGGCCGTGCCGTGGTCGCGGCCCTGGGTCACGTTGTGTTCGATCGATTCCACCGTGCCGCACTGGGTGCAGCGCAGGAAGATGCCGTCGTTGCGGATCAATACGTTGCCGTTGAGCGTGCCGGCATCCGCCACAGGGCGGCTCGGTGCTGCCGGTCGGTTGGTGCCGGTCGCGGCGGTTGCCGACAGGGTAACGAAGGCGAGGGCAGCCGATACGGTCAGGGCGAGAAAACGCTTGGTACTCATGGATCCTCCAGGTGGATGGGCGAGCCGAGTCTAATCCGTTCGGCTGAACGGCAGGCGAGACATTTCTTTATCATGGGCATCCCGCGGAGCGTCCGCCGACACTCTGCCTGTTTAGTCCCTGGAGTTTCCATGAGCCTGATCCAAGTTCCGGTGTCCTACGGCGAGTTGATCGACAAGATCACCATCCTGGAGATCAAGTCGCGTCAGATCACCGACCCGGCCAAGCTGGCCAACGTGCGTAATGAGCTGGACCTGCTCAATGCCACCTGGGCCAACGCTGATGCCTCGAAGACCGATATCGCCGCCGAGCGCGCGCGCCTGCTGGCGGTGAACGAAGCGCTATGGGATATCGAGGATCGCATTCGTTTAAAGGAGAAGGCGCAGGCGTTCGACCAGGAATTCATCGAGCTCGCCCGCGCGGTGTATTTCCAGAACGACGATCGCGCGGCGGTAAAGCGCGAGATCAACCTCAAGCTCGGCTCGCAGCTGGTCGAAGAGAAGTCGTATCAGGATTACAAGAGCAAGTAAGTACATGGGTAGGAGCGCACCCTGTGCGCAAAAGCTCCGCGTGAGCGGAGCTTTTGAAGAGCACGGTCCTTACGGACCGTTTCGCGCACAGGGTGCGCTCCTACCGCAGCGCGCCCTGGCTGAAAGCGGCACTCGCTGCCTCAAATCGTTCGATGACCTCGTTGGTCTCAATGAGGTCCATCACGCCCGGCTTCTCGATCTTGCTGCCCCACGGAATCTCGCTGGCCGGTTTGCCCAAATATTTTCGTGAGGCTTCGTCGTATTTGTTGACGCACCAGCGACGGTCGGAATAAGGCCCGGAGCGATCCGGATTGCTGGCCGCGTGCAGACCCAGCACTTTGCAACCGACGGTATTGGCCATGTGCATCGGTCCAGAGTCGGGCGTCAGTAGCAGTGGTGCGCGGCTGAGCATGGCCAGTAGGCGCTTGAGAGTGTCTTTGCCGGTGAGGTCGAGCGGTGTGTGGCGGCACACGGCGAGTATCGCGTCTGCCATGTTGCGTTCGTCCGGCGACGGTCCGCCGATCAAGGCTACGCGCCAGCCGCGCTGAGCAGCATGGTCCATCACGGCGGCGTAGCGCTCCGGGCGCCAGTTGCGCAGGGCATGGCTGGAGGTGGGGCTGACCAGCAAGGTCGGCGTATCGCCCGGCAGTTGCTCTGCCGCCCAGGCGTGGGCCTCCTCGGGAATGGAGATATCCCAGCGAACCTGGGTCTGCTTCAGCCCCAGCGGTTCGCAGAAGCTGCCGATCGCGTCGAGTACATGCTCACCCGTGCGCGCGGGAATGCGTTCGTTGATCACCAATCCATGCAGGTCTTTGGCACGTGCATGGTCGTAACCAACCCGGCGGCGGGCCTTGATGCCCAGGCTGAGCAGGTTGGAGCGCATGGCCACCTGCATCTGCAGCAGGGCGTCGAAGCGTTGCCCGCGCAGCGCGTCACGCACGGCGCGCATGCCCGCCCAGCCGGCGGCTTTGTCAAAGGTGACGAAATCCACGCCAGGCAGGTCGCCGACCAGGCGGCGTTCCAGCTTGCCCACGATCCAGGTGAGCCGGGTCTGTGGCCAGGCCTGCTGCAGCGTGCGCACCAGGGGCACGACGTGGGTGACGTCGCCGATGGCGGAAGTACGCAGCAGGCAGATGGAGGCAGGAGCGGGCATGGGGCTAGAATCGCTGGTCATTGGGCGAAGCAGGGCGTTGTGAAGCCGGACATGATGATGCAAGAGCAAGTCCGTGAGGGCACCGCCGGAGCGATTCTGTTCGACGCCACGGCATCGTCACAAGTCAATGACGACTGGTTCGCACCGGATTACTGGTGCGGACGCGGCGCCTTGCGCACGCAGTCGGGTGGGCGCGGCGGCGTCGCCGTCATCGATACGCCTGCCGGCGATTGCGTGCTGCGCCACTACCGTCGGGGCGGTCTGGTGGCGAAATGGATGGGGGACCGCTATCTGTGGATGGGCGCGGAACGTAGCCGCGGTTTTGCGGAATTCCGGTTGATGGCCGACATGATCCGGCAAGGACTGCCCGTGCCCGGCGTGGTTGCCGCGCGTTATCGCCGGCATGGTCTGTTTTATACCGCCGACCTGATCACTCGCCGCATTCCTGATGCCTCCACCCTGGCCGAATGTCTTGCCGCCGGGAAGTTCGACGGTGAACTGGCCGAACTGGTTGGCGCTTTGGTGGCGCGTTTCCACCGCGTGGGCATCTGGCACGCGGATCTCAATGCACACAACATTCTGGTGACAGCCACCGAGTTGTACCTGATCGACTTCGACCGTGGCGAACGGCGGCGGCCGGCCGAAAGCTGGCGGCTGGCCAATCTGCAGCGCCTGCGTCGCTCGCTGATCAAGCTTGGCGCCGCGGCGCAGGGTGAGACGGCGTTTGAACAGCAATTGTGGAAGCCTTTACTCTATCGCTACGAGCTAAGCTTCGGCACCAGCGATGGCGGCCTGCTGTGAGTGCCGTCGCTTGCATCCGACTTTGAACCGATCGCGAAGCCTATGACCTGGACCCTGCATTTTCTTGGTGTCGGCGCGGCGCATGCCGTCGAGCTGGGTTCGTCGTCCGCGGTGCTGGAGCGCGATGGCAAACCGATGCTGTTGATCGACTGCGGTCCCGATACGCTGGATCGCTATCTGGCTGCCTATGGCGAACCTCCGCGCGCCCTGTACATCACGCACACGCATATGGATCACGTGGGCGGATTGGAGCGTTTGTTCTTCCGCTTGTGGTTCGACGAGCGCCTGCGTGGGCAGACCAAGCTGTTCCTGCAGGCGGGGCTGATGCCATGGTTGCAGGGTAGGGTGGCTGATTACCCCAATGTGCTGGCGGAGGGCGGCGTCAATTTCTGGGAAGCCTTTCGCCTGTTGCCGTGCAGTCGCGGGTTCTGGCTGGACGGTTGCTGGTTCGACGTATTCCCGACGCGCCATCACATGCCAGGCACTTCGTTCGGCATCGCGCTGGCGGGCAGTTTTGCCTTTACCGGTGATACCCGGCCGGTGCCGGAGATGCTGGGGCGGTATGCGGGCGGTACCGAAGTGATCGCGCACGACTGCGGGCTGGTCGGCAATCCGTCGCACACCGGTATCGACGATATCGAGCGGGAGTATCCAGAACACCTGCGTTCGCGCCTGCGGCTGTACCACTACGGCAGCGTGGAGGACGGCGCGGTCCTGGCTGCGCGCGGCTATGCCATCGCTGCCGCCGGTGCGCGAATCGCGCTGGCGGCACCGATGCCACCCAGGGCTGATGCGGGCTGATTCGCTGCGCCGGCTTGTCTGAATTCCGGCCTGCCGGTATCATTTCGCCTCTTTGCCGGGCATTGATGGCCGGTAAGGCGATTTCACCATCGCGGAGAGGTGTCCGAGTGGTTGAAGGAGCACGCCTGGAAAGTGTGTATACGGCTTATCCCCGTATCGCGGGTTCGAATCCCGCCCTCTCCGCCAGTGAGTGAAATCGCGCAGCGGTCCTGACGACCGTTCATGGGCAAGAGCCCAACGTCTATGGTGGCCCCGTCGGTCCCCCCGCGACGATAGTTCGTAAACTCCGCCAGGCCCGGAAGGGAGCAACGGTAGCGAATGATTCGGGTGCCGGGGTGTGGCTGGCGGGGCCGCCGCCTTTTCGGGCTTCGCTTCGTATTACTGACTTGCCATGGATGACTTGGCACAATCAGTTCTCGCCCCAAGGTAAGAGAGCCTGCTCATGGTATCCCAGCAGCCTGCGTTGTTTTGCTTTAGCCGCCTGGCGGCCGCGCGTGGCGCTGGCCAGGGTGGTGCCCTTGCCAAGCCGCGCGCGGCCGCCAGGCGGCTAAAGCAAAACAACCCTTCGGGACGGGTCTGTTTGCCCCCAGTCCTGCGTCATCACTCAGTCGTGTATCGACATACACTCCTTCGTTCTTCCTGGTCCTGCGTGCAAACAGCTCCCGGCGCGGGCTACTGGGATGCCATGAGCAGGCTCTAACGCATGTCCTATCAGGTACTCGCGCGCAAATGGCGCCCCCGCAAGTTCGCCGAACTCGTCGGGCAGGAGCATGTGGTCCGCGCGCTCACCAATGCGCTCGACACCGGGCGCATGCATCACGCCTATCTGTTCACCGGTACGCGCGGCGTCGGCAAGACCACCATCGCGCGCATCTTTGCCAAGTCGCTGAACTGCGAACGCGGCGAATCGGCCGATCCCTGTGGTGAATGCGCCGTCTGTACGGCGGTCGATGCCGGCCGCTTTGTCGATCTGCTGGAGATCGACGCGGCGAGCAACACCGGCGTGGATGATGTACGCGAGGTGATCGAGAACGCGCAGTACGCGCCAGCGCGTGGCCGCTTCAAGGTGTACCTGGTCGACGAGGTGCACATGCTGTCCAAACCGGCTTTCAATGCGCTGCTGAAGACGCTGGAAGAGCCGCCGCCGCACGTGAAGTTCCTGCTTGCCACCACCGATCCGCAGAAGCTGCCGGTGACGGTGTTGTCGCGCTGCCTGAAGTTCAACCTGAAGCGCCTGCTGCCGGAGCAGATTTCCGGCCAGATGCGGCACATCCTCGGTGCCGAGAACATTGCGTATGAAGACGCCGCGATCGTCGAGCTGGCGCGCGCCGCCGATGGTTCGCTGCGCGACGGTTTGTCGCTGCTCGACCAGGCTATCGCCTATGGCGGTGGTTCGCTGCAGGTCGATGATGTGCGCGCCATGCTTGGCAGCGTTGCGCGCGGGCAGGTGCTCGGTGTACTCGAGGCGCTTGCGGCGGGCGATGGCGATCAGTTGATGGCAGAGTGCGCGCGCATCGCTTCCTTCTCGCCGGATTTCGGCGGCGTGCTGGACGATCTTGCCAGCGTGCTGCACCGGATCCAGCTGATCCAGCTGGTGCCCGGCTATCGCCCCGAAGGCGATGCCGGTGACGATCAGGCACTGGCGTCGCTGGCCGAACGCGTGGGCGCGGAAGACGTGCAGCTCTATTACCAGATCGCCACCGGCGGACGCCGCGATCTCTCACTGGCGCCGGATGCGCGTACCGGTTTCGAGATGGCTTTGCTGCGCATGCTGGCTTTCCGCCCGGCGGATGGCGGTGATGGTTCGCGCGCCGAGCGGCCAGCAGCCAGTGCGTCGGCGCGTACACCGGCAGCCGCACCGACGCGTGCGGCGCCGCCCGCTCCAGCCGCTGTTGAGCGGCCGGCAGCGCGTACGGCGGAGCCCGCGCCGGTCCGCACGGAGCCGGCTCCTGTCGCGCCCCCCGCACCGACGCGTGCCGCACCGGTGTTGGATGCGAATGGATTGCCGCACTGGGATTCGATGATCGAACAGGCCGGCCTGCGCGGACCGCTGGGACAATTGGCGCAGAACGCCGCTCTGCGCGAGCGCGAAGGACAGACCCTGGTGCTGGCGCTGCAGCCGATCCACATGCATCTCGCGGTCGAACCGATGGTGAGCCAGATGGAAGAGCGGATCAGCCAGGCCATGGGCGAGCGCATCCGCCTGCGCTTTGTCGGCGATCATTCCAGCGGTGTGGAAACACCGGCCGCGCGCGCAGCCACGGCACGCTCAGCAGCACAGTCGGCGGCCGAGCAATCGATCGAGGAAGACCCCCTGGTGCAGTCGTTGCGGCGCGAATTCGGCGCGCGCGTACTGCCGCAGTCGGTCAAACCTTTTGAGCCGTAAACCCTACTACCAGACCATTCGGAGTCAGAATCATGAGAGGACAAATCGGCCAGCTGATGCAGCAGGCGCAGCGCATGCAGGAAGAAATGAAGCGCGCGCAGGAAGAGATCGCCAAGCTCGAAGTCACCGGTAGTTCGGGTGGCGGTCTGGTGAGCGTGATCATGAGCGGCACGCACGAAGTGCGTCGCGTGCAGATCGACCGCAAGCTGTTTGCTGACGATCCGGAGATGGCCGAGGACCTGGTGGCTGCCGCCATCAACGACGCGGTCAACAAGGTGGCGGACGTCAGTAAGAACAAGCTCGGTGGCGTCACCTCCGGCATGAACTTGCCGCCCGGCTTCAAGATGCCGTTCTGATGTGAAGGTAGGAGCCCACCCCGTGGGCGATGGTTGGTTAACCGATGCGTCTATCGCGCACAAGGTGCGCTCCTACATCCAACAAGCTGATTCATGAGCAAACTCCTCACCGATCTGATTGAAGCTTTGCGTTGCCTGCCCGGCGTGGGCGGCAAGAGTGCGCAGCGGATGGCCTTCCATTTGCTGGAGCGTGAACGCGAGCGTGGATTGCGGCTCGCCAGTGCGCTCGAGCAAGCCATGCAGCGCATTGGCAATTGCACGCGCTGCCGCAATTTCAGCGAGGAGCCGGTGTGCTCGATCTGCGCCAGCAGTAGCCGCGATCGCCACGTGCTTTGCGTGGTGGAGTCGCCAACCGAACTGGCGGCGATCGAGCAGGCTACGGGGTATCGCGGGCAGTATTTCGTGTTGCTCGGCCGCCTGTCGCCGCTGGATGGATTGGGGCCGGAAGAGCTGGGTCTCGGCTTGCTCACCGAGCGGCTGGCGGAAGGCGAGATCGAAGAGATGATCATCGCCACCAATCCAACGGTGGAAGGCGAGGCGACGGCGCACTATCTCGCGCAACTGGCGCGCGCCGCCGGAGTCAAACCGACCCGGCTGGCCCACGGTGTGCCGCTGGGCGGTGAGCTGGAGTACGTCGATCGCGGCACGCTGGCGCATGCCTTCGGCAGCCGGCAGAGTTTGTGACCTAGGGCAACGCTGATGAAGTATCGCCATCGTCATGATGCCTGGAAGGCTCGCAGGCGCCGCCGCGTGGCGCAGGGAAGACTGGCTGTCTTGGCAAGCCACGCGGCGGCGCCTGCGAGCCTTCCAGGCATCACCCCTTCATTTAAAACTTCATGCGTTGGGGCCAGCCCTGTCTGTCCACATGCCTTCGGCCCGCCGTCTTAACAGACCACCAGTCTGCTTTCGCCGACGGTCCTGCGGCCTGCGAACAGACAGGGCGGGTGACGATGGCGATACTTCATCAGCGTTGCCCTAAGGAACCGAGACATGGCCGACACGATTTTCGGAAAGATCATCCGCCGCGAAATTCCCGCCGACATCGTTTACGAAGACGATGACGTGCTGGCCTTCCGCGATCTGAATGCGCAGGCGCCGGTGCATGTGCTGTTCGTGCCCAAGCGCGCCATCGCGAGCCTCGATGAAGCGAAGGCATCCGATGCTGAGCTGCTCGGCAAGCTGTTGCTGGCGGCAGCGGCCTATGCCCGTCAGCAAGGGCTGGCCGAACAGGGCTATCGCACGGTGATCAACTGCAACGAGCATGGTGGGCAGACGGTGTTCCATCTGCATGTGCATTTGCTGGCCGGGCGCCGGATGCACTGGCCGCCGGGCTGATCCGGACAGCCTCTTCACCGATACGAAAACGCCGGCACATGGCCGGCGTTTTCTTTGGTGCTTTACGCGGCTTACCTCGGACGGGGCGGCGGTACCGGACGCGGCACCACGATCACGCGCGGCTGGTACCAGAACGGGTCGCCCCACGGGCCCCAGTACGGACCCCAGCCCGGGCCCCAGAACGGGTCGTAATAACCCGGCGGGTAGCGCACGGCGACACGTTTCGGCCACAGATAGACCACGTCGGCTTCCACGCGCGGGTAGGCGTAGTCGTATTCGCCGACCTTCTGCGAAACCGTGCCATGCAGGGTGCCGGTGATGGTCACTTCGCGGCCGCGCGCGAAGACTTCCGGATCGTAGAAGCCGGAGCGGCAGGCAACGAAGCGGCCCTGGGTGTCATTGCTGCTGTCTGCCTTCGGGCGGGCCTCATCGTCGAGCGGGCGCGACAGCATGTAGAAGCAGGTTTCCTGCGGACCGGGTTCGGTCTTGATGATCTCGCCGCCCCAGCGCACCTTGGCGCCACCGGCGCCGCCTTGCTGCGCCGCGGCCGTGCTGAGGTCGGTGTAAGTGCCTTGCAGCGGCTGGGGGACCGTCGCGCAGGCGGCCAGCGAGGCCGTGACGGCCGCAAGGGCCAGGGTTTTATAGGTGGACATGACCGCTTTCTCCATCGTTAGGCGGATGATCCTGTATCCGCAAATCTACTGATTCGGTTCATTTGACCACGTGTCGTGGCCGGAAATCCCGTACCGCCTGTTTAAAGCCGCGAACGGATTCGGGCGGCGGATCGGTATAGGCATAGCGCAGGTCGAGGTAGCTCCTCATCAATTGGTCCAGCTCCGCGCGCTGGGTGGGCAGGGCCCTCGCCGCGCGCAGCAGATAATGCTGTGGGCCTTCGCTGCTCCGCCGCGCAATGCCGGCACGCGCCAGTTTCCGTTCGAGTGCCTGCATGGCCGCCCGCATGGGGTCGGTGTCGTGTCTGCGCCAAAGCGCCCAGGCAAGCCCAAGCGCGGCGAACAACACGCTGCCGATGGCCAGCAGCACACTCAACGTGGTCGTGTCGGTATCGCGGACGCCGAATGGCGTGAGGAGCCCGCGTTGCCTCAGTGCATCAAAGCCGATAACGCCTTCACTCCACCAGCGGTTGACGACATCCCAGCGATTGCGGATGTCCTGCAACCAGTTCAGTCCCTGCCATCCGGTCTGGCTGGCAGCGACCGCGGCGGCGCCCAGGCTGACGCGTTCGGGACGTACGGCGGCGGTAGGGTCGACGCGTACCCAGCCACGCCCGGCCAGCCACACTTCGCTCCAGGCATGCGCGTCGGATTGCCGCACCAGCAGGTATTGGCCGAGCTTGTTCCAGTAACCGCCCTGGTAACCCGTGACCACTCGCGCCGGAACGCCTGCGGCGCGCATCAGCACCGTGAAGGCGGAGGAATAGTGTTCGCAGAAACCTTCATGCGTGGCGAACAGGAAATCGTCTACCGCGTCGCGGCCCAGCGGTGCCGGCGCCAGCGTGTAATTGAAGCCACCATCGTGGAACAGCGACAGCGCCGCCTTCACGATGGCGTCGTCGTGATCGCCGTAGCGTTCGCGCCACTGCGTGGCCAGCGCCAGGCTGCGGGGGTTGAAGCCAGCCGGCAGCAGCAGACTGCGCCGGCGTGTGGCGTCGTCCAGCGTGGGCTGGAAGCGATAGCGCACGGCGGAGTGCAGCGAATAGGTCAGAGGATCCTGCACCGGCTTGCCGCCGACCACTTCGCGGTTTGCTCCCAGTCTCGCCTGCGGCGGCGCTTCCAGCGGCACGTCGAGAGCCGGCAGTACTTGCTGGCCGTTCGGCTCGAGAGTGATGCGATAGCTCTGGCTCTCGGTCGCTTCGAGCGGTGCCGGCGATTGCCCGTTCGGCATTGTGGTCCAGCGGCGGCCGTCGTAGTGCGTCATCACGTAGGCGCGGAAATAGCGTTGGGCCGGTGCCGGCAAGGCCTGATCGAAACTCACGCGCATCGCAGGGTGATCGTCGGTGAGCAGATCGACGAAGTCGCCTGGGGACATGCGATCGCTGAGGCCGGTGCGTGCCTGCGCGGAAGGTGGTGCTCCCCATAGCGGCGAATCCAGTCGTGGCACCAGCACAAAACCGAGCAAGGAAAGCGGAATCGCCGCGGCAAGCAAACCCAGGCCGGGAAGCAGCTCGCGTGGCAGGCTGGCAGCGACGCGTGCGGGTTGCAGAGCGCGCAGAGTGGCAAGCGCGGGCACCAGACCAAGTCCCACGATAAAGGTGGCGACCATGCCCTGGTCCGACAACAACGCTGCCATCAGCGTGAAGCAGGCAAAGCCAACGGCGACTTTGGCATCGCGCGGCGTTTCGGTTTCCAGCAGCTTGAGTACCAGTAAACCTACCGCCAACGCTGAGCCCGGTTCGCGTCCAAAGATGTTGCCGTAGTGGAAGATCACGGTAGCTGCCAGCAGCGCGACCAATGGCAACTTCAGATAAATCGGTGCGCGTCCTCGCTGACGCCGGCGTTGCCACCAGCGCAACCCCAGCACCGTGGCCAGGGCGGCGCTCAACCATGGCGGCAGGTGGGACGCGTGCAGGCCTAGCACCACCGCGGCAGTGAGACAGAGCAGATCGAAGGCGCGGCCGTCGAGCGGTATTTCGTTACGCGGAGTGCGGCGCAGGCGAATCACGGCAGTCGCGCCAGTGCGCTCATGCAGCGCGCGTAATGGGCCGGGCCGGAGCCATGGCCGATATCTTCTTCCGGCAACCACAGGCTGCTGGGGCGACCTTGTGCTTCAGCTTCGCCCAGCCAGCGGGCGAGGCGGGCGATGCGCGCCTCATTGTTGAGGCTCGACAGTTGGCGCCAGTCCAGACGCCACTCCTGGCGTGGTTCCGGTTGTTCGAAATCCTTCACCAGCAGGCTGTCATGCCGGGCGCTGGCTTTCCACGCGATGCGACGTTGCGGATCGCCGGCGCGATAGTCGCGCAGGGCAGCCAGGTCTTCACCGTGATGCAGGCGATGATGCAACGGATCATCGGCCGCCAGTTGCGGCGGTGGCCCGCCGGCTTCGGGGCAAGGCCACACCAGCACGGATTGCTCCGGATACAACCAGCTCCACGCGCGGAACAAGCCAAGGGGCCAGCTGCTCCACAATTGGATGCGCGGCAATGCTTGCCAGCCGCGCCGCGTGGTGGCCATGGGCAACTGCAGGACAAATTGCCCTTGGGCAGGGATCGCAAAGGCCTGCATTTGGCCGTCCATATGGACACGAATGGCCTGACGAGTGCGTATGCCGGCGTCGAAGTGAAGATGCAGGATGAGTGGCTGCCCAGCCATCGCGTGGTCCGCCTGAATGGCTATCAGGCGCAACCCGTCCAGGCTGCGGAAGGCGACCAGCATGCTTGCCGCGCAGGCGGCGCCGAGCAGGCACGTAAGTAGCAGCGCGGCGTTATTCGCGTAATTCAGCGCGCCGGCCAGCATCACCAGCAGCAGGATTCCGAAAGCCAGCCCCAGGCCGGTGGGCACGATGTAGATACGCCGGCGGTGCAGCTCGATGGGCAGGTTTTCGGGGCGCCGATAGCGGGTGAGCGCCGGCAGGCGTCGCTCGGCGTGGTGCTGCAGACGGCGGATCGTCTCGGCCAGTGGCATGGCCATCAACCCACGGCGACCTCGGCAAGCAGCTGGCGCGCGAGTGTGTCGCCGTTGGCGCCGCGTGCGGGAACCAGGCGGTGCGCTGCCAGAGGTACGAACAGCGCCTGGATATCTTCCGGGAGCACATGAGTGCGGCCACTGAGCATGGCCCAGGTACGCGCCGCGTTGAGCAGAGCAAGACCGGCGCGCGGTGACAGGCCGACGCGGATCTCGGCATGGCGCCGGCTCGCGCTGAGCAGCGCCTGCAGATAATCCAGCAGCGCCGGACTGGCGGTGATCGTCTGCGTCTGCCGATGCAAGGTGGTGAGGCCGGCACCGTCGAGCTGCGGCACCAGTTGCGCGAGCAGGTCGCGGCGATCGCTGCCGGTGAGCAGGGCGCGCTCGGCGGCGGCATCGGGATAGTCCAGCGACAGGCGCAGCATGAAACGGTCGAGCTGCGAGTCCGGCAAAGGAAAAGTGCCGGCAAGATCCAGCGGATTCTGCGTAGCGACGACGAAGAACGGCTGCGGCAACCTATGCGTCTGGCCGTCTACGGTGACCTGGCCCTCCGCCATCGCCTCGAGCAGCGCACTTTGTGTTTTCGGCGTGGCGCGATTGATTTCGTCGGCGAGCAACAGGCCAGTAAAGATCGGACCGGGATGAAAGCGGAACTGTCCAGTCTCGCGCTCATAAACACTCACGCCGATAATGTCCGACGGCAACAAGTCGCTGGTGAACTGCACGCGCTGGAAGTCCAGCGCAAAGCTCGCGGCGAGTGCATGAGCAAGGGTGGTCTTGCCCACGCCCGGCACGTCCTCCAGCAACAGATGCCCGCCTGCAATCAGGCAGGTAAAAGCGAGCTTGACCTGGCGCGGCTTGCCAAGCAGGACCTGGTTGACCTGCGCCATGGCGGCGTCGAGGCGCGAGCGCAGGACATCATCGTGAAGTGGAGTGATGGCAGACATGGAATTTGGGCGGCAGGTGAGGGCGGTGCAGGGGATGAACCATGCATGACCGCAGTGTAGTCCTCGGCCTCGCGCGCTGGCGAGCCGCGTTTCTCATTGCCTTCTTCTTATTGCTGCTCGGTCGTCTGGCGATTGCCGCCAGCCTGTCGCCGTTTGGTGACGAGGCGTTCTATTGGCAGGAGAGCCGTCACCTGGCCTGGGGTTATAGCGATCTGCCGCCATTGACTGCGTGGCTGATCCGGCTTGGCGAGAGCGTGGCTGGACACGGCCTGCTGGGGATGCGCTGGCCGTTCTTGTTGCTGGGGAGTGCCTTACCTTGGCTGGTGGTCGCGTTCGCGCGGCAGGCTTTCGATGCGCGCGCCGGGTGGCAGGCGGGGCTGCTTTGCCTTGCGTTGCCGTTGGCTGGAAGTCTTGGCGTGCTGGCTTTGCCCGATGTGCCATTGACTGTGGCTAGCATGCTCGCGCTATGGGCCGTGCTTCGTGCGATGGAGGGCGATCGTTCCAGCGATTGGTTGATGCTCGGTGGTGCTTTGGCGATGTGCTGGCTGACGCACTATCGCGCGGTGATGCCGATGCTCGCTGGCCTGTTGTTGTTCGTGCTGACACCACGCGGTCGCCAGCAATGGCGCCGCGGCGGATTCTGGTTGGCGATGGCGGTGGCGGCGCTGGGTCTGATCCCCCTGCTTATTTCCAATTGGCAGCAGCGCGGCGCAGGAGTGGCGTTCCAGGTAGTGGAGCGCAATCCCTGGCGTTTCCATGCCGATGCGTTGATACAGCCGCTGGAGCAGGCGGTGGCGTGCACGCCTTTGCTTTATCTGCTGCTGCTATGGGCGGCTTATCGCAGTTGGCGAAGGCGCGGCGACGGGGCGCCCTGGGATGTCATCGCCATGGTCTCGCTGTGTTTCATCGTCATCTATTTCGTATTGGGACTGTTCGCCGATGAGTTGCGCTTTCGAGCGCATTGGCCGCTGCCCGGATATTTGCCTTTGCTTGGTGTGTTGCCGGTGCTGTTGCGCTCGCGGCTGCAGATTCGCTGGGTGCGTTGGTTCGCGTACGGCGCCGTCGCCTTGGCTATCGCTGGCCAGCTCGGTGCGCTCGCGTATCTCAGTCTTGCCGCAAGCGAAGATGGCTCCCGTGCACTGGCCAGTATGAAGGCGTTTCCAGCGCGCTTCGTTGGATGGCGGGAAAGTGGTGCGGCGGCGCGAGAGCTTTTGCAAGAGCACTCGGCGATTCTGGTAGCGGACAATTTCATGCTGGCGGCCGAGATCGACTTTCAGTTGAACGGCGCCACGCCCGTCTATGCGCTGGATAGCCCCGTCAACGCCAAGCACGGGCGGGCGCCGCAGCTGGCGATCTGGCATCGCGATGAGGCGTCCCTGCGCGAGGCCCATGCGGGGATGCCGATGTTGCTCGCCGTCGATGAAACGTCACTGCGCGTGCGCGAGCGTTCCGATTGGCTGGGCACGCTCTGCCAGCGTATCGAGGAGCCGCAGCCGCTGCGCCGGCTCGATCTGTTCGATGGCCGCAAGCGCGTTGCCTTTTATGCTGGCCGTGTTCCCGCACCGGCGGGCGTACAGCCGTCGGTAGCACGAGAAGATTGTTCGATCTGGCGTTTGGCTTCCGCGGCGTACGCGCGATAGCGCAAGTTTAGGGCAACGCCACGCCGGCCTCGCGCAGGAGGCGGGCGAGGGCGATCAGCGGCAAGCCGATCAGGGCGCTGGGATCTTCGTTGTCGATGCGCTCGAACAGACTGATGCCCAGTCCTTCGCATTTGAAGCTGCCGGCGCAGTCGAGCGGCTGCTCGCGCTCGACATAACGGGCGATCTCGTCGTCGCTCAGCGTACGGAAACGCACGCGGGTGTGATCGATATAGGTATGGCGTTTACCGCTGCGCGTATCGAGCAGGCACAGCGCGGTATGGAAATGCACGGCGCGACCGGAGCTGGCGGCCAGCTGGGCTCGGGCGCGTTCAGCGGTGCCGGGCTTATCCAGCATGGTGCCGTCCAGCTCGGCGACCTGGTCGGAGCCGATCACCAGGGCGTTATCCATACCGTCCGCCGCGGCTTCCGCCTTGGCCACCGCGAGCCGCAGTGCGCGGTCTTGTGGCGCTTCGGTAGGGAGTGCGGTTTCATCCGTGCCCGGGGCGCGCTGCTCGAATTCGGGATAGAGGCGGCGCAGCAACTCGGCTCGGTAACGGGATGTAGAGCCCAGGATCAGGCGGGGCAGGGTCATGCCTCCGGCCCTCGCTGGATGATGTGTTCGCGCATGGCGTCATCGAGGGCATGCTGGGCCTGGTCGAGTGCTTTCAGTAGAGGCCCCAGGCGGCTACGCGTCTCGATCATGTTCGAGACAGCCCGGTCGAGCTGATCCTGGCTGGCCCGAGGCGCCTGGTCACGGATCCAGATGCGCTGTTGCAGTAGCGAACGCAGGCCAGCCTCGATCGCATGGCGGGCTTCCTGCTCGCTGGCTGCCGGCAGGTCGGGATTGAGGGACATCACGGCATGGGCCTGTTGCAGGCCGGCGCGGCAGGTTTTCAGGTCGCCTTCCAGACAGTCAGCCAGTTCCAGCAGCTGGTGCAGACTGTGCGTGCGCCGGTCATTGCGCCGCCGATACCATAGGGCCACGGCGACGGCGGCGACCAGGGCGAGAAACAGCGCGACCGAGCCAAGCGTCAGATAGGCATTCACGTGAGCAGTTCGGCTCGAGGGCGGCGGAGCCGGCAGTCTGCCGCATGAGTGCCGTTCAGGCAAAATGCGTTGGAGCGCGAAAAGTTAAGCGCGGCGTTTAGTCCGGTATAAACAATATGTTGACTTCAAACGCCGGCAAACCTAAGATTTCGTGATTATGTCCGTGACACTGCCAGAGTCCGTGGACGCTTGGCGCATGGTCTCGGCGCGGCGTTCGTTCCAGGGGTCGTTGCCCATTGCCGCCATGCAGCGGCTGGGCGGGGCTCTTGCGGACACCACGGGCGAGGCCCGATTCGAGCTGGATTTCGGTCGTGACGAATTCGGTACGGCGTACCTCGACGTTCGCGTCCAGGCTCCGCTCACGCTGATTTGCCAACGTTCGCTGGAGCCATTCGTGCTGCCGGTAGCGGTGGACAGTCGTCTGGGCCTGATCCGTGACGAACGCGAGGAATCAGCCCTGCCGCCCGGTAGCGAGCCGCTGCTGGTCGCCGAAGACGGCAAGCTGAACTTGGCGGACGTGATCGAAGACGAATTGCTGTTGGTGCTGCCGCTGGTTCCGGTCAATCCGGACAGCGTGCTGCCTGACGAAGTAGTAGCCCCGCCGCCGGAAGCCACTTCCGGCGAGGGTCGTTCCGATAACCCGTTCGCGATTCTGCGCGAACTCAAGAAATAACGTCGATTTTAATAATCGCTTAGCTGGAGACTCACCATGGCCGTTGCCAAGAGCCGCAAAACCCCGTCCACCCGCGGCATGCGTCGTTCGCACGATGCGCTGAAGACCGTGCAGCTGGCCACCGATCCGACCAGCGGCGAGGTGCATCTGCGCCACCACGTCACCAAGGACGGCTACTACCGTGGCAAGAAAGTGATCGAGACCAACACCTCGGTGGTCGAAGAGGATTGATCGTTCCCGCAAGGGATACGGTTTCGCATGGCGGCGCGGCGACGCGCCGCTTTGCGTTTAGGCGCTCACGAACGTAACTTTGCTGTCTTGGTGCGGGCGGTCATCCCTGATGTGGATGAGGTGCCGTGTGCGCCGATTCCGCTGATGGATAGCCCATGGCCCCGATCTACGCCCGCATCACTGGTACCGGCAGCGCATTGCCGGAGCGCGTCCTGACCAATGCCGATCTGGAGCAATTCGTCGATACCAGTGACGAATGGATCCAGTCCCGTACCGGCATCCGTCAGCGCCACGTCGCCGTCGAAGGCCAGACCACCGGTGATTTCGCGTTCCTCGCTGCGCAGCGCGCGCTGGAAGCCGCGGGTGTAAAGGCGTCCGAGCTGGATCTGATCGTGCTTGGCACGACCACGCCCGACATCATTTTTCCGTCCACTGCCTGCCTGGTGCAGCATCGCCTGGGTGCCAACGGCTGCGCGGCTTTTGACGTCAACGCCGCCTGCTCGGGTTTTGTCTATGCTCTGGGCATCGCCGACAAATTCATCCGTAGCGGGCAGTCGAAGAAAGTCCTGGTGATCGGCGCGGAAACGCTGACCCGCATGATCGACTGGAGCGAGCGTGAAACCTGCGTGCTCTTTGGCGACGGTGCCGGCGCGGTAGTGCTTGAGGCCTCCAGCGAACCGGGCATTTATGCCACCTGCCTGCACGCGGACGGCGGCTACAAGGAACTGTTGTGGAACCCGGTGGGCGTCTCCGCAGGTTTCAGGGACGAGCCGAACCACGGCGTGCGCATCAACATGAGCGGCCGTGAAGTATTCAAGGTGGCGGTGAAGACGCTGGATGCCCTGGTCGAAGAGACCTTGAAGGCGGGCGGCATGGAGGCTTCCCAGCTCGATTGGCTGATTCCGCACCAGGCCAACCTGCGCATCATCGAGGCCACCGCCAAGCGCCTGAATATGCCGATGGAGCAGGTGATCGTTACCGTCGACAAGCATGCCAACACATCGGCTGGCTCTGTCCCGCTGGCGCTGGATTACGCCGTGCGCTCCGGCAAGGTGCAGCGCGGCCAGAACCTGCTGCTGGAAGCGTTCGGCGGCGGCTTCACCTGGGCCTCGGCGCTACTGCGCTATTGAGGCGGATGCACCTGCCGGTCAACGGCTTGGCGCAAAGAGCTAAGGAAAAGCCGGTGCCCTGTGCACCGGCTTTTTTGTTGGGCATCCTGCGTGAACTCGCGCCTCTTGCCGCCTTGCTTGTTACGCGAATCAGGCCATCCTGCTGCGTACGGCCGGCGTTGCTGGCACCATTCCGGTTTTCGTCGACGGAAATCTTTCTTTCATGAGTCAGAACGCATCGCTCGCTTTTGTCTTTCCCGGCCAGGGTTCCCAGTCTGTGGGCATGCTGGCGGAACTGGCCGCGGCGCACGCGGAAGTGAAGGCCGCCTTCGACGAGGCGTCGCAGGGTGCTGGCGTGGATCTGTGGGCACTTAGCCAGCAGGGGCCGGAAGACCAGCTCAACCGCACCGAGAACACGCAGCCGGCGCTGCTTGCTGCAAGCGTCGCGGTATGGCGGGTGTGGCAGAAGCTTGGTGGTGCGCAGCCGGCGCAGCTGTCCGGTCACAGCTTGGGCGAATACAGCGCGCTGGTGTGCGCGGACGCGTTGTCGCTGCATGACGCGGCTGCATTGGTCGCCGAGCGCGGTCGCCTGATGCAGGCGGCGGTGCCGTCGGGTGTAGGCGCCATGGCGGCGATTCTGGGCGGCGACGATGCACAGATCGCCGCGGTGTGCGAAGAGGTGGCGCAAGGGCAGGTGGTATCCCCGGCCAATTTCAATTCGCCAGGCCAGTTGGTGATCGCCGGCAACAGTGAGGCGGTGGATCGCGCCCTGGCCAAGCTCGCCGAGCTTGGCGTGAAGAAGGCGATCAGGCTGGCGGTATCGGTGCCGTCGCATTGCGCGCTGATGCGTGACGCGGCGGATAAGCTGGGCGAGCGTATGGCTGCGCTGTCATGGCAGCAGCCATCGATTCCGGTAGTGCAGAACGCCGAGGCACGCAGCTACGACAACCTCGACGATATCCGCACCGCCTTGCAGCGCCAGTTGTATCTGCCGGTGCGCTGGACCGAATGTGTGCAAGCGTTAGTCGCGGGCGGTGCCACGCGTATGGCCGAATGTGGTCCGGGTAAGGTGTTGGCCGGCTTGATCAAGCGCATCGACAAGAGCGTCGACGCGCGCGCCATCGGCGCGCCGGCTGACCTCGATGCCACTCGCGCCGATTGGACGTAAGCATCGCTTGCGCGATGCATGACTTTTTCTCGTTGAGCCTCAGGAAGCGATACAGATGAGCAAGACACTGCAAGGCGAAATCGCCCTCGTCACCGGCGCCAGCCGCGGCATCGGCGCGGCCATCGCCAACGAACTGGCGGCACTGGGCGCCACCGTGATCGGCACCGCCACCAGCGAGAACGGTGCGGCGGCGATCGGCGAGCGTCTGGCGCCGCACGGCGGCCACGGTCGCGTACTCAACGTAGTGGATGGCGCTGCCGTCGAAGCGTTGATCGACGCGATCAGCAAGGAATTCGGCCCGGTCTCGATCCTGGTCAACAATGCCGGCATCACCCGCGACCAGTTGCTTATGCGCATGCGCGACGAGGATTGGCAGGCCATTCTCGACACCAACCTCACCTCGGTGTATCGCACCTCCAAGGCGGTGATGCGCGGCATGATGAAGGCGCGCAAGGGCCGCATCATTTCGATCGCTTCGGTGATCGGCCTCACCGGCAATCCGGGGCAGTCCAATTACGCGGCGGCCAAAGCCGGCATCATCGCTTTCTCCAAGTCGCTGGCGCGCGAGATTGGCAGCCGCAACATCACAGTGAATGTGGTGGCGCCGGGTTTTATCGACACCGATATGACCCGTGCATTGCCGGAGGAATCGAAGACGGCGCTGCTTGGCCAAATCGCGTTGGGGCGTCTCGGCGAGGCGGACGATATCGCCAAGGCGGTAGCTTTCCTGGCGTCGCCGGCGGCGGCGTATATCACTGGCGAAACACTGCACGTCAATGGCGGCATGTACATGCCGTGATGGTTCGGGGCCGGCCTGCATGGCCGGCCTTTTTTTGTTGCCCGCCCTCCATAGCGGCAACCCTGCGGGCCGTCGCTTCGCGACGTCAATTGTGCTCCAGGCAATTTTTTGTGAGCCGTTTCGTCACGTCGCGACGCCATTATCCAGCGCTAAGATCGGCCTAAGTAGGGCCACGGAAACTGGATGGCATGAATGCCTTGGGACGTTTGCGAGCTAGCTTGGATGCTAACCCCTGGTTGGCGATGTTTTTGCTGCTTCCCTTCCTGGGCATCTTGCCGCCGGTGCCGATCGACGAGACGCGCTACCTCAGCATTGCCTGGGAAATGCGCCAGTCTGGCGAGCTGATTACGCTGCACCTCAACGGCTTTCCCTATTTCGATAAGCCGCCGCTGTTGTTCTGGCTGCTCAATCTCGATTGGAGCCTGTTCGGCGTGTCGCTTTGGGGCGCGCGCGTGTTGCCGGTGTTGTTCGCTGCGGGCTGTATCGCCGTGGTGCAGAAGCTCGAGCGCAAGCTCGATCACGATGTCGCAGGGCAGGCGTCCTGGCTGATGCTGGGCTTCCTGTACTTCCAGTTGTTCGCCGGCGTGGTGATGTTCGACGTGCTGCTGTGCTTCTGCGTGCTGCTCGCCTTCCTCGCCATCGTGCAGTGGATGCGCGATGGATCACGCCACGCGCTGTGGTTGCTGTTTCTCGGCAGCGCGCTGGGAATGCTGGCGAAAGGGCCAGTAGTGCTGTTGCACCTGTTGCCGCCTATCGTGCTGGCGCGTTGGTGGGTGCGGCCGGAAGCGGCGCGTCCCTCCTGGGGGCGTATTGGCGTTGCGTTGTTGCTGGTCGTGCTCGGCGGCGTGCCGGTGTTGTTGTGGGCGCTGGCGGCGGTAAAGCATCTGGGCATGGCGGAGGCCAGGGAGTTGCTGGTCACGCAGACGGCGGGGCGTGTGGTCGAGAGTTTCGCGCACAACCGCGCATGGTGGTGGTATCTGCAATGGCTGATTCCGCTGTTGCTGCCATGGCCGCTGGTGTTGCGCTGGAGTCGTTTGAAGACAGCGCCCGCGGTGACGATGTCATCGATGGCCGCACGCTTTGGTTTATGTGCCTCGGTGCCAGCCTTCATTGGTTTTAGCCTGGTGAGCGGCAAGCAACTGCACTATCTGATTCCGCTGTTTCCGGGCCTGTGCTTGTGGCTTGGTGCATTGCTGCGATACGAGCCACGCTTGTTGTCATCGCGACGGATGCTGGCGTTCTCTGCGTTGGTGGCGGCGTTGTTGGTGTGGGCCTATCTGCACCCCGGCGATATGTCTCCGACACCCGTTGCGCCTGTCGTGGTGAAAGCACTGTTTGCGCTGACTGCTGTGTTGGTCGTGCTTTCGATCCTGCTGTTGCTGTGGCCCTACGAGTCGATGCCGGAGCGAAGGGTGGCCTGGGCGATGCTGCTGCTGACCATTGCGCTGTTGCCATTGATCCGCACCCAGGCGCTGGGTGCGATGGATCTGCGGGGGCTGGCGCAGACTGTGGTGCAGATGCGTCAGGAGGGTGTGCCGCTGGCGCGCGCCGGTAATGAGCCAGGGCTGATTACGTTCCTGGCGCGCCTGCCCGAACCCTTGTCCACCACTGACGACCCGGCGCAATGGGCGCGGCAGCATCCCGACGGTTTTCTGCTGGTGTGGTCGTCGCGTGCGCTACCGGCTGGAACACAGCATTTGACCCGGGCGGCCAACGGCTGGGTCGGTCTGCGGCCTGCCTCAGCCTGGCCTGTCGCGCCGGGCGGTCAGGTCGCTTCCCCTGTCGAGACGGCGGCCCGCTGACCGGTTTCATCAGGACTGTCGCCAGCGGCCCGTTTTTAGGCGACAATTACCCTTTCGCGCCGGTCCCCAGGGCCTGCGCCTTACCAACGTTGGCGGACCATGGCGGCCTTGCGGTTTAGCCACTACAATCCGCCGGCATTTTGTCCTTGGGAGGTATTGGCAACATGAGCACCATCGAAGAGCGCGTCAAGAAAATCGTCGTCGAGCAGCTGGGCGTGAAGGAAGATGAAGTCCAGGCGGGCTCGTCGTTCGTTGACGATCTGGGCGCGGATTCGCTGGACACCGTTGAGCTGGTGATGGCTCTCGAGGAAGAGTTCGAGTGCGAGATTCCGGACGAAGAGGCCGAGAAGATCACGACGGTGCAGCAGGCCATCGATTACATCAAGGCCCACGAAGCCAAGTAATGATCGATTCGTGGCGGCCGGCGCGTTCGGCGCAGCCCACCCGCCCACGATGCGATACCGAAAGCTGCGCCACATTGGCGCAGTTTTCGTTTCTGCATTTTGCAACGTCCGATCCCGTATGGTGCGACGGATGCGCGCCATATGGGCAAGACGACGTCTCCTCCCTCATCAAGGGCGGGACGGCTGCCTCCGCGGCAGATACACGGAACCATGAAGGAAGATCAGCATGAGCAAACGACGTGTGGTTGTCACCGGACTCGGCATCATCTCGCCGGTTGGCAACGATATCGCTACCGCCTGGGACAACATCCTCAAGGGCGTCAGCGGCATCGGTCAGGTTACCCATTTCGACGCCACGGCCTATGCCACCCGCATCGCCGGTCAGGTACGTGATTTCGATCCCGCGCAATGGATCGCGGCGAAAGACATCAAGAAGATGGACCCGTTCATCCACTACGGCATCGCTGCGGGCACTCAGGCGCTCAAGGATTCCGGGCTGGAAGTGACGGAAGCCAACGCGCCGCGCATCGGCGTGGCCGTGGCTGCCGGTATCGGTGGCCTGCATACCATCGAGCACACCTCGATCGAGCTGCACGACAAGGGCCCGCGCCGCGTGTCGCCGTTCTTCGTGCCGAGCTCGATCATCAACATGGTCTCGGGCCACTTGTCGATCATGTACGGCCTGAAGGGCCCGAACATCGCTTGCGTCACCGCCTGCACCACCGGTACGCACAACATCGGTCTGGCCGCGCGCATGATCCAGTATGGCGATGCCGACGTGATGATCGCCGGCGGTGCCGAGTTCGCCACCACTGGCACGGCGATGGCGGGCTTCTGCTCGGCCAAGGCCATGTCGACCCGCAACGACGAGCCGACCAAGGCCAGCCGTCCGTGGGACAAGGACCGCGATGGCTTCGTGCTGTCCGATGGCGCCGGCGTGCTGGTGCTGGAGGAATACGAGCATGCCAAGGTGCGTGGCGCGAAGATCTACGCTGAGTTGATCGGTTTCGGCATGAGCGGCGACGCTTATCACATCACCGCGCCCAGCGAAGGTGGCGAAGGTGCTGCGCGCTGCATGGAAAGCGCACTCAAGGATGGCGGCATCAACCCTTCCGAAGTGCAGTACGTCAATGCGCATGGCACCTCGACGCCGCTGGGCGATCTGGGCGAAGTGATGGCGGCCAAGAAGGTGTTTGGCGACCACGCCTACAAACTGGCGATGAGCTCGACCAAGTCCATCACCGGTCATCTGCTCGGTGCGGCGGGTGGCGTGGAGGCGATCTTCTCCATTCTTGCGCTGCGCGATCAGGTGCTGCCGCCGACCATCAACCTGGACGAGCCGAGCGAAGGTTGTGATCTCGATTTCGTGCCGCACACGGCGCGCGACGCCAAGCTTGAGGTGGTGATCTCCAATTCCTTCGGCTTTGGTGGCACCAACGGTACGCTGGCATTCCGTCGCGTTTGAGCGACGTGTGACCAGTCTTCGTCGTACGTTGCACGGCCGGCGCGATTTGCTCGCGCCGGCCGCTGCATTTCCAGAGCGCTATCCCTGCCTGTTGCAAAGTGTGGTCCGCGGTACACCGCAGACGCGCTTTGACATCCTGTTTGCGTTTCCGCAGGACCGCCTGACGTTGTGTGCGGATGGCCGCCTGACGGATGGGCAAGGCAAGGAGCGTTCCGGCAAATTTCTCGATGCGCTGGATCTGGCCTGGCAGGCCGAACGCATGCCGCGCGAAGCGGATGACGGTTTGCCGTTCCATGGCGGCTGGGTTCTGCTGCTCGCCTATGAACTGGCCGGTGAAATCGAGCCGCGCCTGCGCTTGCGCAATCCGCACGAACTGCCTGTCGCTCTCGCACTACGTTGTCCGGCGGCGGTGATCGTGGATCATGCAAACGAAAGCACGGTGCTGATCGTCGAGCAGGGACACGAAGCATTGCTCGACCAGCTGGAGGCCGATCTCGCCGCCGCGCCAGTTATTCCTGACTTGCCTGCGCCGGTGCAGATAGGCGAAGACGATCCGCAGCGTTTCTTGGATGGCGTGGCACGCATTCATGAACATCTGCATGCCGGCGATATCTTTCAGGTCAATCTGTCGCGCGCCTGGCATGCGCACTATGCGCAGTCGCCATCGCCGGCTTCGCTTTACGCTTCGTTGCGGGAGGCAAACCCGGCACCGTTCGCTGGCATGTTGCAGCAGCCTGCCTGGGCGGTGGTGAGTTCCTCGCCGGAGCGACTGGTGGAAGCGCGCAATGGTGTTGCGCAGACCCGGCCGATCGCCGGCACGCGTCCACGCACGTCATCGGATGACGAACTCGCCCGTATCCGCGAGCTGCGTACGCATCCCAAGGAGCGCGCCGAACACGTGATGCTGATCGATCTGGAGCGCAACGATCTCGGCCGCGTCTGCGTGCCGGGTACGGTGCAGGTGGACGAGCTGATGGTGGTGGAGAGTTATGCCCATGTACATCACATCGTTTCCAACGTACGTGGCCGGCTGCGCGCGGGCGTGACGCCGGGACAGGTGATTGCCGCGACTTTCCCGGGTGGCACCATCACCGGCTGCCCCAAGGTGCGTTGCATGGAGATCATCGCTGCGCTGGAGGACGCTCCGCGTGGTGCCTACACTGGCGCCCTGGGTTATCTCGATCGCAATGGCGACCTCGATTTGAACATCCTGATCCGTACTTTCACCCTCGCTGGCCAGGATCTGAGCCTGCGTGCCGGCGCGGGCATCGTGGCGGATTCGGTGGCCGAGAAGGAGCTGGACGAGACGCGCGCCAAAGCCAGGGGGCTATTGCGTGCGCTCGGGGTAGCCGGCTGATGTCCGCGCCAGCGGTGCGCATGCTGGTGAATGGCCACGCGGGCGACGTGGTGCCGGCACTGGATCGCGGACTGGCTTATGGCGACGGTCTGTTTGAAACGATTCGCTTTGTGGATGGAGTGGCACCGTTGTGGCCACGGCATATGGAGCGGCTGCGCCTTAGCTGCGCAAGATTGCTGCTGCCGGCTCCCGATGCGGAATTGCTATTGGCGGAAGCCGTGCAGGTCGTGCAGGAATGGGTGCAGGCGGTGGTGCGCATCACCATCACGCGCGGCCTTGGCGAACGCGGCTACGCGCTTCCTGCGGTCGCGCACCCTCATCGCGTTGTCGCCGGTTTCGTTGCTCCCGCACTGACTGCGGACATCTACTCACAGGGTGTACGCCTGCGCGTCTGTGACATCCGGTTGGCCGAGCAGCCGCGACTGGCCGGCATGAAACACCTCAATCGCCTGGAGCAGGTGTTGGCCCGGGCTGAGTGGAACGACCTGGCTGTGGCTGACGGCTTACTTTGCGATACCTCGGGCCGGGTGGTGTCGTCCACCATGGCCAATCTGTTCGCGGTGATCGATGGCGGCCTGGTCACCCCTTCGCTAGAGCGCTGCGGCGTGGCCGGCGTAGCGCGTGCCGAAGTGTTGGCCACGCAGGCGGTGCAGGTGCGGGATATCGCCCTGGACGAACTGCGCCACGCCAGCGAACTCTTCCTCAGTTCCAGTGTTCGAGGCATCCTGCCGGTTCAGGCCGTGGCCGATACCGTGTATGTTCCCGGGCCGGCTACCCGCGCCATGCAGCGGCATTGGCGCGCCCTGGGTTTTCCGATGGAGCAGGCATGAGTCGACGCACGATGCATGGTCGCGCCTTGTGGCGCGGTGTGGTTCTCCTGGTGTTGCTGGCCATCGCCGGCGCGCTCGCCTATGGGTGGCGGGACTACGCCAACTTCAGCCAGTCGCCGCTCCACGTGGAGGCATCGGGACAGAGCATCGATGTGGGTCGCGGCAGCAGCCTGAAGGACATCGTGGCGCAGTTGCGCCAGCAGGGCATCAGCACGGCGCAGCCGTTGTATTGGCGCCTCCTGGCCGAACAGCTGCGCGTGGCCGGCCGGCTGCATGCTGGCGAATACGCGCTCGGCACCGGCATGACGCCACGCGACCTGCTCACCAACATGGCGGCTGGCAAGGTACTGCAGCGTAATTTCACCATCGTCGATGGCTGGACCTTCCGCGATCTCCGGCAGGCGCTGGCGAAAGCGGAGAAGTTGCGCCAGGACGGCGCTGAACTGGATGACGCTGCGGTCATGCAGAAGATCGAAGCGGCAGACGAAGCCCCGGAGGGGCGCTTCCTTCCCGAGACGTACGCCTATGTGAAAGGCGACAGCGATCTGGACATACTCAAGCGCGCCCACACCGCCATGGGCAAGATGCTGGACACTCTATGGCCGCAGCGCGACCCGAAGCTGCCGCTGGCGACGCCGTATGACGCGCTGATCCTCGCCTCCATCGTGGAGAAGGAAACGGGTCGTGCCGACGAGCGGCCACGTATTGCCGGTGTGTTTATACGGCGCCTGCAGACGCACATGTTGTTGCAGACCGACCCCAGCGTGATTTACGGCATGGGCGAGAGCTATGCGGGCAATATCCACAAAAGCGATCTCACCACCGATACGCCTTACAACACCTACACCCGTCCCGGCCTGCCGCCGACGCCGATCGCGCTGCCGGGTAAGCCGGCGATCGTGGCGGCGCTGCATCCGGCGTCGGGCAGTGAGCTTTACTTCGTTGCGCGCGGCGATGGCAGCCATGTGTTTTCCAGCACGCTGGACGAGCACAACCGCAACGTGGCCTGTTATCAGTTGAAGCGGTGCCCATGATCAATAAGCGCGGAAAATTCATCAGCCTCGAAGGCGGCGAAGGCGCAGGCAAGAGCACGTTGCTTGCCGGTTTGCGCGAGCACATCGTCACGCACGGCGTGGATCTGGTGTTGACCCGAGAGCCGGGTGGCACGGAGCTGGGTGAGGCGGTGCGCGCCATCGTGCTGGACCCCGCGCGGCACGGCATGGTGGCGGAAGCCGAATTGCTGCTGATGTTCGCTTCACGGGCTCAACTCGTGCGCGAAGTGATCGAGCCCGCGCTGGCAGCAGGGCGCTGGGTGCTATGTGATCGCTTTACCGATGCCAGCTATGCCTATCAAGGCGGTGGTCGCGGGCAGCCGGTCGAGCGCATCGCCGAATTGGAGCGCTGGGCCACTGATGGTCTTTCGCCGGATATCACCTTGCTGTTGGATTTGCCGGTGGCCACCGGACGTGCTCGTGCCGCTGGCCGCGGCGAGGCCGATCGCATCGAAGTGGAAGCCGACGCTTTCTTCGAACGGGTGCGCGAAGCGTATCGCGCGCGCGCCGCCACGGACGCTGCGCGCTTCCGGGTCATCGACGCCAGCCTGACGCCAGCGGAAGTGCTGCGGGCAGCCACGGCGGCATTAGCGCCTCTGTTCGAGGTAACGGCATGACGGTGATGCCGTGGCATGCCGAGCATTGGGCGCGTCTGCAGGCGCGGCGTCAGCGCGATGCGATGCCTCACGCGCTGTTGCTGTGCGGTCCGGCCGGACTGGGCAAGCGCGATTTCATGCTTCGTTTCGTGCGAGGCCTGCTATGCGCGCAGCCAGTGGATGGCGACGCTTGCGGCGAGTGCCGTAGCTGCCAGTTGCTCAGGGCCGGGACGCATCCCGATGTCGTCGCGTTGAGTTATGGCGTGCGCAAGGACGGTGTCCAGCGCAGCGAAATCGTGGTGGACCAGATCCGTGATCTGTCGGCCCGTCTGGCCATGGCCAGTCAGTTCGGTGGCTGGCAGGTGGCCAGCATCGATCCGGCGGATGCGATGAATGCCGCGGCAGCCAACGCTCTGCTGAAAACGCTGGAAGAGCCATCGCCGAGCACGTTGCTGCTGCTGGTGGCGGACGCGCCGTGGCGTCTGCCACAGACCATCCGCAGTCGTTGCCAGCGCATCGAGTTCCCGTTGCCGCCGCGCGAGCAGGCCCTGGCCTGGCTGCAGGCCGAGCATGTGAAGGATGCCGCCGTGGCGCTTGATGCGGCGGGTGGTAATCCCGGCATGGCCAAGGCATGGTCGGAAGAGGGGGCGCTCGCCCGCCGCCAGGAAGTGCGCAAGGATCTTGCAGCGCTGGCCGCCGGCCGTGGCGAAGCAATGGAGGTCGTGCGCCGCTGGCTGGACAACGAGCCCGGGCAGCGCTTGTGGTTCGCCGCGCAGGCAGCCGCGGATGAGGCCAAGGCACAGGCGGGTGCGGGGAACGGTCCGCTTTCCAGCGCGCTCGACGCCGAAGCGCTCGGCGATTGGTATATCGCTGCCAATCGTGCGCGCGATGCCTTGCGTGGCCCGTTGCGCGGCGACCTGTTGCTATTGGAGCTGCTTGCGCGCTGGCGTTGAAGCGGGCCGCAGCTGCTGCGCAGCCGTTCGACTATTGATGGCGGTGCCCTGGGTGATCATTGGGAGCGTGGAATGGGACCGCATCGCCTCGATACAAGTATCGGACCACCGTTGAATCTGGATGCGCAGACGCGCCTGCTGGTCATCGCGCCCCATCCGGACGATGAGTCGATCGCTACTGGTGAGCTGATCCAGCATGTCCGTGCCGCTGGTGGCGCCGCCAGCATCTTGTTGCTCACCGATGGTGACAACAATCCCTGGCCGCAGCGTTGGCTCGAGCGGCGTCTGCGCATTGGTGCTGCCGAACGCGAGCGCTGGGGGCTGCGCCGGCGCGGCGAGGTGGGGTTGGCGCTGGGGCGGCTCGGTTTGCCGCAGGAGGCGATGCACGCTCTGGGCTTGCCGGATATGGGAGTTACCCGCGCGCTGCGGGCCGATCTGCTCGGGGCGCTGCGACTCTGGGCGATGCAGCTGGATGTGTTTCGCCCCAATCTCATCGTATTTCCCGCACTGACCGACCGTCATCCGGATCACAGCGCCGCACATGTGCTGACACGGCTGGCCGTGGCGCAATGGCAGGGTGGTAACCCGCGACTATTGAGTTATCTCGTCCATGGCCACGCCGATGATCAGGGAGCGCTGGTCGAGATCGCGAGCTCCACTGAGATCCACGAGAACAAGCTGGCGGCCCTGCGCCAGCATCGGAGCCAGATGGCGCTCAGTGGTAGGCGCATGCACCGCCTGGCGGACCGGCCCGAGCACTACCGGGAAATGGGAGGGGCGAGGCAAAGCCTGCCCTGGCAGCCTTCGCCAGCCCTGCGGCCCTGGCTCAAGTTGACTGTGGCGGATCATGGGGGCGTGCGTAGTTGGTCCTGGCGGGAAGCACCGCTGGAACGAGGTGGAGAGGGTGGGTACCTGCTCCGCCTACCGGAGACGGAGGGGCCGCGTTTCGTGAAATTGCATATGGATCTGCCGTCGCCCTGGATTTTCGACCGCTGGGGGTGGTGCGAGCTCTAGGTGACGAGGTATGTGAGGCAGCTCCCATGCACCGCCTTTTTCGCTTTACGCCTGCTGCTGCCGCTCGCTACGATGCCGCACATCGGGCCGTTCCCGCCCACGGCCCGCAGGAGCAGGCATGAATCCGGCCATTGCCGCCCGTCAGGGCATCATTTCGTTGAAGATCAAGGACACGGCCGCGCTCTACAACGCGTATATGCCGTTCCTCAAGCATGGCGGCCTGTTCGCTCCGACGGCACAGAGCTATTCGCTGGGCGACGAAGTGGTATTGCTGGTGAACCTGGCCGATGAGGGCGAACGCCTGTCCGTGGCCGGCAAAGTGGTCTGGGTCACGCCGGTGGGCGCCCAGGGCAACCGCACGGCGGGGATCGGGGTGCAATTCAATGACTCCTCCGATGGCGAGGTCGCAAGAGCCCGCATCGAGAACATCCTGGCTGGTATGACCGGCTCGGAGCGTCCCACTCACACCATGTAACGCGTTGCGTTGACGCGACCTTGTCGCGCCTTGCGCGACAAGGGGCATTCACATGGCTGCAATATCGGTGCCGGGGAGCTGCGAAATAGCAGCCGAGGCTTGTTGTTGTTAAGCGCACTGATACAATGTCCCGATTCCCGAATTCGATCGTGGAAAGTCGGACGCTCGTGGCTTCATCGCGTGCGATCGTGGCTGGATAGCCCATGGCCTTCGCGGGCCTGCCGATCTCAGTTGCCGGACCGTTTACCCCGACGGTCACTGATGCGCCTCGATGGCGCGGAGGTACGTTACATCGTGCTTGCCGAATACTGGCCCATTCTGCTGTTTATCGGCGTCGCTACAGGTTTAGGCCTGGTCCTGCTGGCCATCGGCCTGCTTGCCGGCCCTCGCCGGCCCGACTCTGAGAAGCTCGCTCCCTACGAGTGCGGTTTCGAGGCGTTCGAGGATGCGCGCATGCGTTTCGACGTGCGCTATTACCTGTTGGCGATCCTCTTCATCATTTTCGACCTGGAAATTGCCTTCCTGTTTCCGTGGGCGGTGGTGTTCGACAAGATCGGCATCATTGCGCTCGTTGAGATGGCGCTGTTCCTGCTGCTCCTGGTCATCGGCTTTGCTTACGTGTGGAAGAAGGGAGCGCTGGAATGGGAGTGATCTCCTCTCTTGATCGGGTGATGCACAACCCGCAGCCGTTGAACCTGGTGGACGACATCCTGCGTCCTGCCGGCGACAATCCCGTCATCCAGCGCGGTTTCGCCACCACCAGCGTCGATGCGCTGATGAACTGGGCGCGCACCGGTTCGATGTGGCCGATGACCTTTGGTCTGGCCTGCTGTGCCGTTGAGATGATGCATGCCGGCGCCGCGCGCCTGGATCTGGACCGCTACGGCGTGATCTTCCGCCCGAGTCCGCGCCAGTCCGACGTGATGATCGTGGCAGGCACCCTGGTCAACAAGATGGCCCCGGCTCTGCGCAAGGTCTACGACCAGATGCCCGACCCCAAGTGGGTGATCTCCATGGGTAGCTGCGCCAACGGCGGCGGCTATTACCACTACTCCTATTCCGTGGTGCGCGGCTGCGACCGCATCGTGCCGGTGGACATTTACGTGCCGGGCTGCCCGCCGACGGCCGAAGCGCTGATCCACGGCATCCTGCAGTTGCAGAAGAAAATCCGCCGCACCAGCACCATCGCGCGGTCCTGAGGCCCAGCCATGAGCGAAACGCAAATGAACTCGCTGGCCGAGCGCCTGTCCGCGCGATTCGGCGACACGCTGAAAATCTCCGCTGTCCGCAACGAAGTCACCGCCGAAGTGGCCGCCGCCGATCTGATCGCAGTGGCCAAGGCGCTGCGTGACGAATCGACTTTCCGCTTCGGCGAGCTGGTCGATCTTTGCGGTATCGACTACCTCGGTTATGGCCAGACCGAATGGGACACTGAAACCGTCTCCGGTACTGGTTTCTCGCGTGGTGTGGAAGGCGAGGCGATGGGCCGCTTCACGTGGGCCGACCGTCCGCGTGACGTCAACCAGCCGCGTCGTTTCGCAGCAGTGATTCACCTGCTGTCGATCGAGAACAACCATCGCCTGCGCCTGCGCATCTTCTGCGAAGACGACTCGCTGCCGGTGGTGCCGTCGGTGACGGGTGTGTGGGCGGGTTCCAACTGGTTCGAGCGCGAGGCGTTCGACCTGTACGGCATCATCTTTGAAGGCCACCCGGACCTGCGCCGCATCCTGACCGACTACGGTTTTGTCGGTCATCCGTTCCGCAAGGACTTCCCGCTGATCGGCAACGTCGAAGTTCGCTACGACCCCGAGCAGAAGCGCGTGGTCTATGAACCCGTGTCGATCGAGCCGCGCGTGCTGGTGCCGCGTGTGATCCGTGATGACGCCGACCTGGTGCAGGCCAAGGCCGAAGCCGCCGATAACTGGCGGGAGAATTGAGCATGCAGGAAATCCGCAATTACACGATGAACTTCGGCCCTCAGCATCCGGCCGCGCACGGTGTGCTGCGTCTGGTGCTGGAGATGGACGGCGAGACTATCGTCCGCGCCGACCCGCACGTCGGTCTGCTCCATCGCGGCACTGAGAAGCTGGCCGAATCCAAGCCGTTCAACCAGTCCATCGGTTACATGGACCGCCTCGACTACGTGTCGATGATGTGCAACGAGCACGCCTACGTGAAGGCCATTGAGACCCTGCTGGGTATCGAGGCGCCGGAGCGTGCGCAGTACATCCGCACCATGTTCGACGAGATCACCCGCATCCTGAATCACTTGATGTGGATCGGCTCGAACGCGCTCGACCTGGGTGCGATGGCGGTGTTCCTCTACGCGTTCCGCGAGCGCGAAGAGCTGATGGACGTCTACGAGGCGGTGTCGGGCGCGCGCATGCACGCGACCTACTATCGTCCGGGTGGCGTCTATCGCGATCTGCCGGGCAAGATGTCCCAGTACCGCGAGTCGCCGTGGCACAAGGGCAACGACCTCAAGCGCCTCAACAGCTGGCGCGAAGGTTCCATGCTCGACTACCTCGAAGCGTTCACTGCTGACTTCCCGTCGAAGGTGGACGAGTACGAGGAACTGCTCACCAATAATCGCATCTGGAAGCAGCGCACCGTCGGCATCGGTGTGATCTCGCCGGAGCTGGCCCAGCAGTGGGGCATGACCGGTGCGATGATTCGCGGTTCGGGTGTGGCATGGGACCTGCGCAAGAAGCAGCCGTATGCCAAGTACGCCGAGATGGATTTCGACATCCCGGTGGGCGTCAACGGCGACTGCTACGACCGTTACCTGGTGCGCGTGGAAGAAATGCGCCAGTCCAACCGCATCATCCAGCAGTGCGTGAAGTGGCTGAAGGCCAATCCGGGCCCGGTCATGGTGGAGAACTTCAAGGTCGCGCCGCCCAAGCGCGAGGCCATGAAGGAGGATATGGAAGCCCTCATCCATCACTTCAAATTGTTTACCGAAGGCTACGGCGTGCCGGCCGGCGAGACCTACGCTGCAGTCGAAGCGCCCAAAGGCGAGTTCGGTTGCTACCTCGTCTCCGACGGTGCCAACAAGCCGTTCCGTGTGCACCTGCGCGCGCCGGGCTTTGCCCATCTGTCGTCGATCGACCCCATCGTGAGCGGCCACATGCTGGCTGACGTGGTGGCGATGATCGGCACCTATGACCTCGTGTTCGGCGAAGTCGATCGCTGAGCCCGGAGGATAAGAACTCATGAAAGCCACCGGAAATTACGAGCAGGTCAAGAACGTTGACCCGCTTGCCGTACTCACCGAGCACACCCGCCATCACATCGATGAGTGGGTGGCGAAGTTTCCGCCGGATCGCAAGCGCTCGGCGCTGATCCAGGCGCTGTTCGTCGCGCAGGAGCAGAACCAGGGCTTCCTTACCGATGAGCTGATCACTGCCGTCTCGAAATACCTCGACCTGCCGGCCGTGTGGGCCTACGAAGTCGCCAGCTTCTATTCGATGCTGGAGACCAAGCCGGTCGGCCGCAACAACGTGGCGATCTGCACCAACGTCTCGTGCTGGCTCAATGGCGCCGAGGATCTGGTGAAGCATTGCGAGAAGAAACTCGGCATCAAGCTCGGCGAAAGCACGCCGGATGGCCGCGTCTATCTCAAGCGCGAAGAAGAATGCATCGCCGCCTGCGCCTGCGCGCCGGCGATGACCGTCAATGGTCACTACCACGAGCGTCTGTCGATCGAAAAGATCGACGAGATCCTCGACGGTCTCAAGTAAGGGCAGGGCGTCATGGCATACGGTCCGGCACCCCAGGAACATCAGGTCGTCTACACCACGCTGCATTTCGACAAGCCGTGGGCGATGGACAGCTATACGCAGGTCGGTGGCTATGAAGCGTGGAAGAAGATCCTCGCTGAGAAGCCCGATCCCAATGCGTTGATCGAAGAAATCAAGAAGAGCAACCTGCGCGGCCGTGGCGGCGCGGGCTTCCCGACCGGTCTGAAATGGTCCTTCATGCCGAAGGGCACTATGCAGAAGTACATCCTCTGCAACTCCGACGAATCGGAGCCGGGTACCTGCAAGGATCGCGACATCCTGCGCTTCAACCCGCACGCGGTGATCGAGGGCATGGCCATTGCGTGCTATTGCACCGGCTCCACGGCGGCCTACAACTATCTGCGCGGCGAGTTCCATCACGAGCCCTTCGAACATTTCGAAGAAGCGCTGAAGGAAGCCTATGCGGCCGGCCTGCTCGGCAAGAACATCCAGGGCACCGGCATCGACGTGGACATCTACGGCGCGCTCGGCGCTGGCGCCTACATCTGCGGCGAAGAAACCGCGCTGATGGAGTCGTTGGAAGGCAAGAAAGGCCAGCCGCGCTTCAAGCCACCGTTCCCCGCCAACTTCGGCCTGTACGGCAAGCCGTCGACCATCAATAACACCGAAACCTACGCCTCGGTACCGGCGATCCTGCGCAAAGGCGCAGACTGGTTCCTGGCGCAGAGCAAGACCAAGAACGGCGGACCGAAGATCTTCTCGGTCTCCGGTTGCGTGCAGAAGGGCGGCAACTTCGAAGTGCCGCTTGGCACCACCTTCGACGAGCTGCTGGAGATGGCCGGTGGCCTGCGCCCGGGCCGCACGCTGAAGGGTGCGATTCCGGGCGGTGTGTCCATGCCGGTGCTGCGCGCCGAGCAGTTGAAGGGCTTGCCTTTCGATTACGACACGCTGCGCGACCTCAAGACGGGTTTGGGTTCGGGCGCCATCGTGGTGCTGGACGACACCGTCTGCACGGTGCGCTTCACCCGTCGCATCTCGCAGTTCTTCCACAAGGAATCCTGCGGCCAGTGCACGCCGTGCCGCGAAGGCACCGGCTGGATGCATCGCGTACTGACCCGCATCGTGGATGGGCAGGGCACCATGGATGACCTGCACCGCCTCAAGGCCATTGCCGGCCAGATCGAAGGCCACACCATCTGCGCGTTCGGCGAAGCCGCCGCGTGGCCGGTGCAGGGCTTCCTGCGCCAGTTCTGGGATGAATTCGAGTACTACATCGTCAACGGTCGTTCCATCGTCGACGACAAGCTGGGAGCCGCTGCATGAGTGCGCAGCCCGCCAACACCACCGCCCCCGATCTGCTGAACATCGAGATCGACGGCAAGCCGACGCAGATACGCAAGGGCGCGATGATCATCGAAGCCGCCGATGCGATCGGCGTGTCGATTCCGCGTTTCTGCTATCACCGCAAGCTCCCCATCGCCGCCAATTGCCGCATGTGCCTGGTGGAAGTGGAGATGGGCGGCAAGCCGATGCCCAAGCCGCAGCCGGCTTGCGCAACGCCGGTCGCCGAAGGCATGAAGGTGCAGACCCGCACGGGTACGGCGCTGAAGTATCAGCGCGACGTGATGGAATTCCTGCTGATCAACCATCCGCTCGACTGCCCGATCTGCGATCAGGGCGGCGAGTGCGAGCTGCAGGACGTGGCCCTTGGCTACGGCCGCAGTGTGTCGCGCTACACCGAGCGCAAGCGCACCATCGCCGACGAGAACCTCGGCCCGCTGGTGGCTACCGAGATGACCCGCTGTATCCAGTGCACGCGCTGCGTGCGCTTCACCAGCGAGATCGCCGGTACCTACGAGCTGGGCGGCATGAGCCGCGGCGACAACCTGCAGATCGGCACTTACATCGGCAAGACCATCGAGACGGAACTGTCGGGCAACATCATCGACGTCTGTCCGGTCGGCGCGCTGACCAACAAGCCGTTCCAGTTCCAGGCACGCGCCTGGGAGCTGATCGCCAAGCCGTCCATTGGCTACCACGATGCACTGGGCTCGAACCTGTGGCTGCATACGCGTCGTGGCGAAGTGCTGCGCGCTGTTCCGCGCGACAACGAGTCGATCAACGAGTGCTGGTTGTCCGACCGTGATCGCTACAGCTATCAGGGTTTGTACGCCGCTGACCGTGTCAGCGCGCCGCAGGTCAAGCGTAATGGCCAGTGGCAGGCGACCACCTGGGAAGACGCTCTTGCCGTCGCCGGTGAAGCGCTGACCAAGGTGCCGGGCAGCGAGCTGGGTGTGTTGGTGCATCCGGCCACATCGAACGAAGAGGGTGACCTGCTGGTTCGCCTCGCGCGCGGCCTGGGCAGTGCCCATGTCGACCATCGCATCCGGCTGCTCGACTTCGCCGACAACGCGACGGCGCAAGCCTTCGGTCTGCCGGTAGCCGAGCTGGATCAGGTGAAGGGCGTGCTGCTGGTCGGCTCCGACCTGCGTCACGAGCTGCCGCTGTTGAATCACCGTGTGCATCAGGCGGTGAAGAAGGGCGCCAAGGTCTACGCCGTCAATCCGGCGAGCTTCAACTTCAACTACAAGCTGGCGGGCGAAGAGATCGTTGCCCCGCACGCGATGGTCGATGCGCTGCTGGCGCTGGCCAAGGCGGCTGTCGAAGCGGGTGCCGCTGCACCTGCCGCGCTGGCTGCCGCGATCAACGGCGCGAATGCCGATGCCGGCGACCGTGACGCCATCGCCGCGCTCAAAGCCGGCAAGGCGGCGGTGATTCTCGGAGAGGCTGCTGTCACGCATCCGCAGGCCTCCTGGCTGCGCGCCGTGGCTCGCTTCATCGCCGACGCCACGAGTGCTGCATACAACGAACTGCCGGTCGGCGCGAATGCGCTGGGTCTGGCCCGCGTCGGTGTGGTGCCGGGTAACGGTGGCCTCGACGCTCAAGCCATGCTCGCTCAGCCGCGCAAGGCCTATGTGTTGTACGGCGTGGAATTGCCGCACGACGTCGCCGATGGCGCCGCCGCCATCAAGGCGCTGCATGCCGCTGACCACGTGGTGGCGTTGACCGCCTATGCCAGCCCCGCGCTGCGTGAAGTGGCCGACGTGATTCTGCCGATTGCCCTGCTACCGGAAATCGACGCGACCCTGGTTAACGTCGACGGTCTCGCCCAGAGCGTGGTGTCCGGTGCCAAGGCGCCGGGTGATGCGCGTCCGGGCTGGAAGGTCCTGCGTGCCTTGGGTGGTGCGCTGAAGCTGGCCGGTTTCGAGTTCGATGACCTGGCCGGCCTGCGCGAAGGTATCGTCGACCGCGCCGCCGCACCGCGCGAAGGTCTCGCCGAGCGTGGAGCCGCTGCCGGCCTCAGTCGCCTGGCTACCTGGCCGATCTATCGCACCGATGCGGTGCTGCGCCGTGCCTCGGCACTCAGCGCACATCCGCTGAACCGCACACCGGCCGTGCGCCTTAACGCGGCTGAAGCGCAGCGTCAGGGTCTGGCCGATGGCGCCCCCGTGCGCGTCGGCAATGTCTCGCTGCCGCTGGCCGTCGATGCCTCGGTGCCGGATGGCGCCGTGTGGATCGAGGCCGGGCACGACCTTACCGCCACGCTGCCGCCTTACGGCGCGGCCATCACCCTGAGCAAGGCGTAAGCACATGGGCGAACAGATCCTCAACCAGCTCGTCTGGCCGATCATCTACATCCTGTGCATCGCCGTTCCGGTGATCCTGGCGGTGGCGATGTTCGTGTACTGGGAGCGCAAGGTCATCGGTTGGATGCACGTGCGCATGGGACCGAACAAGATCGGTCCCCTCGGCCTGCTGCAGGCCTTCGCGGATGTGGTGAAGCTGCTGATCAAAGAAGTGATCCTTCCGACCAACGCGAACAAGTTCCTGTACTACCTGGCGCCGCTGCTGGCCTTGATTCCGGCGATGGCTGCCTGGGCGGTCATTCCGTTCAACGAAAAGATGGTGCTATCGAACGCCAATGCCGGCGTGCTCTATCTGCTGGCGATGACCTCGCTTGGCGTGTACGGCATCATTCTGGCCGGCTGGGCATCCAACTCGCGTTACGCCTTGCTGGGTGCCATGCGCTCGGCGGCGCAGGTGATCTCGTACGAGTTGGCAATGGGCCTGTGCCTGGTTTGCGTACTGGTGCTGGCCGGGTCGTTGAACCTTACTGACATCGTGCATGCCCAGGCCGGTCATAAGGGCATCTTCGACTGGTTCATGTGGCCGCTGCTGCCGGTCTTCGTGATCTATTTCATCTCCGGCGTGGCCGAAACCAACCGTGCGCCGTTCGACGTGGCGGAAGGCGAGTCGGAAATCGTGGCCGGCTTCCACGTGGAGTACTCCGGTTCGGCGTTCGCGATCTTCTTCTTGGCCGAATACGCCAACATGATCCTGATCAGCTTCCTCGCCTCGGTATTGTTCCTGGGCGGTTGGTTGTCGCCGTTCCCGGCTTCGTGGGGCTTCATCGGGCAGGGCAGCTTCTTCTGGCTGTTCGTGAAGGCCTTCATCTTCGCCTTCATGTTCCTGTGGTTCCGCGCCAGCTTTCCGCGCTACCGCTATGACCAGATCATGCGTCTGGGCTGGAAGGTATTCATTCCCATCACCATCGTCTGGGTCCTCGTCGCCGGCTGCATGAAGTACTACGGCTGGGTCAGCATTGGCACGGGAGGCTGAAGAAATCATGTCCCGCATTACCGACTATTTTAAGAGCCTGCTGCTCATCGAGCTGTTCAAGGGCATGGGCTTGACCATGCGTTACATGTTCAGTCCGAAGTACACGATGCGCTACCCGATGGAGCACATCCCCAAATCCAACCGCTTCCGCGGTCTGCATGCGTTGCGCCGTTATCCGAACGGTGAAGAGCGCTGCATTGCATGCAAGCTGTGCGAGGCGGTGTGCCCGGCGCTGGCGATCACCATCGATTCGGCGCCGCGCGAGAGCGACGGCCAGCGCCGCACCACGCGCTACGACATCGATCTGTTCAAGTGCATCTTCTGCGGCTTCTGCGAAGAAAGCTGCCCGGTCGATTCGATCGTGGAGACACACGTGCACGAATACCACTTCGAAAAGCGTGGCGAAAACGTGGTGACCAAGTCGCAGCTGCTCGCCATCGGCGACCGCTTCGAGCATGAAATCGCCGCCGCTCGCACGCAAGACGCCGCGTATCGCTGAGGCAGGGACATCATGATCGATCCTCAAATGTTCCAACTCGTCTGTTTCTACGCCTTCGCGGCGGTCACTGTGGGCGCCGCGCTGGGTGTGATCACCCTGCGCAACACGGTGCATGCGGTGCTGTCGCTGGTGCTCACCTTCTTCAGCACGGCCTGCATCTGGCTGCTGGCTGAGGCCGAGTTCCTCGCCATCGCCCTGATCGTGGTCTACGTCGGTGCGGTGATGGTGCTGTTCCTGTTCGTGGTGATGATGCTCGACATCAAGCAGGAGCATGTCCGCGAAGGGTTCATCAGGTATCTGCCGGTGGGCATCATCGTCGCGCTGGTCATGCTGGGCGAAATGCTCGCGCTGATCGGCGTGCGTGCCATGCACATGGCGGTGATGGGCCCCAATCCGGCCACGGTGGCTGGCGTGTCCAACACCGAATGGCTGGGCCATGCGCTGTACACACAGTTCCTGCTGCCGTTCGAGATCGCCGCATTGATCCTGACCGTCGGCGTGGTTGCAGCCGTCGCGCTGACGCTGCGCCATCGCAAGGGCACGCGTCACCAGACTGCGGCGCAGCAGGTCAGCATCAAGCCTGCCGATCGCATCCGTATCGTGAAAATGGCGGCCGAACGTCCGGCCCCGAACCAGGAGAACACGCCGTGATCACGCTTTCGCACTTCATCGTGCTCGGCGCGGTGCTGTTCTGCATCGCGGTGGCCAGCCTGTTCATCAATCGCAAGAACGTCATTGTTCTGCTGATGTCGATCGAGCTGATGCTGCTGGCCGTGAACATCAACTTCGTGGCCTTCTCGCGCTTCCTCGGCGACGTGGCAGGGCAGGTGTTCGTGTTCTTCATTCTCACAGTGGCTGCGGCGGAAACCGCTATCGGCCTGGCGATCCTTGTGCTGCTGTTCCGCAATCGCAGCACGATCAATATCGCCGAAATCGACAGCATGAAGGGCTGAGCCGATGGAACTGTCTACCTCCATTCTGCTGACCATTGCGCTGGCACCGCTCGTCGGCTGTCTGCTGGCCGGCTTCCTGGGCAAGGTCATCGGCCGCGTTGGTTCGCACACCGCGACCATCCTGGGCGTGGCGATCTCCTGCGGCCTGTCGATGTACGTGCTGTACCTGCTGTGCACCGATGCAGCCCAGGTCTACAACCACAACATCTACACCTGGTTCGAGATCGGCAAGTACACGGCTAGCGTCGGTTTCCTGGTCGACAAACTCACCGCCATGATGATGGTGGTGGTGACCTTCGTGTCGTTGCTGGTGCATATCTACACCATCGGCTACATGCACGAGGATGCGGGCTACCAGCGCTTCTTCAGCTACATCTCGCTGTTCACCTTCTCGATGTTGATGCTCGTGATGAGCAACAACTTCATGCAGCTGTTCTTCGGCTGGGAGGCGGTGGGTCTGGTGTCGTACCTGCTGATCGGCTTCTGGTACAAGCGCCCGACGGCGATCTTCGCCAACCTCAAGGCCTTCCTGGTCAACCGCGTCGGCGACTTCGGTTTCCTGCTGGGCATTGCGGCGGTGCTGTATTTCCTCGGCACGCTGGACTACGCCACCGCGTTTGCCAACGCTCCGACCCTGGTCGGCAAGACTCTGCAGATCACCCAGAACCATGCTTGGGATGCGGCTACCGTCATCGGCATCCTGCTGTTCATTGGTGCCATGGGTAAGTCGGCCCAGGTGCCGCTGCACGTGTGGCTGCCCGATTCGATGGAAGGCCCGACCCCGATCTCGGCGCTGATTCACGCGGCCACCATGGTGACCGCAGGTATCTTCATGGTCGCGCGCATGTCGCCGATCTTCGAGCTGTCGGAGTCCGCGCTCAGCTTCGTGATGGTCATTGGCGCCACTGGTGCGCTGTTCACTGGCCTTATCGGTATCGTGCAGAACGACATCAAGCGCGTGGTGGCGTATTCGACGCTGTCGCAGCTTGGCTACATGGCTGTGGCGCTGGGTGTGTCGGCCTATGCCGGCGCGGTGTTCCACCTGATGACCCATGCCTTCTTCAAGGCGCTGCTGTTCCTGGGGGCAGGTTCGGTGATCATCGCCATGCACCATGAGCAGGACATGCGCTACATGGGCGGCCTGCGCAAGTACATGCCGATCACCTGGATCACCATGTGGATCGGTTCGCTGGCACTGTGTGGCGTGCCGTTCTTCGCGGGTTTCTACTCGAAGGACGCGATCATCGAAGCCGTCGGCGAGTCGCATCGCTGGGGCGCCAGTTACGCTTATTTCTGCGTGCTGGCCGGTGCTTTCGTCACGGCGCTGTACACCTTCCGCCAGATGTACCTGACCTTCCACGGCAAGGAGCGCTTCACGGTGGTCCATGACGACCACGGTCACGGTCATCACGTGGAGCATAAGGACGACCACGGCCACCACGAGCCGGGCATCATGCACGAGACGCCGAAGGAATCGCCGTGGGTGGTCACGCTACCGCTGGTGCTGCTGGCCATTCCGTCGCTGGTGATCGGTTTCTTTGCGATCAAGCCGATGTTGTTCGGCGGCTGGTTCGGTGGCGCCATTCAGGTGCACGAGGCCAACGATGTGCTGGGCGAGCTGAGCCACGAGTTCCATGGTGCGGCGGCGATGGCGCTGCACGGCTTCGCGCAACCGCCGTTCTGGCTGGTGCTGGCGGCTTTCGTGATCACCACCTACATCTATCTGTTCAATCCGAGCGTGGCTGATCGCATCAAGAACGCGCTCAAGCCGATCTACAACGTTCTCAACCACAAGTACTGGTTCGACGCGGTGTATTACATCGTGTTCGCGCGCGGCGGCATCGCTCTGGGTCGCGCCTTGTGGAAGGGCGGTGACGCCGCGGTGATCGACGGTGTGCTGGTGAACGGCTCGGCCTCGCTGGTCCAGCGCATTGCGCGCGGGTTCCGTGCGTTGCAGTCCGGCTACCTCTATCACTACGCCTTCGCAATGATTCTCGGCCTGATCCTGCTGCTTGGCGGGTACTGGCTGGTCGGGCAATAAGGGAACCCAGATCCATGTTCAATCATTTGCTCAGCCTGCTGATCTGGCTACCTATCGTCGGCGCCATTCCGGTGCTGCTCGCCGGCTCCGGCCGTCCGAATACCGCGCGGTGGATTTCGCTGCTGGTCGCCATACTCACCTTCGCGCTCAGCCTCTACCTGCTGCCGCAGTACAACGCGGCAGACAGCGCCAAGCAGCTGGCCGAAGATCATCTGTGGATCGCCTCGCTCGGCGTGCATTACAGCCTGGCGGTGGACGGCATCTCGATCGCGCTGATCCTGCTGACCACCTTTGTCGGCATCCTGGTGATCGTTGGCGCGTGGGAAGTCATCCAGAACAAGCCGCACCAGTACATGGCCGCTATGCTGGTGCTCGAAGGCCTGATGATTGGTGTGTTCTGCGCCACCGACGCTTTGCTGTTCTATGTGTTCTTCGAGGCCATGCTGATCCCGATGTTCATCCTCATCGGTATTTGGGGTGGTCCGCGCCGCGTATATGCAACGCTGAAGTTCTTCATCTACACCTTCCTCGGCTCCATCTTCATGCTGGTGGGCCTGATCTACCTGTATCTGAAGGCAGGCACGTTCGATCTGCAGACGCTGGCTGCGCTGCCCTTGGACATGAAGGAGCAGACTTGGCTGTTCTTCGCCTTCCTCGCCGCCTTCGCGGTGAAAGTGCCGATGGTGCCGGTGCATACCTGGTTGCCGGACGCCCACGTGGAGGCGCCGACCGGTGGCTCGGTGGTGCTGGCCGCGGTGATGCTGAAGATCGGTGGCTACGGTTTCCTGCGCTTCTCGCTGCCGATCGTGCCGGATGCCTCCGAGGCCTATGCCTGGGTGGTGATTGGCCTGAGCTTGATCGCGGTGGTCTACATCGGTTATGTCGCTCTGGTGCAGGACGACATGAAGAAGCTGGTGGCGTATTCGTCCGTGGCGCACATGGGCTTCGTCACCCTGGGTATCTTCATCGCCTTCATGCTGGTGCGTGGTGCCGGCAACCTGGACGCCGCCAAGCTCGGCATGCAGGGCGCGATGGTGCAGATGATTTCGCACGGCTTCGTGTCGGGCGCGATGTTCTCCTGCATCGGCGTGCTGTATGACCGCCTGCATACACGTCAGATCAAGGATTACGGCGGCGTCATCAACGTGATGCCCTGGTTCGGCTTCTTCTACGTGCTGTTCGCCATGGCCAACAGTGGTCTTCCGGGTACCAGCGGTTTCGTGGGTGAGTTCCAGGTGGTTCTGGCCAGCTTCCAGGCCAACCCGTGGATCGCGCTGTTCGCGGCGTTCACTCTGATCATTGGTGCGGCTTACACGCTGTACATGGTCAAGCGCGTGCTGTGGGGTGACATCACCAATCCGCACGTGGCCGAGATGAAAGACATCAACGGCCGTGAACTGTTTGTGCTCGGCGCCTTTGCCGCCGCCGTGCTGGCTCTGGGCATCTGGCCGCAGCCGCTGATCCACCTGATGGATAGCTCGGTGACGCAGCTCGTGCAGCAGCTTGGCAACCACAAGATCTGAGAATGACCATGCCGAATATCAATGACATTCTGATCATGCTGCCAGAGCTGTATCTGGTGGTGGCGGCGTGCCTTCTGCTGTTGCTGGACGCTTTCATGAAGCCGGAGCAGCGCGGTGTGCTGCATTGGCTCTCGGTGGCGGTCCTGCTGGTCGGTATCTATCTGGTGGTGGCGGGGCAGCCGCCGCAACCGGTGGTGGCCTTCGGTGGCATGTTCGTGCGCGACGGCGTGGCGGAGATCCTCAAAGTCTTCGCGCTGCTCTGCACGGCGCTGGTTTTCATCTACGCGCGCCCGTACCTGATTGATCGCAAGCTTTTCATCGGCGAGTTCTACACGCTGACGATCTTTGCGGTGATCGGCATCATGCTGCTGGTGTCCGCCGGCAGCCTGGTCACCGTATACCTGGGCCTGGAGCTGCTGACGCTGTCGTCGTACGCGCTGGTCGCCCTGAACCGCGACTCGCAGCTGTCGTCGGAAGCGGCGATCAAGTACTTCGTGCTGGGTGCGTTGGCCTCGGGCATGCTGCTGTACGGCATGTCGATGGTCTATGGCGCTACCGCCACGCTGGATCTGTCCAGCCTGCACACGGCCGCGGCCCATACCGGCATGCCGAACCTGCTGCTGTTCGGCATGATCTTCATGATCGTGGGTATCGGCTTCAAGCTCGGTGCGGCGCCGTTCCACATGTGGATTCCGGACGTATACCAGGGCTCGCCGACGGCGGTGACCATCTTCATCGGTTCCGCGCCGAAGCTGGCCGCATTCGGCATGGCCTACCGCCTGCTGGAGTCGGGCCTGGGCGACCTATCCCAGCATTGGCAGCAGATGCTGGCCGTGCTGGCGGTGTTGTCGCTGGCGATCGGCAACCTAGTCGCCATCGTGCAGACCAACCTGAAGCGCCTGCTGGCGTACTCGACCATCTCGCACATGGGCTATCTGCTGCTGGGCCTGGTCAACGCCGGTCCAGAGGGCTATGCCTCGGCGCTGTTCTACGCGATCAGTTATGCGCTGATGGGTACCGCCGCCTTCGGTGTGATCCTGGCGCTAGCCCGTGCGGGCTTCGAGTGTGAAGAGATCGATGATCTCAAGGGCCTGAACCAGCGTTCGCCGTGGATGGCTTTCCTGATGATGCTGGTGATGTTCTCGCTGGCTGGCGTGCCGCCGTTGTTCGGTTTCTTCGCCAAGCTGCTGGTGCTGCAGTCTGCGATTCACGCCGGCATGCTGTGGCTGGCCATCGTGGGTGCGGTGTTCGCCATCATCGGTCTCTATTACTACCTGCGCGTGGTCAAGGTGATGTACTTCGACCAGCCGAACGAGGGCACCGAGCTGAAGATGCAGCAGGATCCGACGGTGCGTGTGGTGCTGTCCCTCAATGCATTGAGCTTGCTGGTGCTTGGTTTTACTTGGGGCCCGCTGCTGGGCTGGTGCCGCAGCGTGTTTCCGGGCTGATCCGTGGTGGCGGTTTTTGCCGCCGCCATTGGATTTGTCATCACTTCTTAAAAATAGTCTTAGAAAGTTCACGATAACGCTTGCAAGAATTCGGCCATCTCGTTAAACTTTTCAAACTCTGATGCGGGGTGGAGCAGTCTGGCAGCTCGTCGGGCTCATAACCCGAAGGTCGCAGGTTCGAATCCTGCCCCCGCTACCAGATCTTTCTTAGAACAAGAAAGCCTCCTCGTGAGGCTTTTTTGTTGGGCGCAAGGATGCGTCGCACGGTCGTCACACAACGCTTGATACTGGTTGCTGTGGCCATGTGCCGGAAAGAGCCTGGAGGGGTCGGGACATCGGCGAGGACGCTCTCGGAAGAGAGCATGGAATGGGCCGCTTGAGCCCATTTTTTGTTTCTGGCGACGGTAGACGGACTTATGGATACACAGGCACTGGCACAACGCTTCACAGAGGTTCTGGCCGATCTAGGCCTGGAATGCATCGGCGTGGAGTTCTCCCCGTCGCAAGGGCAGAGTACCCTGCGTGTTTACCTGGACGTGGACGGTCGCGAGGTGACCCTCGACGATTGCGAGGCGGCCAGTCGCGAACTGTCGGCCATGCTGGACGTGGAAGATCCGATTCCAGGGCATTACCTGCTTGAGGTTTCCTCCCCGGGAATGGATCGCCCCTTGTTCACGGCGGCCCAGTTCGCCAAGGTCAGCGGTCAGGAAGTGAAGATACTGCTGAAGGCGCCGATCGAAGGTCGTCGTCGTCTGCGCGGCAAGGTGGTTGCGGTGGAAGGCGAGCGTATCTCGCTGGAAGCCGAGGGGAAGACGTTTGAGTTCGAGCACGACGCGGTGGAAAGCGCGCGTGTAGTGCCGGATTGGGCAGCGCTCGGTTATGTGCCGCAGCCCAAGCCGGGCAAGAAGCCGGCCAAGAAGGCCACGAAATAATTTATCTGAGCGATCGGGCGCCGGACGGCGTCTACGGAGTTGCTGCAATGAGCAAAGAACTACTGCTAGTCGTCGACGCGGTTGCCAACGAGAAGGGCGTGCCGCGCGAAGTGATCTTCCAGGCGATGGAGGCTGCGCTGGCCTCGGCGGCGAAGAAGCGCTATCCGGACGAAGATCCGGATATCCGCGTTTCCATCGACCGTCACAGCGGCGAGTACGAGACCTTCCGTCGCTGGGAAGTGATCGCCGACGATGGCGAAATGGAATCGCCGTTCCGCCAGCTGCGCCTGATGGACGCGGTCGACGAGCGTGCGGACTCGGAAGTGGGCGAGTACATCGAGCAGCAGATCGAGAACGCCGAGTTCGGCCGTATCGCCGCTCAGGCCGCCAAGCAGGTCATCGTGCAGCGTGTGCGCGAAGCCGAGCGCCAGCAGGTGGTGGACGCGTTCAAGGATCGCGTGGGCGAGCTGATCACCGGCATCGTCAAGCGCGTTGAGCGCGGCAATGTGTATCTGGACCTGGGCAGCAACGCCGAGGCATTCATCCCGCGTGACAAGACCATCCCGCGCGAGTCGGCCCGTGTCGGCGATCGCGTGCGCGGCTACCTGTACGAAGTGCGCTCCGAAGTGCGTGGACCGCAGTTGTTCGTGTCGCGCGCCGCGCCGGAATTCATGATCGAGCTGTTCAAGCTCGAAGTGCCGGAAGTCGGTCAGGGCCTGGTCGAGATCAAGGGTTGCGCCCGCGATCCGGGCGATCGCGCGAAGATCGCCGTGGTGGCTCACGACAGCCGCACCGATCCTATTGGCGCCTGTATCGGCATGCGCGGTTCGCGCGTGCAGGCAGTATCGAACGAGCTCAACGGCGAACGCGTTGACATCATCCTGTGGCATGAGAACCAGGCCCAGTACGTCATCAACGCCATGGCGCCGGCCGAAGTGCAGTCCATCATCATGGACGAAGAGAAGCACTCGATGGACATCGCTGTGGCGGAGGACAAGCTGTCCCAAGCCATCGGCCGCGGCGGCCAGAACGTGCGCCTCGCCAGCAAGCTGACCGGCTGGCAGCTCAACGTGATGACGCAGGACCAGGTCACCGCCAAGAGCGAAGCTGAGCAGGAAACCGCTCGCCAGCTGTTCATGGACAAGCTCGAAGTGGATCAGGAGATCGCCAACATCCTGGTGCAGGAAGGCTTCTCCAGTGTTGAAGAAATCGCCTATGTGCCCAGCGCCGAGCTGCTGGCTGTCGAGGGCTTCGACGAAGACATCGTCGAAGAACTTCGCGCCCGTGCCCGCGACGCCCTGCTCACCGAGGCGTTGGCTGTGGAAGAGGGCATCGACGAGCATCAGCCGTCGGAAGAGCTGCTCGAACTGCCGGGTATGGACGAGTCGACCGCTTACGCGCTGGCCTCACGCGGTGTGGTCACGGTGGACGACCTGGCCGACCAGGCCATCGACGATGTGATCGATATTGAAGGCATGGACGAAGAGCGCGCCAAGGCACTGATCATGGCTGCACGTGCGCCGATGATCGCGCGACTGGAGAAGGGTGGCTAACCGCGGGCGGCAGCGCCCTGGATGGGCGCGCCGAGGAGGGCCTTGAGAGGTCTTCCACCAGGGATGGAGGTAGCTGTGCAGGTTTGCCCGCACAGACGATAAGCGCGGGAACGGCGGAGAAAGAACACGATGTCGGACGTAACGATCAAACAACTCGCCAAGGTACTTGGCATGCCGGTGGACAAGCTCCTCGGGCAGCTGGCCGAGGCTGGCATGAAATTCTCCGATCCGGAGCAGGTGATCAGCAGCACCGAAAAGGTGAAGCTGCTCGGCTTTCTGCGCCGCACCCATGGCAAGAGCGAAGAGACGGCCGAGGCCGAAGACAGCGCTCCGCGCCAGATCACGCTAAAGCGCCGCAAAGTCAGCGAGCTGAAGGTGGCCACGCCGGGTGCGCGCGGCGCCACCGGCGCAAAGACGGTGAACGTGGAAGTGCGCGCCAAGCGCACCTACGTGAAGCGTAGCGTCATTGCCGAAGAAGCTGGCTCGGATGTCGAGCGCGAAGATGCCGTTCGCAAGCTGCAGGAATCCCAGCAGCAGCGCGAGCATGAAGAAAACGAGCGCATCGAGACCGATCGCCGCCGCCAGGAAGAAGCGCAGCAGCGTATCGAGGCCGAGCAGCGCAAGCAGGCCGAGGCTGAGCAGCGTCGTCTGCAGGCTGAAGCCGATGCGGCAGCCCAGGCCGAGGCGGAAGCTGCAGCCGTTGAACCCGTACAGGAAGCGGCTGTGGTTGAAAGTGTTGCCGAGGCTGAAGTGGTCGCGCCGCGCGAAAAGGCCGCACCGGTTCAGCAGACTGTCCAGAAGATCGACCCGAAGGCGCTCGGCATGATTCTGCCGCGCATTCACGAGCCGCGCCGCCGCGAAAAGCCGGTGGCTCCGCCCGTTGCTGCGGCGCCCGCCGCGCCTGCTCCCGCGCCGGCTGCTGCCGCGGCAGCTCCCGCCGCTTCGGCGGATGCGAATCGCAACAAGCCGCGCTTTGCCGGCCGCGATCGCGACGAGGGTCCGGGTGGCAAGCGTTTCGCCGCAGGCGAGCTGCACCTTTCCGACGCCGACCGCGCCCGCCGTTCCAACAAGCGTGGCAAGCCCGGCAAGGGCGGCCAGCGTGAGGCTGTTCGTGGCGGTGCAAGTTCTGCCTCTGGCGGTGCGCATGGTTTTTCCCGCCCGACCGCGCCGGTTGTGCGCGAAGTCATGGTGGGCGACGCCAATGTGGTTGCCGAATTGGCCCAGAAGATGGCGGTCAAGGGCTCGGAAGTGGTCAAGGCGCTCTTCAAGATGGGCGTGATGGCCACCATCAACCAGACCATCGACCACGACACCGCGGTGCTGGTGGTTGAAGAGCTGGGCCATACCGCTGTCGCCGTCAGCAACGACAACGCCGAGGCTGCGCTCGCCGCACATACGCAGAACGCCGAGCTGGAAGGCGAGAAGAAGCCGCGTCCGCCGGTGGTCACCATCATGGGCCACGTCGACCACGGCAAGACCTCGCTGCTGGATTACATCCGCCGCACCAAGGTCGCCTCGGGCGAAGCCGGTGGCATTACCCAGCACATCGGTGCCTACCATGTGGAAACGCCGAAGGGTGTGATCACCTTCCTTGACACCCCGGGCCACGCCGCGTTTACCTCGATGCGTGCCCGCGGTGCGCAGTCCACGGATATCGTGGTGCTGGTGGTGGCAGCCGACGACGGTGTCATGCCGCAGACGGCGGAAGCCGTGCAGCACGCTCGCGCTGCCAAGGTGCCGCTGATCGTGGCGGTCAACAAGATGGACAAGTCGGACGCCAATCCGGACCACGTCAAGCAGGGCCTCGGCGTTCTTGAAGTGATTCCGGAGGAGTGGGGTGGCGACACGCCATTCGTACCGGTGTCGGCCAAGACCGGCATGGGCATCGATGACCTGCTTGACGCCATTTCGGTCCAGGCCGAAGTGATGGAGCTGACGGCGGTCGAAGACGGCCCCGCCTCCGGTGTGGTGATCGAATCCAGCCTGGATCGCGGTCGCGGTCCGGTGGCCACGGTGCTGGTGCAGCAGGGCACGCTCAAGCGCGGCGACTTCGTCGTCTGCGGTATCGAGTACGGTCGCATGCGTGCACTGGTCGACGAGAACGGCAAGACGGTGCAGGAAGCCGGCCCGTCGATTCCGGTGCAGGTGCTCGGCTTGTCGGGTGTGCCGGAATCCGGTGACGACTTCGTGGTGGTCGCCGACGAGCGACTGGCCCGCGAAGTGGCTGCCGAGCGTCAGCTCAAGCGTCGCGAAACGCGCATGGTCAGCAAGGCCAACCGCCTTGAGGACATCATGGCTCAGATGAGCCAGGGTGCTGAGCAGCAGACGCTCAATATCCTGGTCAAGGCCGACGTGCAGGGTTCGGTGCAGGCACTGCGCGAGTCGCTCAGCCAGATCGGCAACGAGAACGTGAAGGTCAACGTGATCGCGGCCGGCGTCGGCGGCATCACCGAGTCCGACGCCACCCTCGCGGCGGCATCGAAGGCGCTGGTCATCGGCTTCAACGTCCGCGCTGACGCTTCGGCCCGTAAGGTGATCGATACCGCCGGTCTCGACGTGCGCTACTTCTCGATCATCTATGACGTGATCGATCAGGTGAAGCAGGCGGCTTCGGGTCTTCTGGGCAAGGAAGTCCGCGAAGAGATCATCGGCGTGGCCCAGGTGCGCGAAGTGTTCCGCAGCTCCAAGTTCGGTGCGGTTGCCGGCTGCATGGTGGTGGAAGGTACGGTCAAGCGCAGCAAGCCGATCCGCGTGCTGCGCGACAACACGGTGGTCTTCCAGGGCGAGCTGGAATCGCTGCGCCGCTTCAAGGACCTGGTCGACGAAGTGCGCAACGGTATGGAATGCGGTATCGCCGTGAAGCAGTACAACGACGTCAAGGTCGGTGACCAGATCGAATGCTTCGAGCGCATCGAGGTGGCTCGTACGCTGTAACACCGGGATGAGGGATGAGTAGCGAGGGCGCGAAAATCCCGCATCCGCGATCATGGAAAGCCCGGACGGCAAGCTTGTCCGGGCTTTTCCGCTTGTTGTAGTCCGCGATGCCGGCGCCCTCGCTGCTCGCCCTTTGGCCCGACGGGTCGAGGAGTTCCCTATGCCCTCACGCGATTTCAAACGTACCGACCGCGTCGGCGCCGAATTGCGCCGCGAGATTGGCCTGCTGGTCCATGCCGCCGTGCGCGATCATGGTCTGCCTTCCGTGAGCGTGTCGGACGTGGAAGTGACCCGCGATCTGGATTGGGCCACGGTGTGGGTCACAGCCCTGCTGCCTGACCAGTCCATTCCGGCCGTGAAGGCGCTGAATGAACTGGCCGTGGAGTTCCGCCGCTCGTTGTCGCGCAGCATGCGCCTCCGCCGTGTGCCGGAGCTGCGCTTCAAGTACGACGACTCGGTGGACAAGGGGGAGCGCATCGAAACCTTGCTGCGGGAGCAGGCGCGCGATCTTGCGCCTCGCGAGGAAAGCGACGAGGACTGATGGGCCGTATCCGCTTCCGCGACCTGCACGGCATCCTGCTGCTGGATAAGCCGCTGGGTCTCAGTTCCAACCAGGCTTTGCAGGCGGCCCGTCGTCTGCTTCGGGCCGAAAAGGGCGGCCATACCGGCGCCCTCGATCCGCTCGCCACGGGTTTGTTGCCGCTGTGCTTTGGCGAGGCGACCAAGATCGCCGGCTGTCTGCTCGGGTCGCGCAAGGCTTATGTCGCCGAATGCCGGCTGGGCGCGACTACCGCTACTGCTGATCTCGAGGGTGAGGTGCTGCGCGAGCGTCCAGTGCCGGCGCTGGATGAGTCGACTGTCGAGGCGGCGCTGGCCAGGCTGCGCGGGCGCATCACCCAGGTGCCACCGGTGTATTCCGCGCTCAAGCAGGATGGCGAGCCGCTCTATCTGAAGGCCCGCCGCGGTGAGTCGGTGCAGGCGCCACCACGTGAAGTGGAGGTATACCGGCTGGATCTGCTCTCGCGTACACCGGACAGCCTGCGTTTCTATGTGGAGTGCGGGTCCGGTACCTATGTGCGGAGTCTGGCGGTCGACCTCGGTGAGGATCTTGGCTGTGGAGCCCATCTGACGTCGTTGCACCGCCTGTGGGTCGATCCCTTCCGCGAGCCGGTCATGGTGACACTGGAGGAACTGCAGCAGGCGGCGGAGCTGGGCGATACGGCTATGGATGCCCTGGTGTTGCCCATGGCGGCGGGTCTGGCCGACTGGTCTGCCCTGCATCTGGACGACATCCAGAGTTTCGGCGTCTCACGAGGGCGCCAGATTCAGTTAACCGGGGTGGCGCCCGGGCGGTATGCCGCTTTTGCCCCCGATGGTCGTCCGCTGGCCCTGTGTGAAATCGATGGCGAGGGGAAGCTGCGGATCCAGCGTGGCTTCAACCTGCCTTCTGCCATGCCTGACACGCCAAAGATGAGCTAACGGCGTGATTGTCATGGTCTTGTTGTACTGCGCTCCGCCTCGCTACAATACACCGCTTGTTTCAGAGCTTTCATTCATCCAGACGAAGCTTGCGCAACGTCATCGCCCGGTGACGTTGCGCAAGCTTCGCTCCCGTTTTTAAGGAAGAGATACTCATGTCCCTCACTGCAGAACAGACCGGCAAGATCATTGCTGATTTCGGCCGCGTGCCGAACGACACCGGTTCGCCGGAAGTCCAGGTGGCCTTGTTGTCGGCCCGCATCGATCACCTGACCGACCATTTCAAGACCCACAAGCAGGATCATCATTCCCGCCGTGGCCTGCTCAAGCTGGTCAACCAGCGTAAGAGCCTGCTGGGTTATCTGAAGAAGAACGATCAGGTCCGCTACCAGACCCTGATCGAACGCCTCGGCCTCCGCCGTTAAGGGTTGCTTTTGCGTTCTTCATTGAGCGCAAACGTCAAAAAGCGGCCACTCGATGGCCGCACTTCCAAATTCAGGAAAAGACAGTGGCGAAAGTAACCAAGTCATTCCAGTACGGTAATCACGAAGTCACACTGGAGACGGGCGAAATCGCCCGGCAGGCATCCGGTGCGGTCATGGTCAGCATGGGTGGCACCGTTGTGCTGGTCACCGCTGTGGCAGCCGCCAAGGCGCGCGAGGGGCAGGATTTCTTCCCGCTCACCGTCGACTACGTAGAAAAGTTCTACTCTGCCGGCCGCATCCCCGGTGGCTTCTTCAAGCGCGAAGGCCGTCCGACCGAGAAGGAGACGCTGACCTCGCGTCTGATCGATCGTCCGGTGCGCCCACTGTTCCCGGAAGAGTTCAAGAACGAAGTGCAGGTCATCGCCCAGGTGATTTCGCTCAACCCCGAGGTTGACGGCGACATCCCGGCGCTGCTCGGCGCCTCCGCCGCGCTGAGCCTGGCAGGTATCCCGTTCAAGGGTCCGGTCGGTGCTGCCCGCGTCGGCTACGCCAACGGCAAGTACCTGCTCAACCCGAGCGTCACCGAGCTGAAGACCTCCGAGCTGGATCTGGTCGTTGCCGGTACCGCCAATGCGGTGCTGATGGTCGAGTCCGAAGCCAAGCTGCTCAGCGAAGAAGTGATGCTGGGTGCCGTGATGTTCGGTCACCAGCAGATGCAGTCGGCCATCCGCGCGATCGCCGAGCTGGCCACCGAGGCAGCCAAGCCGTCGTGGGACTGGCAGCCGCCGTCGCGCGACGAGTCGCTGATCGCTGCCGTCAAGGGCGCCGTCGGCAACAAGCTGGAGGAAGCCTTCCAGGTGCGCGACAAGCTGCAGCGCCGCGACGCGATCGCTGCGATCAAGTCGGACGTGCTGGAGTCGCTCAAGGCGCAGGCTGAAGAGAAGGCCTGGCCGACGGCCGAGCTGGCGAAGGAATTCGCCGAGCTCGAGTACCGCACCATGCGCGACAGCGTGCTGAAGACCAAGGTCCGCATCGACGGCCGCCAGCTGGATGACGTGCGCGCGATCAGCGTGCGCGTCGGCGTGCTGCCGCGTACCCACGGCTCGGCCCTGTTCACTCGTGGCGAGACGCAGGCGCTGGTCGTGGCCACTCTCGGCACCACCCGTGACGCACAGATCATCGACGCGCCGGAAGGCGAGTCGAAGGATCCGTTCCTGTTCCACTACAACTTCCCGCCGTTCTCGGTGGGTGAGGCCGGTCGCTTCGGCGCGCCGAAGCGTCGTGAGATTGGTCACGGCCGCCTCGCCAAGCGCGGTGTGCAGGCTGTCAAGCCGAGCATCGAAGAGTTCCCGTACGTGCTGCGTGTGGTCTCCGAGATCACCGAGTCGAACGGCTCCTCGTCGATGGCTTCGGTCTGCGGTTCCTCGCTGGCCATGATGGACGCCGGCGTGCCGCTCAAGGCTCCGGTGGCCGGTATCGCCATGGGTCTGGTGAAGGAAGGCGACGACTTCGTCGTGCTGTCCGACATCCTGGGCGACGAGGATCACCTCGGCGACATGGACTTCAAGGTGGCCGGTAGCGCCGATGGCATCTCCGCGCTGCAGATGGACATCAAGATCGACGGCATCACCGAAGAGATCATGAAGGTGGCGCTCGAGCAGGCCAAGCGTGGTCGTCTGCACATCCTTGGCGAGATGGCCAAGGTCATCAGCACGCCGCGTTCGGAGATGAGCGAATACGCCCCGCGCCTGCTCACCATCAAGATCCACCCGGACAAGATCCGCGAAGTCATCGGCAAGGGCGGCGCCACCATCCGCTCGATCACCGAAGAGACCGGCACCACCATCGACATCAGCGACGACGGCACGGTTGTGATCGCCTCGGTCAATCGCGAGGCGGCCAATGCGGCCAAGGCGCGCATCGAGCAGATCGTCTCCGACGTTGAGCCGGGCCGCATCTACGAAGGCAAGGTCGCCAAGCTGATGGATTTCGGCGCGTTCGTCACGATCATGCCGGGCAAGGACGGTCTCGTTCACGTCTCGCAGATTTCCAGCGAGCGCGTGGAGAAGGTCTCCGACAAGCTTAAGGAAGGTGACATCGTCAAGGTCAAGGTGCTCGAAGTGGACAAGCAGGGCCGTATCCGCCTGTCCATGAAGGCGGTGACCGAGGACGAGGGCGCCAGCGTCTAATCGTTTTTGTGATGTCCTGTTTCAAGCAAAAGCCCGGCGCAAGCCGGGCTTTTGTGTTTGTGCGTGTGCGGGACTCATCCATGCATCCTTTTGCTAGGATGTCCGAGTAGCGACGAGGATGCAGGCATGAGCGACCAAGCCCCCGATTTCATGAAGCAATACCAGGCATGGGCGCAGCAGTCCTGGGATGGCTGGATGCAATCGCTGCAGGGAGGGGCGCCGAATCCATTCAGACCTGTCGCCCCTTCATCGGCCGACGATTTGCTGACACGCGCCCTGGGCGGTTTGAAGGGCTACGCCGAATGGCTGCAGACTGCCGCCACCAGCGGCATCGTCGGGCAGGTGCAGGAGGATTGGCAGCAATCGCTGCGCAACCTGTTCACAGGCGGTAGCCAGCCGTTCGCGCAAGCCTTCGCTGGCATCGATAACGCGGCAGCGCAAGGGTTCGCCCAACAATGGCAGGCCTGGTTGCAAGCGATGCAGCCGCACGGTTTTGGCGACCTGCCGGGCCTGGGTGACATGCCTGCGTTTGGCTATACGCGAGAGCGGCAAATGCAGCAGCAGGCGCTTGCCGAGGCGATGCGCGCCTACGCGGAAACCTCCGCGCACTATCAGTCGCTGATCCTGCGTGCCAATGCGCAAGGGTTCGAGCAGTTGCAGGCAAAACTCGCGCAACACATGGAGCCGGGCCGGCAGGTCGAATCGCTCAAGGCGCTTTATGACCTGTGGGTGGATGCCGCTGAAGAAGCGTACGCGGAGATCGCACTCTCCGACGAATTCCGCGAAGCCTATGGTGCGATGGTCAACGCGCAGATGCAGGTGCGCCAACTGCAGCAACAGCAGCTTGAAGCGCTTTGCCGCGAACTGGGCATGCCCACTCGCAGCGAGGTTTCTTCCTTGGGCAAGCGCCTGCAGGAATTGCGGCGCGAGATGCGTGCCAATGCCGCATCGCCCGTTGCTGCGAATGATGAAGTCACTGCCTTGCGGGCCGAAGTGGCGGCGCTCAAGCGCAAGCTGGCTGACCGCCCCGCCGCCGCGACCGCCGCGGTAAAGAAGACAGCCTCCGCGCCGCTGGATGTGGATACGACCCGTGTCCGCAAGTCAGCCCCGAGCCGCCGTGCCACCACCGGACCCGCAGCACGCGGCGCTACGCGCAAGCGCAAGTAAGGATTCTGCATGTTCACGCCTCTACGCATCGATCCGGCCAAGGTCCTCGGCGAAATCACCGCTTTCCAGCGTAAGCTTGCTGCTGGTGTGGAGAGTCTGCGCGGCCTGCATGAGCCGGACTACGCCAATACGCCGCGCGAAGCTATCTATCGCGAAGACAAACTTACCGTCTGGCATTTCAAAGGTACGGGTAAGCCGACCTCCAAGACGCCGCTGCTGATCGTCTACGCACTGGTCAATACCGTGTGGATGACTGACCTCCAGGCCGATCGCTCACTGGTGCGCAATCTGCTGGAGCAGGGCGAAGACGTATATCTGATCGACTGGGGTTACCCGGATGGCGCCGATCGCTGGCTGACGCTGGACGATTATCTCAACGGCTATCTCGACCGCTGCGTCGACGTCGTACGGCGGCGTCATGGTCTGGAAGCCATCAACCTGCTCGGTATCTGCCAGGGCGGCGCGTTCTCGTTGTGCTATACGGCGATGCACCCGGAGAAAGTGAAGAACCTGATCACCATGGTGACGCCGGTGGATTTCCAGACGCCGGACAACATGCTCTCGCATTGGGTGCAGGATCTGGACGTGGATCTGTTCGTCGATACGCTGGGCAATATTCCGGCCGAGCTGATGAATTGGGTTTACCTCACACTCAAGCCGGTGCGGCTCAACCAGCAGAAGTACGTGAGCCTGGTCGACATCTTCGATAACCGGAAGGAGCTGGAGAATTTCCTGCGCATGGAGCGTTGGATTTTCGATTCGCCGGACCAGGCGGGCGAAGCGTTCCGTGAGTTCATCAAGGACTTCTACCAAGGCAACAAGCTGGTGAAGGGCACGCTCATCATCGGCGGCAAGCCGGTGGATCTGGGTATGGTGACTCAGCCAGTGCTCAACATCTTTGCCGAGCAGGATCACCTAGTGCCGCCAGACGCCTCGCGTGCGTTAGGCAAGCACGTCGGCACCACCGACTACACCCAGCTTGCCTTCAAGGGCGGGCATATCGGCATCTATGTGTCCGGTCGCGCTCAGCGCGAAGTGCCGCCGGCCATCCATCAGTGGTTGCGGTCGCGCGATTGATCTTCGTCAGCGGAGCCTGCATGAGCAACGAGAAACGACTGTGCCGTTCCAGCAGCCAGCGAATGTTGGCCGGAGTGTGTGGTGGCATCGCCGAATATTATGGTTGGGACCCCACCATTGTGCGCGTGGGCTGGATCATCCTGACCCTGCTTGGCGGCTCCGGTATCCTGCTCTATCTGATCCTGTGGCTGGTGATGCCGGAAGCGACCTGAAGGCGTTTTTGCCCGGCGCGATTTCCCACACAGCTGCCTGCGGCCCCACCATCCGCAGGCCTTTGCTTTTTTGTACGAGTGAATAACCCGCATGACCATGGACTACGACCGTTACGACCGCATCCGCGCGGTGCAATGGCAGGGCGATCACCTGCGCCTGCTCGACCAGCGCCTGTTGCCGCGCGAGGAGCGCTGGATCGATTGCCGTAATGCCGGAGAAGTGACCCAAGCCATCCGCGACCTGGCCGTGCGCGGCGCGCCGGCGATCGGTATCGCGGCCGCATGGGGTGTAGTGCTGGCAGCGAAGCAAGGCGCTTCGCTGGAGCAGGCGCTGTCCCAATTGCGCGCTGCACGGCCAACCGCGGTGAACCTGATGTGGGCGCTGGATCGCATGAAAGCGCGTATCGCCACCGGTGCCGATGCGATGGCGTTGGAACGCGAAGCGCAGGCGATCCAGGACGAAGATCTGGCGGCCAATCGCCACATGGGCGAACTGGGCGCCGGGCTGATCGCGCCGCACTCGGGCGTGCTGACCCACTGCAACACGGGCTCCCTCGCCACTGCCGGTTTTGGTACGGCCTTGGGCGTGATTCGCGCCGGCGTCAGCGCCGGCCGCATCGAGCAGGTCTATGCGGGCGAGACGCGCCCGTGGCAGCAGGGCGCACGCCTCACCATGTGGGAGCTGGTGCGTGATGGCATTCCGGCCAAGCTGATTGCCGATTCAGCCGCCTCCCATCTGATGCGCTCTGGTGCAGTGCAATGGGTGATCGTGGGGGCGGACCGCATTGCTGCGAATGGCGATACCGCCAACAAGATTGGTACCTATCAGCTCGCGATTGCCGCTCGCCATCATGGTGTGAAGTTCATGGTGGTGGCGCCGTCGTCCACGGTCGACATGGCGACGCCATCGGGCGAAGACATCGAGATCGAGCTGCGCGATCCCACTGAGCTGCTGGCTGTCGCCGGCCAGCGCACGGTGGTGGAGGGTGCCGAAGCGTGGAATCCGGTGTTCGACGTGACGCCGGCGGAACTGATCGATGCCATCGTTACCGAGCGCGGCGTCATCGAACGTCCCACGACCCTGGCCATGCAGGCGCTGTTCGGTTCATGAAGCTGCAGCGCGAGGCTGGCCTGTTCTTCGTAGGCGGCGTCATTGGCCTGGTGGTCGATGCCGGTGTTGTGCAAGCACTGGTTGGCCTGGGTGGCTGGAATCCCTATCTCGCGCGCCTTGTTTCGTTCCTTCTGGCCGCAACGGCTACCTGGTGGTGGAATCGGCAATACACCTTCGCGCATCGCCAGAGCGGTCGCTCACTGCTGGTGGAGTGGTTGCACTGGATGGGGCTGATGACCGCCGGTGCGCTGATCAACTACGCCGCCTACGCTTTCATGCTGATGGCCTTTCCGCCGTTGCGGCCCTGGCCAGCGATCGCTGTGGCAGTGGGCTCGCTGGTGGCTGCGCTGGTCAATTTTTCGACAGCGCGCGGGGTGCTTTTTAAAGGCTCCAAAAGCACCGTTTAAACCTTTGATTTTATTGAAATAAATACTGTCGCTTTGACGTCGTTCGTGTTACACTCGGAACGTTGTCTGCGGGTCGTTTGCGCACGCGACTAAAGCGCGTGTGTTGCGACCTTTTTTCTTCACCAGGGAAGCCGATTGATGGCAGAACTCGCCAAAGAAGTCATTCGCGTCAATATCGAAGACGAGATGCGTCAGAGCTACCTCGATTACGCCATGAGCGTGATCGTAGGCCGCGCCCTCCCGGATGTTCGCGATGGTCTGAAGCCAGTGCATCGTCGCGTGCTGTTCGCGATGAACGAACTGAGCAACGCCTGGAACAAGCCGTACAAGAAATCGGCCCGCGTGGTCGGTGACGTTATCGGTAAATACCACCCGCACGGCGACGCGTCGGTTTATGACGCCATTGTCCGCATGGCCCAGCCATTCTCGCTGCGCTACATGCTGGTCGACGGCCAGGGTAACTTCGGTTCGGTCGACGGCGACAACGCTGCGGCCATGCGTTACACCGAAGTGCGTATGGCGCGCCTCACCCAGGAGCTGCTGGCCGATATCGACAAGGAGACTGTCGACTTCGGGCCGAACTACGACGAAAGCGAGCACGAGCCGTTGGTGCTGCCGACGCGTGTTCCGAATCTGTTGATCAATGGTTCCGCCGGTATCGCCGTGGGTATGGCGACCAACGTGCCACCGCACAACCTCACTGAGGTGGTCGCGGCGACGATCGCGCTGATCGACGATCCATCGCTGTCGATCGAAGACTTGATGCAGTTCATCCCGGGGCCGGACTTCCCGACGGCGGGCATCATCAATGGTTCGTCGGGCATCATCGAAGCCTATCGCACCGGTCGTGGTCGTATCCTCGTCCGCGCGCGGGCCGAGATCGAAACCGAATCGAACGGCCGCGAGACGATCATCGTCCATGAGCTGCCGTATCAGGTGAACAAGGCGCGGTTGATCGAGAAGATCGCCGAGCTGGTGAAGGAAAAGAAACTCGAAGGCATCAGCGAACTGCGCGACGAGTCCGACAAGGACGGCATGCGCGTCGTTATCGAGATCCGCCGCGATTCGATGGCGGACGTGGTGCTGAACAACCTGTTCCAGCAGACGCAGCTCCAGGTCACCTTCGGTATCAATATGGTCGCGTTGCTGGATGGCCAGCCGCGGCTGTTGAACCTCAAGGAAATTCTTGAGGCATTCATTCGCCATCGGCGTGAAGTCGTCACGCGCCGTACCATCTTCGAACTGCGCAAGGCTCGCGCTCGCGCGCATATCCTTGAAGGTCTCACCGTCGCGCTGGCCAATATCGACGAGATGATCGAGCTGATCCGCACGTCGGCATCGCCGCAGGAAGCGCGTGAGCGCATGCTTGCGCGCAAATGGCAGCCGGGCATGGTTTCCAGTCTGCTTGCTGCCGCGGGTGCTGAAGCGTCGCGTCCGGAAGACATGGATCCGCGTGATGGCCTGAAGGGCGACGGCTATCAGCTTTCGGACGTCCAGGCCCAGGAAATCCTGGCGATGCGCCTGCATCGCCTGACCGGCCTGGAGCAGGAAAAGCTTTCCGACGAATATCGCCAGATCCTCGAAGTCATTCGTGGCTTGATTGAGATCCTTGAAGATCCGGAACGCCTGCTGTCGGTCATCCGCGGCGAGCTCGAGGTCATCAAGGAAGAGTTCGGCGATGCACGCCGCACCGAGATTCAGCATTCGCAGGAAGACCTCAATGTCCTCGACCTGATCGCGCCGGAAGACGTGGTAGTCACGCTGTCGCATACCGGTTATGTGAAGCGCCAGCCGGCCAGTACGTATCGTGCGCAGCGCCGCGGCGGCAAGGGTCGTTCCGCTTCCGCCTTGAAGGACGAGGATTTCGTCGAGCAGTTGTGGGTGGTCAATACCCACGACACGCTGCTCACCTTCACCAGCACCGGTCGCGTCTATTGGCTCAAGGTCTACCAGATGCCGGACTCGGGTCCGAACGCGCGCGGCAAGCCGATGATCAACTTGCTGCCGCTCGGCGAAGGCGAGAAGGTGCAGGCGGTGCTGCCGGTACGCGAGTACACCGATGACCGTTACGTCTTCTTCGCCACCAAGCACGGTACGGTGAAGAAGACGCCGCTCACGGAGTTCGCCTTCCAGCTGCAGAAGGGCAAGATCGCGATCAATCTCGACGAAGGCGACGCGCTGATCGGTGTCGAGCTGACGGATGGCAACAGCGACGTGCTGCTGTTCGCCTCCAACGGCAAGACCGTGCGCTTCGACGAAGGTGAGGTGCGCTCGATGGGCCGTACCGCTACCGGCGTGCGTGGCATGAAGCTCGCCGATAAGGCCGAAGTGGTGTCGCTGATCGTTGCGTCGGAAGGTGACATCCTCACCGCTACCGAACGCGGTTATGGCAAGCGCACCGTGCTCGACGAGTTCCCGAAGAAGGGCCGCGGCACCCAGGGCGTGATTGGCATTCAGTGCTCGGAACGCAATGGCCCGCTGGTCTCGGCCGTGCAGGTCACCGAGGCGCACGAGCTGATGCTGATCTCCAACCAGGGCACCCTGGTGCGTACCCGCGTGGCGGAGGTTTCGCAGCTGAGCCGCAACACGCAGGGCGTAACGTTGATCCGCCTGCCGGCGGATGAGGCACTGGTCAGCGTAGTGCGTCTGGATGCGGATGAAGAAAACGGTGAAGAAGGCGAGGTGTCGGAGACGCTGCCGCCGGCGGATCCGGTTTCGGCCGAGCCCGACGGTAACGGAGCCTGATCCTTTTCTGTCACGACCCAAAGAAACCCGGCTTCGGCCGGGTTTCTTTTTGGGAGCGGGTTAGTTGTATCGCGCCGTTACTACGGTTGCCGCCGGACTCGCATAGCCAGCGAAGTAATCCAACAAATCCAGTGGCATCCGCGCGCGCGATGCTTGCAATGGTTGTGTGTCGATATGGGCCGGCGCTTCTCTGATGACGTGCGATCTCTGCGCAAAGCTTTGGGAGGCCGAAGCAGGCGCATAGATCAGACCACGGAAATGGATAACGCCGGATGAGGTGGCTGCGTTGGCTGATAGCAAGACCAGCAGCGTCAGTGATGCGAGGAAGGTCGGTGCAGTGTGGTGCGATGTCATAAATAACCCCTTGGCAATGAGCTTGTTTAGGGGCAGATGTACGCGCTTGAATAAGACTATTCAATTAGATATTTCTTACCAGCATTGATCAGGGCATCGCGGGAAACTCCACCACAGCCAGCGGTGCTGGCAAGGTTGCTCGCTGCCGGTTGTTGTCCTTGTCTGGCGAGATCTGCCACGGCTCGCTCTTGCCGAAGCTGTCGATAGATGGATACGCACCGAGCACGTGGAATTGTTCAAACGCGTAGGGGACGCCCTCTGCATTCAAGGGCGAGTTCGCATCAGCTACATGCAGATGCAAATGCGGCCCGGTCGATTCTCCCGTGTAACCGAGCTGCCCGATGACCTGGCCGCGGCGCACGCGATCTCCCGGTTTTACGCGCACGCTACCGGGCTTGAGGTGCTCGTAGAACACATGGCGCCCGTCGCCCAGATCGATAGTGACGTAGTTGCCGCTGGCCTGTTCCAGCGGCACCTTGTTGCGGGCATTGGCGAGAACCGAAGGGTTCTCCTGCATGTCGTCCCGGGCGGAGGCGATGACGCCATCCGTCACGGCGAGCACGTCCGCCCCATAGCCCAGCCAGTCTTTCGCCTTGTCAGCATCGCCGTGGACGTAGCGGCCCTTGCGATCGACCTTGATCCAGTCGATCGCGAAGCGACCAGGGATGTGAACCGCACCATCGACTGCGTAGAGCACGCGGCGATGCCCGCGTGGCCATGACGCATCGTAGATCGCGGTCCACATACCGTCGCGAAACGGAGGGCCCAGCAGCAACGGTCGTGTCGGCTGGTTTACGACAATCCGGGCACCTTCGATGCTTGCGTGGCGAAGTTGTGCGCTGTCGGCGGTATCGAAATCCACGATATGCGAGAGAGTGTCCGCCTCCTTCAAGGTGAACGGCAGCGACAGATAGATCATGGCCTGGCTGCCGGGCGGAAGCTGCTGTGGATCTTTGGTCACCAAGTCCGGTCGGCCGATCACGGCCTGCAAGGCCGCTCCCTGCAAGTCGTCCAGCGTGGCGCCGGTAGTGCGATCGACAATCCGCAATCGCTTCAGGGTTAGCACTTCCCGCGCGAAACTGCGCAGGTGCAACTCATAGATCAGTTGCTGCTTGCCATCGATGTTGATCGGCTGGGGACGCCACGGCACTTGCAAGTCAAACGATTGCAGTACCGGTTCGCGTTGCTGCGCAACGGCCGGTGCTGAAAGACAGATCAGTACTGCACAAGCCAGATGCCGGACAGCTTTCGGCAGATGAAGCATGGTTCCATCTCCCACGCGCGAAGCCGCATGTTCTGCCGCGTACCCTGGGTTGGTGGCACACGACCCACCAGTGCTGAAGGTCAGGCGGCATCCGCCTGCCGTCTCGCCGTGCCAGGCGGTACGCCGATATAGCGTTTGAAGGCGCGGTTGAAGGCCGCTTCGGATTGGTAGCCCAGTTGGCTGGCAAGGTCGGCGATAGTGGTGTGGCTTTCTTTCAATCGGGTCAGTGCTATGTGCATGCGCCAGCGCCCGATGTAGTGCATCGCCGGTACGCCGACCAGTTCGGTGAAGCGCGCCGCGAAAGCCGAACGCGACATCGCGACCTCGGCGGCGAGCGTTGCCAGCGTCCAGGTGCGTGCGGGATCGCGATGGATGAGCTGCAAGGCGCGACCGACCTGCCTGTCCTGCAAGGCACCGAGCCATCCGCTCTGCGCGGCGGAATCGCGCTCGATCCAGGCACGGATCGCCTGGATCACCAGAATATCGGCAAGCCGCGTGATCACGGTTTCGCCGCCAGGGCGCAGCGTCTCCGCCTCAGCCGCCATGAAACGCAGGGTGTCCCTGATCCAGTCCGTATGTGGTGAAGGACGGGGCTGGATGCGGATGACCTTAGGTAATAGCTGGATCAGTTGATGCGCCGCCGGGTGGTCGAAACGCACGGCGCCGCAGATCAGGTTGGTATTGGCACCTCCGCCGCCTTGGCGCAGCACTTCATAGCGTTCGCTGATCATTTCGCGCGGCAAATCAAACAGCGGTGCAGCGGTCGCGCCGGGTGTGCTGACCAGTCGATGCCCTTCGCCGCGGGATACCAGGGCAAGGTCGCCGGGTTGCAACGGCTGAGGCGCTTCGCCTTCGACTTCCAGCCAGCACTGGCCGGTGGTGATGACGTGGAACATCAGGCATTGCGGCATCGGCGGCAGGTCGAGCCCCCATGGCGCGGTGAACTCGGAGCGGCAATAGAAGGTGCCGCTCATGCGGAGAAAGTGCAGCGCTTCACCCAGCGGGTCGATGGGCGTCCAGACGTCCGGGCTATTCATGGCAGGCATGTCCTCCCGCGCGGGACCGTGAGGAACTGGATTGTGGACGAACGGACAAAAAACGGCGACTCGCCATCATGGTGGTCTCCACACCCGCCGCACAGACTGGTAACCGTGCAAAGGCAGCCGCCTTTGCCGTCATCCCTATGCGAGGAGAATCACATGATTACGGTAATGGGAGCCACCGGACATACCGGTACCCGACTGGTCGAACGACTGCTGCAGGCGGGCCAGTCCGTCCGCGCCCTTGGGCGCTCAAAACAGCGATTGCAGGCACTGGCCCAGGCGGGTGCCGAGGTACTTGCCGGCGAGCCGGACGATGCAGGCTTTCTGGCGGAAGCGTTCAGCGGCGCCGCTGCGGTTTACACCTTGCTCGCCTATGACGTGCAGACACCCGACTATCACGCCATGCAGAACGCGCAGGGTGAAGCCGTCGTGCAGGCGTTGCGCAGAAGTGCCGTCAGCCATGTCGTTTTCCACAGCAGCGTCGGCGCCGATCTGCCAGCGGGCAACGGTCCCATCGCGAGCCTGCATACGCATGAGGCGCGGTTGCGCGACATGGGAAACATCAACGCCTTGATCCTGCGCAGTGGTGCCTTGTTCGAGAACTTCAATGCGTCGCTGGAAACGATCAAGCAGCTTGGCATGTATGGCGACGCCATGGCTCCCGATGTGGCGATTCCGATGATTGCCACCCGCGATATCGCCGACGCCGCTGCCAAAGCCTTGGTGGCGCGGGACTGGCATGGCGTTGTGGTGCGCGAACTGCTCGGGCCACGCGATCTCAGCTACGCGGAAGCAACACGCCTGATCGGCGAACGCATTGGCATGCCCGACCTTGCCTATGAGCAGGTGCCATACGAAGCGATGACCGGCTTACTGTGTCAGGCTGGCTTCTCCGAAAACCTCGCGCATCTGTACGTGGAACTGGCGCAGGCCATCAATGAAGGCCGCATCCATTCACTGGAAGGCCGTAACGCTGCCAATAGCACGCCGACGGGCTTCGAAACATTTGCCGACGCACTGGTCGCAACTACAACGCTCGCGTCATGAATACGCTGTTGGGATCGTCGATGTAATCCGCAAACGGTTCGCAAGCCTCGAAACCGAAACTGGCGTAGAGGCGGCGGGCCGGAGCGAATGCCTCCATGGAGCCGGTTTCCAGGCTCAGGCGGTGATAGGAGCGCTGCCTGGCTTCCTCCAGCAAATGCCGCAACAAGAGACTGGCGACACCTTTGCGCAAATAGCTGGATGCTGTGCGCATCGATTTGAGTTCACCGTGCGCGGTGTCGAGCTGCTTGAGCGCACCGCAACCCAGCAGCTCCTGGTCTTGCCACGCCGTCCAGAGGCTGATGTCCGGCCCACGCAAGGCATCGAGATCGAGTGCGTGAATGCTTTCCGGCGGGGAGTGCAGATGCATGCTCTGCAGATGCTCCTGCAGCAGCCGGATAACCGCAGGATGATCCAGCCCGCCTTCGCGTATCTCGACGGCATCGTGCATAGGGTCAGTCTCCAACAGCAGCGAGCATGGCTTCGGCGCTGGAGACACGGAACTCGCCGGGTGCTTCCACGTGCAATTGCTCAACCACGCCATCTACTACATACAACGCAAAACGCCGCGCACGCAGGCCCATGCCGTAGGCGGTACCGTCGAGCTCCAATCCAAGCGCGCGGGTAAAACTGCCGTTGCCATCGGCCAGCATCAGCATGCCCGAGGGCACTTGCTGGCTTTGCGCCCAGGCCTGCATGACGTAGGCGTCATTCACGGCCAGGCACATCACCTCGATGCCGCGCTCGCGGAAATCCTGAAAGTGCTGCACATAGCCGGGAAGGTGTTTGTTGGAGCAGGTGGGAGTGAATGCGCCGGGCACGGCGAACAAAACCGCCTTGCGCCCCGTGAACAGCTCGGCGGTGTGGCGTGGATGGATGCCACCATCGACGATGGTCTTGATCTCGACGTCGGGGATGGGTTGGCCGATCTGGATCGTCATGGCGGGGACTCTTAAGGGAGGGTAAGCGCACAGATGCTAGCGCTTGCGTGGCCTGTCTGTCGTCTTGAATCGCCACCGGCCGCACCTATCTAGCAGTCAGGCGGTGATGGCACCGCACCCTATTGAGACGAGAGCTATCCCATGAACCTGAGTCGCAATCTTTCCTGGAGCAATAACCATCTGGGCGATATCCGCCAGGTCTTCGATCGCCTGCTGAACGCCGACGAGGTCGGTACGGCCAATACGGCCAGCCACTGGGCGCCGCGCGTGGATATCAAGGAAGACGACAAACGCTTTGTCATTCTCGCGGACATCCCCGGCATTGACCCGGCGGATATCGAGGTGAGCATGGACAAGGGCGTGTTGACCATCAAAGGCGAGCGCAAGCAGGAGAGCGAAGAGCAGGGTCCACGCTTTACCCGCCAGGAGCGCAGCTACGGTGCGTTCTTCCGCCGCTTTGCGCTGCCGGATAGCGCGGATGCCGAAGGCATCATCGCCAACGGCAAACACGGTGTGCTGGAAGTGGTGATCCCCAAGCGCGCCGAGACTGCGCCGCGTCGCATCGCCATCAACACCACGCACTGAGCGCGCTTTTCTCAGCGCGTTGTATTGCTAGGAGGCCCGCTGCGGACGATGATCCGCAGCGGGCCGTCTGCGTTGATTGAGTCTAAGGCCGGGGAGAGGCTGTGGAATTCAAAGATTATTACGACACCCTGGGCGTGAAGCCCGAGGCCAGCGAAGCCGAGATCAAGGCGGCTTATCGCAAGCTCGCCCGCAAATACCATCCGGACAAGAACAAGGACGCGGGCGCCGAAGAGAAATTCAAAGCCATCAACGAGGCCAACGAAGTCCTGCGCGATGCCGAGAAGCGACGCGCCTACGATCAGGTGCGCGCCGGCGGCTACCGCGGCGGCGAACAGTTCCGGCCGCCGCCGGGCTGGGGGCAGGGACAAGGGCAGGGTTTCGATTTTGGCGACGCCGGCAATGGCGACTTCAGCGATTTCTTCGAAAGCCTGTTTGGCGGACGCGCCGCCGGTGGCCCACGCGGTGCGCCGCGCGCCCAGCGCGGCGGCGATGTGCAGGCGCAGGTGCAGATCGATCTGCAGACCGCCTTCGACGGCGGCCGCACGCGCCTGGCCCTGCATGACGGCAGCGGCAATGAGCGGGTGCTGGAAGTAAAGATTCCGGCGGGTATCCAGCCGGGGCAGGTGATCCGCCTGTCCGGTCAGGGTCATCCCGGCCGCAATGGTGGACCCAGCGGTGATCTGTTGCTGGAAGTCGGCATCCGCGACGATGCCCGGTTCCGGCTGGATGGCCACAATGTGGTGCACGTCCTGCCGATCACGCCGTGGGAAGCTGCGCTGGGTGCCTCAGTGCCGGTGCCGACCCTGGCGGGCACAGTGGATCTGCGCATTCCGGCGGGTTCGCAGTCGGGGCGCAAGCTGCGCCTGAAGGGACGCGGCATGCCCGGCAAGCATCCTGGCGATCAGTTGGTGGAGCTCTCCATCCGTACACCCCAGGCGGAAGGCGAAGCGCAGCGCGAAGCCTACGAGGCATTGCAGAAAGCGTTTTCTGGTTACAACCCGCGGCACTGAATCAGTGGCGGCATGAAATGAAAACGGCGCCATCAGGCGCCGTTTTCATTATCGCGATGCTGTACGCCGCTCAGGCCGGCAACAGGCCCTTGAGCGTCTCGACCAGTTCCTCTTCCTTGATCGGCTTGGTCACATAAGCCTTGGCGCCCTGGCGCAGACCCCAGACCTTGTCGGTCTCTTGGTCTTTGGTGGTCACCAGGATCACCGGGATATGAGCGGTCGCCGGATCCTTGCTGATGGTGCGGGTGGCCTGGAAACCGTTGAGGTTCGGCATAACCACGTCCATCAGGATCAGGTCGGGCAGCTCTCGTTTGGCGACTTCGACACCGGCGGCACCGTCTTCAGCTGTCAGGGTCTCATGCCCGAGCTTTTCGACGATGCGCTTGATGCCAAGCAACTGCGACGGCGAATCGTCGACGATCAGGATGCGTGCCATAAGGTGGGGGTCCCCTTGTTGTTTCGATGGATTCTATGCCGCGAAAGCGGCGCTTCCAAGTCGGTTCAGATTTGGTGGGAGGTGTTCAGCCGCACTAACGTGCGGCCGAACGAGTCACCGGCCAGCATGCGTCCGAAAACGTCGGGCAGCTGATCCAGGCTGACTTCGCGGGTAGCGATGCGCTCAAGGTGCTGGGGTTTCCAGTCCCCGCCCAGGTGCTCCCATACGCGGTCGCGGATGTCGCGGGCGGTACCGGCCGAGGCAATGCCCAGCAGGCTGGCGCCACGGATGATGAAAGGCATCACTGTGCTTTCGAAAGCGATGCCGCCGGCATTACCGCAGATGGCGACATTGCCATAGGGCTCGATCAGGGGCAGCAGGCCGGCCAGCATCGGTCCGCCGACGTTGTCCAAGGCACCGCCGAAACGCGCTGAATCCATCGGCTTGCCGCTGAAGGCGAGCTGGTGGCGGTCGATGCATTGCGCTGCGCCCAGGTCGCGCAAGAAATCGAAGTGCGCGGCCTTGCCGCTGATCGCATGCACCTCATAGCCAGCGCGACTAAAGATATCGATGGCCAGCATGCCCACGCCGCCGCTGGCGCCGCTGACGGCGATCGGACCGAGCGAGGGCGTCTGCCGGTTATCCTGCATGCGCAGCAGCGCCAGCGCGGCGGTAAAGCCGGCGGTGCCGATGATCATGCTCTCGCGCAGGCTCAGCCCCTTCGGCAGCGGTATGGTCCATTGCGCGGGCAGGCGGATGTATTCGCCGTAGCCGCCGTCGCGCGTTTCGGACAGGCCACTGCCGGTGCATAGCACCTTGTCTCCTTCCTTGAACGCCGGGTCGGTCGAAGCGGCCACCACGCCGGCGGCATCGATACCGCCATTGAGCGGGTAGTGGCGAAGGATCTTGCCCTTGCCGGTGCCGGCCAGCGCGTCCTTGTAGTTGACCGACGAGTAGGCCACCTTCACGAGAACTTCGCCTGCGCTCAGCGCCTGCGTGTTCATCGTTTCAATGCCGCCACGGTAGCCGGCGTCGTCGTTATGGATGCGGAAGGCGCGGAAGTCCACCGGGGTGGAGTTAACGGCATCGGTCATGGCTGTTCCCGGTGGCGGCGGAAGAAAGTCGCTCAGGCTTCGACACTGCTGCGGTCGATCCACTTCGGCGTGTATTCGCCCTGGTAGTGCTCCATCCAGTGGAACAGCTTTTCCATGCTGTCGCCGAACCATACGCCATCGCGCTGCTCGGGACGCACGAAGCGCTCGTCCACCATGTGATCCATCATGCCGCGCAACTGCCGGTAGTAGCCGCGCACGTCGAGAAACGCGCAGGGATATTTGTGCAGCCCCAATTGCGCCCAGGTCAGCATCTCGAACATCTCGTCCATGGTGCCGAAACCGCCGGGCAGGGCGACGAAGGCGTCGGAGAGTTCGTACATGCGCGTCTTGCGCTGATGCATGGTCTCGACCACATGCATCTCGGTGAGATTCGGATGCGCCACTTCGCGCTCAACCAGCTGGCGCGGAATCACGCCGACGACCTTGCCGCCGCCCGCGAGTACCGCATCGGCCACGGTGCCCATCAAGCCGACCTTGCCACCGCCGTAAATCAGCGTGATGCCGCGCCTGGCCATTTCGGTGCCGAAAGCGCGCGCCTGTTCGGCATATTCGGGATGGCCGCCGGGGCTAGAGCCGCAGTAGACACAAAGGGCGGTGGGAGTAGGCATGGCTTCACTCGCTGCTGAAACAAAACGGCCCGCCCATGTCGCCACGAGCGGGCCGTCAATGGCCTGATACGACGATCAGTTGCCCTTGTGGATGGCGCGCTTGTCAACCGACAGGGCGGCTTCGTGCACGGCTTCCGACAGCGTCGGGTGCGCGTGGACGATGCGCGCCAGGTCTTCCGCGGAGCCCTTGAACTCCATCGTCACCACGGCTTCGGCGATCAGCTCCGACACACCCGGGCCAACCATGTGCGCACCGAGCAGACGATCGGTTTCAGCGTGGGCAATGATCTTCACCTGGCCGATGGCCTCGTTCATGGCGACAGCGCGACCGATGGCGGCGAACGGGAAGGTGCCGACCTTGTACGGAATGCCGGCTTCCTTCAGTTCCTTTTCGGTCTTGCCGGCCCAGGCAATTTCCGGCTCGGTGTAGATCACCCACGGCACGGTGTCGAGATTGATATGGCCCGCCTTGCCGGCGATCCACTCAGCCACAGCCACGCCTTCCTCGGAGCCCTTGTGCGCGAGCATCGGGCCGCGCACGGCGTCACCGATGGCCCACACGCCATCGACGCCGGTGTGGTTGTGCGCGTCGACCACGATGCGGCCGCGCTCGTCCAGCTTCACACCGGTGTCGTCGGCCAGCAGGCCGGTGGTGTAGGCGCGACGGCCCACGGCGACCAGCAGCTTGTCGACAACGAGCTCATGCACGCCGTCCTTGTCTTCGTAGGTCAGCGCGACTTCGTTCTTTTTGACCTCGGCCTTGGTCAGCTTGGCGCCCAGCTTGATGGCCAGGCCCTGCTTGGCGAATTCCTTGGCGGCGATCTTGGCGACGTCGGCGTCGGCCACCGAGAGGAAATCCGGCAGTGCTTCGAGGATGGTCACGTCCGAACCCAGGCGCTTCCACACGCTGCCCAGCTCCAGGCCGATCACGCCAGCGCCGATCACGCCCAGGCGTTTCGGCACTTCGGTGAAGTCCAGCGCGCCGGCGTTGTCGACAATCATCTTGCCGTCGAACTTGGCGAACGGCAGCTCGATCGGCACCGAGCCGGAAGCGAGGATGACGTTGGTGGCGCTGATGGTTTGCTTGCTGCCGTCAGCGGCAGTGATCTCGACGTTGTTGCCCTTGAGCAGCTTGCCGGTGCCGTAGTACGGCGTGACCTTGTTCGCCTTGAACAGCTGGCCGATGCCGCCGGTGAACTGCTTGACGATCTTGTCCTTGCGGCCGATGAAGGTGGCCACATCGATCTTCGGGTTGTCGGCACTGATGCCGTGCACCGCGAAGTTGTGTGTCAGGTTGTGGAACTGCTTGGAGGAATCCAGCAGCGCCTTGGACGGAATGCAGCCCACGTTGAGGCAGGTGCCGCCGAGGGCCTGCTTGCCGTCCTTGCCGGTGAAGGCGTCCACGCAGGCGGTCTTCAGGCCCAGCTGTGCGGCGCGGATCGCGGCCACATAACCGGCAGGGCCGGCGCCGATGACGATGACGTCGAATTTGTCGCTCATGGTTCTTATCTCTTGAAGGCGGGAACAGGGAGCGGGGAACGGGGAACAGAGAAGGTGCTTTTCACCGTTCCCCGTTCCTCATTCCCCGTTCCCGCGCTAATCAGATGCCCAACAGCATGCGCTGCGGGTTCTCAAGCTGGTTCTTGATATCGACCAGGAACAGCACCGCGTCCTTGCCATCGATGATGCGATGGTCGTAGCTCAGGGCGAGATACATCATCGGGGCGGCGATGACCTGGCCGTTCTCGACAATGGCGCGCTCCTTGATGGCGTGCATGCCGAGGATCGCGCTCTGCGGCGGGTTCACGATCGGCGTCGACAGCAGCGAACCGAAGGTGCCGCCGTTGGTGATGGTGAAGGTGCCGCCCTGGAGATCATCCAGGCCCAGCTTGCCGTCGCGCGCCTTCTTGGCGTAGTCGAGGATGCCCTTCTCGATATCGGCGAAGCCCTTGTCCTGCACGTCGCGCAGCACCGGCGTCACCAGGCCCTTGTCGGTGGACACGGCGATCGAGATGTCCTGGTAGCCGTGATAGACGATGTCGTTGCCGTCGACCGAAGCGTTGACGACCGGGTGGCGCTTCAGCGCTTCCGCGGCGGCCTTGACGAAGAAGCTCATGAAGCCGAGCTTCACGCCGTTCGTCTTCTCGAACTGCTCGCCGAGCGACTTACGCATCTTCACCACTTCGGCCAGATTCACTTCGTTGAACGAGGTGAGCATGGCGATGGAGTTCTTCGACTGCATCAGGCGCTCGGCGATGCGGGCGCGGATGCGGGTCATCGGCACGCGCTCTTCCGGACGCGAACCCGGCGTCGGCTTGACGGCCGGCGCAGCAGCGGCCGGAGCGGCAGCGCCACCCTTGCCGTAGTTGACCAGGTCTTCCTTGGTCACGCGGCCATCGCGGCCGGTGCCGGCGACCTTGGACGGGTCGATGTTCTGCTCGGTCGCCACGCGCAGGCCGGCCGGGGAAAGATCTTCGGTGCCCTTGGCGGCAGCGGCGGGAGCCGGGGCGGCAGCAGCGGGAGCGGCGGCCGGAGCGGCAGCGGCCGGAGCCGGCGCGGCGGCAACAGCGCCTTCCTCGATCACCGCGATCACCTGCTGGCTGGTCACGGTGTCGCCGGTCTGGAACTTCAGTTCCTTGATGACGCCGTCAACCGGGGCCGGCACTTCCAGCACCACTTTGTCGGTTTCGAGATCGACCAGGTTCTCGTCGCGCTTCACGGCGTCGCCGGCTTTCTTGTGCCAGGTCGCGATGGTGGCGTCGGAGACAGACTCGGGCAGGACGGGGACTTTGACTTCGATGGACATGCTTGTCTTACTCCGCGGAGTGGTCGGTGCCGATCGGCGCGACCAGCGCCTGCTCGACGAGCGCCGCTTGTTCGGCGACGTGGGTATTGAGGTGGCCTGCGGCTGGCGCCGGCGAACGAGCGCGTCCCGCGTAGGAGAGGCTCTGCTTGCTGTTCACGCAAGCCTGCAGGTGATGACGGATCTGGAACCAGGCGCCCTGGTTCATCGGCTCTTCCTGGCACCAGATCACTTCCTTGGCGGAAGGGAACTTCTCCAGTTCGGCCGTGACTTCCGGGCGCGGGAACGGATAGAGCTGCTCGACGCGCACGATGGCGACATCGGTCACGCCGCGCTTTTCCGCGTCCTCCAGCAAGTCGTAGTAGACCTTGCCGGCGCACAGCACCACGCGCTTGACCTTCTTGGCCGCCAGATCGCGATGCTCCGGGATCACCAGCTGGAAGCTGCCGGCGGCGAGCTCGTCCAGCGTGGAGACGGCCAGCTTGTGGCGCAGCAGCGACTTCGGCGTCATCACGATCAGCGGCTTGCGCGTCGGGCGCACCATCTGGCGGCGGATCATGTGGAACGCCTGGGCCGGCGTGGTCGGCACGCAGACCTGCATATTGTCCAGCGCACACAGCTGCAGGAAGCGCTCGAGGCGCGCGGAGGAATGCTCCGGACCCTGGCCTTCGTAACCGTGCGGCAGGAACAGCGCGAGACCGCACAGGCGGTTCCACTTGGCTTCGCCCGAGCTGATGAACTGGTCGATCACCACCTGCGCGCCGTTGGCGAAGTCGCCGAACTGGCCTTCCCAGATGTGCAGGGTGTAAGGATCGGTAGTGGCGTGGCCGTACTCGAATGCCATCACCGCTTCTTCGCTGAGCAGCGAGTCGATCACTTCGACGTCGGCGGTCGGACGCACGTTGGTGAGCGGCATGAAGGTGTGGCCGTCCTTCTGGTCATGCAGCACGGCATGACGATGGAAGAACGTACCGCGGCCGCAGTCCTGGCCGACCAGACGCAGGTTGTAGTCCTGGTCGATGAGCGTGGCGTAGGCCAGGTTCTCGGCAAAGCCCCAGTCGCCGGCCTGCTCACCGGCGGCCATCTTGCGGCGGTCGTCATAGATCTTGGCTACGCGCGACTGCAGCGTGATGTCCTTGGGCACATCGAGCAGCTGGTTGGCCAGCTCGACCAGCCGCGCCTTCGGCACGCCGGTGTCGGTCTGGGTGGACAGCTTGCCGCCGATGAACTGGTTCCAGTCCACCTCGATGTCCTTGACCAGCGCGCTGGTCAGTTCGGTCATCGGGTTGCCGGCTTCCAGGCGCTGGCGATAGTCGTCGACCATCTTCTGGCCGTCGCCGTCGGCGATCACGCCTTCCTTCACCAGCTGCTGCGCGTACAGGTCGCGGGTGGTCGGGCGGGCGCGGATGATCTGGTACATCACCGGCTGCGTGGCGGCCGGTTCGTCGGCCTCGTTATGGCCGTGGCGGCGGTAGCACACCAGGTCGATCACCACGTCCTTGCGGAACTGCTTGCGGAACTCATACGCCAGGCGCGTGGCCTGGATCACCGCTTCCGGATCGTCGCCGTTCACATGGAACACCGGCGCGTTGACCATCTTGGCCAGGTCGGTGCAGTACAGCGTGGAGCGGGCGTCCTGCGGGTTGGAGGTGGTAAAGCCCACCTGGTTGTTCACCACGATGTGCAGGCTGCCGCCGGTCTTGAAACCGCGCGCCTGCGACATGTTGAACAACTCCATGTTCACGCCCTGGCCGGCCAGCGCGGCATCGCCGTGCACCAGCACAGCCATCGACTGCTGGCGCTCGGTGTCGCGGCGGCGGGTCTGGCGCGCATGCACCGAGCCGGCCACCACCGGGTTGACGATTTCCAGGTGCGACGGGTTGAAGGCCAGCGCCACGTGGGTGCCGCCGTTCGGCGTCTTGACGTCGGCGGAGAAGCCCATGTGGTACTTGACGTCGCCCGAGTGCGCCGGGTCGTCCGGGTGCTCGAACTTGCCTTCGAATTCGTTGAACAGCGTCTTCGGCGGCTTGCCCAGGATGTTGACCAGCACGTTGAGGCGGCCACGGTGGGCCATGCCGATCACCACTTCCTTGATGCCGTTGTCGCCAGCGAAGCGAACCACGTCATCGACCATCGGGATCAGGCTGTCGCCGCCTTCCAGCGAGAAGCGCTTCTGGCCGACGTACTTGGTGTGCAGGTAGCGCTCCAGGCCTTCGGCCGCAGTCAGCTCGCCCAGCACGCGCTGCTTGCCGGCCTTGTCCAGCCCGGCGCTGCCGTTGGCTTTTTCGAGGCGCGAGTACAGCCAGTTGCGCTGCTCATGATTGCTGATGTGCATGAACTCGACGCCGAGGGTCTTGGTGTACACCTTCTTCAGCCGGTCCAGCAGGTCGCGCAACTTCAGGCGCACACCACCGCCGGCGTAGTTGCCGCAGTCGAACTCGGTATCCAGGTCAGCGTCGCTCAGGCCATGGAAGGCCAGGCCGAGATCCGGCGCCGGCAGCTTCTCGCTCAGGCCCAGCGGGTCGAGGTTGGCGGCCAGGTGGCCGCGCGAGCGGTAGGCGGTAAGGATGCGCAGCACCGCGGCCTGTTTGCGCGCGTGGGCATCGTCCACCGGAGCGCCGGCAACGGGGCCGCGCTGCTTTTGGGCGGCCTCAATACGTGCAATGGCCGCAGAGTGGGGAACGTCCCCCGACTCGCGGCCTTTGAAGGTCTCGAAGTATTTGCTCCATTCGGCGGGAACCGACGAAGTGTCGGCCAACCAGGATTCATACAATTGCTCGACGTAATCGGCATTGCCGCCGGCGAGTTGGGACGAATCAAAGAACTCGCGAATCAGATTTGTGCTCACGTCACCACCGGTGAGGGAAGGTAGGCCTGCAGCCATCCCCCTAAGTGCGGCACCTTAAGCGCAGTGTCGACCCAGTCGGATGGCGGGGAAAAATCCTGTTAATTATAGCCCCGGGGTGCTGCGACGCGGCAACCCAGGAAACGCGATTGAAGTGGGGTTGATGCGCAATATTTCGAGTGTCGGGGTACCGACCATCGTCGTAGAGGCTTCATTCGCAGGGTTTGCCGGAGGATTTGGCGCCGGCCCGCCGGTGAGGGCGGACCGATCCGGCGTTCAGCGGCCTCTTAGATATCAAGCGGCTGCAGGGCTGTCGCGCGGACCGCGCGCTCCCATACTTCATTGAAATGCTGTTGCAGCGGCGCCTGCCCGCTGCGGTCATTGGCGGACGCGCGCCCCTGAGGCCGTCCGGCATCCGGTTGGAACAGATAGCCGCCGCTATCCGTAAGCAGGTAGGCCGAGCTGTAAGCCAGATCGAGTTCTTCCATCGGGGTGCGGACCAGCATCACGCTGGGCAGCCGCTGCGCCAACGCCACCAGTCGATGGCTGTCGCGCAGCGCGGCGGCGGGATCGTGCAGCAGCACGCGGATTTCCGAGCCGCGGCCAGAGGTGGCGATACGCCTCAACTCGTCCAGCTCGGCGGAGGAGTTATAGATGTCGGTGGGCAGGATCGGCTGGTAGATCATCAGCCGGTACCTGGCTTGCCGCAGCAAGGCAAGACGGGTGTCGGCCTGTTCGCTGCGGCTGCCGGCGGGAAGGCTTTCCGCGGCGGCTTGGGCGGGGCGGTCGGCGGTGGTCAGCGCCAGGGTCATATGCCGATGCGGGATGCCCGCATCGTCGAAGACCTCGCCGTGCGCCACAAAGCCTTCGCGCTCATAGAAGCCGATGGCGCTTACCTGGGCATCCAGCGAAACCTCGGCCCAGCCCAGCGCGCGGGCGCGACTGATCAGTTCGCGCAACAGCGCGACACCCACGCCGGTGCCACGCCAGGGTTGCCGCACGGCCATCCGTCCGATCTTGTGCAACGGGGTCAACCGGCCGCAGCCAATGGGCTGGCCGGCGGCATCGCGGGCCAAGACATGGGACGAAGGTTCGTCCAGTTCGTCCCATTCCAGCGCTTCGGGGACGTTCTGCTCCTGCACGAAAACTTCCAGCCGGATCTCGCGCAAAGCCTCCCGGTCCCGCTCGCGGGTCCAGTCGGCGCGTTCCAAATGGAAGTCCTGCAACTTCATCGGCGGCGTGCCTTCTGCGGCAGCCAGTGGCCATCGTTGACCAAGGTCAGCAGCAAGGCCAGTTCAGTGGCCGCAGGGGATTTGGCGAAGCTGATGACGCGCTGTTCGCACAGCTGCTCGGCCAACGCGGCCGGCGCGGGATAGGCGTGGCCGCTGACGAACAGAGTGGCGCCAGCCTTGGTCTTGGCCCAGGCGAGCCGCGCCCAAGGGTGGCGCAGCAGCTGGGCGCCGCCGTCCAGTTGCTTGCGCAGAGCGGCCTCGGTCATCGGCTTGTCCGGGTGGGCGGGTACCTGCGCGTTGCGGTAACGGGTAATAAAGCGGCCGAACCAGTCGGTCAGCAAGGCGTCGTCCATGGCGGCGGCGAACGACAAAGCCTGTTTGAGGCGGGCCAGGGCGGCGCGATCGATCTCACCGACGGATTTGGCAGGTTTGAGGTCGGCATCGGTGTAGCGCAGTTCGTCCGGTAGGCGCTCGGCGAGGTAATCAGCCAGGTCGCCGGTCAGCTCGGCGCGCGAGGGTGCGCGCATGCCGACCGAGAAGGTCATGCAGGGGCCGCCGAAGGCCGTGCCGTCATGAGGTACGCCGGGCGGCAGATAGAGCATGTCGCCTGGTTCCAGCAGCCATTCGTGGGTGGGCTCGAAGTGCTTGAGCTGCTTCAGCTCCACGTCGTCGCGGAAATCCTTCGGCGCGGCCGGGTCGTCACTGATCGCCCAATGCCGCTGGCCCAGGCCCTGCAGCAGAAACACGTCGTACTGGTCCACATGGGCGCCGACGCCACCACCCGGCTCGGCGTAGGAAATCATGATGTCGTCCAGCCGCCAGCTCGGCAGGAAGCGGAACGACTCCAGCAGGGCGGCCACGTCCGCATCCCATTTGTCGACGTCCTGCACCAGCAGGGTCCAGTTGCTGTCGGGGGTGCGGGAGAAGTCGTCCTCGCTCAGTGGGCCGGTCTTCACGCTCCAGCGGTCGCGCTTCTCGTCATGAATGATCAGGCGCGACAGTGCCGCTTCCTCGCAGGCGAGGCCGGCCAGGTCGTTCGGTTCGATCGGGGGTATGAAGCCCGGGAAGGCGTTGCGGATCAGCAGCGGGCGTTTCTGCCAGTAGTCGCTGAGGAACTGCGCCGGGGTCATGCCCAGGGGCTGCCGGGCGGAGCCGCGGACTTCGATGGGGAGGGGGCGGGACTTGGTCATCCGGGCATTGTAAGCGCAGCCGCCGTCCGGCCGTGCCAGGTAGTCCGGGGCGGTGCCGCAAGCCCGGCGAAGGGTAGGGGCTTAACCCGGAAATAATGGATCGGACATGTGCATATGTCGATACATCCTTTCATAAGCATGGAGCGATAAACGTATCTTTGGGCGTATAGGCGGATAGACGTCCAAAGGAAGCATCGGTGAACGCAGTAGTTTCCCCCGCGCCGGCCCCATCGCCGCTGCCGGAAGAAAAGGTCCGGCAGCTGGATCGGCTGCTCGACGGCCTGGCTCCCCATCAGTTGTACTGGGTGGCGGCGCACAGCGCGGCCTTTGCCGCACGCCAGCCGTTTTCCGCTGCGCCGAAAGCCGAGGTGGTGCCGGGCGAGCGAGTCACCGTGCTCTACGGCAGCCAGACCGGCAACGCGCGGCGCATCGCCGAACAGTTAAGTAAGCGCCTTGAAGCCGCCGGCCTGGCGGTGCGTCTGGTGCGCGCCGATGCCTATCCGCAGCGAGAACTGGCGCAGGAACGCTATCTGGCTGTGGTGATCAGCACCCAAGGCGAGGGCGAGCCGCCGGATGACGCGCGCGGCCTGGTGGAGTTCATCGCCGGACGGCGTGCGCCGCGCCTGCCTTCGCTGCAGTTCACTGTGCTCGGCCTGGGCGACTCCAGTTACCCGCAGTTCTGCGCCATCGGCCGCCAGCTCGACGCCCGGCTGGCGGAGTTGGGCGGTACCCGTCTCGCTGCGCTGGGCGAGGCCGATGTGGACATCGATGCGGTCGCCGCGCCATGGACGAATACCGTGCTGGAGCATGCGGGCGAGGTCGTGGCGAAAGCGCCATCCCTGGCCGTGCGCGTGCCCAATCTGCAGGCAGTGCCCAGCCGCACCATCTATTCCCGTGAGCAACCATTCGAAGCTGCCGTGCTGGCGAACCAGCGCATCGTGTCGCGCGACAGCGAGCGGGAAGTGCGGCACTTGGAGCTGTCGCTCGAAGGCTCCGGCCTGGATTACGCACCTGGTGACGCTTTGGGTGTGTGGCCGCAGAACCCGCCCGCCCTGGTGCGGCAATGGCTGGATGTGCTGAAACTGGATGGCGGTACGGAAGTAAGTCATGAAGGTCGCAGCTTGCCCCTGGCTCGCTGGCTGGGCGGTGAGCGCGAGTTGACCCGCCTGACCCGCAGCTTCGTCGCCACCCATTCCACGGCAAGTGGCAGCGGAGATCTGGCTCGCGTACTGCAACCGGAACATGCGGCGGAGTTCGCCCGTCTGCTGGCCGAGTACCAGCCGATCGATCTGTTGCGCCGTTATCGCGGCGCATGGTCGGCCGATGCGCTGGTGGTGGCATTGCGTTCGCTCACGCCGCGCCTGTATTCCATCGCCTCCAGCGCCAGGGCAGTGGGCGAAGAAGTGCATCTCACGGTCGCCACTGTGGATTACCTCGCTCACGGCGAACCGCACTGGGGTGCCGCTTCATCCTTCCTGGCCACGAGCGATGAAGATGGCCGCGTTCCTGTTTTCATCGAGCCGAACGAACGCTTCCGGCTGCCCGCCGATCCTTCGCGCGACATCATCATGATCGGCCCCGGCACCGGCGTGGCGCCGTTTCGCGCATTCGTGCAGGAACGTCGTGAGATCGCGGCAAGCGGGCGCAACTGGCTGCTCTTCGGCAATCGCCATTTCAGCCAGGACTTCCTCTACCAGCTCGAATGGCAGGACGCGCTCAAGCAGGGCGCACTGCATCGCCTGGACCTGGCCTTCTCCCGCGACGCCGCCGACAAGGTCTACGTGCAGCATCGCCTGCGCGAACACGGCCGTGAGCTGTATGCGTGGCTCAAGGATGGCGCGCATCTCTACGTCTGCGGCGATGCCACCCACATGGCCAAGGACGTGCATGCCGCACTAATCGACGTAGTCGCCACCCATGGCGGCCAATCCCCGGAAGACGCCAAAGCCTGGCTCGCCGACCTCCTGCAACAAGGGCGTTACGCCCGCGACGTGTATTGATATGAGCAGCCCGCTTTCCGAATTCGAACGCATCAAGGCCGAAAGCCGCTTTCTGCGCGGCACGATTGCCGAAGGCCTGCGCGATCCCGTCACCGGCGCCATCAGCGATGACGACGGCAAGCTGCTCAAGTTTCATGGCAGCTACCAACAGGACGACCGCGACCTGCGCGACGAGCGGCGCCGCCAGAAGCTGGAGCCGGCGTACTCCTTCATGCTGCGCGCGCGGTTGCCTGGCGGTGTGGTGACTCCTTCGCAATGGCTGGTGTTCGATCGACTCGCGCGCGAGCACGCCAACGGAACGCTGCGCATCACCACGCGGCAGACCTTCCAGTGGCACGGCATCATCAAGCGCAAACTCAAGCCGACCATCGCCGCTATCCACGATGCACTGGCCAGCACCATCGCTGCTTGCGGCGACGTAGTGCGCAATGTGGTGAGCACGCCGAACCCGGTGGAGACGGGCGCGCATGCGGCCGCCTTCGCCTGGGCGGCCAGGCTTTCCGATGGGCTTGCACCGACGACGCGCGCGTATCACGAGATCTGGCTGGACGGCGAAGCTTTGGTCGGCGAGCCCGAGCACGAACCGCTGTACGGCGCCACGTATCTGCCGCGCAAATTCAAGATCGGCCTGGCCATTCCGCCACTCAATGATGTGGATGTGTTCGCGCAGGACCTGGGCTTGATCGCGATCATCGAGCAGGGTGAGTTGCGCGGCTTCAATGTCGCGGTCGGCGGCGGCATGGGGGCGACGCATGGCGACCCCACCACGTATCCGCGTTTGGCGACGGTGATCGGCTTCGTGCCGCCGGAGCGCCTGTTCGTCACGGCGGAGGCCATCGTTGCCGTACAGCGCGACTGGGGCAATCGCAGCGAGCGCAAGCACGCCCGACTGAAATACACGCTCGATCATCGTGGTGTGGATGCCTTCAAGGCTGAGCTGGAAGCACGGCTTGGTTTTGCGCTGGAAGACGAGCGCGCCTTCCGCTTCGACCACAACGGCGATCGTTACGGCTGGATCGAGGGGCATGATGGTCGCTGGCACCTGACCCTGCAGATCGAATCCGGTCGTCTGGCTGATGTGGGCGAGCGCCGCTGGCTGACGGGTTTGCGCGAACTGGCCAAAGTGCATCAGGGCGACTTCCGCCTTACCTGCAACCAGAACGTGATCGTGGCGAACGTGCGAGACGAAGATCGCGCGCGCATCGACGAGATCGTCCGCACGCACGGACTGGACGGTTACCGCCAGCACAGCGGCATCCGCCGCCACGCCGTGGCTTGCGTCGCCTTGCCGACCTGCGGCCTGGCCATGGCCGAGGCTGAGCGCTATCTGCCGCATCTGTTGGACAAGGTCGAGGTGTTGTTGGGCGAGCATGGTTTGTCCGACGCACCCGTTCTGCTGCGCATCTCTGGCTGCCCGAACGGCTGCTCGCGCCCGTATCTCGGCGAGATCGCTCTGGTCGGTCGCGGACCCGGCCGCTACGACCTGCGCTTGGCTGCGGATTTCAGTGGCCAACGGCTCAACCAGGTGTATCGGGAGAATGTGGACGAGGACACCCTCCTTGACGCGCTCGAACCACTGTTCACCCGCTATGCCCGCGAGCGCGGGCAGGGCGAACACTTCGGTGATTTTCTGTTGCGTACCGGTGTGGTCGCACCTGTTTCGTCGCGGCGCATTCCAGCCGAGGTAATCGCATGAGCAGCATCACGCTGGAGGAGGCCAAGCACGAACGAAAGGCGCTGGCTGCGTTGAACGCCTGGCTCGGTGAGCAGAGCGCAGAGCAACGTGTGGCCTGGATGTTGGAGCACACGCCAGGCAACCACATGCTGTCTTCCAGCTTCGGTGCGCAGGCGGCTGTATCGCTGCATCTGGTGACGCAGCAGCGTCCCGGGCTGCCGGTGGTGCTGATCGATACCGGCTATTTGTTTCCGGAGACCTATCAGTTCATCGACGAACTGACCGCGCGCCTGTCGCTCAATCTCAAGGTTTACCGCGCTTCCCTGAGCCGGGCATGGATGGAATCTCGCCACGGACGGCTTTGGGAGCAGGGCGTAGACGGTTTAGACCGCTACAACCAACTGCGCAAGGTCGAGCCGATGCAGCGTGCGCTGGATGAGCTAGGCGTTGGCAGTTGGTTCGCCGGTCTGCGTCGCCAGCAGTCGCGCAGCCGCGAAAGCATCGGTTTCATCGAGCGCCGCGGCGAGCGCTGGAAGTGCCACCCCATCGCGGACTGGACCGATCGCGACGTTGGCCAATACCTGCAACGGCATGGTCTGCCATACCACCCGCTATGGGAGCAGGGCTACATCTCCATCGGCGATACCCATACCACCCGGCGCTGGGAACCGGGCATGGATGTGGAGGACACCCGTTTCTTCGGCCTCAAGCGCGAGTGCGGACTGCACAGCCTCGCGTAAGCCGCCTAGCCGTTACCACCCCGATCACTACAAAGAAACCATCATGAGCCAGAGTGCACTCGCCCCGATCCAGCCCGCGTTTGAAGAAGACGCATTGATCCCGCCTCATGGCGGCACGCTCAAAGACCTCTATCTGCCGCAAGCCGACGCCGACGCGCTGAAACAGCGCAGTGCAAGTCTGCCGGCGCTTGATCTCAACACCCGCCAGCTATGCGATCTGGAGCTGTTGCTCAATGGCGCATTCTCACCGCTGGAGGGTTTTCTCGGCGAGGCCGATTACCGTCGCGTCGTCGACGAACTGCGCCTTGCCGATGGCACGCTATGGCCGATTCCGATCACGCTCGATGTGAGCGAGGAGTTTGCCGCGTCGTTGTCAGCCGGCAGCGAAATCGCACTGCGCGACATACAGGGTGTGCCGCTGGCGGTGCTGGAAGTGCAGGACATCTACCGTCCTGATCTTGTCCACGAGGCGCAGCAAGTTTTCGGTACGGTCGACCGCGCGCATCCCGGCGTGGCTGAACTGCTCGAGCGCACGAGGCCGGTCTATCTCGGTGGCCGCTTGCGTGGCATCCAGTCGCCCGTGCATTACGACTTCGCCGAATTGCGCGACACGCCGCGCCATCTGCGTGAGTGGTTCGCAGCGAACGGCTGGAGCCGCATCGTTGCCTTCCAGACGCGCAATCCCATGCACCGTGCCCACCGTGAACTGACCTTGCGTGCCGCGCAGAAGGTGGGCGCGAAGCTGTTGATCCAGCCATCGGTGGGCCGCACCAAGCCAGGCGATGTGGATCACTACACGCGTGTGCGCTGCTACCGCGCGTTGTTGCCCCAATACCCCGCCGACAGCGCCAAGCTGTCACTGCTGCCGCTGGCCATGCGCATGGGCGGTCCGCGCGAAGCGATATGGCACGCGATCATCCGCAAGAACTACGGCGCCAGTCATTTCATCGTAGGGCGCGATCACGCGGGCCCCGGCAACGATTCCAGTGGCAAGCCGTTCTACGGTCCGTTCGAAGCGCAGCAGTTGCTGGAGCGTTATCAGGCCGAGCTGGGCATCCAGGTCGTACCGTTTCCGGCGATGGTTTATGCGGCCAACCGCGACACGTATGTGCCGGCGACCGAAGTGGCGGCCGACGACGACGTGCGCGACATCTCGGGTACCCAGCTGCGCCGCCATCTGCATGAGGGCAGCGAGATTCCTTCGTGGTTCTCCTTTCCCGAGGTGGTGAGGATCCTGCGCGAGCGCCATCCCGCGCAGGCGCCACGGGGCTTTGCACTGTTCTTCACTGGCTTGTCGGGTGCTGGCAAATCCACCATCGCGCAGGCGCTGGTCGCGCAGTTGCTCGAGCACACCAGTCGTGCGGTGACGGTGTTGGATGGTGATGAGGTGCGCAAGCATTTGTCGCGCGGCCTGGGTTTTTCGCGTGAGGATCGCGCGGCGAACGTGACGCGCATTGGTTATGTCGCCAGCGAGATTGTGCGCCACGGCGGCATTGCAGTGTGCGCGCCGATCGCGCCTTATGCCGATGCGCGTGCGGATGCGCGCTCACTGGTGGAGGCGCATGGCGACTTTATTGAGATCCATGTGGCGACGGCGTTGGAGGTATGCGAGGCGCGCGATCGCAAGGGTCTTTATGCGCAAGCGCGCGCCGGGAAGATTGCGCACTTTACGGGGATCAGTGATCCGTATGAGGTGCCGGAGCAGCCGGAGTTGCGGGTGGATGGGGATGGGGCGGTGCCTGCGGTGTTGGCGGGGCATATTCTTGATTTGTTGAGGAAGCGGGGGTTGCTTGCGGTTTGAGCGCTTTGCTGCCTCTCTCTTTAAGAGGGGTGCTTGCGATATCCACCCCTAATCCGTCATTCCGGCGTAGGCCGGAATCCAGTGGTGTTATCGCTCGGTTTTAGCGTCTGCGTGTTCTGGTCCGCCTGCGGCGGGGTTTCGTCCTCCTGCCGGAGGCCGAGTTACTTTTCTCTGCTTGCCCAGAGAAAAGTAACCAAAAGAGAGGGCACCCCTCTTACGCGCCCTCCGGCTTCGCCGGCGGGTCCGTGAGGCTTGGCCGGGCTTTTCGACACGACATCCCTGTCCTGTCGAAAAGGCATCGGCATCCATGCCGATGCCCCCTTCGGGGCCTTTTCGTCCAACCCTCACCGCTTCACAGGGGACCCGGTTACGGGCTCGCTTCGCATCGCCTTTCAAAGAAGAAGAAGAGCAGCTCCCTCTCCCCTCCGGGGAGAGGGTTGGGGTGAGGGGTGGGTGCTCGGGATAGTGTTGCTACGTAGTGGGTTTAATGCATTTCAACAAACGACTTGCGCAAGCTTCAATCCACATCCGCCGTCACAAACGCCACGCGCTCCCGCCAATGCGGAATGGCCGGCCAATGCGTGGCCGATGTTCCAGTGCTCGCCAGCAGCCGACTGACCGCGCGTCGCTCGAGGTGAGGCGCAAACAGTCCGATGAATTCGAGGGCGTATTCGCGTAGGACGCTTTCGCGTCTGAGTACGATCCAGGTGGTGCAGGGTGGGAACAGGTGGTCTGCGGGGAGTGCTCGCAGGTCGGCGTTGTCGCTGGGGAGCAGGGCCATTTCGGCGAGGATGCCGATGCCCAGGCCGGCGCGGACGTAGGTTTTGATCAGGTCGGCGTCGCTGGCGGTCATGGCGATCTGCGGGTGCAGGTTGACGGCGTGGAAGGCGCGGCTCAGGGAGGAGGTTGCCTTGAGTGAGGAGTCGTAGCTGATCAGTGGCTGGGCGGCGAGTTCGTCGAGAGTAGGTGGGCGGCCCAGGTTGGCGAGCGGGTGTTGTTGGGGTGCCAGTACGACGCGATTCCAGCGATAGGCCGGCAGGGCGATGCCGGTAGCGGGTGGGGCGGCGCCGGCGGTGCTGACGATGGCCAGGTCGACGTGGCCGCCTTCCAGCAGGCCCATCACCTCCGCATCGGCAGACGGTTGCAGGTGCACGCTGACTTGCGGGTATTGGCGACTCAGTGCGGCGACGGCGCTGGGTAAGGCGAAACGCGCCTGGGTGTGGGTGGTGGCGATGCGCAGGCTGCCGCGCGACTCGTTGCGCAGGTTGGCGGCGATGGAGCGGATGTTGGTGGCTTCGGCCAGGATGGCCCGGGCGCGTTCCAGTACGTGGCTGCCGGCGTGGGTGATGGAATCCAGGCTGCGGCCTTTGCGGTGGAACAACTGGAAGCCGAGTTCGTCCTCGAGCTGCTTGAGCAGCTTGCTGAGTCCGGGCTGGGTGGCGTGTACGCGTTCGGCGGCGAGAGTGATGTTAAGGCCGGCGTCGGCGATGGCGACGAGATAGCGCAATTGAGTCAGGGTCATGCGAAAGCATCCGTGGGCGGGCGTGGGCAGTAGTCAGGCTCGGGTCCGCGGCAGGGGTACATCGCATGCTGGCATGCGCCTGGAAGAACGCGTTCATCGCCAGCATGCCGGCCTTGGTATGAAGCAGGGCTGGGGTTGCGTGCATGGCGATGGTCGTTTCGGTGGGCATGATTTAGACGTCTATACATCCATTTAATGATCGCGTCAACGAGGTCGCGGGAATTCGTTGTATTTTGCGACGGGGTACATAACCCGGCGGCATATGGAGCGGGCCATAAATCATTTGCACGGCCATCGGGGGCTGCCTAGCGTGGAGATATCCGCCCTCAGAGGCATATGCCCGTGGAGTCCACCCACCCATGAAGCTGTATCCCTTGTTCGCCGATCTCTCCGGACGGCCTGTGCTGGTGGTCGGTGGTGGCGTGGTCGGTGAGCGTAAGGCAGCGGCTTTGCTGGAGGCGGGCGCGGCGGTTACTGTCGGCGCGATATCGGCTTCGCCTGCGTTGCGTGCCTGGGCTGCTGCCGGCCACATCACTCTGAGGGAAGGTCATTTTCAGGAGGTCTGGCTGGACGATGCGTGGCTGGTGATAGCCGCCACCGGTGACACCGATCTCAACCGGCGTATTGCGACGCTCGGCGGAGAACGCCGTTTGTTCGTCAACGTGGTGGACGATGCGGCGCTGTCCAGTTTCCATGTGCCGGCCGTGGTGGACCGCTCGCCGGTGACGATAGCGATTTCCAGTGGTGGCGATGCACCGGTGCTCGCGCGCCTTCTGCGCGAGCGGTTGGAGACATGGCTCGATCCCGCGCTGGGGCCGCTGGCTACGCTGGCATCCCGCCTTCGCAAACGTATTCGCGAACGGCTGCCGGATCTGCGCGCCAGGCGCACCTACTACGAGCAGCTGTTCACCGGGCCGGCGCTGCAATTTCTACGCCGTGGACAACCCGCGCTGGCCGAGGCGGAAGCGGAGCGGGCATTGGCGGCGAACGTAACCGATGGTCGTGGCTCGGTCGTGCTGGTAGGAGCCGGACCAGGCGATCCGGGCCTGCTCACCCTGCGCGGCCTGCGTGCCTTGAACGAGGCGGACGTGATCCTGCACGACCGGCTGGTCAGCCCGGAAGTACTTGCACTCGCGCGTCGCGACGCCGAGCGCATCGAAGTCGGCAAGCAGGCCGGCAATCATCATGCGACGCAGGAACAGATCCATGCGCTGATGCTCGAACATGCGACGGCAGGTCGGCGCGTAGTGCGCCTGAAGGGCGGCGATCCATTCGTGTTCGGGCGCGGCGGTGAGGAGCTGGAATTCCTGCGTGCGCATGGCGTTGCTTATGAAGTCGTGCCCGGCATTACCGCCGCGTTGGCTTGCGCGGCTTATGCCGGCATTCCTTTGACCCATCGCGAGCATGCGCAGTCGGTGCGCTTCGTCACGGCACATTGCCGTGGGTCGCACGATACCCTCGATTGGGCGGCGCTGGCGCAGGAGCGGCAGACGCTTGCGGTCTATATGGGTGTCAGCGAGCTGGGCGTATTGCAGCAGCACTTGCTGGAGCACGGACGCGCAGCGGAAACCCCGTTTGCCCTGGTCGAGAACGGATCGCGAACGGAGCAGCGCGTAGTGACAGGCACGCTCGCGCATCTGGCGGAGCGCGCAGAAGCCCATCAGGTACATTCGCCGGCCTTGCTGATTCTCGGCGAGGTAGCGGCGCTGGCATCATCGCTGGCCTGGTTCGGCAAGCCGCCGCTGGAAGGTGTCGCGGATAGTCGCCGTCTTCACCGTGAGCCAGCGAGCATCAGCCCTTTGGCTGGCTTGGCGGCACGCCGCGCCTGACAAACAATCCGTTTACCGGCGCAGGCGCACTATCGCCCGCGCTCCTTTTTTCTTCAGGTATCCCCTTCAGGTGTTCCCTTTCAGGTTCCATGGAGTGACCCATGATCTACAACAGCATCCTCGACACCATCGGCAATACCCCCATCGTCAAGCTGCATCGCCTGGCGCCGAAGCATGTCGAGCTTTACGTCAAAGTAGAGGCCTTCAACCCGGCGGGTTCGGTGAAGGATCGTCTGGCGCTGGCGATCATCCTTGACGCCGAACGACGCGGCACGCTGAAGCCTGGACAGACCGTGGTCGAAGCGACCTCCGGCAATACCGGCGTGGCGTTGGCGGCGGTGTGTGCGGCGCGCGGCTACCCCTTCGTGGCGGTGATGAGCGAGACCTTCTCGATCGAGCGCCGCAAACTGATCCGCGCGTACGGCGGCAAGGTGCTGCTGACACCGGCGGCGGAGCGCGGCAGCGGCATGGTGCGCAAGGCGGCCGAACTGGCCGAAAAGAACGGCTGGTTCCTCGCGCGCCAGTTCGAGAACCCGGCCAATCCCGAATACCACCGCAACACCACGGCACCGGAAATCCTGCGCGACTTCGCCGGCCGCCGGCTCGACTATTTCGTTACCGGCTGGGGCACTGGCGGCACCCTGACTGGTGTGGGCGAGGTGCTGAAAGTGGCGCGACCGGAGGTCAAGGTCATCGCCAGCGAACCGGCTGGTGCGGCACTGCTGTCAGGCAAGGAATGGCAGCCGCACAAAATCCAGGGCTGGACGCCGGATTTCGTGCCCGCCGTGCTCAATCGCAACGTGGCACACCAGATCCTGCCGATCGACGATGTGCTGGCTCGCGACACCTCGCGCGAGCTGGCGCAGAAGGAAGGCATCTTCGTCGGCATCTCGTCGGGTGCGACGCTGGCGGCCGCCTTGCAGGTGGCAAAGGATGCGCCGCAGGATTCAGTGTTGCTGGCGATGTTGCCCGATACCGGCGAGCGCTATCTGTCGACGTTCTTGTTCGAGGGCGTCAACGAGGGATCGGACGAGGTGGAGTGAAGCTGTAGCGTCGCTCCTTCTCCTTCCCCTGCTCGCCGGGGAGGGGTGAGTACTTGAGGAAACGCAGCAGGAAAGGTTTTCTCAAGGAGCTACCCCCTCCCGGCCTCCCCCTGTCCCACGGGGACTAGCTTCGCGTCGCGAGCAGGGGGAGGAGAAGTGGGGCTCTCCGTACTACCTACCCCGTCGTGGCAAGGTTTCCCATTCCGCGATCAGTTTCCGGCCCACGTTGGCGATCGCATCGATGGCCGGAAGCAATTCGCGCCCCAGCGGCGTCAATGCATATTCGGCCGAGGGCGGCGAGGTGCGCAGTACCCGTCGCGTCACCAGGCCTCGGGATTCCAGCTCGCGCAGGCGTGCGCTCAATACGCGCGCGGAAATCTTCGGCATGTCATGACGCAGTTCGCCGAAGCGTCGGGCTTCGCCGCTCAACTGCCAAACCACATTAGGCGCCCACGCACCGCGCAGCAGGCTCAGTACTTCGCTGAGCGGGCAGGCGGGTGGCGGCGCGACTTTGCTCTTGCGTACGGGCAGGCCCATGAACGTTGATCCGATGTGGACTGATCCAATGTGAACCAGGTAACTCGACGGTTACCGCATTTTACGGGTTACCTATGGTTAGGTGGTATCCAAGAGTAACCATGGATGGCTAGCATGTCGGGGTTTTCCGTCCACCCCCACCTTGGAGCATTGCCATGAAGCTTTATTACGCCGCAGGCGCGTGTTCGTTGTCGCCGCATATCGTTGCGCTGGAAGCCGGTATCCCGGTCGAACTGGAGAAGGTAGACAACAAGACCAAGCGCACCGCCAGCGATCAGGATTACTGGCAGATCAATCCGAAGGGTTATGTGCCGGCCTTGGCGCTGGATAACGGCGAGCTGCTGACGGAGGGGCCGGCCATCGTGCAATACCTCGCCGACTTGAAGCCGGAAAGCGCACTTGCCCCGGCGAATGGCACGTCGGCGCGTTACCGCCTGCAGGAGATGCTCGGCTATATCAACTCCGAATTGCACAAGAGCTATTCGCCGTTGTTCAAGCCAGAAACGCCCGACACGGTGCGTGAAGAGCGCAAGGAATATCTGCGCAAGCGCTACCGCCTGCTTGAGCAGCGCCTGGCCCAGCATCCGTGGCTGATAGGCGATCACTTCACGGTGGCCGATGCTTACCTGTTCACCGTGACCAACTGGGCCAAGCATGTGGCACTCGATCTTTCCGAGTTCCCGGCACTGCTGGATTTCCAGCAGCGTGTCGCCGCGCGCCCCACGGTGCAGGCAGCACTCGAAGCGGAAGGCCTGATCAAGAAGGCCGCGGCCTGAAACAAGAAGGGGCGCCAGTGGGCGCCCCTTTCTTTATTGCAGTGGTGAAGCGGCGGCGACGATCAGATATCGCGCGCCAACGGCTCGGCCAGACCGATATAGCCACCCGGTGTGAGATCCAGCAGACGCTGCTTCGCATCCGCCGGCAGGTCGAGTCCGGTGATGAACTGGCGCATGGAATCCTTGGTGATGCCCTGGCCGCGGGTCAGTGCCTTGAGCTGTTCGTACGGCTCCGGCAAACCGTAGCGGCGCATCACGGTCTGCACGGCTTCGGCCAGCACTTCCCAGCTCGCATCGAGATCGGCGGCGAGGCGGTCGGCGTTGACGGTCAGTTTGCCCAGGCCTTTCTGCAGCGATTCCAGTGCCACCAGGGTGTGGCCGAAGGCGGTGCCGAGGGCACGCAGCACGGTGGAATCGGTGAGGTCGCGCTGCCAGCGGCTGATCGGCAGCTTCTCGGCGAAATGGCCGAGCAGGGCGTTGGCGAGGCCGAAGTTGCCCTCGGCGTTTTCGAAATCGATCGGGTTGACCTTGTGCGGCATGGTCGAGGAACCGACTTCGCCGGCCTTCAGTGCCTGCTTGAAATAACCCAGCGAGATGTAACCCCAGATATCGCGCGCCAGGTCGATCAGGATGATGTTGGCGCGGCGTACGGCGTCGCAGTATTCGGCCACGCCGTCGTGCGGTTCGATCTGCGTGGTGTACGGGTTGTAGTCCAGGCCCAGGCTTTCCACGAAGCGCTGCGAGAACGCGCGCCAGTCCAGCTCCGGATAGGTGATGGCATGCGCGTTGTAGTTGCCCACGGCGCCGTTGATCTTGCCCGGCACTTCCAGCGCGGCGAGGTGTTTGCGCTGACGCTCCAGGCGCGCCACCACGTTGGCGAGTTCCTTGCCCAGTGTACTCGGCGAGGCGGTCTGGCCATGGGTGCGCGAGAGCATCGGCAGCGCGGCGTTGGTGTGGGCCAGTTCGCGCAGTTTGGCGATGATGCGGTCAAACGCAGGCAACAGCACCTGCTCGCGCGCGTCGCGCAGCATCAGCGCGTAAGAGAGATTGTTGATGTCTTCGCTGGTGCAGGCGAAGTGCACGAACTCCTTGGCCTGGGCCAATGCGGCGTCGTTGCCGATGCGCTCCTTGATGAAGTACTCCACTGCCTTCACATCGTGATTCGTGGTCGCTTCGATCGCCTTGATGCGCGCACCATCGTCCACGCTGAAGTTGGCGGCGATGGCCTTGAGCTGGGCTACCTGGGCCGGCGAGAACGCGGGCAGCTCGGCGATGCCATGGTCCGCGGCGAGCGCCAGCAGCCACTCGATCTCCACATGCACGCGGCGATGCATCAGGCCGAACTCGCTGAAGATCGGGCGCAACGCTTCGGCCTTGCTGGCGTAGCGGCCGTCCAGCGGCGACAGGGCGGTCAGGGCATGGGAGGACATCGAGAGGTGTTCCGGAGCAGGGAAAGCGGGCATTTTACAACAGGCGCCGGGACCCCGCGGCCAGCGGAGCCTTTGGCACGACTCTAACGAAAGCCGGCCTATAGTCCCCGGCGGGCCTCACCATCCAAGGAATCCTGCATGAGCCAGTACCGCATCGAGCACGACAGCATGGGCGAACTGAAAGTCCCGGTCGATGCACTGTACGGCGCGCAGACCCAGCGCGCCGTCGACAATTTCCCCATTTCCGGCCTGCATTTGCCGCGGCCTTTCATCCGCGCGCTGGGGTTGATCAAGGCCGCGGCGGCGGAGGCTAATCTGGCTCTTGGCTATCTGCGCAAAGGGCAGGCGGCGGCCATTCGCAAGGCCGCGCTGGCGGTGGCGGATGGCCAGTTCGACGACCAGTTCCCCATCGACGTGTTCCAGACCGGCTCCGGCACCAGCACCAATATGAATGCGAACGAGGTGATTGCGCACCTCGCGGGCAAGGCTGGCACTAAGGTGCACCCCAACGATCACGTCAATTACGGGCAGAGCTCGAATGACGTGATTCCCACCGCTATCCACGTCAGCGCCACGCTCACGACCAGCGAACAGCTGCTGCCCGCGCTGAAGCATTTGAAGAAAACTATCGAGCGTCGCGCGCGCGAATTGAAGAACACGCCCAAGACCGGCCGCACGCATTTGATGGACGCGATGCCGGTGACCTTCGGCCAGGAGCTGTCCGGCTGGGCGGCGCAGATCGATTCGGCGATCGAACGCATCGAAGACAGCCTCAAGCGCATGCGCCGCCTGCCGCAGGGCGGCACTGCCGTTGGCACAGGTATCAATGCCGATCCGAAGTTCGGTTCGGCGGTAGCGCGCGAACTGAAGAAGCTCACTGGCGTGCGCTTCGATTCGGCATCCAATTATTTCGAAGGCATGGCGGGGCAGGATGCGGCGGTGGAGCTTTCCGGTCAGCTCAAGGCGCTGGCGGTGGCGTTGATGAAGATCGCCAATGACCTGCGCTGGATGAATTCCGGCCCGCTTGCGGGGCTCGGTGAAATCGAATTGCCTGCTTTGCAACCCGGCTCGTCGATCATGCCGGGCAAAGTGAATCCGGTGATTCCGGAGGCTACGGCGATGGTGGCGGCGCAAGTGATCGGCAACGACGCCGCCATCACCATCGGCGGTCAGTCGGGCAACTTCCAGCTCAACGTGATGCTGCCGCTGATTGCGCACAATCTGCTGCAGTCCATCGACATCCTTGCCAATGTCAGCCGCCTGCTGGCCGACAAGGCCATCGCCGGCTTCAAGGTCAATACGGCGCGCGTGAAAGAGGCGCTGGAGAAAAACCCGATCCTGGTCACCGCACTCAATCCCGTGATCGGTTACGAGAAAGGCGCAGCTACGGCCAAGCAGGCTTATAAGCAGAAGCGGCCGATCATGGACGTGGCGCTGGAAACCACTGGCCTGTCGAAGGATGAGCTGAAGCAACTGCTGGATCCCATGGCGCTCACCAAGGGTGGCATCCACGGCGGAGGCGGTGGCGGCGGTTGAGTGCCGCCTAGGGCGGGTGTCAGTCCTTGCGCTCGCTCTTGCTGTCGTTCCTGCAATCGGTCACGGACTTGTCGTCCATGATCGTGCTGTAAGGCTTGAACGCGGGCAGGCTGGCGGTCAGTTCGTCCTGCGCGGCCTTGATGCCGGCAAGGTCGTCGCAGATTTTCATGACCTGATCGGTGATCTTTTGGGTTTGTGCCTCGACGCGCCTATCCACGCTGTTCTCGTCGCCCTTGACGGCTTCCGCCACGCCTTTGAGTGCTTCGCCGGCCATCGCCGCGCCGGCCTTGCCGGTCTCAATGCCGTGTTGGTGGACCGCCGTCGCATTGGCGTAGTAGCGGCGCAGCAGCTCGCGTTGGTGATCGTCGACGGCAACGGGCTTGCCGTCGATGCTTAAGGCGCCAGCCTGGTCGATGGTGGCTTCGGGGCCACTATCCGCGTGGAGCGCGACCAGACCGTCGTGCGAAGTAATGCGGCCGTGGTCGGTCGAGGTATAGCTCCCGCTTCCGCAGCCGGTGGCGAGGGCGCACAGGGCGAACAGCGGGATCAGGCGTTGCTTAAGCATGAGGATTTCCTTGCTCCTTGGACATATGTCGGTGTTCATGAGGCATGGCGCACGGGTGCGCAGGGCGGATGCGGTAGTTTGCGCGCCTCGGGCGCGCGCCACTCCGGATGATCGTAGGGAATGTCGTTTTCCCAGAACCACGGATAGCACGTCGGGCCTAACGTCGCGTCGACCAGGTATCGGTAGATGCTTTCACCGTTCGAGCTGTTGCTCATGATCAATACGCAATCGCGAGACTTCTCCAGGCACAGGGCAAGATTGTTGGTGCCGTCGTCGTGGCCGGTCTTGAACCAGGCCGGCCCTTGCGGCGATTGGTACACCGCCACGCCGAGAGCGTAGGACAGCTTGATGCCATCGTTGTCGGTGGTGGTGGCCGTATCCAAGGTGGGGAACTGCTGCACCGAGCGGATGCGCTGCACGGGCGTCAGCCACATCGCATGCGCTTTGGCGCCGAGTCCGTCGCCACGCACCATGCCGGCAAGCAACTGGGCGTAATCGGCGACGGTAGTATCCATCGAGCCAGCGGCACGCACCGAGCCGCGTTGCTTGTGGCCCAGTGCCTTGCCGTTCTCGTCATAGCCGATGGCGAGGTTGTCGGCGAAATCCTCGCGCCAGATCATGCTGGTGCGGCGCATGCCGAAGCGGTCGAACAGCTGCTTCTGCATCAGTGTGGCCACGTCAACGTCCCGGCCGTTCTCGAGCACGAACTGCATCAGGTTGATGCCCTCGCCGGAATAAGCGAAGCGGCTGCCGGGTGCCGCATAGATCTTCAGCTTGCCATTCGGGTCGTAGCCGCTGCCGTCGGGCGGGAAGTAGCGGAAATTGGCGAATCCGGCGCTATGGCTCAGCAGCATGCGTGGCGTGATCAGCCGCCAGCGCGGGTCGTCGGCGAGGTCGGCGTACTTGTCGTAGTCGGGGAGCGGTTTGGGCAACAGCTTGGCGATCGACGTATCGAGATCCAGCTTGCCCTGGTCGACCAGGCTGAGGGTGGCGTAGGCGAACGCGGCCTTGGTGATCGAGGCGGCGTACATCACGGTGTCGACAGTAAGTGGCAGCTGCTTTTCCACATCGCGCTGACCGTAGGCGCGCAGGTGGACGATCTTGCCGTCCTCGATCACCGCCAGGGCCAGGCCTGGCACGTGCGCGGCCTGCATCAGGCGGGCGACTTCCTTGTCCAGCGCTTCTCCACGCAATCGGGCGGGAGTCGCCTCTTCGGCATGAGCAGTGGCGATGAGCAGGCAGCTACTCAGCAGCAGTTTGCAAACGGACGAAAACCTACCGGACGAACCCATGGAACCCCCTAGGTGCATGGTGGGCGGCTAGCGAAATGACACTCCGTCATCGAACAAAGCCACGCCGGCGTCCCGCTTCCGTGCGGAGACGCCGGCTGGCACAACGGGAGTGTTACTGGCCGGCAAGGTCGCCGCGGCTTGCCGGCCGGGTCCTTGCTCAATCCTTGTCGACGTCTTTGCCGCAGTCGTCGACGTCCTGCTGCGTCATGGTGGCGTAGGGGTGGAACTCCGGCATCGCCGCGGCGAGCTTCTGCTGCGAGGTGAGCAGGTCGGGCATGCGCTTGCACAGCTTCAGGGCAGCGGCCTTGATCTGTGCGGTCTGCGGCTTGATACGCGCCTCGACTTCCTTGTCGCTCTGGCCGCTGAGTGCTCCCCAGATCGCTTCCTTGGCGGCGGTCATGCCGAGGTTGGCGCCGCTGGCGCCGATATCCATGCCGGCTTCGGCGATGCTGATGATGTGCTGGCGGTAGTCCGCCAAAAGCGTGTGTTGCTCGGGTGTGGCCGGCACCGTCTTGCCGGCGATCACCAGGTCGTTCTGCGGCGTGATGACCGCCTTGGGCAGATGGCTGGTATCGCGATGATGGTCGTTGTCGATATGCACGCTGTTGACGTCGATGTCCTTGGTGACCAGCTCGCGTTTGGCCTGGGCGATACCCTTTTGCACCTCAGCGCCGATGACCGACGGCGAGGTCTGCTGCTGTACTTCCTTCATCGCGTCGGCCGCGCCGCTAGTGGCTCCGGTGTCGGCTGCGGCGTCGGTGTGGCTGGGCTGGCCGCAAGCGGTCAGCGAAAGGCTGAGAGCCGCAGCCATCAGGCCGAAGGTGATTGAGCGGTGCTTCATGGAATGCCTCCCTGTCAATGCTGGATGAGATGGTCGTGGCTGCTACGAAGCGAACCCTGATCAACTGTCGTCGCGTACCCGGCGGAACCAGATGGCTCCTGCGATCAGCGCTGCTCCGGCTGCCACGCCGATCCACAGGTCGGGCGAAGCCAGCGCTGTGTAGGTATGCAGAGGGGAGAGCAACGCCAGCGGGTTGTGCGCATCACCCAGATCGATCGATGCCGTGTAGGCGTGGGGGTTAGCTACCAGCTGCGTACCAGGGAACACACTGAACAACAGTCGGGCGACGATGTTGACCCAGAACCACTGCGCAGGAAGATTGAACACCCCCATGATGCCGAACCAGGTCACCATCAGGCCTGCGACCACCGGCATCGCCACGGCCCACAGGAAGGGCTTGCTGCGTGCCCAGGCCGAGCAGAGCATCAGCCAGCCGACAGCCGGCGCGGCCCACAAGGCATAGAGCGGAATCGAGCTGAGCAACGAGCCGACGGCGCGGAACGGGTGGGCGAGGGTGAGCAGCTGCCATACGTTGACGCCGTGCAGTGATAGCACCAGCGTGACGATCACCAAGTGCACCAGACCGATAACGATGCCTACGACAACCGCAATCACTGGAGCCAGGACAACGGCGCTCACGACTTTTGACAAGACCGTGCTGGTGTTGGAAATGGGCAGCGATTTCCAGAACAGCACACTGCGGTCGCGGCGGTCGTCGTAGAGCGCACCCAGGCAATAGAACAGCACCACGATACCGGTGACGAAACTGATCAGTCCCATCGCGGAGATCATGACGATATCCAGACCCGCGCCGATCTGTTGCATGTCGCCCGCATCCGCCTTGGCGATGAGCTCCTGCAGGTTATTGCCGCCGATATTGAAGCCGTGACGGGCCCCGACCACCTCGGCCGCGATAATGGCCATGATGTTGAGCACCAGAAACACTACGCCGGTGACCACCGGCGCCCACAGAAACCCGCCTCGGTTTTCCCAGAACTCGCGTTTGACGAGCCAGTAGAAGGTTTTCATGCGTAGGTCCCTTTCATGGTGGCGACGAACAGATCGCCGATCGAGGGGCGGCGTACTTCGCCCATCGCTTCCAGCGTCGCGCGGTCAGCGCCGTCGAACAGGAAGATGCTCTTGCCGAATACCTGGCGCTCATCCAGCGGCTTCATCTGGCGTGCGGTGTCGGCCTTGTCGGCGCCGACCATCACTTCGATGAAGCGCTCGCCGACCGCATCCATGTCGGAGTCCAGCACAATCTTGCCGTCACGGATGAACATCAGATCGGTGAGGATGTGTTCGATCTCTTCCACCTGGTGAGTGGTGACGATGATGGTCTTGCTCTCGTCGAAGTAATCCTCCAGCAGGCTCTGGTAGAACTGCTTGCGATAGAGGATGTCCAGGCCGAGCGTGGGTTCGTCCAGTACCAGCAGGCGGGCGTCGATAGCCATCACCAGGGCCAGGTGCAACTGCACGATCATGCCCTTGGACATCTGCTTCACGCGCTGGTTGGACGTGAGCTTGGTGCGCGCCAGGAAGGCTTCGCATTTGGCGCGGTTGAAGCGCGGGTGCACATTGGCGACGAAATCGACCGCTTCATGCACACGGATCCAGCGCGGCAGCACGGCGACATCGGCGATAAAGCAGACCTGCTCCATCAGCTTGTCGCGCTGCGTGTGCGGGTCGAAGCCGAGCACGCTCAGATGGCCCTGGAAATCGGTGAGGCCGAGGATCGCCTTCAGTGCGGTGGTCTTGCCGGCACCATTCGGGCCGATCAGGCCCACGATGCGGCCGGACTCGATCTGAAAATTGACGTGATCCAGAGCGGTGGTGTTCTTGTAGCGCTTGCTCAAGCCACTGGCCGTGACGACGGCGTTCATGACTGATTCTCCGTCTCGCGCATCAGGGTCTTCAGATCCAGGCCGAGGCGTTGCAGGCGGGCGAACAGGGCCGGCCATTCCTCGCGCAGAAAGCGCTCGCGCTCGGATTTGAGCAACGCCTCGCGGGCTCCATCGATAACAAACATGCCCAACCCCCTCCTTTTTTCCACTAGTTGGTCGTCGACCAGTTCCTGGTACGCCTTAGACACGGTGAGCGGATTGATTTGGAAATCCGCAGCAACCTGGCGTACTGACGGCAGCGGGTCGCCCTCGTTCAAGGCGCCGTCCAGGATCATCGCCACGACGCGTTCGCGCAGTTGGCGGTAGATCGGGACGCTGTCGTTCCAGGTAATGGTCATACGTTATTCCTTGCTGATACGGCCGAGCGTGGTGCCAAACGAATAGTAGGGCATGGCTAGCTGTGCCCCGAGCAGGCTGGCGCGGCTCTCGGCGGCGGCGGAAACCGCGAAGCTGGCGATGCTGGTATCGGCCAGCAGGGCGGCGGCGCGCAGGTCCTCGGCGGTGGGCCGGACTTCGACCGGGGCCAGGTTGATGACCTTCGCCCCGTTGATTTCGCCGACGGGGACGGCCTTGACGTTGGAGTTGATGGCGAGCAGGCCGGCAGTGGTGAACAGCGCGGCAGCAGACAGTGCGAGCAGGTTCGGCGCTTTCATGGCGGGTCTCCTTTAGTGACCTCGTGGACCGGTGTTGTAGTGAACTATAACACCATGTTTGAGCCCGTCAATAGGCGACCTTGAAATTCGCAACATGACTGATGGCCTATACGGCGGCGGGCCTGGCAAGACGGCCCGGGCGGCATTGCCTCGGGCGGTCTTGCCTTGGATGCGCATCCTGCGCCAGGGGTTTAGTGGCCGGCAGGGCCGCTCATCAGCTGTCGTGCATGACAGGCATCACGTCGTCACGGCCGCAAGGCGCGGCTTCTGTTTCAATAATGTCGTTCGACTCACAAGGAGTGACTGCATGGATCTCGGCCTGACCGGTCGTGTCGTGGTGATCACCGGCGCCAGCAAAGGCATCGGCCTGGCCTGCGCGGCGGCCTTCGCCCGCGAAGGGGCGATCGTAATCGGTATTTCGCGCTCGCCCGAGCATCTGCATACGGCTAAACACGAGCTGCAGGCGCTGGGTCTGCATATCCATGTGGAGCCGGCGGACCTGAGCGACAGCGTGGCGGCGCAGATGGTGATGGAGCGCATTGAAGACGATCACGGCCCGATCGAGGTGTTGGTGAATTGCGCCGGTGCCGCGCGGCGGACACCGCCGACCGAGCTGGATACGCAGGCACTGCACGCCGCGATGCAGGCTAAGTACTTCACCTACATGCATGCGATCGATCCGGTGATCCGTCGCATGGCGGCGCGTGGCAAAGGCGCCATCGTCAATGTGGTCGGGCAGGGCGGACGCCAGGCCAATCCCATGCATATCGGCGGCGGCGCGGCCAATGCGGCGCTGATGCTGGCGTCGGTCGGTTATGCCACGGCGTATGCCGATAAAGGCGTGCGGGTGAACGTGATCAATCCTGGCGTGACTCGTACGGGGCGCATGCAGGAGGGGCTGCAGGCGTCTGCGCGCGCCAGCGGCCGTTCGGCGGAAGCGCTGTTGTCCGAACAGATCGCAGGCATACCCATGGGGCGTGTCGCGGAGCCGGAGGAGGTCGCCAACGTGGCGCTGTTCCTCGCTTCAACGCTGGCCAGTTACGTTACTGGCGCGGTGATTCCGATGGATGGCGGCAAGACGTCGGTGATCTGAGTCACCCGTCGCGGCTGAAGCAGAAGCCGAAATAGCGGTCGAGCGAGTGATCCGGGTAGAACGGGATCATGCAGCTCCGTTGCTGATTCTCCCAGCGATCCTTGAGCGTATAACCCAATGCCTTCAGGCCGTGGATGAACTCACGCTCGGCTGTGATGCGATACGGGCAGCAGGCGGTGCCCATGTTCTGCACAGTGAAGTACGAAGCGCTGACATGGATCGGCACGGAGTTCAGCAACAGGTGTTTCGGCGGGCGCGGCAATTTGCCGAGGAACTCCGCCAGCGTGTAGTCGAGGTATTGCAGTGAGCCGGCGGCGAACAGGATATCGGTGCCGCTGGCGTCTTCATGGCGATCGGTAAAGCCGAGGCGGCGGTGTTCGTCATTGGTTTCCGCCCACGCGGCGCCTGCGGCGGTGACGGCGGGAACATCGTGCACCAGCCAGCGCAGGCCTGGCGGGTAACGCAGAAACCGTTGATAGGCGTAGTAGGCGATGCCGATATGGCCGCCAAGATCGAACACCGACGTGCTGCCATCCTCAAACAGTTTCGACAGCCACAACATCACGGGATAGTCGTTGATGTAGACGCGGCGAGTGCGTTCCCGATACAGCTCGGCCGAGGACGGATTGTCGTAGCCGGAGGCACGGCTGGCCGGCACGCTGGACAACGCCTCCGCAAAGCTCGGGTACACGCCGCGATACATGTTGTGCGTCAGCGAGGTGTGCGCGAAGAAGCGCCGCCGGTAACTGGCATCGAGGTAGTGCCGCACACCGGGCAGCGTGGATACGTGTTCGCGCACAGCGCGCATGGTCGATTGCATGTCCATAGCCCTGTTTCGCTTCGGGTATGGGGCATTTACTACGGCACGACCATGCACGGCGCCATCCGACACTTGGCGGGCGTGGGCTGACCAGGTGGCATAGGCCTGATGGCCTTCGTGTGCGGAGCCGATGCATGCGGCCGGGGATTGCGCTGTTTTTCTGGATAGTCCATCCAGCCCGGCGCGGCTGATCACGTGGGAGCGGCTGCCTAAACTCGAGTCTTCGCCACACGCATACGAGGAGACTGTCATGGCAGACCATTCGATCAAGGGTAAAACCGTACTCATCGCCGGTGGCGCCAAGAATCTTGGCGGGCTGATCGCTCGCGATCTGGCGCAGCAGGGCGCCAAGGCCGTGGTTGTCCACTACAACAGCGCGGGCAGCAAGGCGGACGCCGATGCCACGGTGGCCGCGATCCAGGCCGCGGGCGCCAAGGCAGTGGCGTTGCAGGCCAACCTGACCACCGCAGGCGCGGTCGAGAAACTGTTCGCGGATGCCATCGCAGCCGTAGGCCGGCCGGACATTGCCATCAATACCGTCGGCAAGGTGCTCAAGAAGCCGTTTACGGAAATCAGCGAAGCGGAATACGACGAGATGACGGCGGTGAATGCCAAATCCGCGTTCTTCTTTCTGCGTGAGGCTGGCAAGCACGTCAACGACAACGGCAAGGTTGTGACCCTGGTGACCTCGCTGCTTGGCGCGTTTACGCCGTTCTATGCTGCCTACGCCGGCACCAAGGCGCCGGTGGAGCACTTCACCCGCGCGGCCGCCAAAGAGTTTGGCGCACGCGGTATTTCCGTAACGGCCGTGGGGCCGGGGCCGATGGATACGCCATTTTTCTATCCGGCCGAGGGTGCGGATGCCGTGGCTTATCACAAGACGGCCGCCGCGCTTTCGCCCTTCAGCAAGACTGGCCTGACCGATATCCAGGATGTGGTGCCATTCATTCGTCATCTGGTGAGCGACGGCTGGTGGATCACCGGCCAGACCATCCTTATCAACGGCGGCTACACCACCAAGTAATGACTTGTTACGGAGGCGGCCGCCAATTCGGGGCCGCGCTCCCCTCCGCGGAGCACGCCGTCATGGACAATCGATTCCAGCCGATCTTCGATGCGCAGCAATCGCACTTTCGCAGCGACATCACCAAGTCCTACGAATGGCGCATCGAACAGCTCGATGCCATGGAGCGCATGCTGCAGGAGCATCGGGACGAATTCTGCGCGGCGCTCTACCAGGACTTTGGCAAGCCGGTGTTCGAGCAGCTGTTCGAGATCACGGTGCCGACCGGTGTCATCAAGTACTACCGCGACAACCTGCGGGAGTTGATGGCGCCACAGTTCGTGCCGATTCCCAAAGGCCTGGAAGAAACCGGCCATCGCGGCGTGATCCTGAAGGAGCCGTATGGCGTCACGCTGGTGATCGGCCCATTCAATGCACCGATCCTGCTGTTGCTGGATCCCGCTATCGCTGCGCTGGCGGCGGGCAATACGGTGATCCTGAAGCCGGCGAATACCACGCCAGCCACCGCGGCGCTGTTCCAGAAATATGTGCCGCAGTACTTCAAGCCAGAAAATGTGACCGTGGTGACCGGCGGGCGCGAAGAGATTGCCGACTTATTGAAGCTGCCCTTCGATTTCATCTTCTTCACCGGCAGTTCGGCGGTGGGCAAGGTGGTGATGCGCGCGGCGGCCGAACATCTGACGCCGGTGATCCTCGAGCTTGGCGGGCAGAATCCGACCATCGTCGATGAAACAGCCAATCTGGACATCGCGGCCGACCGCATTGCGTGGGGGCACAACGCCATCTCTGGGCAGTGGTGCATCGCGCCGGGCTACGTCTATGTGCATGAGAGCGTGGCGGAAGCCTTTCTTGAGCGGTTGAAGGCGTCGGTGATCCGGATGTATGGCACCGACCCGCAACAGAGTCCGGATTTCGCGCGCATGATCAGCGAGCATGATGCGGAGCGCGTGGCCTCTTACATCTTGCCGGATAAGGTTGTGCTGGGCGGGCGTTCCGACATCAAGGCGCGCTACGTCGAGCCGACCATTCTCTATCCATCCAGTTGGGATGATCCGGCCTTGCAACAGGAAGTGTTTGGCCCAGTGCTGCCGGTGATGCCGTACAGCAACCTGCACGAAATCGTAGAGATCATGAAGCGCAAGCCGAAGTCGCTCGCTGCCTATATCTTCAGCAAGAACCAGGAGCACATCGACTATGTGCTGCACAGCCTGTCTTTCGGTGGCGGCTGCGTGAACCAGACCAACCTGCATTGCTGGATCGACAGCTTGCCGTTTGGCGGGGTGGGTAACAGCGGCATGGGCAAGTACTACGGCAAAGCCGGCTTCGACGCATTGAGCAATACCAAGGCAATGTTGATCGGCAACCCCGATGTCGAGCTCGATGTGTTTCCGCCGTATGCCGGCAAGGACATCGCCAAGAGCCTGAGTGTTTTTTCCTGAGCGGAGCTAGCGGGTATGCACACACTCATGGTGGTGAGCGGCGGACTGTTGTTGCTGGCAACCTTTCTATGGTTTGGCGGCCTATGGGGTAACGATGCCACCGCGTTGGCGCTGGCCGCCAAGGTGTTCGTGCCCGCGTGGCTGGTGGTTTCCCTCGTCAACCTTTGGGTGGGTGTGAGCCATGCCGGTTATAGCGTGCGTGATGAGCTGCCGGTTCTACTGATCGTGTTTGCGATCCCTGCCGTCGTAGCGGCGGTGGCGGCCTGGCACTTTGGTCATTCGTAATGCCAGCAGCAATGAAGTTCGAGGCGGGCGCCGCTTGCCGAGTTGCACCCTCGGATGTCGTGACGTTCTGGCGTAACGCCGGGGCAGGGCTATGGTTCGCGAAGAACGCGGCCTTTGACCGGCGATTTCGCGAACGCTTCCTGAGTGCCTACGAGGCCGCTGCCGCGCGTGCGCTGGATGGCTGGCAGGTATCGCCCCTTGGCTCATTGGCGTTACTTCTGTTGACCGATCAGTTCCCCCGCAATGCCTTTCGCGGTACGGCTCGCATGTACGCGACCGATACCCTGGCGCGCGCGTTTGCCCGCACCGCGCAGGCCAGAAACTACATAGCCGCCGTCGATCCCGACCTGCGGCTATTTTTCTGCCTGCCTTTTGCGCACTCGGAAGATGCCGCCGACCAGGCGCTTTCGGTGGCGCTCCATGCGCAGCTGGGGCAACCATGGCTGGCGCATGCGGAGAGTCATCAGGCGATCATCCGGCGCTTCGGCCGCTTTCCCCATCGCAACCCGCTGCTTGGGCGCACAAGCACCCCCGAGGAGCAGGCCTTTCTCGATCAAGGCGGTTTTGCGGGATGATCAGATGCATGCCGAACCACCCTTTCGTGCGTGCAACGGTATAAAGAGAAGCCATGGACCGACTCGACCAGTACCGCCTTTTCATCCAGGTTGCCGAGATGGGCAGCTTTATCCGCGCCGCCAACGCGCTGGAACTGCCGCGCGCCTCGGTGTCCGCCGCTATCCAGCAACTGGAGGCGAGCATGGGTGTGCGGCTGCTGCATCGAACCACCCGTCAGGTACGTGTCACCGCCGATGGCGAACAGCTGTTGGAGCGTGCGCGACAACTTTTGGCAGAGGCGGAAGACATCGAACAGATGTTCCTCGCCCATCAGCGCAAGGTAGTCGGGCGCCTCAACGTGGATGCGCCCAGCCGCATCGCCCGGCGGCTTATTGCGCCGGCCTTGCCCGGGCTGCTGCGCCGCTACCCGCGCCTGCAACTGATGCTCGGCTCCACCGACCACGCTATCGACCTTGTGCAGGAGGGCGTCGATTGTGCCGTGCGCATCGGCACCTTGCATGACAGCCGGCTGGTGGTGCACCCGCTCGGCCGTATCGCCCTGATCAATTGCGCCAGCCCGGCCTACCTCCGCGACAACGGCATACCTGCCACACCGAAGGATTTGGCCAAGGGCCATCACGCCATCGGCTACGCCTCATCCACCAGCGGACGGGAGCTGCCATGGGAATACATGGCAGAGGATGGCGAACATCTCGACGGCATTCCCAGCCGCGTCGTCGTCAACAATGCAGAGAGCTATATCGCCTGCTGCCTTGCTGGGCTGGGGCTGATCCAGATTCCCCGCTACGACGTACAGCACCTGCTCGACACCGGGCGGTTGGTGGAGGTGATGCCAGAGTTCCGCGCCGCGTCGATGCCGGTGTCATTGATCTATTCCCACAGGCGACAACGCTCGCACCGACTCAATGCATTCATTGAGTGGTTCGGGGCCTTGATGCGACCGCATCTGGAATCTTGAGCTGACCAACAAGAGGCTGTCTGCTTGATCGGCGAGTCCAAGTACGCCGCCTACAAGCCGATGGCTACTACTGATAGCCCCACTTCCACATCAGGTCATTGGCGCTGTTGATCAGCGCGCGCCGATAGGCGTCGATGATCATTCGGGCGTCGCTGCTGAGCCCGATATCGATGGAACGATCCAGCGCCGCAAGGATCGCGTGCGCAGCCGCCGCATCGTGTTCGAGGTTCGCGTAAACATCCCCATTGGGGCGGAAGTTTCCGCTGACGCAGTGCATGGGTGTTTTGAGCTGCATGGCCGGGCCCTCATGCAGGAAGGTGGTCGCCGATTAGAACAAGGGGGGCGGGCGGAGTACACATGCCGAATGGTGTATGGGGCGGGGCGGCCAAATTGCCGGCACTCAATGTCAACAGCGGAACCTATCCGCTCCAGAGCCACGCATCGCTCGACGGTTCACCTATAAGTAGACGTGGGCGAACCGGGTTCTGTACTTCTCCACGAGGCAGTCCACCAGGCTAGCGCGACAATGGGTTAGGTCGCGGGGGCTGCGGCTGGTGTGTCGTGCTGCTTTATGAAGTCGGCGATCTGACGCTGGGCTTGCTCCGCCTCTGGTACCGGGAACAGAGGCCACACATGCATCATCTCGGGATATTCGAAGAAGGAGGGGGGCGCACCCACTTCCGTGAGCTTGGCGCGCAGGGCGTGGGCATCGGGATTTGTGATGTCGCGGGTACCCGTCAGCACGGCAATCGGCGGCAAGCCGCGCAAGTTTCCGAAAAGCGGACTGATCTTCGGATCGCGGATGTCATAGCGGCAGGCGTGCATCTGTCCGAGCTTCTTCATGCCGCGAAGGCTGAGGATCGGGTCACGCTTGTCGATGGCCACCTGGGCAGGGTTGGAGAACGAGAAATCCAGCCCCGGCGAGACCAGCACGATCTGGCTGGGGAGGGGATGGCCCGCATCCCTCGCCTGCATTGCCGCGACAAGAGCCAGGTTGCCGCCACCGGAGTCCCCCATCACCGTTAGCTGACCTGGACATTGGCGCACCAAGCGTTCGTAGAGCGGCATGACCATGGCGAGCGTGTCGTCGATGCTGTGTTCTGGCGCCAGCGGGTAGGCGGGAACCGTCACGGTCGCATCCAGAAGATCAGCCATCTTCCCGACGAACTCCCAGTGGGGCTGGGTGATGGACATCACGAAGCCGCCCCCGTGGAGATAAAGGATCTGCCTCTGCGCCATGCGGCCCTTCGGCGTCACCGTGAAGACGGCTTGGCCCGTGATCATTTCCTTGCGCACGGTAAAACGCTTCTCCAGGCCGTCGGGCTGAGCCGCGCCTTTGCGCCGGTCCTTGGCGATCGTGGCGTCAAGCTGCTCCGGATCCCACATCCGGCGCACCCTTATCAGCGTGACGATGGCCGCGAGCGCACGGGCTTGAAAGCTGGGCAAATTGGCCTCCGGCCCTTTGAGTGTTGATGTGCGCTCAGAACTGAGCCTGTTCCAGTAGAGATTCTCATCGAAATTTGAGCCACGTGTAACCACGTCCTGCTCGAGTCCTGAGTGGGGTGGCGGGAGTGATAGACATATGCAAAATAGTCGCGCGCCCGCGCGGTCCAGCCCAGCCATGCCGGGCTTTCGAAGTCTTCATATCGATGGCATCCCTACCGTTCGCATCCAGGTGCGGCACACCGTGCTCATAACGCGGCGTGCCGCGGGGTGATCACAGGGCGCTAAGGTCGCACCAACGGCTCGTGACCGAGCAACTCGGCGTATTGACTGAGGAAGTAGATCGCGGCGAACAAGCCTTCGGTATGTAACGCACCGAGAGGCCACTGGCCGGGTTCCGTCGGCATGCTATGCGCCTGCGTCTCGCGAAACGTTTCGCTGTTCGCAAGCAGGCAGGAAATCGTATTGATCGCCATGGCGATGCCGGTGTGTTTGGCGGCCAGTCGTTGCCGCGGTTCCTCCGCCGTCTCCTCTAAAAAGAACGGATGGCCGAGGGGATTGGTGGGTTTGTCATCGGAGGGAACCGATGAGCGTGCGAGTGCCGTATGATCGGGCGTAGCCACAATCAACTCTCCAATAGTTGGTTTGGTTAGCGGGTCGTATGGGTTGCCCCCCATGCGGTCCGCGCTTCTTCACTGCATCGCTGCAATGGTCATCAACGTTGCCCTATGAGAGACGGCGTTGGTGACTGGCCGAACTTAGCAGATGGTGGCTAGTGGGTATGTAGGGGTTTGCCGTGTTGCCGTACCGGCTTTAGCGCCCGGAATGTGACCCGAAAGCTGAACCACAATTGCAGGCATTTATAGTGCAACCATGAGCGACCTTGGGATAGTGAGTTTCCTTCACTCAGAGCCGGTCGTCGGGCCTGCCGAATAGGCTGCGGGCGTACCCACCGTCGTTGCCAGAGCTTTCGCTGTAGCCACAAAGCCTTTCCTTTCGACCGAGGTGGCGCGGTAGGCAATCCGATGGTCTCTCGATGCCCAACACGATCAGGAGGCTGTGGCCTCACGACCCGCCACGTCACCGTCTTGCGGCCTTCGAGGATCGCCTTCACCATCGAGGAACTGAACGGGATGGGGGACTCACGCATGGGAAGCACTCCAATAACGCACAGTCTTCCGACGGTGTTTTGGTGGCTTGGCCTCAATGCTGTCGAGCAAGCCGCGTGGGCCGCAGCGATCATGGGGCTGTTGGCTGCGGCGGGTGGATTTGCTGCAGCGATAGCGAGCTTTAGAGCCGCTCGCATCGCATTAGAAATAGCGGGCAAGCAAGCTGCCCGGGAAGATGCGCGTAGAACACGCCGCGAAGAGACGCATGCGGCCAACATCTTCAATGAACTCGCGCTGCTCCACGGGCACACGGAAGATATGAAGGTGGCCTCCCAGCAGTTGATTGAAATGGACGCCGGAAATCCCCGCATCGGACAAGAGATTTCGTCGTACTGGAAGCAATCGAAGGAATGGGAAAGCTTGGTCAAGCAGGTTGATGCGGAAAGTGTGACGATGTTGCCCGACGACTGCGCTCCGCATATTGCGGCCGTCGTCAGCACGATTCGAACGTCCTGTTTCCAGATCGATCGAGCCTGTACGCAGTATCAAGAACATGTTTTCTGGGTCGTAAAGGTAAAGAACGCTGCCCGTAACACCATGGTCAAATGCGATGAAGTTCTCTCCAACTACAAGCCATTTCTTGAATATGCAAAGCGGACGTTCGGCGCAGAAATTCCCGACGAAGATGTGCTCATCGAAGACTGACATCATGCGTTCCCCGGACATTGTTCTCGGGGCGTCGAGTTGAAGGGAGACTTCAATAGCGGACTGAGAACATCGGTGATAGGGTCGGCCCAGCCCAAAAGGAGGCCACCCTTATGCGCAACATCGCCGCAACTTTTCGTCTCGGTAGCTACGTGCTGGATGTCGTGGAAATCAGCCATCCGGTGTACCCGGAAGCGAAGCAATGGATGCCTGAAATTGCCAGGGATCTCGGGCACGGCCAAAGAGGCCGGCCGGTGTGGGATGGCAGCCGCAGCTACACCGATTTACAGTCGGCAATTGATGTCGGTCGAGCTCGATTGAATGAGCTGGCGCGAGAAGGCTAGCTTCTTCAATCCACCTCCCCACGATCAGCATCTTCAGGCGTTGCGTGCGCTTGGCATCCACAAAAACGGGGTCAGGTTCAATTTTTGAACAGCTGGCTTTCGAGTAAACAAAAAAAGCCCGGCGATCTCTCGCCGGGCTTTTTCATTATTGGTGGAGGTGGCGGCCACATGACGGAATTTTAGATCTTTGTTTTAACTGGGTATTTTTTGACAAAAAATTGAAAATCAAGGGCTGGACACTGATTTACGAGTCAGTAGGGTGTTCGCCAGATTCCAGCCGGATAGCCGTCTAAATGGGGCTTTTTACGCCATCTCAGCTCGCTTGAAAGCTCTCCTTCAAGCTGACTTGTACCTATTTCAAAGAGGGGGCAGAAGTGGTCGGTGGTTTTGTGGGGTCGTTCCCATTCCGGGGCGGAACGGAAACGAGCAACACCAGCGAACAGAGAATTGCCACACCACCAACTCGTAAGCCCGCTGCAAGTGCCGTGTACTTTGAGGATGCAACCTTCGCCAGTTCGTGGCAGTGCCGAAGCTTCTCAGAGGCCAAGTCTGCCTCAGATCGCTTCACAACATCAGAAACATATTCCTCAGCATTGGCATACGCTGCAACCGACTTGAAGAAGATGAGACCACGGGGTGATCCGCCGAGTCTCGGTATAACGACGTAAAGGAAGCATGCTGCGGCCAAAGCAAGACCAATCATCGCAGCGCAGGTCACGAGATCAAGCGCTGACCATTCTGAGGGCAGCTTCGTCCAGCGTTGAGACCAATTCTGGGTATGTTCGAACGCGAGAAGCGCAGAGCACACTGAGAAATAGAAGATGGCCTTCTGATCGGCGTTACGAATGTATTCGCGTATGTATTCGTGGGATTCACTCGCGAACGTCATCGTTGCAGGTTGACCAGTCGCATCACTCTGATGGCCACGCATGCCAACTTCAGGGGCATGCGGAACGCGGTCCGAAGGTGGGAGCATCGTAACGGCAGCAATATCGGGTGGCGTTGGTATGTTCGCGCCTTCGCCACGGGACTGCTCTTGTGTGCCAGTCATTATTTCACTCCGTTAGGCGCGCCCAGCGCCCGGTATACTTGTACAGAAGATAGGGTTCGTTGTTGATCCTATAGATCCAGCCGGTTGACTCTGGGTGGACCTGGGCGAACTGAGTTTGCCAGTTCAGAGGCAGGTTACTTCGAACGGACTCACCAATGACGATATCTTGCGCGTCAGCCTTGTTGAGCATTTTTGCGGCGAAATTCGCTGTTGTGCCGATCGCTACATACGAGTTAAATCCTCGCGCGACCCCGAGCTTGGCAACGGTCACCGTTCCGTAGTCAATTGATATGCGAAACGCGAATGGTGTGAAGCCACTTGCAAGGAGTATGGGGTCAATAAGGTGTTCGCGTGCAGCCATCATGGTAAGTGCGCAGGCTACGGCTCGCTTGCATCCCGATTCTGGCGGCGTTCCGGCGTTGTCTTCAAAATAGGCCATCAGCCCGTCGCCAGTATTCTTTTCTACCGTTCCGCCGTAATCCTCTGCGACTCGGATCATTTCAGAGAAGAACAGGTTCAATGCGGCCAGCATCGCTCTTTGTTCGACGACGGTTTCGGCCGGGCGTCCAGAGAACGAACATATGTCGATGAACATCACTGCCATGTTCAGCCTGCGCCCCGACCCCAACGCCAAATCGGTGCCGTCAGGCACGACACGGCCATTGGCGAGCGCATCCTCTCGTTCCCTAATTCGGTCTCGAAGAAGTTGTACCCGTTGTGACTGCGCTTCCCAGTAGGACTTCTTGAGACTTTCGTAATCCACAGTGCTCCCCCCCCTGATTGGTGGCTATCAAACACTCAGCTGTTTGGTGTCATCTCAACGCGTATACCCTGTAGTCAGGAATGCCCACGCTCTCCCCAGTGAAGGGCACTTCGGTTGATCTTTCCAGCCACTGGACATGCACCAATTCGTAAAGCTCACGGCCGATACGAAATTGGTTTGGATCGCAAGATTGTTCAATTTTTACCGCACGGTTGAGCGCATCGCTGGCTACTTCGACGCTTTGATAGTTCGTGGCGGGTATGGTGATCGTACGCATAGTCGCCGGCCCATAGTCGGCGCCCACTCGAATCGCTATCGGGCTAAGGCCAATGGTGTGCAGAGAGGGGTTGATGGTGTCTCTCACGAGAACCAAGAGCGAAAGGCCAAGATCGATCGTTGCATCGCATTGGCTCGTAAACGATGGGTGGTCTATGTAGGCGATAAATCCATCGCCGGTCAGCTTGAGAATGCTGCCGTTGAATTGTCCTACGAGCGTTCCCAGTTCTTGAATCAGGATGGCATATGCCTTTTCGAATCCTTGGAAATCGTCTTTTCGATATGCAGTCGATCCGCATATATCCACTGAAAGGAAGGCGAGGTCCCGTAATTCGCTTGCCGTCAGGTCCTGATGGGGCGACGCTCTTTCTTGAGGTGGTGTGTGATTTCCACCTTGCAGCTCATTGGTTACATGTTCGCGTCTAGTATTTGCGTAGTCACGCGAAGACTGGATAGTTGGGCTAAGCCTAAAAATGGGTAGGCCAGCCATTTCTTTGTGCATTTCCTCCAACGGGACGAGAGCCTTCAGGTATTTGTCCAGAAAGTAGGTTTTACCGTCCTGTTTTACTTCGGAGTACCGCCTCGGATCAGGACTGATCACAATTCTGACGATTCTCTCATCGTCATCATCCCCTGTAGCGCGTTCAATTACGAAATCGAATCGTCCCTTCTTATGCATGTTCTACTCCCTGAAATTTAGCGCGCCTCGTTGTTGGGCCGGTTGGCGAAGGTCTCGTGTTCGAGCCGATCAAGGCAGCCGACCTAAGCCGCCGTCATCTGTCGATGCTCTGAGAGATGGACGTTCCGATTGTATGTTCGCCCACTTAGGTTTTCCTGCCATCGGCGTTTGCACCTAATCCCCGTCGCTAAAACGAATGATTGCTTCCCAAAAAAACGGGGTCAGGTTCAGTTCTTGAATATCCAGCTTTCGCAGAAAAAAAGCCCGGCGATCACTCGCCGGGCTTTTTCGCTATTGGTGGAGGTGGCGGGAGTCGAACCCGCGTCCGAAGGCGCTTGACGCCCGGTACTACATGCTTAGCTCGCCGTTGATTCTCGTCCCGCGACAGCACAGCGTGCAAAGCGCATCGAAGGACCAGCCCGCTTGATTTAACCCTGGCCGACAGGCGGCAGCTTCGGGCGATCCCGTGATAATGACCCTACATCCACGAGCACAGGCACAAGTGGGTTCGGGGCTAGGCCTTAAGCGGCCAGAGCGTAGTTGTCGTCGTTGGCAACTATAAGTTTGCGGCTGGATTTACGAGGAAAGCTGCCCCCTCGGCATGCACCAAACTATCTCACTACCCCCGTCGAAGCCAGAACACCCCCGGGGAAAACAAAACGGCTGGAACGCGACAGTATATGGAGCCGCGCCTGTATACATCAAGGCGCGCGGAGCAGACATTCAGCCTTTATCGTTAGCACGTCGATGGCCACGGGGGTGCGAGATGGCAAGAGTTCGTCTGGCGGGGCAGGGCGATGCAGGCACGCTCACCGATCTGCGTTGCGCTTTTCTGGAGGAAATGGGGCAGCACTTGCCTGATGGCTTTGCCGACAGGCTGCGCGCATGGATCGAGCAGGCGATGGGGGCAGGCCAGTTGCATGCGTGGCTGGCCGAGCTGGATGGCCGCACGGTGGGCAGCGCCGCCGTCAATCCGTTTCCGCACTTGCCTTCGGCCACCTATCCGACGGGGCAGGGCTGGTATCTGTTGAATGTCTACGTCAAGCCCGGGCAGCGTGGCGACGGGATAGGCAGCGCGTTGATGGCGGCGGTCGGCTCGGCGGCGCGCGAGCACGGTGTGGATGCGGTGACCCTGCGCGTCGCACCTGGTGCGCGCAACTTGTACGAGCGCGCGGGTTTCAAGGCGCTGCCGGACGACGCCATGTATATGCCGCTCGTTTGAGCGGCGATGCGTGTGTGGCTCAGGCGAGGCGATTGTGCGAACGCATGGTGCGCTGCTTCTCGCGCTGCCAGTCGCGTTCTTTCTCAGCGTCGCGCTTGTCGTGCGCCTGCTTACCGCGGGCAAGGCCGATTTCGACTTTGACCTTGTTGCCTTTCCAGTACATGGCGATGGGCACCAGGGTGTAGCCCTTGCGCTCGACGGCGCCGATCAGCTGGTCGATTTCTTCCCGGTGCAGCAGCAGTTTGCGCGTGCGGCGGTCTTCCGCAATGACGTGCGTGGATGCGCTGATGAGTGGCGGAATAGACGTGCCGATCAAATAGAGCTCGTTCTTCAGGACAACGGCGTAGCCGTCGCCGAAGTTGATGCGACCGGCACGCAGTGCCTTCAGCTCCCAGCCCTGCAACGCGATGCCGGCTTCGTAGCGCTGATCGATGTGGTACTCGTGGCGGGCGCGCTTGTTGAGCGCGATGGTGCCGCCACCCTTGTTGTCTTTGTCCTTAGCCTTGGCCATGTCCGCTAAACTTCGGGCTGCTTGCCCTGCTGTCGACCCGGCTGCATGGGCCGGACCCTGAGTGATGTTGATGAGGCTGACGTGATCGAGATCCGCCGCAGCGCGCTGGTGAAGTATTCCCCGGCGCAAATGTTCGACCTGGTCAATGCGGTCGAAGCATACCCAAAGCGTTTCCCCTGGTGTGCCGGCGCCGAAGTGCTCGAGCGTGGAGAGAACATGCTGGTGGCGCGGCTGGATCTCAAGTTTGCCGGATTCCGCCAGAGTTTCACCACCCGCAATACCACCGAGCCGCCGCACCGCCTGCAAATGAGCCTGGTGGATGGGCCGTTCCGCAGCCTTGAAGGCTTGTGGAACTTCACTGCGCTGGGCGACAGCGGCTGCAAGATCGCCTTTGCGCTCGACTTCGACTATGCCGGCAAGCTGGGCGGCACCGCCTTGAAACTAGGCTTCCAGGGGTTGGCCAGCCGCATGGTGGAGGATTTCTGCCGCGAGGCGGAGCGCGCCTATGGCTGAGCGCATCGCCGTCGAGGTGGTTTACGCCGAGCCGGGGCGCCAGTGGCTGTACCAGGTATCGCTGCCTGCCGGCAGTACGGTGATGCAGGCCATCGAGGCTTCGGGTATCGCTGCCGCCGTGCAGGGCTTGCAGATCGACCCGGCACGACTCGGTGTGTTTTCGCGAAAAGCGGGGCCGGACGATGTGCTCAGCGATGGCGACCGGGTGGAAATCTACCGGCCGCTCACGCTTGATCCGAAGGAGGCGCGCCGGCGGCGCGCACATGAGGGCTGAAGACGGCGATTACTTGCCGTCGTTGTCCTTCTTTTCTTCTTCCGGCGTCTTGGTCTTGTCGCCCGAGGTCTCGTCCACCGGGTAGCCGGCGCGGAACTTCTTCTGCTGCTCGACCAGCTTCTTGGCGTCTTCCGCGAAGAAATCGCCTTCGGTGCGCACGAGCGTGTCGTTGTTGAAGCTGAGACTCAGGGTACGAACCTTGATCGGACCGCCGCGATGCTGCTGGGTGGAGACGTAATCCCAACGGTTCTGGTCGAACGGCGTCGCCACCGAGGGCGAGCCCATCAACACCAGCACCTGGCGCTTGGTCATGCCGGGCTTCAGCTGTTCCACATTCTTCTTGTCGAGCAGGTTGCCCTGCTGCACGTCGGGGGTATAGATGAGTCGGCAGCTGGCCAGCGAAAGGCCCAGCAAGGCGAAACCCAGCGTGCGAATCAGCTTGTGCATGCGTGTTGCGTCCGGATCGTGAAGGTGTCGGATGATACACTAACGGCTTGGCGGGACTGAGTAAGCCGGGAGTGAGCTATGGAACAGGAAACCAAGGAACTGCGCAAAGCCGGGTTGAAGGTTACGCACCCCCGCATGCGCATTCTGCAGATTCTCGAAGAGGAGGAGATCCATCACCTCACCGCCGAGGACATCTACAAGAAACTGCTTGACCACCAGGAAGACATCGGCCTGGCCACGGTCTACCGGGTGCTCACCCAGTTCGAGGCCGCCGGCATCGTGGTCAAGCACAATTTCGAAGGCGGGCAGGCCGTCTACGAACTCGACCGCGGCAAGCATCATGACCACATGATCGATGTGGACAGCGGAAAAGTGATCGAGTTCGTCAGTGAGGAGATCGAGCGCCTCCAGCAGGAAATCGCGGCCAAGCACGGCTACGTGATCGAGGATCACAGCCTGGTGCTTTACGTGCGGCCCAAGTCGCGCTCGAAATAAGGCTGGGGATTCGCGGAAAAGGCCGGTGGCGGGAGCCATCGGCTTTTTTGTTGCCTGATGGCTGGCTGGGAAAGGCACGCCGATAAAACACACGCCCATAAAAAAAGCCGCGGATGGACTCCTGTCCACCCAGCGGCTGACCGTTACCGATTGGTTTCCTGACGGGGCGAGTTGCTCGCAGTGTCAGGCTTTACCACCGGTATCGGCGGAACGGCATCCTGCCGTTCTTCATGCCCACCGTCCCCACGGTTGGCATGGCTCACCATCTTGCGATGGTGGCTCCCCCACATCGATGGGAAGGATGCTAACGAAGCGTTCACATCGGTGGTATCGGAAAATTTCCTATGCCGGGGAACTTATAGGCGAGGTGTGAAACCGTTGGCATTGCTGCTGCGCAGCAGAATTCGCAGGTGAACACCCTGGGATTCCGGACGCAGGCGAAACAGACCACCTAGCGAAGTGACCCGGTCGCGCATGCCTTGCAGGCCGCGGCCGCCACGCGGCATGCGCGTGGGCAGGCCCACGCCGTCATCGCGGATATCCAGCAGGGCCAAGGCGCCGCTCTGGCGCTCGCCGATACGCAGGCGCAGCTGGAAGGTGGACGCTTGCGCGTGCTTGACCGCGTTGGTGGCGCTTTCCTGCACCAGGCGATAGATCGCTGTGCGCGTGTCTTCGTCCAGCAGGCGCGGGTCACCATGCAATTCGGTGTGATAGATCATGCCGGCGGTGGTCAGCAGGTCGCGGATCGGGCCTTCATCCAGCGCGCGCAGCAGGCCGAATTCATCGAGCACGGCGGGGCGCAGGTCGTCCAGCAGACGATGCAGGGCGCGGCGCATGTGGCCGAGGATGGTGCTGATCGACGTACCGATATCTTCCATGCCCGCCTGGGCAAGACGCGACTGCGCAAGCTTCAGATGGGTGTGGATGGCGGTGAGGTTCTGGCCGAGTTCGTCGTGCAGTTCGGCGGCCATGTGGCGGCGCTGGTTTTCCTCGGCTTGCAGATTGCCGCGCGCCGCATCGCGCAGCTGGCGCGCGAGTTGGTCGAGGCGTCGATTGACGGCCGCGAGGTAGACGTTCTGCTCGGCCACACGCTCGCTACTGCGGCGCAAGGCGTCGGTGGCCGCACCCAACATCAGTGCGCCGGTGCCCGCCACGGCGAGAAACAGTTGCGCCGTGGCATCGGAAGCAGGGCGCCCGACGAAATGATCGACAAGGGTCATGCCCAGATTGGAAATCAGCATGGCCAGGCTGGCGCCGCGCCAGCCATGGCGGAATGCGAAGAACAGCACCGGGGCGAGCGAGAGAATGCGCGCGAACTGCGGCTGTGGTGAGGGATGCGAAGAGAGCAGCAGCAGGATGGCCAGCGCCGGCAGCATCACCAGCAACCCATCCATGGTCAGGTTGGCCAGCGCGCGATGGTTGATGTGGGCGCGGAACAACATGATCAGCAGCGGCACCACCAGCAGCGTGCCGACATAGTTGCCGAGCAAGTCCTGCCCCAGCGCCCGCATCAGCAGATCGGACGAGGGCATGAGGTGGATCATGCTCAGCAGGGCGGCATCGACCACAGTGGTCGCCGCCACGGTGAAGGCGGCGGAAAGCAACAGGCGCGAGACGTCTTCCGGGTCGCGCATGCTTACGTGCAATTGGGCGCGGCGCATCAGCGACAGGCAGATCGCCACCACGATCGGCTCGGGCAGTTCGCCGGCCACAAAGCCTACCCAGCCCAGCGGCAGGCCTTCGGCCACGGCGATCAGGCCGGTGGCGGCGAATTCCGCACCCAGCAGCCACGGCCACATGCGCATCGGCGACAGCAGCAGGGCGCCAAAACGCAGGCCGTAGGGGAGCATCCAATAGGGCTGTTCGGTCGGCCACAGCAGCAGCCACGCCAGGAAGTAGCCGATGCAGATAAAGATGCCGGTCCAGGGCAAAAACAAGGGTTTCGGTGACATGCCGCGATGGTACATGTGCGGCCCGGGGAATCTCTAAGGGCGCGCGGGTCGGGAAGGGCGCGACAGCCGTGTCCAACAGCGCAGCCCTGCTATACAGTGAGGGCATGTACAGCATTGTCCTGGTCGACGACCACGCCATAGTCCGCGAGGGGTTCAAGCGGCTGATCGAACTGGAGCCCGACCTGGAGGTGGTGGCCGAGTGCCGCAGCGCCGATGACGCTGTGGAGGCGGTAAGCCAGCGCCGGCCCGATCTGGTGGCACTGGATCTGTCCCTGCCTGATGGCAGCGGCCTGCCGTTGATCGAGCATCTGCGCAGCGTGGCCGATGAAACGCGCATCGTGGTGCTGAGCATGCATGACGGCGAACCCTACGTTTCCGAAGCCTTGCGCCGCGGGGCCAGCGGTTACGTGACCAAGGGCGTGGCGCCGGAGGAATTGGTCGCCGGCCTGCGTGCAGTGATGCAGGGCGAGTGCTTCCTCAGCTCCGATCTGCGCCAGCGTCGCGCCGAACGTCCCAGCGAAGTGCTGGATCCGATCCATCGCCTCACCACGCGCGAACGCGAGGTATTCCTGCTGCTGGCGGTCGGGCGCGCGCCCAAGCAAGTGGCAGCGGAGCTTGGGATTGGGCAGAAGACCGTCTACATCCACCGCGCCAGCCTGATGGGCAAGCTGGGCGCGGGTTCGGAATTGGATCTTTACCGCATGGCCAGCGAACGCGGCATGCTGCCGTCGCGCGACGGCAAGGTTTGAGAGCCTGCACACCATCGGTAGGAGCGCACCCTGTGCGCGAACCCGTGTAAACGGGGCGGCATCATATGGCGGCCTGGCGGCAGCTTTCGCGCACAGGGTGCGCTCCTACAAGTTGCGCTTGTGAATAGGGCTTGAGAGCTTGACCTCAGCCTCTAGGCCGTTTGCGCGCGGTCCAGCATCTGCTTGGCGTGGGCGCGGGTTTCGCGGGTGATTTCGAGGCCACCCAGCATGCGTGCCAGCTCGTCGCGTCGACCGCTGGCGTCGAGTTTCTCGATCCGCGTATGTGTGGAAGCGCCATCGCTGTGCTTGCTGACGCACAGGTGAGCATGTCCCTGAGCCGCCACCTGCGGCAGGTGAGTCACGCATAGCACCTGACGCTGGCCGCCCAGTGCGCGCAGCTTCTGGCCCACCACTTCGGCCACCGCGCCGCCGATACCGGTGTCGACTTCGTCGAAGATCATGCTGCCGACGGTGTCCTTGCCCAGCGTGGCGACTTCGATGGCCAGGCTGATACGGGCCAGCTCGCCGCCCGAGGCGACCTTGCGCAATGCGCGCGGCGGTTGGCCGGGGTTGGCGCTGACCAGCAGCTCGCAACGTTCGCGACCCTGCGGGTCGGGTTCGTCGCCCGCGGTGGCTTCCAGTTCGATTTTCAGCAGGCCACCGGCCATGCCGAGCTCGGCCATCAGGCTGCTGACTTCCTTGCCGAGCTTGGTTGCGGCCGTCGTGCGGGCCTTGCTCAGCTTGCCTGCAGCCGTGTCGTAATCGCGCTGCAACTGATCGCGTTGTGCGGCCAGGCGCTCCAGTGCATCGCCGGCGCCTTCCAGTTCGGTCAGCTCGGTACGCACGGTGAGGGCCTTCTCGTGCAGCTCGGCGACTGGCGTGCGGTGCTTGCGGGAGAGTTCGTGCAGTCGAGTGAGATGGGTATCCACCTCGGTGTAGCGCTCGGGATCGAGATCGACGTCCTGCGCGTAGCGGCCGAGACCATCGGCGGCTTCACCGAGCTGGATGGTGGCGTTGTCGAGCAGCTCCCGCAGCGGTGCAAGCCTGTCGTCCAGCGCAGCGAGCTTGTCGAGTTCGGCATGCGCGCGGGCAAGCGAGCGGCGCAGGGCCAGTTCGCTGTCGCCATCGATCAGTTCGGCGACACCGGCGGCGCCTTCGGCAAGGCGTCCGGCGTTGGCGAGCCGTTTGTGGCTGGCTTCGAGTTCGCTCAGTTCCGCCGGCGGCAGCGCCCACTGTTCCAGTTCGCCGGCCTCGTGGCGCAGCAGTTCAAGGCGTTCCTCGCGGTCTTCGCCGCCACTCAGTTTGCGGATGCGGGCACCGATCTCGCGCCATTGCAGAGCGCTGCTCTGCACTTGGGCGAGCAGGGTCTCGTGGCCGGCATAAGCGTCGAGCAGGGCCAGCTGATGGGCCCGCGAGAGCAGGGCCTGGTGTTCGTGCTGGCCGTGAATTTCCACCAGCAGCGTGGTCAGCTCGCCGAGTTGGCTGGCGCTGGCCGGGCGCCCATTGATCCATGCGCGTGAACTGCCCTCGGCGCGGATCACGCGGCGCAGGCGGCAGCTGCCGTCTTCCTCGTCCAGCTCTTCGCGGCGCAGCCAGTCGCGGGCTTCGGGCAGGTTCGCCAGGTCGAATTCGGCGGCGAGCTCGGCGCGGTCGCTGCCGGCACGCACCATGCCGCTGTCGGCGCGCCCGCCGGCCAGCAGCATCAAGGCATCGACCAGCAGCGATTTGCCGGCGCCGGTCTCGCCGCTGACCACGGTAAGGCCGGGGCCGAAGGCGATCTCGGCTTCTTCAACGACGGCGAAATGGCGGACGTAGAGCGAGGTGAGCATGGGTGGCGGCGTTGGAAAGTCGGGGGATTGTAAGGGCAGAAACGGACGGGCAGCAGCCGGTCGGTACAAACCCGCCCGCGCGCCGGGTCTTCCCCATGGCCGCGCCGCTCCCCCTTGGTTTCCGAATTCTTGCAAACTATGGGGGCAGACCTTATTTCTCTCCTGTCTCACGGATTGCCACAGCGCATGCCCCACCCACTTGGCCATGACATCGATGCTCGCGCACGACGCCTGCTGCGCACGCTGATCGCGCAGTATCTGGCCGACGGCGAGCCGGTGGGATCGCGCACGCTATCGCGTTCGTCGGGCCTCGACGTGAGCCCGGCCACCATCCGCAACATCATGGCGGACCTGGAAGAGGCCGGCCTGGTTGCCTCACCGCACACTTCGGCGGGCCGCGTACCGACTCCGCGCGGCTTGCGCCTGTTCGTCGACAGTCTGATCGAACTCCAGCCGCTGCCGCTCGAAGACATGGCGCGCCTGCAGCGGGAACTACCGCCGGGGCCGACCACGACCCGCGACCTGCTGGGTAACGTGTCCAGCCTGCTTTCGGCGATGACGCATTTCGCCGGCGTGGTCACCGTGCCGCGGCAGGTGGATTTCCCGCTGCGCCATATCGACTTTGTGCCGCTGCCCGAATCGCGGGTGCTGGTCATCCTGGTGTTCTCGGACAACCAGGTGCAGAACCGGGTGGTGCAGTTGGCGCGCCCGCTGGATGGCCGGGAGCTGGAACAGGCCGCCAACTATCTCAATGCCCACTTCGCCGGACTGCGCCTGGACGACATCCGCGCGCACCTGCTGCGCGAACTGCGTGAAGCCAGCAGCGAGCTCAACCAGCTGCTTTCCAGTGCGGTGGAGCTGGCCGCGGCATCGTTCGCGCCGCAGAGCGAGGCCGACGATGTGCTGGTCAGCGGCCAGACCAACCTGATGGGCTATTCGGAGCTGGCCAATCTGGAGCGCCTGCGTGAGCTGTTCGAGGCCTTCCAGAAGAAAAACGAATTGGTTCAGTTGATGGAAGTCTGCGCCCGGGCACCCGGCGTGCGGCTGTTCATTGGCGAGGAATCGGGCTTTGCCGCGCTGGACGGGTGCAGCGTGGTCACGGCCAGTTATGGCGCGCAGGGGCGCGTGTTGGGGGCGGTTGGGGTGATCGGCCCCACCCGCATGGCTTACGAACGTGTGATCCCGGTGGTGCAGGCCACGGCCGGATTGCTTAGCGACGCCTTGAATCGCGCCGCCACGGCCTTATAACCGCCCCGGGAGGCGGGGTTTTACCCGCGATATTTGTTGACGGTCGGCACAGCGTGCCGGCCATGGATGAGGTTTGGAGTCTTTCATGCAAAACAACGATCCGCGGGTGCCGAACGGGGCATCGGATGCCAACGCGCCAGAGGCGCAGCCAAACGCCGAACTGGAGGCGCTGAAGGCCCGCGTGGCTGAGCTCGATGCCGCCAATACCGAGCTGCGCGAAACCGTGCTGCGCGAGAAGGCCGAGATCGAGAACCAGCGCCGCCGTCTGCACCGCGATCTGGAGCAGGCCCGTCGCTTCGCCAACGAAAAGCTGCTCAACGAACTGTTGCCGGTCTACGACGGACTCGAAAGTGGCCTGGCAGTGAAGAACAGCAGCCTGGACAGCATGCGTGAAGGCATCGAGCTCACCCTCAAGTCGCTGCTGAAGATCGCCGAGAACAACGGCCTGGTCCAGGTCGACCCGCTGGGTCAGCCGCTGGATCCGGAGCGCCATCACGCCGTAAGCATGGTCGAGGCCCCGGGCCATGCCCCGAACACGGTGGTCAGTGTGCTGCAGAAGGGCTACGTGTTGAACGACCGTTTGCTGCGTCCGGCGCTCGTCGCGGTCGCGAAGGATTGAAACCGTTTTGCGCTGGCGAGGCAGCCTGAACAACGGCTACTCCAGCGGCTTCACTACACATAACGAGGGTTCGCCGGCACGTTGAATCGCCAGGGCCGGGCCCCATCTGACAAAACAGCGCGGCCGCGGGGCTGCATAGATATTCGGAGCATAGATATGGGCAAGATCATCGGCATCGACCTGGGTACGACCAACTCCTGCGTCGCCGTGATGGACGGCACCACGGTCAAGGTCATCGAGAACTCGGAAGGCGATCGCACCACGCCGTCCATCGTGGCTTTCGGCAAGGATGGCGAGGTGCTGGTTGGCGCGTCGGCCAAGCGCCAGAGCGTGACCAACCCGAAGAACACTTTCTACGCGGTGAAGCGCCTGATCGGCCGCAAGTTCACCGACAAGGAAGTGCAGAAAGACCTGCACATCGTGCCTTACGGCATCGTCGCCCACGACAATGGCGACGCCTGGGTGCAGAAAGCCGATGGCACCAATATGGCGCCGCAGGAAATCTCCGCCAAAGTGCTGGCGAAGATGAAGAAGACCGCGGAAGACTATCTCGGTGAGACCATCACAGAAGCCGTCATCACCGTGCCGGCCTACTTCAACGACAGCCAGCGCCAGGCCACCAAGGATGCCGGCCGCATCGCCGGTCTCGACGTCAAGCGCATCATCAACGAGCCGACCGCGGCCGCGCTGGCCTATGGCCTGGACAAGAAGGGCGGCGACCGCAAGATCGCGGTGTACGACCTGGGCGGCGGCACCTTCGACGTCTCGATCATCGAGATCGCCGAAGTCGACGGCGAGAAGCAGTTCGAAGTGCTGGCCACCAACGGCGACACCTTCCTGGGTGGCGAAGACTTCGACATGAAGGTCATCGATTACCTCGTCGAGGAGTTCAAGAAGGACCAGGGCATGGACCTGAGCAAGGATCCGCTCGCTCTGCAGCGCCTGAAGGACGCCGCCGAGCGTGCCAAGATCGAGCTGTCGTCCAGCCACCAGACCGAAGTGAACCTGCCGTACATCACGGCTGACGCTTCCGGTCCGAAGCACCTCAACATCAAGCTGACCCGCGCCAAGCTGGAAGCGCTGGTGGAAGACCTGATCAAGCGCACCATCGAGCCGTGCCGCACCGCGTTGAATGACGCCGGCCTGCGCGTGTCCGACATCAACGAGGTGATCCTCGTCGGTGGTCAGACCCGCATGCCCAAGGTGCAGGAGTCGGTGAAGGACTTCTTTGGCAAGGAGCCGCGCAAGGACGTCAACCCGGATGAAGCCGTCGCCGTCGGCGCAGCCATCCAGGGCGGCGTGCTTGGCGGTACCGTGAAGGACGTGCTGCTGCTCGACGTGACCCCGCTGTCGCTGGGTATCGAGACCATGGGCGGTGTGATGACCAAGCTGATCGAGAAGAACACCACGGTGCCGACCAAGGCGGCGCAGGTGTTCTCGACCGCCGACGACAACCAGACCGCGGTGACCGTGCACGTGCTGCAGGGTGAGCGCGAGCGCGCGAGCGCCAACAAGTCGCTGGGCAAGTTCGACCTGCAAGGCATCGAGCCGGCGCCGCGCGGCATGCCGCAGATCGAAGTCACCTTCGACATCGACGCCAACGGCATCCTGCACGTGACGGCCAAGGACAAGAAGACCGGCAAGGAACAGAAGATCGAGATCAAGGCCGGTTCGGGCCTGTCCGAGGAAGAGATCGCCCGCATGGTCGCGGACGCCGAAGCCAACAAGGAAGAGGACAAGAAGTTCCACGAGCTGGTCGCCACCCGCAACAAGGCCGACCAGTTGGTGCACGCTACGCGTAGCGCACTGAAGGAGCACGGCGGCAAGGTGCCGGCCGAGCAGCTCAGTGTGATCGAAGGTGCGCTGTCCGAGCTGGAGAAGGTCAAGGACGGCGACGACAAGGCTGCGATCGAAGCCAAGGTCGAGAAGCTGGAGCAGGCTGCGCAGTCGCTGTACGCAGCGGCCCAGGGCGGCGCTCAGGCGGATGCCGGTGCGCAGGCAGGCCCGCATGGCTCGTCCCAGCCGGACGACGTGGTCGATGCCGAGTTCACCGAGGTCAAGGACGACAAGAAGTAATATAGGCCGGTCGGCGCTGCCGATCTGACGCAGCCCGCGCCGGGGATTTTCCTTGGCGCGGGCTGTTTGTTGAATAGGCATGGATCGCGTGATTCATGTGAACGCGATTCGAGTCGGATGCACGAATGAGCAAGCGTGATTACTACGAAGTCCTCAGTGTCGAACGCACGGTCACTGAGGTCGAGCTGAAGAAATCCTTCCGCCGTCTGGCGATGAAGTACCACCCGGACCGTTGCCCGGACGATCCGCATGCGCAGGAGAAATTCAAGGAGGCCAAGGAGGCCTACGAGGTGCTCTCCGACGCGCAGAAACGCGCAATGTACGACCAGCACGGACACGCCGCTTTTGAGCACGGTATGGGCGGCGGTCGCGGTGGCGCCGGCTTTGGCGACATGGGCGACATCTTCGGAGATATCTTCGGCGACATTTTCGGCATGGGCGGTGGTCGCGGGCGCGCGCGGCGCGGCGCGGATCTGCGTTATCTGATGGATCTTGACCTCGAAGAAGCCGTGTTCGGTGTCGAGAAGAAGATCGAAGTGCCGACCCAGGTCAACTGCCACCATTGCAATGGCAGCGGTTCGGAAGACGGTAAGGTCGTACAGTGCAAGACCTGCCAGGGGCACGGCCGCGTGCGCATGCAGAACGGCATTTTCTCTATCCAGCAGGCGTGCCCGCATTGCGGCGGCAGCGGCCAGGCGATCGAGAAACCCTGCAGGCAATGTCGTGGCGAAGGACGCCTTGAGGAAACCCGCACGTTGTCAGTGCGCATTCCCGCTGGCGTGGACAATGGCGACCGCATCCGTCTGACGGGGCAGGGTGAAGCAGGCCCGGCCGGCGCTGAATCCGGCGACTTGTATGTGGAAGTGCAGGTGCGAGAGCACGCCATTTTCCAACGTCAGGGCAATGATCTTTATTGCGAGTTGCCGATTCGCTTTGCACAAGCGGCGTTGGGCGCAGAGCTCGCTGTGCCGACGCTGGAAGGCGAAGTGCCGATCCAGATTCCCGCCGAAACGCAGACCGGACAGCAGTTCCGTTTGCGCGGGCGTGGTGTGAAATCGGTGCGCAATGGTCGTGCTGGTGACCTGATCTGCCACGTTGTGGTCGAAACGCCAGTGCGCCTGACCAAGCAGCAGCGCGATTTGCTTGAGCAGCTCGAGGCCACCTTCAGCGAAGGCGATGCCGACAGGCACATGCCGCGTGCAAAGACCTGGGTGGATGGCGTCAAGCAGTTCTGGTCGCGCGTGACGTCCTGATTGTCTTTGGCATGTACGCCAGCCGATGCTGGCGTTAGCATCGCCCATCCCTCGTTGTCGCTGTAACCGGAGTTCCGCATGAGCCGCCCCGTTCGTCTTGCCGTTAATGGCGCCACTGGCCGCATGGGGCAGGCCCTGCTTGGATTGCTGCGCGACGATGCGCGCTTTGAACTGGTGGCGGGTATTACCGCCGCCGATGCGCCACTACTGGGCAGCCCAATTTATCCCGGTACGGATGGTTTGCGCTTTACCCATGACTGGCCGGCGGCGAACTCGCTCGATGTCGTGATCGATTTCAGCGGGCCGGCTGGGCTCGGGGAAGCGCTGGATTATTGCGAGTCGCAGAGCGTCGCTCTAGTCACGGGTACCACGGGACTCGATAAGGCCATGCAGGATCGGCTTGCCGATGCATCGCAGCGCATCGCATTGCTGCGTGCGGCCAATTTCAGCCTCGGTGTGGCGGTGCTCAAGCGCTTGCTGCGCGAGGCCTCGGCGGCTTTGCCTGACTGGGATCTGGACATCATCGAGGCACATCACAGCCGCAAGGTGGATGCGCCTTCCGGCACAGCCCTGGCTTTGGGCGAAGCGGCTGCCGCCGCGCGTGGCACCACGCTGGCCGAAGCCGCGGTGTATGCCCGCGAGGGCCTGACGGGGCCACGTCCGTTCGGCACGATCGGTTTTGCCACGGTGCGCGGTGGCGACATCGTGGGTGAGCACGAAGCGCTGCTGATGGGGCAGGGCGAGCGTATCGAGCTCAATCATCGCGCCACGGATCGCTCGATCTTTGCGCGAGGCGCTATCGAAGCGGCGCATTGGTTGGCTGGCCGTGCGGCCGGCGCGTATGACCTGGACGCGATGCTGACCGAGCGCGTTGCGCGCTGACATCACAGCGCTGATCGGCTTGCCTGGTTCGAGTCGGGCCTATACCATCCCGTCCGTTGTCATTGGGGAGTAGCCATCCTCACCCCTGAGGGCCGTCATGGCCTTCGTATCCAGAGGAATCCGCGTCAACAGACTTGAAGCTTCGGCTTCATGGCGCGGATGGCGTCGCGAACCGATATCGTCGGTATCGCGCCCGCCCGGCGAGACCTTTGGCCACGACGTGCTCACCCGGCCGGGCGAGGTGCGTCGTTGCGCCAATGGTTTTCCGCTCGCTCGGCCGTGGAATTTCACATGCTTACCGCTCTGTTGTTTCTGCTTTCCGCTGGCGCGATCTATTTCGCCTGCGAGTATTTCGTCAACGGCGTTGAATGGTTCGGGCGCAAGCTCAGTCTGGGTGCCACGGCGACGGGCACCGTACTTGCCGCGTTTGGTACGGCTTTGCCGGAAAGCGCGGTGACCTTCGTCGCAGTGGTGTTCGGCGCCACACCGGAACAGAAAGACATCGGCGTCGGCGCTGCGTTGGGCGGCCCCCTGGTGCTGGCGACGATTGCTTATGCCGTAGTTGGTATCGCGCTATGGAGTAACCGGCATCGTTTGCAGCGACGCGACAATTTGGTGCGCGTCGAGCATGGCCGGTTGGCGCGTGATCAGGCGTGGTTCCTGGCGATCTTTGTGGTCAAGTGCGGGCTGGGCTTGGTGGCCTTTGCGTTCAAGCCATGGTTGGGCGTGCTGTTTCTGGCCGCGTATGGCATCTACGTATGGCGGGAATTGCAGGACGACGACACTGCACCGGAAGAAGAGGAACTCGAGCCGCTGAACTTCCAGCCGCATGCGCTGGATCCGGCACTGTCGCGCGTGTTCCTGCAAACCGCCTTGGCGCTGATCGTGATTGCCATTGCCTCGCATACCTTCGTCAAACAGATCGAAGCGATCGGCGTGGCCCTGCAGTTGTCGCCGCATTTGGTGGCTTTGGTGTTGAGCCCGGTGGCGACCGAATTGCCGGAAACGGTCAATGCGTTGATCTGGGTGCGGCAAGGTAAGGAGCGTCTCGCGTTGGCGAATATCTCCGGTGCCATGATGATCCAGGCCACCATTCCCAGTTCACTGGCTTTGTTTGGCACGCCCTGGCTGTTTGATGCGCCGCTGATGGTGGCCGGTGTGCTTACCGGCGTCGCGGTGATTTTCTTGTGGTGGCTGTTTCACCGCGGTCGCGTGGACGCGCGCTGGATCGTTCCGGTGGGGCTGCTCTACGGTGTCTTTGCTGCCTACGTTGCCTGGCATTTCACCGCATAGTGAGTGCGGGCGGCGGCGCTGCCGCCGCCGTCTGTCCATCAATTGAAGTTGCTGTGCGAGAGCATGCCGAAGCACGCGGCGACCAACAGCAATGCCACCGCAAAGATGGATGCCAGCCCCAGGAGCAGGCCTTTGCCAGTGCGCGGCTTAGTGCCGTTAGTCATCAGCATGATGCCCCATACCAGAATGCCTACTGGCGGCAGCCACCAGGCCAGGAGACCTGCCTGGCTGCATAGGGCTTCACCGACGAGGAAGGTGACCCAGGCCAATAGAATGCCGGCGATCAGCGAGCCTTGACCGGGCGGCGGCTCAGGCTGTTCGGGCGGCAGCGGAGCTTGGTCAGGCAACCTCGTCTCACTCATGTGAGCGTCCTCTCGATGGTGCGGGTCTGTTCGATTTCCTTGCGCAAGGCCTGCAGGCGTGCGGCCTTGTCGTCACGGTAGAACAGATTGAACGTGTCGAACGGGATGATGCGGCCGTCGGGCTGGGCAATATGCACGCAGGATTTCTTGACGGCGCGCAGATCGAAACCATGAGCATCGATGAACTGCATGATCAGCACGCGGAACACGTTGCGATACGACAGGTCGGACGGCGCCTGCACCTGTGGCAGGCAGCACAGCAGGTCCGAGAGTGAGCAGGCCTGTGACTCGGGCGAATGATTGGTGGCGAACAATTCGAAGACATGCGCGCGCAGTTCGTCATCGCGCTCGACCACGATGGTGTTGCGTCCCTTGCTGACCAGCGTTTCCGGCGAGACGAAACGCGTCAGGGGCAACACCCGGTCGCCCAGCGTCAGGGCATAAGCCATGGCAAGGCAGTCAGGGTTGCACGGCACCGGGATCAAATCGTCTGGCTGGAACAGAGGGCTTTGTTCCAGGATGCGCCGGCGCACTTCGCTAAGCGTGAGTCGGTTGTGCTCCGGGTCATAGCCCTCCAGACGGCCGGCCGCCTGAATGGGCTGGAAAGTGACGCCGCGGACACAAGGCTGGCGCAACGCGAAATCGATGATCTCACCGAGCTCGCCGTCGTTCAGTCCTTTCTTGACAGTCACGACCAGCGTGGTCGAGATGTCATGGCGATTGAGGTGTTCCAGCGCTTTCAGGCGCACATCGCGCAGTTTGGCGCCGCGCAGATCTTTATGTACTTCATCACGCAATGAATCGAACTGCAGATAAAGCTCGAAGCCTGGCTGGTAGTCGGCCAGGCGCGCGGCGAAATCGGGTTCCTTGGCGATCCGCAGGCCATTGGTGTTGACCATCACATGGCGAATCGGCCTGCGCTTCGTGGCATCGAGGATGGCAAAGAAATCCGGATGCAAAGTCGGCTCGCCGCCGGAGAGTTGCACTACGTCCGGCTCGCCTTCGTTCGCCACGACGGCATCCAGCATGCGCTCCACCGTGGCCAGATCGCGGAATCCCGGGCGATGCGGGCCACTGTCGGCATAGCAGATAGGACAGCGCAGATTGCAGTGGTCGGTGATTTCGACCAGGGTAAGGCAGGAATGCTGCATATGCTCGGGGCACAGACCGCAGTCATATGGACAGCCAAAGTGCTGCGGTGTGTTGAAGCGCATCGGCAGTTCGGGTGGCTTGATGTAGAGCTCGCGGCATTGCCGGTAGTACGCGGCATCGTCGGCGATCAGCACACGCTCGCGGCTGTGATGCGGACACCACTTTTCCAGATAGACGCGCTCGTCCTTGATCAGGATCTTCGCCTCGACTCGGCGCAAACACTGGGTGCAGATGGATACCGCACTGTCGTAGAACAGATAAGGCCTTACCTTGGCTCCCACGCGTTTCGCCTCCTTGCAAACAACGCCCGCAGCACGCGGGGGATGTCCCGATAGTAGTGGAGCAAGCCGGCCAGACACAGCAGCTGCAAACCCGATAGGGCATGCAGATAGGCATAGGGCAGGGGCTTGATGAATTCCACCAGCAAGCGGAATGACAGATAGCCGATCATGAAGGCGCGAAAGCGATCGCCTGGCTCAACCAGGGCCGTGCGGCGGAAATGGATCAGCGTGTACTGGGCCAGCAGGAAGGCGATTTCGTAGAGCTGGGTCGGGTGGCGCGGTTGTCCGTCGCCGAAATCCACCGCCCATGGCAACGTTGTGGGATTGCCGTACGTATGATCACTAAGCCCTGCCATGAAGCAGCCAACGCGGCCGATGCACATGCCGACCGTCAGCGGCAGCACGAAGGCGTCGCCGGTGGATTGGCGCACGCCGGCGATCTTCTTAGCGAGTTCCACGCCGGCCAGGCCACCCAGCAGAGCGCCGATGATGGATTTGCCCTCAAGCAAGTGCGCGAGATCAGGGAAGTCCCGGAACGCGGCCAGCGGATCGTCCAGCCAGAACGCGAGCTTCGCGCCCAGCGCCGCGCCGACAATGGCGCCGACACCAACCCATGCAACGTGATCGTCGTGAGTGAATGCGCTTGGCGCGAGCTTTTTGCGTGTCCACAGGAAGGTACGGAAACCCACGGCATACGCGAGCATCTCAAAAACCGTATGCAGCGCTACTGGGCTCATGGCTGGCCTCCCATCCGTGGGGTCATATCCGTGGTGGAGTCATGGATTCAGGACTCGCCCAGCCGGGACAGCTCCAGTCGTGCCGCCTTGAGCCAGGCCTGCTCCTTGCGACGGTAGTAGCCTGGCATCAATTCGGCGCGCTTGAGTTGGCCGTGCAGTACATCGCGTGCTTCGGCATGGCGCTGGGTGCGACCGAGCAGGCGGCCGTAGCGGAAACGGCCTTCCTCGCCCGGGTAGCTGTCAGCCAGTACCCGGTACTCCTCCAGTGCAGCGTCGGTCTCGCCGAGCTCTTCCAGGCAGCGTGCGTAGAGCAGATGCCCATCGCTGGATTTGTAGTTGGGATTGGCCTTGATCAGGGCTTCGAGGGTCAGGCGCGCGTCGGCGTAGCGTTCGTTGCCCGCCTGCGCCTGGGCCAGTCCGAGCATGAAATCAGGATCGGTGGTGTACATGCCGGTAAGCAGGCCTTGGTAGAGCTCCTGTGCATTGGCGTAATCACCTTGCTGCAGGCACTCGTCGGCGAGCCGCCGGCGGTTGTCGACGGTGTTGCTCAATTCGAGTTGCCGCTGTAGTTCGCGCCGGCGACGCTGCGGGTCGATGACCTGCATGGCCTTGCTGGCGGCTTTGCGGCCGCGAGGGTCGTGGCGCAAGTCAGGGATGACTGCTACCAGCACATACACCAGCACGGCGAGATATGAGCCGATCAGGAGCAGCCAGATCCAGTACAGCGGCCGGCCGCTGCGAACCACGTGGACGGCACAGGCCACCTGCAAGGCCAGGGACAGCAGGAGCACGAAGGGCATGGGTTCCCTCGAAGACGGTCGGAACGGCGAATGCTACGACACGTGCCGCGTGCAGGGGAGCAGGCTTAGGGGTTTAGTCCCGGTGCGCGGCGTTGCGGTCGCGGTCCGCGCCCAGCTTGCGGTCCAGCGAGCCGAACAGCTTTTTGAAGGTGCGGGCGAACTTGCCGCGCTTGGTCTTGCGCAGCTTTTCTTCTTCGCTGGTCAGCCAGGCAACCTGGATCACCCGGCGCTCACCTTCATAAGGCAGGTGGCCGTGGAACGAGTTTTCGCAACGCTTGAATACCGCGAACTCGCCATACAGCGGCTTGAGTTCCGGTGCGACGGTGTTGTCGATGTTGTCGATGCTGCTGAGGAAGCGCAGGCAGCCATCGCTGGTGTCCGGCCACTGCGAGTTGAGATAGAGCAGGGCGGTGGCGACCTTCGACGTGCTGTCTGTGTGGATGGTGCCGTGGCGCTTGTTGAGCGAGCGGCACAGAGTAACCAGGGTCGGATACTGGCCGAGGCCTTCGATACCCAGGCGTTTGCCGATAGCGCTGGCGAACTCCGGCGCGGTCAGTTTTTCGACCAGGGCGTTGACGGACGGGCCGCAGTCGCTGGGGTCGTAAGGGAAGAAGCCGGCGCTGGTGTAGCGCGGGAAGTCGCGCTCCAGCTCGCTGCGGAATTCATCCGGCAGCTGGCCGTGCGCGATCATGAACGGGAACGGTTCCAGCCTTATATCCGTGTCCGGGCGGTCAAAGCGGGCAGGATCGAGCAGAACGGCGGCGCTCATGGGTGTGTGCATCTCCTTCGGAACGGGCGGTAGTGTAACGCTTCGCCTGTCTCGCGGCTGACACAAAGACGTGCTTTTCACGCTTCTCGCGGTGGACAGACAGCCGCCTCGCACCTATCATTGCGACCCGCCCTGTGACTTTCCTCGACCAAGGTCCACAAGCCTGCTTTGAGCGGCTTGCGGACTTTGCTGCACCTAAAAGGCGGCCTCCATGCCTATTTCTGCTCTGCTTGCCCTCGAAGATGGCAGCGTGTTCCACGGTCACGCCGTGGGCGCGACTGGCGAAACCGTCGGCGAGGTGGTTTTCAACACCGCCATGACCGGCTATCAGGAGATCCTCACCGATCCCTCGTACTCGCGTCAGATCGTTACCCTTACGTATCCCCATATCGGCAACACCGGCGTCAATGCCGAGGACGCCGAGTCCACTGCTGTGCATGCCGCTGGCCTGATCGTGCGCGACGTGCCGCGTCGTGCCAGTAACTGGCGCAGCAGCGAAAGCCTGACCGATTACCTCAAGCGCCACGGCATCGTGGCCATCGCCGGTATCGACACCCGCCGCCTGACCCGCATCCTGCGTGACAAGGGTGCGTTGGCCGGCTGCATCGTGGCTGGCGAGAACGTGGATGCCGAGGCCGCACTGGCGAAGGCTCGCGCCTTCCCGGGCCTCAACGGCATGGACCTGGCCAAGGTGGTCAGCGTCACCAAGCCTTATGGCTGGAAGGAAGGCGTCTACGATCTGGATCGCACGGCCTTCAATCAGCCAGCCATGCGTTTCAAGGTGGTGGCCTACGACTTCGGCGCCAAGCACAACATTTTGCGCCTGCTCGCCGAGCAGGGTTGCGATATCACCGTTGTGCCGGCGCAGACGCCGGCCGCCGAAGTGTTGGCGATGAAGCCTGATGGCGTGTTTCTGTCGAACGGCCCTGGCGATCCGGCTGCCTGCGATTATGCAGTCGCTGCCACTCGCGCATTCCTCGACGCCAAGATCCCGCTGTTCGGCATCTGTCTGGGTCACCAGATCATGGGTCTGGCGATCGGCGCCAAGACGCTGAAGATGAAGTTCGGCCACCACGGCGCGAACCATCCGGTGAAGGATCACGACGACGGCCGCGTGCTGATCACCTCGCAGAACCATGGCTTTGCGGTGGATCCGGCGACGCTGCCGGCCAACGTGCGCGTCACCCACACCTCGCTGTTCGATGGTTCGCTGCAGGGCTTCGCGCTCACCGACCGGCCGGCGTTCTGCTTCCAGGGTCACCCGGAAGCCAGCCCCGGTCCGCACGACATCGGATATCTGTTTGATCGTTTCGCCAAGCTGATGCAGGAGGCCCGCTGAGATGGCCAAGCGTACCGACATCAAGAGCATCCTCATCATCGGCGCCGGCCCGATCGTCATCGGTCAGGCCTGCGAGTTCGATTACTCCGGCGCGCAGGCATGCAAGGCGCTGAAGGAAGAGGGCTACCGGGTCATCCTGGTGAACTCCAACCCCGCCACGATCATGACCGACCCGGAGACGGCCGACGCGGTCTACATCGAGCCGATCAACTGGCAGACGGTGGAGCGCATCATCGCCAAGGAGCGCCCGGACGCGGTGCTGCCGACCATGGGCGGCCAGACCGGCCTCAACTGCGCGCTCGATCTCGCTGACAACGGCGTGCTGGAAAAGTATGGCGTCGAGCTGATTGGTGCTTCGCGCGAAGCCATACGCATGGCCGAGGACCGCGAGCTGTTCCGCGTCGCGATGTCCGAGATCGGCCTGGAGTGTCCGAAGGCGGAGGTTGTTCGCACCTTCGAGCAGGCGCTCGTCACGCAAGCCAAGGTCGGTTATCCGACCATCATCCGCCCCAGCTTCACGCTCGGCGGCTCGGGTGGCGGCATTGCATACAACCGCGAAGAGTTCGAAGAGATCGTCAAGCGCGGTCTCGAGCTGTCGCCGGTGGGCGAGGTGCTGGTCGAGGAATCCGTGCTCGGCTGGAAGGAATTCGAGATGGAAGTGGTCCGCGACAAGGCGGACAACTGCATCATCGTGTGCTCGATCGAAAACCTCGATCCGATGGGCGTGCATACCGGCGACTCGATCACCGTCGCTCCGGCGCAGACGCTTACCGACAAGGAATACCAGCGCCTGCGCGATGCTTCCATCGCGGTACTGCGCAAGATCGGCGTGGATACCGGCGGCTCCAACGTGCAGTTCGGCATCAATGCCGAGAACGGCCGCGTCGTTGTGATCGAAATGAATCCGCGCGTGTCGCGTTCGTCGGCGCTGGCGTCGAAGGCTACGGGTTTCCCCATCGCCAAGATCGCCGCCAAGCTGGCCGTTGGTTACACGCTGGATGAGCTCAAGAACGACATCACTGGCGGCCTGACCCCGGCATCGTTCGAGCCGACCATCGATTACGTGGTTACCAAGATCCCGCGTTTTGCCTTCGAGAAATTCCCGTCGGCGGATGCCCGCCTCACGACTCAGATGAAGTCGGTGGGCGAGGTGATGGCGATGGGCCGCACCTTCCACGAATCGCTGCAGAAGGCGCTGCGTGGCCTGGAGATCGGCAAGACCGGCCTCAACCCGACCGGCCTGGATATCAGCACCGAGGATGGCTTGGCTGTGCTGAAGCGCGAACTGCGCGAGCCGCGTCCGGATCGTGTGTTCCATCTGGCCGATGCCTTCCGCGCGGGTCTTTCGCTGGAAGAGGTGCATAACCTCAGCCGCGTCGATCCATGGTTCCTGGCCGCGTTCGAAGACATCGTGCTGACCGAGAACGAAGTGCAGGCGCAAGGCGTCAGCGCGCTTGATGCGGCGCGCATGCGCGAGTTGAAGCGCATGGGTTTCTCCGATGCCCGTCTGGCCGAACTGACCGGCAGCGATGAGGCGGCCATGCGCCACCTGCGCCGCACGCTGGGCGTGCGTCCGGTGTACAAGCGCGTGGACTCCTGTGCGGCCGAGTTCGCCACCACCACGGCGTACATGTACTCGACCTATGAAGAAGAGTGCGAGGCCAACCCGACCAATCGCGACAAGATCATCGTGTTGGGCGGCGGTCCGAACCGCATCGGTCAGGGCATCGAGTTCGACTACTGCTGCGTGCACGCGGCGCTCGCCCTGCGCGAGGATGGGTTTGAGACCATCATGGTCAATTGCAACCCGGAAACCGTCTCCACTGACTATGACACTTCCGATCGCCTGTATTTCGAGCCGCTGACGCTGGAAGATGTGCTGGAGATTGTGGATCTCGAGAAGCCCAAGGGCGTGATCGTGCAGTACGGCGGCCAGACCCCGCTCAAGCTTGCGCGTGCACTCGAGGCCGCGGGTGCGCCTATCATCGGCACCTCGCCGGATTCGATCGATCTGGCGGAGGACCGCGAGCGCTTCCAGCAGATGATCGAAAAGATCGGCCTGAAGCAGCCGCCGAACCGCACCGCGCGCCATGCCGACGAGGCACTCGCTCTCGCACGCGAGATTGGTTATCCGATGGTGGTGCGTCCGAGCTATGTGCTTGGTGGTCGTGCCATGGAAATCGTCTATAGCGATGCCGATCTCTCGCGCTACATCCGCGAAGCGGTGCAGGTGTCGAACGACTCGCCGGTGTTGCTGGATCGCTTCCTCGATCACGCGGTCGAGGTGGATGTCGACATCATCGCCGATGCCGAGGGCAACGTGCTGGTCGGCGGCATCATGGAGCATATCGAGGAGGCCGGCGTGCATTCCGGCGATTCGTCCTGCTCGCTGCCGCCGTACTCGTTGACGGCCGAAGTGCAGGATGAACTGCGCCGCCAGGTCAGCCTGATGGCGAAGGAGCTCAAGGTCATCGGCCTGATGAACACCCAGTTCGCCATCCAGGGCGACACCGTATTCATTCTCGAAGTGAATCCGCGTGCCTCGCGTACCGTGCCGTTCGTGTCCAAGGCTACCGGTGTGGCGCTGGCCAAGATCGCCGCGCGTGCGATGGCTGGCCGTACTTTGCCGGCACAAGGTGCGACGCATGAAGTGATTCCGTCGTACTACTCGGTGAAGGAAGCGATCTTCCCGTTCCTGAAATTCCAGAACGTGGATCCGATCCTTGGTCCCGAAATGCGCTCCACTGGCGAAGTGATGGGTGTGGGTCGGAGCTTCGGTGCCGCCTTCGCACGTGGTCACGACGCTGCCGGCATCAAGACACCGCCGAAGGGCAAGGTGTTCGTATCGGTGCGCGATGCTGACAAGGATCGCCTGGTACCGGTGGCACGCGACGCGTTGGCAAAGGGCTTCAGCCTGGTGGCCACCGAGGGCACCGCGAAGTACCTGGCCGAGCATGGCGTGGCCTGCGAGCGCATCAACAAGGTGGCCGAAGGCCGGCCGCATATCGTCGATCTGATCAAGAACGGCGAGATCGTTTATATCGTCAATACCACCGAGGGCAAGCAGGCGATTGCTGACTCGTTCTCGATCCGCCGCGAGGCTTTGCAGCATCGCGTCACTTACTCAACCACCGTCGCCGGAGCCCGCGCGCTGGTGCATTCGCTGGACTTCCATGGGGCCGGTGAGGTGCATAGCCTGCAGGAGTTGCACAAGGAGCTGAATGCATGAGTCGTGCACCCATCACCAAAGCTGGATCGGAGCGCCTGCGTGGCGAGCTGGAGAAGCTGAAGTCGTCGGACCGGCCGCGCATCATCGCGGCCATCGCCGAGGCGCGTGCGCATGGCGATCTGAAGGAGAACGCGGAGTATCACGCCGCACGCGAGCAGCAGAGCTTTATTGAAGGACGCATCGCCGAACTCGAGGCGGCGTTGTCGACGGCCGAGGTGATCGACGTCACGCGTCTGGGCGCCGGTTCGCGCGTCGTATTCGGCGCCATCGTCGATCTGGAGGAAGAGGACAGCGGCGAGGCTGTGACCTATCAGATCGTGGGCGACCTGGAAGCGGACATCAAGCAGCGCCTGATTGCGGTGTCGTCGCCGATCGCCCGTGCGCTGATCGGCAAGAGTGCCGGGGACAGCTTCGAGTTCAGGGCGCCGAACGGTGTGAAGCGATACGAAATCACCGGTGTGCGCTACGGCTGATACCGAACCTGTAGGAGCGCACTCTGTGCGCGATCCAGCGCTATATGGCGTCCGGATCGCGCACAGAGTGCGCTCCTACAGGGGCTCTGGCGATTTTGCGGATTGCACAGGCAATAAAAAAGGGCCGCTTTCGCGGCCCTTCTTCGTGCACGTCGCTGCTGAAGATCAGCGCTGACGAGCCTTGAAACGCGGGTTGCTCTTGCAGATCACGAACACCTTGCCGCGACGGCGCACAACCTTGCAGTCACGGTGCCGCTGCTTGGCGGACTTCAAAGAGGAAAGCACCTTCACGGCCAGCTCCTGACACTTAACGGAAAAAGACAAGCTCGAAAGTGTAGCTGCTTGATTGCCTTGGAACAAGTCCGGATTTACAACAAAGGCGGAATCGCTCTCTCCTCGGCCAGGGTGGTGAGGAACTGTGCCAGCACCGGGGAGGTATCGTCTCGGCGGCTGGCGACGGCCAGCAGCATATAGGCATCGGGATCCTCCAACTGAACAAAGCTGACGCCTGCCAGGCTGACCGTGCACATGGAGGCGGGGATCAGTGCCAACCCCATGCCCGCGGCTACCAGCATCAGTAGGCCGTTGATCTGCTGGGCATGCTGTCGGATCAGCGGATGGAAACTGGCCTTGGCTGCCATATGCGCGAGCCGGTCGTATAGGGTGGCTGCCAAAGCCCGTGGCTGCACCACGAAGGCCTCGTCGGCCGCTTCGCGCAACCAGATCTTTTTGCGCGCAGCCAGCCGGTGCTCGGAGGGCAGGGCGAGAAGGAGTGGTTCGCGATCGATTTCATCCAGTCGCAGGGCGCGGGCATCGGCTTCGTGCTTGGGCACGTCGCGGACAAAACCGACATCCAGTTCGCCGGCGAGGAGCGCGTCGAACTGCGGTTCGGTGTACATCTCGCTGAGAATGACGCGAACGTGCGGCGCGTGGCGGCTGAAGCGCAGGAGAGTCTGGGGCAGGGAGGGATGAAAGGTGACTGAGACCGTATAAGCCAGGCGCAGCTGGCCGCTGAATCCGGCGGCGGCCTGCACTACTTGGCCGCGGGCTTCATCGGCTTTGGCGAGGATCTGCCTGGCCTGTTCAAGGAAAACCCGTCCGGGCTCGGTCAGCGCGACGTTGCGCTTGTCGCGGTCCAGCAGGCGCACCCCTAGATCAGATTCAAGCGACTGAATTTGCTGAGAAAGTGGCGGCTGCGAAATATGCAGGCGTTGCGCGGCACGGGTAAAACTCAGCTCCTCGGCGACGGCAACGAAATAGCGGAGCTGGCGGAAATCGAACATATATAGGGTTTACATATAAGTTTCGTCCAAAATATATATTGGTTTCTGTAATCAGTCGATCATATGCTTCACATCGTCCCGCCACCGTCCCCTCCCCCCAGGTGGCGGCGACCCTCGCCCCGCGACGATGCTACCCCCGCGATACCCGGCCCCTCCCCCTGGCCCGCTATCGACGCATCGTTTAGCGGGGCGCTTTCCTTTTCGGGTTGCTGAAAGCTGCGGTCCGGAGCCGCCTCAGATCGAGGCGGCGAGTTGGGTACCCTGGGCAATGGCGCGCTTGGCGTCGAGTTCGGCTGCTACGTCGGCGCCACCGATGACATGGATTTTTTTGCCAGAGGCGGCGAGGGCGTCAGCCAGTTCGCGCAGCGGCTCCTGACCGGCGCAGATCACTACGTTGTCCACAGGCAGCAATTGCGGCTTGCCGTCGACGCTGATGTGCAGACCTTCCGCATCCAGCCGGTCATAGCTCACGCCGCCGAGCATGCTGACCCGCTTGGCTTTGAGCGTGGCGCGATGCACCCAGCCAGTGGTTTTGTTCAAACGCGCGCCTGGGCGACCGTCTGTGCGTTGCAGCAGCCAGATCTGACGGGCGGGACGCTCCGGTTGCGGTGGCTGTAGTCCGCCACGTGCGTTGAGCTGCATGTCGACCCCCCATTCGCGGGTCCAACGGGTTACGTCAGTCGTAGGCGAGGGCGCGTGTTCCACCAGGAATTCGGCAACATCGAAGCCGATGCCGCCGGCGCCGATGATCGCGACCCGTGATCCCACCGGTTTATTACGCGCCAACACATCGAGATAAGTCAGTACGCGCGGATCGTCACTGCCAGGGAAGTTCACGTGTCGCGGGGTGATGCCGGTGGCCACGACGATTTCGTCATATGCCGCTAGAGCGCTTGCTTCGGCGACCTCGCCAAGCTGTAGGCGCACGCTCGCGTCTGCAAGGCGATGACGGAAATAACGCAGCGTCTCGTGGAATTCTTCCTTGCCCGGAATGCGCTTGGCGTAGTTGAACTGGCCGCCGATATCACTGGCCTGATCGATCAAGGTCACGTCATGACCTCGCTCCGCCAGCGTGCTGGCGCAGGCCATGCCGGCCGGGCCTGCGCCAATCACGGCCACGCGCTTGCGGGCTATGGCCGGTGTGATCGTCAATTCGGTTTCGTGGCAAGCGCGCGGATTAACCAGGCAACTGGCGCGCCGATTCTGGAACACATGATCGAGACAGGCCTGATTGCAGGCGATGCAGGTGTTGATGCGATCGCTGCGCCCAGCCTGGGCTTTGCGCGCCCAATCCGGATCAGCCAGCAGCGGGCGTGCCATCGAGACCATGTCCGCATCACCGTTGGCCAGCACCTGTTCGGCGACCTCGGGCATGTTGATGCGATTGGTCGTGATCAGCGGAATCGATACTTCGCCTTTGAGTTTCTTCGTCACCCAGGCGAAGCCTGCGCGCGGCACGCTGGTGACGATGGTGGGGATGCGCGCTTCATGCCAGCCGATGCCGGTATTGATGATGCTGGCGCCGGCCGCCTCGATGGCTTTGGCCAGTGCGACGATTTCGTCCCAGTCCTGTCCTTGCTCGATCAAGTCGAGCATGGACAGACGATAGATGATGATGAAATCGCGGCCTACTGCTTCGCGCGTACGGCGCACGATTTCCACGGGAAAACGCATGCGCTTCGCGGCGTCGCCGCCCCAGGCATCGTTGCGTCGATTGGTGTGGGCCGCCAAGAATTGATTGATCAGATAGCCTTCCGAACCCATCACCTCGACGCCGTCATAACCGGCTTCTCGTGCCAGTTTGGCGCAGCGGACGAAGTCGCCGATGGTTCGTTCCACGCCTCGCGAGGACAGAGCGCGGGGCGTGAATGGCGTGATCGGCGATTTGATCTTGGACGGTGCGACCGAGATCGGGTGATAGCCGTAACGGCCAGCATGCAGGATCTGCATGCATAGCTTGCCGCCTTCTGCGTGCACGGCGCGCGTGAGTTTGCGATGCCGGGTCACATGCCACGGCATGGACAGCCGGCCACCGAATGGTTTGAGCCATCCCTCAATGCTCGGCGCGATACCGCCGGTCACCATCAGGCCTACGCCACCCCGGGCCCGTTCCGCGAAATACGCGGCCAGCTTGTCGTAATCGGCAGCCTTGTCCTCCAGGCCCGTATGCATCGAGCCCATCAGGATGCGGTTGGAGAGCGTGGTGTGGCCGAGGTCGAGCGGAGCGAACAGATGAGGGTAGGTCATACGGCCCGAGGCATTCAAACGGTCGTATGAATGTGCCCGGTACGAGGGCGGGAAAGCAAGCGCTTTGGTGTGGCCGTCAGGCCAGCAACTGGTGAACGAGGTCGATATAGCGGCGCATGGCCTCGTCGCGGGGCGTGCCGCGCAGCTGTGCCCAGGCTTCGTATTTGGCGGTGCCGATGAAGTCGAAGAACCCCGGCTGGGGATCCTGGATATCGCCCTCGGACCCCTGCTTGTACAGCGCGTACAGCTTCAGCAGGGTGTCGTTGTCCGGTCGTTTGCCCAATCCCTGGACGTCCTCAGCGGCCTGCTGGAACTCGCGTTGAAGATCGCTCATGGGGAAGGCGCCAGCGGTCGCCGAAAGAAGGTGGGCGGGCTAGATAGCACGCGTGTGGGGTGGGGTCAACGCGTTAAGATAACGGTTTGCCCGCCAGCCCGGAGCCGCCATGACCCCTTCCACCCCCGTCCCTGTACTTACCATCGACGGGCCTTCGGGGTCGGGCAAAGGCACCATCAGCCGCCTGGTGGCGGAGCAATTGGGGTGGCGTCTGCTGGATTCGGGCGCGCTGTACCGGGCAGTGGGCTATGCCGCAGGCATGGAAGGGCTGGATTTGTCTGATGCCGAGGCGGTCACTCGTTGTGCCCAGCACGTGAAGATCCGCTTCCATGCCGCCCCGGACGGCCAGGACACTCGCGTCCTGGTCAACGGGCACGACGCCACGGACGAGCTGCGTACTGAGACGGCTGGTGCGGCGGCATCAGCGATCGCCTCGATTCCCACGGTGCGCCAGGCTCTGGTGGACCTGCAGTTGGGGTTCCGCAAGGCGCCAGGGTTGGTGGCCGATGGGCGGGACATGGGCACCGTGATCTTCCCCGACGCCGCCCATAAGGTGTTTTTGACCGCCAGCGCTGCCGAGCGTGCGAAAAGGCGCTATAAGCAGTTGAAGGAAAAGGGTCTCAGCGTTACACTTAGCGGCCTTCAGCGCGAAATTGAAGCGCGTGACACCCGCGATGCATCCCGGGCAGTCGCGCCACTCAAGCCGGCCGAAGATGCGGTTCTGGTGGATACCACCGGTATGGGCATCGACGCCGTCGTCGCGAAAGTACTTGCTGTCGTGCAGTCCTGATCGGGTTGCACTGTGGCATTCGTGCCCCTGTCGCGGCAGGGGTTTTGGTCAACGGTGCCTAGGGGATTTCTCCAAAGACACCCATAACCGGTGGGCCGATCCATCCGTGCGCATTTATCCGACGGCGCGCACTGGATTACGGCCTTTTCTCATTTCTGGAATCAACATGACTGAAAGTTTTGCCGAGCTGTTTGAACAGAGCCAACAGGCCATCTCCAAGCTGAAGCCGGGCGCCATCGTCACGGGTATCGTTGTGGAAATCCGCAACGACGTCGTCGTGATCAACGCCGGCCTCAAGAGCGAAGGCATCGTCCCGATCGAGCAGTTCAAGGACGAGGCTGGCACGCTCGAGGTGCAGGTAGGCGACGAGGTGAAGGTTGCCCTCGACGCACTGGAAGACGGCTTCGGCGAGACCAAGCTCTCCCGCGAGAAGGCCAAGCGTTCGATGGTGTGGGACGACCTCGAGCAGGCGTTCGACAAGGAAGAGACCATCACCGGCAAGATCTCCGGCAAGGTCAAGGGCGGTTTCACCGTCGACATCAAGGACGTCCGCGCATTCCTGCCGGGCTCGCTGGTCGACGTGCGTCCGGTCCGCGATCCGGTTTACCTGGAAGGCAAGGACCTCGAGTTCAAGATCATCAAGCTCGACCGCAAGCGCAACAACGTGGTGGTCAGCCGCCGCGCCGTCGTCGAGACCGAGTTCTCCGAGGAGCGCGAGAAGCTGCTTGAGCGCCTGACCGAAGGCGCAGTGGTCAAGGGCACCGTCAAGAACCTCACCGACTACGGCGCGTTCGTGGACCTGGGCGGTATCGACGGCCTGCTGCACATCACCGACATGGCGTGGAAGCGCGTGCGTCATCCGTCCGAAGTCGTCAACGTCGGCGACGAGCTGGACGTCCGCGTGCTGAAGTACGACCGCGAGCGCAACCGCGTGTCGCTGGGCCTGAAGCAGCTGGGCGACGATCCGTGGGTCGCTATCGCTCGCCGCTACCCGGTCGGCAGCCGCCTGTTCGGCAAGGTTTCCAACGTCACCGATTACGGTTGCTTCGTTGAGATCGAGCCGGGCGTGGAAGGCCTGGTCCACGTGTCCGAGATGGACTGGACCAACAAGAACGTCAACCCGGCCAAGGTCGTGCAGGTCGGCGACGAGACCGAAGTGATGGTGCTGGACGTGGATGAAGAGCGTCGCCGCATCTCGCTGGGTATCAAGCAGACCCGCTCGAACCCGTGGGAAGCCTTCGCAGCGATGCACAAGAAGGGCGACAAGGTGTCCGGTCAGATCAAGTCGATCACCGACTTCGGCATCTTCATCGGCCTGGACGGCGGCATTGACGGCCTGGTCCACCTGTCCGACATCTCCTGGCAGGCTTCGGGCGAAGATCTGGTTCGCAACTTCAAGAAGGGCGACGAGATCGAAGCCGTGGTGCTGGCAGTGGATCCGGAGCGCGAGCGCATCTCCCTCGGCATCAAGCAGATGGAGCAGGATCCGTTCGGTCAGTTCATGGCGACCAACCCGCGCGGCACCATCGTCAATGGCGTCGTGAAGGAAGTGGACGCCAAGGGCGCGGTGATCGATCTGGGCGAGGGCGTCGAGGGTTACCTCCGCGCCAACGACATCGCCAAGGAGCGCATCGACGACGCCACCCAGCACCTGAAGGTGGGCGACAAGGTCGAAGCCAAGTTCACCGGCATGGACCGAAAGGGCCGTCAGCTCCAGCTCTCCATCCGTGCGAAGGACGAGGAAGAGCTGCACGACGCCATGCAGGAGTATTCGTCGGCTTCCGGCGGTACGACCAAGCTCGGCGCTCTGCTGAAAGAGCAGCTGAACAAGGCTGACTAATAAAGCAACAAGCTAGACACGGGGCGGCATGTTGCCGCCCCGTGGTTCCACGTCACGGACATTGGGGACCCATGACCAAATCCGAATTGATCGAAGCGCTGGCACGGCGCCAGACCCACCTCGCGTTTGGCGATGTCGAGCTGGCCGTCAAGAGCGTGATCGAGCAGATGAGCCATGCGCTTTCTCATGGCGAACGCATCGAGGTACGCGGCTTTGGCAGCTTTGCGCTGCATTACCGGCCGCCGCGCATGGGCCGCAATCCCAAGACCGGCGAAGCGGTAGCCCTCCCGGGCAAGCACGTTCCGCACTTCAAGCCGGGCAAGGAATTGCGCGAGCGCGTGAATCAGGATCTGGAGCAAGTCGCGTCCACTTAAGTGGTCCGGCAGGGTTCCAAGCCTTCTGAAGGCAGGCGGCGTTGAGCCGGTCCTGCCTTCTTTTTTGTCTGCGGTACGTGAAAGCAAGGCGGTCATGGATAGGTTCTTGCGGCCTTGTCGTTCGATGAATTGGCATGTGTGTGATCCGCCGATGCCTGTGCCGCTTCATGGCAATCGGGTAAAGTCGCGGCCATGCGATTGATCGTGATGCTGATCCTGCTGCTGTTTGTCGCCGCCGGCGTAGTGCTGGGGGCGCTTAATGCCGATCTGGTCGACTACGACCTGGCCTTCGCGCATTTCCAGATGCCCAAGGGCGCGGCTTTGCTGACGGCCCTGATGCTGGGCTGGCTATTGGGTGGACTGACCGCCTGGCTCGGGGTGAGTACGCGCCACCGTCGGCAGCGCCGGCAGGCCGTCCGTGATGTCAACACCAGGCAACCCGCAGACGCATGATGGCCCTCTATGTGTTGGCCCTGCTGATTCCGGTCGCTTTTGTCAGCGGCTGGTGGACCGCCCGCAGCGCGGGCGTACGCCGCTCCGGCGCACAAGTCAGTGAGCTTTCCTCGGATTACTTCCGCGGCCTCAACTACCTGCTCAACGAAGAGCAGGACAAGGCGATCGAGGTTTTCCTCCGCCTGGCCGAATACAACCGCGATACGGTCGAGACTCATCTGGCATTGGGCAATCTGTTCCGTCGCCGTGGCGAGGTTGATCGGGCCATTCGTTTGCATCAGCATCTGGTGTCGCGTCCCGGTTTGTCGGATGCGATGAAGACCGTCGCCTTGCTGGAACTGGGCGAGGACTATATGCGCGCAGGTTTGCTGGACCGTGCCGAGACCCTGTTCTCCGATCTGGTGGCGATGGATGCGCACGCACCTTCGGCGCTGCGCCATCTGATCGCGATCTACCAGCATGAGCGCGACTGGCACAAAGCCATCGAACATGCACGGCGTCTGGAAGCGATGACCGGCGAAGACGAGGCCGGCATGATCGCCCAGTTCTATTGCGAACTCGCCGATCAGGCGCGTCAGCATGGCGCTCGTCAGGATGCTGGCGAATATCTGCGCCAGGCCTTCGCCTGCCAGCCGGACTGCGTGCGCGCTTTCATGCTCACCGGGCGTCTGTATGCCGAAGAGGGTGAGCACGGCAAAGCGGTCGACGTGTACGAGACGGCGATCGAGGCCGATATCGCTTTCGTGCCGGAAATCCTTCCGCCGTTGCTCAACAGCTACGCCCGCTCGCAGCAGATGGAACGCGCCGAGGGTTTCCTGCGCGACATCCTGGAGCGTTACCACGGTATCTCGCCGGTGCTGGCATTGACTCGCTTGTATCAGCAGCGTGATGGCGAACGCATGGCGATTGATTTCCTTACTTCGCAGCTGCGCCAGCGTCCTTCGGTGCGCGGGCTCATGGCGTTGATCGACGCCACCATGGACAAGGTCGAAGGCGAGGCGCGCGAGAATTTCCTGATTCTGCGCGACCTCACCAAGAAGTTGCTGGAAGGGCAGGCGATGTACCGCTGCAGCCGCTGCGGCTTCGGCGCCAAGGCGCACCACTGGCAATGTCCCAGCTGCAAGAGCTGGAGCACGATCCGGCCGATCCACGGCGTCGCGAACGAGTGAGGTAGGGATGTCGCCTTTCGTGCTGGCCATAGGGATGGTGCTGGCATCGTTGCTGGTTGCCTTGTTCGTGGTGCGCGGTGCCATTGCCTACGCGCATCGCCGCGGCATGCTGGATCAACCGGGGCAGCGGCGTTCGCATTCGATACCGACACCGCGCGGTGGGGGTGTCGGCATGGTGATTGCCGTGGTGCTTACCGCTCCCTGGTGTTTGTCATTGCTGCCTGCGGCGTGGACAGGCGGGTTGCCCTGGGTATTAGCCGCAGCGACCCTGATGGTCGCGGCCATCGGCTGGTGGGACGACCACCATGCCTTGCCGGTATTGCCGCGCCTGGGCATTCAACTGGCGGCCTGTGCCTTGTTTGCGTGCGCATTAGTGATCGGCGAGATGTCCTGGCTATGGCTGCCTCTGCTGATCCTCGCTGGCGCCTGGAGTATCAATCTCCATAACTTCATGGACGGCATCGATGGCTTGCTGGCACAGCAGGTCTTATTTGTCGCGCTTGGGTTGTCGGGGCTCGCCATGGCGGCAGGGCAGTTTGCGCTCGCTGCGGGCATCGCTTGCCTAGCGGCCGCGGCCCTGGGGTTCTGGTGCTACAACCGGCCCCGCGCCGCTATTTTCATGGGAGATGTGGGTAGCGGGACCATGGGATTTCTGCTGTTCGCCTTCACCGCCATGCTATGGCGGGTGAACAACCAGCTGCTCTGGCCGGCTGCGATCCTCAGTTCATCCTTTGTAACGGACGCCAGCCTTACCCTCCTTAGCCGGTTCCTGAAAGGTCGGCGCTGGTACACTCCCCATCGCGAGCACGTGTACCAATGGCTGGTTCGCAGTGGCATGTCGCACGCTCTGGGGGGCGCGTGCTACCTGGGTTGGAACCTCTTGATCGCAGCACCTCTGGCCTGGCTGTCATGGTTTTGTCCAGACTTGGGGTGGACGATCTGCGTTGTCACGTATTTGATCGCGAGCGCAGCATGGATGCTCGCCAAACGCTACTGTTTGTGGTGTATCCAGCACAGGGCCAAGCATGTCGCTACGTAAACTGATCGGTGTCATTCATCCGCGAACGGCAGTCGTCCTACACGACCTGCTGATGGCGGCCGTGGCCTGGTGGGTGGCGAAAGCACTGCGATATGCCCTGATCGATGACGCGGCAATCAGCTTTCATCCGCTCGAATTTCCTCTGGTCCTGGCCGTCCAGGGCCTGATACTCAACTGGACCGGCCTGTACCGCGGCCTCTGGCGCTTCGCCAGCCTGCCGGACCTGTGGAACATCCTGCGCGCCACAGTCATCGGCGCACTGGCCATCGGCCTTACCCTGTTCCTCTACAACCGCCTGACCGATGTGCCGCGCTCGGTATTGCTGGTCTATCCGGTCGTGCTGTCTCTGCTGTTGGGTGCACCGCGCCTGACCTATCGCTTTTGGAAGGACAGCCGGGTCGACATGTTTCAGTCGCAGCCGGTGCAGCGCGTGCTGATTGTCGGTGCCGATCGGGCCGGCGAGGCGCTGGCGCGTGACCTGCACCGCGATAGCCGCTACGCCGTCGTCGGCTTTGTGGATGATCGCGATAGCTTGCGCGGCGCCAGTATCAATGGGCGTCCGGTGCTTGGCCGGGTCGAGCTGTTGCCTGAGTTGGCCCGCGAAGTGGCCGCTCAGATGTTGCTGATCGCCATGCCCAGCGCGTCGACCGAAGAGATGCGGCATGTCGTCGAGCTATGCGATCAGACAGGGCTGCCGTATCGCACGGTGCCCAAGCTCGAGGACGTCGTGGCTGGCCGCGCGCAATTCAACGAAATCAAGGAAGTCGCGATCGAGGATTTGCTGGGTCGCGACGCCATCGAACTCGATTGGACGGCCATCCGGGAAACCCTGACCGGCAAGCGCGTGCTGGTGACTGGCGGCGGCGGTTCGATCGGTTCCGAATTGTGCCGGCAGGTGGCTCGACTGGGCGCGCAGTCGCTGACGGTGGTCGATCACAGCGAGTTCAACCTGTACCAGATTTCGCAGGAACTGCGGCAGGAATACCCCGAGCTGCTGTTCGACGCCGTTCTCGCTGATTGCGGTGATCCGGCGGCAACAAACCGCCTGTTCTCCGAGCTGAAGCCGCAAGTCGTGTTCCATGCGGCCGCCTATAAGCACGTGCCCTTGCTGCAAGGCCAGCTGCGCTCCGCCTTTCGCAACAACGTGCTGGCCTCGCGCACCATGGCCGATATGGCTGACCGCTATCAGGCGGAATGCTTCGTGTTGATTTCGACGGACAAGGCAGTCAATCCCACCAGCGTGATGGGCGCCTGCAAGCGCATCGCGGAGATCTGGTGCCAGAACCTCGATGCGCGTTCTAACACGCGCTATATCACGGTACGTTTCGGCAACGTGCTGGATTCCGCCGGCTCGGTTGTACCGCTGTTCCGCAAGCAGATCCGCGCGGGTGGCCCGGTGACCATCACCCATCCGGAAATTTCGCGCTACTTCATGACCATCCCCGAAGCCTGCCAGCTGATCCTGCAGGCGGCGAGCTTGGGCAAGGGCGGTGAGATCTTCGCGCTGGACATGGGCGAGCCGGTGAAGATCCGCGATCTCGCCGAGCAGATGATCCGCCTGGCCGGCAAGAAGCCGGGCACCGAGATTCCCATTGTCTTTACCGGCCTGCGTTCGGGCGAGAAGCTGTTCGAAGAGCTGTTCCATCCGCTCGAGAACTACAGCGCGACCGCGCATGCCAAGATTTTCCTGGCGCAGTACCGCCAGGTGAGCTGGGAGCTGTTGCAGGCCCAGCTGGTCAAAGCTTCCGAGGCGACCTCCGCCTTTGATGAAGAGAGTCTGCGGCGCTGCGTATCCAGCCTGCTGCCCTCGTTCCGCTGGAGCGACGTGGCGCAGCCGGACAATGTGGTGTCGATCCGTCGCAATGAATCTGGAGAGAAGTGAGTGAGTAAGCCGTTGCGCAAGGTGGTCTTCCCGGTGGCCGGCCTGGGTACGCGTTTTCTTCCGGCCACCAAGGTGGTCGCCAAGGAAATGCTGCCTGTATTGGACAAGCCGCTGATCCAGTACGCCGTCGATGAAGCCGTGGATGCGGGCGCCGACACGCTGATCTTCGTCACCAATCGCTACAAGCACGCCATTGCCGATTACTTCGACAAGGCCTACGAGCTGGAAGCGAAGCTGCAGGAAAAGGGCAAGGACGAACTGCTTGCCCTGGTACAGGGAACGCTGCCGCGCCATGTGCGCGCCATCTTCGTTACCCAGCCGGAGGCGCTGGGCCTCGGCCACGCCGTGCTCTGCGCCAAGCCTGTGGTGGGCGATGAGCCGTTTGGCGTGGTGTTGCCAGACGACCTGATCTGGAACAATGGCAAGGGCGCACTGCGCCAGATGGTCGAGCTGGCGGAAGCACAGCACGCCGGTGTCATCGCCGTCGAGGAAGTGCCGAACAACGAAACAGACAAGTACGGCATCGTTGATGCCACGCGCATCGACGAACGCAGCGCGCAGATCCGCCACATGGTGGAAAAGCCCAAGCCGGCGGACGCGCCGTCGAACCTCGCCGTAGTGGGACGCTATGTCCTGCCGGCTCGCATTTTCGAATTGCTAGAGCGGACCACGCCGGGTGCCGGCGGTGAAATCCAGCTCACCGACGCCATCGATGCGCTGCTGAAAGAGCAGGGCAAGGTGCTGGCCTATCGCTTCGAGGGCACGCGCTTCGATTGCGGCAACAAGGCCGGCCTGGTCCGCGCAACCATGCACATGGCCCTGCAGGATCCCAAGCTGGCACCGACCGTGCGTGAGCTTCTGAGCGCGCTCTGAGTGCTTTGCCGGACCGGGCGGCCTAAGCCCGGTCCGATTCCCGCTGCGTGCTGGCGGCGGCATCATGTCAGAATCTGTACCGCGTCCTGCCATTTTCGTGGAGCAGGATGCGCTTGGGGAAAACCGACCGACTCGCCGTTCCATTCGATGGGGCGGCTTTGTCGCAAGCGGTGATTGGCCTGAGGTCGGCGATACGCCGCGCCCGTTCATTGGATGATTGCCAGGAAGCACTATGGATTTGCTGCGGTTTCTGCTCTTGCTACCGGTGCGCCTCGTGCGCGGTTTGCTGCTCGGGATCGGCCTGATCCTGCGGCCCTTCTTTGGACAATTGTCCTGGTCGGCACCCACCTGGATGCCCGCGACCGGCACTTTTGTCCGCCAGCGCCCGCTGCGCGCCGCAGGTGTGCTGGTGGCCGCGCTGGCGATTGCCGCCGCTGGCTGGTTCGGCTGGCAGTGGTACAAAAACCGTCCCAAGCCGATCGAGCCCGCGCGCATTTCCTTTGAAGTGCAGACGCCGGCGATCAGCGACTACACAAAGCAGCCGATCGTGATCCATCCGCTTGCGCTGCGCTTCTCGCGCTCGGCAGCGCCGCTCGAGCTGGTGGGCAAGCCGGTCACCACTGGCGTCGTGATGCAGCCCGCCGTGAAGGGGCAGTGGACCTGGCTCGACGACCGCACGCTCAACTTCGTGCCGGCCGAGGATTGGCCGGTTGGCAAGCATTACGACGTGCGCTTCGACACCGGCAAGGCTTTTGCTCCGCACGTGCTGATGGCCGAAGACCACTTCAGTTTCGACACGACGCCTTTCGTGGTGAAGCTGGGCACAGGCGAGTTCTATCAGGACCCGCAGGACGCCACGGCCAAGAAGACCATCCAGCAGGTGGTCTTCAATTACCCGGTGGACTCGGCCCAGTTCGAGAAGCGGATCGAGGTTGCGCTGGCGCAGAAAGGCAGCTCCGATACGCCGCTCAAATTCAGCGTGACGTACGACGCCAACAAGCTGACCGCGTGGATTCATTCGCAGCCGCTGGCCCTGCCGCGCGACGACGGCGCCGTGCAGTACAGCATCGACAAGGGCGTGCGCAGTCTGCGCGGCGGCGACGCATTCAAGGACAAGCTCACGCATCCAGTGACCGTGCCGGGCCTGTACAGCCTGACCATCAACGAGATCACACCCACCCTGGTCGACAACGACAAGTACGAGCCCGAGCAAGTACTGGTGATGGGCGTCGGCGGTACGGTGCGCGACAGCGAGCTCGCAGGCCTGACCAAAGCCTGGGTACTGCCGCGACGCAAGCCCGGAGTGCAGCAGGACGAAGACGAGCCACCTTATGCGTGGGGCGCTTCCCAGGTTAGCGAGGAGGTGCTGCGTAAGTCGCAGCCGCTCAAGCTCGAGCTGGTGCCCACGGAAAACGAATACGAGGCCGGCCAGAGTTTCAAGTTCCACGCCGAGCCCGGACAGCAGATCTATGTGCGTGTGGAGAAGGGGCTCAAGTCGTTCGGCGGCTATGTGCTCGGCAAGCCACGCTTTGAGGTGGTGACGGTTCCCGAATATCCGAAGCTGCTGCGCTTTATGGCGGATGGTTCGCTACTGTCGATGAGCGGCAGCAGGCGCGTGTCCGTGGTGTCGCGCAACCTGCCGGGCATGAAGGTGGAGGTCGGTCGCGTACTGCCGGATCAGCTGCAACACCTGGTCAGCCTCAATCAGGGCAACTATGCGCGGCCTTCGCTGAGCTACGACTTCAGCGAAGACCATATCGTCGAGCGCTTCGAGCAGAAGCGCGCCTTCCCCAAGGGCGATCCCGGCAAGGCCCACTACGAAGGTGTCGACCTTGGCCAGTATCTGAAGGACGGCAAGCGCGGCGTGTTCCTGCTGCACCTGTCCAGCTACGACCCGGTGGCCGAGAAGAAAAAAGCCGATGCTGCCGCCGCTGCAGAACAGGGTGCGCAGGCCGCACCGCGCGCGGACGGGCAGGACAATGCCAGTGCAGGTGATGAATCCGGCGACGAAGGCGAAAGCGGGGGCAACGCTTACAACAGCGAATCCGGGGACGACTCGTCTACCCCCGTCGACACTCGCCTCGTCGTGGTCACCGACCTCGGCATGCTGGTCAAACGCGGCGTGGACGGCAGCCAGGACGTGTTCGTGCAATCGATTCACAGCGGCCAGCCTGTGGGCGGTGCCAGCGTGTCGGTGCTGGCGGTCAACGGCCAGACGCTTTACAACGAGACCACCAGTGCCGATGGCGCCGTGCACTTCCCGACCTTCAAGGGACTCGAGCGCGAAAAGCGTCCGGTGATGTATCTGGTGAAGAAGGCCGACGATCTTTCCTTCCTGCCGATCGGCGGTTATGACCGCCAGCTCGACTACTCGCGCTTCGACATCGGTGGCGAGCGCAACGCGACCAACCAGGGCCAGCTTTCCGCCTATCTGTTCTCCGATCGCGGCATTTACCGGCCGGGCGACACCTTCCATATCGGCCTGATCGTGCGTGCCGCCAGCTGGACGCATAGCGTGACCGGCGTGCCGCTGCAGGCGGAGATCGTCGATCCGCGCGGCGCCACAGTAAAACAACTGCCGTTGAACATGGACAACAGTGGCTTTGGTGAACTCGAATACGCACCGGCGGAAACCGCGCCCACCGGCACCTGGACGGTGAATCTCTACATCGTCAAGGATGGCAAGGCCGGTGCGCAGATCGGCAGTACCACCGTGCAGGTCAAGGAATTCCTGCCCGACCGCATGAAGGTGGAAGCCAAGCTGTCGCAACAGGTGCCGGAAGGTTGGGTAAAGCCGGATCAGTTGAAGGGTCTGGTCGACGTGCAGAACCTGTTCGGCACGCCGGCGGCGGATCGCCGCGTGGAAGCTTCGCTCACGCTGCGTCCGGCCTGGCCGGCCTTCCGCAGCTGGCAGGACTATCACTTCTACGACGTGCGCCGCGCCAAGGAGGGTTACGAGGAAACCTTGCAGGACGGCAAGACCGACGACAAGGGCCATGCCGAATTCGATCTGGACCTGAAGAAATACGCCGACGCTACGTATCAGCTGTACTTCCTCGCCAAGGCGCACGAAGCCGAGGGCGGGCGCAGCGTAGCCGCGGCCGCGCAGATACTGGTTTCCAGCAATGACTGGCTGGTCGGTTACAAAGCCGCCGACAGTCTCGACTACGTTAGCCGCAACACGCCGCGTAGCGTGCATCTAGTGGCGATCAACAGTCAGGCCAAAGCGATCGAATTGAAGGACCTGCGCGCGCAGCTGATCGAGCGCCGCTACATTTCGGTGCTGACCAAGCAGGACTCGGGTGTCTACAAATACCAGTCCAAGCTCAAGGAAATCGCGGTCAACGAGCAGGCACTGACGATTCCCGCCGCGGGTTTCGATTACACCTTGCCGACCGACAAGCCGGGCAACTACGCCTTGGTGATCCTGCGCGGCAATGACCGTACCGAAGTGAACCGCGTCGACTACTCGGTGGCCGGCGCCGCCAACGTGTCGCGCTCGCTGGACCGCAACGCGGAACTCCAGCTCAACCTGAGCAAGCAGGATTACGCACCGGGTGAGTCGGTGGACATCGCCGTGCGCGCGCCATATGCGGGTAGCGGCCTGATCACCATCGAACGTGACAAGGTGTATGCGCACGCCTGGTTCCATGCCGACACCACCAGCTCGGTGCAGCACATCACCGTGCCGGCGGACTTCGAGGGCAACGGCTACATCAACGTACAGTACATCCGCGATCCGTCCTCGGACGAGATCTTCATGAGCCCGTTGAGCTACGGCGTAGTGCCGTTTTCGGTGAACCTGGATGCGCGGCGCAACCCGATCAAGGTCGAATCGCCGGCACTGGTGAAGCCCGGTGAAACGTTGACCTTCAAGCTCCATGCGCCACAGCCGACCAAGGCCGTGGTGTTTGCCGTGGATGAAGGCATTCTGCAGGTGGCCCGCTACAAGCTGGGCGATCCCCTGAAGTTCTTCTTCCGCAAGCGCATGCTGGAAGTGAACACTTCCCAGATCCTCGATCTGATCCTACCGGACTTCGAGAAGCTGATGAGCATGGCCGCAGCCGGCGGTGACGCCGACGCAGCCATCGGCCGCCAGCTCAATCCGTTCAAGCGCAAACGCGACAAGCCGGTGGCGTTCTGGTCCGGCATTGTCGACGTGGACGGCGAGAAGGAGCTGACCTATCAGGTGCCGGATTACTTCAACGGCAAGCTGCGCGTGATGGCGGTATCGGTTTCGCCGGAGCGCATCGGCACCTTTGAAGGCGCCACCACCGTGCGCGGCGATTTCGTGTTGTCGCCGAACGTGCCGACGACGCTGGCCCCGGGTGACGAACTGGAAGTCAGCGTGGGTGTGGCCAACAACCTGACGGGGCTGGGTGGCAAACAGGTGCCGGTGGCGGTGAACTTGAAGACCGGCCCGCAGCTACAGGCGATCGGCAACGCGACCCAGAGCCTCAATCTGGGCGAGATGCGCGAGGGCGTGGCGTTGTTCCGCGTCAAGGCCACCGACAAACTGGGTTCCGGCAATCTGACCTTTACCGCGAGCTATGGCGGCAAGTCCGCCAAGCAGAGCGTCGATGTCTCGGTGCGCCCGGCGTCGGCCTATCGCACCCAGGTCAACGTGGGCCGGGTCGACGCTGGCAGCAAGGCAGACCTGCCCGACCTGCGCAAGTTGTACGACGAGTACGCGTCACGCGATGCCGCCTTCTCGCCGCTGCCGGTCGTGCTCGCGCAAGGACTCACTAGCTTCCTGGTCAACTACCAGAACTACTGCAGCGAGCAGCTGATCAGCGCGGCCATGCCCAAGCTGGTGGTGGCGAAATGGCCGGTGGTGCCGGTATTCGCGCACGCGCTACAACCCGCCTTCAGCGAAAAGAAGCTGAGCAACGACGAAGCGCTGGCCGGCTTCCTCGATGCGCTGCACGCGCGCCAGAACGGGCAGGGCGGTTTCGGTGTATGGGCGGCGACGCCGGATGCGGATCCGTTCGTGTCGGTCTACGCGATGAACTTCATGATCGAAGCGCGCGACCGTGGCGTGAATGTGCCCAAGGACATGTTCGACGCGGGCAACAGCTATCTGCGCCAGCTCGCCAGCGACAACGGCATGGACTCGCTCGACAAGCTGCGTCAGCGCGCCTACGCGGTCTATCTGCTGACGCGCCAGGGCAACGTCACCACCAATGATCTGGCAGCAGTGCAGAAGCGCTTGCAGGAGGCTTATCCGGATCAGTGGAAGAACGATCTGGCCGCTGCCTGGCTGGCAGCCTCCTATCAGCTGCTGAAGCAGGACAAGCAGGCCAGTCAGTTGATGGCCGGCCCGCAGAAATTGCTGGAGCGTAGCAATGCGGACAAGACGTACGTCTACGACTACTACTACGACTCGCTGATCCGCGACTCCAGCGTGCTGTACCTGCTCGGCAAGCACTTCCCCGAACGGGCCAAGGCGTTGTCGCCACGCGTGTGGGAGAACATCAGTTACCCATTGGCGCACGAGTGGTACAACACGTTGTCGTCGTCGATGACCCTGCTCGCGCTGGATGCCTACGCCAGCCAGTCGGCCGGCGATCTCAGCAAGCTCAACATCGATGAAGTACATACCGATGGCAGCGTCAAAGCCATCGCCGCCCTGCAAGGCAATCTGATGCAGGCCGGTAGCTGGAACGCTGCGGCGGGTCGTCTGCGCTTTACCAATGGCGGCGCCTTGCCGGCGTGGTATGTGGCGAGCCAGGGCGGCTATGACCGCGATGCGCCCAACAAGGCGATCAAGAACGGCATCGAGATCATCCGCGATTACACCGACACCAACGGCAAGTCGCTGGATCAGATCAGCATCGGGCAGGAGATCGACGTCCACGTGAAGATCCGCGCCACCAGTGGCGACGGTGTTTCCGACGTGGCGATCGTGGATCTGCTGCCGGGTGGCTTCGAGCCGGTGATCCAGCCGCCGCCGGAAGTGACCGACCACCAGGAGGACGGCAGCGCGGAGAATGACCAGGGTGGCGATAGCGAAGTGAAGCCCAGTGCCTGGCGTTCGCCGATCGGTCTGTCCAGTTCGAGCTGGACGCCCGAGTACGCGGATATCCGCGAAGATCGTGTAGTGATCTATGGCACGGCCACGCCGGATGTGCGTGAGTTCGTCTATCGCATCAAGGCGACTAATGCCGGCAAGTTCATTGTGCCGCCAGCCTACGGCGAGTCGATGTACAACCGGGAAATCCAGGCGCGTTCGCCGGGTGGCGCTACCTTGAACGTCGTGCGCAAACCCTAAGTCCGGATACCTCGCCCTCTCCATGGCGGAGAGGGCGAGGCTGGTCGATACCTGATGAGCTTCATGTCCGCCAAGCCGTTGTTGTCCGCCATTGCCCGCTGGGTTCATCGCTGGCAGAACTGGCTGGTGGGTATCGTTCTGGTGATGGCGGCATTGATCGGTTGCCGCCTGTGGCCGCATGTGCCATTGCGCGAGTGGCAAACCTCATCCACTGCCGTGTACGACAGCAAGGGCCATCTGCTGCGACTGACCCTGGCCAGCGATGACCGCTATCGCCTGTGGGTGCCCCTGCGCGATGTGTCGCCGCAACTGGTGCAAGGCGTTTTGCTGCACGAAGACCGCTGGTATCGCTGGCACGCCGGTTTCAATCCGTACGGTCTGTTGCGCGGCGCATGGGTGACCTATGTACGCCATGGCAATCCGCAGGGCGGCTCCACCGTCACCATGCAGCTGGCGCGCCTGCTGTGGCGGCTCAACACGCGCACACCGCTGGGCAAGCTGCACCAGCTCGGGCGCGCGATCCAGCTGGAGCTGTTCTATTCGAAGAACCAGATTCTCGAGGCGTATCTCAACTACGCCCCTTATGGGCGCAATGTCGAAGGCGTGGGCGCCGCCAGTCTTGCGTACTTCGACAAGCCACCCGCGGCACTCAGTCTGCCCGAGGCGCTGACGCTCGCGGTGGTGCCGCAAGATCCTACCCGGCGTCTGCAGGCATCCGCCGAAAGCGTGGGTGATGCACCGTCTGACGTTATCAATAGCCGACTGACCGAGTCGCGCAATCGACTCTACGCACGCTGGCTGCGCGCGCATCCGCAGGATGCCTCACTGAAGCCGCTGTTCGCCTTGCCGCTCAACCTGCGGCCACTTTCGCAGTTACCGTTTGAGGCACCGCATGCCGTGGAGCAAGTGTTGGCGGCACGGCGACTGCAAGCCGGGCCACTCGACAGCCGCGTCACCACCACCCTTGATCTGGATCTGCAGCACGGTCTCGAACGACAAGTGGCGCGCTATATCGAGCGCAACAACGCGCGCGGCATCCGCAATGCGGCCGCCATCCTGATCGATACCCGCGACATGGCGGTGAAGGCGTTGGTGGGTTCGGCTGGCTATGCCGATGGCAGCATCCAGGGCCAGGTGAACGGCACGCTGGCCAAGCGTTCGCCAGGATCGACCCTCAAGCCTTTCATCTATGCACTGGGTTTCGACCAGGGCGTATTGCATCCGCAGACAGTGCTGCGCGATGTGCCGACATCGTTCGGTCCGTATACCCCGGAGAATTTCGACGGTCATTTTCTTGGCCCGGTGACCGCCACTGAGGCTCTGGTACGCAGCCGCAATATCCCCGCCGTGTGGGTGGCTTCGCAGCTGCGTCAGCCGAGCTTCTATCAATTCCTGCGCGACGCCGGCATCAGCCGACTGGCCAGCGAGAAACACTACGGCCTGGCCCTGGTGCTCGGCGGCGGCGAAGTCACCATGCAGGAACTGGCCGGGCTCTACGCCATGCTGGCCAATCGCGGCGAACTGAAGCCCTTGCGCCTGCTCGCGGATGACCCGTCGTCGAAAGGCACGCGCCTGCTCAGCGACGAAGCCAGCTTCATGGTGATGGACATGCTGCGCCAGAACCCGCGCCCGGACGAAACCACTGGCGCGCAGCCGGATCGTCTGCCGGTGTACTGGAAAACAGGCACCTCCTGGGGTTTCCGTGATGCCTGGACCGCGGGCAGCTTCGGCCCCTATGTGCTGGTGGTATGGGTCGGCAACTTCGACGGCAGCAGCAATCCTGCCTTTGTCGGTGCGGAGGCGGCCGCGCCGCTGTTCTTCCAGATGGTCGACGCCCTGCGCGCCGAACGGCCACGATTGAGCGAACCGGTACGGCACATGCCAGCCAACCTCAAGCGCGTGGATATCTGTCTCGCCAGCGGCGATCTGCCGAATCAGTGGTGCCCGCAGAAAGGCATGACCTGGTTCATTCCCGGCAAGTCACCGATCCGCGTCAGCCAGATCCATCGCCCGGTGGTGATGGACGACGCCACCGGCAAGCCGGCGTGCCCGCCTTATGAGGGGAAACACACCCATCTGGAGGTGTACGAATTCTGGCCGTCCGAGTTGCAGCAGGTCTTCATCCAGGCCGGCATTCCGCGCCGCACGCCGCCGCGCAACGAAACCTGCACGAACAGCGGGGTAGCCGTCGGCGAGCCTCCACGCATCACCTCGCCGCTGCGCGGCAGCATCTACGCCATGCGGCTGAAGCAACAGGGCGAGAGCCGTATCGCCTTCGCCGCGAATGGAGATGCCGCAACACGCACGCTGTACTGGTTCGTCAATGACGCCTTTGTGGGGCGCAGCGCGCCCGGAGAATCGCTGTTCTGGCAACCGCAGGCAGCGGGCAATTACGAAGTTCGCGTGATCGATGATCGCGGCATGAGCGACCAACGGTCGCTGGGTGTCAGCTTGGTGGAATAGATTCCGAATCCTGGGGGGAAGGGATGTGATGAGACTCGATGATGTAAGGAAACTCACGCAGGCGGCTTCGCCATGAAGCCAGGGAGAGGGATGGTGCGCCACGACGTTTTTCTCGCTTCCTGTCTCTGGCTCTTCGTCATGTTGATGCCCACGGCCTGGGGCGATGAATGGCCTGAGGGCCATAGCTGTATGTCGCATACGGTCATCGGTGGCTTGGCGGAGGACGGCAAGTCAGTAGAGGTGCCGCTAGCGGGCATAGACCAGATCAGCGGAGCATGCAGTGACCATTCGCCCTTATGGATTCAAGGGGACGACAGGCCACATGCCTGCACGCGACTGACCATAGAAGGGGAAGCGATCGCCCATCTGTGGCTGTCGCCATTGCCCGCGCAGCCAGCCAAAAAGATGTTGGCGCCGCCATTGCTGATATCCACGCGCCGTTTTGCGCCGGCAAGATGGAAGGAGCGCCCGGCGACCGTCGCCGAACTCGATGCCCTACGCGCCCTGCACTCCACATTGAAACCACCTGCCTTCGAAGGCAGTGTTCTGGAGGATCAGGGCGTCACCTTGCCATTGGGGCCGACAAGTTATCTGCCGCTCGGCAAGGGCGTAACGGCCATCGATACCGGTGTTGACGGTAGCGTCTACCTGTTTGTGCCAGGGCGCGCATTGAACGACGCTGATGCGGAGGGCATGTCGGCGGTCGGTCCAGAGAAGGGATGTGCCACCGTTTCGCAGCTGGTCTTCGTACGTTCGCCGCGCGGGGTTCACTATCGGGTCGAGTTGCCTGCCAAGCCAATGGCCTATGTCGCCGATCCGGATAGCTCGTATCCTGCCGTGCAGGTAGCCACCAATTGCGGAGCGATGATGTTCATCTGGCGCATCGAACCGAACCCAAGCAAGCTCATTGATTACCAGAACGGCTATGAGTACGGCGATGCCCTTCCGACATCGGGATATGGTCGCTATGTTTCGTTGTGGCAGTCCCGTGGGCGCTAGCAACCTCACATCCGTATGAGTAACGCCCCTGCACAGTCGTACTATCGTGCCACCGCGACGGCTTACGAGCCGTACGTTGCCCTGCAGGGCAAGACCGACGCGCGCGTGGCGATCGTGGGTGGCGGTTACGCGGGTTTGCAGACGGCGTTGGGGTTGGCCGAGCGTGGCGTACGCGATGTAGTGTTGCTTGAGCGCGAGCAGATCGGATTCGGCGCTTCTGGCCGCAATGGCGGTTTTGTCTTTGCTGGTTATTCGCTGGGTGAGCAAAGCCTGCTGAACCAGCGCGGCGACGCGCAGGCACGCTCCTTGTTCGGCCTGACCACGGTAGCCGTGGAGCGCATTCGCCGGCAGGTCGCGCGTTACGCCATTCCGTGCGATCCGGTGGATGAAGGCGTGATCTGGGCCAACTGGTTCCGCGACCCTGCGGTATTACGGCAACGGCAGCAGTTGCTGGCTGAACACTACGGGGTGCAGTGGGAATGGATGCCGCAGGAAGCATTGCGCGAGCGCGTGCGCAGTGAGCGTTATTTCGACGGGCTGTACGAGCGCAATGCCCTGCATCTGCATCCGCTGAATTTCGCGATTGGCCTGGCCGGGGCGGCAGCGGAGCAGGGTGTCCGTATTCACGAGAATACGGATGTGTGGCAGCTGCGTCGTGATGGCCTGCGCTGGCGCCTCGAAACCGCGCAAGGTGCAGTGCTGGCCGATCAGGTGGTATTGGCCTGTGGCGGTTATCTGGCGGGGCTGCGGAAGCCGATCGATCGGGCGATTCTGCCCATCGCCACGTACGTGATGGTGACGGAGCCGCTGGGCGATCGTCTGGCGGATTGTCTGCGCACGCGTGCGGCCATCTACGACTCGCGCTTTGCTTTCGATTACTACCGGCCGCTGCCGGATACACGGCTGTTGTGGGGTGGACGCATCTCCATCCGCAACCGCTCCTCAAAAGCGGTGCAGCGAGTGCTGAGCAAGGATATGCAGCGGGTGTTCCCTTCGCTCAAGGGAGTGAAGATCGATTACGCGTGGTCGGGCTTGATGAGTTACGCGCGCCACCAGATGCCGCAGATCGGCGGAAGTGCCGACGGTTTGTGGTGGGCGCAGGCGTTTGGCGGGCATGGCCTGGCGCCTACGTGCGCGGCCGGCGACTTGCTTGCCGCTGCGATTGCCGGCAGTGATGATCGCTGGAAACAGTTTGCCGATTACGGCCTGGTCAGCGCGTGTCGCCCTGCCGGCTATCTTGCGGCGCAGGCCAGCTATTGGTGGCAGCAAGGCAAGGATTGGTTCAAGACGAGGCTGGAAGGATGAGTGAAGCAACGGCGCACGATACGGCAGAGATCAGCTGGGCCGATTTCGAAAAGGTGCTGATGGTGGCCGGCACGGTGATACGGGTGGAAGCTTTCCCCGAGGCGCGTAAGCCGGCCTGGAAAGTGTGGGTGGATTTCGGTCCTTACGGCGAGAAGAAGACCAGCGCGCAGATCGCGGCGCTGTACGCACCGGAGGATCTGGTCGGCCGGCAGATTGTCGGCGTGATCAACTTTCCCGAGAAACAGGTGGGGCCATTCCGTTCGCAGTTCCTTCTCACGGGTTTTCCCACCGAGGCCGGTGTGGTGATTGCTACCATCGAACGTCCGGTGCCCAACGGCACTCGGCTCGCCTGAGATGAGCCTGCCTGATATGAGCATGTTGCGCGGGGCGCGCCTGGATGATGCGAGCGAAATCGCTCGCCTGTCTGGCGAACTCGGTTATCCCGCTTCGGCGGCCGAGATCGTGACGCGGCTGACGGCATTGCTCGACGACCCGGTCCACCGCATCAGCGTGGTGGAGGCTGCGGGTACTCTGCTTGGCTGGATCGCCGTGGAATGCCGGATGACGCTGGAATCGGGTGAGCGCGCGGAGATCGTCGGCCTGGTGGTGAGTGAGCAGGCACGTCGCCAGGGTGTAGGGCGCACGCTGGTCGATGATGCGGAGGCATGGGCGCATGCTCTGGGCTTCGCCACGCTGGTAGTGCGCTCCAATGTGTTGCGCGATGCCTCACATGAGTTCTATCGCAGGCAGGGTTATATGCTTCGCAAGACCCAGCACGTCTATGCCAAGACCCTGGACGCCGTGAGTTGATGTAAAGCCCCGTACGCGGCCGCTCTGCGCCCGCGTTGTGCCATGCATGGCCGGGCAGGGATGTTCATCATGTCCATCTCTACCAAGCAAAGGGGTCTTTATGAAGAAGTTTGTGCTCTGGGCATGGCTGGGCGGAGCGGCTGCATTGTGCGCGCCAGGGGTATATGCAGGACAGGACCCCGCGTGGACGCAACCGCAGAAGCCGTTCCGCATTTACGGCAATAGCTGGTACGTAGGCACTCACGGTCTCGGCGCCATCCTGATCACGTCGCCGCAAGGCCATGTGCTGATCGACGGGACCTTGCCGGAAAACGCCCGCCAGATCGAAGCGAATATCGAAGCGCTTGGTTTCCGGGTGAAGGACGTCAAACAGATACTCAATTCGCATGCGCACGCCGATCACGCGGGAGCCATCGCGGCGCTGGCGGCTGCGAGCGGCGCGGCGGTAACAGCCAGCGAAGCCGGCGCCAAGGCGTTGAGGTTGGGCGGCAATGATCCCGAGGATCCGCAATATGGCGAAGCGCCAAGGTTTCCGCCGGTGGCCAAGGTGGGCGTGGTGGCGGACGGTGGACAGGTCCGTGTCGGCGATATCGTGGTGCAGGCGCATTACACCCCCGGGCATACGCCGGGCAGCACCAGCTGGACCTGGGAATCCTGCGAGGCGGAGCGCTGCCTGCATATGGTGTATGCCGATAGCATCACGGCTTTCAGCAATGACGCCTATCGCTACAGCAACAATGCGGAACATCCGCATCGCGAGCAGGATTTCCGCCAGACGTTTGCCAATGTCGCCAGCTTGCCCTGCGACATCCTGATCACCCCGCATCCCGATGCCAGCGATTTTCTAGACAAGGTCGCGCTGCGCGATCAAGGCAAACAGCCGAATCCACTAGTGGATTCGAAAGCCTGCAAAGCCTACGCGGCCGCTGGTGGCGTCAAGCTGGACAAGCGCCTGCAGCAGGAGCAGCAGGGCAAGCATTGATCGCCCACCGTACGGTTACTGGTGCTGGCGATCCAGCCATACCTCGAGGCCCTGGGCGTTCAGTTCAATATCCATGCCAAGGATATCGATGAGCGCCTGGCGGCTGCCGTTCCAGCCGTGGTCGGCGGCGCGTTCGGCGTAGAGATCGGTGAGCGCGTGTTTGAGCCAGTCGTGGCGATCGGGTTTGCGATAAGCGACCAGCGCCAGTTCGGTCATCACATCGATCTGGGCATGCAGGTCGTCGGCCAGTTTCTCGACATCGCGCACTTGATCGTAATGAGTGAGGTACATCGCCTGCGGGTGCAGAGCGACCAGGCGGCGGATCGAGTCGTGCAGCGCGCTGGGATCGAACTGTACCGGCGAACTGGTCGGTACGATGAACGGGCCCTTGGCGGTATCGAACTCCCGGTAGGAGAGGCCGAAGGTGTCCCCGGTGAAGCAGACATTGGCTTTCTCGTCATAGACGCTGAGATGGTGCATGGCGTGGCCCGGCGTATCCAGGCAGCGCAGCGCGCGGCCTTGCAGATCCACTACGTGGCCCTCCGGCGCAGTGATCACCCGTTCCGCCGGGATCGGGCGCAGGCGGCCATAGGTCTGCTCCATCACGGCTTCGCCGTAGACGGCGCTGGCGCCAGCCCATAGTTGCGTTGGGTCGATCATGTGGCGGGCGCCACGCGGATGCACCACGACCTTGGCCTGCGGCAGCGTGGCCGCCAGTTCACCGGCGCCGCCGGCATGGTCGAGGTGTACATGGGTGAGGATCAGCCAGTCGACCTGTGCCGGCTCCAGGCCGGCGGCGGCGAGGGCATCGAGCATGCGCGGCACCGCATGGTTGGTGCCGCAGTCGATAAAGGCGCCATGCCCGTTCTCCACCACAAGATAGGCGGCGTCAAAGCGTGGCCGCACGAAGCCGGTGTCGATGGTGTGGATGCCGTGAAGGGATGTCATATCCGTCTCGTCCTGATTCCGGAGCCGCAAAGGTAGCAAGAGGGATGAGGCAGGGCACTTCCACCATGGTCGACCCTATTGACCGCGTGCGGAGCGGGCGATAGAGATGCGTCTGCGGCGCAACGGGCGGGAAACCCATGACTCACATGCTTCTGCTGGTGCTCGATCTCATCGGCACCTTTGTGTTCGCGCTCAGCGGCGCAGTGACCGGTGTTCGACGCAAACTGGATCTGTTCGGCGTGCTGGTGTTGTCGTTCGCGGCCGGCAACGCCGGCGGCATCACGCGCGATCTGCTCATCGGCGCCACCCCACCGGCGGCGATCGCCGACTGGCGTTATCTCGGTGTCTCCGTATTAGCCGGTATGGTCACGTTTTACCGCTATTCGAACATTCAACGCTGGCGCAATCCGGTGCAGATGTCCGATGCGGCGGGCCTGGCATTATTCGCGGTCGCCGGCGCGCAAAAGGCGTTGGCGCACGGACTTAATCCGGTCATGGCCGCCTTGCTTGGCATGCTCAGCGGCGTGGGCGGTGGCATTCTGCGCGACGTGCTGGTAACGCAGATACCCACGGTGTTGCGCGCGGATCTGTATGCCGTGGCCGCGCTGGCGGGTGCCGCTGTGGTCGTGCTGGGCGAGCAGTTTCATGTGCCGCTCGTGGCGACTACGCTGACCGGCGCTGCGCTTTGTTTTGGACTGCGCTTTATGGCCATCCGGCACGGTTGGCATCTTCCCGTGTCACGCCATTCCGGCATGGAAGATCCGCCGGTCTGAACCGTGCCTGCGGCCACTCTCGCGGTGGCGTGGCGTCATGTATCCCTGGTCAGGCGCAGATCGTTGAACTTGCGGCGTTCGATGAGCGCATTGACCTTGCCATGTTCATCGCGATGGAAGATCAGCAGATTCCGTTCGTCGTCACTGCCCATGAAGACATCTTTTGCGATGGGCTCAAGCCGGTTAGCAAGGCCACCTGCCTTGGTGACATAACTAAGCACGCCTTCCTTGCTGCTCACCGTCCAGGCGCGGCGCAAATGGAAACAGAGTGCGTCCTAGTTCTTTGATTTCCGGATATGTCCAATGGACGCGCGACTGTGCCATGACGAAGAATGTTGACTTGGTGTAGTGCATTCGATGGAGTGTTATGCAGAATCAACGGATCTTTGGTCTAGCCATGGCGGCGGCGCTTTCTCTGACGTCGCCGGCTTCTTGTGCAGCGGATATACCCGAAAGCATAGCTGCTCGTGCCAGCAACGAAGGGCATTACGATGGCGCGAATTCGATCGGTCTCGTTGCTGTGCCGAGCATCGCGTGGGAGTCGTGCGAGAAATACACCTACAACTGGTTCGAGCTTGGCGACCGGATGTTATGCGGGAAGGTGGCTGTCCCCGTCGACTATGACCACCCCGATGCAGGAACAATGCAAGTCAGTGTGATCAAGATCGCGGCGTCACGGAGTGATCGTCACCGTGGTGTGATCGTGGTTAATCCTGGTGGGCCCGGGGCGCTTACGGGTTTGACGTTTGCGCAAGACGTTTTCGGATTTTGGAGTGCAGGTGATCCCAACAATCCAGCCGGAGCGTTGTTGAAACAGATTACAGAGGACTACGACATTGTTGGTTTTCTCCCCAGGGGAACCGGCACCTCCGAAGCGCTTGTCGGTAGTGGTGATACTGCGGAAGTGAGTGGGCCGGGCGACTATGCACTGAATTGTCATAGTGACCAGACGATCCCGGATTTCATTGATCCGGATGATCGCAGCAGTGCCAATATCGTGCGTATGCAGGATAAGGCGCGAGTGATTGCAAATGGCTGCCAAGGGGTGTCGCGCGCACAGGCCGCTTATGTAAATACCGAGCGCACAGTGCGTGATATTGACGTCATACGCCAGGCCTTGAAAGAGGAGTGCATCAATTTCTACGGCACTTCTTATGGCACCTGGATGGGTGCGTGGTACGCGATATTATTTCCGGGGCACACCGATCGTTTGGTTCTGGACAGCAGCATGGATTTCACCAGGTCGTTCGATGTGGCGCTGGTGAATCAAATACGGTCCATTCAGAGCGTGGTGGATCTAAAGCTGATTCCGGAGATCATCAGCAGGCCCGATTACTACCATCTCGGTAGCAATCCTTCCCATATCGGCCAGCTGATGGCTTCGCTGCCGCCAAAGGTCCGGAGGATTGTCCGCAACAGCAATATTGGCGATCTATTGTCGGCAACTTCCAACCCTGGGTTGGCGCTAACCGCCGCTCAGGGCGTGGCGGCGTTGTTGAAGGAAAATCCTGGTATTGATAAAAGTACGATGCTTTCGCTCGTCCGCCAGCACGTATTCAGCAATGACTACGAGGCAAATGGCACGGCCCGATTTCGTGCCAGAGGCATGGTCAATGAGTATTTCAGTGACGTTGACGATCAGCCATTGAACCTGGATGTATCTTCGTCGGTTTACAATGCTGTGTCCTGCAACGACGCACCTCTAGGCAATACTTACCCGCAATATTGGGCTTCGCTGGGAAGCCTGCTTTCGTCGCCTTCGCTAGCGGTGGATACCGAGGATGTTACGGGAAATCCGTGCATCTACTGGTCCGATCAATATTCGGCTCATAAGCCTACGCAGGACATGTTGAGCAGGCTTCCTCCCACGTTGATGCTTCAATTGCAGTACGACCCGCTTACCCCATTGTCGGGAGCGAGGTCACTACACTACGCCATCCGCAACTCATCGCTGGTGACGATAGAAGATGGCGTTGGGCATGGCGTCATCGCCAAAGGCAATGAGTGCGCGTCCAAGCTTATCGGAGAGTATTTCATTAACCGGACGCTGCCTGCCCCGGAGACGGTTTGCACGTCAAATGGTCAACGAAATGCATCCATGTATGCCGATCCCACATGGGCCGATACAGTTCGGGGGAAGCTCCAGGAGACGATAAATACGTCGAACCACTGGGGTGTGTTCAAGTAGACACTATCGCTGGGGCGCTACCTGGCTTGTGTGTCCAGCCAAAGGAACGGCGCCGTATCGCTACGGCGCCGTTCTTGTTTTCGATGATGCTGATGATCAGAGCGCTTCGAAAATACCGGCGGCGCCCATACCCGTACCGATACACATCGTCACCATGCCGTACTTCTGCTTGCGACGGCGCATGCCGTGGATCAGTGTGGCGGCGCGGATCGCCCCGGTGGCGCCGAGCGGGTGGCCGAGGGCGATGGCGCCGCCGAGCGGGTTGACCTTGCTCGTGTCGAGGCCGAGGTCCTTGATCACCGCGAGCGACTGCGCGGCGAAGGCTTCGTTGAGTTCGATCCAGTCGAGCTGGTCCTGGGTCATGCCGGCCTGCTTGAGCGCCTTCGGAATCGCTTCCTTCGGACCGATGCCCATGATGTCGGGACGCACGCCGGCGACGGAGAAGCCGACGAAGCGGGCGAGCGGCGTCAGGTTGTATTCCTTGATGGCAGCTTCGCTGGCCAGCAGCAGCGCGCCGGCACCGTCGGAGGTCTGCGAGGAGTTGCCGGCGGTGACGCTGCCGCCGAACTGGCCGTTGCGGAACACCGGCTTGAGTTTGCCGAGCACTTCCACCGTGCTGCCCGGACGCGGACCTTCGTCGGTATCGATCAGACGGCTATCCGTCTTGATGCCGCGCGTGGCGAGGTCGGGATAGTGGTCGTCGAGCTGGAACGGAGTGATCTCGTCCTTGAACTCGCCGGCCTTGATGGCGGCGAGGGCACGTTCGTGACTCTGCGCCGAGAAGGCGTCCTGCTCTTCGCGCGAGATCTTCCACTGCGTGGCGACGTTCTCGGCGGTGATACCCATGCCGTAGGCGATGCCGATGTGCTCGTTGTCAAAGATGCCCGGGTTCATGGCAATCTTGTTGCCCATCATCGGCACCATGCTCATGCTCTCGGTGCCGCCGGCGATCATCAGATCGGCTTCACCCAGGCGGATGCGGTCGGCGGCCATGGCGATGGCCTGCACACCGGAGGAGCAGAAGCGGTTGATGGTGACGCCCGGCACGGTGTCGGGCAGGCCGGCCAGTAGCACGCCGATGCGCGCCACATTCATGCCCTGCTCGGCCTCGGGCATGGCGCAGCCGATGATGGCGTCGCCGATGCGGTGCGGATCGATGCCCGGCGCCTGCGCCATTACGGCACGGATCACGTGGGCGAGCATGTCGTCAGGACGGGTGTTGCGGAATACGCCGCGCGGCGCCTTGCCGACCGGGGTGCGGGTGGCGGCGACGATGTAGGCGTCTTGCACTTGCTTGGTCATGGTCTTTGCTCCGTGGCGTCGCGCGGTTCGCGGCGACGCACTTCAGTTTTTGATCGTCATTCCGGCGAAGGCCGGAGTGGCTCTTCAACAGCGCAAGCTGGTCATCCAGTCACTCAGTGTTGGGTTGTCGCTACTGGATCCCGGCCTACGCCGGGATGACGAACCCTTAGTTCCTCAGCGGCTTGCCGGTGGTCATGGTGTGGGCAATGCGCGCCTGCGTCTTTTCCGTCTGCGCCAGTTCCACGAAGTGCTTGCGTTCCAGCGCGAGCAGCCATTCCTCGTCCACCAGCGAGCCGCGCTCGATCGAACCGCCGCACAGCGTGTCCGCGATGCGGGTGGCGATCGCGACGTCGTGTTCGGAAGCGAAGTAGCCGGCCTGGAGATTGGCAAGCGAAGCGCGGAAGGTAGCGGTGCCGACATCGCCGGCCACCGGGATGGCGCGGGCAGGCAGTGGCGGGCGGTAGCCGCTCTCCGCCAGCGCGCGCGCCACCTGCTTGGCGACGTAGAGCAATTCATAGGCGTTGAACACGACGACGTCGCTGTCGCGCAGCAGGCCCAGCTGCTTGGCTTCGAGTGCGCTGCCGGAGACTTTGGCCATCGCCACGGTCTCGAATACCTTCTTCAATGCTTCGAACGGATCGGACGGGTTGGACTGCGCGGCACGCACGGCCAGCTCATGCAGGCCGCCACCGGCCGGGAGCAAACCCACGCCGGCTTCGACCAGACCGATATAGCTTTCCAGCGCGGCGACAGTACGCGCCGAATGCATCTGGAATTCGCAGCCACCACCGAGGGCGAGACCACGCACAGCAGACACCACTGGCACCAGCGAGTGCTTGATGCGCATGCTGGTGTGCTGGAAGTTAGCGACCATCTTCTCGAAGTCGTCGAGCTTGCCAGCTTGCAGCAGGCCGAGCGCGCCCTTGAGATCCGCGCCAGCGGAGAACGGTTCGCCGGTCTGCCAGATCACCACGGCCTTGAGCTTCTGCTCAGCCACGTCGATGGCTTGCTGGACGCCGTCGAGTACCTGATCGTTGACCGTGTTCATCTTGGTCTTGAACGAGATGATGCCGACGCCGTCATCGCCGAGCGTCCACAGGCGTACGCCGTCGTTCTCCCACACCGTGGTGCCCTGGTCGAACTTCTCGCCCAGGATCGGATCGGGGAACAACTGACGCTGGTAGACCGGATGCTGCGAACGCGGCTTGTCAGCGTTAGCGCTGGCCGAGTACGAACCGGCCTTGCTGTGCACACCGGTGCGACCATCGGTGACCCATGCCGGCAGCGGTGCCTTGCTCATGGCCTTGCCGGCGGCGATGTCTTCGGCGATCCAGCCCGCCACTTGCTGCCAGCCGGCAGCCTGCCAGGTCTCGAACGGGCCGAGCTTCCAGCCGTAGCCCCAGCGGATGGCGAAGTCGACGTCGCGCGCGGTGTCGGCGATGTCGGCGAGGTGATAGGCGGTGTAGTGGAACAGGTCGCGGAAGGTAGCCCACAGGAACTGCGCTTGCGGGTCGTTCGACGCGCGCAGCTTGCCGAACTTCTCGGCCGGATCCTTGATAGCGAGGATGGCAGACACTTCGTCCGACGCCTTCTGCTCGGACACGCGGTAGTCGCGCTTGGCGACATCGAGCACCACGATGTCCTTGCCGGCCTTACGGTAGAAACCCGCACCGGTCTTCTGGCCCAGCGCGCCCTGGTCGATCAGGCCCTGCAGCCATGCCGGCGCCTTGAAGTATTCGTGCCACGGATCGTCGGCCAACGTATCGGCCATGGTCTTGATCACGTGCGCCATGGTGTCCAGGCCGACCACGTCAGCGGTGCGGTAGGTCGCACTCTTCGGACGGCCCACGGCCGGGCCGGTCAGCGCATCGACGGTGTCGAAGCCGAGCTTGAACTGTTCGGTGTGGTACATGGTGGCCAGCATCGAGAACACGCCGATGCGGTTGCCGATGAAGTTCGGCGTGTCCTTGGCGTAGACCACGCCCTTGCCGACGGTAGTGGTGAGGAAGGCTTCGAGGCCTTCGAGCACGGTCTTGTCGGTGAGCTTGGTCGGAATCAGTTCGACCAGATGCATATAGCGCGGCGGATTGAAGAAGTGCACGCCGGTGAAGCGATGGCGCATTTCTTCCGGCAACGCCTCGGCCAGGCCGTTGATCGACAGGCCCGAGGTGTTGCTGGCGAGCACGGCGGTGGGAGAAACGAACGGCGCGATCTTCTTGTAGAGATCCAGCTTCCAGTCCATCCGTTCGGCGATCGCCTCGATCACCAGGTCGACGTCCTTCAGATGCTCCAGGTCATCGTCGTAGTTGGCCGGGATGATCGCCGCGGCTCGGGTGCTGTCAGCCAGCGGGGCAGGAGAGAGCTTCTTGAGGTTGTCGATGGCCTTGAGCGCGATGCCGCTCTTCGGGCCTTCCTTCGCAGGCAGATCGAACAACACGGTTTCGACGTTGGCGTTGGTCAGGTGCGCAGCGATCTGCGCGCCCATGACGCCGGCGCCGAGAACCGCGGCCTTGCGGATACGCAGCGTTGATGTAGGAAGCGGTGCAGCGGTCATTGGCTTCTCCGAAGATCAAACACAGGGTGAGTCGTAGGGTTTGGCCGTTGCCGGCCGGCATGAATTCAGGGATGGCTGAGGCCGGCGGCGGCAAAGCGGATCAGGTGTGCCGCGGTCTGCTCACGATGCGTGTGTTCCGTGACATCGCTTTTGCGCTGGATCATGCCGAAGCCGGACATGGCGTGAGTCAGGGCGCCGGTGACTAGGTCCACGCGCCAGTACAGCTCCTCCTTGCTCAGGTGGGGCAGCAGGCGAGCGAATTCGGCGGTGAACTGGCGCATCACATGGCCATAGTTCTCGGACAGGAACTTGCGCAGGGTGTCGTCGTGCTCGGCAAAGGCCCGGGCCAGCACACGCATGAAGAGGGAGCCGTTGCCATCGTGCGAGAGGTCCAGTGCGGGCTTGATAAAGGCGGCCAGCACGTCTTCCAGGGTGGTCTCCTCCTGGCCGGCGATACGGTTCAGGGCGGCCATGCGGCGGCCGTTGAGCTCGTCCAGGCGGCGGCGGAAGACCTCTTCGATGAGGCGGTCCTTGGAGCCGAAGTGGTAGTTCACTGCGGCCAGGTTGACCCCGGCGGCGGCCGTAAGCTGGCGCAGCGAGGCACCATCAAAACCGTGCCTGGCGAAGAGTTCCTCGGCGGAGCTGAGGATGCGTTCCTTGGTCGAATGTGGCGCGCTGTGCAAGTGGGCGGTCCCCGGGTGGCTCGAACAGGAGTCAAACGATCGTTTGAGCATACGTGGGACAAATCCCAAGAGTCAAACGATCGTTTACAACACCCGCGCGCCTGGCTTGCGTATCAGTTAGAATCTGTCAGACTTTCGTGAGCTAAATCCGCGATTCCTTGCTGGATTTGGCCTAATTTGCTGGCTAGTTGTCAGGCCGCCCACTCAAATACCAGTTTTCCCGGAGCAGACCTACCATGGCGCTGGAGCGCACCCTTTCCATCATCAAGCCCGACGCTGTTGCCAAGAACGTGATCGGCGAAATCTACGCTCGTTTCGAAAAGGCTGGCCTCAAGGTCATCGCCGCCAAGATGAAGCAGTTGTCGCGCAAGGAAGCCGAAGGCTTCTACGCTGTGCACCGCGAGCGTCCGTTCTTCAATGCGCTGGTCGAGTTCATGATCTCGGGTCCGGTGATGATCCAGACGCTGGAAGGCGATAACGCCGTGCTCAAGCATCGCGATCTGATGGGTGCCACCAATCCGAAGGAAGCCGCGCCGGGCACCATCCGCGCCGACTTTGCTGATTCCATCGACGCGAACGCTGTGCACGGTTCCGACGCTGCCGAAACGGCCGCTGTCGAGATCGCGTACTTCTTCGCTGCGACGGACGTCCTTTCCCGCTGAGGTTTCGAGTTGTGAATCAGGCTGTGGTCAATCCACCCGAGAAGGTCAACCTGCTCGACTTCGATCGCCAGGGTCTGCGTGATTTCTTCACGCAGATCGGCGAGAAGCCGTATCGCGCCGAGCAGGTGATGAAGTGGATCTACCATCACCTGGAAGACAACTTCGAAAACATGACGGACGTAGGCAAGGCGCTTCGGGCAAAGCTCGAAGCGTCTTGTTATATCGCTCCGCCGAAAACCATGTTTGACAAGGCGGCCGCCGACGGCACACACAAGTGGCTGCTCGGCATGGATGGCGGCAACGCTGTCGAAGCGGTGTATATCCCCGAGCCGACCCGCGGCACGCTGTGCGTGTCTTCGCAGGTGGGTTGCGGCCTGAACTGCCAGTTCTGCTCCACCGCGACGCAAGGCTTCAATCGCAACCTCGCTACGTCCGAGATCATTGGGCAGATGTGGGTGGCGGCAAAATATCTCGGCAACGTCACGCACCAGAACCGCCGCATCACCAACGTGGTGATGATGGGAATGGGCGAGCCGCTGCTGAACTTCGACAACGTCACCAAGGCGATGAGCCTGATGCGCGATGATCTGGGCTTCGGCCTGGCATCCAAGCGCGTCACGCTGTCCACCGCCGGCCTGGTGCCGATGATCGACAAGTTGTCGGAAACCATCGACGTGTCGCTCGCCGTCTCGCTGCACGCCGCGAACGACGAACTGCGTACCGAACTGGTGCCGCTCAACAAGCGTTATCCGATCGCCGAGCTTATGGCGTCCTGCCAGCGCTGGCTGGCACGCAAGCCGCGCACGTCGATCACGTTCGAATACACCTTGATGAAGGGCGTCAACGACCAGCCCGAGCATGCCCGCCAGCTGATCAAGCTGATGCGTCGCATGCCGAACTGCAAGGTCAATCTGATTCCCTTCAACCCATTCCCCGGCACGCGCTTCGAGCGCTCCGACGCCGACACCATTCGCGCCTTCCAGACCCAGCTGCTCAACGCAAATGTGCTGACCATGTTGCGCCGTACCCGCGGTGACGACATCGATGCAGCTTGCGGTCAGTTGAAGGGGCAGGTGCTGGATCGCACGCGTCGCCAGGCCGAATTTCGCAAACGCCTGGACGAAGGTGCGAGTCATGCGGCTTGAACGGATGCTATTGGCGGGCTGTCTTGCCGCATCGTTGGCTGCATGTACGACAACAGGTGGTACTGACAACCCGTTGCCGCGTGCCAGCAAGAGCGACAACGCTCTCGAAGGGGCTCGCGTGCATACCGAGTTGGCGCAGACCTATATGCAGAACGGCGATCTGCAGGGTGCACTGACCAAGCTCAACAAGGCGCTGCAGTTCGATCCCAACTATGTCCCGGCGCATACCGTGATCGCGGTGCTATACGAGCGCATCAACAATCTGCCGGAAGCCGAGCAGCACTACCGCAAGGCCGTAGCGCTGGATCCGTCCAAGGGCGACGCCAACAACAACCTTGGCGCTTTCCTGTGCAAGACGGGCAGGGCGAGCGAGGCGGCGCCGTACTTCCAGAAGGCGGTGGCCGATCCGTTCTATCAGACCCCGGCGCTGGCCTGGACCAATGCTGGACGCTGCCAGCTCGGTAGCGGCGACAACGCGGGCGCCGAAGAGGATTTCCGCAAGGCGCTAACGCTCGACCCGCAGAACGTGGATGCGCTGTACCAGCTCGCCAACGCGCTCTATCTACAGAACGATGCGTTTCGTGCGCGTGCTTTCATCCAGCGCTACGACGCTTTGGGGCAACCCTCTCCGGCCGGGCTCAAGCTCGGCCACGATATTGAATCCCGTCTGGGCAACAAGGATGCTGCCCTTACTTATAGCAGGCGATTGCAAAGCCAGTTCCCGGACTCGGAGCAGGCCCGCGCCATCGACTCATCCGCAAGCCAATGACATCCAAGCAGTCACAGCCTACCGGCCACGATGCCGGTGAAATTGATCTGTTCGATGCGAGCGCAGCAAGCGTGGATAACGCGACCTCGTTGCCGGAGAGTTTTGGCGCGCGTCTGCGTGCCGCGCGCGAGGCACGTGGCCTTGATATCGAGAGTTGCGGCCAGGCGCTGCGTCTCCCGGTGCGCGTGTTGCGCCAGCTCGAGATCGGCGACTACGCAGGCATCGATTACCAGGTTTACCTGGGCGGTTACCTCGCCAAGTATGGCCGTCACGTCGGTGTCGACGAAGCAGCGATCCAGGTCGAGCTGGGACGCCTCAAGCCGGCGGAGCCAACCCTGGTCGCCACCGGTGGCATCTCCCATTCGCGCTACCTGCTCGAACGCTATGCTCGCGCCGCCACGTATGTGGTGCTGACCGCGGCCATCGTGGTGCCGACCATCTGGTTAGGCGTGCGTGGCACGCTGGACCGCGATGTCAGTCATCTGGCCCCACTCGATGCCGCGCCGGTGGCGCAGACTGAAACGGCCCCCGCCGTCGCCAGCAGCACGGGTGCACCTTCCCAGGAGTTGGCTGGGAATACGCAGGCGCCTCCAGCCAAGCCGGCCGTATCCACCGCCGACCAGGATCAGCAGCCGCTGCTGGCGTCGATGGCGCCGTTCCCGTCGCTAGGCAATAGCGACAACACCCCGCCAAAGGACAACGCCAAGCCGGAGTCGATCGGCGAGGGCGCGCACAGCCTGGTGCTCAGCCTGCCCAGCGCCAGCTGGGTCGAAGTGACCGCACAGGATGGTTCACGGCTTGAGTACGGCCTGCTTCAGGCCGGTACCAGCAAGACCTACCGCAGCGACAAGCCGCTGGTGGTACGCATCGGCAATGCCACCGGGGCGCAAGTCACGCTGGATGGCCAGCCGGTCGCTCTCGATGGCTTCCGCCGCGCCAATGTCGCGCATTTCAAGGTGGAATTGCGCGACGGCAAGGCTACGCCGGCTGGCGTGTGATTCCCGCAGCCAGCCCGCAGGCTGGCTGCAATCGGTTATGCTTGTCCTTTGCCCGCATCTAGTGCGCGGGCAAGCGGGCTTGCCCCCATATTTGTATAGAACGTTTGCGACGGAACGGCCGGGTCGAACCTCGGCGAGCATCGTTTCCCCTGAAGGGTGATTGCATGGCATTTGAAGCGTACGACGACTACGAGCAAAGTGAACGCGTACAGAAATGGCTGCGCCAGAATGGCCTGTCCATCGTCGTCGGCGTCGCGATCGGTCTGGTCGGCATCTTTGGCTGGCAGCAGTGGAACCAGCACAAGGCCAATCATCAGGGCGATGCTTCGCAGCTCTACCTGCAGATCCAGAATGCAGCGGCCAGCGGCAAGACGGATACCGCCGAAGCGCTGACCGAAGCGCTGCTCAAGGATTACGCCGACACGCCGTATGCCGTGTTCGCTGCCGGTGACCGCGCGGTGCGCCAGGTCAACAACAAGCAGTTGGACAAGGCACTCGTATCCCTGAACTGGGCCGAGAGCCATGCCCCCGCGAACGAGCTGAAGTCGCTTGTGCAGCTGCGTATTGCGCAGGTGCAGATGGCGCAAGATAAAGCCGCCGACGCCATCGCGACGCTCGATCGCATGGATCCCAAGAGTTATGTGGGCCTGAGTCAGGAACTACGCGGCGACGCACAGGTCAAGCTTGGTCACCCGGATGACGCGCGCAAGGCCTATGAGGCCGCCAAGGCCGCACTGGGCGAGGGCGCGCCGCAAAGCGGCGCCTTGCAGTTGAAACTCGACAATCTGGCTGTGGCCGGGAAGCAGGGTGCATGAAAGCTGGGTTTATGAAGCGCGGAATGATGAAGCGGGCCATGTTGCTCGCGCTGACGTCGGTAGTGGCACTGTCCGGCTGTCATTCGTTCAAGAAAGAAAACGTCCAGCCGCCGACGCCGCTCGACAAGAATTTCAAGCCTACGGCCCAGGTCACTCGTCTGTGGACCAGTAGCGTTGGTGACGGCGCCGGCGAAAGCGGCGTGCGTCTGCGCCCGGCCTTCGCCGACGGCGTGATCTACGCCGCCAGCACGGACGGCAAGATCGCTGCGATGGACGCCACCAGCGGCAAGACCCTGTGGTCCAAGAGTTCCAGCACCAAGGGCTGGTTCGGTTGGGGCGACAAGAAGCGCAAAGACGCGTTCTATGCCGGCGGCCCGGTTGCATCCGGCGACCTGTTGGTGATCGGCACGCTCGACGGCCACGTCTATGGCATCAACGCGAAGGATGGTTCGCCCCGTTGGGAAGCGACCGTCAGTTCGGAAGTGCTGTCGTCGCCGGCCATCGTCAATAACCTTGTGGTCGCCCGTACGGCCGACGGCCGCCTGTACGGTCTCGACAGCACCACCGGCGAGCGCCGCTGGGCTTATGACCAGGGCAGCGTGCCGCTGCTCAGCCTGCGCGGTAATGGTCCGCTGCTGGTCGCCAACGGCGTGATCTTCTTCGGCAGCGACAACGGCAAGCTGGTCGCGCTGCGCCTGGATAACGGCGAGAAGCTGTGGGAACAGAATCTCGCCAGCGGCGAAGGCCGCACCGAGATCGATCGCCTGAACGATGCCGACGGCGGCATCCTGCTTGATGGCAGCACACTGTATGGCGCTGCCTACCACGGTTCGCTCGCCGCGGTGGATGGCCCCAGTGGCCGTCCGTTGTGGGCGCGTCCGTTCTCCACTTTCACCTCGCTGGATATCAACGGCAACGCGATCTACGGCGTCAATGACCAGTCCCAGGTCTGGGCTTTCGACAAGAACGGCGGTGCCGACATGTGGAAGAGCGACGCGCTGAAGTACCGCTGGCTCACCGGGCCGGCCGTGCAGAGCAACTACATCGTGGTTGCCGACATGGAAGGCTATGTGCATTGGCTACAGGGCAGCGACGGCACCATCGCCGCGCGCGAGCGCCTGTCCAAGAAAGCGATTCGCGCCCAGCCGCTGGTAGTGGGCGACACCGTGTATGTCGAAGACGTGAAGGGCCGCATTGGCGCTTACCGTCTCGGCACGCACTGATCGCAAGGAACTATGCGCTCTCATGCTGCCCGTCGTCGCTCTGGTCGGTCGCCCCAACGTCGGTAAATCGACCCTGTTCAACGCGCTGACGCGCAGCCGTGACGCCCTGGTGGCTGATATGCCGGGCGTCACCCGCGACCGCCACTACGGCGTGTGCCGTACCGGTGAACAACCGTTTGTAGTGGTCGATACCGGAGGTCTCTCTGGCGTCGATAACGGCCTGGATGCGCTTACTGCGCAACAGGTTCGTTTTGCCATCGAAGAAGCCCAGGTATTGGTGTTTGTCGTCGATGCGCGCGATGGCCTGCTGCCGCAGGATCGCGCCATCCTTGATGAGTTGCGCCGCAGCGGCAAGCCGATCATCGCTGCAGTCAACAAAACCGATGGTCTCGACGAACAGAATGCACTCGCCGAGTTCGCGGCTTTCGGTCTCGCCTCCACGCTGCCTCTGTCTGCCGCGCATAACCGTGGCACCGAGGAGCTGGTCGCTGCGGTGCTGCCACTGCTGCCCGAAGACGCTCACGAAGAACTGTCGCCGGAAGAGTCGGGCAGCATCCGCGTAGCTATCGTCGGCCGCCCGAACGCAGGCAAGTCCACGCTGATCAATCGCCTGCTCGGTGAAGACCGTTTGATCGTGTCCGAGGTCGCCGGCACCACCCGCGATCCCATCCGCGTTCCGCTGGAGCGCGATGGCAAGCGCTATACCCTGATTGATACAGCCGGCGTGCGCCGCAAGGCGCGCGTCGAAGAGGCTGTCGAGAAATTCAGCGTCATCAAGACGCTGCAGTCGATGGCTGCCGCCCAGGTGGTCGTCGTGATGATCGACGCCCGCGAGAACCTCGCCGACCAGGACTTGACCCTTATCGGTCACGCCGTGGAAGAAGGCCGCGCGCTAGTCATCGCCGTCAACAAGTGGGACGGCATGGACGCGTATCAACGCGAGCAATGCCAGCGTGCACTCGAACGTCGCCTGCAATTTGTCGACTGGGCCAAGAACGTTTTCATTTCTGCGCTGCACGGTTCCGGTTTGCGCGAGCTGATGCGCGCCGTGGTGCGCGCACATGCGTCGGCCACCAAGGAACTGGGCTCGTCCGAACTGACTAAGACGCTGGAGCGCGCCTACGAGGGCTATCAGCCTCCGCTGGTGCGTGGCCATGCGCCCAAGCTGCGTTTCGCCCATCCCGGTGGCAGCAACCCGCCGACCATTGTGATCCACGGCAGCCGTACCAAGCACATCGCGCCTGCTTACCGGCGTTATCTGGAAAACTTCTTCCGCAAGCGATTCCGTCTGGAAGGCACGCCGATCCGCATCGATTTCCGCGACGGCGAAAATCCATACGCTGGCAAGAAGAACGTGCTGACCGAAGGCCAGATGCGCAAGCGCCAGCGCATGATCCGCGAGATGAAGAAGCGCAAGCGCTGATCCGTCGTTTCCGGCGCACCGGGCGTTCGCTCCCGGATCGTCCTAAACTTGCGTCATGACTGAGTCCTTCAATCGCGAGAGCTGGCTCGCCGAGCTGCGCCAGCGGGTGCCCGAGATATCTCCGGCCGAGGCCTTGAGCCGCCAGGCACAAGGCGCGCTGCTGATCGATGTGCGCGAAGACAACGAACGCGCCGAAGGCATGCCGGCCGGCGCGCTGGGGCTGTCACGTGGTTTCCTGGAATTGCGTATAGAGCAGATCGAAGCGGATCGCGACCGCGCCATCCTGGCGTTGTGTGGCAGCGGGCAACGCTCGCTGCTCGCTGCCGAAGCTTTGCAGCGCCTGGGCTACCGCCAGGTGGTTTCCGTGGCCGGTGGCTTTAACCGCTGGAAAGCCGAAGGCTTACCGATAAGCACGGGCGCATTGGATGCCGATGCTGCCGAGCGCTATTCACGCCAGTTGCGCCTGCCTCAGGTGGGCGAGGCAGGGCAGGCGAAGCTCGGCGCGGCGAAGATCGCTTTGCTCGGAGCAGGCGGCCTCGGCGCACCCGCTGCGCTCTATCTCGCCGCGGCCGGCGTCGGTCAGCTGACTTTGATCGACGACGATCGCGTAGAGCGCTCCAACCTGCATCGCCAAGTCATCCACGCCGATGCCCGCGTAGGCATGGCCAAGACCGAGTCCGCTCGCCTGACCCTGACTGCCTTGAACCCGCGGGTGCGTGTCGAAACGCGCGAAGAGCGCCTGCGCGCCGACAACGTCGAGCGCCTGTTGTCAGGGCACGATCTGGTGATCGATGGCGCCGACAATTTTCCCGCCCGCTACCTGGTAGCCGCGGCAACGCGACGCCTTGGCTTGCCCATGGTGTACGGGGCGGTGGAACGCTTCACTGGTCAGGTCAGCGTGTTCGATCCGCGCCGCGCCGATTCGCCGTGTTACCGCTGTCTGTTCCCTGAGCCGCCTTCGGCCGCTGAAGCGCCGAATTGCAGCGAAGCGGGTGTGCTGGGCGTACTTCCCGGCCTGGTCGGCCTGCTGCAAGCGACCGAAGCCTTGAAGCTCATCCTCGATCTCGGCACGCCCTTGGTTGGTCGCTTGCTACACGTCGACGCGCTGGGCATGCGCTTCCGCGAAACCCGTCTGCCGCGCGATCCTGAATGTCCCGGTTGCGGGCATACCGGGGCGTTTACCGGCTACGAGGATATCGCTCAGCTCTGCGCAACCTGAGCGAGATCAGGCGGGATCAGCCCATACACCGCCGCATCTACCGGCGTGTCGCCAATCACCAGCCGATGCCGGGCCACGCCCTCATACACCGCGCCAGCTTTCTCGGCACAGCGCCGGCTCGCAAGATTCTGCTCCGCGCAGACGATCTCCACGCGCACCAGGCCCAGCGTCTCGAAACCGAAGCGGGCGACGATGGGCACTGCGCGAGCTGCGAAGCCTTTGCCTTGCCGCGTGCCGCGTACCCAATAGCCAAGATTGGCGCTACGGTGCTGCCGATCGAACTGATTGAGCCCCATGCCGCCCACCACAGCATGGCTTTCGGTGTCGAATAGCGCAAAGGCAAACAGCTCGCCCTGTTGCCAGCCGGCCTGGGCATGGGCGACCCAGGCTTCACTTTCCTCGCGCGCGTAACCGGCGTGGCACCAGGGCAGCCAACGTCCCACGCTTTCCACGGATTCACTCGCCGCCTCGAACAACGCATCGGCATCGCCAGGCTGCCAGGGGCGCAACACCACAGAGGTGCCAGGCAGGGGGAAGGAGGGCCAGTGATTTTCTTCGCCAGACATGCGATGTCGTTTGTGTGCGTATGGACGAGCCCGGATAATAGGCATCTTTGCAGGCAGGCACGACCATGAGCGCACGGATCATCGACGGCAAACGCATCGCTAAAGAGCTGTTGGACCGTATCGGCCGGCGTGTCGTCGAGCGCAAAGCGCAGGGGTTGTCCGAGCCGGGCCTGGCGGTGGTGCTGGTGGGCAGCGATCCGGCGTCCGCCGTCTACGTGCGCAAGAAGCGCGAAGCCTGCCAGCAGGTCGGTTTCCGCTCCTTCGGTTACGACTTGCCGGCCACCACCAGCCAGGAAGAGCTATTCGCGCTGATTGACCGCCTCAACGCCGATCCCGACATCCACGGCATCCTGGTGCAGTCGCCGCTGCCGGAACATATCGACGAAGACGCCCTGGTCGACCGCATCGATCCGGCCAAGGACGTTGATGGTTTCCAGGCCGTGAATATCGGCCGCCTGGCCCTGCGCCGCTTCGGCCTGCGTCCCTGCACGCCGCGTGGCGTGATGACTCTGCTTGGCCATACCGATCGCCCGGTGCGCGGCCAGCACGCGGTTGTCGTGGGCGTGTCCAATCACGTCGGCCGGCCGCTGTTGCTCGAGTTGCTGATCGCCGGTTGCACCACCACTTGCTGCCATCGCTTTACGCGCGATCTGGAAAGCCATATCCGCCAGGCCGACATCGTCATCGTCGCGGTGGGCAAGCCGGGCCTGATCAAGGGCGAATGGATCAAGCCAGGCGCCGTGGTGATCGACGTGGGCATCAATCGCCTGGACGACGGCCGACTGGTCGGCGACGTTGAATTCGAGCCCGCGGCGAAGCGCGCCAGCTGGATCACGCCGGTTCCTGGCGGCGTCGGCCCGATGACGGTGGCCACGTTGCTGGAGAACACGCTGGAAGCTGCGGAGTCCCGCGGCATCCCGCACAAGGTGGCCTGATCAAGCGCTTTTGTAGCGTTCCGTGCGACGTTCTGTTCACCCGTGACGCTGGCAGCGCCACGGGCGGATGCGTATAATTCCCTCTTTGCAGCGGGACATAATCGCATGCGTATCCTCGCCGAGGCCCTCACCTACGACGACGTGTACCTCGTTCCGGCCCATTCGGCCGTCCTCCCTCGCGACGTGGATACCTCCACGCGGCTGACCCGGAACCTCCGCCTCAATATCCCGATCGTGTCCGCCGCCATGGACACCGTCACCGAGGCGCGCCTCGCCATCACCATGGCCCAGCAGGGCGGCATCGGCATCATCCACAAGAACATGACCGCCGAGCAGCAGGCTGCCGAAGTGCGCCTGGTGAAGAAGTTCGAGGCGGGCGTGATCCGCAGCCCCATCACGGTTGGCCCCAACACCTCCATCCGCGAAGTGCTGCAGCTCACCCGCGCGCACAACATCTCCGGCGTGCCGGTGGTGGATGGCGAGAAGCTGGTCGGCATCGTCACCAGCCGCGACCTGCGCTTCGAGCGCAAGCATGACGACCCGGTGCGCAACATCATGACGCGCCAGGAGAAGCTGGTGACTGTGCGCGAAGGCGCCAGCCAGGACGACGTGCTGCAGCTGCTGCATCAGAACCGCATCGAAAAAGTGCTGGTGGTCAACGACGACTTCCAGCTGCGCGGCCTGATCACCGTCAAGGACATCCAGAAAGCCCGCGACAACCCGCACGCCGCCAAGGACAAGCACGAGCGCCTGCTGGTCGGCGCGGCCGTGGGCGTGGGTGGCGACACCGAGCAGCGCGTTGCCGCGCTGGTCGACGCCGGTGTGGACGTGCTGGTGGTGGATACCGCGCACGGCCATTCGCAGGGCGTGATCGAACGCGCCGCCTGGGTCAAGAAGAACTACTCGCAGGTGCAGGTGATCGCCGGCAACATCGTCACCGGCGAAGCCGCGCGCGCACTGCTGCATGCCGGCGTCGACGCAGTGAAGGTCGGCGTGGGTCCCGGCTCGATCTGCACCACCCGCGTGGTTGCCGGTGTCGGCGTACCGCAGATCACCGCGATCGACCTGGTCGCCACGGCGTTGAAGGACGAGATCCCGCTGATCGCCGATGGCGGCATCCGCTACTCCGGCGATATCCCGAAGGCGCTCGCCGCCGGTGCGTCCACCGTGATGCTCGGCTCGATGTTCGCCGGTACCGAGGAATCCCCCGGCGAGGTGGAGCTGTTCCAGGGCCGCTCCTACAAGAGCTACCGCGGCATGGGTTCGCTTGGCGCGATGGCGCTGGGTTCCAAGGACCGTTACTTCCAGGACGAAGCGGACGCCGACAAGCTGGTGCCGGAAGGTATCGAAGGCCGCGTGCCGTACCGCGGCCCGCTGCGCAACATCATCCATCAGCTGATCGGCGGTTTGCGTGCCTCGATGGGCTATCTCGGTGCCGCCACGGTCGACGATGTGCGCAACAACGCGCAGTTCGTCAAAGTGACTTCCGCCGGCGTCACCGAAGCGCACCCGCATGACATCCAGATCACCAAGGAAGCGCCGAACTACCGGCTCAACTCGTAAGTGATCCCCAGCGCCGGCCCCATGGCCGGCGCTTTGTTTCCATCCGCCGGCGCCTACGGTGCCGGCGGAGCGTTTTCAGAGAACAGGCGCAGGGCAGGGCACTGCCGCGCATCGGAGCCGGACCGTGACCGACATCCATAGCGACAAAATCCTCATCCTCGATTTCGGCGCGCAGTACACCCAGCTGATCGCCCGCCGCATCCGCGAGATCGGCGTGTACTGCGAAATCTGGGCGTGGGACCACGACCCGGCCGAGATCGCCGCGTTCGGCGCCAAGGGCATCATCCTGTCCGGCGGTCCCGAGTCCACCACGCTGCCGGGCGCGCCCAAGGCGCCGCAGGAAGTGTTCGACTCCGGCTTGCCTATCCTTGGCATCTGCTACGGCATGCAGACGCTGGCTGCGCAGCTGGGTGGCGCCACCGAGGCAGCCGACGCGCGCGAGTTCGGCCATGCCGAAGTCGATATCACGCCGGCGAGCTGCCTCTTCGCCGGCCTGAGCGACCATGGCGACAGCCATCGCCTGGACGTGTGGATGAGCCACGGCGATCACGTCGCCAAGGCACCGCCGGGCTTCGTCATCACCGGCACCACCGACCGCATCCCGGTCGCGGTGATGGAGAACGAGGACAAGCGCTGGTACGGCGTGCAGTTCCATCCGGAAGTGACCCACACCAAGCAGGGCACGGCGCTGCTCAAGCGCTTCATCACCGACATCTGCGGCTGCCAGACGCTGTGGACGGCCGCGCACATCATTGAAGACCAGATCGCACGCGTGCGTGCCCAGGTCGGCGAGGATCATGTGCTGCTGGGCCTCTCCGGCGGCGTGGATTCGTCGGTCGTCGCCGCACTGCTGCATCGGGCCATCGGCAAGCAGCTGACCTGCGTCTTCGTCGATACAGGCCTGCTGCGCTGGAAGGAAGGCGACCAGGTGATGGCCACCATGGCCGAACACATGGGCGTGAAGGTAATCCGCGTGAATGCCGCGGAGCGCTACTTCAAGGCACTGGAAGGCGTCGCCGACCCGGAAGCCAAGCGCAAGATCATCGGCCGCCTGTTCGTGGAGATCTTCGACGAGGAATCGGCCAAGGTCACCGCCGCCGGCGACGGTCACGTGAAGTGGCTGGCCCAGGGCACCATCTACCCCGACGTGATCGAGTCGGCCGGCAGCAAGACCGGCAAGGCCCATGTCATCAAGAGCCACCACAACGTCGGCGGCCTGCCGGAGCACATGAAGCTCAAGCTGGTCGAGCCGCTGCGTGAGCTGTTCAAGGACGAGGTGCGCCGTATCGGCGTCGAACTCGGCCTGCCGCGCGAAATGGTCTACCGCCATCCGTTCCCGGGGCCCGGTCTCGGCGTGCGCATTCTGGGCGAAGTGAAGCCCGAGTACGCCGAACTGCTGGCCCGTGCCGACGCCATCTTCATCGAAGAACTGCGCCGCTGGGATCTCTACGACAAGACCAGCCAGGCCTTCGCTGTCTTCCTGCCGGTCAAGTCGGTGGGTGTGGTGGGCGATGCGCGAGCCTATGAATGGGTGATCGCCTTGCGCGCCGTGGAGACCATCGACTTCATGACCGCGCATTGGGCTCACCTGCCGTACGACTTCCTTGGCAAGGTATCCAATCGAATTATCAATGAGTTGCGCGGTGTTTCTCGCGTTGTCTATGACATCAGTGGCAAGCCGCCGGCCACCATTGAGTGGGAATGAGGCTGTGCCTGGCTTTGGCTGCTCTTTGATCCAAGGCCAGGCACGCCACTTTTCTCACGAATATCCTGTAATGCATTGAAATGACGGAAGAACCCATCCAGCCAGCAGCGCCAGTCTTTTCCGAGCAGGACGAGCGCTTCATGCGCCGCGCCCTGCAACTGGCCGCGCATGCTCGCGATGCCGAGAACGAAGTGCCGGTAGGTGCGGTGCTGGTGCTTGGCGACGAGATTGTCGGCCTGGGCTGGAACCGCAACATCACCCTCAACGACCCCACTGCGCACGCCGAGATCCAGGCCTTGCGCGCGGCCGGCGAGAAGCTGGCGAATTACCGCATGACCGGCGCCACCCTCTACGTCACGCTGGAGCCCTGCGCCATGTGCGCCATGGCCCTGGTGCATGCCCGTATAGGCCGCGTGGTCTACGCCGCCACCGATCCCAAGACCGGCGCCGCTGGCAGCGTGTTCGACACCCTGATTTCAGATCGTCACAACCACCGCATCCAGGTGGATGGCGGCCTGCTGGCCGATGAGTCGTCGACCATGCTGCGCGAGTTCTTCCGCTCGCGCCGTTGAGTCCGCACGTGGTGGGCGCTCAACGATCCCAGTAGCGTTCCAACCGCCAAAGCTGCTCCAGCGATGACGCCGCCTTGGTGGAAGAGGCATGGGCCGTGTGCTTCGCCCAGCGTCGGAATGCTTTCAGGTCCTCGTGCCCCTTTGCCTCCGGCAGCCATTCGCGGCAGAGCGCGCGCCCGGTCATGCGGTCGTGCGCCTCGCCCAGGTGTGTCTGCAGTTCGGCCAGTTGATCCAGCCAGTGACGCGTGGCGCGACGGGGGAATAGCGGCTGGAACAGTTCCATGGTGTAGCGGAGTTTCTTGGTGGTGGTGCGCACCCGATGCAGGTGCTTGCGTCCATCTTCCAGCCGTTCCGCGCGCTTATGCAGCTGATGGAGGCGGGCTTCGATCAACCCGGCACCGAGCTGGCGCAACGCTTTGTCCGCCATGGGGGCGTGGGTTTCGCGCCAGGTTCGGAATGCGCGCAGCGGTGCTGTCAGCGGTGCATGCCGCAGGCCATCGACCGCTTGCCGATGCAGTTCGGCGCGGCGCGTCTCCAAGGCTTGCAGCCATGCACCATCGAAGCGCCCCTCGGCCACGAAGGCGGGCAGTGTTTCGTCCAGCAGAATATCGATATCGCGCGCTTCGCCCGTCGCATTGCGAAAGACTTTGAGCTGCTCGATCAACGCCTGCGGGTCGTCACCGCCAAGCGCCTGCGCCACGCGGTCGAGCGTGGCGGTGATGCGGCGCAGCCCGACGCGCCAGGCATGCAGGGCTTTGGGCTGATAGTTCCGCAGCAGCTCGGCGCGGGCGCTTTCCGCTTTATGCAGATAGCCCTCATAAGCGTCGCACAAGGCCTCGAAAGCCTCGCCGGAAGGCACGCGTCGCTTGGGCGGTACCGGGTGCGTGGCGGACTGGTCTTGTGGGGTCAGATGCATAAGTTCGACTCGGAAAACTGCGGACGGGCGTGGCTGCGGCTTCCACGCCGCTAGCTTTAACCGAAGCGCTCACACGCTTCTTGATGCAGATCAGGACGAACGCTCCAGCGCAGTTACCCGCGCCGGGCTACCTACTTTGCTACAAAAACGACGGTCCCGCGAGCTATCTCAGCCAACCAGGGCCAGGGCGTCGGCCACTGGCTGCTCGATTTTCAGGCTGAACAGCCCGTCGGCCCGGGTTCGGCCCCGGTTGACGGCGGCGATGGGCTTGCCCGCCTTGGCCGCCGCATTCACGAAACGGAAGCCGGAAAACACCATCAACGACGAACCGGCCACCAGTACCGCATCCGCGGCCGCCAGACCGTGCATGGCCGCTTCCACCCGTTCGCGCGGCACTCCTTCGCCGAAAAACACCACGTCCGGTTTGAGGATGCCGCCACACATCGGGCAGGGCGGGATCACGAACAGGGAGAAGTCATGCCCGTCCAGGTCGGCATCACCATCCGGCGCGTCGGTCGCTTCCAGCACGGCCCAGGCCGGGTTGCGGTGTTCCAGTTCTCGCTGGAAATCCTGACGCGGCATGAGTTGCCCGCAATCCATGCAACGCACCTGATCCAGCCGGCCGTGCAGGTCGATCACGTGCTGGCTGCCGGCCGCCTGATGCAGGCGATCCACGTTCTGCGTCAGCAGCACTTCCACGTGTCCGGCCGCTTCGAGCCGGGCCAGCGCGAGATGCGCGGCGTTGGGGCGCGCCAGAGAAAAACGCCGCCAGCCAACCAGGCTGCGCGCCCAATAACGCTGCCGTGTACGCAGTTCACCCATGAAGGCCTGGAAGGTCACCGGTTGCGGACGCTTCCAGCCGCCATCTTTATCTCGATAGTCGGGAATACCCGAGTCGGTGCTGACACCAGCACCCGTCAGCACGAACAGCCGTCGATGGCTTTCGATGAAGTCATGCAGTCGTTGCCGGTCCTGTTCCAGCGCGGCGGTATTGGCCAAGCCAACAGACGAAGGCATCACATCGGCGCTCATGAATGCACCCTCAGGCCGCGGTCCGCAGGCCAAGTTCGCTTACTGCTTCCGCGATGCCATCGGCGCCTTGCACTTGTACGACGCGCGGCGAGCTGGCTGCGAAATCCGTATCCGCCTCGTGCGCCCAGGTCACGTGGTAAGGCATGTACACGCCCCAGCCGCCCAATGCCACCACCGGCGCGATATCCGAGCGTAGCGAGTTGCCGACCATCGCGAAGCATCCCGCGTCGATGCCGAACTCGCCCAGCACGCGGCGATAAGCGCGCTCGTCTTTCTCCGACACGATCTCGATGCGATGAAACAGATCGGCCAGGCCGGAGCTCTCCACTTTCTGTTCCTGATGAAACAGGTCACCCTTGGTGATCAGCACGATCTTGTATCGCGCCGCTACGGCCTCGATCGCTTCACGGATACCCGGGAGCAGCTTCACCGGATGCGACATCACATGCTTGCCGATACCGATGATGCGATGCAGGTCAGCGGCGCTGATGCGTGAGCCGGTGATCTCGATCGCCGCTTCCAGCAGCGACAGGGTCATGCCCTTGGCGCCATAGCCGAACAGCTTGATATTGCGCCGCTCGGTAGCGAGCAGGCGATCGTGCAGACGCAGGTTGCCCAAGTCCACATAGCGGCCCACGATCTGTTCGAACTCGGCGTGCGCTTCCTGGTAATAGCCCTCGCTGTGCCACAGCGTGTCGTCGCCGTCGAAACCCACAAGCTCAATCACGTAAACCATCCCGTTCGCTCAACAAGAACGCACACGATAACGCAGGAGCCGTAGCGGCGGCGCTGCGTCAATCCGATCATGACGCGCTGCAGCATCCGCGTTTACAATGTGCGGGTGCGCCGTTGCCGCACGCCATCTTCGATGTACTCATGAGCCAGGCTGCTTCCGCTGAGTCGACCCACGACCAGCGCTCTCGCGTGATGGTGCCCATCCTCAGCACCGTCGCCTTCACCTTTGTCACCTATCTGACCATCGGCCTCTCGCTGGCGGTGCTGCCGGGCTTCGTGCACAACCGGCTTGGCTATGGCGCCATGCTGGCCGGCCTCGCCATCAGCGTGCAGTACGTGGCGACACTGATCAGCCGCCCCCACGCCGGCCGCATGGCCGACACCCTTGGACCCAAACGCACGGTGCTGACCGGCCTGAGCATGTGCGCCGCCAGCGGCGTGTTCCTGTTGCTGGGTGCGTTGGCTGCGGGGCATGCCGCGCTCAGCCTTGGCCTGATTTTGATTGGACGCCTGGCGCTCGGTTGTGCGGAAAGCTGCGTGGGCACGGGCTCCATTGCCTGGGGCATGGGGCAGGTGGGTCATCAGCACACCGCCCGCGTGATTTCCTGGAACGGCGTTGCCACCTATGGCGCACTGGCCGCAGGCGCGCCGCTCGGCGTGTGGCTGGAAGGCCAGTTCGGTTTCGTCGCCATCGGCGCGATGACGTTCGCGCTGATGTTGATCGCGCTTCCCTTGGCACGCCTGAAGCGCGCAACCGCCGTGGCGGCCGGTGAGCGCGCGCCATTCCTGCACGTCGCCGCGCGTGTGGTGCCCTACGGCATGGGCCTTGCGCTGGGTTCCATCGGCTTCGGCTGCATCGCGACCTTTATCACCTTGTTCTATGCCGCGCATCAATGGCAGGGCGCGGCGCTGACCCTGAGTGTGTTTGGTGTGATGTTCACCTGCGTGCGCTTCGTCTTCAGCCGCACCATCAACTGGTGGGGCGGGTACTACGTGGCGATGGTGTCGTTCGCCTTTGAGGCGGTCGGTTTGCTGATGCTGTGGCAGGCTAGCGGCGCCTTCATGGCGACGATTGGCGCTGCCATCGCCGGCCTGGGTTTTTCGCTGATCTTTCCGGCACTCGGTGTCGAAGCCGTCAATCGTGTTCCCGCCCACAGCCGCGGCTCCGCGCTGGGCGTGTACTCGGTCTTTCTCGATGTGGCGATGGCGATCACCGGACCGGTAGGCGGCTGGATCGCCGGCGGCATGGGCTTCGGCATCGTCTATGCCCTGGCCGCCGTGGCGGCGATGCTCGCCGTGGTGCTGACCTTGCTGTTGCGGCTGCGCACCGGCCCCGGGCTCGCGTAGCGCGTCGCGCGCAGTCCGACGCTGTCGCTATTAGTTCACGCCGATCAAGGCGTTCGGATCGCCTTGGAGAAGTCCGCATCAGACGGACTGTTTCTTGCCTTGTCGGTAATCCGCGCACGCTGGCGAAGCTGCTCCACCGGGATGCTCGTATCCACCGCGCCGACCTTGTGCAGGTACTCCGGCAGATAGCCGGTCATCAGCAGGCGGATATCCCAGGGCAGGCCCGGGTCGATTTTCTTGGCCATGCCGTAGACCAGCGTGGTGCAGTTCGACGCGATCGTGTTGTAGAACGCCGGCGTCTCGACCAGTTCATCCGCCGTTCGCACATAGGAGAGGAACAGCGCGCGCATCGCGGGTTTGTCCATGCGCAGCGGATAGAGGTAGTCGTCCTCGCCACGGACATTGGTACGGACCCGGATGATGTCGTTCTCATCGGCAGCGACCAGGATCGTCTCGAACTGCCGGAAGAACCCGCCGATTGACGAGAACTGCTCGCCACGCTTCTTGCGGATCTCCACCGAGAAAACCACATGGCGGCCATCGTCGAAGCCGAACGAAATCATCGCGTGCGCGATAGCCGGGCTCCCCCAGTACGACAGCACGGCGTCCGCCGAGGCCAGGTGGTCCAGATCGTAGCTGCGGGTTTCCCAGTGGATGTCGTAGTCGTCATCCGTGCGCCAGTGGAAGTTGCGCACATTAGTGAGCGTCACCAGGCTGCCCGTCACCTGGCCGGACAGCAGATGGGACACATCGTCGGCCCAGACGCGGTTATTGGACGGAACCAGCGTTGACCACCAGCCCAGCAGCGCCACATACATCAGGACGTAGATACCCAGCGGGAGCCAGCTGTGCCGCAACACCGCGAACACCACCAGCACGATCACGGCAACCGACCACAGCACGCTGCCCGTCGCCTGCACGGCCGTTCCTCCCGGCAGGCGATACCAGAGCGCCAGGGCGCCCCATACACCAGAGGCGAAGGTGACGAGCCCCAGCAAGGCGATCATTACGACCCGGCCAAACTGCCGGTATTTCTTGGTCATCGTGTTTCCGCCGGGCGTCCATTCAAGGGTGCAAGCCTGCAGCTTTGCTCGCCCGATGACAACGCAGGATGGTGGCAAGCCGGAACCGGGGTGACCGTTTGTGAGCCGTTTGGCGGAGTACGCCGGGAGCCGTGGCGGCGTCACCCGGCATGGCTACAATCGCAGCCTCGACTCCCCACGGTGGACCGCTCGCACGATGAACCACGGAAAGTGCGTCTGGATAGTGCGATGCGTTCTGCTGGCTGGGCTGCTTTGCCTCAACGCCTGCGCCATGGTGGGGGTCAGCCGCATCAAGCTGCACGAGTCGGTCAATGAGCGGCGCGGCGATGTGATCGGCACCGGCAGATTGAGCGACCGCAGCGTGCAGTCGCTCAACGTGGTGGCACTGAACGCCGATGATTGCGAGCGTGCGTTCGACGCCTGCGTGGAGACGGTGCTGCACTCATCGGGACTCACCGACGAGCAGCGGCTGTCGGCGCTCTCCGAACTCTGGCTGGCGCGGGCGATCCGCAGCGACCGCTCGAAGATCGACGCGGAGATGAGCGACCAGACTCTCGATGCCTTTCTGCAGGCTGGGCGCTACGCCTATGCCTACCTCTTCTATACCAAGCGCCAGCCGTCCGAACGCTCCTTCGAGCTGCGCCAGGTGCAGGTGATCGGCTTCTACAATTTTTCGGTGCAGCGCGTGGTGACGCGCTTCTTCCAGGAACTGCCGCACCTGGACAAGCAATGGACCCAGACGCAGCTGGCCGGCTGGACGGTCATGCGGCCCGAGGCCGGTCCGAAGTCAGTCGAAAGCACGGCGGAACCGACAGAACCGGTGGAGCTGCTTTCCGCCTCCACGCTGCGTTTCAACGGACTGCGCAATGTCTACCGGCGCGACGGCTTTGGTTCCGAGTTCGTGGCCGTCGCTCCACCAGACAAACCCGACAACGACGTGCCATGGCGCGAACCCGACTACGCGTCGATGACCGGCGCCCTGTTGTTTGACGGCACCACCTTGAACGACGTACTCGCCACGCGTCAGGTCCGTGTGCTGGTCAGGGACCCGTATCGCGACGACTCGGTCACCGTTGCCGGCCGTGAAGTGCCGCTGGCCGCCAACTTCACCGCGGCCTACGGTGTGTGGCTGGCGCGCTCGGGGTTTGCCAGCCAGTCGATCCGCTCCTTGCTGGGCAGGGAAGGCGGTATCAAGACACCACGCGTTTTCCTGATGCAGCCTTACGACCCCAATCGCATGACAGTGATCATGCTGCACGGTCTGGCCAGCAGCCCCGAGGCATGGATCAACGTGTCGAACGAAGTGATGGGTGACGCCGAACTGCGCCGCAACTATCAGGTGTGGGAAATCTATTACCCGACTAACGCGCCCATTGCCGTCAACCTCGCCAACATCCGCAAGGCGCTGGACACCACCTTCCGCCACTTCGACCCCAGCGGCAAAGCGCGCGCGTCGAACAACGTCGTATTGATCGGCCACAGCATGGGCGGCGTCATCGCGCGCCTGCTGGTGTCGTCCAGCGGCGACCGACTCTGGAGCGTGATTCCCACCCGCGCCGATCTGTCGCCAGCCAAGAAAGCGCGGTTGCGCGAACGCCTGTCCCCGTACCTGCAATTCACGCCCATGCCCCAGGTGACTCGGGCAGTATTTCTCGCTTCGCCGCAGCGGGGCACGCCTTATGCGCAGCACACCCTGGCGCGCTGGTTCGGCAACCTGATCCGTCTGCCAGCCAACGTCATCAAGGAAGTCGCCAGCGTTTCCGACCTGATCAAAGGCGATTCGGAAAGCAGCACGCCGATGCGCATCCCGAACAGCATCGACAACCTGAGCGACAAAGATCCCTTCATTATGGCCGCGGCCGATCTGCCAATGTCGCCGGCCGTGCGCTATCACACCATCGTCGGCGTCTACACTCCGCCGGGGCCGCTGATCGACAGCAGCGATGGCGTGGTGCCTTATCGCAGCGCACACCTGGACGGTGCAGAGTCCGAGCTCGCCATACCGTCATGGCATAGCGTGCAGGAAACGCCAGCCGCCATTCTGGAGTTGCGCCGGATTCTTCGGCTGCACACGGCGGCCCACAGTACCGCCGTGTCATGGTCTAGCGAGAAGAGTCCTTCACGGAATGTTGCAGCAACAGCAAATAGCTGGCTGCCGACCAACTGAAGTTGCGCGATTGATAGCCGGTGCCCGTCAGCGGGTCGTAGTTTTCATAGAACGGCGCTTGCTGCGTGAGCCCTTTGGCCCGAAGCACCAAGCGGCGGGCCATGTCATCGGCCTGCCGTTCGTGGCCATAACGCCTTAGCGCTTCGACGCCGAAATAGGCTTGGTCGAGCCACACCGGACCGCGCCAATAACCCTTGATCGGCGCGAACCGGGGATCGTCCGCGGCAAGGGTAGGGAAGGGCATGACCGTCGCGAACTTCTTCGGATCGAGCATCACACGAATCACTGATTCCGCCTGGTCGGCGCTCGCCACACCTGCCCACAACGGCGCCCAACCTTCCGAACCGAATATGCGCACACGTTCGTCCCGGCCCAGCCTGGCATCGAAGAAATAGCCAAGCGCCGGATCGAACATCCGCGTCTGGATCGGTGTCTTCATTGCCGCGGCTTCGGCCAGCCAGCGCTGCTGATCCTGCGTCTTGCCGAGGATGGCCGCGACCGCGGCGAGGTCGAGCTTTTCCCGATAGAGATAGGCGTTGAGGTCGACCGACTCCTGATCCATCGACCAGGCGCCGTCGCCATTCTTGAGCATGGCGACGGTGTCGAAGCGGACCGCGTTGTCCATGCCGCTTTCCCACGCCGCAGCGATTCGGGTGCCATCGGTCGAACCAAACTCGGCCAGTCCGTTGTGATCGTGATCGCGCGCTGTGAACCACCAGCGGTGATAGCGCACCAGATTGTCGTACAGGTCGGCCAGAAAGGCCTTGTCGCCATCGGCGCGATAGAGCTCCAGCGCCGCCCATACCGCCAGGGGCGGCTTGCTGTCACGCCAGTTGTTGTTCGCCTTATCCAGATAGACGCAGTCCGGAACCATGCCGTCAGCGGCCTGGTAGTCGAACATCGCAAGTATCTGTTCGCGCGCAAGCTTCGGCGCAAAGTGCGCCAGCGCCGCCGCGTGCTTCCACGAATCCCAGGCCCAGAAGCCATTGAAATCGGGATTGGAGTAAGAGGGGATCACGCCGTCGTGATGCATGTCGCCACGCGCTGCGCGCCAGTTGCCCAGCAGAGTCACCATGGCCTTGACGGCCACCCGGCGTACGACGTCATCGGACAAGCCGGGAAGGCGAGTCGATGCGGCGGACTTCAGATAGCCAGCCCAGCGCTCGCGATTCCTGATCCATGCAGTGGCGTAGTCAACCGGCGGCGGTGTCTCCGCGCGAGAGTCATAGATCAGCGTCTGCTCAACAAAGACCGTGGCGGCCTGATGAGGTTTCAGATGCAGGGGCTGCTCCAGGCTGATCCGGTAATTTGCACCCGACAGCGTGACGTGCTGTGCCGGCGCCCCATCCATGTGAAGCCGTGTGCTGAGCTTCGAGTTTGAATGGGCGAAGGTTTGCGTCACCGTATCGCCGTTTTGGTCGAGCCGTGCGTTGTCGGTGGACATCGCACGGCCGAGTACGGAGAGATTCACGTCCTGCGCTTTCGCCGCGATCAGCTCCACGCGCACCAGTGCGTGCCAGGAGTCGGCAAAGAACAGAGTCTGGCGCACAGTCAGATCCAGTCCGGAAAAAACGCGAACGAGATAGCCCGGTGCCGCATGGCTTTCAGCCGGGACCAGGGTCATGTCCTGCTCGCTCGCGACATCCCTCAGCGCCAGGGCAGCGAAGCGCGCGCCGGCCCATTGCCCCTCAGACAGGCTATGCACAAAAGGCCCGGAAAATCCCGTTTCCCGATCATCCGTCAGCGGCAAGCTATAGCCGTGCCACGCGCCAGCGTCAAAAAAGATATTGAAGCTTCGGTCCGTCGGCGTGTTCGGCGAGCCGTGCATGTCGAGCAGATCGACATAGGCCGCGCCATTCCGGTCAACAGATGATTCGGCCCGTACTCTCCCGCCGTGGATGCCGAAGCCGATGCAGGCCGCAGCCACGATCATGGATTTGACGGATGGATACATGGTGTGTCGTTCCCTGGCTCGGTAGCGTGTCGGAGACGAATGGTACGCATAACGCGAGCCTCATGGGCGCTGGCCCGGTAGGAGCTCTTGGCCTGTCGTTTGTGCGGAAGCAACAACAAGGTTTGCTTATATTGCTGTGGACTGCGTCAACTATTGCTCATATCAACAAATCGTTTAGACGTCTAAATGTCCATTGGTTTCTGTGGAAATAGTTGACAACCATGTGACACCGATGCATGGTTCTCGCCGAGCCCGAATTGGATGCATCCTGTTCGGGCTTTAAAGGGAACATGATTTAGATCGATCTAATTCCGGCTTTTCTGGATGATCGTGACCTCCTGACGCGCTGATGCTTTCAGCGTGTTACCTGCCAGCACGCCGATGCCGGCATGGTCATTTCGTCCTGAGCCCTACGCCAACGATGGGATGAACATAATGACGACGTTGCAATCGCTGCCGTACAAGCGCGATCTGGATAAGCACGCCCAAAATAAGTCTTCATTCAATAGAACCGCCCTGGTTCTGGCCTTGGCCGTCGGGCTGGGGACCTCAGGCGCGGCATTCGCCCAGGCGACCACCGGAACGCTCTTCGGTCAGGTGACCCCCAGTGGTGGCGAAACCGTGCTGATCGAAAGCGCCAACGGCTTCAAGCGCGAAGTGCCGATCGATGCACGGGGCCGCTACGTCGCCTCGCAGTTGCCGCTGGGCACGTATACGGTGTCGTTGCGCCGGGAAGGAAAAACGGTCGAGACACGCAGCGACATCGCCTTGCACGTCGGCGCGGGCACCGATGTCTCATTTGTCAGCGCGGCGGGAGCGGGTCAGGCGGTATCCAATCTTGGTTCGGTGAATGTCGTCGCCAACGCGCTGCCGGCCATCGATGTCACCAGCGTGGACTCGCGCACGGTGATCACATCGGAGCAGCTGGCGAAGCTCCCGCTCGGACGGTCCGCCGAAGCCATCGCCATGCTGGCTCCCGGCGTCCTCAGGAACAGTGCCAACTTCACGACCGCCACCGGCAAGCCGCTGGTCAGCTTCGGCGGTTCGGCCGCCACCGAGAACGCGTACTACATCAACGGATTCAACACGACCGATCCGCTCAACGGACATGGCGGCATCACGCTTCCCTACGGCGCGATCGATCAGCAGGAGGTCTATACCGGCGGCTACAGCGCGCAATACGGCCGTTCGGACGGCGGCGTCATCAACCAGGTCGGCAAGCGCGGCAACAACAGCTGGCACTATGGCGCCCAGATATTGTGGGAGCCGTCCTTCGCCCGCAGCGACTACACCGATGTGCATTACGCCAACGGCATACCGTCGTCGCCGGTGGCGGGCAACCTCTACGACCCCAAGAGCAAGAACAAGCTCTGGACTACCACGGCCAGTGCCTACGTTGGCGGTCCGTTGATCAAGGACAAGCTGTTCTTCTTCCTGGCCGGCGAGTTCGAGCGCCAGGACGGCACCAACGTCAATGCGGTCGACAACAGCAAGCCCTATCAAACGTATCGCTACGACAGCCCGCGCTGGTACGGCAAGCTGGACTGGAACATCAACGACAGCAATATCCTCGAGCTCACCGGCGCCTCGGACAAGCGCCAGGGCAATGGCTCGATCTCCAAGTACGACTACACCGCGCTCAAGCAGGGCGCCTTCATCAATGCCGACGACAACACCAAGGTCGGCGGCGACCTCTATGTCGCGAAGTACACCGGCTACATCACCGACAACCTCACGGTGAGCGCGATGTACGGCGAGATGAAGACCACCGACTACGACGTGCCGGGAAGCTACGACAGCAACCTTACCTACGTCAGCAACATCACCAACCAGAATCCGGCCTTGAACGGCGGCGTGGCGCGCGGCAACAACCAGACGATCCAGACGCTCTACGACCCCGCGCGCAGCAACAAATCCACCAACACCCGCCTGGATGTCAGTTACCACCTGGGCGATCACATGATCAGCGTCGGTATCGACAACCAGCGATCCGAGGCGCTCAACCAGGGCAACAAGAACTCCGGGCCTGGCTACGTCTGGTCCTACGGGCACACCAATACCCCCAATGCACCGATCGTGTCCGGCCTGGGCGTGCCCGCACCGGCGAATTTCCCGAACGGGCAGGGTGGCTACTACGTACAGAAGAACGTATCCAACAACGCGGTGAGCGTGCGCTCCATGCAGCGCGCCCAGTATGTTGAAGACAAATGGCAGGTCAGTGATCGATGGCTGTTGTCGCTCGGCCTGCGCAACGACCAGTTCACCGACTACAACCCGAATGGACAGGCGTTCATTTCGCAGACCAAGCCGCAATGGGCGCCGCGGCTCGGCTTCAGCTGGGACGTCAATGGCGATTCGAGTTTCAAGATCTACGGCAATGCCGGCCGCTACTACCTGAGCATGCCGCTCAACCCGGCGACCGGTGCCGCCGCGGGTTACGTCAGTACGCAGCAGTACTACACCTATGGCGGTATCGCTGCCGACGGTACGCCGACAGGTCTGACCGTGATGTCCAACCCGGTCTCGGCAAACAACTCCTTCGGCATCCCGCCTGACCCTCGCACGGTGACAGCAAAGAACATCAAGGCCGAGGACCAGGACGAGTTCATTCTTGGCTTCACCAAGACCGCCGGTCCGAGCTGGACCTACGGAGCCAAGCTGACCCAGCGCATTCTGCGCAACGCGATCGACGATTTCTGCGACGTCAACCGTGTGCTGGACAAGGCGCAATCGCTCGGTTACCAGATCGCCTCCAGCAACAGTTGTTACCTGATCAATCCGGGCCGGGCGAATACCTTCAACCTGGTGACCACGAACGGCAGTCTGGTCAGCGTGCCGATGAGCGACGCCGAACTGGGCTTCAACGGATTGAAGCGCCGCTACTACAGCCTGGAAACCTTTCTCGAACACCCCTTCGACGGCACCTGGTACGGCAAGATCGATTACGTGTTCTCGCGCAGCTACGGCAATACGGAAGGGCAGGTGCGTTCGGATCTGCTGCAAGGCGGCGCGTCCGCCAGCGAGGACTGGGACAACTACGCGATCATGGAACACACCAATGGCCCGCAGAACAACGACCACACCCATGTGGTGAAACTCTTCGGCTATTACCAGATCGATCCGGAGTGGCAGGTATCCGGCAACCTCAGCGTGCAATCCGGTAACCCGCGCATCTGCCTTGGTTACTACGGCCCCGATCACACCGACCCGGTCGGCTACGGCAACGCCTACCACTTCTGCAATGGACAACCGTCGCCACCCGGCAGCCACGGCCGCTTGCCCTGGCTTCACCAGTTCGACCTTGGCGTGACTTATCGCCCGATGTTCGCCGCCAAGCGACTCGCCATCAGCGCCAACGTGTTCAATGTCTTCAACGAACAGCGCCCGACCTTCCTCCAGCCCAACTCAGAGCAGGCGCCGTATTCGCCCAATCCGTTGTTTGGCACGGCGCTGTATCGCGAGGCGCCGCGTTACGTCCGGTTGAGCGTGAGCTACGACTACTAGGCGGACGAACGAAGCAGAACCACCTTGCGGTTATCTAACTGACATATGACATAGTTACGATCCCGACGGATGTGCGAGGGGTTGTGCTTGGCATAGAGGCCTTTCCGGTCCGGGCAATCAGGAAACGGTCATGTCGCGCGCCAAGTGGGTCTTAGCCGCAGGGTGTTTGCTTTCGTGGGGAGCTGGCTATGCCATGGGTTTGCCGCCGGCGTCGGATGACGTTCCCGTTCGCCGTGATGCGCGTCAGCGCCTTCATTTCGATATCGGCCCGCAGTCGTTGAGCGGCGCCGTGCGTGCTTTCAGTGATGTGACCGGCCAGGCCTTGCTGGTCGATCAGACCTTGCTCGCTGGCCGCGAGTCGCCGGGCGTGAGCGGCGACTTTACGGCCGAACAGGCGCTCGATCGTCTGCTCGCAGGTACCGGCCTGGTCCAGCACTACGCCGCCGACCAGGCCTTCACCCTGATACCCGCCGATACCACCGCCACGGCGGGAGCGACGCACAGCAGTGACATTCACGAGGATCGTCAGGAAAACGACGCGCCCCCCGATCCGGTCGCCGAAGCCTACGGTGCGACGCTGCAATCCGCCGTCGAAAACCATCTGTGCCGTTCCGAAACCACGCGGCTGGGCACCTACCGGCTGGTCATGCAGTTGTGGATCGGGGCGGCCGGCACGGTCGATAAGATGCGCCTGATCAGCAGCAGTGGTTCCGCCGAGCGCGATGCCGCAATCCAGGTCGCAATGCTGCGCCTGCGGCTGGAGCCGCCACCGCTGGTGATGGTGCAGCCCGTAACGATACTTCTGTTGCCCGGCGCGGCGTCGCGGCTGCCGGGCTGCACCAGCCGCTCGCCCGCGCGCGACAAGGCGGCCTGATGGCGGCTTCGTCGATGTCCTTGCTGGCGTTATTCATGGAACAACAGGGCGAGCTGCGCAAACGCCTGCGCCGGCGCCTGGGTTCCGATGAGCTGGTCAACGACGTGCTGCAGGAAACCTATCTGCGCGTCGAGCGCATGCATGACGGCACGGTCGCGCAGAGCAACCCGGGCGGCTATTTGTTCCGCATGGCGCTCAATGTGGCGGCGGACCAGCGCCAGGCCGAGGCCCGCTACCTTACCGGGGAAGAAGTCGAGGAACTGCTGCACTTCGCCGATGACGCACTCGACCCTGCCAGAATCGTGCACGCGCGCCTCGAAGTGGCCGCGCTCGAACAGGCGCTGCAGGAGCTGACCCCGCGCCAGCGCGCGATCCTGCTCGCCGCCCGGGTCGAGGACGTCTCGCAGCAGGATATTGCCGACCGCTTCCGCATTTCCGTACGCATGGTCGGCAAGGAACTCAAGCGCGCACTCGAACACTGTGGCGCACGTCTCGATCGCCGGGTGGTGCAGCGGTTCGGTCCCGGGGCTGGAAAAGAGTCTTGATGAGTATGCAGACCCTTAAGGCAGCGCTGATCAGGTATCGCCATCGTCACCAGCCCTGTCTGTTCGCAGGCCGCAGGGCCGTCGGCGAAGGCAGACTGGTGGTCTGTCGAGACGGCGGACCGAAGGCATGCGGACAGACAGGGCTGGCCCCAACGCATGAGATTTCAAATGATGGGGTGATGCCTGGAAGGCGCGCAGGCGCCGCCGCGTGGCTTGCCAAGACGGCCAGTCTTCCCTGCGCCACACGACGGCGCCTGCGCGCCTTCCAGGCATCATGACGATGGCGATACCTGATCAGCGCTGCCTTAACGCCATCACCGGCCACAGCTCGGCGCTTCACCGCGAGGCGCGCGACTGGCTGTTGCGGCTGACCTCCGGCCGGGCCACCCCCGCCGACGCGCAGGCGTTCCGCCACTGGTGCGGGCAAAGCGCGGCACACGCACGGGCCTTCGCCGAGACCCGTTTGCTGTGGGACAACCTGGGCACCGCTGCGCGTGCGCTGTCACAACGTGAGCAGATCAAGACCGATGAGCTGCAGCGCGACCCGCGCCGCATGAGCCGCCGCGCCTTCCTTGGCGGCGCGGTGGCCGCATCGGCCGCGTTCTTGTTGCTGCGTCCGCCCATGCGGTTGTGGCCAGGTGTCGGCGACATGATGGCCGACTTCCGCACCGCGACCGGCGAGCAGCGTCAGGTACAGGTGGCGCCGGGTGTCGTGGTCGAGATGAATACGCAGACGGCGATCAATGTGAAGTATGCCGGCGGTCGGCCCGTGGGCATTGAACTGCTCACCGGCGAGATCCAGCTGCAGACACTCGATGGCGCCAGCGAGCCATTCACCGTCTACGCTTCAAAGGGTCAGGTGATGGCGCTCTCCGGTTCGCAGTGCAATGTGCGCTGCCTAGATAGCGACGTCGAAGTGACCGGGCTCAACGGCACCGTGCGCCTGGAATACCAGGGGCGCACGGAGTCGATCGGTACCGCGCAGCGTGCGCTTTATGGCCAGCGCGGCATGGCCGCGCCCGCACCGGCCGATATCGATACGGCGATGGCTTGGCGTCGTCGTGTTTTGGTGTTCGACAACCAGCCGCTGTCGTCGGTGGTGGTGGAGATCAATCGCTACCGGCCGGGGAAGATCATCCTCACCAATGACGCGCTGGGTGCGCGCAAGGTCCATGCGCGTTTTACGCTGAATCAGCTTGCTGATGCGGCTACGCTGATTCATGACGCCTTCGGTGCTCATGTCACTACTTTGCCGGGTGGCATTGTGTTGCTGAGCTGAGGTCGTTTTCTCGGTGCGCGAGTTGTGTTTGCGAGAATCGTTGCGCTTTCGCGACCTGGCCGCTTACGCAGCGGGCGTTCCGTCTCGCTGCCGCGAGCCGGGTCACTTTCTCTTTGTTGGCCCAAAGAGAAAGTAACCAAAGAGAAATGGCCTGAGAGCAGGCGACGAGCTCTGTAGCTCCGCCTCCTCTAGTGCCAGACATCTGGATAGCTTCTCTTTTTGCTCCTCCCCCTGCTCGCAGGGGGAGGTCGGGAGGGGGTAAGCCCTTGCGATAACCTCTCCCGAGACGCTTTCTCAAGTACTCACCCCTCCCCAACCCTCCCCTGCAAGCAGGGGAGGGAGAAAGAGCAGACCCGAGGTCTGGCACTGGAAAAGGCGTAGCTACAAAGCACACCGCGCTCTTCCCGACCATTTCTCTTTGGTTACTTTCTCTTTGGGTCAGCAAAGAGAAAGTGACTCGGGCGCCGGCAGGCGTCCGACATGCCCGCTGCATAAGCGGCCAGGTCGCAATAACTCAGCGATTGTCGCGCGTTGCATAAGTGACCAGTCGCGATACCCAAACGTTGGGCGCGCCCCGCGCTTCGCATCCACTTCACCTGACTGAATTCATGACGATTCGATGTCAGGAATGCCGGAAAACATCCTGAAACACAGGCTGACATGAAATTTTCGTGACTCGGTTCAGTCCCTCGCGCGGCATGCCGTCTATTTCGGCATGGATGTGATCCACGGGCTGGGATGCCCACTCTCATTCTTGGCGTTCGTCGGGTAAAACCCGGCGGGCGCGATCTTGAAACGGAGAGAGGCCGTCGGCGCGCGGCCCTCGGGGGATGGTGGTCGCGTGATAGATCATGGTGTGGTTTGGCCGTCCAGATGGCCGGTGGGCGAGGGCATGCACGACACGGCGGCGCCGGCCTTGGATCGGACATGTGTCTGTCGCGGTTTGGTTATCCGGCGCGCTATAGCTTTGGCTCCCATGCAGTACGGAGCGGCCAGCCGGTGTGTCGCGAGCGGGGAACGCCTATGAGCGCCAGGACGGCGCGCGATGCGGCCCGGCGGCCGCTGGCGTGGCTGATCGCGATGGCGCTGGCGTGGCAGGTTGCCGGTCACGCGCAACAGGCGGGCGCCGCACCCAGCGAGCCGCCCGCACGCTTCGACGTCAACGAATACCTCGTGCGCGGCAATACCTTGCTTGAGGCGGTGGACATCGAGCAGGCAGTGGAGCCGTTCCTCGGTCCGGGCCGCAGCCTCGATGACGTGCATGCCGCGCGCGACGCCATACAGAAGATCTATCAGGCCAAAGGCTATCAATCGGTCGTGGTGGAAGTGCCGCCGCAGCAGGTGAAGGGTGGTGTGCTGTTGCTGCAGGTGACGGAGAACAGCATCGGCCGCGTGCGCGTGGAAGGTGCCAGGTATCACTCGCCGCAGGCGATCCGCGATGCTGTGCCGGCGCTGGCCGAAGGTGCGGTGCCCAACTTCACCAAGGCGCAGGAGCAGCTCACGGCGGTCAATCGCCAGCCGGGCCAGCAGGTGGTGCCGCTGCTCAAGCCGGGCACCTTGCCGCAGACCATGGACGTGACCCTCAAGGTCGACGACACCTATCCGCTGCACGGTAGCGTGGAGGTCAACAACGACCACAGCGCGGACACGCCCGTACTGCGCACTATCGGCAATGTCCGCTACGACAACCTGTGGCAGCTCGGTCACGCCATCTCGGCCACCTATATCGTCGCGCCGCAGGATCGCAAGGCCGCCGAGGTCTATGCACTTTCCTATCTGGCGCCGATGGGCGACGGATGGAGCCTGCTGGGTTCCGGCTACAAGTCCAACAGCAACGCCAACACACTGGGCGGCACCACGGTACTGGGCAAGGGCAACGCGGTCAGCCTGCAGGCCACGCGGCTGCTGCCGACGCTGGGCAGTTATAGCCAGTCGCTGTCGTTCGGCGTGAGCCGCAAGCATTTCGACCAGAACATCAGTATCGGCAGCCAGAGTTCGAAGGTGCCGATTACCTACTTCCCGGCCTCCATCACTTACAACGGGCAGCGGATAGGGGAGAAGTCGTCGACCGGCTTCACGCTGGCCGGCAACTTCGGTTGGCGCGGCCTGGGCAGCGATCGCAACGCGTTCGACAACCAGCGCTTCAATGCGCGCCAGAACTTTGCGTATTTGCGTGCTGATTTCAATTACACGCGCGTATTCCAGGGCGACTACTCGCTGGCGTTCCGTGCCAGCGGCCAGCTCGCCGATTCGCCGCTGATCTCCAGCGAACAGTTCGCCGCTGGCGGCGCCAGCAGCGTGCGCGGCTATCTGTCGGCGGAAGACACCGGCGACAACGGTGCCATCGGTTCGGTGGAATTGCGCAGTCCGTCCATCGCCTCATGGATCGGCGATGCGGTGAGCGACTGGCGCTTTCATTTCTTCGTCGATGGTTCGCGCGTGCTGTTGATCGATCCGCTGCCGGATCAGCGCGGCCGCTTCACCTTGCTCAGCACCGGCGTGGGTACGCGCTTCGTGTTGTTCCGTTACATCAACGGCGAGCTGGAGTACGCCTATCCGCTCAAGGACGGCGCGCGCACCAAGGCGCACGACGGCCGCCTGCTCTTCAACGTGAAGGCCAGTCTGTGATGAACGCCATCGCGGACAAAAGCCATCGCCAACGAATTCTGTCGCATAGGGGTGCAATGACAATGCGTTATCTGATGCTCGCGTGTTTGCTATGCCTGTCGTGGCTGGCGCGCCCGGCCATGGCGGCGGATGCCGCGTGGTGGAACGACGACTGGTCCTACCGCAAGGCCATCACGCTGGATACCAGCCCCAAGGGTGCCGGCATGGCACAGGCGCCGGGCCGCGTGCCACTGTTGATCCGCCTGCATCCAGGCAACTTCCAGTTCGATGGCGTGGCGAAGAGCGGCGCGGATATCCGCTTTATCGCCGCCGACGGCAAGACGCCACTCAACTACGAAGTGGAAAGTTTCGACCCGGTGATGGGCGTCGGCCAGATCTGGCTGGACACCACCGACCTGCCGGCCAACGGCCAGCAGACCGTATGGATGTACTACGGCAACGCCAAAGCACCCGCGCAGAGCAGCGGTGCGGCGACATTCGACGCTGACTACACCCTGGTCTATCACTTCGATGACGCCGCCGGTGCCTTGCCGAAGGACACTACGGCCTACGGCAACAACGCGACCAAGGGCCAGCTGCGCCCGGTGGATGGCGGCATCGTCGGCAAGGCGGCGCGCTTCGACGGCAGCGCGATGCTGACGCTGCCGGCGGCAGCTTCGTTGAACCTTGCCGCGGGCGGCAACTTCAGCTTCAGCGCCTGGATCAAGGTGGACGCGCTGCCCACCGCACCGACCGCGCTGTATGCGCGCAGACAGGATGGCAAAGGTCTGCTGATCGGTCTGGCCAATGGCGCGCCGTTCGTGGAGATCGACGGCGAGCAGGCGCAGCGCAGCCCGGCCGGCGAGCCGCTCAAGGCCGGCCAGTGGACGCATGTGGCAGTCACCGCCGACAGCAGCAAGACCGTGCTTTACGTCAATGGCCAGCCCTATGCGACCCTGGCGGCCACCGTGCCGGCCTTGACCGATGCGGCGACGGTAGGCGGTGAAGCGCCAGCCGCCGACGGGCAGGGCGCGACGCTCGCGAACTTCATCGGCGACATGGATGAGCTGCGCATTTCCCGCGTGGCGCGCCCGGCCACCGTGCTGGCGGTCGACGCGCTGTCGCAAGGCGCGGAATCCAAGCTGGTGCAGTACGGCGAGGACGAAAAGAAATCCGGTTTCGGCTTCGGCTACTTCGGCATCATCGTCAAATCGGTCACGGCCGATGCCTGGGTGGTGATCGGCATCCTGCTGGTGATGGCGCTGATCTCCTGGGTAGTGATGTGGAACAAGGCGCGCTACGTCGGCGCGGTGAGCTCGGCCAACGAGCGCTTCCTCGATCGCTTCCGCGACCTTGGCAGCAACCTGCTCGGTCTTGCTGAAGAAACGCCGGCCACCAAGGTCGAGCTGGCTGACTCCTCGCTCTTCCGCTTGTACGAAACCGGCAAGAAGGAAGTCTGGCGCCGCCGCAACAAGGACGGCCATGTGGTCATCGCCTCCGAGTCGATCGAAGCGATCCGCGCGGTGATGGATTCCACCCTGGTGCGCGAGAACCAGAAACTCTCTCGCTCGATGGTGATGCTGACCATCGCCATCTCCGGCGGCCCGTTCCTCGGCCTGCTCGGCACCGTGGTGGGCGTGATGATCACCTTCGCGGCCATCGCCGCGGCCGGCGACGTCAACGTCAACGCCATCGCGCCGGGCATCGCCGCCGCGCTGCTAGCCACCGTGGCCGGCCTGTTCGTCGCGATCCCCGCGCTGTTTGGCTACAACTATCTGCTGACGCGCAACAAGGCAGTCACCGCGAACATGCAGGTGTTCGTGGATGAGTTCGTCACGCGCCTGGCCGAACTGCACCGGGAGGCCGACCAGAGCACGGTCGGTCCGTAAGGAGCCCGCGGCCATGCAAGTCCAAGACGACGACAAGCCCTACGACGACATCAACATCACGCCAATGCTGGATCTGGCGTACGTGCTGCTGGTGATCTTCATCATCATGACCACCGCCTCGGTGCAGGGCGTGAAGGTGAACCTGCCCAAGGCCAGCGCGTCAGTGAGCCTGGCCAAGCCGCAGACCAAGGCAATCACCGTGTCGGAAAGCGGGCAGATTTTCCTGGATGCCTTTCCAGTCACGCTGGGTGAACTGGAGGCGCGCCTGCGCACGCAGAAAGCGGTGACGCCGGACTTCCCGATCATCGTGAAAGGCGACGCCGGCGTGCAGTACCAGAAGGTGGTCGACATTCTCGATCTGCTGCGCCGGCTCGACCTGTCGCAAGTCGGTCTCGTCACCGGCAAGCAGCCGGGCGGCTGACGGTGCGGAGACCTGCGATGAATGCATCCGGGCAGACCGGGGGCGGGTGGCGGCGATGGCGCGGGCGCCTGATGCTGGCCGCCGTGATCCTCGCCGTACTGGGGCTGGTGTGGAAACTCGCCAGCCATCAGGTGGGCGTGCGCCGCGAAGCGCCACGCATCGCCACCATCACGCCGTTGCCGCCACCACCGCCGCCGCCGAAGGAAAAGCCGCCGGAACCGAAGAAGGTCGAGGAAGAAAAACAGGTGCTGCCCAAGCCCAACGAACCGGCCAAGCCGATCGAAGCGCCGAAGCAGGCGCCGGATGTGGCGAAACAGGTGAGCATCAATGGCCCGGCGCAGGCCGGCAACGACTCCTTCAACATCGGCGCGGGCGACGGCGGCGGCATGGTCGGCAGCGGTGGTGGCACCGGCGTCGGCGGTTCCTCGTACGAGCAATACCTCGGCTATGCGTTACAGCAGGCGATCCAGCGCGACGAGCGCACGCGGCGCCTTTCCTTCGACGTGAAAGCCAACCTGTGGATCGACGCCAGCGGACGCATCACGCGCGTCGAGCTGGTCGCCCCCAGCGGCGTGGATAGCACCGACAAAGCGCTGGTGGAAGTGCTGCAACAACTGAGCATCGACACGCCGCCACCGCCGAGCCTGCGCATGCCCGTACGCGCCGCCATACGGGGGCGCCGACCGGTATGAACCCCAGACCTCACCCTGTAGGAGCCCACCCTGTGGGCGACCGCCCTGCGACGCAGGGCTCATATCAACACCGCGGCCCTCGCGGGCCGATCGCGCACAGGGTGCGCTCCTACAGCGTCCTCAACGGCATCGCACCTTTTTGGAGAACATCATGAAGTCCACCTACGTCATCCGCTCGCACCGCCAGCTACGACGGCGCGCGCTGTGCCTGGCTGTCGGCCTGCTGCTGGCCGGTGCCGGCAGCGCGGCGATGGCACAGGACGCAGCGCCTTCGCCCAATGCCACCATCAACCTGATCCGCCTGATGGTGAAGAAGGGGCTGATCACGCAGGGCGATGCGGACGGGCTGATCGCCGAAGCGAACGCCGAAGCCGCGCAGGCGCGCAAGGCATCGACCGCCGTAGCTGCTGTCGCCGATGGCGCGCAGCCCGGCGATGTGCGCGTGCCTTACGTGCCGCAGAGCGTGCGCAACGAGATCCGTGAGCAGGTCAAGCAGGAAGTGATCGCGCAGGCGCGTACCGAGCACTGGGCGCAGCCCGACGCGCTGCCGGAGTGGCTGGACCGCATCAGCTGGTCCGGCGATCTGCGCGTGCGCGACGAGTCGCGCTATTTCAGCCGCAACAACTCGCCGTACTTCATCGACTATGCCGCGCTGAACCGCAACGGCCCGTTCGATATCAACAAGATCACCCAGGGCGTGAATCCGCCGATCCTGAATTCGCAACAGAACCGCACCAATACACTGTCGTTGCAGGCGCATATCGGCATGTCGGTGAAGCTCGGTGACACCATCACCGCCGGCATTCGTATCGGTTCGGGCAATGACAACAACCCGGTGTCCACCACGCAGGCGCTGGGCGGCGGACTGGTCAAGAAGAACCTGTGGCTGGATCGCGCATGGGTGCGGTGGCAGCCGGTGGCCTGGGGTTCGCTGACTGCCGGCCGCATGGCCAATCCGTTCTTTGTCACCGACCTGATCTATTCGCCGGAGCTCAACTTCGACGGCATCGCCGGCCAGGCCGAACTGCCGCTGGCCGATGGCCTCAACGGCTTCGCCACCGCCGGCCTGTTCCCGATCCAGTACACCGGCAACGATGCGCCGTCGCAGGGCTTCGGCTACCAGAAGAACCGCGACAGCCAGCGCTGGCTGTCGGCGGCGCAGGTGGGCGCGAGCTGGAAGTTCGACGAGGACATGCAGTGGACCGCCGCGCTGGCCTATTACTACTACGACAGCATGCGCGGCCAGCTGTCGCAGCCGTGCGCGCTGTACACCGGCATCAATTTCTGCAGCACCGACGATACCGCGCCGACGTTCATGCAGAAGGGCAACAGCGTGTTCCTGTTGCGCAACATCGTGCCCGATCCGTCTTCGCCGGGTAATTACGCGCAGCCGCAGTTCGTCGGCCTCGCTTACGACTACCACCTGCTCAACCTGACCAACCAGTTCGATTTCAAGATCGGCGAGACGCCGGTGCGCCTGCAGGCCGACTACGTGCGCAACATGGCGTATCACGCGCGCGATGCGTTCAAGCGCTATCCCAACGGCCTGGGGCAGCCGGTGAACAACTACGAGAACGGCGACTCGCCGACCACTACCGGCCCATACAAGAGCGGCCCGGTTGGCTGGCTGGCACGCGGCATCCTGGGCAATCCAAACCCGATGAAGGCGAACGACTGGAACGTCACCTTCGGCTACAAGTACCTGCAGCCCGACGCGGTACTGGATGGCCTGACCGATCCGAACTTCCACCTCGGCGGCACCAACGCCAAGGGCTTCATCATCAGCGCCGATTACGGCATCGCCCAGCGTACCTGGCTGTCGGCGCGTTACTTCAATGCCAAGCAGGTATTCGGCCCGCCGCTGTCCATCGACGTGCTGCAGCTCGAAATCAACAGCAAGTTTTAGGAGCCTGCTTATGACTTCCCCGTGGCCTGCGTTGCTGTTGAGTGGCTGTCAGGTGGTAGCGCGTGGCGCAGCGCCTGGCTGGTTGCCAGGTCAAGCCGCGCGCTGCCGCGTGGCGGCCACTCAACAGCAACCCTCCGGGCCGGGTCTGTTTGCCCGCAGTCCCGCGTCATCACTCAGTCGTGCACGGACGTGCACTCCTTCGTTCTTCCTTGTTCTGCGCGCAAACAGATCCCGGCGCAGGCTACGGGGAAGTCATAAGCAGGCTCCACGGAGACGCCTTTCATGAAACGCATGCTTGGTGTGGCCGTCGTTCTGGCGGTGTGGTTTTCGGCGGGGCCGGCACAGGCCCAAAGCCTGGAGGAGCAATTGCGCACCCAACTGCGCGAAGCGCGTGGCCAGCTACAGGATCTGCAGAGCGAGCAGGCCGCGTGGAACGCACAGAAGCAGGGGATACAGAACGAGCGTGACCAGGCCCGTAAGGAACTGGCGCAGGCGCAGGCAGAGCTGAGCAAGCTGCGCGCCTCCGCGGCGGGTGGCGGTTCCGAACTCGCCGCTGAGCGCAACGCGCGCCAGCGCGCCGAAGAAGCGTTACAACAGGCGCAACGCTCAGGCACCGACGTCGCGGCAAAGCTGCAAACGCAGCAGGCGCGTGAAAGCACGCTCACCATCGAGCTCGCCGATGCAAAGAGCGAGCTGAACACCTGCGGCTCCCGCAACCAGCAGTTGTACAAGGTGGGCCAGGAAATTCTGGACGCCTATGCGCACATGGACATGGGCACGGTGCTGTCCGCGCGGCAGCCGTTCGCGGCGGCAGCCAGGGTCAAGCTGGAGAACGCGGCGCAGGGTTATGGCGACCGGCTCTACGAACAGCGTTATGTCCCCGGCGCGGCCAAGGGCAAGCAGCCATGAGCGCCGTCGCCACGGTGTTCTCCGTCACGCGTGGCGTGCGGACGCCGTGGCGATGGCTGATGGTGCTGGGCGTCGGAGCGTTGCCGCCAATCGATGCGGTGGCGGGCGAACCGATGGCGACAGCGCCACCGAGCTGCGTCGAGGTAAGCATCAACCAGCGCTCGGTGCTTGCTTTCGATTGTCTCAGCCGTGCGCTTGCGCCTGGCGACACAGCGAACCCGATGGCGAAAGCGCCTGCGATCGACGCGGTCGCGCTCGAACCTTCCAATCGGCAGGTCGGCCAATACAACTTCTCCGCGCTGAGTCACCGCATGGGTAACAACCTCGGCAAGTCAGTATTTCCGCAATGGCCATCGCCGACGTATCCATCGGTGCCTTTGCTGCATCCATCTGCCGGGCATTGAGGGTGCGCGCGATTGCACATGACGATTCGATGTCACTTCGGCAGTGCGCCGATGCCGTGCTCCTCCCCCTGCTCGCAGGGGGAGGCCGGGAGGGGGTAAGCCCTTGAGGTGGCGTTACACGGTGAAGGGCTTGACCCCACCCCAACCCTCCCCTGCTGCACGCAGGGGAGGGGGCGCGTTTTCGCGGGCTTCTGCTCCTCTTCTCCATGCAGGAGAGCGAACAAGTTGCATGAAGTTTTAGTGACAACAGTTCAGTCGCGTCGCGAAACGGATGTCTTTACTTCCGAGAAGCTGCGCCTTTGCAACAGCGCTCACGCATGCGTGAGTCGCGTGTTTCACAACGAATGAATGAGATGAGGGTCTCGTGATCAAGCCGCTCAAGTCCGTCGAGGCAGTCAAGGCAACACCGCGCGGCGCACTGGGGCGCAGGCCGCTGGCCCAATGGATCGCCGCGGCGCTGGCGATGGGCGCGGCGATGCAGGCTCACGCAGGCAACCCGCCGCCGCTGAGCCAGGCCTGGCTGGCCGGCCAGCGCGGACAAGTCGGTGCCCCGGCTGCGGGTAACGTCACCACACCGGTACCCACCGGGCTTGCGGCGCAGACCTCGGGACAATTGCTGCAACAGCGCGTAGTGCAGCAATCCATCGCCAATCTCAACAACGCTGCGCAAGCCGTGGCTGCCCAACTGAGTGCGCAGCAGTCGGCGCAGAAAGCCGCACAGCAATTGAGTTCGCCGGTACCGGATGGGCTCGCCGCGGGCGGACTACAAGTCGCCGCCGGTCTCGCCAGCAATCCCTTGCTATGGCAGAACGCCAACGCGCCGGTACAGACCGCCGCCGCAGGCAAGACCACGGTCGAGGTGAAGCAGACCGCCGCCAAGGCGATCATGACCTGGGACAGCTTCAACGTCGGCCGCAACACCACGCTGTACTTCAACCAGAGCGGCGGCAATCAGTCGAGCGGCGCCAACGACTGGATCGCGCTCAACCGCATCCAGGATCCGTCCGGCTCGCCCAGCCAGATCCTCGGCCAGATCAAGGCCGAAGGCACGGTGTACCTGCTGAATCGCAACGGCATTCTGTTTGGTGCGGGCAGCCAGGTGAATACGCATTCGCTGCTGGCAAGTTCGCTGAATTTGTTCAGTGGCGATGTGGCGAGCAGCAACACGAGTTTCATGAGCGGGGGGATTTCGAGTCAGGCGGCGAAAGATGTCGGCCTACTCGTCGACGGCGCCTTCACTGATGGCCGCAAGCATGATGTGGTGATCGAGAAGGGCGCGTCGATCACTACTGGCGCGCAGGGCTTTGCCTTGATCGCCGCGCCGAATGTTTCCAATGCGGGTTCAATCATTGCTGACGATGGACAGGCCGTCCTTGCGGCGGGCTCCAAATTCGCCAATGCAGCGGGCAGCAATGCCGGAGCAGCATTGAAAGTGGCCAACATCTCGCCGGCCTCCGATCCGCAAGGACTTGCCAGCAACACCGGACTGGTCCAGTCGCGGCGCGGCGAGATACACATGCTGGGTTACGACATCACACAGAGTGGCGTAGTCGTGGCCTCGACCAGCATCAGCCATCCGGGCAGCGTCGAACTCAATGCGCGGGACGCGGCCACCTTCAACAGCGACGGGTCGAACTCCTATTTCCGCAGCGGCAGCCTCGTACTTGGCGCAGGGTCGGTCACCACGGTTTTGCCCGAAAAGGATGGGACTACAACGTCGTCCGGCGCGGCGGCCGATGCGGCATTCAAGGGCAGCAACCTATCGTTGAGCGGCAGTTCGGTGACGTTCCAGTCAGGCTCTCTGCTGGAAGCGCCCGGGGCGTCACTGTCGATTGTCGCGCAGGTCGACAACGCCAAGGATGCCCGCGTCAACGCGGGCCGTGTCTACGTGGATGATGGTGCCATCCTCGACGTCTCCGGTCTCGCCAATGTGGCGCTGCCGATGTCCGCGCTGCTGGTCAATGTGGCGCGTATCGGCCAGAACGAACTGGCCAACTCGCCACTGCTGCGCAATAGTTTTCTCTACACGCAGAAAAACATCGCGGTCGACAGCTCGCAGAGCGGCACGCGCGCAGACGGTCTCGACTGGGTGGGCAGCCCCATCCTCAACGTCGCTGGCTATGTGGAGAACGTGCCGCGCGACATCAGCCAGATGCTGACCAAGGGCGGCACCATCTCGCTGGCTGCTCCCGAGGTGATGGTGCGCAGTGGTGCCCAGCTCAACCTGGATGGCGGCTTCCTCGCCTATCAGCCGGGCTGGGTGGAGACCCCCAATCTGCTGGGCGCAAACGGACGCATCTACAACATCACCGACGCCGATCCGAACATGACGTACGTCGGCTTCGCGGGGCAATACACGCTGGACCACAGCCGTTGGGGGATCACCCAGACCTACAACAATCCGCTGCTGGCCGGAGCGCGCCGCTGGGACCAGGGTTTCGTCGTCGGCGGCGATGCGGGCGAGTTAAAGGTACAGGCCGGGCACGCGCTGGTACTGGATGGCGATATCACCGCGCAGGCATTCGCCGGACGCAATCAGGTGGGGCAGGGCAAGCAGCCCGCGGGCGGCACCTTCGACCTGAGCGTGCTGCCCTCGGCGGCGGACCCGAAGAACACTCTGTATTCGCCGGGCATTCTGTTGCAGCAGTCGGCGTTGGTTCTCGATGCCCTGGTGCCGACATTCGGTGCCACGACGTCTTGGGATACGGCGCTCGCCTCACCGGCGACGGATACCGCTAGCGATGCCGACTTGCGCTATTGGCTGCCGGTGTCAGCCAGCATGATCGACCACGCCGGTTTCAGTGCGCTGAACCTGGATCTGACGCCAAGTGCCAGCGGTGGGCAGATCCTGGAGCAGGCAGGCACATCGCTTGGCGTGCGGCCCGGCGGCAGCATTGCGATGAAGGCGAATCGCGTCACCGTGCTCGGCGATATCAGCGCGCCAGCCGGCTCGATCGCCATGACCACGACCGCTCCCGTGTCCGCTACGCCATCTCTGGAGGCGCCGGATGGCAGTCCCTTGCGCGCCGATATCACCATCGGCAGCGGAGCGACGCTGAGCACGCGCGGTCTCTGGGTGAATGATGCGGGTCGCGGCGCCGATGCGTTGATCGGCGGTCGCTATATCAATGGCGGCAGTATCAGTCTTGTTACGCAGGCTGCCGTTGCACCCAGCGGTGGGACGGTTGATGGCACCGGTTCGATCTTGCTGAAGCCGGGTAGCGTGCTGGATGTGTCGGGCGGCGGCTATGTCGGCCCCGACAACCGTTTGCAACTCAGTCATGGTGTGCCAGACGGCCATGGTGGCGATATCAGCCTGAGCACTTACGCCGGAGGATACGGAACGGCGGTTCCACCCAACGCGCTCGACAGTGGCTCCATCGAGTTGGATGGCAGTCTGCGTGGGTACGGCTTCAGTGGCGGCGGCACGCTGACCATGCAGGCGCCACTGATACAGATCGGCGGCGACGCCAGCGCGATGCCGCTGGCCAATGGCTTATATCTGGCTCCGGGTTTCTTCGCCGGGCAGGGCTTCGATAATTACGCGCTGACCGCGATCACCGACGCGATCATCGCGCCCGGCGCACAGGTGCAGGTGACGCGCGGCAATTGGCTGCCGAACTATCAAGCCTTGCTCGTCGCGCCGACCGGCAGCGATCTGTATGCGAGCGATGCCGGCCACCCGCAGGGCGTCTACGCCACCATCGGTGCGCTCGATCCCTATCATCGCTACGTCACGCGCAACACGGCGAGCGGTCATGGCCCCGGTCTCTCGCTGACAGCCGGGCAGTACCTGGACTGGAGTGTCATTCCGCTGGATCCGTCGAAAGGCGCACCAACCTATGCTGGGGTCGCCGGTTCGGTAAGCCTGGGTGAAGGCGCAGCCATCCTTGCCGATGCCGGTGCACATGTCGCGCTGGCCGGTACGCAAGCCACCACCATCCTGGGTGCGGTCAGTGCGCCGGGCGGTGATATCGCGATTTCGACCCAGCAGTTGAATCGTCGCGCTGGTTTGCCGGCGTTGACGCCGCAGATCTGGCTCGGCGCTTCAGCGTCGCTGGATGCGTCCGGCACCTCCCTGATCGATCCTTGGGCCGGTGCCGTATCCAGCAACGGCACCGCCGGCGTGCCCGTGGGCCAGATCGTTCCGCGCACGGGTGTAGTGCTTGCCGGTGGCAATGTCTCGCTCACTGGTTTTGGTGGTTACGTACTGGCTGAGCAGGGCAGCCGCATTGATGTCTCCGGTGCGTCGGATCGCTTCGATCTGCCGGGCGCAAACGGTAACGGACTCGGTACGGCAGTCAGCTATCTCGCCACACCAGTATGGAGCGATGCCGGAAGCATCGCGTTTTCGGCGGCAGCGGGCCTGTACATGGATGCGCAACTGCAGGCGCAGGGTGGCGCAACGCAGGCGCAGGGCGGCAGCCTCAGCATCACGGGATTGACTCATCCGTCGGGACAGCAGAATGCGCCTGACGCGACGGGTGTCCTTCTGCAGCAGTCGGGGGCTCTGCTGCCGTCCGGTCTCATGCCAGGCACCAAGGTCGAGAGCGGCGCGCCGTCTGGCGTGCTGCATTTCGCGGTGGACCGTCTCGGCGGTTCGGGTATCAGCACCATGGTCATCGGGCCAGACCCTGCGGGCAGTCCTGGCGCCATTTATCCCAGCGTCGTACCGCTGGCATTCGCCGGTGATGTGCGACTGTCGCTGGGACGCGCCTTCATGGCCAATGCCAGTGCCTATCGGGCGCTGCCCCAGGGCAGCGGCAGCGCCACAGCACCTGGTGCGGGATACGCCACCGGTAACGCCAGCGTGCGCATCGATGCGCCCTACGTGAATCTGTCTGGAAGCGCCATCTCCACCGCAGCGCCGATGCCGATGTCGGGTGACGGCGCGCTGCAGGTGAATGCGGACTTCATCGATCTCGGCGGCCAGCTCAATCTCCAGCGCTGGGCAAACGCGAACTTCACATCGAGTGGCGACATCCGTTTCGTCGCGCCGTCGACCATCGCCTACAATGGCAACACCGAACGCGCTGGCCTGTTGTTCAGCACCGGCAATCTGCAATTCAAGGCGGCGCAACTCTATCCGGCCACCGACTATCACTTTGTGATCGACGCGAACGGCTCGGGGTTGAAGGATGCATCGGGGCAGCCACTGTCCACCACGGTGACAGTGCTGCCGAACGGCAACAGCACTGCGCCATTGTCGGCGGGCGGTGCCTTGCTGATCAGCGCCAACCACATCGAACAACAGGGCACGATACGCGTGCCCTCGGGCAACTTGATGCTCGGTGTGACCGATCCGACGGCACAGTCCACGGCGTTCGGTATCGATCCCACGCTATATCCGTTGGCGGTCACGCAGTCCTTGCATCTGGCGCCGGGCAGTCTCACCTCGGTATCGCTGGACGGCCAGACCGTGCCGTTCGGTTCCACCATCGATGGTGTGCAGTGGCGCTACAAGGGCAACCCCGTTGCCGATTCGCCGGACCTTACCGCCGCACCCTCCAAACAGATCGCGTTGAACGGCGATGCCCTGGCATTGGACGCTGGCGCGGGCATCGACCTGTCGGGCGGCGGCCATCTACAGGCGTCCGAATGGGTGACTGGCGTGGGCGGCACGCGCGACGTACTGGCGCAGCAATCCATCAGCTACGAAAACAACACGGCTGGCGTACAGGTACCGCAGTACGCGGATGGTCGCGCCATCTACGCGATCCTGCCGGGCTATCACGCTCCGTTGGCGCCGCACGATGCCGCACTGGAGAACGGCGCAGGCGCCGGGCCAGCGGTAGGTCAGTCGGTATACCTGTCGGGCGCACCAGGTCTTGCGGCCGGCTACTACACCTTGTTGCCGGCGAAGTACGCGACCTTGCCGGGTGCATATCGCGTCGTGCAGGACACCAGCGCGCGAGATAGTGTGCTTGGCCGCAGCGCGACGCAGGCAGACGGCACGCTCAGCGTGGCAGGCTATTTCGCCGATGCGTTGAGCGGTGCGCGGGATGCGCGCAACACCACCTTCCTGCTGCAGTCCGGCCCGGTATGGCAGCAGTATTCGCAGTACCGTCTTACCGATGCGGACACCTTCTTCGCGGCACTGGCCGCCAAAGCCGGCAACGTCGCGCCGCCTTCGGTGGCGGACGCCGGCCGGCTGGCTCTGGCCGCGGGGCGTACGCTCGATCTTGGCGCGACACTGATCGCCAATCCGGCAACCGGTGGCCGCGGTTCGCTGGTGGATATCGGCGCGCAGGCGATCCAGATCGTCGGCGCCAATGAAGCCGCGCGTGATGGCTACCTCAGTCTTACCGCCGATGGCCTCGATGCGTTGGGCGCGGGCAGCCTGTTGATCGGCGGCTCGCGGCAGGCCAGTAGCCACGGCTATCAGGTCAGCGCCGTCGCCGACAGCGTGGTGCTGTCCAACGATGCCGCCCATCCCTTGCGGGGCCCCGAAATTCTGCTGGTGGCGAACGGCAGTGGCCATCCCGGCGCGCAAGGTGTTCTGCTGGAGCAGGGCAGCGTGCTTCAGGCAGCGGGGCAGGGTTCCGGCCAGAGTAGCGTGGCGCTGAATTTCGGTGCCGCTGCCAGCACCGACGCCAACGGCAAACCCATTGCCGCCGTCAGTGGTGACGGCGCACTGTTGCGTGTGTCGCAGAATGGTGCGGCGAATATCGTACGTAACAGCGTGTCCGGCAACGGCGCGCTCAGCATCGGTGCCGGAGCACGCGTCGACGGCGGCAGCGCGCTGACGCTGGATGCGACCGGTGCCACCACAGCCGATCCCACAGCGGCGCTGTCCGCGCAGGCCATCGATGCCAACAGTAACCAGATCACCTTCCTCGGCGACGGTGTGTCGGCGCCGAGTGGTGCGGGCGGTTTCGTCATCGGCAAGGACACGCTGAATCTGCTGCGCAACGCGCAGAGCGTCAGCTTGCGAAGTCGCGGCAACATCGATTTCCTTGGCAATGTGAATGTGGATCTTGCGCACGATTTGAATCTCAGCGCAGGCACGTTCACCAGCGATGGCGGTGCGGTCAGCCTGGAGGCCGGCAAGCTCGGCCTTTCCAATGATTTCGGCGCGCTCACGCAGTCGTTCGCTACGGGCGGCGGACAGCTCACCATCCATGCCAACGAACTGGATTTCGGCGCGGGCAATACCGGTCTGCGCGGCTTTGGCGGTTTTTCCGCCACCGCCGGTCAGGGTATGAAGGGGCAGGGTGCCGGGCATTTCGACTTTGGCAGTCTGGACGTCAATCTCACGACACCCTGGCTGCTGGCCGACAACGCGGCCGACACGCAGTTGAGCACTACCGGTGCACTGAATATCACCGGCTCAGGTGGAGCGGTGCCAACGGGTGTGATGGGCGGCGCGCTGAGCCTTAAGGGTGGTACGGTCAATCTCGCGACGACAGTCGCCGCGCCGGCTGGCAATCTCGATATCGAAGCCACGCATGGCGATCTGACTATCGCCAGCGGCAGCAAGCTTACCGTCGGCGGTATCAACAAAACCTTCTTCGACACCACCACCTATGCGCCGGGCGGCGCGCTCTCGCTGAGTGTGGATCAAGGCGCGGTCAATCTCGCCCCGGGCTCGACGCTGGATTTCTCCGGCGCCGGCGCAGGCGGTGATGCAGGCAGTCTTTCCATTCAGGCCGGGACGAATGTGCTGCTTTCGGGCACGTTGCTTGGTCAGGCCAAGGATGGTTATCGCGGCGGTTATTTCATTCTGGGTAGCGGCGGTGCCGTCGATCTCGACCGGACCGTCGACATTGCGACTGCTGCGGGTGCGACGGGTTTGTTCCAGGTCAGCAGCGGCACCGGCGATCTCAACTTGTCGGTCGGACACACGCTCAAAGCGCAGCAGGTGTATTTGAATGCAAGCGGTGGAATAGCGAGTGATGCTAGCGGCGGTCACGTAGTGATTGGTGGCACCATCGACGCGGCTGGCCATTCGGGAAGCCGTATTGCGCTGTACGGCAACAAGGGCGTGGACGTCGAAGGCAGCCTGATCGCCACCAGCGATATTCCGGCGCAGCGGGGCGGTGACGTGGTGATCGCTACCAGCAGCACGCCGGATGGCAACCTCAATCCGAGCTACGGCTATCAGGAGATCCGTCCTGAGGATTCGGGTTTCATCCATCTTGGTGCGAATGCGCGCATCGATGTGTCGGGCGGGTCATCGGATGCTTTCTCCGGCGGATCGGTCAGCCTGCGTGCGCCACTGTTGAGCGACGGCGATGTGCACATCGCGGTGGATGGCGGCGGCGCGTCGATCAAGGGTGCCCGCGTAGTGACGGTGGAGCCTTACGCGATCTGGAGCAGCAAGGACACGCAGGCCGATCCCGCCAAGCATTTCGACGGTGTGATCGATCCGGCGGGTTGGTATCAGCTTGATGCCAGCGGCAACGCGGGCATGGTGGCCGGGACCTGGGCCGATGCGAGCGGCAAGATCCTCGCCGCGCCAGCTACTGCGGATCAGTTGAAGCAGTACCTGCAGAACAACTTCTTCATTCCCGACAAGGTCAACGGCGATCACGCCGGTTTCTATGGCTATCTTGGCGGCGATGCGAGCAAGGGGCCGGGCACGCTGATGCGCTATGTGCAGCAGCCGGGCTACAGCTTCGGTAGTCGTTATGCCGGTATCGCCAATCTGCAGTTGCGACCGGGCATCGAGCTGAACAACCCGTCAGACGGTGCGCAGCACGGCAAGATTTCCGTGCTGACCAACTGGAATCTCGGCGCCGGCACGACGCAGAGCGACGGCAGTATCGCGCTGGCCTATCGCTACCTGGGCATGGCGCCGGTGCTGACCGTGCGCGCGGCTGGTGATCTGGATATCCAGGCCAGTATCACGGATGGGTTCTATCAGCAGAATAATGGCGCCGCATTGGCGAATCCGGCACTTCCGCCGCCTTCCGACAATGGTTATGCGGCAGCGCTGGCGGCATATACGGTGTCGCAGCAGTACCTGGATGCAAACCATCTGTGGAACGGCACAATCAATTTGAAAGCCGGTTCCGCAGCGCAGGGTTACACGCCCGGTGGCGGTACGGTAAGCATCGCCAGCGATCCGTACTACCAGTCCTTGCAGGCACCGCTTTCCGATCAATCCGCCAATTACTATCTCAACTATCAAGCCTATATCGGTGAGATCGGCGACGGTACCAAGCTGGCTTGGGCGAATACTTTCAGGTTACGTCAGAGCACCGGTTTCCTGGCCTACAGTCCGACTGCCTTGGTGGCGCCTCAGCCTGCAGCCTATGGCAAGTACGGCGACTACGTGACGGCGTATCAGAGCTGGTTGACCGGCAACTTCGCCGTCAATCCGGTGAGCAAGCGCAACACCACGCCGTCGCCGCTGCTGCTGCCGCTGGCGACGGACTACACGCAATACACCACCGATTACGCTTCCTATATCGCTGGTCACACCGCCTACTACGTTTACGTGTCCTCGAAGGTGGGCAATGCAACAGCAGGCAGTCAGCTGTTCTATGCGCCGTTCGCGCCGGGGGCCAATCCGAACAAGAGCAACCCTGCTTACGATCAGGCACTGACGGCTTACCGCAGTTCGCAGCAGTACCTGGACGCAAACAGTCTGTGGAACGGCACCATTAACTTGAAAGCAGGTTCCGCGGCACAAGGCTATACGCCCGGCGGCGGCACGATAAGCATCGCCAGCGACCCGTACTACAAGGCGTTACAGGCGCCGCTCCAAGGGCAGTCGGACAACTACTACGTCAACTACGAGGCCTACATCGGTGAAGTCGGCGACGGCACCAAACAGGCCTGGGCCAATACTTTCAGATTGCGTCAGAGCACGGGCTTCCTGGCCTATAGTCCGACTGCCCTGGTAGCGCCTCAGCCTGCAGCCTATGGCAAGTACAGCGATTACGTAGTCGCGTATCAGGCCTGGTTGACCAGCAATTTCGCCGTCAACCCGGTAAGCAAGCGCAACACCACGCCATCGCCACTGCTGTTGCCGCTGGCAACGGATTACACGCAATACACCACGGACTACTCTTCTTATATCGCGGGCCACGCGGCCTACTACGTTTACGTATCCTCGAAGGTGGGCAACGCAACGGCCGGAAGCCAGCTGTTCTACGCACCGTTCGCACCGCTCTCCAACCCGGCCGCACCAACGGGCGGCGGCAAGCCCACTACGATCTATGTGCCAGCCAGCGTGGCCAATAACAGCCCGTCGAACATGCCGACACTGGGCAGTCCGGCATCACTTGCCTCTGCCACCTTGCTCGGCGGTTCGAGTGCGTCGTATCGACTCGTGGCGGGTGCCCAGCTTGGCAGCGTCGACCCGATGGCGACGCATACCGGTGGCGGTAATGTTCAACTCGATGGCCACTTCGCGACAGTCAGCACGCTGACCGCTCCCGACATCTATGCCAAGAGTCCCTTCAACGGCAAAACCTTGTTGTTGCCGACCACCGTGCGTACGGGCAGTGGTTCCATCGATGTCGCTACCGGAGGCGATATCGATTGGCTCGATGCCAGTGCGCCGGCGGTGATCTACACCGCCGGTATGCCCGCCGCGGGGACGAGTACGGATGCGCAGGTTTCGGTGGTCCGGCCCAACTGGATCAGCAGCGCGGACGCCGCGCTTCCTTACATGCTGAGCACGGGACAAGTGAATCCTGAGCACGGCGGCGACCTGAGCCTGATGGCGCGAGGCAATATCAACGCCATCCAGCAGGTGATCGACGCCACCGGTAACGTGACCAAGAGCAAGCCGGGTACGGATATTTCACAGTACTGGTGGCCGTGGATGCAGACCGCCAATGCCGCGGACGGCAGCGCGTCTTCGATCAATTTCGCCAATTTTGGCCAGGGCGTGATGAGCGTAGGCGGCAATGTTGCCATCAACGCTGGTGGCAACATCAGTCAACTATCGGTTTCGCTGCCTACGACATGGCGGGCGAACGCGGATGGCACCAGCGTCACCACTTTCGGTGGCGGCAATCTCGACGTGCATGCGGGGGGCGACATTCTCAGTGGTGCCTACTTCGTGGGGAAAGGCAAGGGAACGATGCTGGCGGACGGGGCGATCGCTGCCGGCTTCAGCTACACCGCGCCTCCCACCAACATCATCTATGGCGGCATCGCCACTCCAGTGTCCACATTGCTGGCTTTGCAGGATGCGCAGTGGGATGTGCATGCACAGCGCGGCGCGGATATCGGCGGGGTGTACAACCCTTCCTATCTGAATGGCGGTTCCGGCGCTTCGGGCAGCGATCCGATCAATGCCGCGCTACCGGCGGAGCATTTTGACTCGCAGAGTTACGGCGCTGCGTCGTCGCTTAACGTTACCGCGACGCTGGGGGATGTCGATCTGGACAGCCTCAGTACGCCGGGCTTGATGTTCAGTTACGGCAGTTCGTCTACCGTGATGAATCCCGGTGCCATTTTGCCGGCGACGCTCAACTTGCAGGCCTTGTCTGGAAGTCTGGATATCCGTGGCGCTGGTGCGCTCTACCCCTCAGCGACGGGCAATCTGACTCTGCTGGCAGCGGACAACGTTAATTTCAGCCAGCTCGTGTATACGATGGGTACGCGAGGTAATTCTCAGTCCAATGCCTTTGGCTTGATCGATGCGTCTCCCGGATTACTTCCGTCAGCGCTACAGCCAACCGGTGATGCTGGTGGCAGCAATGCTCTTGGCGATTACTGGGCATTCGGCTACCTCAGCGGCGGAACCAGTGCCCTGCTGCATTCACAGAATCCTTTGCATCGCAACGATACCCAACCGGTAAAGATCTATGCGCTGCAAGGCGACATCGTCAACGGCATCGATGCGCCGAATGGATTCCAGTATCGCCAGCTGCAACTGATTCCTTCGAAGCAGGCGCAGATCCAGGCGGGTCGGGACATCGTCAATCTGTCTCTGGTGGGGCAGCATCTGCGCGATGCGGATGTCACGCGGGTAGCCGCCGGTCGCGATATCTATGACACGGCGATCTCCACGACCCCAGGATGGGGTTTCGGCCTCAAAGATCCGGGCGCCTATGGATTGGCACCCGCACTTCTGCTTGGTGGGCCTGGGAGCTTCCTGGTCGAGGCGGGGCGCAATATCGGTCCGCTCACGAATGAGACCGAGGTGGCAAACAACTCCTCAGTATTCCGCACCGGAAACGCCGCGAATACCGGTATCGACAGCGTGGGCAATCTATTCAATCCATACCTGCCGCATGTCAGTGCCGACATCAGCGTGTTGTATGGCGTGGGGCCTGGTATGGCGACCGGCGACTTCATGGCCCGCTATGTGGATGGCAGCACCGCGGGCGTGGATAGCCTGATGCCGGAACTGGTTGCCTTCATGAATCGACGCATGGCCGGACAGGTGGTCGACACCGGTTATGCGCAGGACAGGCTGACAGTGAATCTCACTCCGCAGCAGGCGCGGCAGCTGTTCGATCAGCAGCCTGATTACGTGCAGCGCCAGTTTGTCTCGGAATCACTGTTCAAAATTCTCGCTGCGGTCGGTGCCGACTACAACGATGCGGCCAGCCAGTATCACGGCCAATACGCGCGTGGTTACGCAGCCATCGACACGTTGTTCCCGGCATCGTTCGGCTATACCGCCAACGGCAGTGGACAGGGCGGCCTTAATGGCGCTGCACGAACAGTCGACACGGGCGATCTGGATATCCGCAGCACCACCATCCAGACGCAGCAGGGCGGCAACATCACAATCCTCGGCCCAGGTGGTCAGGCCTTGCTTGGTAGTGCTTCGGCGCCGCCCGTCATCACCGACAGCAGCGGCAGGGTCGTTGCCGGTCCCAACAGCATGGGTGTGCTGACCCTGGAGCAGGGCAGCGTCAACATGTTCACTGATCGTAGTGTCCTGCTCGCGCAGAGCCGCATCTTCACCGAGCAAGGCGGCGATCTGGTGATGTGGAGTTCCAACGGTGACATCAATGCCGGCCAGGGCGCCAAGACCACGGCGGAGATTCCGCCGCCGACCTATCTCTGCACCATCGACGCATGGTGCCGCATCGATGCGCGCGGTCAGGTCAGCGGCGCGGGTATCGCTACGCTGCAGACCGTGCCAGGCGCACCGGCAGGCAGTGTCTACTTGATCGCCCCGCGTGGCACGGTGGATGCCGGCGACGCGGGCATTCGCGTCGCCGGCAATCTGATTGTTGCGGCGGCACAGGTTGCCAACGCCGACAACATCCAGGTGCAGGGTGAAAAGATCGGCGTGCCGATCGCGCAGTCGGTGAATGTGGGTGCGCTGAATGCGGCGAACGCGGCAGCAAGCGCCGTCACCAAGGCGGCAGAAGATATGGCACGCCAGCAGCAGGACGATGCGCGCAGCAAGCAGCCGTCGATTATTTCGGTGCAAGTGCTGGGCTTCGGCGACAACACCAGCAGCATTGGCGACAAGGATGTGCGCAAACGCTACGACCCGAACAGTCCGGTGCAGGTTTTTGGTGGCGGTGCCCTGAGCACACGAGCCAGAAGTCTGCTGACACCGGAGGAGAGCAAACGATTGACGGAATAAGCGGAGCGGTGGACTCCGGTGCTATCACGCGATTTTGCCGGCGTGTGTCGCAGTCCAAATGGATGCATTATTTAAAAATCGAATGATCAGCGCTTGCTAAAAGATTTCGCAGGCCAGGGATAGTGATTAATTAGTTATCCCTTAAGGATTATCCATTCGACAAGGGTAAAAATGTCTGCCCAGAGCTATGAAGGGGGCAGTGGAGCTGCTTTGGCTGAAGCCTTGCGGCAACTGCTGGATGCGCGTCAGGAAAAAATCGCAGATCGTTTATTGGATCAGTGCGAGCGTGGGCTGGTTGAGCAACTCAATCGATCCCCGGTGATCGGTCTCCATGCGCGCCTGTCGTACATGTTGAAAGGAAGGCTGCGCCGCCGCTCCGATCGGGATGGCCGCCATACGCCAGGCTTCATGCCGGCGCTGGCTGGTGTGCTCAATCTGTGGTGTCGCGAAGGCCGTCGCAGCTCGATCCGCAGCGTGTTGCGCGAGCTGGAAAGCGATGACCTGCATGTCCTGGCGAGCGAGAAAGAACTCGATGCCGAGGTTGCATCCATGCTGCGCGAGTTTGACGCCTGAGCGCGCTGCGACATCTCACTTTTTGCGATCCATTTCCATATTTATTTAATTCCATGAAAATATTGTGGAAAGCATTTTTCAATCAATGCTTCCGTTGCGTTTCATGACGAGATCCATGGAATGCGAAGTCATCGCAAAGACATTTTTCTATACATGTATTCTTAATCGTCATGTCATTGCGTGCCAGTACAAATACTAAGCCTCCATTCCGGGGGTATATTTGCAAGGGGTACGTCATGATTTTCGGGTTCAATGGAAATACCCGCATGAAGACGCTTGCGGGCGCGCTCGTGCTCGGCATGACCGCCGTCGCTTCGGCCGCAAATGCCGGCACCACTTTGGTAGGTGGTGGCGCCACGCTGCCGGCGCTCGGCTACGGTGGTGATGTCACCCATCGCCTGATTGCTCCGACCTCCGGTTCTTTCCTGGCGACGTTCTCGGCTCAAACCGGCAACCCGCAGGTCTCCTACTGCCAGACCGGCAGTGGCGCGGGCAAGAACATCCTCGCCGGCGTCAGTGGCACCAACGTGCAGAATGGTTGCCCGGATGGTCCGACCCCGACGGGTTTCGGTGCCGCTACCTCTGGCGTGAATCGCAGCGATCTGACCCAGCCGAACTTCGCGGCTTCGGATTCGCCGCTGTCGTCGACCGATTACAACAACTACGTCACCAATCGCTCGGGCAGCCATCCGGTGCAGTTCCCGGCTGTGGCCGGCGCGATCGCCATTGCCTTCAACAAGTCCGACGTGCCCTCGCTGAACCTCACCAGCCTGGCCGTCTGCAAGATCTTCTCGGGCAAGATCACCACCTGGAAGGCGCTTGCCAGCGAGCCGGGCGTTACCGGCATTCCCAGCAACGTCGTGGACGGCACCATCAAGGTCGCCTATCGCTCCGATGGCAGTGGCACCAGCTTCGGTTTCAGCAATCATTTGTCGGCGAGCTGCGCGGCCACCGGCAGCCAGCATTTCGTGACGGATCAGGCTTTCACCAATGCCGTCGCCAGCTACTTCCCTAGCGGTCTGCCGAGCGCGTGGAGCGGTCAGAGTGGTAACCCCGCCGTGGTGAATCAGGTGCTCGCTACGGATGGCAGCATCGGTTATGCCGAGGCGGCCAACGTGCAGGGCGCGTTCGGTCTGTTCGCCACGGTTGACAGCCTTGATCCGGTGGCCAACTTCGCCGATCCGACCACGCATAAGGTGACGATCAACAGCGCCGACGTGGTTTACAACCAGGCCATCACTGGCGTGGACGCCAATGGTCGCCCGACCTTCGCTGCCATCTCCGGTGCCCCGTCGACCCAGTGCATCGCGCTGGTGAAGCCCAATGCCTACGCCACTCAGCCGTCGGGTAGCTACCCGATCGTTGCCGTGTCCTATCTGCTGGGCAACACCAACAACAACGGCGGCGATACCGCCAACGTTCGCAAGCTGCTGGGCGCGCCGTACAACGCGACGATCACTGCCGCCACCACCACGATTGGTGATGGCCAGGGTCTGGCGTTCTTGAACACCAGCTTCACGCAGTCGCAGATCGACGGTTGCATCGTCAACTGATCTGTCCTGTTTGCCGTGGTGCGTGGGAGAGGGTTCGCCCTCTCTCACGTTTTTCTGTATCCGGGCCAGGCGGCACGCTTCTGTAATCAAGGCATGCCAGTCTTTGTCCATCGCCAGCTATGCCAAGTCGAAACAGCCGTCCATGCCGCCGCGCGCTCGTGGGTTCAGCCTGCTCGAAGTCATCGCCGCCATCCTGCTGCTGGCGATCGCTTTCGCGGCGTTGATGAAAGTGGCGGGTGGGTCGATGAATTTGTCGAGCCGTGCCGCGGAAATCAGCCGGGCGGATATGTGGGCGCAGTCGAAGCTCGATGGCCTCGGTGTGGCCGAGCCGGTGAGGGCAGGGGACGATAAGGGTGACTTCGATCTCGACTATCGCTGGCGCATGCGCGTTACGCGATGGACGGAGCCCGGCGTGCCTGCCGACAGTACCTTGACGCTCTATCGCGTGGAGCTGGATGTGCAGTGGGGCGATATGCGCTCGCCGCGTTCGACCCGCTACGTGACGTTGCGCGCAGTGGACGAGAAGCCTTCGCCTGCGCCGGCGCGAGGTGCGCCATGAGGCACGCGCGCGGCTTCAGCCTGCTGGAAGTGTTGACGGCGCTGATGCTGCTGGGGATGTTGTTGCTGGCGGTGTTCGGTGGCATCCGCACTGCGACGCAGAGCGTGCATTCCGGCTCGAAGCGCGTCGAGCAGCTCGACCAGATACGCGCGGCGCAGCAGTTCCTTCGTCATGATTTGATGCAGGCGCGGGCGATTCCGTGGAAGCTCGATGCGAATGGCAATCCCATCGTGTTCGATGGCGAATCGCGCCGCATACGTTTTGTGGCACCGCTACCCGGTTACCTCGATGCCGCGGGACCGCAGTTGCAAACCCTGGCCCTGGTCCAGGAGGAGCGTGGCGGCACTTTCCGGCTGGAGTGGAGCAGCAGTGCGCTCTCTCCGAGCGGACCGGCGGCGCTCGCTAACGTGGCGCCAGAAGTGCTGGTGCGCGGCATACGCGATGGTCATTTCGCTTACTACGCGGCATCCCGCAACAACGTGCCTGGCGAATGGAAGGAACAGTGGAAGGGGGCCGTTTCGCTTCCGGCCATGGTGCGCATCGAACTGGTGCACGGGCAAGGCGGCTCATGGCCACGCCTGGATGCTCTGATCCGGCAAAGCCCGAACGCGACCAATGCGCGTGCGCTGGCGAGGTCGTTGGCCGATGCCGGGCAACATTAATTACCAGCGAGGTGTGGCTCTGGTCGTGGTGCTATGGGCATGCACCTTGTTGGCGATCCTGCTGGGCGGCTACGCCACATTGACTCGCACCGAAGCACTGCAGGCACGCTATCAGGCGGCGCGGGTGCGGCTTCACTATCTGGCCGAGGCCGGTGTGATGCGTGGCATGGCCGAGTTCGCCGGCAAGAACGGCGGCGGCTGGATCGCCGATGGCCGGCCCTATGTGCTGCGCCTCGACGAGGCCGACATCGAAATCCGCAATCACGACGATGCGGGCAAGGTCGATCTCAACACCGCGACGCCGGAAGTGCTGCAGGGTCTGTTCCAGGTGGCCGGTCTGGATGCCACATCCGCGCAGGCGCTCGCGGCGAATGTGCAGGAATCGCGTGATGCGGGCGGCAAGGTGTTTCGCGATGAGGGCACGCAGCGTTATGCCCGCGCCGGACTCGCGCGGGGGCCGCGCTATACCGAATTCGCCACGCCCGAAGATGTGCAGGGCGTACTCGGCATGACACCCACGCTCTATCGCCGCATCGCTCCGTTTATCACGGTCTGGTCGCGGCGCCCGACACCTGCGCCGGCTTTTGCATCAGCGCTGATCCTCGCCACGTTGCCGGGCGTCAGCATCGAGTCTGCGCAGCGTTTTGTCGCCATACGCCAGGCGTCGCCGCCGCAAAATCTGCCCAAGGCATTGCCCAATGGAACCGTGATCGGAAGCTGGCGTGGCGGCAATGTCAGGACCATCGTGGCGACGGCGAAAGGGGCGGACGGTGTTCGCGTTTCAATCCATGCGACGGTGCGTCTGGAGTACGTGCGCGGTCATGCAAGTGTCGGAGTGTTGCGCTGGGACGAGGGCGATACGGAGAACGGCGGCAGCCTTCAGTGATCGCATGAAGGCGGCCGACGCCCATTATTCGCCTAAGCTGAAGCGCCCGGTTCCGCGAGCATCAACACCGCAGGTGACCAGCTGTAGTCGAACAGCTTCTCGGTGCGCAGCACGGTATAGCCGGCACGCTGCAGTTCTTCGACCCACGCGCTGATGGGCTGCTCCCAATTCGAGGGCTTTGTCGTCTGCCGTACCTGGCCCAGCAGCATGGGCGCGAGGAAACCGCCTGCGATAAGTAGCGCATCGTCGTGATACGCGCGCAGCGCACGTTCGTAGCGCTGGGCCAGCGAGATGAAATACGCCTCGGTGTCGTACACCAGCGGCGGCACATCGAACTCGATCAAGGCCAGCCGGCGAAGGTGAGGGCGCAGGCGCCGCAAGGTCTGTTCCCGCTCCGACGGGGGCAGGTTTTGCAGCGAAAAGCTGGCCTGCGCCAAGTCCCACTGCATGGAGGGTTCAAGAGCGTCGCAGAACGCCTGCGCCGTGAGTGGCCACGTGCGTATGTGGTTCTGTTGCAGCCGCGCGGATGAAGCCAGTTGTCCGGTGGCATGAGAGAGCAGGGCAGGCGAGGGCTCGACCAGGTCCACGCGGCTCGGGATGTGGCCGGTTTGCGCAAGCGCGGGTATTAAGGCCATACCGTCACCACAGCCCACGTCGAGCAGGGTGTTCACAGCGAATGCGTCGTAGAGATGCGCGAGTGCCGCGCTTACCGCCGCATAAAGCGGCATGTTGTCGCCGCCTCGTATGAAGGCTTCGAACGCGGCGGGCTGGTCGTAGACGGTGCCGTGTTCTCCGCTGCCCAGCAGATCCGCGAGGGCGCGCGCCAGTAGAGAGCCTTGTGCTGTTGCGGCCTCCAATAGCTTTTGCGCTCGTCCGGTATCGCCTTGAGCGATGGCTGCAAAGCTTTCCGTGAGCTCATTAGAGATAGCGTTATTCAACGGGAAATCCCCCTTCGGTCTGTCCCAGGCGTTCACGCAGGAATTCGATAAAGCGTTGCGTCTTCGCTGGAAGCAATCGGGTTTCTGTAAGCGCATAGACAGGCGTGGGTTTGCCGTGCCAGTGGCCGAGCACGCGAACCAGCCGCCCGGCGGCCAGATCATCAGTGACCACGGCATCCGGCACCAGCATGATGCCCATGCCGAGTGTCGCCATGCGGCGTATCAGGCCGACACTGTTGATGGTGAACCGGCTGCTGGTCGAAACCTGGGTCGACTCTTTTCCCTGGTGCAAGGTCCAGGTGTTGGCCTTGAGGATGTTCAGGCATTCGTGCCGCTCAAGGTCGGCCGGTTCCTGTGGTTCACCTGATCGCTCGAGGTAGCGTGGCGACGCGTAAAGGTGGGGCACGAAGGATGCCAGTGGGCGTGCGATCAGATGCGAGCTTGCAGGTTCACCCATGCGGATCGCGATGTCGAAGGGTTCGCTGACGAGATCGACCTGCCGTGGCGTGAGATCGAGATCGAAGGTGATGCCGGGATACCGCTCCGCGAACTCGGCAATCAATGGCGCCATGTAGATCACTGCGAAATCCACGGGCAGCGATGCGCGCAGCACGCCACTGGGCTGGGCGAGCATCTCGCCGAGTTGTTCGTGCGCAAGCCTGGCCTCGTCGACGATGCGCTTGCAGCGCTCGAAATAGATACGGCCCGCTTCGGTCGGTTCGACTTTGCGCGTCGTACGGTGCAGCAGGCGAAGGCCGATGGCTTTTTCCAGCGCGCTGATGCGGCGCGAGAGCGTCGAGTTTGGAACACCGGTCGCCTCGGCAGCGCCTCGAAAGCCCTTGGCTTTGACGACCTCGACGAACAAGGCCATATCGTTCAAGAGTTCCATTACATTGCTCCATCAATGGATCAATGAAATCCACTATACCGTCTTTATCCCATATGTGGCGTAGGTCCATGATCTCCTCAATGAGATTTCGAGGAAATCGCTATGAAGTTCGATCAACGTGTGAAGTGGCATCGCGCCGATGATGCAAGCCACGCTTTTCAGGGGTGGAGGGTCGCCGTCATTGGCGGAACCGGTGGCATTGGCCGGGCGCTGAGTCGCTTGCTTGCCTCGCGTGGTGCCCATGTGATCGTCGTGGGCCAGACCTTCCGAGACGCGGGCACCCCCGGTATCGAATTTATCAAGGCCGACTTGAGCCTGATGCGCGAAGCGCAGCGCGTCGCGACTCTGTTGCCGGCGGAGACGCTGGACCTGGTCATTTTCACCACAGGCATCTTTGCTGCACCCGAGCGCCAGGTAACCGCGGAAGGCATTGAGCGCGACCTGGCGGTGAGCTATCTGAACCGGCTGGTCATCCTGCGCGGCATCGCGCCGCGGCTTGGTGTGGAGCGCGCTGGCGACGCACGGATGAAGCCCCGCGTTTTCATTGTGGGCTACCCGGGCGGCGGCCAGATCGGTACGCCTGACGACCTCAATGCCGAGACATCCTACAAGGCGATGTCCGCGCACATGAACACGGTAGCCGGCAACGAGATGCTGGTGCTCGATGCGGTCAAGCGCTACCCGCAGGCGACGTTCTTTGGCCTGAATCCGGGGCTCATCAAGACGAACATCCGCGACAACTTTTTTGGCAAGGATTCGCTGAAGTCGCGTATCGCAGAAACGTTGATCGGTTGGTTGTCGCCCAGCGCCGACGCCTACGCGCAGCACATCGCGCCGTTGCTGGCTTCTCGCGATATCGAAGCGCACAGCGGCGCCATGTTCAACCGGAAAGCGCGGGCCATCCTGCCGTCGCCGGGACTGACCGACACACATATCCGCCAATTCATGGCTGCTTCCGAGGCGCTGGTGTCTCGGGCAGGCACCCGGATCGCAGCCCCGTAAGCGCGAGACCGCGGCTCCCCCACATCTCTTTAGAGGACTTCATCATGGATCAGGTATTCACTCCTGTTCGCGTCGGTCGCTACATCCTGCCAAACCACCTGGTCATGGCGCCGATGACCCGCAGCCGCGCGGAGCCCGATGGCACGCCGGGAGCGCTGGCCGTTGAGTACTACGCGCAACGCGCCGACCTCGGCCTGATCGTCACCGAGGGCACGCAGCCGTCGGACGATGGGCAGGGTTACCTCACCACGCCCGGTATCTATACCGACGCGCAGGTCGCCGGATGGCGCAAAGTCACGTCGGCTGCGCACGCTAAAGGCGGCCACATCGTCATCCAGCTTATGCATGCCGGGCGCATGTCGCATCCCGACAACACCCCGCATCATCGCCAGGGCGTCGCGCCTTCGGCGATCGCACCGGGCACGCCCATGTTCACGGCGAAGGGCATGCAGGACATCCCCGCGCCGCGTGCCCTCACCACCGACGAAGTGCGTCAGACGGTGACCGACTTCCGCCATGCGGCGCGCCGGGCGATCGAAGCCGGTGCCGACGGTGTCGAGATCCATGGCGCCAATGCCTATCTGGTCCAGCAATTCTTCGCCCCAAGCGCCAACGTGCGCACGGATGAGTACGGCGGGTCGATTGCAAACCGCGCACGCTTCGCGATTGAGGTAGCTGCCGCCATCGCGGATGAAATCGGCGCGGACAGGACGGCGATCCGTCTCTCGCCGGGCACGACGATGTGGGGTATCGACGAAGGTGCCGAGGGACCGGATCTCTACCGCTATCTGGTTGCAGAGCTCGACAAGCTGGGTCTGGCTTATCTGCACATCATGCATCAGGGCAACGAGTCGCTCCTGGCCGACATCCGTGAGCGCTGGAAGCAGGCGTTGATCCTTAATCGCCCGGGCCGTCCACGCGAACAGATCGGAGCTGACGTGGCCTCGGGGCTGGCTGATCTGGAAGCCTACGGCCAGATGGTTCTGGCGAATCCCGATTTTGTCGCCAGGCTGAAGACGAACGCGCCGATGAACGACGCGGATCGCACCACGTTCTTCGGCGGCACCGCGCGTGGGTACACCGATTACCCCGCGCTGAGCGAAGCCGTGCCGGCCTGAGGAAGATCGTCATGCCTGTGATTGCCACACTCCAGCGCGCCAACCACGGCAGCGGATTCAGGGCCTACGGATTGCGTGGTGTGGCTGCACTGATCGATCCCTTCCTCGGGGTCGATCACGCCTGGATGAGCGAACCCACCTTTCCGCCGCATCCTCATGCCGGTTTCTCCGCGGTCTCTTATGTGTTCCTCGATTCGGAAACCGGTATTCGCAACCGGGACTCGATCGGCCATCACAACCTGATACGGCCGGGCGGTCTGCACTGGACCACGGCCGGCCGCGGAATAGTTCACGAAGAGATTCCGGCGGAGCCAAACAAGGCGGTCCATTCGCTGCAGATTTTCGTCAACCTCCCGCCGGAGAAACGGGAGATGGAACCCTTCGCGCTGAGCCTTGAACCCCAGGACGTTCCCGTCGTGCAGTGGCCTGGCGTCAAAGTACGCGTGCCCTTGGGGAGCTATGGCGATGTGCAGTCTCCGCTGCGCCCGCCGACGGCCGTGGACATGCTCGACATCTTTCTGGAGGGCGGCGCTGAGCTGGTCGTGGGTGCCGGGCATTGCACTTTCATCATGCCGATCTTCGGCGCCGTCGCCGTCAATGGTCAGCGTTTCGATCTGGAAGATCTCAAGCTGCCGGTTTTCCAGGCACGGGAGGCGCCGTACGTGATCCGGATCCAGGCGACAAGCGGGGCGGCCAAAGTCGTGGTCTTCAGTGGCTCGCCGCTTCTTTCAACGGCTACCCAACCCTAGGGGAACGCTATGGATTACGAACGATTCAACGCCGACAACGCAGCCATGCTGCTGATCGACCATCAGGTCGGCACCATGGGCTGGTCCAAATCGATGCCGTTCGAGGAGCTCAAGCGCAACGCGCTGATGCTGGCCGAGACGGCGAAGATCCTCAACATGCCGGTGATCCTTACATCGAGCATGGAGGAGTACGCGCAGGGGCCCTTGCTGGATGAATTGAAAACGTTGCTCCCCGAAGCGTTTGAAACACGCATCAAGCGCCTCGGTATCGTCAACGCGATGGATGATGAGAACTTTGCCAGGGCGGTGAAGGCTACCGGACGCAAGAAATTGATCCTTGCTGGCGTTACCAATGATGTCTGCACCGTTTATCCGGCACTGAGCCTGGTGCGCGATGGTTACGACGTTCAAGTAGTCGCGGATGCGGGTTCTTCGCCGACGAAAATGGCCGATGACATTGCGCTACGTCGCATGGAGCGCGCCGGTGCGACGGTAACGAGCACCAATCAATTGATCGCAGAGCTTGCCGGCAGTTGGGCAACGCCTGAAGGCGGGCGGCTGGCCGGCGTGTTGATGAAAGCGCTGCAGGGTTAGCGCAGCCATAAAAACATAAGCGCCGCTGGTGGATATCGCAACGCGCGTTTGGCCGAAGATGCGCCCGAGCGGGGGGCTTCCTTAATAGACGCCCTTGGGGCATTCAGAACGAAGGCTAGGGGCGGCAGGTGATAAAAGTCAGCGCTTGGATGACGGCACGCAGTCTGTTTTCGTTTCTGCTGCTGTCATGGGCAGGAGTCTGTGTTGGGCAACCGGCGTATGCCGTGGACGCGCAAGTCGTCGTGCACGCGGATCGACCGGGTGCGGTGATCCGGCCTGAAATCTACGGGCAGTTCGCAGAACAGTTGGGCCACGGCATCGACCAGGGCATCTGGGTCGGCGAGGCGTCGGCGATTCCCAACATCAAGGGTTACCGCAAGGACGTGGTGGATGCGCTCAAGGCGATCCACGTGCCCGTCATCCGTTGGCCGGGTGGTTGTTTCGCCGATGAGTACCATTGGCGAGACGGTATCGGGCCGCGCGGGCAACGGCCGGTCCGCAGGAATCTGTCCTGGGGCGGTGAAGAGAACAATGCCTTCGGCACGCATGAGTTCATGGATTTCGCTGAGCTGATCGGCGCCAAGACCTATATCGGGGTCAATGTCGGCGGCGGCACAGCGCGCGAGATGAGCGACTGGCTGGAATATCTGACGGCGGACGGCCAATCGAGCATTGCCCGGGAACGTCGCGCCAATGGCCGTGACAAGCCGTGGAAGGTTGCCTATCTCGGTATCGGCAATGAGGCCTGGGGTTGTGGCGGCCATATGCGGCCCGCGTATTACGCCGATCTCTATCGTCAGTTCGCGACCTTTGTGCATCCCTCCGGTGACGATCCGTCAGCGATCGTCAGGGTGGCCAGCGGTGCCAATGCCGATGATGTGGCGTGGACCGAGGGTGTGATGTCCGCGGCTGGCGAGCTGATCGATGCTTATGGCGTGCATTACTACACGCTGCCCACCCAGGACTGGAAAAAGAAAGGCTCCGCCACCGACTTCGGCGAGACCGAGTGGATTGCGACGCTGCATGGCGCGTTGCATATGGATGATCTTTTGAATCGGCATAGCGCGATCATGGACAAATACGATCCGAAGAAACGGGTCGCGCTGGTGGTCGACGAATGGGGCAACTGGTACGACCCGCAACCCGGTGTCGCCTCGCCGCCGCTCTATCAGCAGAACAGTTTGCGCGACGCGCTCACTGCCGCGATGACACTGAACATCTTCCACGCCCACGCCGATCGCGTGCGCATGGCCAACATCGCGCAAATGGTGAACGTGCTGCAGGCCATGATCCTCACCGACCAGAAGCGCATGGTGCTTACCCCGACCTACCATGTGTTCGACATGTACCAGGTCTTTCAGGGAGCCACTTCGCTACCGCTGGACGTGCGCGCGCCGGACTATGTGTTCGGCAACGTGCATGTGCCTGGCGTGCAGGCCAGCGCTGGACGCGATGCCGCCGGCGTCGTCCATGTTGGCCTGGTCAATCCCAGCCCTGACAAGCCGGTCCGACTTCATGTCCGCTTGTCGGGTGCGCAGGCAAAAAGCATCAAGGGGCGCGTGCTCACAGCGCCCGCGATAACGTCGATCAACACCTTCGATCATCCAGGCGTGGTGAAACCCGAGCCGCTGGCAGGGATGTCGTCCAGCGGCGGCGAGTGGGTGCTGTCACTGCCGCCGCGATCCGTGGTGGTGCTCGATATGCGTTGACGCACTCAGCAGGGAAAGGCTGGTCTCACAGCGTGAAGTCCGCCTGCACCGGAAAGTGATCGGACGGGTAGCGCCCGTCCTTCGACGTCGTGATCGTGCGCATGGCGTTGGCCTTCACGCCGCGATAGAGGATCCAGTCGATCTGCACGGTCGCCTTGCCGGTGAAGTCGTGGAAGGTTTTCGCGGGGCCTTCGCGTTTCGGCGCGGTGTTCCACGCATCCTTCAAGGTGGCGGTGAGTACGGTATGTGCTTCGCTGCTCGGCTCGGTGTTGAAATCGCCGGTGATGATGACCGGGACATCTGGCGGCAGCTTGGCGATCCAGGCGGCGATCTCCCGCGCACCGCGCGTCCTGGCGTCTTCGTCCTGGTCGCGATAGGGAAAGTGCGTGTCGAGCAGATAAAAGCGCTTGTGGTTGGGCAGGTGCTCGAACAATGCCCAGTTGACCATGCGCGGAAAGATATTGCCCCAGGTAATGCTGGCCACTTTGTCCGGTGTATCGGAAAGCCAGAAGTCGCCTGATTCCACGAGCTTCAGCCGGTCCTTCCGGTAGAAGATGCCCATGTGCTCGTCGTTGTGCCCGCCGAAGCGGTCGCGGCCGAACCAGGTGTATTCCGGAAGGCGCTCGACCGTGTCGTCGCCTTGCTGCTTGATGAGCTCCTGCGTGCCGATGACATCGGGGTGCAGCTGGCGGATGGTGTCGGCGAACAAGTCGCGCCGCTTGTCCCAGCCGTTGGGGCCGTCCTGGGCGGCCATGGTGCGGACGTTGAACGACATCACCTTGAGATCCGTCGCGGCCGCGGGCAGAGCGGCGACGGCGATGGCCAAGGCGAGTGCGATTCGGGAGAGACGAGTCATGAACGGGCTCCGGCTTCTTCTGAATGATCGGCCGACTATAGAGATGCCATCGCGACGATGGTGAGTCAGTCAGTGCCATGTGCGGTACCGGTCATGCCGGTTGCCGGGTTTTCGTGCGGTTACGAAAAACATGTCGCGGGTGGAGCGGGGCGGGCAAATGCGCCTGATATTTCCGATATTTAACCTTAGATATATCGAATACAAGACTGAAATATTTAATTTTTCTCTCCCAAATTCGCAAAATACTCTTGCATTTATTGTTACGTAACTTAAAATGGGCGCCGCCCAACGGAGCAAAGACATGGTTGATGCGCGCGATCCCGGAACCCTCGAACTGCCATTGGCCTTTCGTCGTCCGCGCGGACGGCCGCGGAAGGAAAGTCCGCTCACCAGCGCGCAGCGCCAGGCGCGCTTTCGCGCGCGCCGCAAAAGAGCCGCTCTGCTGCTGTTTGAGCGCGTGCAGATGGTTCTCAACTTTTTGGATCAGGGGGAGGCGGAGGCGGCCCGCCGTGAGCTGAAGGAGCTCATGGTCGTTACGTCACGAAAATGACGTTGGCGTATGCGCCGCCGGCGCGGCGCATTTAGAGTCACGTCACGAAAAGTCCGGCACACCGCGAAATCTCAAGCGGTGAGCGCATTACTGCGCTCATGTCTGGCTGTCGGATGCCGTGTCATGCGCAGCATCCAACGCGGTTAGTGCGCCCTGCATGCGGTGGAAACTGAGATCGGACGCGGTGAAGAAAGCCAGCGATCGGCCGGCACCGAAATCGTCGACATGCACCACGGTCGCGCCATCAGCCTCTTGCCACGAGATGACGTAGACGCCTTCGGCGATTTGCCGCCATTGGCACGGAGATTCGCCACTGGCCCCGGTGTAAGGGCCGGCGACGATGGCGTAACGGACGGACTGGCCGTCCTCGGCATAGATGTTGTGCGCGGATAGGACGTCGTAATCGACGCGGAAAGCGCGGCCGGCAAACGGTGGTCTGAGAGTTCGGGTCTGGTTGTTCATCGGATGGCTACCGGGTTGATGTTGACCTGAGTGGAGCTGACGTATAGCGGCTGACTGAGCACAAGCCAGGAATTACCGCGCCTTGTCGCGGAAGATCTCGCGGCTGTCGATCAGCTCCAGGTTGTATTAGGTGTGCTCAGGCCGTGCAGGCAGCCAGTGCGGGGTAATCCGTGAAGCCATGGGCGCCGCCGCCGAAGAGGGTGTTGCGGTCGTGCGTGTTGAGTGGCGCGTCGATGCGCAGTCGCTCCGGCAGGTCGGGGTTGGCGACAAAGGGGCGGCCAAAGGCGATGAGGTCAGTCCATCCCTCGCGCAACGCTATGCGTGCACGCTCGGCGGTGTACCTGCCGGCGTAGATCAGCGTACCCGGGAACGCCGCGCGCAGTCGCTGCTTGAATTCGACCGACATGTGCGGTGCGTCGTCCCAGTCAGCCTCGGCGATGTGGATATAAGCGACGCCGATCGAACTCAGCAGTTCCGCCGCGGCAAGATAGGTGGTTTCCGGATCGGCATCGGCACATCCATTGAGCGTGGTCAGTGGCGCGAGGCGAATGCCCACGCGGCTTTTGTCGCCCGTGCCTTCGACCAGCGCCTGTGCCACTTCGCCAAGAAAGCGCAGGCGATTCTCCAGCGAGCCGCCGTAGGCGTCGGTACGGTCGTTGGCGTTGGAATCAATGAACTGGTTGACGAGATAGCCGTTGGCCGCATGCAGCTCCACGCCGTCGAAGCCGGCGGCCATGGCATTGCGTGCGGCCTGGCGATACTCATCAACGATGGCGTGGATTTCCTCCACCTTGAGCGCGCGCGGCTTGGACGCCGCTACGAAACCGGGCGTGCCGTTGCTTTCGGCCACGAATACGTTGACGCCCTCGGCCTGGATAGCCGACGAGGACACCGGCGCCAGGCCATCGAGCAGGCTGGTGTGACTCAGACGGCCCACGTGCCACAGCTGCGCAAAAATGCGCCCACCTGCTGCGTGCACGGCCTTGGTGATCTTGCGCCATCCGGCCACCTGCGCAGGGGAATAGATGCCCGGCGTCCACGCATAGCCTTTGCCGAGCGGAGAAATCCAGGTGCCCTCGCTGATGATCAGGCCGGCGCTGGCGCGCTGCGCGTAGTACTCGGCCATCAACTCGTTAGGTATATCGCCGGGTTGGCTGGCGCGCGAGCGCGTCATCGGCGGCATGACGATGCGGTTGGGTAATTCAAGATGGCCCAGGGCATAGGGCTGGAAGAGTGGATCTGGCCGATCAGGCATGATGAATCTCCGTGACCGACACGTTCGTGTCGGCTGACTGAGTGTGAAAAAGCGGGAGCACGTGCTCGGCGATTGAATGAGCGGCGTGTATGACGGCGCGCGATCAGTCCCACGTCGGAGCAAGGCCTTGGGGACTGACCTCGCGGCCCTTGCGCTCAAGCGCAGCAATCTTCGCCATGTCGTCGGCATCCAGGCGCAGGTCACGGGCGAGCAGGTTGCTGGCCAGGTTCTCGCGCTTGGTGGAGGACGGGATGACTGCGTAGCCGAGCTGTAAAGCCCAGGCCAGCGCTACTTGCGCCACGGTCGCCTGATGCTTCTGGGCGATCTGCGCAAGCATGGGATCCTTCAGCACCTTGCCATAGGCCAGCGTCATGTAGGACGTGACCGTGATGCCTTGTTCCTTGAGGAACGCAGTGAGTTTGGGGTTCTGCAGGTAAGGGCTCAGCTCGATCTGGTTGGTGGCGATCTGGTTCTTGCCCACCGCCGCGATGGCTTGTCGGGTCAGCTCGATGTTGAAATTGGAAATGCCGATCTGCCGGGTCAGCCCCACTGCTTTTGCCTCGGCCAGGGCCGTCATGTATTCGGAGAGCTCGATGCCGGTACCGGGCGCCGGCCAATGGATAAGGGTGAGGTCGACATGGGATGTGCGCAGCTTCTTCAGGCTGTCGCGCAGGCTGGGAATCAGCTTGTCTTTGGCGTAGTTCTCGGTCCAGATCTTGGTCGTGACGAACAGGTCGTCGCGCTTGATGCCGCTGTCGGCGATAGCCTGGCCGACCTCGGCCTCATTGCCGTAGATCTGTGCGGTGTCTACAGCGCGATAACCCAGTTCCAGTGCGGTGCGCACGGAATCGATAACGGTCTGGCCGGTCAGGCGAAAGGTGCCGACGCCAAAAGATGGAATGCTCACGGAGTAACTCCTTGTTACGTTGCAGAAGTCGATGAGGGGGAGGGGGATCAGGCTTGTGCGAGCTGGGCTGGGGCGGTTCGGCCATCCAGACGTCCAGAGAGCGCCGTGAGGCCAAGCGCGCCCAACGTCACCAAGGCGGCGATCCACGGCGTATGCACCAGGCCTAGATGGCTGACCACTTGCGCGCCGGACCAGGAGCCGCCGGCGACGCCGAGATTGAAGGCCGAGATGTTGAAGCCGGCGGCGACGTCCGTTGCTTCCGGGGCGACCTGTTCGGCCTGCCGTACCACGTAGACCTGCAAGGCCGGAACGTTGCCGAAGGCCACCGCACCCCATGCTAGAACCGTCAGCACCACAAGGGGCTTGCTGGGTGCGGTGAAAGTCAGCACCAGCAGCACGGCAGCCAGGAGTCCGAAGATGATCTTCAGCGCAGTCACCGGTCCGCGGTGATCGGCCAGGCGGCCACCCCAGACATTACCGATAGCAACCGAGACGCCGTAGGCGAGCAGTACCAGGCCCACCATGTCGGGCTTGAAGCCGGCGATGTTTTCCAGAATGGGTGCGAGGAAGGTGAAGGCGATCAGCGAACCGCCATAACCCACGGCCGTCATCGCATAGACCAGCAGCAGGCGCGGTTCCAGCAGTACGCGCATCTGACGACGCAGCGGGGCCGGTGTGCTGTTCTGGATGTTGTTTGGCACCAGTGCCAGTGCACCGATCAGCGCAATCACGCCAAACGCCGCGACGGCCAGGAAGGTCATGCGCCAGCCAAAGTGTTGGCCAATAAAAGTGCCCAGCGGAATGCCGGTCACGAAGGCCACCGTCATGCCACTGAACATGGTGGCGATGGCGCGGGCCGCTTTTTCGCGAGGCACCAGGTTGGTGGCAACGATGGAGCCCACGGAGAAGAACACGCCGTGCGCCAGCCCGGTCAACAGGCGGGCCACGATCAGCGTGCCGTAGCCCGGCGCTATCCATGCCACCAGGTTGCCGATGGTGAACAGCGCCATCAGCCCGACCAGCAACGGCTTGCGCGGCATGCGGCCGGTCATGGCGGAGAGGATGGGCGCACCAATTGCGACACCCAGGGCATACAGGCTCACCAGCAGGCCGGCTGAGGGAATGCCAACCCCAAGGTCGCTGGCAATCGTCGGGATCAGGCCGACGATGACGAATTCCGTGGTGCCGATGGCGAAGGCCGCCAGCGTCAGGGCAAACAGTGCAAGAGGCATGGCTACGATCCATGAAGGGAGTCAATGGAGCGCAGTCTGTCGACTTTACATTTGAAGATTAAGCCGTATATAAGCCAAATACATTTGAGTTTAAGTAAACAATGAAAACGACCCTCGACGAATTGCAGGCGTTCGTGGCCGTTGTGGACACTGGTTCTATAACGGCCGCCTCAGAACAGCTCGAGCTGACTATCTCGGCGACCAGTCGCACGCTCGGCCGTCTCGAAGAAAAGCTGCAGACCACCTTGCTCCGGCGCACCACGCGACGACTGGAGCTGACCGAAGAGGGCGCGGCCTTCCTGCAATACGCCCGCAGCATTCTGGCGTCGGTGGACGAAGCGGAAGAGCAAATGGCGGCGAGGCGGTTACGGCCAGTCGGACGCCTTCGCGTCGATGCGGCAACGCCGTTCATGCTGCACGTTATCGTGCCCCAGGTGGCGGGGTTTCGCGCCCGCTTCCCGGACGTCGAGCTGGAACTCAACTCGAACGAGGGCATCATCGATCTGATCGAGAAGCGCGCGGACGTGGCGTTTCGCATTGGCGCCTTGAAGGATTCCACGCTGCACGCGCGCCCCATCGGAAGCAGCCGCCTGCGCATCCTTGCCAGCCCTGACTACCTAAAACGCCGCGGCACGCCAGCCAAGGCGGCCCAGCTCGATCAGCATGACCTGCTCGGCTTCACTCAGCCCGATACGCTCAATGACTGGCCGTTACGCGATGCCAGTGGCAGTGCTGTCCACATCACGCCAACCATCGCTTCATCCAGCGGCGAAACGCTCAGACAGATGGCGTTGGCAGGACTAGGCATCGTCTGCCTGTCGGACTTCTTGACGCGCGAAGACCGCCAATCGGGGCGGCTGGTGCAACTGTTCGCCAGGCAGGCACTGGATGTGCGCCAGCCGGTCAACGCGGTCTATTACCGAAACACGACGCTTGCATCGCGCATTACCTGCTTTGTTGATCACATCGTCGAAGCGCTGGGTGAACGACCTTTCGAAGAGTGACTTTCGAATAGCAGCACTGTTGTCCTTTTTGCGGACGTGGGGCGGAAGGCCTCGCCTGGGGCCTGGATCATTTTCAACATCACCCATTAGGGTCTATGGCGCCTCCGTATGCGGACCTATGATCAAAGGGTCTTTCGCTTCCGCAAGGAGGCGGATGGATCAGCCATGCTGTTCCTTGGACACGACACGATAGCGAGTGGACGGATCACCCCTGGGTAAGAGAGGCGGCTAATGAGCAAGCGCGAACAGGCACCGGCACACGAGGTGCTGGATCAGGATTTCTTGGACGCGCAAAGAGCGCGTCTGATCAAGCTTCGCGACGACCTGACCCGGGCCGCAGACGTCGCTGGCGAGGAGGAGGAGGCCGTGCAGTTCGAAGCTGGTGGCGAGGCTCGCGATGTCGCCGACAGCGCGGAGGGCATGGCCATCCAGGAGAACGACGAGGCACTTTTCCATCGCAATGTGAGGCGGCTTGCCCAAGTGGTCCGCGCGCTGGAGCGCATGGATAAGGGCGTGTACGGCCTCTCCGAAAAGAGTGGTGTGCCCATCCCGAAGGCCCGGTTGATCGCAGTGCCGGAGGCAACTCTGACGCTGGATGAAGAAGAGTGACGCGACTGACGTTGAAGCCAAGGCTTCAACAGGCCGTCACGCTATAAGTCATGTGGTCGTTGTCGGCCTTGCCCCGGCGGGCTATCGACAAGCGCGCATTGGCCATGGGGGCGGGCTCTTACCTGCTGAGAACGGCCACTCGCGTAGAGATTTCTGCCGCCATTCGTGTGCCGGCAAACAGAAATACCTAGTGCACGCGGCATGAGTGAGGCCAGAGAAGAGCGCGATGCCCCTGCAGCGAAAAATAGGCATGTGGAAGGACATTTCCATTGAGATGGCCGCCTGGGATGGTGTGGAGGCATCGGTTGATCTCTCGTGCGCGTGCATGTTCGAGCGCGAGATCGGCGATGCGGGATGGGTGGGAGGCATGCAACATCTGGATGCGGCACTGGGTGGTGCGTTATCCGCACTCCGGCGGTCCGGCGTCTTTAGCGGCCACTATCTGGAAACATTGCTGCTCGACCGTGTTCCCTTTGCGATTCCGGCTCAGGCAGTCCTGGTGATCGGTCTCGGTGATCCCGATATCTGGACGCCAAAAGTATCGGCCATGGCGGCAGCTACCTCTGTTCGAACGGCCATGCAGCATCGCTTCACAAGCTGTGCTTTTGCTCCAAGTCTCCTTGATGCCGGCCTGGATGGGCGCGTCATTTCCGGCGTGGCGCAAACGATGATGGAGGCTGTCCTCGAGGCGATTGGCGCTCAGGCGAAAGTGACTGAGTCGGGCCTTGCCTCGGCTCATCGTCTTCGTCGCTGGATCTTTGATGTCGGTGCCTCGCACTTTGACCAAACAGCAGAGTCATTTCAGCAGGCACTGTCAGCCAAGGCCCGAAGACCCTGAGGGGATCGAAGCTGATGATTTCGTCCATCAATCGAGGAAGCCAAGATGACTAGTCCACTGCCACTCGTGACGCCCGCCGACTGCATGCTTTTGCTGGTCGATCTTCAAGCGGGCCTGGCATTCGGTGTGAGCTCCATCGATCGCCAGGTCCTGCGTGACAACGCCGTTGCAGTTGCACGGACGGCGAATGTGTTCAAGCTGCCGGTAGTGGCCAGCACGTCGGCGAGTAAGGTCTATAGCGGTCCCATGATGCCGCAGATTCAGGCGGCCATACCCGACGTTCTGCCCATCGAGCGTCGAAACATGAACGCGTGGGAAGACGAGGCGGTTCGGTCCGCCATCATCGCGACCGGCCGTAAGCGCCTGCTCATAGCGGGACTGCTGACCGAAGCATGCGTGTCGTTCTGCGCGCTGTCAGCCAAGGCCGAGGGATTCGAGGTATCCGTCATCGCCGATGCATGCGGTGGCCTGACGGATGCAAGCCATCAGTTGGCATTGCGTCGCATGGAGGCCGCTGGCGTGACGATGACGTCGTGGATCCAGGTCCTGCTCGAGCTTCAACGCGACTGGACGCGCCATGAAACCTACGATGGCGCGCGCGCCATCGTGGAAGCGCATGCTGGTGGTTATGGCATCGGACTCGCCTACGCGCGGGACATGATCCATCCTTCCTGAGCGTCGTCAACGATCTGCAGACTCGCTGGCGCGGCGCTCATCCCGTCGCCCTGGCGACACGCGACGGGCGCCAATGCAGCAGGCTCATGGCCAGCGCACCGATGGGCAAGACGCCACCCAGCACGGATACGCCTGCCCAGCCGTATTGCCTCCACGCCCACGATGCAGCGAATGAGCCCATGGCGCCGCCGACAAACATTGTCGTCATGAAGAGCGTATTGAGCCGGCTCTTGTATTCGGGGTGGATGCCATAGATCAGGTGCTGGTTGGAAACCAGGGCGATCTGCACGCCGAAATCCAGCACGATGACACCAATGATCAAGCCCCACAGGCTTGGCATGAAAGCGAAGATGAGCCAGGAGATGATGGTGGCGGCGGCTCCCAGCACGATGACCGGCGCGGGACCCTTGCGGTCGGCAACGCGTCCCGCCACCGGAGCCATCGCCACACCCACAGCCCCCACGATGCCGAACAGGCCGGCCACTGCCGCGCCGAGGTTCAGCGGCGGCTGCGCCAGGCGAAGCGCAAGGATGGTCCAGAAGGCCGAGAACGATGCGAACAGCAATGCCTGCGTCATCGCGGCCCGCCTGAGCAATGACTCGCCGGTCCAGAGCTTGCCGAGCGAGGCCATGAGTTCGCCGTAACGCAGCGGGTGTCGAGGATGGTGTGCGGGCAACGAGCGCTGCATGAGGACGGCTCCCATGACGGCGACAGGCACCGCGAGCCAGAACATCGATCGCCATCCCGAAATGCTGGAGATCAGACCCGCGAGCGTTCGGCTGAGCAGGATGCCCGTCAGCAATCCGCTCATGACGCTACCGATGGCCGCGCCGCGCCTTTCCGGCGCCGCAAGAAGGGCGGCGAATGGCACGATCTGCTGCGCGACCGTGGCGGCCGCGCCCACCAGCACCGATGCCACAGCGAGTGCCGCAAGTCCGGGCGCGACAGCGGCAAGCATCAACGCGATCGCGAGAACCAGAAACTGCACGACAATGAGCCGGCGACGCTCAAGCATGTCTCCCAGCGGCAAGAGGAACAAAAGGCCCGCTGCGTAGCCCAGCTGGGTGAGCGTGGGAATCCAGCCGCTGACGCGCGCATCGCCCAGGTTGTGACTCATGAGGTCCAGCATCGGCTGGTTGTAGTAGATGTTGGCAACGGCCAAGCCGGCGGCCAGGGCCATGGCAAAGAGTGTGCGTTTGGACAGATGAGGCGACGACGCGCTGTGGCCAGTCATGCTGGAACGTCCTATGCGGAATAGTGGGGGAAATGGTCGGGAGCAGGGCGCACTCGCATCACTGGAATGCTTGGAACATCAGGCATTCCACGGCGGCAAACCCAAGATTTATCATCCAATGACCGGCTTGGCAGTACCCGAAAAGGTGAAACACGGCTCAGCCAACAGGGCGCCTTCCAAACAGTTGCGGGCCAAACACCACATGTCCGGGAATGGCGAGCACGACTTCGGTGCCCCCGGATTCGCGGCGGCGAAGGGTCAACGTGGCGCCGAGCTTCTCCGCCCGCTCGTGCATGCCGACCAGGCCCCAGTGGCCCTCGCGCCGACCTTGCCGGATGGTGCTTGCCTGGACACCGCGACCGTCGTCGCGAACGGCAATGCGCAGGTTTTGCGGCTGGTAGCTGATGTCGATTTCGATCAACTGGGCGCCGGCATGGATGAAGGCATTGCGCATGGCTTCGCGGACGATTTCGACGACCTCGTCGCAGGCCGGAGGACACAAGGGTTTCTCGGCTCCGCTGGCGATCACGCGAAAGGGCGTGCCATAGGTGGATGCCAGCTCTTCGCCGATCGCGCGAATGGATTGGACGAGTTGCCCTCGTGCCTGGTCGGCCCCGCGCAGCGCCACGATTTTGTCGCGGCCTTCGACCAGCATGTCGCGCGCCTGGTCGACCGCCATGTCCAGGGCGCTGCGCCGTTGATCATCGGCGGGTAGCCCGGCGACCAGCGCCTGCAGGCGAAGCAACAGTCCTTGCACACCTTGCAGCAAGGTGTCGTGCAGTTCGCGCGCAATGCGTTCGCGCTCGCGGGTGCGTTCTTCCAGGCGCAGATGAATACGCTCGCTCATCAGGCGCAACCACCAGAGATAGAGCATCGCGACCAGAAGAAGGCCGGCGGCGGCGCAAAGCAGACGGAACCACGAGGTCTGGAAGAACTGCGGCGCGATGCTGAAATCGATGCTTGCGCCCTGGTCGTTCCACACGCCGTCATCATTCGCCGCGGTGACATGGAAACGGTACTTTCCGGGGCCGAGATTGGCATAGAACACCTCGCGCCGATTGCCGCCCTCACGCCACTGCTCGTCGACACCGTCGAGCTTGTAGCGGAACAACACGCGGTCGGGGATGGCCAGACTGGTGGCGGTGTAATCCAGTCGCAGGTTGCTGGTGCGCTGGGGTAGCTGGAGGTTGTGCAAGTCGGTGTAGCGCTTGTCGCCGACGGTCAGTCCTTCAATAAAAACCGATGGTGCGATGAGGTTGCGGCGCAGGCGAGCGGGGTCGATCCACGCGACACCCTGATTGGTGTTGAACCAGATACGGCCCGAGCCATCCAGAGTAGCGGTGGGTACCGGCGAGGCCTGCAGAGCAATGCCGGGCAGGCCGTCGTGGAAGTCGAACAACTCGTAAGGTGCGCGGTATCCGGTGTTCTCAAAGCCGCGACGGAACGCGTCGGCATCGATATGCACCACACCGCGGCTTCCATTGATCCAGACATCGCCCTTGTCGGTCTGCGCAATGCCGGACACCGCGGTCAGCACCTGAGGCTCCGTGACGGCGAGCGACTGGAACCGGCCATCGCGCAAACGGGCGAGTCCCGCATCGCCGCCGACCAGGAGCTCGCTTCCACGCGCTTGTATGGTCGCGATGTTACCGACTTGCAGGCCTTGAGCTGGCCCGAACATTTGCCGGGCCTGACCGTCGATCAGCATCAGCCGGTTGCCGGGATAGCCGGCCCACACATGTCCCGCGTCATCGTAAGCGAGTGCTGTCGGCGTTGATGCGTTGAGTTCTTCGCCCTGGTCGATGCGCGTCCAGCGATTCGCCTGCCAATGATAGAGGCCGTTCTTGGCGAAGCTGGCCCAGAGTCCGCCTTCCCGGTCCGAAGCCATCGCCTGGATGTTCACGTGCTTGCTCGCTACCGGTAGCTCGAGTTCGACGAGCTTGCCGTTGATGACCCGGCCGAATTGGTTGTGTCCGACGACCCATAGGGTCTTGTCCGCCCCATAAAGCGCGGCGCTGATATCCGGAAGACCTTCGCTTACCACCTCGCGGCCTCGCGCAGTGACCCGCAGCAGCGAACCGCCATTGGCGAGCCAGATCGCGCCCTCGTCGCCGGTCGTGAGCGCGGAATTGGCGGAGGGGTTTACCAAGGTGTTGGCCGGCACCTGCACCCTGTTGTGATGAAAACTGCTGAGGCCCAGGTTGGTACCTGTCCACACATTACCCTCGCGCCCCTCGAGCAGCGGCACGGCCACATCGGAAGGCAGGCCATTGCCGCGATTGAACACACCATCGAGATCTTCGGCCCGCAGCGAGCGGCCGTCCGCCAGCCGCGCAGGCGAAGCCAGGCGATACACGCCACCGCGCGCGGCATCGGTGCCCCAGAGGTTGCCATCCCGGTCGAACAGCATGCGTTTGGAATACGCGAAAGAGGTCTTGTCGGGTACCCGGCCCGGGGCGAGTGAAGGATGCGCGGCGGAAAGGCCGGGCAGGGCGCGGGTACCGTGGAGTCCGTCGGACAGCCACAAGGTGCCATCGGGAGCCTGTGCCAGGATCGCGTCCTGGCTGACCTGTTCGCTGGTGGACTCGAAGTGGTGGGAACCCTTGCGTAGAAACAGCAGCTGATCGCCGGTGGTCACCCACAGCGTGCCTTCGCGATCAGTCATCATCCAGTCGGCCCGCTTTGCCGGGTAGTTCCAGTCGTTGCCGATGACCTGCCAGCGCTTGCCGTCGAAGCGAGCCAGGCCGTCGCGGCTGGCCACCCATAGGCTGCCATCGCCGGCCTGGGCGAAAGCGACCACCATGCCGGACGGGAAGCCATCGCGTTCGCCGTAATGCGTGAGGTGGCCCGCCTTGAGCACGCTGGCGCCGCCATAGAACGAGCCGATCCATAGCGAACCATCGGGCTGCATGGACAATGCGGTGATATCCAGCGAGCGGAAGTCTTCGCCCGGCGTAGGCGCGAAACGCTCAAACGCCACGCCGTCAAAGCGATATAGCCCTGTGCCGGTGCCAAGCCATAGAAATCCGTCGCCATCCTGCGCAAACGCCCAGATATCCGCCGGCGCGCCGCGCTCGACCGTCCAGGACGTCTGTCGAAACTGATCGGCGGCCGCGCCGGTCTGCGCGATCGCCCACGACCAGAAACCCAGCAGGCCGACGCTCAGCCAAATAAGTAGCGCGTTGCGCTTACATCGCCTCATAAACATCGCGCTAATTGAAGATGCCCCGTTACCACCGACACTCGCCTGAGTGGCCGGCGAACAGTGTATCGGCAACGCACTACATCGTCGCTGCTTTGTGGCACGCTCTTTCACCCGAATGGGCATTGAACCCTAGGGTGTCGCATCGGATAGTGAGTGGCGTGGACAACCAGACAAGCATGCTTCGAGTGCTCATTGCAGACGATCACCCGGTGATGCGGGACGGCCTGCGTGCGGCAATCGATAGCGCACCCGATATGACCGTGGTCGGCGAGGCAGCTGACGGCGCGCAAAGCGTTGCCCGCTATCGCGAGCTGCAGCCGGACGTGGCGCTGCTCGATCTGCAGATGCCGCGGATGGATGGCCTGCAAGCTATCGCGGAGATCCGTGGCGAATTTCCTTCGGCACGGCTAGTGATCCTGACGACCTATCCTGGCGATGCCCGGGTGAAACAGGCGCTGGCTTCCGGCGCCACAGCCTATCTGCTCAAGACCTCCACCCGCGACGACATCCTGCAGGCGATCCGCGGCGCGGCGATAGGACGCCGCATGATCGTCGGCGAACTGGCGAGCGAGGTTGCCTCGCATGCCATGGCGGACATGCTTACCGCCAAGGAGCTGAGTGCGTTGCGCCTGGTTGCCACGGGGCATAGCAACAAACGCATCGCCGAGATGCTGTGCATTTCCGAAGACACAGTGAAAGCGCGCCTCAAGAGCATCATGGCGAAGCTGGACGCGTCGGACCGCACGCATGCGGTGACCATCGCGATCCGTCGCGGCTTCCTAGACTCGTAAATCCCACATCCCCCTGTAGGAGCCCACCCTGTGGGCGACCGTGACAGGTCAGCGCTTCGCAGGCCCATCGCGCACAGGGTGCGCTCCTACCCATAGAGCTTGCGGATACCCCCAATCGGGTAGCCACGACTTGCTCTTTCCAGGCTGTGCGTGTGCGCGCATCTAGAGGAAAGTGAACCTCTCCGCTAGTCCCGCAGAACGCCTCTCCAAGGCATCCATGCGGGAACTGCCATCCCTGCTTTTACTCAGGAGACCGAGATGTCCATCACCGCAACGCCCACCCCGGGCAAGTTGTTGCTGACCCCGAAAGATCATGCGCTGATCATGATCGACTTCCAGTCGCAGATGTCGTTCGCGACGCATTCCATTGACGCCATCACGCTGCGCAACAACGCGGGCCTCGTGGCGCGCGCGGCCGCCAGCTTCAAGGTGCCGACGATCCTTACCACGGTGGCGGAGAAGAGCTTCTCCGGCCCGATGTTCACCGAGGTCACCGACCCGTTCCCGGGCCAGGCGCTGCTCGACCGCACCTCGATGAATACCTGGGAAGACGCTGCCGTCATCAAGCAGGTGAATGCGATCGGCAAAACCCGTCTGGTGATGGCTGGCCTGTGGACCTCGGTCTGCATCGTTGGTCCGGCACTGTCGGCCCTCGACCAGGGCTTCGAGGTCTATGTGATCACCGACGCCTGTGGCGACGTCTCGGCCGAGGCTCACAATCGGGCCGTCGAGCGCATGGTGCAGGCGGGCGTGCGCCCGATGACGGCACTGCAATACTTGCTGGAACTGCAGCGCGACTGGGCGCGCACCGAGTCGTACGACAGCACTACCGGCATTGCCCGGCAGTACGGCGGCGCCTATGGCCTGGGCATCACCTACGCCAAGTCGATGTTCGGTGCGCACGAAGGCTGAGCGCGGTCATGAGTGGCGGCCTGGCGGCCGCCGCTTTCACGTAGTCGAGTGGAGAGGTCGATGAAGCCCTATGTTCTTTCTCTTGCCGCGGGCTTGCTGGTAGGCATCGTCTATGCCCTGCTCAAAGTCCGCTCGCCCGCGCCGCCAGTGATTGCCCTGGTCGGTCTGCTGGGGATTCTTGCCGGCGAACAGATTCCGCCGCTGGTCAAGCACCTGCTGAACCGGGATGCTGCGGGAACCGCCTGGTTCGGCGGGCAGATCAAGCCGCATGTGTTCGGCCAGCTCCCCGAAGGGAAGCACACCGCCAAGCCGGAGACGGAGGCAAAGTCATGAGCCCCGCACCGGCTACGCCTGAGCTCATCCTGCATCGCGGCCAGTTCGCCACGCTCGATCGCGGCAACCCGCATGCGTCGGCGGTGGCGATCGCCGGCGGGCGCTTCATCGCCGTGGGCGGCGACGCGGAGGTCATGGCGTTGGCTGGTGCCGGTACGCGCGTGATCGATCTCAAGGGCCGTCGCGTGCTGCCCGGTCTGATCGACAACCACCTGCACATCATCCGTGGCGGCCTGAACTTCAATCTGGAACTGCGCTGGGATGGCGTGCGTTCGCTGGCCGACGCGATGGCGATGCTCAAGCAGCAAGTGGCGATCACTCCGCCGCCGCAATGGGTGCGTGTGGTCGGCGGTTTCACCGAGCATCAGTTCGTCGAAAAGCGCTTGCCGACGATCGAAGAACTGAATGCCGTGGCGCCGGACACGCCGGTGTTCCTGCTGCATCTCTACGATCGCGCGCTGCTCAATGCGGCCGCGCTGCGCGTCGTCGGCTATACCCGCGACACGCCCGAACCGCCGGGCGGGCAGATCGTGCGCGACAGCGACGGCAATCCCACGGGCCTGCTGCTGGCCAAGCCGAATGCGGCGATTCTCTACGCAACGCTTGGGCGCGGCCCGAAGCTGCCATTCGACTACCAGCTCAATTCCACGCGCCATTTCATGCGCGAGCTCAACCGCCTCGGCGTCACAGGTGCGATCGATGCCGGTGGCGGCTCGCAGAACTACCCGGAAGACTATGCGGTAATCCAGCAGCTGGCCGACGAAGGCCAACTGACCATCCGCCTGGCCTACAACCTGTTCACGCAGAAGCCCAAGGCGGAGAAGGACGACTTTCTCAACTGGACGCGCACGTCGAAGTACAAGCAGGGCGACGACTACTTCCGCCATAACGGGGCCGGCGAAATGCTGGTGTTTTCCGCGGCGGATTTCGAGGACTTCCGCCAGCCGCGGCCGGACATGCCGCCGGAGATGGAAGGCGACCTCGAAGGCGTGGTGCGCATCCTCGCCGAGAACCGCTGGCCGTGGCGCATGCATGCCACCTACGACGAAACCATCAGCCGCGCGCTGGATGTCTTCGAGCGTGTGAACCAGGACATTCCGCTGGAGGGACTGAACTGGTTCTTCGACCACGCCGAGACGATCTCCGAGCAATCGATCGATCGCATCGCGGCGCTCGGCGGCGGCATCGCCGTGCAGCACCGCATGGCCTATCAGGGCGAGTACTTCGTCGAGCGCTATGGCATGGGCGCGGCGGAAGCCACGCCACCGGTGGCCAAGATCCTGGAGAAGGGCGTACGGGTGTCGGCCGGTACCGATGCGACCCGCGTCGCTTCGTACAACCCCTGGGTATCGCTGGCGTGGCTGATCACCGGCCGCACCGTGGGCGGCTTGCGTCTCTATCCGCAGCGCAACTGCCTGGATCGCGAGACCGCATTGCGCATGTGGACCGAGAACGTCACCTGGTTCTCCAACGAAGTGGGCAAGAAGGGCCAGATCAAGGTTGGCCAGTTCGCGGATCTGGTGGTGCCGGATCGTGACTTCTTTGCATGCGCGGAGAGCGAGATCGCGGACACCTCCTCGGAGCTGACGATGGTCGGCGGCCGGATCGTCTACGCCGCCGGCGGCTTCACGGATCTGGACGAAGCACCGATCCCGCCCGCGATGCCGGACTGGTCACCGGTGCGCCGCTATGGCGGCTATGCCGCATGGGGCGAGAACAAGGCGGGTGCTGCGGCGGTGCGCCAGATGGCGATGCAGTCGTGCGGGTGCGCTCATGCCTGCGGCATCCATGGACACGATCACGCTACGGCATGGTCGAGCAAGCTGCCGATCGCCGATCTCAAATCATTCTGGGGCGCGCTGGGCTGCGCGTGCTGGGCGATATGAGCATGCGCGACTTCATCGGCTCACCGGTCATTCGCTGGGTGGCTTTGCTGCTGCTGTGCGCGGCCTATCTGCAGGGCGGCTTCGACAAGGCGGTGGATTTCGGTAGCGCTATAGCCGAGATGGAACATTTCGGTCTGTCGCCGCCGAAGCTGTTCGCGGTGGCGACCATCGCGCTGGAGTTCGGTGCTTCGCTGCTGATCCTCTCCGGCTTCTATCGCTGGCTGGGTGCACTGGCGCTTGCCATGTTCACGGTGATGGCGACCTTTATGGCCGCACGCTTCTGGGAGCTGCCGCCGCCGCAGCGGATACCTGCCGCCAATACGTTCTTCGAGCATCTCGGCCTGGCCGGCGGGTTTTTGCTGGTGGCGTGGCATGACCTGCGCGAACGGCGCGCCGCATCGACATGACGATCGATTCACTCACCCATCTTCTGTAGTCATCCTGATCTGGAGCTTCCCATGCGCATCAAGTCTCTCGTTCTGGCGGCGGTCCTCGGGATCGGAACGGCCTCGCTCGCCACCGTCGCCCCCCTGGAGGCGCGCACCGCGCAGGCCACACCCGAGGTGGCGGTGGGTTCGCAGTACGACACCACGCATGTGTATGTCGATCCCGCCGAAGTCGACCGTTTCGTGCAGAGCTTCACCGCCACCTTTGGCGGGCAGAGCACCAAACAGGTCGTAGTGACCGTCACGCCCACGCCGAGCAGTACGTCCTCGCAGCTGTTGCAGACACCGGTGGGCACGGTGTCGCTGTTCGGCTTCAAGACGCCGGTGCCGCATCCGTTCGGGGCGGAGCGTACGGGTTACCTGGTCAAGGACATGGACACGGCGATCCGCGCCGCGCGGGCAGCCGGCGCCGACGTCATCGTCGACGCCTTTCCCGATCCGATCGGCCGCGACGCGGTCATCCAGTGGCCGGGCGGCGTGAACATGCAGCTCTACTGGCACACCACCGCGCCGAACTACGCGGCGTTCCAGACCGTGCCGGAGAACCGCGTCTACGTATCCAAGGATCGCGCGAATGCGTTCATCCACAGCTTCCTCGCGTTCTCCCACGGCAAGGTCGTTTCCGACGATGCGCATGCGCCCGGTGTCGAGATAGGGCGTTCCAACGACACCTATCGTCGGGTCCGTATCGAGTCCACCTTCGGCAAGATGTCGGTGCAGGTCACCGACGGCCATCTGCCGTACCCCTATGGGCATGAACTCACCGGATACGAAGTGATCAACCTGGATGACACCTTGGCCAAAGCCAAGGCCAGTGGTGCGAAGGTGCTGGTGGAGCCCTACACCGCCGATGGACGGCGGATCGCCATGGTGGCGTTTCCAGGCAACTACGTCGCGGAGATTCACGCGGCGGCGGGCAAGTAAGCGCGATGCGATGCGCCGCTCTCGCCTGCGCCGCGGTAGTTATGTTCGCGCATGCGGCAGCGGCGCAGGATGCGACAACGACACCCGCGAGGCCGGTGCCGCTGTTCAATCGCTGGCAGGAGAACTGGTCGCCACTGGCCGACCCGGCGTTGCGGACGGAGCCGGGCGATGCGCTCAAATACATCCCGCTATCCGCGACCAACCCCGCCAGCTATCTCTCGCTGGGCCTGAATCTGCGCGAGCGCGTGGAGTCGAATGACGCCGTGGGCTTTGGCGCGGGCGGCAACCGCAGTGACAGCTACCTGATCCAGCGCTTGCAGATCCATGCGGATCTTCACCTCAATCAGCACTGGCAGCTGTTCACCCAGCTGGAAGACGCCCGCGACTACGGCAAGCGCAACACCACGCCGGTCGACAGGAATCCGCTCGACCTGCGGCTGGCTTTCCTGGCGTTCACCAATACGTTCGCGGCGGGGACCTTCAAGGCGCGCATCGGGCGCCAGGAGTTCGCCTTCGATCTGCAGCGCTTCGTTTCGCTGAGGGACGGCCCGAATGTGCGCCAGGCTTTCGATGCCGTGTGGGCGGATTGGGAAACCGGCCGTTGGCGCTTCATCGGCTTTATCAGCCAGCCGGTGCAGTACGCGGACAAGCATGATTTCGACGATACCTCCAATCGCCATCTGCGTTTCAGCATGCTACGCGCGGAACGCCTGGTGTTCGGTACGCAGGAGTTGTCCGCGTACTACTCGCTCTTTGCGCGGGACAACGCAAGATACATCGACGGCAGCGGGCGCGAGCTTCGCCATGTTTTCGACACCCGCTACGCTGGTGCGGCGCGTGGCTTCGACTGGGATATCGAGGCGATGGCGCAGCGTGGTTCGGTGGGCGCGAAAGACATTCGCGCCTGGGCGATCGGCACACGCGCCGGGTACACCTTTACATCGATCGACTGGCGGCCACGCATCGGCCTGCAGGTCGATGCGGCCTCGGGGGATCGCCGTCGCGGCGACAACACCATCGGCACCTTCAATCCGCTGTTTCCGAACGGTTACTACGTCACGCTGGCGGGCTACACCGGCTACACGAACTTCATCCACGTGAAGCCCTCCGTCACGGTGAAACCTACCTCACGCCTGACCGTCATGGGAGCGCTCGGTTTGCAGTGGCGCGAGACGACGGCCGACGCGGTATATACGCAGCCTAACGTCGCGGTGCCAGGCACCGCGGGCAAGGGTGGCCGCTGGACTGGCGCCTACGGGCAACTACGCGCCGACTACGCCTTCAATGCCAATCTCGCCGCGGCGGTGGAGATGGTTCATTTCGATATCGGCGATGCCATCCGTCGCGCGGGTGGGCACAACAGCAACTATCTGGGCGTCGAGCTCAAGTACTTATGGTAAGGCCGGCGAGCGCCGGCACGCCGCATGACATCTCTAGGAACCAACGCTTATGAAACTGACTTTGCCGACCCTACTCAGCTTCAATGCAGGCTATGTCGACACGGCGGGCTTCATGGCCTTGCACGGCCTGTTCACCGCCCACGTCACCGGCAACTTCGTCACCATTGGCGCGGCGCTGGTGCTGGGCACGTCCGGCATCGTCACCAAACTGCTGGCGCTGCCGACCTTTTGCGCGGTGGTGGTATTGGCGCGCTTGCTGCGCTATCGCCTGATCGATCGCGGTTGGCCGGTGCTCAAGACCCTGCTGGGAGTGAAGCTGGCGTTGCTGACCGCGGGCGGCGTTCTCGCCGTTTATTGCAGCCCTTTCCCGCGTGGCGATAACTGGGCCGAGATGGTTACTGGCCTCACGCTGGTGGCGGGCATGGCGGTACAGAACGCTCTGCAGCGAGTGCATCTGGGCAGCGCACCGCCCACCACGCTGATGACTGGCACTACCACCCAGATCATGCTCGACGTCGGCGACCTGTTGCAGGGCGTGCCCGCTGAGCAGACGGAAATTATCCACGGACGCCTGGCGCGCATGGGCCAGGCGGTACTCACGTTCGCGCTGGGCTGCGCGCTGGCCGCGCTGCTTTATGCCGGCGTAGGTGCCTGGTGTTTTGCCCTGCCGCCCGTGGTGGCGCTGGCCGCTTTTCTCCATCGCGATGCGAGCGCCAGCGGCTGATGTCATCCGCTCGATAAGCCATTTCCACCAAGGAGACGACGATGAAAGACAGCAGCAAAGCCAAACAGCTCCGCAAAGCGCCACTGACCACGCCCAGCGCCTTGGGCGAGGATGCTCGACGCGATATTGGCGGCGAGCTCAATGTCCTGCTCGCGGATTTCTTCGCGCTGTATGTGAAGACCAAGAACTTCCATTGGCATATGTCCGGGCCGCACTTTCGCGACTATCACCTGCTGCTGGACGAGCAGGCCGACAGCATCTACGCCACGCTCGATCCCGTCGCCGAACGCGTGCGCAAAATCGGCGGCACGACGTTGCGCTCCATCGGTCATATCGCACGACTGAAACGCATCGACGACAACGATGCCGATTTCGTCTCGCCAGCCGACATGCTGGCCGAACTTCGCGAGGACAATGCACGTATCGCCTCCACCATGCGCGAAGTGCATGACCTGTGCGATCAGTACGGCGACGTGGCCACGGCCAGCCTGCTGGAAAACTGGATGGACGAAGCAGAGCGCCGGATGTGGTTCTTGTTCGAGTCGGGACGAAATACCTGAGTCGATACGGCGGCTCCGCGGCTTGGCAATTACCCGGATGGGTAGGCGAGGTTTACCTCGATAGGTCTTCGCATCTGTTCGCGGCTGGAGACAATGAACGACAGGCCGGCATCGGCTTGTCCCGCCGGATCTCTCCACCCATGCCGCCGCGCAGGTGTCGCCTTGCCGACACCTGCATGACCTGTCGCGTGCACGGTCTATGGGGGAGTGAAGAGTCAAACCAGGAGAGACCGTATGTCGTCGAAAGACTCAAGCCTTGATATCGATCCATCGCGGCGCGCTTTTCTCGGTAGCGCCGCCGTGGTTTCCGCCGCACTGGCATTGCCTATGGCTGGATTTGCAGCGAGCGTTTCCAGCCACGGCGCAGTCGCACCTACCTCACCTCGACCAGGACACTCTGACATGACCACGATTACCGCCAAAGACGGAACGCAGATCTATTACAAGGATTGGGGGAAGGGTCAGCCCGTCGTGTTTTCGCACGGCTGGCCGCTGACCGCCGACGCCTGGGATGCCCAGATGCTGTTCCTGAGCTCGCACGGCTATCGCACCATCGCGCACGACCGTCGTGGCCATGGCCGCTCGGGCCAGCCGTGGAACGGCAACGACATGGATACCTATGCCGACGATCTCGCGACGCTGATCGAGAAGCTGGACCTGAAGAACGTGGTGCTGGTCGGTCACTCCACCGGCGGCGGTGAAGTCGCTCATTACATCGGTCGTCACGGCAATGCACGCGTGGCCAAGCTGGTGCTGATCGGAGCGGTGCCGCCGATCATGGTCAAGACCGCCAACAACCCCGGTGGCCTGCCGATCGACGTGTTCAACGATATCCGCCAGAAGACCCTGGCCGATCGTTCCCAGTTCTTCAAGGATCTCTCCGGCCCGTTCTTCGGCGCGAATCGCGCGGGATCCAAGGCGACGCAGGGTATGCGCGACTCGTTCTGGATGCAGGGCATGATGGGCGGCCTCAAGGGGCAGTACGACTGCATCAAGGAGTTCTCCGAAGTCGACTACACCCCGGACCTGAAGAAGGTTGAGGTGCCGACGCTGGTCATTCACGGGGACGACGACCAGATCGTGCCGATCGACGACTCGGGCCGCCTCTCGGCCAAGATCGTCAAGCACGCCACGCTGAAGGTCTACCCGGGCGCACCGCATGGCCTGACCGCCACCCATCAGGAGCAGGTCAACAACGACTTGCTTGAGTTCATCCGCTCCTGAAGCACGCGAACCAACGATGATGTTGGCGATGCCTCGGCGTGGGGCGTAGCCTGATGATGGACGGCGCATTACGCCGAAATGGTCCTGGGAAGGGGATGGGCAGGGCATGGCCCTGGCTATTTCCCTTCCCAAGGACGCCGATCTGTCGATAGCCCATCACCGGATAGCGAGATGCACCATGCAAGACGAGATGCGCAGCACGCCAGGCAACAACGCTCACCTTGCACCTGAGCCTGACACGCGCGACGCACAGCGATTTCCGCGTCTGACCGATGAGATGGCTGAGCGTGTCGCGCCGTATGGTGAGGCCGAGCAAGTGCCCGCGGGTACGGTTCTTTTTGAGCGTGGCCAGCGAGGCGCGGATTTCTTCTTCGTGCTGGATGGCGGTATCGAGATCGTCGATATCGACAATGATGGCCATCCGCGCACGGTCACTACGCATACGCGCCATCAATTCACCGGCGAGCTCGACCACTTCAACCAGCGCATGATCCTGGTGTCAGGGTTGACGTTGGTAGACAGCCGCCTAATCCGCATCACGCGCGATAACTTTCGCAAGCTGATCAGTGGCGAGCCTGACATCGGCGAGATCATCATGCGCGCGTTCATTCTTCGCCGCGTGAGCATCATCCAGCTGGGCATTGGCGGTGTCGTATTGATAGGGCCTGGCCATGGCGCCGACACGCTGCGGCTCCAGCGCTTCCTGGTCCGCAACGGCTACCCGCATCGCCTGATCGATACCGATCTCGACCCGAAGGCGACCGGACTGCTCGATACGTTCGACGTCGAGCCGCATCTGTTTCCCGTCGTGGTTTCGCCAGACCACCAGATGTTGATGAACCCGTCGACGGCGGAGCTCGCCGACAGACTGGGTCTGACCGAGTCGCTCCAGCCTGGCTACGTCCATGACGTCGCCGTGGTGGGGGCAGGGCCAGCGGGGTTGGCTGCGGCGGTCTATGCCGCCTCCGAGGGTCTGGAAACCATTGTGATCGAAGGCATGGCACCCGGAGGTCAGGCGGGTACGTCGTCGAAGATCGAGAACTATCTGGGATTCCCCACGGGCATTTCCGGGCAGGCGCTGGCGGGTCGTGCGCAGATTCAGGCGCAGAAGTTTGGGGCTCGCCTGGCCATCTCGCGCAACGTGGCGAACCTTCACTGTGCATCGCAGCCTTACCAGTTGGAGCTGGACGATGGACAGCGGGTAACGGCGCGCGCCGTGGTGATCGCGACAGGTGCGCGCTATCGCAAGCTCGACGTACCCAACTACGAGCGCTACGAAGGGCAGGGAATCCATTACGCCGCAACGCCCATGGAGGGGAAGCTTTGCGCTGGCGAGGAAGTCATCGTGGTGGGTGGTGGAAATTCCGCGGGGCAGGCCGCCGTGTTTCTCTCGCGCATTGCTGCGCACGTGCATATGCTCGTGCGCGGAATCGGATTGGCGGCCACCATGTCCGACTATCTCATTCGGCGCATCCTTCAATCGCCGCGCATCACGTTGCATACCGAAACAGAGATTGTAGGCCTTGAGGGCGGCGACCGGCTGCAACAGGTGACGTGGTCCGGGCGGCGCGACGGCTCAAGCGAAACCCGGGCGGTGGCCAATGTGTTCGTGATGGTCGGCGCCGAGCCAAACACGGACTGGCTCCATGGCTGTCTTGCACTGGACGCGAAGGGTTTTGTTATCACCGGTATCGATGGCGAGGGCGTGCCTACTTCCGTACCGTTTGCTACCAGCAAGCCCGGCATCTTTGCGGTGGGAGACGTGCGCAGCGGCTCGGTCAAACGCGTGGCGTCCGGTGTCGGCGAAGGATCGGTGGTGATCCAGGCAGTGCACAAGTTCCTGAATCCGGAGCCGGATTAAGACCCTGATACTCTCCACGCTGCGCGAATCGTTTCCCCTATCGATGGCCATGGCGCATCGTTGGTCGACCGGATGCCTGGAGGTCTCATGAGTCAGCATTTTGATGCGGTCGTGATCGGTGCGGGGCAGGCGGGGCCACCACTCGCCGAAAAGCTGGGCAACGCAGGGAAGCGTGTCGCCGTGATCGAGCGGAAGCTCGTCGGCGGTACCTGTGTAAACACCGGGTGCATACCGACCAAGGCCATGGTGGCCAGCGCCTACGTCGCGCATATGTCGCGTCGCGCACATGAGTACGGCGTGCGGCAGGCCCAGGATTCACACGTCGATATGCAACGGGTCTGGGAGCGGACCCAGGGTATTTCCGGCGATGCCCGCCGTGGTGTCGACCACTGGCTTCGCAACATGCCCCAGGTGACCTTGCTTGAAGGACACGCTCGGTTCGAATCGGCGACGACCTTGCGGGTGGGCGATACGCTTATCGAAGCGGAGTCCTTCTTCATCAATGTCGGCGGACGCGCGTCGGTGCCCGAGTTTCCCGGCATCGATACCGTCCCGTACCTCACCAATACGGGCATGATGGAACTGCGCGATCTGCCGGAGCACCTGATGATCGTCGGCGGTAGTTACATCGGCCTGGAGTTCGGGCAGATGTTTCGCCGCTTCGGATCCAGGGTCACCATTATCGAACGGTCCCCGCGTCTGTTGCCGCGCGAAGACGACGACGTCTCGAAAGCCGTTCTGGCACTGCTTCAGGACGAAGGCATCACCGTTCACCTGGGTGCGGAATGCATCGCCCTGGAAGGAACGGCCGGCGCGGTGAGGGTGAAAGCCCAAGGCAATACGCTCTGCGAGCAGGCGGTGGGAACGCACTTGCTGCTTGCGGTGGGCCGTCGCCCGAATACGGATGATCTTGGCCTGGACAAGGCGGGCGTTGCCGTCGATGCGCGCGGCTACATCCAGGTCGATGAGCATTGCCGGAGCAATGTGCCCGGCATATGGGCCATGGGCGACTGCAATGGGCGAGGCGCCTTTACCCATACGTCCTACAACGATTTCGAGATTGTCGCGTCGGACGTGCTCGACCAAGGCCAGCGCCGTCTTTCCGACCGCATTCTTGCCTACAGTCTGTTTACCGACCCTCCGCTGGCGCGCGTCGGCATGACCGAGCAGGAAGCGCGGCAATCCGGTCGCAACGTGCTGGTCGGTGTGCGGCCCATGTCGCGGGTGGGGCGTGCGGTCGAGCGCGGCGAGACGGTCGGCTTCATGAAAGTCGTCGTCGACGGATCCACCCAGGCATTGCTCGGCGCAGCCATTTTCGGCGTGAACGGCGACGAGGCCATTCATTGCCTGCTCGATGCGATGTACGCCAACGCGCCATACACCGCCGTGTCCCATGCCGTGCATATCCATCCGACGGTGGCGGAGTTGCTGCCGACGGCGTTGCAAAGCCTCCAGCCTGTTTAGGCCTGGGCGAACCAGATACCTTAGGTCGCCGAAGGACAGCCGCCTGGCGCCGGGGGAGACATGGCACGCATCTATGTAACGGACACCATGGGCGAGGCGCAGGTGCGCGTGGCTATCGTCGATACGCGCGGCAACGCCGACCTGTGGGTCTGCCGCGTTTCTTCCTGGGGGCTGGCCGTCGGCGACGAGCGCTGGTTCATCACGCCCGATCGGCAGTCGGCCACCAAGCGGGTGTTTTTTACCTCGCAGGGCATGGCTCAGGTCAAGATCTGCTTCGTGCCGACCTTGGGCGAGGCTGGCTGGCGCGATCCAGCGCACGCCAGGCGGGGGCTGTTCTTATGACGACGGTTTGCCTTCTGCCGGCAGGCGTATCACTGGCGTGCTGGCGAGCTTGAGCACGGCCTGCACGCGTGCTGTCGCATCCTGCGCCGCGGCGGGTGAGGGGAAACGCCCCGCGGCCAACACAGTCCACGACGCGTGATCGGGATCGACGGCAGCGATGCGCGAGAGCGGGAGGCCGAGCGACTGTGCCTGGCGCTCCAGTACGTCCGCGTCGCCGGCAACGATGAACTGACCCAGCTGCAACGCATAGGCGGGCTGTCCTGCCGCCGGTGCCGGCGCGGCCACATCGCTGGTTACCAGTAGCGCATTGGTGGAAACAGCGGTGGCTGCCGGTGCCGGTGTGACGATGGATGTGGCGGGTGCAGGAACATGTATTGCGGAAACAGCGGCAGGAGGGCGCCACGACGCGGCGAGCGCGAGCATGGGGGCGCGCCAGTGATCCGGCGCCATCATGCCGCCCGCGAAGGCGAACGCTCCGAACAACAGGATCAGCAAGATCAGGCCGAGCTTGGCGAACATGGATGGACGAGCCCCCTGTGGTGAATCGAAGCGGGCGCGCTCGCCGCTCTCTTCACATGAAAAAGACATTTGGACGTCTTCAAGCCGCTGCGCATGCGGTTTTTCCTGACGTGTGCATATTGTGGTCGCGCGAGGCGAGGGGCAACATTGCCAGTCCGGGGCATCGCCATGGAGGCAAAGGATGCGATACCCCGCACAGGGGGCATCATGGTCGATATCGCGGAATCCAATCTGCTTGGATCCTCGCCGCAGTTCGCACACGTCATTGCGCAGATACGTCGTATCGCAAAATTCGATGTGACCGTGCTGATCGGCGGAGAAACCGGCACGGGCAAGGAGTTGGGGGCCAGGGCGGTGCACTATCTCAGTGCGCGCGCATCGAGACCGTTCGTCGCGGTGAATTGCGGCGCGCTGGCCGACTCGCTGGTGGAGAGTGAATTGTTCGGGCACGAGCGCGGCGCGTTCACCGACGCGCGCCAGGCATCGCCGGGACTGATCAGCGAAGCGGAGGGCGGCACGCTGTTCCTCGACGAGGTCGACACGCTTTCGTTGAAGGCGCAGGCATCGCTGCTGCGCTTCCTGCAGGACGGCACATACCGCCGCGTCGGCGGCACGCAGACGCGTTCGACCGATGTGCGGTTGATCGCGGCGAGCAATGCCAACCTGGACGAGCTGGTCAAGGCACGGCAGTTCCGTCGCGACCTGCTGTACCGGCTCAAGGTCATGCCGCTGGTGATGCCGCCGTTGCGCGAACGCGGTGGCGACGTGGCGGAGCTGGCCGAGGCCTTCCTGCGGCGGCTCAACCGCCAGTACGGTACGCAAACGGTGCCCAAGCGTTTCGATCCCGATTTTCTGTCCGCGCTGCAGCGCTACAGCTGGCCGGGCAACGTGCGCGAACTGGAGCACTTCGTGCAGCGCGAGTACTTGATGTGCGAGGGGCAGGTGATCCGCAGCGGCCCGCCGCAGGATATGCCGGAGTCGCCCGCCACGGCCGGTGACGATGCCGCGTTCAAGCAGGCGAAAGCTCGCGCCATCGCGGATTTCGAACGCAACTATGTGGCTTCGGCGATGGCACGGGCGCGCGGTAACATCACCCGGGCCGCGCGCATGGCGGGCCAGGACCGCAGCGCGTTCAGCAAGCTGGTGAGCAAGTACAGGCTCGCTTCCGTTGCCGGACAGGAGCAAGATTCCGGCGAATGAAACCCTTCGGCGAGGCGCGTGAGTGACTGGCCAATCCGTACGTGTCGTTGCCGATGCCATTGCCCGCCATCTGGCGACACGGCCGGGCTGCGCCGATTCCGTCAAGGGTATCCAGCAGTGGTGGTTGCGCCCGGCGGGCGTGGAAGTGCCGCTGGAAGTGGTCGCCGACGCGCTGCGCTTGCTGGAAGAGGAGAAGGTGGTGGAGTGCCAGCGACTGGGGGCGGGTGAGATCTGGCGCCTGTGGCGCGGCGAGGGTTGACGCTCGCTCTCGCGCTGACATTTTCTGTTCTTCCTCCATTCCGGTGACGATCGGAGGCGCTTCACGACAGTGAGGCTGGTCATTCCGCATGGTGCATTCGGCTGTCGCGTTGCCGCAGCCTGAGAACCGTTGCCGCGCCTTATTTTTTTCTGCGCGTCCATCCCCTGCGCCGAGAACGCCGCTTGCCACTTTCCCGCTGAGGGAGGGGCGGGATGGCGTGTGGATCTTTCGACGGTATTTCTCATGCGCGGCCCACGCTGCGTGCGTGCGCGTCGCCAAACGCATAGTGATTGAGCATGCACAACGACACCGGGTGTGTCGTTCCGCACACGGTGTGATGTTTTTTTCTCGCCTCTGCGATGCGCGCCATTCGCTTCATCGATTCAACGTATTGCGCCTGCGTTTTCATCCTGCATGGCGCGATCCGTCGTGTGAAAAAACACACGGCCGATCTGCCTTCGTGCATGCGTGGCGCGACAAGAACCGCGCTGCATCGCCATTTATCGCCGTTGGCACGCCTTTTGAATCGTCCGTTCCGCAACGCGTGCGGCAGCGTTCAAAGCGCAGGGACTTTGCAGCCGCTCACAGAAACGAGGCCTGTACATGACTGTCGAGAGCATCCAACAGAAGCTACTGCGTGTGCGGCCGCCGCGCGTGCGCATCACGTACGACGTCGAGACGGGCGGCTCGAGCGAGAAGGTCGAGCTGGCCTTCATCGTCGGCATGTTCGCCAACCTGTCGGGCGAGCTGGATGCCAGCGCGCTGCCGGCATTGAAGGACCGGCGCATGCGCGACATCGACGCCGAGTCGTTCGACAAGATCATGGCCGACAGTTCGCCCATGATCTCATTGGGCGGCATCGCGGATACCATCGCCGGCGAAGGCAAGACCCTCACCGGCGAACTGCATTTCAATGCGCTTGCGGATTTCGAGCCGCTGGCCATCGTCAATGCGGTGCCCAGTCTGCGTCAGCGCTACGACGCGCGCGCCGACTTGCGCTCGCTGCAGTCGATGGCCGAATGCAATGACGCCCTGGGCGCATTGCTGGATCGCACCACGCTCGATGGCGGCGCGATCGGCGCACTGAAAACGGCGTTCGCCGACGCGTCGTCGGACACCTGGGTCGCCGCCAATATCAACGTGCAGGACAACCCGCCGGCAAATGCGGCTGGCGCCGACGTGCCGGTGGCCTTGGTGAGCCTGCTGGCCGCGCAGATGACCGGCAACGCTCAAGCGGCCGCGTCGGCTAAACAGGCCGCTGATGCGGCCGCTGCGTCGTCGGCCGGTGCGGCGACGGCGGTCAAGACCGCGGCGGATGCGCTCGCTGCCGCGCAAAAAACGGCCACCGACGCCGCCGCGGCGCTCGGCAAGGCACAGGACGCGGTGGGCAAGGCCAAGGGCGACCAGGCGACCGCCGATGCCAATGCCGCCGTGGTCAAAGCACAGAAGGACAAGAATGACGCCGATGCCGCGGTACTCGCGGCTCAGGCGCAGTCTGCCGCCGCGGGCGAACTGGCCAAGCGCCAGGCGGCGCTGGCGATCGAGCGGCAGCAGGCGTTTTTGTCGATCGATCCGCTGAGCAAGGCACGCCGCCTGGCCGGGCGCTTCGCCAACGAGATCCTGGTGCCGCTGGGCAACAAGGACCTTACCCAGGTAGCACTGGGCGCCAACGGCCTGATGGACGAGCGCGCCGGCGGTATCGACGTGCAGATAGGCCAGCAGTTGGATGCGATCCTGCACACCAAATCTTTCAAAGATCTGGAGGCGACCTGGCGCGGCCTCTACTACGTCGTGTCGCGCACCGAAAGCGGCCGGCTGCTGAAACTGCGCGTGCTCAACGCCAGCATGGACGACTTGCGCAAGGAACTTGAGAAGGCGGCCGAGTTCGATCAGAGCTGCATCTTCAAGATGATCTACGAGGCCGAGTTCGGCACCTACGGCGGCTCGCCGTACAGCATGCTGCTGGGTGGCTACGAGTTCGACCATTCGCCGGCCAGCATGTCGCTGCTGTCGAACCTGACCAAGATCGCCGCTTCCGCGCATGCGCCATTTCTCGCGGCGGCGGCGCCCGGACTGTTCGGCCTGGACGGCTTCGACAAGCTGGCCAAGCCGCGCGACCTGAGTCAGTTGTTCGAGTCGCCGGAGCTGGCGCAGTGGATGGAATTCCGTGGCAGCGAAGACTCGCGCTACGTGGCGCTGGCTTTGCCGCACATTCTGCTGCGGCTGCCATACGGCAAGGATGCGCGTCCGGCCGAGGGCCTGCGTTATGAGGAGACGGTGACGGGGCCCGACGGTCCGGATCACAACGCTTTCCTGTGGGGCAACGCCGCTTACGCGCTGGCCGAGCGCATCACCCATTCGTTCGCGCTGTACCACTGGACGGCGGCGATCCGCGGCGTCGAGGGCGGCGGCCTGGTGGATGGGCTGCCGGTGTTTACCTATCGCGACGACGCCGATCTCGTGAACATGATCTGCCCGACCGAAGTGTCCATCACCGATCGGCGCGAAAAGGAGCTCAACGATCTGGGCTTCATCGCACTGTGCAACTGCAAGGGTACCGGGCAGGCGGCGTTCTTCGGCGGGCAGACCGCCAACCTGCCGCGCCAGTACATCAGCGACGAAGCCAACGCGAACGCCAAGCTTTCGGCGATGCTGCCCTACATTCTGGCCGCGTCGCGCTTCGCGCACTACATCAAGGTGATCATGCGCAAGAAGATCGGCGCGTTCCTCACCCGCGGCAACATCGAGGCCTACCTCAACAGCTGGATCTCGCAGTACGTGCTGCTGGACGACAACGCCTCGCAGGAGGTGAAGGCCAGTTATCCGCTGCGCGCCGCGCAGATCACCGTGACCGACGTACCCGGCTCGCCCGGCTCGTACAAGGCCACGGTGTTTATCAAGCCGCATTTCCAGCTGGAAGAACTCACCACGTCGATTCGCCTGGTGGCGGATCTGCCCGCAGGCTGATGCCGCGAGCGCGGCCCCCGATCTCAACCAGGAGCGACCATGGACCTCATTCTCTTGCAACCCGGCGATGCATCGATCTTCGGCGGCCCCAACGGCTGGAAGGGCGGCGGCAGCCTGATCGACGACCAGTGGCGCGACGAGGTGCTCAAGCTCGGGCAATGCCTGGAGCTGGTCTCCGTACACCAGGGCATGAAGCAGCAGATCACCACCGACGTGAGCAACTCGGCGCGCACCTCGGGCCGCCCGATCATTACCGAGTTCACTTGCGTGAAGTACGTGGACAAGACCTCGGTAAAGTTCTACGAGTACTGCCTGCGCGCCATGCCGCTGGGCAAGGGCGACAAGAATCCGACCAAGATCTACATCGCGCGCAACTCCGGCGAGAAGACCGCCAACATCCTCACCATCGAGCTGCGTGACGCGATCATCAGCGAGATCCAGTTCCAGTCCAATCCGGACGACATGCCGACCGAGCAGTTCAAGCTCAACTTCACCGAAGTGCTGTGGACCTACACGGTGCAGGAGGCGGACATGAACACCTCGGGCAACCTGGCATCCGGCTGGTCTATCGCGCGCAATCGTCCGATCGGTCAGTTCACGAGCTGAAGCCATCGATAGCGAGACGCGGGGCGGGGGAGAAGGTGGCGTGCAATTCCTGATGGAGCGGCTGATCAACCGTAGCGAGCCGGACATGGGGCGGGCACCGCCGTTCGATCCGATGGCGGCGGTGGCGGCGCAGATTCAGCGCATCGTGGAATGCCGTCCCTACGTGGCGGCGAGCAGTGCGCGTGTCTGTGACTTCGGCATGCCGCCGATTGTCGACACCGGGATCGGCCTGCCGGAGCACGAGCGCTACGGCGCGCGCCTGCTGGCCGCGATCGCCCGCTTCGAGCCGCGCCTGTGCGCACCCCGGCTGGAATGGCTGGCGACTGGCCAATCCATCCGGCCGTATGCGCTGGTGGTGCACGGTAGCGTGCAGATTGAAGCCGAGCCCAGCGCATTCCGTTTCGAACTGCCTTATTCGGATGACCTGGCATGAATGCCGATGCGCCCCGCCTGAAGATGTGGTTCGAGCAAGAGCTGGCGTCGCTGCGCGACGAGGCGGCGGAGTTCGGGGCGTCCTTCCCGGCCATCGCCAAAGAACTCGAGCTCAGCGGCGGGCGCAGCAGCGATCCTCATGTGGAGATGCTGGTGCAGTCCTTCGCCTGGATGGCGGGCCGGCTGCGCTACCAGCTGGAAATCGACCAGGCCGTGTTGCCCAACGCACTGCTCGGTCTTTTGTACCCGCACCTGGAAGCGCCGCTGCCGTCGATGGTGGTGGGCGAGATCGAGGTGCGCCCGGACGGTGCCAACTTCGCGCATGGCGCGACGCTGGAGCGCGGCCGCTACGTCTATGCGCTGGCCACCAACGAACTCGGCCAGCAGGTGCGCTGCCGCTTCCGCACCTGCTACGACACACCGCTGTGGCCGTTGAAGGTCACCCACATGGAAGCGATGGCGGCAAACGCCTATCCGCTGGACCCGGCCGATACCCGCACCGCTTCCATCCTCAGCGCCACCATCCATTGCATGGGCAAGGAGCCCGTGCATGCCATGAAGATCCCGTTCCTGCGCTTCTGCATCCACGTCGACCACAAACACGCCTATGCGCTGTATGACGCGCTGGCGATGCACCTGGTACGGATGGCGGTGCGCATCCGCGCCACCGGCGAGCTGCGTTATCTCGATGCCGGGCAGCTGCAATGGCGCGGGTTCGACGACAACGAGGCCGTGCTGGGCGCCAATCCACTGACCCATCCGGGCTACCGACTGTTGCAGGAGTACTTCGCGTTTCCACAGAAATTCCTGTTCTTCGACGTGGCTGGCATGGATCTCTCCGGCGTGGACAAGGAGTTCGATCTTCTGTTCCTGCTCGATGTGCCGCCGTCGAAGGACCATTACTACGATCGCCATCTGCTGCGACTCAACTGCCTGCCGCTGATCAACCTGTTTCCGCAGCGTATCGAGCCGTTCGTGCTCGATCAGCGCCAGTACGAATACCGCCTGGTCGCCGACGAGCAAAACCACCGCTACTGCGAGATCTATAGCCTGGAGGAATTGATCTCGATCCGTCCGGATCGCAGCCCGCGGCCCATCGCTCCGTACTTCTCGCTGGACGAGATGCAGCGGCTGGACAAGATCGACTACTTCTACGCCACGCGCCGCGAGGTCAACCAGACCGGCGCCGTGCACGGCACGGAAACCTTCGTATCTTTCCTGGATCCGGAGTTCGATCCGATGCTGCCGGCCGAAGAGATGATCGGCGGCACCGCGCTGTGCACCAATCGCCGGCTGCCGTCGCAGCTGCTGGTGGGCACCGTGTTGTATCTGGAGGGCGCCGGCCCGGTGACCTCGCTGCGCGTGGCTTGCAAGCCCACGCCCAACCAGCCGCCACAGATGGTTGGCGAGCGGCCGTGGGCGCTGGTGTCGCAACTGTGCCTCAACCATCTGTCGCTGGTCGACGGCCAGCGCGGGCCGCCGGTGCTCAAGAACATGCTTCGCCTGCATGTGGGCCCGGCCAGTCTCACCGGCTATCGGCAGATCGACGGACTGCGCGCGATGTCTACCCGCCGTGTGCAGAAACGCATGCCGCGCCGCGAAGCATGGCGTGGCTTTGTCGATTGTCTGCAAGTACGCCTGCAAGTGGACCTGGGCCATTTCGAAGGGGGTAGCGCGGTGCTGTTCGGCAGCGTGCTGCACCGGTTCCTGGCGCTCTACGCGGAGGTCAACACCGTTATCGAACTGATTCTCGAATCTTCCTACCGCCGAGGAGAGCTCAAGTCATGGCCACCCCTGACTGGCGCACAGGTGAGTCTCTAGCCGACCGGCTGCTGCGGCGGCCGGCCAGCTTCGATTTCTTCCAGTGGGTCCGCTTGCAGTCGTGGCCGCGGCAAGACGCGGCCGTGCGCCGCGACGGCGCGCGCGCGGTGTCGGCGCGCCTGCGTTTCCGCGGCGAGATGTCGCCGGTGTTTCCGGGTAGCGAAATCTCGCGTGGACGTCTTCGCACGGAGCACCGCCGCGTGGCGGCGCATCCGCGCCTGGAGCTGTTCGTCGCCAACTTCGCGTTGTCGGGCGTGCTCGGTCCGCTGCCGGACAGCTTCGCCGAGTGGACGCGCCAGCGGCTGGCCGAACGCGACCCGGCGATGGCGGAATTCCTGGACATCTTCAATCACCGGCTCAGCACGCTGCGTTACGAACTGAAGGCGGCCAGCGTGCCGGCCTTCGATGCGGTGCGTCCGGAAGACACACACCTGGCGGAAGCAGCCGGCGCGCTGATGGGGTTGTCGGCGTTCGAAGGAGAGGGCGCAGCGATTCTGGCGCGTCGCGTGCCCTTGCCGCGGCGCGCTTTGCTGGCGCTCTCGGGCCTGGTGGCGAACGGCCGCAAGAGTGCGGCGCAGGCGCAGATCGTGTTGGGCGTGTACTTGCGGGCGCCGGTGAAGGTGGAGGCGCTGGTTGGCGCGTGGCGCGACATTGAAAAGGGTGACCGCACGCTGCTGGGCCAGCGCACGCTGGGCGAGGGCGCGCCGCTCGGGCGCCGGGTCTGGGTGAACCATGCCGCCATCGGCCTGCACATCGGGCCGGTGCCGTACGCACGCCTGTGCCTGCTGCTGCCTGATCGCGCGCATCGGCCGGATGGCGCGCACGACACGCATTTCGGCGACGGCTATCGCGGGCTGGTGGCGATGGTGCATTACCTGTTCGACCGGCACGTCGACGCGGTGGTGTCGATCCAGGTGGACGACGCGGATCTTCCGCCGACGTGGCTGGGCAAGCCGCGCCGCCTCGCGGGCTTCGGCAGCGGTCACGGTCTGCGGCTGGGCCAGACGGGGTGGCTCGACGGGAGTCCGGGCCAACCGCGCTCGGTGAGCTTCACCATCCGTGCCGACGATGTGCAGGAGGCCGCATGAGCGCGTTACCCACCGACACGGCCGGCCGTACCGCGATCCAGCCGATCGGGCATGCGGGACAGTCCGATTCGCCGCTGCTCTACCTGCATTGCGGCATCTCGATGGCGGGCAATCGTTGGCTGGGCGATGAGACCTTCCGGCTGCTGTCCTTCGAAGGACCGGAGTCAGTGTCCGAGCCGTTTGACTTCCAGCTGCAGCTGCGTGGCAACACCGCGCCGAAACTCAATCCGCCACTGAACTTCGACGCACTGATCGGGCGCCCGGTTACGGTCGGCCTGAGCCGTCCGGCGGCGAGCGAGTCGCCAGATGCCGCCGCGCGTTTCGTGCAGGCGTTGCGCACCGGTTCGGCACCGTCGATGACGCTATACAACGGCATCGTCAGCTCGTTCGCCATGGATGAGCCGGGCGTGTATCGCGTCGGCATGAAGCCCGCGCTGTGGAGGTTGAATCTCACCAATCGCTACGCCGTGCACGCACAGATGAGCGTGCGCGACGTGATCGCGGATCTCATGCGAAGGCACTACGTCGACTATTCGCTGGACGCGGTGTCCGGCGAGGACAACATCGCGGTGGCACGTGTGCAGGACTGGCTGCAGGCCGGCGAGAGCGATTACGAATTCCTGCGCCGCATGATGTCCAAGGCGCACATCTATTACTACTTCAAGCACACGGGCAACGGGCACACGGTGGTGTTCGCCAATCGCCCGGCTTATCCGCAGGCCTTCGGGCGTCCGCTGCGCTACACGTACACCGCGATCGACGAGCTGGGCATGCAGCAGGACGACGTGGTGTTCCAGTACAGCTACCAGCAGTCGCTCACCAGCACCGGCGTGAATGGGCGCTTCGCACATCAGGAGAACGCCCCGGATGAGGATCCGGTGCCGACGTTCCAGACCTTTGGCGCGTTCACTCCGGCCGACCCGGGCGAGCTGCCGTTCAATCAATACCGCACCTACCAGTACGGCATGAGCAGCGGCACGGTGCGTGAGTATGTGCGTACCACGGCATCGAGCATGGTGGGTTCGTCGCGACAGCTATCCGGCGCCAGTACGTGCTCTGGGTTCCATGTGGGCTGCCAGTTCACCCTGCGCGGCGACATGGCCGAAGGGGTGTCGCCCGCGCCGGTGCGTCCCTCACTGGAGAACAAGGCCTTTGTGCTGAGCAAGGTCACGCACAAGGCCAGTGCGGACGGCGGCTACACCAACGAGTTCGAGGCCACCGACGCGGCGGCGATGCTCACCGCGTTCTCGGTGCAGGACACGCAGCAGGGCGGCATCCTGGCCAAGGTGGTGGATGTGGCCGGGCGCGGGCCGACCGACTGGCGCTATTACGAGCCGGCCAATTTCGATCCCGCCACCAGCCGGCTGCGCGACACGCAAGCAGCGCCGCCCAATCTGTTGGCCAAAGGCGTCTACGTGCAGTTCTCCAGTCCCGGCGCGCCTGCCGAGCCGGTGTGGGTGAAGCTGTCGGCGAGCATGAACTCCGTGCCGGAGATTGGCTCCACCGTGCTGGTGACGCGCGCCAGCGACGAATCAGAGCTGCCGGAGGTACAGCAGCTCATCGCGCCCAACGGCAGCCTGGTGGTGACACCTTCGGGCTGGACCGCTAACACCCACGTCGGCAGCAATTACTCCACCAGTTACGGCGATGGACAGAGCATCCGCTTCGGCTTGCACTCGGCCTACGACCTGGACCACGCGGTGGGCATCGTCAACGGCAGCTACGAGAGCGGGCAGTATCGCGATACCAGTTATTCGCAAGGTGCCAGCTACAGCTACTCGACTTCCGAAAATGGCGCCGCCGGCTTGCTCAGCCGTTCCGAGTCCTACGGCAGCACCTACAGCACCATGGAAGCGGCCGAGACGTGGAGCAAGAGCACGATCGGCACCACCACCAGCTACAGCACGATCACCGGCGACACCTTCGCTGAGGACGAGGTGGCGGGCACGGCCACGCGCATCACCACGCAGAATGTGGTGAACAACGTCACCACCACCGCCATGCAAAGCAGTGTCAGCACGACCGGCATGAACAACGCGGTGGATACGGTAGGCATGACCACCTCCATGTCCACCACCGGCCGCAGCGCGGGCGTCTCGCTCACCGGCTTGGCCGACCAGGTATCGCTGACCGGCGTGCGTAACGAGACCTCGGTGACTGGCAAGAGCGAAAGCACGTCGGTGACCGGCATCTCACAGCAGATTTCGGCGACCGGCAGCAGCGACACAACCTCGGCCACCGGCGCCAGCAGCCAGATCGGCATCACCGGCACCAGTACCAACATCAACGTGACCGGCAGCAGTACCGACATCGGCGTCGTGGGCAGTACCACACGCATCAACGTCACCGGTAGCAGCATGGGCATATCGGTCACCGGCGAAAGCACCGACGTCAGCGTGACGGGCGGCGAAACGCGGGTGGGCGTCCACGGCTCGTCCACCTCGGTGGACATCACCGGCGTGGGTACGTCGGTGACGCTCGCCGCCGCGCGCATCTCGCTGGACATCGTTGGCCTGAGCGTGTCGATCCCGGTGGTCTACATCTACGTATGAGGCGCGCATGAAGATCGTCAAACCGATGACTCTCGGCCTGATGCACCGCCCGTATCGCTGGCAGGGCAGGGATCGTCTGCTGGTAGCGACGCTGAGTTTCTTTGCGCTGGGCGGGCGCCCCGAGACGTTGCTGCGCGACAATCTGCAATGGCGCAAGGTGATGTCGGCGCTGCCGCCCGGGCGTCCGCTGGATGAGCTGATGCCCAAGGCGCGCGGCGAAGTGCTGCTCGCCGGCAGCGCTTACGCGGCGCATGGCCTCGCAGTCACCGAACAGGCCGTGCGTCTGGCGGTGGGCGGCGTGGACAAGCGGCTGCGTGTGGTCGGCGACCGCCAATGGATGTACGGCATGCTGCCGTGGCTGCAAGTCACCGAGCCGCTGCCGTTCACGCAGATGCCATTGACCTGGGCGCGCGCCTACGGCGGCGCCGGGCATCCGGCCAATCCCGAAGGGCGCGGCTATGCGCGCAACCCGCTGGCGGCGTTGTTCGGACGCAATCACGGCGACATGCCCAACATCGAGGATCCGCGCCGGCCCGTGCGTGCGCCACGCCGCCGCTACGCGCCTGCCGGCTTTGGCCAGTTGGACGTGGGCTGGATGCCGCGGCGGCAATGGATCGGCAGTTATGGGCGGCGCTGGCGCAGCGAGTCATATCCGGGTCTGGCCGACGACACGCATGCGGAGTTCTTCAATGCCGCGCCGCCTGATCAGCGTATCGATGGCTTCTTCGTTGGCGGCGAATCCTACCGCCTGGAAGGCATGCATCCGCGGCTGCCCGTGATCGAAGGCTTCCTGCCGGAGTTCCGTCCACGCGCGTTCGCTCATCGCGCCGGCCAGCCGGCGGATGCGGCGGAGGAAGTCGCGCTGTGGTTCGACACGGTGTGGTTCTTCCCTGACGCGGAACTGGGTGTGGCGATCCACCGCGGCGAGATCGGCGTGGAAGACAGCCTCGCGCTGGATGTGGAAGCGCTGATGGTGGCCTATGAGCACGCTGCCGATGCACCACAGTCGTTGTCGCATTACGGCGAAGTACTCGCGCTGCGGCTCAATCGCGATACCGCCGCGCGCCACGTTTTCAACGAAGCGCAGCTGACCCCGGAGCCCGACGCCGCGCTGCGCGCTGCGCGGCACGCCGAGGCGCAGGAAGAACAGGAGCGCCGCCTCGCTGCGCGAGCGGCGCGCGAAGCTGGCCTGGCCGCGGAGTTCGAGGCATCGACGGGCATGCCCGCGCCGCCACCGCCGCCGCGTCCGATGGCGGTGGAATTGCCGGGTCCCGGCGAAGCCGCGATTCGCCGCGGCGATTTCGACCTTGGCGGCATGCTCGACGCAGCCGACCGCCTGGGCCGCGAGGCTCGCGGACAGGCGCAGGCGCGGCGCGACGAAGCCGCCGAGCTGCTCGCTCAACTGTCCGAATTGCCGCCTGCCGCGGCGACCACCATCGAGGAGGCGCTGGCGCGCGCGGCAGGACGTGCCGGCGCGATGGGCGCGATGAGTGAATTCGGTGCCGTGGCGGGGGTGCCGCCAGTGGCGGTGGAGCAGATCCACGAATTGCAGCGCAAAGGACGGCTGGCCTCGCCGCAGCCGAGCGTGTCGGGTTTGCCGTTGCAACCGGAAGTGGCCACCGCGATCGGGCAATGGTTGCTGTTGCGCGTGCGCGAGGGAGGCTCTTTGCGCGGCTGTGATCTCGCCGGCGCGGACTTGCGCGGCGCCATGCTCTCTGGCGCGGATTTGCGCGGTGCCTTGCTGGAAGCTTCCGACTTGCGCGGCGCGCAGCTCGATGGCGCCGACCTCAGCGAAGTGGCGCTGACCGGCGCCGCGCTGGACGCGGCCAACTGCGCCGCCGCGTGTTTCGACGGCGCCAATCTCGCCAGCACCCGTGCGCGCGACACGGTGTTCCGCGGTGCCAGCTTCGCCGGCACGCAGGCGGGGGAGGCCGACTGGCGCGGCGCCGATCTTGCCGGTGCGCGCTTCGAGCGCTGGATCGCGCCGAACATCGTGCTGGAGGGCGCCAATCTCGAACACACCACACTGGCCGATTGCGTGCTGCTGCACGCCAAGGCCGACGGCAGCCGCTGGGCGCACGCCACGTGGCAGCGCACGGTCGCGCTGGGTTCCAGTTTCGCCGGTAGCGACTGGCGCGAGGCCGCGTTGACCCGCAGCGTTCTGATGGAATGTCGCCTGACCGACAGCCATTGGGCCGGCGCGGATCTCAGTCGTGTGCAGGGTGGAGGCGGCGCGGATTGGTCACGCGCCGACCTGCAGCGTGTGCGCGCGGAGCAAAGCAGCTGGCGTGGCGCAAACCTGGCCGACGCGAACCTCGCCGAGGGGCAATTCCGCGAATGCGATTTCAGCGGCGCGCGCCTGCACCACGCCGTGCTGGAGCGGGCGCTGTTCTACCGCTCGTTATTCATGGGCGGCGAGCTTGGCGGCTGCCACGCGGAGGCGGCGGACTTCTACCAGGCCATGTGTCGCCGCGCGGACTTCCGTGAGGCCGACCTGCGCGAGGCGAACTTTGTGCAAGCCGAATGCGCCGAGGCGCGCTTCGATCATGCGCGACTGGATGGTGTGCGCCTTGAGCCAGGGCGGAGGTTGCCATGAGCGCTGCCGCCATCAGTTGGGATGACGTCGCCTATCTGCAGCGCCTCGGGCGTCCTCTCCACGGCGTGGATCTGGATGGGCTCGACGGCACCGGACGCACGCTCGACAAACTGGTCCTCAATCAGGTGACGTGGCGCGGCGCGCGCCTGCGCGGCAGCCGTCTGCAGCACGTGACGTTCGTCGACTGCGACTTGCGCGAGGCGGATTTCGGCGACGCGGCGCTGGAAGGCTGCAGCTTCACGCGCTGCCGGCTGCCCGGTTCTTGCTGGGAGGGCGCGTCCTTGCAGCAGTGTGCGTTCGCGTTGACCGACCTGTCGGCGTCGGCGTGGACGAAGGCCGAGATCGCCTTGTCTGCTTTCACTCAGGCGGATCTGCGCGGGGCGGTCTTCGCGCACGCAGTCCTGCATCGCACGGTCGCCACGCAATGCGAGCTGGCCGGCCTGGGGCTGGCCCACGCCACATTGGCGCAGGCGGTCATTCCCGAGGCGGACTTCCGCACTATCGACGTGCGCGGGCTGGTGGCGCAGGCGGCCGTCTTGCAGGGCAGCCGTTTCGACGGCATGGACCTGCGCGGTCTGGTGCTGCAGCGCTGCCTGCTGGAAAGCGCGAATTTCACCGACGCGCGTCTGGACGGCGCCGATCTGCGCGAAGCGAATCTGCGCAAGGCCGTGCTGGCTCGCACCAGTTTGCGAGAAGCGAAACTGGATAGTGCCTTGCTGCTCGAATCGCAGTGGATCGATGTGGACGCGGCCGGTCTTGCCTGCGCAGGTGCACTGTTTCAGTCCGCCGATCTGCAAAGGGTGTCGCTGGCCGGTGCGCAGGCCACTGGCAGCGTGTGGGATCACGCGCGACTGGTCGATGTGGATTTCGATCAGGCCGTGCTGGCCTATGCGCGCTTCGATCATGCCGCCGGCGAGTGCGTCCGTTTCCGCCACGCGCGATTGGACCATGCCAGCTTCCACAACACCCGCTTCGCCGATGTCGATATGCACGCGGCGCACACCCGCCGCATGCGCGGCACCTCGTCGCCCCGCCTCGTCGCCGAGGCCCGCGCCCTTGCCCTGGAGACGCCATGATGTTCGCCACCCGCTCAGCCAAATCCACCCAGCCCGCGGTCGTCCAGGCCGCGCCTGCATGGTTCGAGGCCATCATCCACGCCGCTGCGGGTCGCGACACCTGGCGTCTCGACGACGGTCGTTCGGCCAGGCAGGCCGTGTCCTGCCTAGTCATGCCACAGCCAGGGGACCGCGTGCTGCTGGTGGGCACGGCTGACGGCGAATGCTTTGTGCTGCACGTATTGGCGCGCGCCGATGGCGGGCGGGCCACGCTGGCGGTGCCAGGCGCGGACGCGCTATCCATCCGTCAGGCGGAGGTGGATATCGCCGCCACGCGCACCATCGCGTTGCGCGCGGCGGGCGACGTGGAAGTGACAGCGGTGCAGGGGGTACTCACGCTCAACGCGCGGCAGCTGTTCGCCAGTGCCGCCGAGTCGCTGGTGCACACCGCGCATACCTATGTCACCCAGGTGGAGCAGTTCCTGCTCGATGCGCGCCAGTTCTTAAGGCTGCACGGCGAGCAAGCCATGATCACCGCGCGGCAGGACGCGAAGATCGACGCTGAGCGCATCAGTCTGGGATGAGTCCATGTTCGTCAATACCAACCTCGGCGTACTCAACCTGGCGTTTCCGGACGTGTGCTTCGTGCCGGTGCTTGGCGTGCCCACGCCGATGCCGTTTCCCAATATCGCGTTGTCTTTCGCCGACGTGCCCGCGCAATTCCAGGTGATCGTCGGCGGCGGGTTGGCGGAAAACCTGATCACCGTCGGCGCCATCAGCAACGGCGATCAGCCGGGTGCAGAGGGCGGGGTGGTCTCGCATCTGTTCATGGGGCCGTTCCGTTCGCTGCTGGGCAGCTTCAAGGTGTTCATGGGCGGCATTCCCTGCACGCACATGCTGGGCCTGGTGGGGCAGAACGGCCTGCTGCCCAACATGGTGGGCGTGTCGCTGACGCCGGCGCAGGTCACCGTGATGGTGATGAGCTGATGCGCGGCCACCTTGCCCATGCGGTGGCGCTCGCTGTCCTGCTGGTCGGGCTGGCCGGCTGCGGCGCGGTGAACAAACTGCTTGGCCGTACACCGGCCACCACGCTGTCGAGCGTGCGCGTGGCGGCGCCGCCGGGTGCCAATCTCAATTCGGCGGTGCAGCTGGACATCGTGTTTCTGTACGACACCGCCAGCGTCGCGATGCTGCCCCAGACCGGCCCGGAGTGGTTCGGGCAGAAGACCGCGCTGCTCAACGGCATGGGCCAGGCCATTGATGTGGTGCATCTGGAGGTGCCGCCGGCGCAAGTCATCGATCCGGTGCCGCTGCCCAAGCGCGCGGGCAAAGCGGTGGGTGTCTATGCGTACGCGAACTACCTGACCAAGGAGGGGCAGGCGCGCGCCGACCTCACCAAGTTCCGCCGCGCCGTGGTGTGGCTGGTCGCCACCCAGGTTTCCGTGACCGAACAGCCGTAGGACATGCCATGAACGCCATCGACGACGCTGCCGACACCTTGCCCGAGCCGGTCTCCTGGTCGGAGGGCATGCTGCTGTCGCCGCATCATTTCCAGCAGAACGACATCTACTGGAACAACCTGCTGCACCGGCGGCTGACAATGCTGCAGCCGTATGCCTGGGGCGTGCTGGACATGGCGCTCGATCCCACGGAGCTGACCCGGGGGCGTGTGGTATTCCAGCGCCTGCGCTGCGTGATGACCGACGGGCTGGTGATCGACTATCCCGGCTATTTCGCTCCGGCCGCGCTGTCGCTGGACCTGAGCGGCAACGACTGGAATCAGCAGAAGCAGGTGCGGGTGCATCTGCGCGTTCCGGTGCGCGGCAAGGGGGCCGCCAGCGATATCGGCGACATGCAGCGCTACACCATCGAGCGCGGCAACCTGGAGGCGGACGAAAACACTGGCAAGGACGAGATCACCGTCGACCGCATGCGGCCGAAGTTGAGCCTCGTGGCTGGCGATAGCGTGGCCAAGAGTTATTGCTCGGTGCCCTTGCTGGAGTTGTATGGCGATTCGCGCGGCGTGCATCTGGCTCCGTTCCATCCGCCGATGCTGTGCGTCGGCGCTTCCGCTTTCCAGGGCGAGGCCAGCCTGCAGCGTTCGCTGTCGGCGCTGTCGGAGTTGCTGTGGCAGAAATACCGGGAGCTGCTCGGCGTGCGCCTGGACGACCGCGGCCAACCGCGCCTGGACAGCGAGACGAGCGCGCAGGTGCAGGCGGCTCGTCATCTGGTGATGGCCTTGCCGGCATTCGATGTGATGCTGCAGTCGGTCAATACGCATCCGGCGGACCTGTACCTGGGGCTGTCGCAGTTGGTCGGCTTCGTGGCCGCCACACCGGGTGCGCCGCCGCCGCCGGTGCTGGGCGCTTATGACCATGGCGACTGCCTGCCGGGTTTTACGCGGGCTATTGCCTACGTGCGCGATCAATTGAACCGGCTCAACGCCAACTATCGCGTGCTGGAGTTCCAGCGCGTCGGCGCATCGGGGTTCCGCATCCAGCTGCCGCGCGGTATCGACACCGGCAAACTGCTGATCGAGCTCACCCCGCGCGCCGGACAGAACGCGGCCACGCTCACTCAGTGGCTGGGCAGTGCGCGCATGGCCAACGAAGAGCTGATCTACCTGTTGGTGCGGCGACGTTATCCCGGCGCGACAGTGAAGGAGGCGACGCCTGCACAGGTGGCCGCGCTCAACCTTCGTCCCGGCGCGTTCGTCTATGAGATGGACAACGCCACGATCGAGGGTGAGGACGGTAGTTCGCGGCCGCTGATCAGCGAAGGCCACACCTTTGTCATTCTTGGCGAGCCGGACGAGCAGGTGCCGGCGGCGATCACGCTCTACCTGCCGCGCGAAGGAGCCCCGTCGCGTCCATGAGCGCGAACGCCGCCGCCGCCAACTTTTTGCTCGGGCGCTTCGCGGCGTTTTACGAGGAAGTCGCGCGGATCAAGCTCGCCATCCTCAAGGGCGAGCTGATTCGGCTGCTGCAGCCGGACAATCCCCACGCGGAGATGGAACCGCACCAGATGACCGAACGCATCGCGCGCCGGCTGCTGGCCGTGCTGGACCGGCAATCGCGCGATGTGCAGGCGGCGGCGACCAGCGCGGAACTGGAGGCCTACCGGAACGCGCGCTACGCGATGGTGGCGCTGGCCGACGAGATCTTCATCCTCGAACTCACCTGGCCAGGCGCCGAACACTGGCCCGAGCACCTGCTCGAATACACGGTCGAGCGCACGCGCGTGGCCGGGCGCCGGTTCTTCGCCCTGGTCGAGGATCTGATGGGCGCGGGCGAACGCACGTCGCTGGACGCGGATCTCGCCGCAGTGTTGCTGCTTGCCTTGCAGTTGGGCTTCCAGGGTATGTACCGCGGTCCGGAGGGACGGCAGAAGCTGCGCCAGTACCGCGCGCGGCTGTATCCGCTGGCGAGTGGACGCAAGCTCGGCAGCGTCGAGGCGCACGCCTTCCCGCAGGCCTACGACTACACGGTAGTGTCTGATCGCGATAACACGCGCATTGCGCTGGCGCCCTGGCTGCGCGCCGCCGCCTATGGTGCGATCGGTTACCTGGTGTTGTCCTCGCTGGTGTGGCTGCTCCTGACCTGGTCGCTGCTCGATGCGATCAACGGGGCGGTATGAATCCCGTCGCCGCGCCAGCCCATGCATCCACCGCAAGCGCCGCAAACGCAGGCGGCGGTTTCGATCCGTTGTTTCTGGCGCTGGCGGCGCTGGCCGCGGTCGCTTTCCTGCTGATCGCCTGGCTGATGTGGCGAGCGCGTTCGAAAGCGATCGCTGCGCGTCCTGCCGAGAGCCGTGAAAAGCAGGGGCGCTGGGTGCGTTTTCGCGATGGTGTGAAGCGGCGTTACGCGGTGGTCGGGCGCGCGCTGCGCTATCTGTGGGCGCACCGCGACTGGCGCTACCGCAGCTCGTGGTTGTTGCTGATGGGCTTTCCCGGCGACGGCAAGAGCAGCCTCGCCGCTTCAGTGCCCGAGGAGTTGCAGCGCGCCGCGCGTCAGCGCGAGACCAAACAGGAAACCTATCTGAGCCAGGCCGTGCCCAACAGCCAGTGGCTGTTCCTGGAGAAAGGCATCCTGATCGATCCGGACAGCGTGCTGGGCGAACCGTTCAAGACGAATGCCGGCGCCGCCGTCGTCGCTGGAGCCAGCCCGGCCGACGCGCGCTGGAGCGAGATGCTGGCCGACATCGACAGCTTGCGCCCGGACCGTGCGCTGGACGGGATCGTCTGGGTGATTTCCGCCGAACGGCTGTGCGCGGCAACGGCGGAACAGCGTGCAACGCTGGGCCGTCAGGCGTACGCCTGCATCCACGAACTGCAGGACACGTTCGCCTACGCGCTGCCGGTGTACGTGGTGTTCAGCCACTGCGACACCATTCCCGGCTTCGACGGCTTCTGGCGCACGCAGGATCCGCGCCTGCGCAGCCAGATCGTTGGCTGGTCCAGTCCTACCCTCGACGACAACGGCCTGCCGGCCGACTGGGTGCCCAAGGCGTTCGACAAGGTCATCGATGGCCTGCGCAGCCTGGTGCTGGAGGCGGCGACCAGCAAGGATCATATCGACGACGTCGACGGGTTCTTTCTGTTCCCGCAGTACATGCGCAGCCTGCAGGCACCGGCACTGGATTTCCTCGCCACGTTGTTCAAGACCAACGTATACGAGACGCGCTCGTTCTGCCGCGGCCTCTATTTCGCCGGTGTGGTGGGGGCGAGTGACCTGCCGGAGGTGGCGGGGACACGCAAGGATGTGTCCTTCATCGAGGGATTCATTCGCGACAAGGCGTTGGCCGAGCAGCGTCTTGCGCAACGCACGCAGAAAGGATTGCTGGCGCGCAACCGGTTGATCCGGCGCCTGCAACTGTGCCTGATCGGCATCGCGATGGCTCTCGCGATCGCGATGCCATGGAGCGCGGCGCAGGTGAATCGCCACGCGCAGGGACTGCGCGACACGCTCATCAATATTTCGCTCAACAGCAAGACGCTGGCCCAGCATGGCTGCCTGGACCAGGAGCGCATCTACAAGCTGGTGGCGCAGATCACGTTGCTGAGCGAGAACACGCGCTACGCGGCTATTCCGCTGTCATGGGTGGATCGCCGCATCCAGAGCGGCGTCACCGATGTGGTATCGAAGAATGCGCTGCAGCAGGTGATCTTGCCGGCGATGGCGTGCAAGCTGACGCAGAAGATCGACGCGCTGTCGGCGGCGACGCTCAAGTTATCGGAGAACGCGGCGACGCCGGACACGGCTTATGCCGACTACCAGAAGCAGCTCAAGCAGCAGCTGACCGAGCTGTCCGCGCTGGAAGACAACCTGCAACGTTTCGCCCGCATCGCGCAGACCGGCATGGTTGCGCGGCGCGGCGTGCTGGTGGATTTCGGCGCGCTGGCCGAATACCTCTACGGCAGTCCGCTGCCGGCGGATACCGTCAAGCGCGACAGCCCGCTGGGCGACGCGCTGGTGGCCGCGCACTACGCGAACCTGCCGTCCATCTCGGTCGAAATGCGCGAACGCCTGGGCAAGCAGTTCGAGCGCATGGCCGCCCAGGCCGAGAGCGATCTGCTGCGCCGCGCCGCGGAAGGGGTGTCGCTGCTGGCGTCGTTGCAAGAAGGCAAGCCACCGCTGCTGGACAATTTGCGCAGCTTCAACAGCTGGTTGAGCTGGGTGCACAACCGTTGGTTGCTGAGTACGCCGGCGGACAACCCGTGCACGCGCATGGGCGACGAAATCACGCCAGGCATCGAGGACCTGGTCAAGCACCATCGCTACGACCCGAGCCTGCGCAACACATTGAGCTATTTCGACGAGGAGAGCTGCTACCAGCCGGCGGTGGACAGCCTGCGCAGCGCCACCCTGGCGCCGTACGGCGCGCTGTTCGTGATCAATCCCTCCAATCGTCGGCTGGAAGGCATTAGTCCTGGTCTGGGGCGCGAAGTCGGTGGCCTGCGTGACTTGGCCTCTACCGCCTTCATGCAGATCAAGTCACCGATGCTGTACAGCTGCAACGGTGCCGCCGGCGGATGGCGGTCGAGCACTTTCGATGCGGTATTGGCCCAGTTGCGCGAGTACCAGGAATTTGCCAGTCGCGAACGGCTGGGGCAGGTGGGCGTCGCCAGCGACCAGCCGCTCTACGAGCGCCTGGCGCGCGCCCAACTGCAGTTGGCGCTGCAGGATAGTCTGGCGCGTAATCAGCGCGGGCAGGTGCAGGTGATGGATACCGGTCTGGATGCCTCCTCGCAGCTGGACCGCGAGCTGTCCGAGGAGAGCTCCGACCTGTCCGCGGCGATCGATCCGCTGCTGCAATCACAGCAGCGCATGCGCCAGCTGGGCTTTGGCAGTCTCGCGAACGAAGTGGGCCAGTGTGCGCAGAACTACGCATCCAGCATGCTGCTGGATGCGTCGTCGCTGGCCTCGGCCAGCCATTTATACGATCCGCCTTTGCCCATCGGCGACGACAACACGCCGCTGTTCGACCTTGGCACGGTGCCCGTGTTGCAGGGCTACCTCGATCGCCAGATGCAGCGCGTGCAAGTGCTGTCGCGTTACGCCGCGCCGTTCGTCACGCTGCTCAAGCAGACACAGGGCATCAACAACAGTCAGCGCATCAACACCCAGGTTGATGTGTACTGGGGTGGCACCATCAGCGAGTTGAATCGCGCGGTGCAGTTCGCCGATCCGGCCGGACAAGTCGCACACCTCAATGATTTCTTCCTCAAGCAGCTGGCCAATCTCACCTACGCCAACTGCGAGGCAACGCTGGCTGCGTACGCGTCGCCAGCGCCGGGCAACGATCTGTTTTCCTCGCGGCGCGGGGAGATGGAGAAACTCGCCAAGGCCGCTTGCTCGGGACGCGGCCAGTCGAGTTCGGATCTCCACTACGCGCGCATCGGCATGCTGTTCAACAGCCAGCTGGCGGGACGCTATCCGTTCGGGCCAACCGATTCGCGCGAGGTGTCGCCAGCGGTGGTCAAGGCGTTCTTCGTCTACTACGCCAAGGAAAAGCCGGAGCTCAAGACGTGGCTTGAGCACGCGAGCGGCGCGCGCGCGGCAAAAATGAAAGCCTTCCTCGATCAGCTCGATGCGGTGGAAACATTCTTCGCCGGCACCTTGTCCGCGCAGCCGCAAAGCCTGCCGATCCAGGTGAAGGTGGGCTTCCGCGCCTTGCCCGATCGCTCGCCGATCAGCAATCAATTGATCGGCTGGACCTTGCATGCGGGCGGCGCCCAGGGCGCGGCCTGGCCCGGCGCGGACGACAGTTTCGCGTGGAGCGTGGGCACACCGCTGTCGCTGGATCTGCAGTGGGCTGATCGCTCGCGCTACATGCCGCTTCCCGATGCCGCGCAACCGGACCTGCGCAGCAGCGGCTACCACGCGATATTCGAGACCGGTGGTTCGTGGGCCCTGTTGCGCTGGATGGATGCGCGCGGCACGCCGGCGGAGACTGGGGCGCTGGATGCGGCGCAGCGTCTGTTGCGCTTCCGGGTGCCTGTGCTGGACAGCAACGCCGCGTCCGGCGGTGGCAAGGCGAACGACCAGGCCGATCTGTACCTGACCTTGAAACTTTCCGGCACCGATGCGGCCACCAAGGCGCCGGTGCCGTTGGAAGCGCCCGCGTTCCCGCGCGAAGCGCCCGTGCTGTGGTGATGTCTGGAGTCGAGCGATGAGCCAGTACGCGCAAGCCAGGATGATGGAGACCGCGCCGACGGAGCAGGCGGCCGCCATCGTCCGCGACGACGGCGGATACTTCGAGCGCCGCCTCGGTTTTTCCTTTGCGCGGTTGCTCGCACCGCTGGATGGGCCGCAGCCGGCCGGCGTGCCGGCGCGCGGCAGCATGGCGTTCCGCATGATCCAGCAGCTGCGGCAGAGCGACGACATGACGCTGCCGATGGGGGCGTGGGCCACCGAACCCCGGCGCGCCAACTGGCCCAAGGTCTCGCAGCTGGCCGCGGGCACGCTCGATACTGTCAGCAAGGATCTACAGCTGGGCGCATGGCTGCTGGAGGCCGAGCTGCAACAGTGCGGCTACGCCGCCCTGGCGCCATGCTTCACGCTGTTGCGCGGCCTGTGCGACGCGTGGTGGGAATCACTGCATCCGCGCGACGACGGCGAGGGCTTCGACGCACGCTGCAATATCGTGCGCTGGATCAACGAGAAGCTGCCTAACACCGTGGCACTGCTGCCCCTGGTGGAAGACGACGAGCACATGGCCAGCTGGTCGCATTGGGAGTTGGCCCATTACCACGAGCGCCTGCGCGCGGTGAACGGCGACCTGCCGGACGAGGCGCAAGAGGCCGCCTCGCTCGAGGACTTGCATGTGCTGCTCGCGCAAGCGGATGCCGCGACGCTGCGCGAACGCCACGCGGTAATCGGCGACGGTCGCGCCGCCATCGATGCATTTGAGCAGGCATTGCGCGAACGGCTGGGCGCGGAGACGCCTTCGCTGAGCAAGCTCGACGAACTGCTTGCCCGTATCGAAGCGCTATTGCGCGGTGAGCTGGCCCGGCGTGGGCCGTCGGTTCTGCCATCCGCGGCATCCGCGTCCGGCGATGAAGCGAATGAAGTCGCCGACGAAGAGGGCGGCGAGTTGCGAAGCATGGCCGACATGCTCGGCGAGCGCGAGCACGCCTATCAAATGCTGGCCGAGATCGGCGAGTACCTGATGCGGATCGAGCCGCACAGTCCGGTGCCGTATCTGATTCGCCGCGCGGTGGCGTGGGGCGGATTGAATGCGGCGGAGTTGTATCGAGAGGTATTTCAAAAAGGAGGAGGGCGCATCGATGTCTTCGATTTGCTTGGAGAGCAAACCGATGCCTGACGTCCGGCCGCAGTTCTATCCAGCGCAAGGGGGATCGCATGCCTAGCCATAATTCCAACTGGACGTGGGCGCCCGTCAAGGAGGGCAACACCACCGTCGGGCGCGTGCGCTACGCCGCTTCCACCGCCCAGGAATACCGCAACTTCAAGACACAGGCCGCGGCGCCGCGAACGAATCGCTTCGGTCATCGCCAGATCAATCATCCCGTCGGCGGCGGCATCAAGAAGGCCTACGTGTCAATGAAATTGCGGCGGCGCATGCCGAATGCGCAACGTGCGGCCCTGGCCGGCGTGAACGTGCTCAATCCCGGCTACAACCCCGCCGGTGCGCACAAGGCGCACCTTGGGCCCGATGTTTTCGGTGGCCCCAGCCGACGGGAAAATCTCGCCAACGAACGGCCGTCCATCAACCTGCGCGGCCACAAGAAGATCGAGAACCGCATCAACCGGCTGATGAAAGCCGTGACCGCGCCGGGCGACACCAGCCCGACGCGCACGCGTGGCGGCCTGGTGGTGGCCGAGGACTACAGCAATACCGGCCAGCCCACCGGTCGCACCTATATGACCAGCATCAAGGACCACACGACCAACACGCGCTCTTACCACAAGCTGACCTTCACCCCTATCTGAGACCGCGCGAATAACACGCGCCATCTCCTGCGAACGTTGTCCGCGAGATACCCATGCCCTCTCATGCCGACGATAAACTGACTTTGCGCCATGTCTTTACGAGAACGCGCAACGCCTTTCGTTTCTATGCCTCGGGGCGTCCGCCCAAGCAGGCGCAGCGAATGGGGAAGCTCGCCCAAAGAGGACTGAGCCCTACCATCAGGGCGGAGCTGAGGCAGTTGCGCAATCCATGGGCGCGCTGGGCCAAGCATGGGGGAGGGGGATCGCCCGCCATACGCGTGAAGTCGCATAACTTACTGACCAGCCGGGCGGGTGCCGTGCCGACCTTCGTCGGCACCGGCCTGGACGAGAATATCGCCACACGCTTATTGAAGGTGCGCCCCAACTGGCTGGGCATTCGCAAAAGGCAAGCCCGGGATCTGTTCAGTGCTCGCTCGCGCACGGCCGATCTGGTCTGGCACAACCCACCGCCGAATCCCGCGGCGGTACCGGGGAGCTGGCAACCCATCGCGGGACATACGCCTTCGATCAAGTCCGCGGCGGTCGGCGGAACCACGGGCGCCATCACCGAAGGCCACGGCAATGGCCGGCCGGGCAGTGGGCGCGACGGTGCCCGCGAGCTGGCGGTGACCCGGACCGCGCAGGATGCGACGTCGCCCGAGCGCTTCCGCGACACGACGGTGATGGGCACGCTCGCGACCATCAAGTACATGTCCGATCCCTCGACGCGTCTCAATCTGGCCAAGCCTCACGTGCAGGCGCTGCCGACGGCACGCTTCGCGGCCCTGACCGGCAACAACGACCTGCGCCAGCCGGCGACGTTCGACAGTCTGGTCGAACATGTGCAGGAAGAGCGCGAACGCAAGAAGTGGGAAGTCGGGTCGGTCATGCATGGGGACAACCGTCTGCAAGGCATGGTGCCGCCGGTGATCCGCAGCTATCTGGACGCGCACGGCAACCAGCCGCATACCGCGATGGAGGCTTATCGCCACGACCTCCATAACGCCTGGATCAAACCATCGGTCAATACCTCGGCCGAGTCGGATACGCGCGACCTCACCACGAAGTCGCTGCATCAGATGGCGACCAAGACCAACACCACTGGGCGCCGCCAGCGCTCCCTCAGCGATGCGCGCGAGCTGCCGGTGGTCGCGCCGCCCAATAGCCGGGGGCACTGACCGGTCGCTCCGATACCGGCGTTCAAGTTCCAACCGATCCGGGTCGCATCGAGGGCGATCCATTACCGATGGAGATTTGCGTTATGCCGAAACGAAACTGGACCTGGGCAGCCGTCAAGGAAGGCAATACCACCGTTGGCCGCGTGAATTATTCGAGCTCCGATCGCACCAAATATCGTGCCTTCAAGACCGAGGCCAACGCGCCGCGGGATGCCACGACCAAGTTCGGTCATCGCCAGGTCAACCATGCCGGAGGCAGCATCAAGAAAGCATACGCGTCGGCCAAGTTGCGCCAGCGACCGACCAATTCAGCCCGCGCAGCGCTGGCAGCCATTGCCGTACTCAATCCGGGCTACAACCCGGTGCCCGCCAACAAGTCGCATCTGATTCCCGACAAGTTCGGCGCTCCGAACATGACGCAGAATCTCTCCAACGAACGCGAATCCATCAACCTGAGCGGCCACAAGCTCATCGAGAACCGGATCGGCCGGCTGATGACGGCGGCGAGCGGCGGCAATACGCATCACGCCACGATCAGGGGCGGCATCGTGGTGAGAGAGACGTTCGACGCGGCGGGACAACCCAAGGGCCGGCAGTACATGGTGAGCATCAAGAACCGGACGACGGGCAACCGCACGTTCCACAAGCTCACCTTCAATCGTTCATGAGAAGCCGCGGCGCGGCGGGAAACGCTGCGTTCGTCGATCAGCGAAGCACTACTACGCGCAGGAGTCACGCATGCCCAAGGACAGCCTCAGAACCCGAGTGGCGAACAAGTTCGCCGAGGCCAACCGCACCGGTGCCACGCCAAAGGTCAGTGGGCGCGAGCAACGCCTCGTCGATGACGTCACGGCCAAACTCGCCAAGGCCAACCAGTCCGGCAAAAGCGCGGAGATCCCCAAGCGCTGGGCGCCCGTGGTGGCGCGCGTGGCGCGCACACCGCAAGCCGGCTTCACGCCGGAACTGCTGCGGGCGCAGAAGCAGAAGCTCAAACCGGTGGAGGAAGTACGCGTGCACGGTGAGCTGGATAACGTGCACGTCAAGCGCACCGCCGGCCAGGACGCCGGCTCGTTCGTGGATTTGGCGGCCGACGCGCGGCGCTCCATGCACACGTTGATGAGCAAGCCGGGCGGCAACCAGATGATGAAAGAGCTCGATGCGCGCGTCACGCAGAACCGCGCGCATGCCGGCGACCAGGCCAAGGTTTACATCCGCGCGCTCAAGCCCGGTGACGCTTCGAACATGAATGCGCCACACGCGACGCCGGGCGTGGAAGAGGGTTATCGCTTTGATGGCAAAGAAGGGAAGGGCTGGGGCAGCGAGGTGCGCATCAACGCCAACGAGGCCACCGCCAACCGCTTCATCGGCCTCGGTCACGAAATGGTGCACGCACACCGGCTGGCCCACGGCAAGGCGGTCGGCGTTCCTCAGCTCAACCAGGCCAACCATCCGTTGTTCAACGATCCGATCTCGCAAGGGGCTGACGTCGAGCGCGGCAAGAACGCTGGATTCGGCAAACACCTGATGGAGGTGGTCCAGACCACCAACCATCTGCAGGAGGAGTTCGAGACCGTGGGCCTGAGTAAGACACCCCGCGGCGCATTCAATCCGAGCGAAAACATCCTGCGTGCCGAGCACGGGTTGCCGGCGCGTACCGATTACTCGAAGACGAAGCCGGGCCACATGGATGAGACCGTCGCGAAGGTCGACGAGTTGTTCGACAAGCGTTCCGGCATTACCAAAGCCTGGCACGGCATCTCGGGCGGCAAGCCGCCGACGCCAGTGAGCGACATGATCAAGCGCTACAAGGATTGAGGACTCTGGTCCTGCGTCATTTCAATCATCCTCGTCGAGGACATTTCCATGCCCAAGATTAAAGGCAGCACTTCCTGGGACAACGCGATCGCACCGCACGTGAAGGGGAGCGGCGCCTCACAAGCGGGCTTCCAGTCCAAGAAAGGCATCAAGACGGTCGGACCGAGAAGCTATAGCGGTAACCGCGAGCGGCAGCTGTTCCGCCAGGTTTCCACGCGGCTGTATTTCCACGCCAGGAACAAGGCGAAAAAGAAGGGTCTCGACAACCCGGTGGAAATCCAGATGATGCGCGCCGGCACCAACATCTTCATTGGGAGCAACGAGGACGATACCGCGCGCACCATCCACAAGACGCTGTCCTATACGGACACGACGCGCAAAGCCCTGGTGGACAAGAGCTACTTTGCCACCAAGAAGTCCGCCGGCGGACGCATCACCAGCCGGCACGCCAGCAAGCTGGAGTCCCGCATGTTCGACAAGGGCGGGCAGAAGAAATGGGTGAAAGGCGGCAAGGGCGCGGATGCGGCCTCGCGCACGGCAGCGGCGTACTCCGCCAACCTGCTGCGGGACAAGGAGCCGGAGTATCTCGACATGACCGACAAGAAGGCCGTGAAGCAGGCCTTCAAGAGCACGGGCAAAGTCTTTGTCGTGCACAGCGACCGTACCCAGGAGGGGCGCCATGTCGAGGAGAAATTCATGGATCTTCTGGAGACTAGCGGACACAAGACGCGGACAGTCATCGGCGGCAAGATGCGCCCCTGTCTGACCTGTTCCGGCCGTATGGGCCACGTCAAATCCGAAGGTCACGACGTGGATTTCGGCAACGAGCCGGGCAAGATCTGGAAGAGCCGCTACGAATCCCAGCCCAAGGAGGTGCGTAAGTCGACGGCCAAGCTCGCGCAGACCAAGCACACGTTCAAGTCGAAGGCGGGGTTTGGTTACGACGCGGAGTCGGATTCGGATAGTGATTGAGTCGTTCCTTTGCGAGCCTGTGCGGCTCCCCGACATTATCAACAGCCATTCGGCCATCTATTCACTTATATCCCTCCGCATTAGGAGCGGCGTGCGCATCACCGGATGTTTATCGCTCGGCGTTTTTTGCCGGCTCCTGAAGTGGGGTTGAGCAACAAGCGTCGGTTTCTGCATGGGCGACGCCGCCGGACGGCATGGTCGGAATGACCCTGCGTTACAAGGTGCCGGCGCGTCATTATTTATTAATGACGCCGTGTGCTGCGGACTTAAAGTTCGCAAGCCAATTCAATGGATTGGTGATTCTCGGCGGGCGCCATTTCAGGCGGCAAAATCAAGTTGGAACCGAGTTCACATTTCAAGTCAGCCATCGCGGGCTGGCACTTGCAGTTTCATCCGGGGCGATACGTCGAGCCGTTTTCGATCGAATGCCGACACCACAAGAACTTGCGGCTTGCAAAGTCGGATGCGTTGTTTAAAGAATCTATATGGAGGGGGCACTCACGTATTTTGTTCACCGCACGTGAAGGCGCGGGCATCCAGCGCCATCCCTGTCGTACCAGTCATCGTTTTCCAAGGATTTGACACGCCGTTCGTGTTTTCGCGAAACGGCGTCCCTCAGTTTTTACAGGAGTACGCATGTCTACCGGTTCGCGCTTGTCGGAAACGTTGTACGAAGTGGTGGTGAATCAGGAAGGCCAGTATTCGACCTGGCCAGTGTTCAAGGCATTGCCGCAGGGGTGGGCGAAGGCGGGCAAGCAGGGGTTTAAAGCGGCTTGCCTCGAATTCATTGGCGCCACCTGGACTGACATGCGTCCGACATCACTCGACGCTAGCGTGCGCCGTTAGCGTCGCCGAACGTTTCGTTTTGCGTTCCGGATGACCCCGACGCGGGTCGTCCATATGCCCCTGAGGGGAGGGGAGTTGGCTGCAGGGTCAGCCATGGATTCCGTATCCGCTCGGTCGTATCCACGGCTGGGGTGCGGAGCCATGAGCCAGTATGGATGCGTCGCTCGTGAAAACCGTTCTTTCGTTCGCAGGGCAGGGGTCTCATCACGTAGGGATGGGCCGTGAATTGTTCGAAGGCGACGCATGCTTCCGCGCAAGCATGCTGCACGCCGACCGTGTCGTGCGCGAGCGTTGCGGCGAGTCCGTGCTGGCAGTGCTGTTCGCGCAAGGCGTCGCCGCGAACGTTCCGTTGGCACGCCTGCTGCACAGTCACGTCGCCATCTTCATGGTGGAGTACGCGCTCGCGACGTCGCTGCTCGAGCGCGGTTTGCGCTTCGATCTGGTGCTGGGCGCGAGCCTGGGTACCTATGCCGCGGCCGCCGTGGCGGGATGCATCGACGCGGACGACGCGCTGCTGGCGGTCATCGAGCAGGCGCTCGCCGTCGAAGCGCACGCCGACGCGGGGCGCATGATCGCAGTGGTAGGCGAACCACGGCGCTATCTCGATGCCGAACTGCTCGCCCTGTGCGAAGTCGGTGCGCGCCACTTCGACACGCATGCCGTGCTTTCGCTGCCGGAAGCCAACGGTGCGGCGGTGGAATATCTGCTGCGCCATCGCGGTATGGCATTTCAGGAGTTGCCGGTTGCGTTTCCCTTCCACTCCCGCTGGATCGATGCGGCGCGTGCGCCGTACGAGGCATTCCTGCGGAGCGTGACGACAAAGGCCGGCCGCGTGCCCGTCGCCTGTTGCGCAGCGGGTGATGTATTGCACGAGTTTCCGTCGAACCATTTCTGGTCCGTCGTGCGCGATCCCATCCGCCTGCCGGAAACGCTGGCGGCGATCGGCGCGCCGGAAAGTTATCGCTACGTCGACGCCAGCCCCGCCGGGACGATGGCGACGCTACTGAAATACGCGTTGCCGGAGGGAGCGGACATCCGCTCGATCATGTCGCCTTCCGGCGGCGATCTCGCACGACTCGATGCATTGGCGGCACCGCGAACGGCCACGCGGCCGGTGCGGAGCAGACAGGTACGTCATGGACAGCTACCGGAGTCACGCAACATGAAGGCAGTCATTTTTCCAGGCCAGGGTTCCCAGTTCAGGGGCATGGGCAAGGAGCTTTTTCCGCTCTTTCCCGAGCAGGTGAGGCATGCGTCGGAAATCCTCGGCTATTCGGTGGAAGACCTCTGCCTCCACGACCGCGATGGCTTGCTGTCGAAGACTCAGTACACGCAGCCGGCGCTGTACGTGGTCAACGCGTTGCATTACTACCGGGCGCAGGCGACCCAGGGCGATGGCGGTAGCGCGAAGGCCCCGGCGTTCTTCGCCGGCCACAGCCTGGGCGAATACAACGCCCTGCACGCGGCGGGTGTGTTCTCTTTCGAGACGGGCGTGCGCCTGGTGCAGAAGCGCGGCGAGCTGATGGGGCGCGCGAGCGGCGGCGGCATGGCCGCGGTGCTGGGCCCCTCGGCGCAGGAGATCCGCGGCATGCTCGACGAACATTGTCTGCACGCCGTCGACATCGCCAACCTCAACACGCCGACGCAGACGGTGATTGCGGGTGACCATGAGGCGCTCGCCGCGGCAGCGCAATTGTTCGCGCGGATGAACCTGCGTTACGTGCCGCTGAATGTCAGCGCGCCCTTCCATTCGCGGCACATGCAACCGGTGCAGGCGGAGTTCGCACAGTTCCTGCGCGGGTTCTCCTTCGAGGCGCCCAGGATCAGCGTGATCGCCAACGCGACCGCGCGGCCGTACGACGGCAGCCGCATCGCCGATACGCTGGCCCGGCAGATCGCGAACCCGGTGCATTGGGTGGACTCGATCCGCTACGTGATGGGCAAGGGCGAGGTCGAGTTCCAGGAGCTGGGCGCCACGATCCTGTCGAGGATGGTGAACGAGATCCGCAGCACGCAGACGCCGATCTTTGACGATGCGGAATTCGCTGCCGAGGAAGACGAGCCGATCGCCGTAGCCGTGCCGTCCGTCGTCTCCCGCGCGGAGGGTAGCGGCATCCAAGTGGAGACCCGCGTCGCGGAGCAAGACGCCTCCTCTGTGATCGAAGCGGCCTCGCTGGGTAGCGCTGTATTTCGCCACCGCCACGGCGTGCGCTATGCCTACATGACGGGCGCGATGTACCGGGGCGTTGCCTCCGCGGAACTGGTCGTGCGGATGGGCAAGGCCGGGTTCCTCAGTTTCTTCGGCGCCGGCGGTCTGTCGCCGGCGAAGATCGAACAGGCCATCGTGCGCATCCAGTCGGAGCTGGATGCGGGGCAACCCTATGGCATGAACCTGCTGGCGAACTACGAGTATCCCGCGCAGGAAGAGGCGGTGGTCGAGCTCTATCTGCGCTACGGCATCCGCAACGTGGAAGCGGCCGCGTTCATGCAGATGACACCCGCCCTGGTGCGCTTCCGTGTGCAGGGGTTGCAGCGCAACGCGCAAGGCGAACTCGTCTGCATGCACCGGGTCATCGCCAAGGTGTCGCGCCCTGAAGTCGCACGGGCCTTTATGAGTCCGCCGCCGAAAGCGATCGTCGACCGGCTGCTCGAACGCGGCCTGGTCACGGCGGAGCAGGCCGCCTGGTCGCAGTCGATTCCGATGAGCCACGACGTCTGTGTCGAGGCCGATTCCGGCGGCCATACGGATGGCGGCATCGCGGCGGTGATGTTGCCGCCGCTGCTGCGGCTGCGCGACGAACTGCAGGCCGGGAACGCCTACGCCGAACCGATCTGCATGGGACTGGCCGGCGGCATCGGCGGACCCGAGGCCGCGGCGGCGGCCTTCCTGCTCGGCGCCGACTTCATCGCCACCGGTTCGATCAACCAGTGCACGGTGGAATCGGGCATGAGCGCCGACGGCAAGGCGCTGCTGCAGGCGATGGACATCCAGGACACCGAGTACGCGCCGGCGGGCGACATGTTCGAGATCGGTGCGCAGGTGCAGGTGTTGAAGAAGTCGGTGTTCTTCCCGGCGCGGGCGAACAAGCTGCTGTCGCTCTATCGCCATCACGAGAGCCTGGACGACATCCCCGAGCGCACGCGGCGGCAACTGGAAACCACGTTCTTCAGGAAGACCTTCGACGAGATCTGGGCCGAAACCCGCGCCTACTTTCATTCGGCGGGCTTGCCGCACGAGATCGCCAAGGCCGAGGCGAACGCCAAGCACAAGATGGCCCTGGTGTTCCGCTGGTACTTCGCCTACTGCACGCGCATCGCCATGGAGGGCAAGGGCGACGACCGCGTCAACTACCAGATCCAGACGGGCCCCGCGCTGGGTTCGTTCAACCAGTGGGTGAAGGGAACGGCGCTGGAGCCGTGGACCGCGCGCCACGTGGACGACATCGCTGTCCGTGTGATGGAAGCGGCGGCCGAGCATCTCAACCGTTCCTACGCGCGGCTACGCCGCGGCTGAAATCAGACATCGGCATAGGCACAGGAAGGCACGAGCATGAACGTCGATCAGATCCCGCAAAGCCATCCGTCCACACCGCCAGCCACGGCACGCGAGGACATCGCCATCGTCGGCATGTCATGCCGCTTCCCGGGCGCCGAAAACTACGCGCAGTATTGGCGCAACCTCAGCGAGGGACGCTCCAGCGTTGGCGAAGTGCCGGCGAACCGCTGGGATCGGGAGGCGTTCTATTCGGCCGACGTGAGCGAGCCAAACAAGTCGACCAGCAAGTGGGGCGGTTTCATCGACGGCGTGGAGTACTTCGACGCCGATTTCTTCGGCGTGTCCCCGCGCGAGGCGGCGGTGATGGACCCGCAGCAGCGCATCATGCTCGAGCAGGCATGGCATTGCCTGGAGGACGCCGGCTACGACCCGCGCGCGTTCAGCGGCACCCGCACCGGCGTCTACATCGGCGTCTTCACCTTCGACTATCGCGACCACCTGGGCCGCGCGCTCGACGCGATCGAGGCGCATGTCGCGACCGGCACGCATACCGCCCTGATCCCCAACCGCATCTCCTATTTCCTCAACCTGCACGGCCCGAGCCTGCCGATCGATACCGCGTGTTCGAGTTCGCTGGTGGCACTGCATAAAGCCGCTCACGCCATCCGGCGCGGCGAATGCGAGCAGGCGCTGGTGGGCGGGGTGAGCGTGCTGTGCAGCCCCACGCATTTCATCTCGTTCGCCAAGACCGGCATGCTCTCGCCGGACGGCAGCTGCAAGACTTTCGACGAGCGCGCGAACGGTTATGTGCGCGGCGAAGGCGCGGCCATGGTGCTGCTCAAGCCGCTGGCGAAAGCCCTCGCCGATAACGATCGGATCCTCGCCGTGCTGCGCGGCTCGGCCATGAATCACGGCGGCCATGCGCGCACGGTCACCTACCCGGGTTCGCTCGCGCAGTCGAACGTCATCGCACAGGCCCTGCGCGAAGCCGACGTGCCGGTGGGTACGGTGAGTTACGTGGAGGCGCATGGCACGGGCACACCCAAGGGCGATCCGATCGAGATCGAGGGACTGAAGATGGCCTTCGCCCGCGTCGCCGCCGAGCGCGGCGAGGTGCTCGATGAAGGCTCCTGTGGCATCGGCAGCGTCAAGACCAATGTCGGCCACCTCGAAGCGGTGGCAGGGATGGCCGGCCTGATCAAGACCATCCTGTGCATGCGGCACGGCGTGTTTCCGCCCCTGGTGCATTACCGCAAGCTCAATCCGCGCATTGCGCTGGATGGAAGTCCGTTCTTCATCGTTGACGCCGCCCAGCCCTGGGCGACCCGCACCACGGAGGATGGCCAGCCGGTTCCGCGCCGGGCGGGCATCAGCTCCTTCGGCTTTGGCGGTGTGAATTCGCACGTTGTGGTCGAGGAATACCTCGGCGGCAACGCGCCAGCCGACGCGGCGCCATCGTCGCGCGAGCCTGTACTCATCGTGCTTTCCTCGAAGACCGCACCTGTGTTGCGCGCGCGTGTGCGGCAGCTGCTCGATGCGCTCGCTTCCGGCGACATCGGCGAGACGGACCTGGCCGACCTGGCGTACACGCTCCAGCTAGGGCGGCAGGCAATGGCCGCGCGCCTCGCCACGGTGGTCGATGCGGTGGTGACGCTGCGCGACCGGCTGGAGACGTGGCTTGCCGATGATACGAACGACGGAAGCGTCTTCATCGGCGAGCTCACGGCCGAGGCGATGGCATCGGCCGCCGAGGCGCCGCTGGCGTCGCCCGATATCGATCTTGCCGCGACGGCGCAGCGCTGGGTGCGCGGCCAGGCTTTCGATTGGGCCGCGCTGCATGTGTCCGGCCGGCGCCGGCGCCTGGCCTTGCCGACCTATCCGTTCGTCCGGGAAAAGCACTGGGTCGAGATGAAAGCCGCCCCCGGCGTGCAGGCGGCGATCCATCCGCTCGTGCATGGCAACACCTCGAACGTCGCAGGGCTTCGCTTCACCAGTCGCTTCACAGGACGCGAGAGCTTCCTCGCCGACCACGTCGTTCTGGCGCAACGCACATTGCCGGCCGCAGCTCAGTTGGAGATGGTGCGCTGTGCGGCGGAACTCGCGTTCGCCACCGCGGGCGCTTGCCGCGTGGAGAACGTGGTGTGGCTGCGCCCCTTCGTGGTGGAAGACGAGCCCAGGGAATGCCACGTCGCACTGTTTCCCGAAGATGACGGACGCTTCGCTTTCGAGATCTACGACGATCTCGGCGACGGTACCGTCTATAGCCAGGGTGAGGTGGTGAAGCAGGTGTCCGGCCTGGACCCGGTCACCCACGACCTCGCGTCGATACGCGCGCGTTGCGGTCGTCCCCGTCGTGATGTGAACGCGTACTACGCGTTGTTCGAGCGTGTGGGTCTCGCCTACGGCCCCGCGCATCGCTCGCTGGGCGAACTGCTCGTCGGTGAGACAGAAGCGCTGGCGCGCATCGTCCTGCCCGAGACGTCGACATCGTCGCAAGGCGATTACAGCTTGCATCCCAGCGTGCTCGACGCGGCGCTGCAAGCGACCGTCGCCTGCCTCGTGGAGCAAGGCGCCGATGCCCGGCTCGCGCTTCCGTTCGCGCTCGCATCGCTGGAAGTCATGGCGCCATGCCATGCCGACCTGTGGGCGGTGATCCGCCGCGAACCCGGTCATCGCCCGGGCGATGCGCTGAGCCGGTACGAGATCGATCTGTGCGACGACGCCGGCACCGTATGCGCGCGCCTCGGCGGCTTCTGCCTGCGCGCCGTGAGCCAGGCCGACGAGGAGGCGACGCGGACGGCGTTGCTCGTGCCCGCGTGGCATGCGCAGCCCGCGATGACAGGGACGAGTGGCCATACGCAACACGTGGTGATGCTTTGCGTCGCCGCGCCGTCGGCCGATATACAGCTGCGCTTGCACGGCGTGACCTGCATCGACGTCGACGAGGACGACGATACGGCGCGGCGTTACGAAGCCGCTGCCGCGCTGCTGCTGGAAAACATCCAGGCCATGGTCCGACAGCCGGGGCGGCACCTGATTCAGGTCGTCGTGCCGCAAGCGGGCGGAGGGCAACTCATGGGTGGCCTCGGTGGCCTGCTGCGCACCGCGCAGCGGGAGAACCCACGCATTGCCGGCCAGGTGATCGAGGTCGAGACGGGGCAGGACATCGCCCAGGCCATCGTCGAGAACCGTGACAGCCTCGCCTCGCGCATTCGTTACGCGGAAGGCGTGCGACAGGAATCGCACTGGACGGAAGCCGCACCGCCATTGGCCGCGAACTCACCCTGGAAGGCGGGTGGAACCTATCTCATCACCGGTGGCGCGGGCGGTCTGGGCAGGATTCTTGCGCGCCGGATCGCTAACGTGGCGATGGGCGCCACGCTGGTGCTCACCGGTCGCTCGCCACGGACTGACGCACTGGACGCCAGCTTCGCCGATATCGCGGCAGCGGGCGCCACGGTGCGCTATCGCCAGCTCGACGTAGGCGATCGCGAGGCCGTGCTGGCGTGCGTGCGCGAACTCGCGGCGATCGCCGGTGGCCTCAATGGCATCGTTCACGCGGCGGGCCTCCTGCGCGACAGCCTGATTGTGCGCAAGACCCGCGACGAACTGCGCGACGTGCTGCGCGCTAAAGTCGCGGGCACGCTGCATCTCGACGAGGCCAGCCGCGAGCTGAAGCTCGACATCTTCCTCTGCTTCGCCTCGACCTCCGGTGCGCTCGGCAATGTGGGGCAGGCCGACTACGCGGCCGCGAACGCCTTTATGGATGCCTTCGCCCGGCAACGGGCGGAGCGGGTCGCCGAGGGGTTGCGCCATGGCCGCACGCTGTCGGTGGACTGGCCGCTATGGGAAGAGGGCGGCATGCGCGTCGACGAGGCGACGCGCGCGGACATGACCGCGCAGACCGGCCTGGTACCGTTGCGCACCGCCAGCGGTCTCGCCGCGCTGGATCAGGCCATCGCGATGGATGCGCCGCAGATACTGGTCGCCGAGGGTGCGATCGATCGCTTCATGGCTTCGCTCGCGGACGTTCCGTTCATGCCCTCGGCATCGGCCGGCGAGCCCGGCGCACCATCCGACGATCTGCGCGACAAGGCCGTGCGCTATTTCGTCCGGCTGCTGGCCGGCACGCTCAAGCGGTCGGTGGACAGCATCGATGCACGGGCGCGGATGGAGGCCTACGGCATCGATTCCATCTTGGTGATGGAACTGACCCGTTCGCTGGAACAGGTCTTCGGACTCTTGTCCAAGACGTTGCTGTTCGAATACCAGACCATCGCCGAGCTCGCTGGGCATTTCCTCGACGAGCATCGCGACCGGATGATCGAGTTGCTTGGTGAGGCATCGCAGGAGGCGCCGGTAGCGTTCACGCCCCACGACGCGGCCGTGTCTGTGCAGGCGCGCCGTCCCCGCTTCGGCTCGAAGCAGGCCACGCGTGTGGATGCGGCACGAGCGGTGCCGGATGCGCCGGCGGACGCCGTGGGCGAGATCGCCATTGTCGGCGTGGCCGGGCGCTATCCGCAGGCCGCCGACCTGGAAACCTTCTGGGCGAACCTGAGCCAGGGCAAGGACAGCATTACCGAGATTCCGCCCGAACGCTGGGATTACCGCGATTACTACGACGCGGACCGCGACGCGCCGGGCAAGACCTACGGCAAGTGGGGCGGTTTCATCGACGGCGTGGATCGTTTCGATCCGCTGTTCTTCAATATCTCGCCGCGCGAAGCGGAGCTGATGGATCCGCAGGAGCGTCTGTTCCTCGAATGCGTACACGCCACGCTGGAAGACGCGGGCTACACGCGCGAAAACGTGGCCGACGATGGCAACGTCGGTGTCTTCGCTGGCGTGATGTACGAGGAGTACCAGCTTTACGGCGCGCAAGAGCAGGTACGGGGCAACCCTCTCGCGGTGTTCAACAGCGCAGCGTCCGTTGCCAACCGGGTCTCCTATTTCTGCAACTTCAACGGTCCGAGTCTGGCGCTGGACACGATGTGCTCGTCGTCGCTGACGGCGATTCATCTGGCCTGCCAGGCGATCCAGCGCGGCGACTGCGCCGTGGCCGTGGCCGGTGGCGTGAACGTGTCGATCCATCCGAACAAGTACCTGATGCTGGCCCAGGGTCGCTTCATCTCGGGCAAGGGGCGCTGCGAAAGTTTTGGCGAAGGCGGTGAAGGCTATGTGCCGGGCGAGGGCGTAGGTGCGGTGTTGTTGAAGTCGCTGGCGCAGGCGCAGGCTGACGGCGACCACATCTATGGCGTGATCCGCGCCACCGCGGTCAATCACGGCGGCAAGACCAACGGCTACACGGTGCCGAATCCGAACGCGCAAGCGAAGGTGATCGAGCGGGCGCTGCGCAGGGGCGGTGTCGATGCGCGCGCGATCAGCTACATCGAAGCACACGGCACCGGCACCAGTCTCGGCGATCCGATCGAAATCGCGGGGCTCGCCAAGGCATTCCGCCATTGGACGCGGGACACGAGCTACTGCGCGATCGGTTCGGCGAAGTCGAACATCGGCCATTGCGAAAGCGCAGCGGGTATTGCCGGCGTGACCAAGGTGCTGCTGCAGCTCAAGCACCGGCAACTGGCACCCAGTCTGCATTCGGCGGTGCTGAATCCGAACATCGATTTCGGCACCACGCCCTTCGTGGTGCAACAGGAGCTCGCTGCGTGGCCGCGGACGGTGATCGACGGTCGCGAACGGCCGCGTATCGCGGGCATCTCCTCGTTCGGCGCGGGTGGCGCGAACGCTCACGTGGTAATTGAGGAATACACAGCGCCCGTTCTTGCAAAGACGACGGGACCGGCCCTCGTCGTGCTTTCGGCTCGCCATGAGGATCGCCTGCGCGAGCAGGTCGGGCGCCTGCTCGCCGCCATCGAGTCGAATCCGGCGCTTGCACTGCACGACCTCGCCTACACATTGCAGGTCGGCCGTGAGGCGATGGACGAACGCCTCGCGTTGCTCGTGCAATCGCTGGACGAACTGCGCGCAAAGCTGACCGCCTATGCCGCCGGGGAAACGGCGATCGAAGGGCTCTACCGAGGACAGGTGCGCCGCCACAAAGACACCTTGTCGGCCTTCACCGGCGACGATGACGTGGATGCCATCGTCGATGCGTGGATTGCGCGGGGCAAGTTCGGCAAGTTGCTGGACCTGTGGGTGAAAGGCCTCGCGATCGACTGGCGGCGCCTCCGTGGCGACACGCCGCTGCAACGCGTCAGCCTGCCCAGTTATCCGTTCGCCCGCGAGCGCTACTGGATCCAGGCCGGCGATGCGCGACCGGTTATTGCCGCTGGCGCGAACGTGCATCCGCTGTTGCACCGGAACACGTCGGACCTCGAGGGGCCGCGCTTCAGCTCGCGCTTCAGCGGCCACGAATTCTTTTTCGCCGACCATGTGGTGCGCGGTACGCGCATGCTGCCAGGTGTCGCCCAACTGGAGATGGCGCGGTGTGCGGTCGTCGAGGTCGCGGAGGAAGGTTTTGCGCCGCGCCTGAAGCACGTGTCGTGGCTACGGCCCATCGTCGCCGGTGCCGGGGGCATCGCGCTGCATCTCTCGTTGTATCCGGAGGTGGAAGGCGCCGTCGGCTTCGAGATCCACGGCGACGAAGGCCTCGTCTACGCGCAGGGCACGGCCGTCGATGGACGCGACGCGGAGGTAGTGGTCGGTCATGATCTCGCGGCCCTGCGGCAATCGTGCACGTCGACCCATGCGGCGGCGGAATGCTATGCGGCGTTCGCGCGCATGGGCCTGCATTACGGGCCGGCGTTCCAGGGCGTGCAGGAACTCCACGTTGGCGCGGGGCGGGTGCTTGCGCGCATCGCCGTGCCCGCGGCGGCGCCTGCCGACGGTTACGAATTACATCCCAGCCTGCTCGACGCGGCGTTCCAGGCCACACTGGGCCTGCAATTTCCCGTGCCCGCGACAGCGGTGCCCTTGGTGCCTTTCGCGCTCGGCGGCTTGCGCGCGCTGCGTTCATGCGCGGACGTCGTGTGGGCTGTCGTCCACTACAGCGATGGCAGCGGCGCGGACCAGGCTGTGCCTAGGCTCGACATCGACTTGTGTGACGAGCACGGCGCCGTCTGCATCCGCCTCACCGAGGTGGGGTTGCGCGCAATGGCAGCCGCGACCGGTGAGATCGTCACGGCCAGCACCATGCTGCTGGAGCCGGCATGGACTGCGAAGGCAGCGGAGGCTGTCATTGGCGAACCGTTCGCAAGCCACGTCGTGATGACCTGCGGCGTCGACGTGGGCGACGCCATGCATGCGCTCCCCGGTGTGACGCTCGTCGCTCCTCCCGTCGATGGCGGCCTGGCCGAGCGTTATGAAGCGGCAGCAACCATGTTGCTCGAACGCCTGCAGTCGCTGGCCGCGCAGGGCGGCGCGCACCGCATCCAGGTGGTCGTGCCGTCGCGCGGAGACGACCGTCCGCTGGCCGGCCTGCTCGGCATGCTGCGCACGGCCCGGTTGGAAAACCCGCGCCTTTTCGGCCAACTGATCGCGGTGGAATCCGGGCAGGACATGGCCGCGGCACTGCTGGAAAATCGCGACGACGACGCGCGCCATGTGCGCTATGTCGATGGCGAACGCCAGGTCGCAAGCTGGACGGAATGTCAGCCTGTCGCGGCCGCGTCGCCGTGGAAGGACCATGGTGTCTATCTCGTCACCGGCGGCGCCGGCGGTCTCGGCTCGATCTTCGCCGAGGCGATCGCCCGCGAGGTGCGCAACCCGGTGCTGGTGTTGACCGGCCGTTCGGCGCCCGACGAACGTATCCTGGCGACGGTCCGCCGCCTGGAGGCCCTCGGCGCGGTGGTGCGCTATCACGTTGTCGACGTCGCCGATGTCGATGCGCTGGCCGCGATGGTGCACGGCATTCCGGAGGAATTCGAAAGCCTCGACGGCGTCGTCCACGCCGCGGGCGTGCTGCGCGACGGCTACCTCGCGGGCAAGACCCGGCAACACCTGCGTGACGTGTTCGCCGCCAAGGTGGCGGGCACCTTGAACCTCGACGACGCTACCCGCGACATCCCCCTCGACTGTTTCGTCTGCTTCTCGTCGATCGCCGGTGCGGCCGGCAACGTGGGGCAGGCGGATTACGCCGCGGCCAACGCTTTCATGGATGCATTTGCGCACGAACGCGCCGACCGCGTGGCGCGCGGCGTGCGCCACGGCCGCACGCTGTCGGTGAACTGGCCGCTGTGGGCGGAGGGCGGCATGCGCGCCGACGAGGCGACCCGCGCCATGCTGGCGCGGCAGTGGGGCATGCAGGCGATGGGCACCGCCAACGGTGTGGAAGCCCTGCACCGGGCGCTGGCCACGGGCCTGAGCCAGGTGCTGGTGATCGAGGGCGAGCCCGTGCGTATCCGCGAGGTGTTCCTTGGCGTGCCGCGTGTCGCGGCGATGCCGGACACACGCGTCGCCGCGGCATCGCCCGAGCGGGCCGCGCCTTCCGCGCAGCCCTCTGCCGATGGCTTGCGCGATGCGCTCAAGCGCGCGCTGATGGCGATGGTCTCGTCGCTCATCAAAGTGAAGCCGGAAGACCTCGACGGCGATACCTCGCTCAGCGAATACGGTTTCGATTCGATCTCGCTGACCGGTTTCGCCAATGCGCTGAATCGGCAGTACGGCCTCGAGCTGATGCCGACGATCTTCTTCGAGTACCCCACGCTGGATGGCCTGGCCGGACATTTGGAGCGCGAGCATCGCGAGGCGCTCGCGCCGCGCTTCGCGGCGCCTTCTGCGATGGCGCCGGTAGCGACCGCGGTGGCGGAATCATTCATTGGCGAACCCGTCCGCGAACGCGCGCGGCGCGGTTTCGTCACCGCGGTCGCGGTACCGCCGTCTTCGGTGAAGGAGCCGGTGGCGATCATCGGCATGAGTGGCCGCTTTCCGCAGGCCGGGGACATCGAGGCGTTCTGGCGCAATCTGGCGGAAGGCCGGGATTGCATCGGCGAGATGCCCGCGTCGCGGGCGGACTGGCTGGCATGGCATGGCGAACGCGCGCCGGAAGGCAGCGCCGGTCGCGCCGTGCGCGGCGGCTTCATCGACGGCGTGGATGAGTTCGATCCGGCGTTCTTCGGCATCTCGCCGAAGGAGGCCGAACTGATGGATCCGCAGCAGCGGTTGATGATGATCCATGTGTGGAAAGCGCTGGAGGACGCGGGTTACGCGGCGTCCGCGCTGGCGGGCGGCGACCTGGGCCTCTACGTGGGCACCATGCCCAGCGGATACGCCACGCTGGCCAGTCGTGCCGGCGCGGCGATCGAAGGATATTCGTCGACTGGCGCGGTAGCCTCGGTCGGTCCTAACCGGATGAGCTACTTCCTCGGCGTGCACGGGCCGAGCGAGCCGGTGGAGACCGCGTGTTCCAGTTCGCTGGTCGCGCTGCGCCGCGCGGTGCTCGCGCTGGAGCGCGGCGATTGCGCGATGGCCATCGCCGGCGGCGTGAACACCATCGTCAATCCCGAACTGCACATCAGCTTCGAACGGGCCGGCATGCTCAGCGCGGATGCCCGCTGCAAGACCTTCTCGGCCGATGCCAACGGTTATGTGCGCGGCGAAGGTGTGGCGATGCTGGTGCTCAAGAAGCTCGCCGATGCCGAGCGTGACGGCGACCACATCTACGGTCTGGTGCGCGGCACCGCGGAGAATCACGGCGGCCGCGCCAACTCCCTCACGGCACCGAACCCCGCGGCGCAGGCGGCGGTGATCCGCCGCGCGCACGAGACGGCCGGCATCGATCCGCGCACGGTGACCTACATCGAGGCGCACGGCACCGGCACGCCGCTGGGCGATCCGGTGGAAGTGAACGGGTTGAAGGCTGCCTTCCGCGAACGCTATGCGGCGACCGGAAGCGGTGACGTTGCTGCCGCGCACTGCGCGCTGGGTTCGGTGAAGAGCAACATCGGTCATCTGGAACTGGCGGCGGGCGTCGCCAGCGTGGTGAAGGTGCTGTTGCAGATGAAGCACCGGACCCTGGTGAAGAGCCTGCATGCCGAAGTCCTCAATCCCTACATCGACCTCGCGAGCAGCCCGTTCCACGTGCTGACCGAGGCGCGCGAGTGGACCGCGTTGCACGATGCGCAGGGGCGTCCGGTACCTCGGCGCGCGGGCGTGAGCTCATTCGGCTTCGGTGGCGTCAATGCGCACGTCGTGCTGGAAGAGTACGTCGCGTCGGCGGCCGGCATGGCGACGGCGGAGGGTCCGGTGGCGGTGGTGTTGTCCGCCCGCGATGGCGAGCGGTTGCACGAACAGGTAAGGCAGCTCGCCGCTTTTGTCGGTTTGCCGGAGACGCGTGCCAGCGTTGCCCTGGCAGACCTCGGCTACACCTTGCAGGTGGGGCGCGAGTCGATGGAAGAGCGCCTCGGCTTTGTCGCCAGCTCGCTGGCCGATTTGCATGGCAAGTTGATGCACTTCCTGGATGGCACCGGCGCGGCGCATCGCGGTCGGGCCGGTACGGTGCGGGAAGACATGGATGGCACGATTCAAGCGTGGATCGCGCAAGGTCGGATGGACTCGCTGGTAGCGCTGTGGGTGCAGGGCCACGCGATCGACTGGCGCCGCTTGCATACGGGTCGCACGCCGCGCCGCGTCAGCCTGCCGACCTATCCGTTCGCGACGGAGCGATATTGGATCCCGGCAGGAACCGCGCCGCGCGCAGGCATGGTCGCGCTGCATCCGCTCGTGCAACGCAATACCTCGACGCTGGCCGGGCCGCGCTTCAGTAGCCGCTTCGGCGGGAACGAAGTCGTCTTCGCCGATCATCGCGTCGGCGGCCGCGCCGTATTGCCGGGTGTCGCCCAACTGGAAATGGCCCGCTTCGCGGTGGGCATGGCGATGGAATCCGGCGCTGTGCTGCATCTGAAGAACGTCGCATGGACGCGACCGGTGATCGCCGGCGATGGCGGCGTGACACTGCATCTGTCGCTCTATCCACAAGACGATGGTGACGTCGCCTATGAACTCCACGCGGACGGCGAGAGTGGCCTGATCCATGGTCGCGGCACGGCCACCGCGATGGCCAGCAGTCCGGCGCCGGCGCCGCACGACATTGCCGCCTTGCGCGAGCGCTGCGCGTCCCGGCATCTCGACGCCGCGGCGTGTTATGCCGTGTTCGACGCGATGGGGCTCGGCTATGGCGAAGGCTTTCGTGGCCTGGTCGAACTGTTCGCCGGCGACGGCGTGGTACTCGCCCGGGTCGCCTTGCCGGCACCCTGGCGCGCCGAAGGGAACGCCTGTGCGTTGCCGCCAGGCCTGCTCGATGCGGCCCTGCAGGCGACTATCGGCTTGTACGCCGACGCGGGCGGCGCCACGCCGACGCTCATGTTGCCAGTAACGCTGGAGGCGCTCGATGTGCTGGGTTCGTGCGCGGATGCGAGGTGGGCGGTGGTACGCCAGGGCGATGCCCCGGGTGTGGTGGACATCGATCTGTGCGGTGACGACGGCGTGCCGTGCCTGCGCTTCCGCAAGCTGGCCTTCCACGTCGCCGAGCCGGCGCCGACGGGCCGCGTTGCCGTTCCTGTGCTGTCGGCGATCGACTCGATGAAAGAGCCGCCTGCAAGCGACATCCTTCCCGAGCCGGAATCTGTCGTCGCGGTGGCGAGCGTCACCGAAGACGAGGACGACGACAGTTTCCAGGAACGCGCCACGCGCCATTTCGAGCGATTCCTGTCGACGGCGCTGAAGCTTCCCTTGCACCGGATCGACCGTCGGGCGCGCATGGAGACCTACGGCATCGACTCGCTGATGGTGCTCGACCTGACACGCTCGCTGGAGCAAACCTTCGGCCAGCTGCCGAAGACGTTGTTCTTCGAATACCAGACCCTGGCGGCCCTGGCTGGATATTTCACAAGGCAGCATCGCGAGGCGCTGACCGCCTTGCTCGGCGAGCGGCGGAGTGTGGCCGCCGCGGTGTCGCCGCCGGTCGCCACGAAGATAGAGAAGGCGATCGCCTTGCCCCCGGCCGTTCGGACGCGTTACGACATGCGCAGCCGCGCCGATAGGGCAGGTGGTGACGGTGCTGGTGTCATTGCCATCGTCGGTGTCGCCGGGCGCTATCCGCAGGCTGCCGATATCGAGGCCTTCTGGGCGAACCTGAGCCAGGGCATCGACAGCATCACCGAGATACCCGCCGACCGCTGGGATCACGCGCTTTACTTCGACGAGGATCGCAATGCGCCGGGCAAGACCTACGGCAAGTGGGGCGGTTTCATCGACGGCGTGGATCGCTTCGATCCGTTGTTCTTCAACATCTCGCCGCGCGAAGCGGAGCTGATGGATCCGCAGGAGCGTCTGTTCCTCGAATGCGTGCACGCCACGCTGGAAGACGCGGGCTACACGCGCGAGAACGTCGCCGAGGACGGCAATGTCGGCGTCTTCGCTGGCGTGATGTATGAGGAGTACCAGCTCTACGGCGCGCAGGAGCAGGTGCGCGGCAAGCCTCTCGCTGTGGCAGGCCATCCCGCATCCATCGCCAATCGCGTCTCCTATTTCTGCAACTTCAACGGTCCGAGCCTGGCGCTGGACACGATGTGTTCGTCGTCGCTGACGGCGATCCATCTGGCTTGTCAGGCGATCCAGCGCGGCGACTGCGCCGTGGCCGTGGCCGGTGGCGTGAATGTGTCGATCCACCCGAACAAGTACCTCACGCTGGCCCAGGGGCGTTTCATCTCGGGCAAGGGGCGCTGCGAGAGCTTTGGCGAAGGCGGCGAAGGCTATGTGCCAGGCGAGGGCGTGGGTGCGGTGCTGTTGAAGCCACTGGCGCAGGCGCAGGCTGACGGCGACCACATTTACGGCGTGATCCGCGCTACCGCGGTCAATCATGGCGGCAAGACCAACGGCTACACGGTGCCGAATCCGAACGCGCAAGCGAAGGTGATCGAGCAGGCGCTACGCAAGGGCGGCGTGGATGCACGCCACATCAGCTACATCGAAGCGCATGGCACCGGCACCAGCCTCGGCGATCCCATCGAGATCGCCGGCCTGTCGAAAGCCTTCGGGCACTGGACGACCGACACGGGCTACTGCGCGATCGGTTCGGCGAAGTCGAACATCGGCCATTGCGAAAGCGCGGCGGGTATTGCCGGCGTGACCAAGGTGCTGCTGCAGCTCAAGCATCGGCAGTTGGTGCCCAGCCTGCACTCGGGCGTGCTGAATCCGAACATCGACTTCGGCACCACGCCCTTCGTGGTGCAACAGGAACTCGCCGCGTGGCCGCGACCGGTGATCGACGGTCGCGAGCGGCTGCGTATCGCGGGCATCTCTTCGTTCGGCGCGGGCGGCGCGAACGCTCACGTGGTGATCGAGGAATACGTTGGCGCTGCATTGACTGATGCGCGCGATAGCGGTCCCGCGATGGTGACGCTGTCTGCGCGCGACGAGGAGCGGCTGCGCGAACAGGCGGAGCGATTGCTCGCGGCCATCGACGCGGACCCCGCGCTTGCGCTGCACGACCTCGCCTACACATTGCAGGTCGGCCGTGAGGCGATGGACGAACGCCTCGCGCTGCTCGTGCATTCGCTGGACGAACTGCGCGACAAGCTGGCCGCCTGGCTCGCCGGTGAGAACGCCATCGACGAGCTCTACCACGGCCAGGCCAGGCGCAACCGCGACGCCCTGGCCGAGTTGACCGACGATGACGACATGGACGGCACGGTGCGGGCCTGGCTCGCCAAGGGCAAGCACGGCAAGTTGCTCGCGCTGTGGACGAAGGGCCTGGCGTTCGACTGGCGCAGCCTTCATGTCGATCGCCATCCACGCCGCGTAAGCCTGCCGACCTATCCGTTCGCCCGCGAGCGCTACTGGCTGGCGGTGGACACGGCATCGTCGACTGCGGCTCCGTTGCCCGCCGCCGCGCTGCATCCGCTGCTGCACCGGAATACCTCGACGTTCGCCTTGCAGCGTTTCAGTTCCCGCTTTACGGGACGCGAGTCTTTTCTCGCCGATCACGTGGTGCGTGGCAGCCGCGTGCTGCCCGGCGTCGCGCAACTGGAGATGGTCCATCGGGCCGTCCGCGAGGCGCTGGATGGCGATGAGCGGTTGCGGCTGAAGGACGTGGCGTGGCGCCGGCCGGTGGTGGTCGCGGCGGATGGACTGGAGGTGCACGTCGGCCTGCTGCCGAAGGACGATGGCGAGATCCGCTTCGAGATCTTCCATGGCGATGGCGAGGCATGGGTTTGCGCCGAAGGTGTGGTCGCACTCGTCGCAGAAGGCGACGCGCCCGCCGCCTGCGACATCGATACGCTGCGCAAGGAGTGCGTCGCATCGCGATGGGACGCTGCGCAGTGCCGCGCGGCATTCGAACGCATGGGGCTGGCTTACGGTCCTTCGCTGCAGGGATTGGCGGAGATCTTCGTGGGGGCAGGGCAGGCCCTGGCGCGCATCGCGTTGCCGGCCGGTATGCGCCTGGAAGAATTCGCCTTGCATCCGAGCCTGCTGGACGCGGCGCTGCAGGCCACCGTCGGACTGGCCTCGCCCAGCGGCGATACGCTCTGGTTGCCCGCGGCGCTCGCCTCGCTGGATAGGTATGCCGCGTGCGCGGAGCGCATGTGGGCCGTGGTGACGCAGCGCGAGACGGACGACGCGGCACGGCGGAGTTTCGACATCGACCTGTGCGACGAAGCGGGCAGGATCTGCGTTCGCTTCGGCGGACTGGTCCTGCGGCAGGCGGCACCCGTCATGCACGAGGCTTCGTCGGTTCTGCTGGCGACGCCCGCATGGCAGGCGCGGCGGGTGGCTTCCGACGATGTGGCAGGTGTTGCCGCGAAACATGCCGTGCTGCTCTGCGGCTTCGCAGCGTCGGAGCTCGAACGCGTGCGCACGACGTTCCCCGACGCGATGGGCATCGAGCTCGGTGACGATCCCGCGCAAGCCTACGAAGCGGCGGCCGCCACGCTGCTCGAAACGCTGCGCACGTGGGCCACCGAGCCCGGCCCCTGCCTGGCGCAAGTGGCCGTACCGGCGCGGGGCGCAGGCCAGCTCATGGCGGGACTGGAAGGCATGCTGCGCACGGCGCGGCTGGAGAACCCGGGCATCCGCGGCCAGGTGATCCGCGTCGAGGCGGGACAGGACGTGGCGCGAACGCTGGTGGAGAACGGCGGCGACGCCGCCGTGTCGATCCGCTACGTGGATGGCGCGCGCCAGATCGCCACGTGGGTGGAAGCGGCGGGCGTGGAAACGGTATCCGCAGCGGATGTCGTGCCACCGTGGAAGGCGGGTGGCACGTATCTCATCACCGGCGGCGCGGGTGGCCTCGGACGGGTCTTCGCACGCGACATCGCGCGGCAGGCACCGGGCGCCATCCTGGTGTTGACCGGCCGCTCGCCCTCGAGCGGCATGACGCAGGCCGTACTCGACGAACTCGCCGCACTGGGCGTGCAGGCGCGTTATCGCCAACTCGACGTGGGCGATCGCGTGGCCGTGCTGGCCTGTGTGCGCGAGATCGCGGGTGAGGATGGACTGGACGGCATTGTGCACAGCGCGGGCGTCCTGCGTGATGGCTTCATCCTGCGCAAGACGCGCGACGACCTGCGCGACGTGCTGCGCGCGAAGGTCGCCGGCACGCTGTACCTCGACGAGGCGAGCCGTGAGCTGGCCCTCGACGCCTTCATCGTGTTCTCGTCCCTGGCCGGCGCCATCGGCAACGTGGGCCAAGCCGACTATGCGGCGGCGAACGCGTTCATGGACGCGTTCGCGCACCATCGCGACATGCTGGTCGCGCAGGGTCGGCGCCAGGGCCGGACGCTTGCGGTGAACTGGCCGCTGTGGGAGCAAGGCGGCATGCGGGTCGACGCGGCTACGCGGCGTCACCTGGCGCAGGAAAAAGGCATGACGCCGTTGGCGACGGCCGATGGTTGCGATGCATTGGCGCGCGCGTGGTCGCTGGGCGCGCCACAGGTTCTGGTTGTGGCTGGCGATGCGCAGCGGCTGCGGGCAAGCGTCCTGGGCGACGCGCCGGCGGCCGTCGCGGAAGCGCCGGATCGCATGGCGTACGTCGAGCCGCTTTCGCACGAAATACGCGCGGAGCATCTCGGCTCCGCGGACGATTTGCGCGAACGCGCCGTGCGCTATCTGGTGCGCATGCTGTCGGCCACGCTGAAGCTGCCGCCGCAGCGGATCGACGCCGAGGCCCGCCTGGAGGTCTATGGCATCGATTCGGTGATGACGCTGGACCTCACCGCGCGGCTCGAGCAGGCCTTCGGGCCGCTGCCGAAGACGCTGTTCTTCGAATACCAGACGATTGCCGCGCTGGCGGACTATTTCCTGCAACACCGGCGTGCAGCGCTCGCCGGCCTGCTGGGTGAAACGGCCGCCGTCGCCGCGCCCGTGTCCACCGGCCAGGTGTCTGCGCCGGTTCCGCCGGCAGTGGCGACGAGCCGTTTGCGAGCGCGCTTCCCCGCACGGGGCGGGACGCCCGAGGACGGCATCGCCATCATCGGCGTCGCCGGGCGCTATCCGCAGGCGCGCAACCTCGAGGAGTTCTGGGTCAACCTCAGCCAGGGTCGCGACAGCATCACCGAGATCCCGGCCGACCGTTGGGATCACACGCTTTATTTCGACGAGGATCGCAACGCGACGGGCAAGACCTACGGCAAATGGGGCGGTTTCATCGACGGCGTGGACCGCTTCGACGCACGCTTCTTCAACATCTCGCCGCGCGAGGCGGCACTGATGGACCCGCAGGAGCGCCTGTTTCTCGAATGCGTGCACGCCACGCTGGAAGACGCGGGCTACACGCGCGAGAACGTCGCCGAGGATGGCGACGTGGGTGTCTTCGCTGGCGTGATGTACGAGGAGTACCAGCTCTACGGCGCGCAGGAACAGGCGCACGGCCGTTTCGTCGCCGCGCCGGGCAGTCCGGCATCGATTGCCAATCGGATCTCGTATTTCTGTGACTTCCATGGTCCCAGCCTGGCGCTGGACACGATGTGCTCGTCGTCGTTGACGGCGATCCATCTGGCTTGCGAAAGCCTGGCGCGCGGCGGTTGCGCCGTGGCCATCGCCGGCGGCGTGAACGTCTCGATCCACCCGAACAAGTACCTCGTGCTCGCCCAGGGCAAGTTCATTTCCGCCAAGGGCCGCTGCGAGAGTTTCGGCGAAGGTGGCGAAGGCTACGTGCCGGGCGAAGGCGTGGGTGCGGTGCTGTTGAAGCCACTGGCGCAGGCGCAGGCTGACGGCGACCACATTTACGGCGTGATCCGCGCTACCGCGGTCAATCACGGCGGCAAGACCAATGGCTACACGGTGCCGAATCCGAACGCGCAGGCGAAGGTGATCGAGCGCGCATTGCGCGCTGGCGGCGTGGATGCGCGCCACATCAGCTACATCGAAGCGCATGGCACCGGGACCAGCCTCGGCGATCCCATCGAGATCGCTGGCCTGTCGAAAGCCTTCGGGCACTGGACGACCGACACGGGCTACTGCGCGATCGGTTCGGCTAAGTCGAACATCGGCCATTGCGAAAGTGCGGCGGGTATCGCGGGGCTGACCAAGGTGCTGTTGCAGCTCAAGCACCGGCAGTTGGCGCCCAGCCTGCATGCGGCGGTACTGAATCCGAACATCGATTTCGGCACCACGCCCTTCGTGGTGCAACAGGAACTCGCCGCATGGCCGCGACCAGTGATCGACGGTCGCGAGCGGCTGCGTATCGCGGGCATCTCCTCGTTCGGCGCGGGTGGGGCGAACGCTCACGTCGTGGTCGAGGAGTACGCGTCGTCCGCCGTAGCGCCGGCGTTGGCCGGCCCGGTGATGGTGCCGCTCTCCGCCCGCGACGAGGAACGCCTGCGCGAACGGGCGCGCGAACTGCTCGCCTGCCTGGCGACGCCGGACATCGCATTGGCGAACCTCGCGTATACCTTGCAGGTCGGACGCGAAGCGATGGACGAACGGCTCGCGCTGCTCGTGCACTCGCTGGACGAACTGCGCGACAAGCTGGCGGCCTGGCTCGCCAGCGAGACCGCCATCGAAGGCCTCTATCTCGGGCAGGCGCGGCGCAGCGCCGGTGCGCTCGCCGCGCTGGCGGGTGATGACGATATGGCGGGCACGGTGGCGACCTGGTTCGCGCGGGGCAAATACGACCGCCTGCTCGACCTGTGGACGAAGGGGCTTCATCTCGACTGGCGACGCCTCTATGGCGACAACGCACGCCTGCGGCGCATCAGCCTGCCGACTTATCCTTTCGCGGGCGAGCGCCACTGGCTCTCTGCGGGCGCGGCACCGTTTCCATCGCGCGTCGAACCCGCGCGTTTGCCGGCGACATCCATCGGCCCGATCGAGACATTGATGTTCCAGCCGGTGTGGACGGCCCGTCCGAGCGCCGTCAGCGACGGTGACAGCTTCGCCTCCCGTCTCGTGCTGTTGTGCGGCCTGGAAGACGGGCAGGCGGCGCGCATCCAGGAGCGGTTCCCGGAGGCGACATGCCTTGTCGCGCCTACCGCAGCGGATCATGCCGCGTCTTTCGAAGCGGCGGCGGCGATGTTGTTGGAGGCGCTGCAGGGTTTGATCGCCCAGCCGGGCCGTCACCTGATCCAGGTCGTCGTGCCGCGTGAAGGCGAGCGGCAGACGCTGGCGGGACTGGGCGGCATGCTGCGCACCGCGCGGCTGGAGAGTCCGCGCCTGATCGGCCAGCTGATCGCCGTCGATGCCGGACAGGATGTGATCCGCGCGCTGCAGGGCGATGGCGACGCGCAGCGCGTGCGCCACGTGCGCGGCGAGCGGCAGGTTGTCCATTGGGTGGAAGCGCGGACCGCGACGCATCCCGCCTCGCCATGGAAGGACCGTGGCGTCTACCTGATTACCGGCGGTGCCGGTGGGCTGGGCCTGATCTTCGCTCGCGCGATCGCCAGCGAAGTGCGCAACCCGGTGCTGGTGTTGACCGGCCGTTCGGCGCCGGACGATACCCTCCGGGAGCAGCTGCGCCAGCTCGAGGCGCTGGGCGCCATCGTGCGTTATCACGCGATGGATGTTGCCGATGCCGAGTCCGTCGCCGCGCTGGTGCGCGGCATTCCGGAGGAGTTCGAAAGCCTCGACGGCATCGTGCACAGCGCCGGCGTGGTGCGCGACAGCTTCCTCGTCGCCAAGACGCGCGAGGAACTGTGCGAGGTGCTGCGCGCCAAGGTGGCGGGTACGTTGAACCTCGACCGGGCCAGTCACGACATGGCGCTGGATGCCTTCATCTGCTTCTCGTCCATCGCCGGTGCGATAGGCAGCGTGGGGCAGGCCGACTACGCGGCGGCGAACGCATTCGTGGATGCCTTCGTGCATGAGCGCGCGGAGCGGGTGGCTCGCGGCGAATGTCGTGGGCGCACGCTGTCGATCAATTGGCCGCTATGGGCCGAAGGAGGCATGCGGGTAGATGCCGCCACGCAGACGATGATGCGCCAGCAGCTGGGCATGCATCCGCTGTCCTCCGAAGCGGGCGTGCGGATCTTGCGCGATGCGTGGGCGAGCGACGCCAATCAGCTGCTGATCGTGGCCGGCGAGCCGGAGCGTATCCGCGAGGCTGTGCTGGGCCCGGTATCGCCGGTGGCAGTCGAGCGGCCCGTCGCCGTGGCGGAGAATGAAGCCATCGCGGTGACGGCAGCATCGTCGCGCGAGGCGGTGTGGCAGTCATTGGCGAGCCTCGTGTCGTCGCTGATCAAGGTGAAGCCCGAGGACCTCGACGGCGAGACGACCTTCAGCGAATACGGCTTCGATTCCGTATCGCTGACCGAATTCGGCAACGTCCTGAATCAGCATTACCAGCTCAGGCTGACGCCGACGGTTTTCTTCGAACATCCCACGCTGGACGGTCTGGCCGATCACCTCATGCGCGACCATGGTGTTGCGGTCGCACCATCGCCGGTGCGCAGCGGCGCCGTGGCGAACGGCTCCGCCGCATCGGTGAGCGCGCCGTCGCCGGAAGTAACACAGGGGGCTGCGCCCGCGCCGGTGATCGACGAACCCGCGGCGGGCGAACCCATCGCGATCGTCGGCATGAGCGGCCGCTTCCCGCATGCGGCGGATATCGATGCGTTCTGGCAGAACCTGCGCGATGGTCGCGATTGCATCGACGAGATCCCGCCTGGACGCTGGGACTGGCGCAGTCTCCATGGCGACCCGGGCCGCGAAGCGCACCGCACCAACATCATCTGGGGCGGCTTCATCGATGGCGTCGACGAGTTCGATCCCATGTTCTTCGGCATCTCGCCGAAGGAGGCCGAGCTGATGGATCCGCAACAGCGGCTGGCGATGATCCATGTGTGGAAGGCGTTGGAAGACGCCGGCTACGCAGGCGTCGCGCTGGCGGGCAGCGATACGGCGATCTACGTCGGCACAGGCGCCACCGGCTACGGCAGGCTGATCGATCGCGCGGGACTGGGTGGTGAGGCCTATGCCTCGACCGGCGGCGTGCCCTCGGTCGGACCCAACCGGATCAGCTTTCTATTCGACTGGCATGGCCCGAGCGAGCCGGTGGAAACGGCTTGTTCCAGTTCGCTGATCGCGCTGGCGCGCGGTGTCGCCGCCCTTCGCCGGGGAGATGCGTCCGTCTCGGTAGTCGGTGGCGTAAACACCATCGTGACGCCGGAAGCGCACATCAGTTTCAGCAAGGCAGGCATGCTGAGCGCGGATGGCCGCTGCAAGACCTTCGCCGCCGAGGCCGATGGCTACGTGCGCGGCGAAGGCGTGGCGATGCTGGTGTTGAAGAAGCTAGCCGATGCCGAGCGCGACGGCGACCATGTCTACGGTCTCGTGCGCGGCGTCGCGGAAAACCACGGCGGCCACGCCAATTCGCTGACAGCGCCGAATCCCACCGCGCAGGCCGAGGTGATCCGCAAGGCGCAGCGGCAGGCCGGCGTCGATCCGCGCACGGTGACCTACATCGAGGCGCATGGCACCGGTACGCGACTGGGCGATCCGGTCGAGGTGCAAGGGCTGAAGGCGGCGTTTGGCGATGCGGCGGTCGCCGCGCCGTATTGCGGGCTGGGTTCGGTGAAAACCAACATCGGTCACCTCGAACTGGCCGCTGGTGTCGCCGGCGTGGTCAAGGTGCTGCTGCAGATGAAGCACCGCACCCTGGTCAAGAGCCTGCACAGCGACCGGCTTAATCCGTATCTCGAACTGGATGGCAGCCCTTTCTACGTGGTGCGCGAGGCGCGAGCGTGGGCGCCGCTGCGCAATGCGCAGGGGCGGGTGCTGCCGCGTCGCGCGGGCGTGAGTTCGTTCGGTTTCGGCGGCGTGAATGCGCATGTCGTGCTGGAGGAGTACCTCGCGCCAACGGCGGCGAAGTCTTCTGTTGGCGGACCGGTGCCGGTGCTCCTCTCAGCTCGCGACGAGGAGCGGCTGCGCGAACAAATTCGCCTGCTGCTGGATTTCGTCGCGGACACCGACGCCGGCCTGGCCGATCTCGCGTACACGCTGCAGGTGGGGCGCGAGGCGATGGAGGTGCGGCTCGCGCTGGTGGTGTCGTCGATGGACGAGCTTCGCGACCGGTTGCGCGCGATCATCTCCGGTGAGGGGGAGGCGGGGCGCGTCCATCGCGGCACGGCATCGCGCGGACGGCAGGATGCCAGGCACGATGCGCGCGCGGTCGCCGCATGGATCGAGGCTCGCGATTTCGATCGGCTTCTCGACGCATGGGTAACCGGCTTGGCGGTCGACTGGCGCTCGCTGCACGGGACGCGTACGCCGCGCCGCATCAGCCTGCCTACCTATCCGTTCGCGCGTGGTCGCTACTGGGTGCCGGACGCGACGGCGACGAGTCGCACGGAGCCGGCGGCACCCTCCGCTGGCGGCCACGAATGGCTGCTGATGCCGAGCTGGGAAGTGATCGAGCCGAAGCTCGCGCCGCCTGTTCTGGGTGGGCGCAGCTTGATCGTCGGCGGCTCGCCGATGCGGCGGGCCGCCATGCTCGCCGCGCTGCCGGATGCGGTGGCTGTCGAATGGCCCGCGGTGTTCGACATCGCGTCGATCGAGGAACGCTTGCGTGCGTCCGGTTCCTTCGACCGGCTGATCTGGCTCGTGGATCTCGACGAGGCTGACGCGACCGATGCCGACGAAACGCTGATCGCTGCGCAGGAGCACGGCGTCATCGCCGGCTTCCGCCTCGTCAAGGCACTGCTCGCGCTTGGCTACGACAAGCGCGCGATCGATTTCATCGTCGTGACGATCCAGTCGCAGGCTGCGCACGGATCCGATGCCGTCGTGCCGCGGCATGCCGCCGTCCACGGTTTTGCGGGAGCGGTGGCAAAGGAGTTCGTCCATTGGCGCTTGCGTCTGCTCGACATGGCGCGCGAGGGCGCGTGGCCTGTCGACACGATGTGCCGATTGGCCGATGAGCGCCGTGGCGACACGCTGGCGTGGCGTGGCGGCCAGTGGTTCAGGCAGGTGCTGTCGCCGATGGATGCGGCTCCCGTTGAGGGCGCGTCGCCGTATCGCGAGGGCGGCGTCTACATCGTCGTCGGCGGCGCGGGTGGGATCGGCCAGGCCTGGAGCGAACACCTGATCCGCATGTGCCGCGCGCGGATCGTCTGGATCGGGCGTCGGCCCGAGGACGACGCCATCGCGCAGGCACGCGCCCGATTGGGCGCGTTCGGTCCGGCGCCGCTCTACATTGCGGCGGACGCTTCCGATCGCGCGGCGCTGGAGCGCGTCCGCAAGGAGGTGTTTGCGCGCCATGGAGCGATCCATGGCGTCGTACACGCGGCGATCGACTTGCTCGACAAGAGCGTGGCCCAGATGGACGAGGAGCGTCTGCGCGCGGGACTGTCGGCGAAGGTCGGCGCGAGCGTGCGGATCGGCCAGGTATTCGGCGCCTTGCCACTGGATTTCATGCTGTTTTTCTCGTCGCTGGCCGGCTTCGTGCGCGCAGCGGGGCAGGGCGGCTACGCGGCGGGCTGCACGTTCAAGGACGCCTACGCCCTGCATCTCGCAGCACGCCTGCCGTATCCGGTGAAGGTGATGAACTGGGGTTATTGGGGCAGCGTCGGCGTGGTCGCTTCCGGCGACTACCGCGAGCGCATGGCGCGGCAGGGCATCGGTTCGATCGAGCCGGCCGAAGGCATGCGGGCGCTCGACCGGCTATGGCGTTCGCCCATGCCCCAGCTCGGTTTTATGAAGGCGACACGGGACGAAGTTCGCGGCGGCGTGTTCGATCTGGTCGGCGATGCGCGGGCGCGACTGCATGCGGCCCGTTTCGATTCGCTGGCGCGGACGCTGGCCCAGGGTGTCGCACCAGCCTTCCCGGGCGATGCTGCGCAGCTTGCAGCGGAGGGCAGGGAAATCGACCGTCTTGCACTGGCGATCCTGCGCGGTGAATTGCAGGCGCTCGGCCTGACGGATCCGGCACTCGTCGCATCGCGGCATGCGCGCTGGTTGCGCCACAGCCTGCGCTGGATCGCGGAGACCGAGCCCGCCATCGCACCGTCGCTCGAGCGCGCATGGGCCGCATGGAGCGAGCGCAAGGCGGCCTGGCTGGGCGCGGGCAACGTACGCCAGGCCCAAGTGACGCTGGTGGACACGATGCTGCGTGCGCTGCCTTCGATCCTGCAGGGCCGTGTCGAGGCCACGGCAGTGATGTTCCCGGACTCATCCATGCGGCTGGTCGAAGGTGTGTACCAGGGCAATGCCGTGGCCGATCACTTCAACGACGTGCTGTGCGATGCCGTGCTCGCCTTCGTGGCGGCACGCGTCGCGCGCGATCCGGCGGCACGGATCCGCATCGTCGAGATCGGCGCCGGCACCGGCGGCACCAGCGCGCGGGTGATGGCGCGACTGGCGCCTTATGCGGAGCACATCGGGGAGTACTGCTACACCGACCTGTCGCGCGCGTTTCTGCTGCACGCCGAAGGCAAATATGGCCCGCATTATCCGTACCTCACGTACCGGCTGCTCGACATCGGCAATCCGCTGGAAGGGCAGGACGTCGAGGCCGGGGCTTACGACCTCGCCATCGCCACCAACGTACTGCACGCCACCCGGGACATCCGCGAGAGCCTGCGCAACGCCAAGGCCCTGCTCGGCGCGAATGGCCTGCTCGTGCTCAACGAACTGGCCAGCTGCGAGCTGTGGTCGCACCTGACGTTCGGCCTGCTCGACGGCTGGTGGCTGTACGAGGACGAGGCGCTGCGCATACCGGGTTGCCCAAGCCTGTCGCCGTCGCGCTGGAATGCGGTACTGCGCGAGGAAGGCTATCGCCACGTGCATTTCCCCGCCGAGCCGGCACATGGCCTGGGGCAGCAGGTCATCGTGGCCGAGAGCGATGGCGTGAGCTTGCAGAGGCGGCGTGTGAAGGCGAGTACGCCTGCGCGCGCGGATATCGCCACTGTCTCGCGTCCTGTCGACGCGGCGCCGGTACGTTCCAACGTCGATGCCGCCTCGCTGCGCGAGCGCTGCCGTGGGCGGTTCGCGAAACTGGTCGGCAAGGCGTTGAAGATCCCAGCCGGCGAGATCGACACTGCGACAGGACTGGACCGTTACGGCATGGATTCGATTCTCGTGCTGGAACTGACAAATGCTCTGCGCGCGGCGTTCGAAGACGTCGGCATCGAGGACCGGGTCACTTCGACGCTGTTTTTCGAACACCCGACGATCGACGCGCTGGCCGATCACTTCGTCGCGACCGAACCGGAGGCGATGGCGCGCTGGACGGGAACAGAGGCGCGCGTCACGCCGCCAGTCCGTCGGCACCCGATGCTCCATCGCGACACCTCCGACGCATCGGTGCGGCGCTACGCCAGTCATTTCGACGGCGCGGAGTTCTTCCTCGCCGACCATCGCGTACAGGGACGCCGCGTGCTGCCCGGCGTGGCGCAGTTGGAGATGGCGCGTGCGGCAGCCCAGGAGGCGATGTCCGGTCCGGCGCGCGTTCGTCTCGAAAAGGTCGCGTGGGTGCGGCCGGCGGTTGCGCATGGGGCAGGACTGGCGCTCAACCTTGCGCTGACGCCGGAGCAGGATGGCGCATTCCGCTTCGCCTTCCACGGCGACGACGGGACCGTCTACAGCCAAGGCATCGCGTCGTCGGACGCTGTTGCGACTCGACCGGTGGGCCGTCACGATCTCGCTTCGCTGCGCGCCCGCTGCACGGTGGCCCACGTCGACCATGAGCGCTGCTATGCGGTCTTCGAACGCAAGGGTTTGCAGTACGGGGCAGCCTTCCGCGGCGTGGATGAACTGTTCGTCGGCAAGGGCGAGGTGTTGGCGAGGATTTCGCTGCCGTCCTCGGTCGCCTTTTCGCTACACGACTACGTACTGCATCCCAGCCTGCTGGACGCTGCCTTGCAGTCTTCGCTGGGCCTGCATCTGGCGGCGCATGGCGAGGATGGCCTCGCGTTGGCCCTGCCGTTCGCGGTCGACGCCGTGCAGGTGTTCGCACCGTGCGTGGCCCAGATGTGGGCCTGCGTGCGCCATGCCGAAGGTACGGCGGCCGGCAGCGACATCAGCCAACTCGACATCGACCTCTGCGATGCGAACGGCGAGGTCCATGTCCGCCTTGAAAAGCTCAGCCTGCGCACCGTCCATCCCAGGCCGTCACGTGAAACGAACAACGAACGGAACTCACCCGACATGAATGATTCCATGGGCATCACCTCACACCCAAGCCATGCCGACACGCTGCCTTCCGCCGCGGTCCTGCATGAGAAGGGCGTCCTGCAATTCCGCAAACTGATCAGTCGGCGCCTGTCATTGCCACTGGAGGCGATCGAGGCGGGCGTCGGCTTCGATGAATACGGTCTCGATTCGATCGTGGTCATGGAATTGACCGAGGCCTTGCGTGAGGTGTTCGGCGCACAGAGCATCGGCGCGACACTGTTCTTCGAGCACCGCGACATCGAAGGCCTGGTCGAGTATTTCATGCAGGCCGATCCCACGGCGCTGGCTCGCTGGGCGGGTCTCGATACCGCGGCTCCCGCGGCACCGCTTGAGACGGCGGTTCACGCAAGCGGTGCACAGGCGAGGGACGTGCTGCCGGTGGAAGCCACCATCCCCAGCGTTCCTGCCGCGGCGGCGCCGTTCGACGTGGCGATCGTCGGCATGTCGGGCCGCTATCCCGGTGCGAACGATGTCCACCAATTCTGGGAGAACCTCGCCGCCGGTCGCCACAGCGTGACCGAGGTGCCGCCGCAGCGCTGGGAGCACGGCCGTTTCTTCGATGAGCGCAAGGGCCAGCCTGGCAAGACCTACACGCGCTGGGCCGGACTGCTCGATGACGTGCAGGGTTTCGACCGCCTGTTCTTCAACATCGCACCGGGCGAGGCGCGCCTGATGAGCCCGCAGGAGCGGTTGTTCATGCAGGAGGTGCACGCGAGCATCGAGGACGCGGGCTATACGGCCGCCAACCTCAGCGTGGGCCGCAAGGTGGGCATCTTCGTCGGTGTCAGCAACGAGCATTACGCCACCGGCGCGCGCTTCTGGTCCATCGCCAACCGTGTCTCGCACCTGTGCAATTTCCAGGGGCCGAGCCTGGCGATCGATACCGCCTGCTCGTCGTCGCTCACCGCCATCCACCTCGCGCTAGAGAGCCTGCGCAGCGGCGACAGCGAGGTCGCGATCGCCGGTGGCGTGAACCTGATCGTTGCACCCACGCAGCTGATCGACCTGGCCTCGATGACCATGCTGTCCGCCGACGACAAGTGCAAATCGTTCGCCGCCGGCGCCGACGGTTTCGTCGATGCCGAGGCGGTGGGCGCCTTCGTGCTCAAGCCGCTGCATCGCGCAGTGGCCGATGGTGACCACATCTACGGTGTGATCAAGGGCAGTGCGATCAATGCCGGCGGCAAGACCAATGCCTATCTGGTGCCGAACCCGAACATGCAGGCGCAGCTGGTGGCCGACGCGCTGCGCCGCGCCGGCGTCGACGCGCGCACCGTGAGCTATGTGGAAGCGCAGGGCACCGGCAGCCACCTTGGCGATCCCATCGAGGTGGCCGGCCTGGCGAAAGCGTTTCGCCAGTGGACGCAAGACCGGCAGTTCTGCGCGCTCGGTTCGGCCAAGTCGAACGTGGGTCATAGCGAAAGCGCGAGCGGTTTCGTTGCGGTGAGCAAGGTGCTGATGCAGATGAAGCACGCGATGTTGGCGCCGAGCCTGCATGCCGCCACGCCCAATCCGGAAATTCGTTTTGCCGACACGCCGTTCTTCGTGCAGCAGGCGCTGGCGCCGTGGCCGCGTCCGCAGCTCGACGTCGACGGCCGCCGCCGCGAGTTCCCGCGGCGCGCGGGCGTCTCCTCGTTCGGCGCCGGCGGGGCGAATGCCCATCTGGTGATCGAGGAGTACATCGAGCCGGCAGTGCCGGGGCGTGCAGGCCAGTCGCAGGGTCCGGCCATGATCGTGCTCTCGGCACGCGATGCCGAGCGCCTCAAGGCCAGGGCCGAACAGTTGCTGGCGGCGCTCGCCCCCGAGCGCCACGCCGTGGAGCTCACGCTGATGGACGTCGCGTACACCTTGCAGGTGGGCCGCGAGGCGATGGAGGAACGGCTCGCCATACTGGCGCCATCGCTCGACGATCTGCGCGTGAAGCTGGCAGCGTTCGTGGCGGGCAGCAGGGAAGTCGACGACCTCTACATGGGGCAGGCGAAACGCGGTGCCTTCTCGGTGCTCGCCGACGACGAGGATATGCAAGCCGCCGTGCAGGCCTGGGTGGTCAAGGGCAAGTACGGCAAGTTGCTGGACCTGTGGGTGAAGGGTTTCGCGTTCGACTGGAGCGGGCTCTACGCGGGCGGGGTGCGTCCGCGCCGCGTCAGCCTGCCGGCCTATCCGTTTGCGCGCGAGCGTTGCTGGACGGACGTGCGCTATCCCGATGCCGCCGAAGCGCTGCCCGCCATGGGTGCTGTGCGAACGGATGGCGCGATGGTCGCCATCGCGGTACCCGCGGCCCGGACAACCGATCCTGCGCATACGATGATGCGCATCTGGTGCGAGCTGCTTGGTCGTCCGTCGGTCGCCCTCGATGACGACTTCTTCGAACTCGGCGGCCATTCCTTGCTGGCGACGCAGCTGGCCGTGCGAATCCGCGACGAGTTCGGCGTGGATGTGCCGGTGGGCACGATCCTGGAAGCACCCACGGTAGCCGCGCTTGTCCAGCGCCTGCCCATGTCCGCACCGACGCCGGATGAGATGGAGATTCCGCCGCCGATACCGGTCGCGGCGCAGGACGCGGCGTTCCCGCTGTCGTTCGCGCAACAGCGGCTGTGGTTCCTCGACCAGCTTGAAGGGCACAGTCCCACCTACAACATCCCCGCCGCGGTCCGCCTGAAAGGCCGGCTGGACGCCAGCGCGCTGGAGGGTGCCCTCAACGACGTGGTCGCCCGCCACGACGCCTTGCGCGCCCGCTTCGGCAGCGCCGACGGCATGCCGGTGCAGTACATCGCTGCGCATCTGGACTTGCCATTGGTGCTGCACGACCTGCGTGGCATGGCGCCGAAGGAACGCGACGCGAAGACGCGCTGGTTGATGCTCGACGAAGCGCGCACGCCGTTCGACCTGCAGGGCGGCCCACTCGTGCGCGCCAGCCTGCTGCGGCTGGCCGACGAAGAGCATCTGTTGTTGTTGACCATGCACCATATCGTCTCCGACGGCTGGTCCATGGGTATCCTCGTGCGCGAACTCGGCACGCTGTACGCCAACCGCAGTTTCGCGACGGACGCGAGCTTGCCTGAGCTGCCGATGCGCTACGTCGACTTCGCCCGCTGGCAACGCGAATGGCTGAGCGGCGAGGTGCTGGAGCGGCAACTGGCGTATTGGAAAAAGCAGCTTGCCGGCAACCCGACGCTGCTGACCCTGCCGACCGATCGCCCGCGTCCGCCTATGCAGGGGCAGGATGGCGCCGCGCTGGCTTATGCCCTCCCGGCGGAGCTCGGTACGAAGCTGCATGTGCTGAGCCGGAAGTCGCAGGGCACCTTGTTCATGACGCTCTGCGCCGCCTTCAACGTGCTGCTGGCCCGTTATTCCGGCCAGACCGACATCTGCATCGGCACGCCGATCGCCAACCGCAATCGCAGCGAGATCGAAGACCTGATCGGCTTCTTCGTCAATACGCTGGTGTTGCGCACCCAGGTGGATCTGCGCGCCGGGTTCACCGATCTGCTCAGGCAGGTACGCACCACGACGCTCGATGCCTACGCGCACCAGGACGTGCAGTTCGAACAGCTGGTGGGCGCAGTGCAACCCGAGCGCCATACCAGCTATTCGCCGCTGTTCCAGGTGATGCTCGTGTTGCAGAACGCGCCGCTCAACCTGGCGTTGCCGGGACTGGAGCTGGAGCTGGTGGCGCACGAGACGGTGACTGCCAAGTTCGACATCACGCTGACGCTGAGCGAAGGCCCGCAAGGACTGTACGGCAGCTTCGAGTACAACACGGACCTGTTCGACCACGCCACGATCGAACGGATGGCTGGTCATTTCACGCATTTGCTGCAGGCGATCGTGGCTGAGCCGGAACGGCCTGTGGGCGAGCTGAGCATGATGGGCGAGGCCGAGCGCCGGCATCTTGTCTACGGCTTCAACGACACCGCGAAGGTCTATCCGCGGGTGGGACCGGGCACGCACACGCTGCACCAGTTGTTCGAGGCGCAGGTCGCGCGCAGCCCCGCCCATGCGGCGGTGGTGTATGAAGGCGCGTCGCTGAGCTATGCCGAACTCAATGCGCGAGCCAATCGCCTGGCGCGTCACTTGCGCCGTCTCGGCGTGGGGCCTGATGTGCTGGTCGGCCTGTGCACCGAGCGCTCCATCGACATGATCGTGGGCCTGTACGCGATCGTGAAGGCTGGCGGCGCCTACGTGCCGCTGGACCCGACTTATCCGGCCGACCGCCTGGCGACCATCGTGGAGGACGCGGCTCCCGCCGCGATCCTCACGCAGCAACACCTGCGCCACGCCGCGCCGTCGGTGCCTGGTGTACCGGTGCTCTGTCTCGACGGCGATGCCGCGGTGTGGGCCGGCGAAGACGCGGGCAATCCCGCCAACGCCACGCAGCCGGGTCACCTGGCTTACGTGATCTACACCTCCGGCTCCACCGGTAAGCCCAAGGGCGTCGGCATCGATCACCGCGGCATCGTCAATCGCCTGCAATGGATGCAGGAGGCCTATCCGCTGACCGGTGCCGACCGCGTGCTGCAGAAGACGCCCTTCAGCTTCGACGTCTCGGTGTGGGAGTTCTTCTGGCCGCTGCTGGAAGGCGCCACGCTGGTCGTCGCGAGGCCGGGCGGCCATCAGGACGTGGCCTACCTGGCCGGCCTGATCGACGCCGAAGGCATCACCACCACGCACTTCGTGCCACCGATGCTGGAGGTCTTCCTCAACGAGGTGGAGCCCGGTAGCGGGCGATCGCTGCGCCAGGTGATGTGTAGTGGACAAGCGCTGCCGATGGATCTGCAGCAGCGCTTCTTTGCCACCTGGGACCACGTGGAGCTGCACAACCTGTACGGTCCGACGGAAGCCTCGGTCGACGTCACCTATTGGCAGTGCCGCAAGGACAGTGCGCTGAACTGCGTGCCGATCGGCACGCCGATCGCCAACATTCAGATCCACATCCTCGACGACTTCCTCAACCCGGTGCCGGTGGGTGTGGTGGGGCACCTGTTCATCGCGGGCGTCGGCCTGGCGCGCGGCTACGTCAACCGCCCGGACCTGACCGCGCAGACCTTCATCCCCAATCCGTTCAGTACGACGCCCGGCGCGCGCATGTATCTGTCCGGCGACCTCGCGCGCTACCTGCCGGACGGCACCATCGAGTATCTCGGCCGCAGCGATCACCAGGTGAAGATCCGTGGCCTGCGCATCGAGCTCGGTGAGATCGAGTCGACGCTGGCGGCGCTGGACGCTGTGCGCGACGTGGTGGTGCTGGCACGGCCGGACGAGCGCGGCATCCCGCGCCTGGTGGCCTACCTGGTGGCCCACGACGGCCAGGCATTGCCGGATCCGGCCGCGCTGCGCCGGACTCTGGCGCAGACGCTGCCCGACTATATGGTGCCGGAGTACTTCGTGCCGCTCCCGGTGATGCCGCTCACCTCCAACGGTAAGGTCGACCGCAAGGCGCTGCCCGCGCCGGAGATGGCGCACGACGAAGCCGAGCACATCGTGCCGCGTACTGCCATGGAGAAGGCCATCGCGGCGGTGTGGTCGGAGCTGCTGAAAGTAGAGAAGGTCGGGCTCACCGATGATTTCTTCGAATTGGGCGGCCATTCGCTGCTGGCGACACAGTTGGTCTCGCAGTTGCGCAAGCGCCACGTCGCCGAGATCGAGCTGCGTGACCTGTTCTCGCATGCCACGCTGGGCGCGCTGGCGGCATTCGTCGATGCGCGCAAGCAGGGTGGCCTGCATCCGAACTTGGTGCCGATCCGCGCGAAGGGTTCGGCCGCGCCGCTATTCCTGATCCACCCCATCGGCGGCGGCGTGCAGTACGCCTTCGACTTGTCGCAGCACCTGGATGCCGACCAGCCCGTGTATGGCCTTGCGGTAGGCGAAACGCTGCACGCAAGCATCGACGGCATGGCGTCGGCCTATCTGGATGCCATCCGCGAAGTGCGGCCGTCCGGTCCGTACCTGCTGGCCGGCTGGTCGCTGGGTGGCATGGTCGCCTACGAGATTGCCCACCGACTGCTGGCGGCGGGCGAGGATGTGCAATTCGTGGGCATGATCGACACCAGTGGCCCGTCGGTGCGCGCAAAGCAGCGCAACGAGCATCCGGTGAAACACGATAGCTGCCGGGCGCTGCTGAACTGGCTGCTCGACCTGAACCTGGCCGGTGATTGGCGCCGCCATCCCGCGTTTCCCGAACTGATGGCGCGGGCACAGCGCGGCGACCTCGACGGCATGATCGCGCTATGCCTCGATGCGGCCCTGGTGCCGCCTGGACTGGACACGGAGGAAGTGCGGCGCACCGTAGCGCTGTACGAAGCGTGCGGCCGCGCGGCCGACGACTATCGGCCGCCCGCGGCGCAGTTGCCGGTGACGTACTTCGCGGCCGACCGCCACGAAGGCGAGGACGTCGCGCTGGGTTGGCGCGAGTTGCTGGGCCGGCATCTGGAGGTGTCGAAGATCGGCGGTTCGCATCTGTCGATCGTCAAGCCGCCGCTGGTCGAAAAGCTCGCGCGCGACATCTCGGAGCGGATAGGGCGCTACGCGCCGAATCTCTCCTTCACCGCCACTAACCCCTGATTGATCAGGTATGACCGCCCAAGAGGGGAATGCCATGAACGAAACGATCGCCTCGGACGAGCTCGGCCTGGCCACGGAAGCCCCGGCTGAGCTGCGTTACACGCGCCGCATCGAAGACCTGCCCGGACCGAAAGGCCAGCCCTTTGTCGGCAACGCGCTGCAGCTCAGCGGCCGGCAGATGCATCAGAAGTTCACCGCATGGGTGCGCGAGTTCGGGCCGATGTTCCGGCTGCAGGTGTTCGGCCACACCATCGTGATCGTCTCCGACGCGGCCACCGCGCACAGCGTGATGCGCGAGCGTCCCGACGGATTCCGGCGCAACGGCGGCCTGAAGCAGATCATGAACGAGCTGCACATCGGCGGCGTGTTCACCGCCGAGGGTGCCGCCTGGCGCAAGCAGCGCAAGCTGGTGATGAGCGGGCTCAATGCCGAGGTGATCCGCAACTTCTTCCCGACCATGGTCCGCCTGACCGAACGCATGCTCGAACGCTGGAAGAGGGCGTTGGCCGAGGGCCGCGCCATCGACCTGCGCCGCGATCTGAAGTGCATGGCGCTGGACACCATCGTCGGCATCGCCATGGGCCACGACATTGACGCGGTGAACCAGGACGGCGATCCGTTGCAGCGCGATATCGACAATATGTTTCAGCGCCTGGGCAACCGGACCACGGCGGCGTTCCCGTACTGGCGCTACTTCAAGTTGCCGGTGGATCGCGCCGCCGAGCGCTCGTTCGCCGACATCGAGACGCGCGTGACGGAGTTCATCCACCACACGCGCGAGCGCATGGAGCAGCAGCGGCACCTGCAACGCAAGCCCGCCAACATGCTCGAGGCGATGATCGCGGCGAGCGAGGATCCGGAGTCCGAGTTCACCGACGAGGAACTGGTCGCCAACGCGATCCTCAGCGTCATCGGCGGCGAGGACACCACCGCCAACTCGATCGCCTGGATGCTCTGCCTGCTCGCGCAGAACCCCGCCGCCGCCGCCGCGCTGGCCGCCGAAACGGACCTGGTGCTCGGCGACGCGCCGCTGCCGCGCGAGTGGGAGCAGATGAAGGCGTTCCCATACCTGGAGGCGGCGCACAGCGAGACGCAGCGGCTGAAAGCGGTCGCTCCGTATCTCGGGCTCACGGCCAATGCCGATTGTGTGGTCGCCGATACCTTCATTCCGAAGAACACGGCCATCATTGTTGCGACGGCAGGGGAGGGGCGCGACGAGGCGCAATTCCCCGGGCACGAGCGGTTCCGGCCCGAACGCTGGGTGGCGGAGCTGCGCGAACCGGAGGAGGAGGATCCCAGCCGCAAGTTGTTTCCGTTCGGCGGCGGTTCGCGGCTGTGCCCGGGGCGCTTCCTGGCGCTGACCGAGATCAAGGTCGTGGTCGCGATGATCATGCGCAACTTCGAACTGGAGCCCGATCCCACGGCGCCGCCGGCGAAGGAGCTGCTGAATTTCTTCATGGCGCCCAGCTCGGTGCCCGTGCGTCTGAAGCTGCGCGTGCCGCCGGCAGGGGAGCTCCGTTGAACGCCGTCGCGCCCGCGTCCAACGTGCAGATCGCCAGGCGGATCCTGCACGTCTCGCTGCCGTTGATGGGTTCCATGATCGGCAACCTGATCATGATGCTGGTCGATCGGATCTGTCTGGCGAGATATTCGAGCGATACGCTGGCCGCCTCTGGCCCCGCGGTCTACACGGCGATGGCGATCGTCGGCTTCTTCGTGGCGGTGGTTGGTTTCTCGCGCTCCTGCGTCGCGCAGGCCTACGGCCGCTCGGGCCATGCGGATGCCGCCTGGCAGGCGGCCATCGGCATCGTCGTCGGCGTCGTCTTTGCGGTGCTGCTGTTGTTATTCGCGCCGCTGATGGCGTGGATTCCCGCGCTGAGCGACAGGCCGCTTGCGCTGACCCGGCTGGAATCCCAGTTCCTCTACTGGTCGGCGTACTTCGGTGCGGCGATGACGTTCAACATGGCCTTGTCGTCGTACTTCAACGGTATCGGCAAGACCCGCATCACTCTGGTGGCCGGGCTGGTAGGGCAGGCGGTGGGCATCGTGGCGACCATCGGCCTGGTGTTCGGCCGCTTCGGCCTGCCGGAACTGGGCATGCGCGGCTCGGCGCTCGGCACGCTGGCCGGCACCTTGGCGATTACCGTGATTTATGTGGGCTATCTGCCCAGGGACGTGTGGAGCGACGTCCGGCGACTGATCGCGACGCGCGGCATTCGCCATGGCGACGTGGCGCCGAGGATCAGGAAAGGCATCGCGCTGGGCGTGACGGCGGGCATCGGCAATTTCGGCAATGCCGCCTTCATCTGGATCATCGCCGGGCTCGGCGCGATCGCGCTCGCCGCCAACAACGTCAACCTCACCGTCAGTTACATCGGCGTGATCCCGCTGCTGGGCTTGGGAATCGGCTGCAGTGTGCTGTGCGGGAACGCGCTGGGGCAGGGTGAGTTCGGCCAGGTGCCGAGGATCCTGCTCGTCACGCTGGGGATCGAACTGGCCTACGTGGCATTCACCGCCTTCCTGCAGATCGTCACGCCAAGCGTGCTGCTCGATCCATTCGGCCTGGCCGACAAGCCTGATGAGATCCGCCGATCGGCGGTCGCGACCTCGAAGGTACTGTGGACGTATTCGCTGGCCTTCGCGTTCTCGATGACCGGGCAGGCGGTGTTGGAGGCGTTCGGCCTTACGCGGTTTCTGTTCGCGGTGCGCTTCGTGATGATGTGGGTGCTGAGCATTCCCACGATCTATCTGATGACGCTCGGCCACGTTGGCGACGCCGGATACCTGCCCGTGTGCTGGGTCGTTGGTTCATCGTTCGAGGCGGGCATCGGCATGTTGTACTTCTGGCGGATCTGGGTGGCGGTGAGGCACCGGCAGAACGAGATCGTGCTGACACAAGTGGAGGCCTGATTTGCGACGCCTGTCATTGGCGCGGCATCCGGGAGGCCTGCCCGATGCGTTCCTGTTGGCGTTCGATGCCAACGAAAGCGACGACGCGCACTTTTCCCGTTTCGGCATCGCCTGTCCGCCATCCATAGCCCGTAGCGTGCCCAAGCGCAGGGCCGAATACCTCGCCGGCCGGCGCGCTGCCGTCGCCGCACTCGCCGAAGCCGGCGTCAGCGTGGCCGATCTCGCTATCGAACCATCCCGCGCACCGGCATGGCCAGCGGGCTTCACCGGCAGCATCACGCACGCCGCCCGCATCGCGGCGGCCGTGGCCTTACGCGACGGCGCCGTGCGAGGTGTCGGCATCGATATTGAACGAGTGGTTTCGGCAGGCGCCCTCGACGCGATCGTCCAGTCAGTGGTCGATACCGACGAACGACTCGAGCTGGACGGGCTCGCGCGCGGCCTCGGCTTGCCGATGGCGCTGACGATCGCTTTCTCGGCCAAGGAGAGCTTCTACAAAGCCACGGCGGCAACGGTTGGCCGGATCTTCGAATTCGGCGCGCTGAAAATCATCCGCGCCCAAGGGGGCACGGGCACGATCGAGGCGGAGACAGCCGAGCCGCTCGCTCCGGGCTTGCCGGCAGGCATGCGTTTTCGCCTGGGCTTCTCGTTGCTCGACGATGCATCGGCGATCACGAGTTGCGTCTGGATGCGTTAAATCGCTTCTCTCATGACTGGAGTCGCCGTTCCTGCAACAACGGCGAAGCCAGCCCGCAGTCCGGATGCATCCGGTTGAGGCTGTGGATGGCGCCAGCCAGGCCGGTCATCAGGCCCGGGGTGAAGGCGGCGCGGGTCATCCCGCCGATCACGCCGTGATGCTCCTCAATGGCTGAAATAACCTGGGCGGTCGGCTCGTCCGGGTCAGCATTGGAGACATCGGGATCCAATGCCGCGGCGCGTACGAACAACTCCCATAGCGACAGGTCACCGTGGCAAAGCGTATGGCTTGAACCCCACTGGCCATGCGATGCCGCCACGGCGCGGCGCAAGGTGCGCAAATGACGCGGATCGCGCGTGCGCGAGTACAGGTCGCTAGCGGCCAGGCCGATGCCGACACTGCCGTTGCACCAGGTGTGAAAGGTCTCGCTGACACCCAATTGACGCATATCGAGCCAGTTGCCCAGTGTCTCGTCGTACAGCGAATCCTGGAACGCGAACGCAGCGTCGGCGAGCGCACTCCAACGCATACGGTCGGCCTCGTCGCCGGCACCGGACAACGCCAGCCGCGCGAGTGACCAGCCGATGCCGACGGCGCCGTGGGCGAATCCGCCGATCGGTTCGGCGAACACGGGCGTCCGCCAGCGCGCGCCGCGCGCATCGACGATAGCTGCGGCTTCCAGGTGCTGCGCCGCCAGCGCGGCGAGCGCAAGCCATTGCGCGTCACCGGTGGCTTCGGCGAGTTGCAGCAGCGGCACGATAGCGCCGCTGGCCCCATCGATGATGTCAAAGTAGAGATCGTTGTCGAAGCCTTCGCGTGCCAAAGCCTCGGCACATGCCACGGCGTTCGCGATCAGCTCGGGACGCCGCAACAGATCATGCAGGGTCAGCCAGGTCCAGATCTGTGCGCCGTAGCCGCTGAAGCCGCCGATCGTCTTGGGCTTATCAGTCGCTACCAATGCCTGCAGGATGTGCAGGGCACCGTCGAGTGTCTCTTTGATGCCGGGCACCCTGTCTGCGCGACCGCATTCGATCTCGCAGACGTAGCCGGCCAGCGCGACCACCACACCGCCGAGGCCGAAGTAGACGTCGGCTTGCAGCGGCTGGACCAGCCAGCCGCTCTGGGTTGTTTCGGGGGTAATCCAGGTCACCGTGCCATCGTCACCGCGCACTGCAAGTCGCAGCAGGCGCTCGACCGCTTCCAGGGCAAGCTTGCGGCGGCGTGCCTCGAGACGATCGGTGTGCGGATGGCGAGCGTAGTAATGCCGCCGGTTATCCACGGGCTCGTCAACGCTGCGATTGAGTTTAGTCGCGACCAGCGCGCTGCGAATGGTCAACTCCTCCAGATCGATACGCATCGCCCGCCAGTCGGCCATGGCCGCATCGATCCGCGCGCGCGTCAGCGGCGCCGCGAAAACCGGCACATCGCCGTAGCGCAGATCGTCGATCTCGGCTGCTATCTCCTGCGCAGCCGATGGCGCGATCGACACCACGAGAGCATTGCGTGCAAGCAAGTCCCGGGCGCGCTCGATCGCTTTGGCCTCATCGTGGAGCGAAGCGGGGTGCCATAGCATGCGCCCGATTTCCATATAGGCCTGGGTCGGTCGGCGGATATCGCGCGCCTGGCAGTGCTCGAATGCGGCCAGCAACGGCATCAATTGGCCCTCGATGTCGACCTTGCGCAGCTGCGCTGTGGCGGCGAGAAACCCTTCGCTTATCTGGTCCCAGTACAACGACACGTCCGGATTCGAGCCAGGATGGTTCCGGGATGGGGTCACGTCCACGCTGATGACCTTTAACCGCGCCTCTGTCGTGCCTTCGCCAACGATAATCGGCGCATGCACTTGTGGCTGCTGGTTCGGTAACGCACCGGCCGCCGAGATGTCGACTCCATCGAAGCCCAGCGCCGGCGCGCGATACGGGACGATGCCCGTGCGCAGCACCGAGCTGCGGATCAGTGCCTGGGCAAAATCGTAAGCCTGACCGTATGGCGATGGCTGGCCCTTGTCGATGACGGCAAACAAACTCTCGACGTCGATCACCACCGGCACCGGGCCTGCGGCGATCAGATTCTCCAAATGGATATCTGTGCCGCCGAGCAGACGCAACACCGCCAGCCAATGACCCAGGCCGCGATAAAAGATCCGCAGCTCATCTTCGCTTTGGCAGTAGCGTTGGGCAACGTAGGCGGCCCAGCCATAGTCACCGCGGTCGATCACCTCGGGCACGCGGATGCGATCCACGGTGGCGCCGAAAACGCCGGCAAGAAATGCATCGAGCACGCTGTCGATGCGTAGCGAGCGCGGCTTGTACATCACCTCGCCACCGTCCAGCGACAACCGCGCCACGGCTTGGCCGCCTGCATGCAGGTCGCCTTGCCCCAGGGTCAGTGCGGTCAGTCGTCCAGCCGGCCGGCCAAGCAAGGGCGTCAATGCGCCACGGTCAGCGATAAACCGCATCAGTAGCGTTTCGATGGAGGTTCGCTGCTGGCTGAGTACTCGCTGCAGGCGCTTGCGCAGCGGCGGGTAGCGACGATCCAGATGCTCGGCAAATTCCGGCTGCAGCGAGTGCTCGACGAATTGGGCGAAGCGACCGGCGTCGTCTTCGGCAGTCAGTTCACCCGCCCGCTTGGCCGCATGCAGCTCCAACAGCAGTACGCGATTGAGCTTGAGTCTCGCCGTATGGTGCAGGGCTTCTTCGGTCGCCGAGCGGATCAATGCCGCTTCGTCGAGATCGAGCTCTGTTGATAGTTCCGCAAGGCAGGCAGCGAATGCTTCGCGTGTAGAGGCGGTGAAATGCTCAATGATGCGGACGAAGGCATCGGGTGTGTTTGTCTCGACCATCGTTTGCTTGGAATCCTTCCAGTGCAGGAGGCGGTTCGCAAAACTGTCGATGATCAACGCGCAGCCACCATCGGGCTGCGCGTTGATTGAAGCTTAGTTCAACAACAGTCACACCCGCCGAAGCCACCGCACGAAACGGTCGTGGCGCTGGTAAACATGTTCATCCCCGCGCTCGAGCCGGTCAGTGCCGCCTCGGTCGCCGCTGCACCTTCGATGTAGAGTGGGCCGGCAGGATTCTCCATGCCGTCAATGCTGTCCGAACCACTAAGCCAGCCCGAAACGATATCGTCAGTCTGTTGCATAGCGTTACTCCTGAGCTATTGAGTTGGATTTGAATGGCGATCCATCCCACTCGTTCGGGATGGAGGCCACTTCCGAACATTGCTCTTCAAGACGTATGCGGGAGTCCTTAGCCAGGCCGACTTGGCAGCGTGTCGAAGCCCTCCGTGGAAACACCGCGCCATACGTTGTGCGCATTGGGTTGCGGTTGTCAACGTGAAATGACGCGTTTCGAACGCTCATCGAGCGTGCTCACTTTGGGCGGCTCGAATCACACAGTAATCGGCTGCGCAAGATCGATACGGCACAGCCAGAGGGGAGGGCGGCGACCATGCGGTGAACGACCCGCACGGGGTCAGGGCGAGGTGGACCGGCTCCTTCGGACAGGTGAATCAAGCATCCGCCGCATCGAGGTTCATCCCACTCAACCTGGCCCTGCTAGTTCACCGGCTACGCTCCGCGCGAGAATTGATAGCGATTCCTTCGCAAGGGCGGCTTACCGCTTCGAATCTCCTGTTTCTCCATCGACAACGTCGAGACGCTGTGGACGTAGGAGAACGTGACTTCGTCCGGGGCGCTAAGCGCAATGTCCGCGATCCTTAAAAAAGCCACCCGACAAAACCGATTAAATACAAAGATCTAAGCTGGTTCGGGCACTCATGTCGTACGCCTGATGACACCTAAGCGGGTGAGCCGGTCGAACGGTGACGTCTATTGAGCGCATCGGTGTCCACCTGATCAGGTCCCGCTCTTAGGTGCCTGGACGAATGGGCGCGAGCAGTTGTCGCGACTGGGTGGCTTAAGCTGTCTGACCAGTGAAGGAGGCGGTGATGTATTTGCCACCGGTATCAATGGCAAGCGCATTTATGTGGCTATCAAGGCCCTCGTGAATAGCCTGTTCAGAAGCGGGCGATGACCGTCCAAAGATTAAACTCAGCCCGATGTTGACGTCAGGTTGCGCGCGAATTCTGTCGGAAATGTATTGCCAACCAAAGTGCTTTATCAGTCGTCGGATGGTTTCTTCGGTGCACATAATGTGCGCCCAACTAAGGGTGGCTCCTAAGCCCTCAACCTTGCACAACGCGACAAGAGACCGTTTATCGCCGGTAATCAGTCCCGAATTTGGTTGATCGCACAAGGCTGCAAACAAAGCCAGTTCGCCACCGTCAATATCTGGAGTGCCTTGCAGCAAAAGATAGTTGGCCGATTCGGTCAGTACGACTACTTCGGCAGCACTCGACACCAGCAGTTGCGCCTGCTGTACGGCCTCTGCTGTGCCGAGTTTTTCAAGGGCTTTCGTGGGGGTGCCAAGGCGTAGCTGGTAACGGAGTTGCGAGAGAATGTAAAAATCCGACAACGTGACGCTTAGCGCCGTCGCCAAATCTTGCATCAGGCCGTACTGACACATGCATTTAGCCGCATCGCTATCGAGCAGGTAGCTGGTGATGCTCATCAAAATCCCTGCACGCTGAGCAAATAGCTTCGGTTTTCCTCAGTCAGTCGTTCGAGGTCGGCGTTGGCGATGAAGCGCTCACGCACCGAAGTCAGTGCGTCGGCATTGTCCGGCAAGTAGGCTAGCGCCTGATTCGCCATCAGCCAGTCGTCGTTATCTTTGGCATAGCTCAAAATAAGGTGGCCGACATCGATTCCTCGGGACTTGCCTGTGGCCAGCGCGGACACGGCCAATTCGGCGGCCGACGCGAAACGTGCCCCGTCGCCAAGGCGCGCCGCCTTTCCGTTCCGCAACAGCGTCAGAGCAAAGGCATCCGCTTGGCGCTCCTCTGCATCTGAAGGCACCGCGTCCGCCCCCTGTAGTGCATCTGTTACGGCGGACAGTCCCTCGTCGATAAGTGCGCCGGTCGCGGCAACGTGCCCCAAGCAGATGTGGGCCAACTCGTGTGCCAATACGAAAAGCTGACGTGCGTCCTGGGATGACTGATAGCCGAGCACGATGGCCGGCCGCGCGTCGACCTGTAGCGCCATGCCTGCGATGCGCTTGCTACCCCTAGGAAGATCCTTCAGAAACAGAACCGGCAGCCCCCGGCTCCAACAGAAGTCCAGCAGGGCATCAAACGAAACAGTGTTTCTGTCGATAGACGCCCGGATGAGCGCCCCCACGGCCGCGGGGTCCTGCGGGAGTGGCGTGTAGGGTATGCGCGAGCAATACAGCGCAAGCTTGGCGAGTGCCATCCCCAGGGTCGCACAGACTTGAAGTTCACCCTCTGCCGTGGTGCTGCGCCTCTTAAAGCGGGCATGGGTGCTCATGCCGGACACTTCGAGCTCACCATTCTTCGCGAAGTGCACGTCGATCCCCAGGCGCTGCCTCAGGATCGAAGCAAACTCGATCGCCCCGCCGCTGGTCTTAAATAGCGCGTTGTCCCACCAATCGGGCAGGAGGCGAGTGACATACGCCTTGGGAAATCCAGCCGCAGCCAGGCTCTCGTATGCGCTTTTGGCAGAGACGACGGGCGTCTTCGTATTCATCCTTGGCCTCCGGCGGAGCCGCTCAATTTTCACATGTGGGCTTGACGGTGTGCAAAGAGTAGTTTGGCCAGCCGGCGTGCATGCGCTTCACTCCCGTCCCACACCTGCGCCAGGGCTTCCATCAGGGCCAAGGAGTTCCGCGGATCACTGGCTCGTTCATATGCGTCAATTTTTGCATATTTGCATAACGCCAAAAGCGTTCGACTGACCCGTCTCGGGGACCCATAGAGATTCCGATGAACCTGGGACTGGCCGAGTCCGGTCGCCTTGGCAATAGCGGTTCCAGACGTTAGGCCTCGTTCCGCAAGCCGTTGACGGAGCTCGTGGGCGAGGGCGATGGGGTCCTTTGGTCGTTTCATGCAAATAGCGTAGCATGTTTTGCATAAATGCATGCCTGTGGTATGCTTCATTCGCCCTCAAACCGACCGCACTCACCATGAGAGAGCTTGAAATCAAAAAAGCGTTGACCGGCCATCTGGTCAAGAAAGTGCGGGCTAGCGGGCACTCCTTCCTGGAGGAGGTGCGTCTGCATGGCGGCGAGGTTCGCGCCGACCTCGTCCTCATCGAGGAAATGCATTGCTTCGAAATCAAAAGCGAAGCGGACAGCCTGGCCAGACTGATCAGTCAGGGGTCCCGGTATGCCCGGGTCTTTGATCACGTGACATTGGTGATGGCGGAGCGCCATGTGGCGAAAGCGATGGAGCTGCTGCCGCCCTGGTGGGGCGCGATGGTGCTCGATCCGGCGACCGGGACGTTCCGGCAGTTGCGTCCGGCGCGCCTGAACGTGCGACAGAGTGCAGACAGTCTTGCCTCGGTACTCACCAAGGACGAGGCACTCGCGGTCCTCGAAGATTCGGGGCAGATGAAGGGCTGGCGAAGCAAGAGCCTGTACCTTATCCAGCGTCATATCGCGAACACCATGCCGCTTGAAGACATCAAGCGGCATCTTCGCGACGCACTACTTCATCGCGCCCAACGGGCGCCCACCCTTCAGTAATACTGGTCCTTCACCACGAATGCCATGTGGTGAGTCCAAAACTCCGTGAAGTGGTAGAGCCCGCATTTCTTTTTCCGCAACGGAACGGCTGGGTCCGCGCGATCGGCGATCAGGTCATCGCCAAACGAGTAGCCGCGGCCCTTGAATTCCGCCGCGTAGGCGTTCGCCATCAGGGTTGAGATGGCGATGGATTCAGCCTTTGTATTATTTTGACCTCTGATAACGCGCCACTTGTTCTTCAGCGCATATCGTATGACCACGCGACCACCACGTCGCTGGGTGATTTCTTCGGTCCACTTGGGCGTTAGCGGTCCGTAGTCAGAAAATCCTATGTGCGTCGCAGGGGAGGCGGCGGCAATCTTCTCCCACAATGTCCAATCCTTGCGATCAATGAGGGTTGCACCGTTGATGTGTGCCAGGCTATCGGGGAAAGCGCCCGATGCCAGGTGGATGTGAGGAAAATCCAGTGCCTTGAGTTTTTTTAGCGCATTCGCAAAGACAGCGATCGATGCGCCAGCCAGGTTGCCGGGCGTTACTCCGAGATCGACGATAAGCCGGTTTGTGGCCGTCTTTAGGCCTGGCGTGGTCAAGCAATGCTGGACAAGCGCCAACTGGTCATCGATCGAGTCGAAATCGGCAAGTCGCAGTCGCAATGCCACCTTGCGGTTACCAAGTGCTGCTTTGATCGCAGGGAATGTTGTCCTTGCCGACGCGGGACTCAGGACGGGGCTCGCTAGCTGAGCGGAACCCCCGACGACGTTGAGAAAATCGTTGAGCTCTGTAATTCGGCTCGGGCTCAAGTGACCATGTGGATCGGCATAGTCCACCAATGCCGGGCGCGTCCAAGTGGTGCCGTACTCCTGGATCATGGCCCGATGCTGGTCGGACATCCGCACTTCAATACACGGCAGAATGCGATCAGCCACGGCCGGAGCGGTTTCCTTAAGCGCAAGTCGCTCCCACTTTTGGCATTTAATGATGGGGATGTACGGCGGGTACTGTTCATAGCTGCTAGGCATGGCACCTCCCTGGTCTACTAGCAATAAGCAACGCGGCGCTGCTGAAGGTTTATCGGCTACACCCGCTCTTTCCTTGATCCTCTTCTAAGATATCTACCATCCTGGTTCTGCAGTATCAATCGCTTAGCGGCTCCTCGATGCCGCCCCAGGACACCGTTCATTCCGACTAAGGTCGCATTCCAGCCCAAATCAGCCCCCGCCCAGGAGCCTGGCGGCCCCGCGGAGTATTTCCAGCGGCCCATTGCAGGGGCGGGTTAGGCCGATAGACACTTTCCGTCGATATTCTGCTGGGCGCGAGCGGCCACTGCCCGCGTGCCTGCGACGGCCTGGAAAGTGGCCACTTGCACTGCTTGACGCTCTTACGGCGCCCCAGTCCGCTTGGCCGATGGTTCGGTTCTGTGTCGCCAAAGAACAAGGACTGCCAGACCTCCTTCATGCGATGGGCGGCACGTCGACCGTGCGGATCATCTTATTCATAAGGACTCGTCCCCGGAAGATATTCAGGTGTTCGAGGAACTACGTGACTGCACACGGCCCATCATCGGAGTCTCGCACCTACTCCCGGAGCTCACCAGGGCGTCCTGTACACGAGGGGTGCATTGGTACCCCGGTAAGGGTTAATGCAATAGGCGGGCAGGGTAAAGACCGGCTGTGCAGCTTCGCCCGCAAAGCCTGAGCCACAGAACGTGACTGCCCAATTACTCTTGAGGCCGATAAGCACGGCCACTCCCGCCATTTTCCGGCTCCCATCCGGATCGCACCGTATTGGAGCGGTCATGCCGGGTCGGGAGGCCAAACACTCCCGGCTTGGGAATTCGTCGCCACTCAACCTCCAACCATAGAGGTCATCAAGGCCGGAAAAGAGGCTCTTCGAGCCAACCGTGTGCCACGGTGACATCAATGGAGCGAATGACGCTAATGAGGGGCGAGTGCCATTTATCAAAGAGCACCTGTCTGCCGTCGAAAAGCATGAATTTGTAACTCGTTGATTTGGCTTGGCGTAGTCGGCAGGTTGGTTTCTGTAACCGCGCCATCGTCCGCGGAAAACTATGCCGCCCCTCTATCGAAAGCCGAGAACTATGCGGTTCTCCGGGCACGACGCGGATAACTATGCAGTGCTTGAGCCGCGAAGGATATCTTTACGTGGCAAAAGGAAAGCCGAGGCATTGCTGCCTCGGCTTTGATGGTCTTGCGGTTTCGGTTAGACCGTGCCCGGCTGGGGTGTCCAGGCGATCCGCGCGGACGGCAACAGCTTGGGTGGCAGGCATATCACCACCCAGGGGAGGCGCGTCTTCGGCCTCGTCCGGGCGTTGTCATACAGCTCCGGAGCATGCCGCCCGAGCGTTACCCTGGCGCCATCTGCATATCCGCGCGAAAGGACACGCAGGATGGTGCGATGGATGACCGGTGGCGCCAAAGGGTGCGCCTTGGCTCGGGTCGACAGCGTGTCTTCTTTGGCTTTGTGTCGATCAGCCTGCAACGCCGAGGCCAGGCTGCTGAGCATGTGAAGCGTCGTGGGCTCCAGAGACTCCGTATGGAGATACAGGCCATTGATGCCCGCGAAGATCGACAGGTGACGCATTGCGCTTCGCGAGTTGGGGTCGGAAGACAATCTCTTGAGTGCTGACGGGGGAAGCATGCGAGTGAGTTCGGCTCCAATGTGCGTCAGTGGATCCTTCCAGGATGAAGGTAGTGCGACCACGGAGGGCTTCGGTGATTCCAGGCCACTCTTGGGACTGAGCTGACGCATGTTGTGTCTGATGGCTCGTTCCATGGACACACGCTCCAGAATCAGGTCGCTGGCCAACATGTTCGGCAGACCATGCTGTCCCGGCAGGAGTGCATTCGGTGCGGGGACGGCAAGCCCATGCAAAGCGTGCCAAGCGCGAGCATCGTACTGGGTCGGCGGAACAAGGTAACTGACGCGCCTGCTGCATGCGGCCCAAATGCCGTAACCCTCGATCGCATCTTGTTTTTTCTTAAGCGTTGCGGAATCGCCCTCGATGGTTTCGACGTAGTCCACCATGTCATGGCCGCACGGGCATGCGCCGATAGGGAGGCCTTCGCGTGTCCCGGCAAGCAATGGCCGATCGCAACGAGGGCACGATTCTATGAGAGCAACGCGATGCCACGGACAGTGATGCACCCCGGGGGCTTGAAACAACATGGAGTGATAGCAGTGCCTTGCGCAGGCCGGGCAAATGCGCAATCGCCACGGCATCGCCTCCCAGGGAATGGGTCCGCCAAAGGGCCACCAGAACTCCATGGGCCAATGCTTCGTGTCGATGGTTTGGTCGGGTGACAGCTCAAGCAGTTTGCTGGGTGATGCCTGCGTATGCGTGAGCTTCTCGAAAGGATTTTCGTGCACCCGGAGTGACACACCCAGGGCGGAGCGGAGTTCATTCTTGGTCAGATGATTGAGGCGAGATGCGCGCCAGGACACGCCAAAGCGCGAGCACCCTTCGTAGGCGGTCCAGTCCTCGCCAAGCAGGCGCTGCGGCAGGTACTTTCCGGCGGGCTGGAGGTTCAGAAGAGCGTTCATTAGTTCCCCTTCGGCTTGTAGGTGTGGCGGCTGAGTTCGAGTTCAACGAATCCGGAGGCGTGAAGTGCCTCGGCAAGATCCGAATCAGTGAAGGACTCGAACTGCGGCGTGCGCGGCGCAATGATGGTTAGGAGATACACGATCGTTGCCTCAAAGGTCTTCATGGGCCACGTCCAGTGCTCGGGCAAACGTGCTTGCGACCGAAGGTTTGACGCCATGGCCCACAGTCGAGCGGCGTAATGGGAAAGAAGAAACCCGTTAGCGAAGGCCTGTTCCACGAAATGCCGCGTAAAGCTGATGCCTGAGCCGGGCGGCCACTCAGTGCCATCGTCGTAGCGCGACAAGACGTAGGCCGCTTCTTCGATATCGACCAGTCCGGTGAACTCATGTTTCCGAATCAGGAAGCGGCCGGTCACGTGAGGTGGATGTTCGTTGCTTCCAATCGTTTCATTCGAGAAGCCGGTGATGTCTCGCTGGTTCACGAACACGACAAACAGGTAGTAGCCTGCCTTCGTCATGCGGTTGTCGAGTGTGACAAGGTGTTCGTAGTCGCTGGGAACTAGGCGCTGCGCCTCATCGATGAAAACAATGATGAGGCGGGTTCCTGCGTTCTGGCACATCTCGATCATTCGGCCGGCGACCATGTCGCCCAGTTCAACCTGTGTGCCACGTGCGGGGATGCGCAAGCCGAGCAGCGCCATGCACATTCTGAAGAACGTGGTGTCGGAGCGCTTGTGTCCATCCGGGGCGTCCATGTGGACGAATGCAGCTTTGCGATCACCTAGCCATTCGGGATGGTTGATCAGGTAGTTCGCGGCCTCGGATTTGCCAAGGCGTGCGAAGCCGAAGATACAGATGCCGCGGTAACCTACGTCGAGGGCCGAATTGATGGCGTCGGCGAGACGTTCGATCGGATGGGTGGCGACCGTGGGGCGGAACAGCTGCTCCAGCGGATGCTGAGCATAGGACGGAGAAATGTTGAGAGCATTCATGATTAGTCCTTGCGGTGCGCAAATGTTGTGCGGCCGCGCCGGGGAAACACGACGGGCGTCGTGCCGGTGCCTGGCGTTGGGTTCGGGGCGGGCTGGAAGCTCGCGTCGACGCGGGCATACAGGTCGGGAGCTGCCTTGCCTTGCAGTGCCTGTTCACGCGTAAAGGCGTGGTAGCTCTCGATCGCGTCGCGGCTTCCCACGAGGTCAAGTAGGCCTCGATTTCGGGCGCGAATGATTTGTTGGCGTAAATGCAGGTCGTGTGGCGTGCGATCCCACGGCGGGAGGGCCGTCAGGCGTGACCAAGGAGCGCCATCTTCAGGGTTCAAGAGGACAATCTGGCGAAGATCCTGGAGATTGGCTTCGGCGAAGAAGCATTTCCCGACCATGTCGCGTCGTCCCATGAGTTTCGGGCTGCGATAATGGGCGCCGTGGTACTGCACGAAAGGCAGGCGGCCGCTGGATACGCCGCCACGAACTGTGGGGGCGAACCGAATGGTCGTCAGGCGCGAGGCGTCGCTGGCGGCATCGCTGCTGTACCAGCTCCAGCCGGATACCAGGTGAGTATTCATCGCGCTGGCTGGCGTGCGACTTCCAAGCCCGGAGTGCGGCGTGATGTTGTATCCGGCCGCGAGGACGTCCATGAGGTCTTCCATGCCTTCGAAGTGGAAGGGATGGTCCTCCGCGCGCAAGTACGATGTGCGCGTTTTGCCGCGGGTGCGAGTTTCCGGCTGAAAGGCGCCTGCGAGTTTGCGTAAAGCGCCTTCTTCCAGGAGGCGAAAGAATGCTTCAACAATAGGGCGTACTTCGGGCACGTGCGACGGCCCGAAATTGAGGATGCCGCGATGATGGTCCAGCAGGTTGCTGACGCAGTGGTTTGCGTGATGAGCTAGCGCGTTGTCGCCCGCGATCAGGATGCCCCGCGGGCCAACGCCCTGGTCGCTAATGGGAAGTCCCAATTGCGCTCCCTCGGGGTATTGCATGCCGGGCACGATCAGTGTCCGGCGCTGCCAGGGTGAGAGCGCCTTATGGAACAGGCGAAGCACGTCCAGGTGGTTGTAAGCACCCAGTACAAACAGGTGGGCGAGTACGTACCGCGACACGGCGCAAATCGCCACCAGGACGGTGATGCACTCGATGTGCCGCTTGACCACCTTGCCCTGAGGGTCGGTTAAGGCGAGCACCCAATCGGTATCGATCTTGTGTGCGTCGAACTCGATCCGATCCAGCGGCGCCAGGTGGAAGATCTGGTTGAACCGCGTCACGTTGGGCTCGGTGTCTTCGACCTCCGTGGCGCCCGCCTCCAGCCGGGCTAGTCGAGTGCGCTTGATGTGCAGCAACAGTGCTCGGCGCCCTTCGTCCTTGGCGGTAAAGGGGTAGCCATTCTTGCCTAGCGTTGCGCGAATGATGGCTTTGAACTGATCAAACAGCCGGTCAAAGGCCCGAATCTTGCGCTTGCCATCAGGAAGTGCACCTTTGTAAGCCTCGACGAGCTTTCTGGCTTTTTCGCATCCTTGAAGCAATCGTTGAAGAGCGTAGGGGCCCTTGGTGGGCGAAGCTTCGACGTATGTGTCGGATGGACGGGGCTTAGTGCGCCGATGCTTGAAGGGAATGCAGGCACGGAAGCCTATGCGCAGTCCATCGATCGCCAGTTCCATAGCGATCTCGCAATCCCTGGCCACGGTTCGTGGGTCGACGGCGTGGATGCGGGCGGCGACGGTAACCGGCGTGCCGCCGGCGACGTCCGTCATGGCGTCGGCGCGGCGAAGGTAGGCGGGGCGGCGCTCCTCGGTAATGTCGTCGGTGTTAGGACGCACGAGCTCGCGCGCATCCACGCCGACAATGGCAAGGACGGGATCAGTCATGGCTACCCCTCCGGGTCAGGACGCTGAAGCGGCCCAGGCGAGTGGGGTCATGCATCGCCAACTCACCGCGATGCATAAGGTCGAACAACACCGCGCGGACGTCGGCGGCATGGAAGGCCTGAAGCTGCAGTTCAATCTGTTCGACAGTGGCTTTCTCCAGGATCTGGAACATGGCCATGATCTGCTGGCTAAGCGATTCGCGGTGAGGGAGGGTTCGTGCGGTCTGCACGTAGGGCAGAAGCCTGTACCAGGTGCTCAGTACGGCCGATTGCCGCCGGAGATCGTCTTCGAAGAAAAACTCCAGGTCGATGTGTGCAATCTGTGCGGCTTCAATGATGTCGCGGGCCTGGCGATGTTCGCGTCGAGGTGTCGTCGTATGGAGGGTGTCACTGGCTGCCACGGGCAGCCAGAACCGTTCCCGTCCTTTCCGCTCGCGTGTCCAGAAGGCGAGTTCAATGCTTGTGCCGGAGGCCAGGGTGAGCTTTCGCGGGCGCTCCACATAGGCGGTGACGCGTGGATCAAACTCCAGGGTGAGGGCAAGGGCCGTATTCACGCAGCCGATCAGTTCGACCGTTCGGGACAGCTTCGGTGACCTGTACAAATAAAGGTCGCCACGACGTCGTTCCGGGCGTGTGAGGGGGCGGACTGAGAAGGGTGAGGCGGTTTTTTGTTTTGCGCTCGGCGGGGCAACGATGGACGTGGTGCCCGTCGGGCCATGGGGGAGCGTCGCCGCCTCTCCGCAGAGAGTGGCGTGAGTGACAGATTGCATGGTTGTGTACCTCCGAGGTAAAAGCCGCCCCTCATCCCGATTGAGATGCTTGTGTTGCGACGACAACGGAGGTACCGTGCTTGCGAGCTCGCCAGCACATTGGCACCTCAAAAGCCCTTTCGGATTGCGCCCGAGAGGGCTTTTTTATTGCCGTGAGGGGACGGCGGTTATCTAAGACGTCTTGTAGGCTGCACCTCCTTCGCTTCGCGTTTACTCGTGGATGGGATTAGGGCGCGTTCGATTTTCGAGTGCGTTTGGCCGGAGCGCGCGCATTGCCAGTCGACCCACGCGGCGATGGTGGGGGCGGGGTAGTCGGATGTGACGCTAGCCATGCGGCGACGTCGTGCGTCCGCGCATAGGGCCCTTTTCGCCCCTCGATGGTGAAGACAGGAAATGGAATGTGACCGGCCTGTAGGGCGTGTCGCAGCGACTGCTGCGTTGCAAAGCCGAGCGCGTTGCGTAATCCCGCGCTTCCCATGACATAGCCCCACTGGGTTAGCAGGCTTTCCAGTAGTCGCGATTCCAGGGAGCCCGATGGGGTCGTCATGTGCGCCAGCCTCGCGAAACGATACGGCGTTATCGCGTAACAGGCGGTTTGTGGCTAGACCGTCTCAAAATTTTGATTGAGACTGCTATGAAATCTATGTCTATACCTAGGCATAGGTAGCTTGAGATGGCGAGTCAGGATGCAATGGCCCATGTCGACGACCTAAGGCAACCATCCGGGCCCACGTTTCCAGGCAAGGGCGCGGAAATCGCCTTGCTTGAACGGAAATATCGCCCTTACGATTTCGCCAGCGTCCTTGAGAGCGTGATGGCGATCGAAGCGATAAGCAGCGCCATGCCGCGTGCATCATCCGAAGTCATCGAAGACGAACTCGGGATGGTTAAAGAACGACAGGACGGTCCCGGCCGAGTGAGTTCGGGGCGTATTGCAAAGAGCCGGCGAGGGGATCACGGCCTAGATGCGCAAGTGCTTCAACGACTCATCCAACTCAAACCGCGAGCATGGCCTTGGTGCAACCCATTCATATGGGAGCTCATGCGCTCGGGCCAGCTCCCCATGCAGGATGAAGAGGTACGCTACAACACCTTTTCGGAGCAAGTTCATAAACTTCTCCACGTTCGCACCATGATGTTCGGTATTCAGCGTGTGGGGTCAGGTTCTTTCCAGCCCGTAACGCTGCATCACCTTCGTTGCCTGGTCATGGTTGGAACGCTCGATGCTATCGCTGCCCTGTGGATGCTGCTCATTCAGGCCGTCGCAAAAGGCAGCGATGACATCCTCGTTATCGCGAGCCACATCCCTCCCGCGCTGGCAATGTTTTACCGCCGACCCGAAGGACAACGCACGGCGGTGCTTCTGTTTGCGCGCATGCGGCAATTGATCCTGGATCGCGTGCGAACGGATGTGCATGAGTTATCGCTGTGCCGCTACGATCTCCCTGCCGTTGCGAATCGCGCTATGGCCTGGACGCTGCCGGCCCTGGAAATTCCGCATCATTCGGCACTTCACCGCAAGATGGCTGGTGCAAGCACGTTGTCTCGCGCGCAAGAGGAGACGATTGAGCGGATGATGAGCGCCTCATTGCGTAAGCGGCGCACAGGGCGTGCCGTTGTTACCGAGAAAATCGTCACGCTGGCCCTTACAGGTGACGTGCGGCCGGCACATAGGGGCATGGTCGGACTCCCGGAGGTGCCCAGCGACGTGGTGGAATGGATTGAGTGCTCGCGGGCACCGTTGCGGCGAATAGGGCGTCGCTCGGCCAAAGTGACCCAGTGGGTCCATCCGGCGCAGTGGCCGCTCGCACTGATCAACCAGCCCCATTCAAGCGGTGTCTGCTGGGAGAAGAAGGCGGTTGCGATGTTCAAAGAGGAGCTCGGCGACTACTTATGCGCGGGCGGCCTATGAGGCCCATGAAATCGGCAGCCCGACGAGATAACGATGGCTTGCTGATTTCATTCAATCGATTTAGTGATGTCACCGCCCGGGGCGTTGGTAGAACGGCCTAATGCCACCACGCACAATGCCTTCGCGATGTGACGACTCATCGGGCAGGAAGCGCACGATGAAGCGCGCCGCATCCACACCAGCCTGGATGGCGATCGTGGTTAGGGTATCTGCCAGCACGACGTCCGCGGGTTCATCCAGTCCCAGAACGATCTCGCTCCGGCGAACATGGCCTCGCGTGAGTTCATAGAGAAAGGCGAGATCGACGCGGTCGTGCTGGTTGAACCATTCGACGAGCGCAACCGCGACGGGAAAGAGGGTGTCGTCGGGCAACTGAAATGCCCAGGGGGCTTTTCGGGAGGGATGTTCGGCTTCTTGATGGGCTCTTGCTATGTGATCGTGCAGCAGAGCTCGGTGTGCTTCCTTTAGCTCAAAGGGAGTGTCGGATAGCGGATTGACGATGTAGCCTTGGCTGCCGACGACAGCGAGCAGTAACCGTATAGACGTGCGCACGATCTGGACCGGCGCAGGTGGTGCTATTGATAGCTGCTGCACGTTCGTGAAGATGGGAACGAACGTCATGCCATCCGTACGGCGTTGCCACTGAACGAGGTTGCGTTCGGGAGCGGCGGGGCCGGGGCCCGGTGGCTGCCGCAAGAGCGCCACCACTGGGTGGTGACTCAGTGCGCGCAAGAAGGCGCCCTCGGCCGGTGCGTCGCGGCCCGCATTGAGCCATAGCGCCTCCAATAGTTCGGGCGGGGCCTGACGTTCGTTGCGTTCTTCTTTATCCACGCGACCTAGGGCTTCTCCATCGTTTTGAGCAGCTGATCCTTTTCAGCGGCCGAGAGCTGTTCGAAAGCCAGGATCATCCGGGCAAGGCGTTCATCTTCCGTGAAAAGGTAGGCAGCTGGCACTTTCAGCGCGGCAGCGAGACGAGCCACCGTCGCCATGTCCGGCTCATGGATGCCTTTCTCGTAGCGATTGATGCGTGTGGAGGCCACAAACGGATCCAATCCCGCCTTGATTCCGAGATCTTTTTGGGACAGCTCCTGATCCAGCCGGGCCTGCTTGAGGCGCCGCTGGAACACCAGCCGTATATCTGTTCGCCGTGGCATGTCACGAACCTGCGTAGGAGGTAACCCCTACGAGATTCGTAATTTTGCCTTGCTCGCGATACTACGAGTTTCGTAGTATTGGCCGCAAGCAGCCCCAGTCGGGGCTATTGGGTTCACGGCATGCGCCTGGTACTCAATGACGAAGAGGTCATCCCCATCCCGCTGGATGACCCTATCCATGAGGCTTGGATCCTTCAGTACGACCGTGCGCTTCATTCGGGTGGCATCGAAAGCTTCCAGGCCCGGCTGGCCCAATGCTTCGCTGTCAGCTTGGTGGAATGTCTGGATGCCGATTTGAAGCCACCGACTCCGGCCCAGGTGCAGTACGCAACCGACATTGCCCGTCAGCTTGGCATTCCGGTTCCGCCCGAGGTCCTACGCTTTCGGGGCTCAATGGGCGAGTTCATTGATCGCTTTTCGGAGGTACTTCGCCAAAAGCGGCGGGGGCGATTTCAGAGCTGACGAGATTGGGTTCGCTTTTAGGCAGCATGTCCGCTTTCGACTGCGGTTTCAGCCGGTCGGGTTTGGACCTTCTCGCTACAGCTGACTCAGCCGCTATTTCAGGGAGGGCGTCTTCGCGCTGAACTACGCTTGGCTGAAGTGCGCAAATCCGAGGCGATTGCTCAATACGAGCCTGCCATCCAGATCGCGTTCCGGGAGGTCGCCGACGGCTTGGCCGGTCGCGCGACCTTTGGTCGGCAAATCGATGCGCAAGCACGGGTTGTTTCTAGTGCAGAGCATCGTGTCGAACTTTCAAATCTACGCTATCGCGCTGGTCTGGACGGGCGGCTGGAGCTACTGGACGCCCAGCGGCAGCTCTATGCGGCACGCCAAGCGCTGCTGGACCTGCGCCGTGGGGAGATCCTCAACGCAGTTGCACTTTACAAGGCGCTGGGAGGAGGGCTGGTTGAAGAGGCGGCTAAGCATCATTGATAACAACATGCTCGGCATTTGGCCAGGGCATGATGTCGGTCATCCGCCGGTGGTGAGGCGGGCTGCTCATCGTCTCGTGAATATGCCTGCTCACAGCACGCCGTCGGAATGACCTAAACCTTGGTCGTTGCTACATAGTGGTCAAATGATATTGAGAGTCATTCGTATTTAAGGCATCATCCTTTGAACAGCCTGCTTTTCATGCTTAAAAGGATGTCGCTGCATGTCGTCTCTTCGCGCCGCCGCTCGAATGGTTCCGCCGTTGCCCCTATCGCCAACGGCCCCGTTCCGATCGCGAACATGGGTTACACACATAGCGTTCGCTAGCGCACTCACGACTGGCGTTAGCACAGCGGCATTTGGGCAAGTGCAAACCGGCGCCGTATCTCGCGTGCAACGCGTTATTGAATTACCGACCGTAGTGACCACGGCCGGCGGCGCCCAGGCTGATCATGACGGCCGTGTCGGTCTACTGGGCAACAAGGACACGATGGACACGCCGTTCAGTATCAGCACCCACACTTCGCAGCGCCTGGATGACCAGCAGGCGACGACGCTTGCAGGCGTCTTGAACAAGGACGCTTCAATCCGCTTTACCGGCCAGACTGGCGGTGTAACCGATTCGTTCTACATTCGCGGATTCCCCGTCGGCGAGGGCAATCTGAGTGAGGTGGCATTCGACGGCCTGTACGGCGTCGCACCCAACTACCATATCTTTTCAGAATATGTAGAGCGCGTGGAGATCATCAAAGGCCCGGCCGCGCTGCTGTACGGCATGTCACCCAACGGTGGTGTAGGTGGCGTCGTCAACATCGTGCCCAAGCGCGCACTGCCACACGACCTGACACGCTTTACGGCGACGTATGGATCTGACGCGCAGGCAGGCGGCCACGTCGATGTGAGCCATCGCTTTGGCGAAAGCAGGGCGTTCGGCATTCGCTTCAACGGCTCGCATCGGCAAGGGCAAACACCGCTGGATAATCAACAGGCGCGCACCGACATTGGCGCGCTCTCTTTGGACTATCAAGGCGGAAAGCTGCGCACATCCCTGGACTTCATCACGCAGCACGAAAAGGTGGATGCGCCCACACGACCGTTCCTTCTGGCTTCTGGCGTAATCATGCCGTCCGCAGCCGACGGACGGCGTAACGTGACGCAGTCGTGGGGTTGGTGGAAGTCGGAGGGTCAGTCGACCCTGGCGCATGCGGAATACGATCTGGCCGACGAGACCACCCTATTTGTTGACGCTGGTGGCTCGCGGACCAGCATCGCTCGGCTCTCCGACCAAACGCCGATCATCTTGAATGCGGCTGGCGATACGCGCTCCGTGCCGGGTAATTACAAGTTCCGGGTCAGTCGCACCACAGCCGATGTAGGACTGCGCTCCCGCTTCGATACCGGGGCCGTCAAGCACGCCTTCGTGCTGCAGGCGAGTACCTATTACGACCGGACAGCAACGGCCAACCACCAAGGCACAGCGGTTCTGTCCAACATCTACACGCCGCGGGCTGCGCCCGAGCAATTCATCGCCGCGCCTAGCTTGGTGCCCAAGATCTCGTCGTCGCAGCTCTCCGGAGTGGCGCTGGCAGACACCATGAGTGTGTTGAGTGACCGTTTACAACTGACGCTAGGGCTTCGGCAGCAGAAAGTTGAATCGGATAACTTTAGCGCGGCGACAGGCGCGACGACTTCGTCGTACAGCAAGAACGCGCTCACCTCCATGGCAGGCATGGTCATTAGGCCGTGGCAAGATGTGTCGTTGTATGCCAATTACATCGAGGGCCTGAGCAAGGGCGACATAGCACCAACCACGGCATCGAACGCAGGCCAGGTCTTCGCGCCGTACAAGACCAGGCAGTACGAAGCCGGCGTGAAGATGGACCACAACAGTCTGCTCACTACGCTCGCGGTGTTCCAGATCACGAAACCCAGTGGTCAATTGACGGGCACTGTTTACGGCGTGGACAGCGAGCAGCGCAACCGTGGCGTGGAGCTAAGCGTGTCGGGCGAGCCTGTGCGCGGAGTACGAGTACAGGGTGGTGTGACCGTGTTGGATGCCGTGCTGACCAAAACGAATAGCGCTGCGACGGTCGGCAACCGGCCGGTAGGTGTGCCCGATCTGATGACCAACGCTGGCGTCGAATGGGATCTGCCCTGGGTTCAAGGCTTGGTGTTCAACAGTAATGTCACCTACACGTCCCGACAATATATCAACCAGGTGAACACGCAGTCGGTGCCGTCGTGGACCACAGTGGACCTGGGCGCGCGCTATACCGCCAGACTCCACGGCAGGCCGATCATCTTTCGCGCCACCGTATTGAACGCGTTCGACCGCCAATACTGGTCGGGTGTAGCGTCCTTCGGGACGATATCGCTGGGTGCGCCCCGCACGCTGCTTCTATCGTCATCGGTCGATTTCTGACCCGGGTCAGGAGTCACGCCGACACCAGGGCATCGCCATAACGAATAAAGGAGCCGTGCGCTGAGTCTGCGGCTGTAGATGTGGCGACACTTATGGCGCGCTTTCTTCTTTGGATGCATTGCCTCTGGCAGCGATCGCCGAGCCCGGCCCCAGCTCGGAACGCGTCAATCGAACCAACATGCAGCGAATCCAGCCACTCCGATCCATGTTGGCATTGCCCCTACTCATGACGGTTATGGCGCCCGGCGAGGGAGCGTTGCCGATCTACCAGCATGTGATCCAGTTTTATGGTTGGTGTATGGGCCGATATAAGAACTACGGTGTTCCTAGAAGGAAGTGGGGAACATCGCAAGCGCAGCCACGCTCCCCTCCTTGAAAACCTTCACCGGCGATCTGGATCCTGTCCGCCAAGGTGGTACTTAGAACCGGTACCGCATCGTCAGGTTGGCTGCCCGCGGCGCGCCCGGCAGATTAAGGTTGGGGCTGCTGCCGTGACCCGACACGATGTAGCGCGTGTCGAACAGGTTCGTGAGGTTGAGTTGAAAGCTGATGGGCCCCGTGTGGTACTGCGCCATCACATCGGCAGTGACGTAGCCCGGCAAAGTGACCGTATTGCCGGGGTTGGCCTGACGGGCGCCGACTAGGTTCAGCCCACCACCGAGCTGCCAATGCTCCGCGAACGAGCGGGTCACCCACACGTTTCCGCTGTGCCGTGGGGTCAAGGTGGCACGCTTGCCCTGGACCGGACGACCTGCGTCGATCGCTACCGAATGGGTGATGCGTGCGTCCAGGTAGGCATAGCCAGCGAGTAGGCGCCAACCGTCGGCGAGATCGGCAGCGGCGCTGAGTTCCGCGCCGCGCGTCCGCTGCTCGCCGATCGGCAACACCCGTTGGGTCAGCGGGTCGGTCGTCTTGATGCCGCTGCGCTCCAGTTGGAACACTGCCGCAGTGAACGTGATGCGGCCATCCAGCAGGTCGTACTTGGCGCCGACTTCGGTGTTATGAGTGCGCTCGGGCGCGATGTCGGCGTTGTTCGCCGCCAAGGCAAAGGCTTCGCCCGAGGGCTGGAATGAGCGGCTCCAGGACGCGTAGTACGACTGCGATGCCGATGGCTGCCACACCAGGCCGGCGCGCGGACTCAACGCCTTGTCCGTGCGCGAAAGGTTGGGCTGGCCCGGCAAGCGATTTTCCGTGTCCTGCTTGAAGCGGTCGTAACGCAGGCCGAGCAACGCCTTCCACTGCGTACCGATGCTCAGCATGTCTTGCAGATAGACGGCGGCCGTATCAAAACGACCAAGGTTATCGGCACCAGGCGCCCGAGCCACCTGCAGCGGCAGCACCGGCAGCTTGGGGTCGAACAGATCGACGGTGGCTACGCCATTCGCGCTGCGATTGAGCAAGGATTTATTTTGTCGGCCCAATTCCACGCCGTAGAGCAGGTCGTGGGTCACCCGATCGCCTTCCAGGCGCTGGCTGAGTTCGGTCTGGTTGAACCAGCCATGTTCGTGGCGATAGACGTTCGAGCGGTTGAGCGAGACCGTTTTCGCCTGCTCGTTCACCGTGCCGGGCAAGGTGTTGTTGCGATCGAGCGTGTAGTCGTACCAGCGCAGCGCATTGCGCAGCGAAAGATGGTCGTTGAAGGCGTGCGTCAACGTGGCTGTTGTCGATTTCACTTTCGACTCGCTGGTATCCACATCACGGGCGTTGGCCGCGCCGTAGTACCGCCCTGCCGGCACATCGACCGGCCGGCCGTGATAGGCCGGGATGCCAAAATCGGTCACGCGCTTGTCCTGCAGATAGTCGACTTGCAGCAGCAACGTGGTGTCGTGTCCCGGGTGCAGCAGGACGGAGGGAGCGATCGCGCGGCGCTTGAGAAACTGCGGGTCGCGATAGCTGTTGGCATCCTCCGTTGCGCCCGTGATGCGCCAGGCGCTTCCGGCATCGCCGAAACGGTGACCGACATCCAGTTCGCCGCGGCGATCGGCCCAACTGCCGTAGCTGAGGCCCACTTCGCCGCCATCGATGCCGGGCTGCTTGGTGATGCGGTTGACCAGTCCGCCCGACGAGCCGCGCCCGTACAACACCGACGCCGGCCCCTTGATCACCTCGATACGCTCGATGTTCGACAGGTCGCGGAAGTACAGCGCATCGTCGCGGATGCCGTCGACGTATTGATCTGCGATCGCGGTGAAACCGCGAATCGACACCTGGTCGCGTTGCCCGTCGCCCGTGGAGAAGCCAACGCCGGGCACGTTCTTCAAGGCATCCTGGATCGAGGTCGCATGTTGGTCGCGTAGAACACTTGCCGGCACCACGTTGACGGTCTGTGGCACATCGCGCAACGCGGCGTCGATCTTGGTCGCGCTCACCGCATTCGGCGCGCGATAGTCTCCGGGATGGGTGGCCTGTACCGTCACACCGGGCAGCAGTTTGACTTGGTCGGCGTCGTCTGCCCGGGCGTGGGGCGTACCGAGAGCGGCGAGCAAGGCGATGGAGAGGGGGAGCATGCGCATGAAATGAGCCTGATACCTGACATGGAGCTGCACGCACTTCTCGCGAAGGTGCGATAGGCGAAGAGGGAAGGGATGTCGCCGAACCGGCGTGGCGCTGGCTGGGTCAGGTCGCGGCGAAGAGCGATGGATCGTCTATCCGCACCGACGAGGTATCGCCAGCACGATATTGCGAATTATTATCATTAGCATGCGTGGTGGCAATCCCCGCCGCGCCTACTTCATGGCGTGGGGCTACTTAGCCCTGTCGCAGGCAATGTCAACGCCGCCCGATCATGCGGCGCATGAGGGCGAAAACCGAAACATGAGGGCATGAACGCCGGGTGGCCAGTGGTGCGCGTTTGTCGGCCGGCGCGACGAGAGGATGTTGTGCCTACATCAAAACCGCTTCAAACATCCATGCGATCTCCATCAAGCATCCGGATAATCGGTTAGCCAAAGTGCGCCCGGTGCGTTGGCTGCCGCGTTATCCCGTGGTCTGGTACGGATCGCCCGCTATCGTCGGCAGGGATCCTGTCGTTTCGTATGAACCTGGAAAACTCGCAACGCCTGCTCTCCGACTTTCCTCGCCTTTTTCGACTGCCGCCCGCTTACGGAGCCGGTGAAGGGGAGGGGGCCGGAGAGCACTTTGTGTTCGAATGCGGCGATGGCTGGATCGAGGTCGTTCACGCAGTGAGTCGCCGCATCGTGGCGCACGCGGAAGAGCAGGGCCTCTATATCGTGATTCATCAGGTCAGAGAGGAGTTCGGCGTGCTGCGCTTCCGTATGGAAGGGGCTGACGCTGTCATCTTTCGGCTGCTGGAGAATGCAGAGATGGTGTCTGCCGGTATTTGCGAGGTCTGTGGCGCACCCGGCATGCTCTTCACTCATGGCGGGTGGCGGGTTCGCTGCGACCTGCATCGCCGTCTCTGGGGTGAGCGTAATGATTGAATCTCCCGGAAGTGAGCTCGGCAGTGCGCACCATTCGCGGAGCACGTGGTCGGCTACGCCTATCCGTTGCAACGCTTAGCGTTGTAACGATGTCAATCGCATCCCCAGCGCTTGGTTTTCTACTAAGCACTAGCCGGACTCGGTCAGCGGGAGGGAAATCGTGAAGACGGTGCCCGCGGTAGGCGAGTTCTGCACTTCCAAATACCCCCCGTGTTGCTGCACCAGGCTCCGCACAATGGCCAAGCCCAGCCCTGAGCCATCGGCTTGGTGATCGATTTTCGACGTGAGCGTCGTCCGCTCGTGGTAGGTCGACACAGTCATTCGGTTTTGCAGGCGTGTTGGCAGGCCCGGACCGGCATCGCAGACTTGCAGGATCGCCCATCGCGCGTCTTTCGTCACCACGACGCGTAAAAGACCGCCGGATGCGGCGTAGCGCAGGACATTGTCGAAGAGGTTGGACAGGATCTGGCGGATGCGATCCGGGTCGGCCGTCACCACGGCGAGTTCGGCCTGCAGTTCGGTCTGGATGCCGCGTTGTTGGGTTAGGGCCGCGTAGGCCTGCAGGTGATCTTCGGCCAGCGCCGCCAAGTCGAAGCGCGCGCATTGCAACGACAGCCGTCCTGCTTCGGACAAGGAAAGGACACGCAGATCTTCGACAAGACGCCCCAGGTGGACCACTTGATCCAGCAGCTTCTGGTATTCCGTCGGAGTGCCTTCAATGACCTGGTCGCATAACGCGTGCAAGCGCCCCTGAAGAATCGTCAAGGGCGTGCGCAATTCGTGGGCGATCGCCGCGGCGGTCTCCTTGCGCTCGTGTTCCAACGCTTCGAGCGACGTGGCCATCTGATTGAAGTGGACCACCAAATCCACGAGTTCGCCGGTGCCGGCCACGCGTTCGGCGCGGGCCGTCAAGTCGCCACCGGCGATACGCATAGCTGCTTCGGCCATGGAAGACATCGGGCGCGTCACGACACGCGCCAACCAGAACGATACGATGCTGGCCAAGGTGGCGCAGATGATCAGGGTGAGCAGGACGGCCGCCGTATCGCCGTACCACGGATTGTCACGCCAGTACTGGTTGTAAATCTGCACGGCGCGGAGGCTGAATTCGTTGCCTGAGCGATCCAACGCCTGGAGTTCGGTCCTCAGGTTAGCCGGCAGTCGTCCCAGGAATTCGCGCTGCTGCAACGCCTGCAGCCCCCAGAAACTGGTCATAAGCACCGTCACCGTCAGCACGATGACCAGCGTGACGTAGATGCCCAGGCGTACCCAGGTATGCTTCAGGACTCGGGCCATAGTCGGTAGCCGACCCCTCGCACGCTTTCAATCAACGAGCCACCACCGGCCTGTTGCAGCTTGTGGCGAAGCTTGCTCAGATGCGAATCGATGACCCGCTCGAGCGCATCGCTCTCGGGCAGACAGGCGTGAATCAGGTCCTGACGCGCAAAGCAGCGCTTGGGGTTGCGCCCCATGTAGGCCAGCAGTCGAAATTCGGTGCGCGTCAAAGTTAGTGGATGCTCCTGTCCGGCGTCGTCGATGACGCTGACAAGATGCGCATCGTGATCGATCTGGATGCGTCCGATACGTGTCGGGCGCGTCTGTCGTGAGACCGCATGCAGGCGTCGCAACACGGCCTTGACTCGCGCGACCACTTCGCTGGGATTGAAGGGCTTGACCACATAGTCGTCGGCGCCCACATGCAACGCCACCAGTTTGTCCATGTCATCGGCCAGGGCCGTGACCATGATGATCGGAGTGTCCCCCACTTTGCGGATCTCGCGCAGCACTTCCATGCCACTGAGCGCCGGAAGGCGAATATCCAGCAACACGAGGTCCGGTTTCAATTGTTGATGCAGTTGCAGTGCGCGGTCGCCGTCGCTGGCGCGCTGGGTCTGAAAGCCATCGCGCCGCAGGTAGCTGTCGAGCACGTCGGCGATGTCGGGCTCGTCTTCGACAATGAGAATAAGGGGTACGTGTGCCACGGTCGTTCCATTGAAATGGACGGCCAAATTTGGCCGTTGGGAATTATCGTGCCCCATTCCTGGCGGCTCCGCTAGCGACCACCGCTCCGCCGAAACGTTCCATGGCGAATCTCCACGAGATCTCCACGAGCCACGCACGACAGGTCCACGTCAGTGTGTAAGTTACTTTTCCGTTACCTCTGCGGCGTGTCGGGTGCGGTTAGGTCGAGTGTCCTCAGCTCATCCCGACACGTCGCTGACGGGTATCGGTGAGATTCGTCATCGCCACAGCGGTTCGATCTGCTTTAACCGAGCCCTGCCATTACGCATCACGAACGAGGAAGAACTCATGCATCGCCAGATTCCGTCCGTGCCATCCATGATTCGTCTGCGTCGCTCCGCGCTCGTGGTGGGCATGGCGCTGGTGTTCGGCCATGGCGCCGTCTTCGCGCAGTCGAACGCGTCCGGCGCTATCTTCGGCCAGGCGATCACCGCGCCCGGCAACGCCGTCGTGATTGAAAATCTCGATACGGGTTCATCACGCACGATCGGGGTCGATGCGAACGGCCGCTATCGTGCGTCGTCCTTACCGATCGGTCGCTATAGCGTTAGCCTGCAAAAGGACGGACGGACGATTAGTCGCCGGGACAGTGTGCAGGTCACGATTGCCGGCGCGACGGAAGTGTCTTTTACCGGCGGCGAGTCGTCAGCCAAGACGCTGGAGGGCTTGACGGTCGTGGCTTCGGCGCTGCCGCAGATTGACGTCTCGTCGGTGGATACGCGCACGGTGTTGACCACCGAACAGTTGGCCAAGATTCCGATGGCACGCAACGTGGCGGCGGCGGCGTTGCTGGCACCCGGTGTCGTGCGCGGCGACAGTCGTTTCCCAGGTGACGTGCTGGCCATGGGCGGCTCGGGTATTTCGGAAAACGCGTATTCCATCAACGGCTATAACGTCACAAACCCGCAGACCAACGAAACGTATTTCGAGATGCCTTTTTCGGCGATCGAGCAGCAGCAGGTGCTCACGGGAGGCCTGGGCGCGGAGTTTGGTCATTCGACCGGTGGCGTGATCAATGTGGTGGGCAAGCGTGGCACGAATACGTGGCAGGGCAATGTCTCCGTGTTCTGGACGCCAGCGGGCCTACGCTCCTCGCCGAACAACTTGCAGTATCCGCTCCACCCCGAAGGAGGGTATCCGCAAAAGTACGCGTCCGATGGCAAGTTGCGTCTCTATCGCGAACGGAACACGTCGACTGAGACCACCTTGTCGGTGTCGCTGGGCGGACCGCTGATCAAGGACACGCTGTTCTTCTACGGTGCGGCGGATTTTACCCGCGTCACCGGGCAAGGGGTCAGTACGGGCGTACGAAGCAGTCCCGCCGCCACGGTGGGTTACAACCAAGCCACCGGAGCGATGTTGCCGTCGGCTCGGAATCCCACGAGCGGCTGGCAAAACTACACGGACAAACCGATCAAGTGGTACACCAAGGTCGACTGGAACATCACCGACAGCCACCTGCTTGAGCTGACGGCGATGGAAGACAACCTGGGACAGACAACCAACAACTACGGTTTCGACTACACCACGCTGATGCATCAGGTGGGTCGACCGTCGTCCGTCGCGCGCACCAAGAACAACAACGCGCTCTATCTGGGCAAGTACACGGGGTACCTCACCGACAACCTGACCGTTACCGCGCTGTACGGGCAGAGCGAAAGCAAGCAGCCGCAGTTGACCGTGGCACCCGACTTCCCCTTGGTGCGCGCTAACGCCGCCAGTCCGGTCGTGGGGCGGATGCACAACTACCAGCCGTACAGCAACCTCTCCACCGGCAAGCACGACAAGACCGAAGGGTGGCGCCTGGATGTCGAGTATCGCCTCGGTGCGCATGACCTGCGCGTCGGTATCGATAGTCAGACCCTCAAGTCCACCACCGGCGAGATGTACGCCAATCAGGACAAGTACGGTGGGCTATGGCGCTACGAGCCCAATGCCGCGTTACCGGCGGGGTATCCGCGGTCGACCGATCCCAATGGGGTGGTTCGACTGATCAAGCACCAGTTGGGAGGGAACTACAGGACGGAATTGAACGCCCAGTACATTGAGGACCGTTGGCAGATCAACGATCACTGGCTGGCGTATATCGGTCTGCGAAACGAGTCGTTTCAGAACTACAACCGCTTCGGCCAGACCTTCATGAAGCAGAGCAATCAGCTGGCGCCACGTCTGGGCCTCAGCTGGGATGTGAACGGCGATGCCACGCTGAAGGTGTACGCCAATGCCGGACGCTACCACTTGGGTCTACCGAACGGGGTGGCCGTGCGTGGCGCCGGAGGATCGCTGAACACGACGCAGTGGTTCTCTTTCACGGGGATTGATCCGGCCACGGACCTGCCTACCGGTCTGCGCCCGCTCACGCCGGTGCTATCGCCGAATGCGGAGTTCGGTACCCCGCGCGATCCGTCGACGGTACGAACCAAGGACATTCGAGCCCACTACCAGGATGAATTCATTCTGGGCTTCGATAAGCAGCTGACCCCGGAGTTTACCGTCGGCGCACGTGCCACCTATCGCATTCTGCGCTCGCAGATTGATGACACCTCCGACCCACGCCCGGTATGCAAGTACTTGGTCAGCCATTACCGTGATCTTTACGGTGGCAGCGAGGCGACCTGTAACGCGGGCCCCGCCGCCGGTGGTCTGGGTTACCCGGGGCTGATCTTCAATCCGGGTAGCGGCGCCGACTTCAATGTCGATGTGCACAACTATGCGCGGGATCCGACTGGCAAGCCCGATCTGCGCCATGTGGTGCTGAGTGCTCGCGACTTGGGTATGCCCGCCCCGAAGCGCAAATACACGGCGCTTAATCTCTATGTTGAGCACCCGTTTGATGGCCGGTGGTACGGTCGTGTCGACTACACCTGGTCGCACAGCTACGGCAATACCGAAGGGCAAATCAAGTCCGACCTGGCACAAGCCGACGTGGCTTCGTCGCAGGATTGGGATTTTCCGGAGTTCATGCGATTCGCCAATGGCAATCTGCCCAATGATCGACGCCACCAGATTCGCGCTTTCGGCTACTACCAGCTGACCCCGGAGTGGATGGTGAGTGGCACCGTGCTCGCCAACTCCGGTCGTCCGAAGAACTGCTTGGGCGAATGGTTCCCGGATGCCACGGGCGATACCGATCCGAGTGGCTATATCGGCAGTAACGGCATCGGCGCGTACCACGTGTGTTACGGCAAGGCCTCGCCCCGCGGGGCGATAGGTAACTTGCCTTGGACTTACCAGTTGGATCTGGGCGTGTCATACCGTCCGGCGTTCGCCGACAAGCGCTTGGCGTTTGAGATGAACGTGTTCAACGTCACCAACAGCCAGCGCAAGATCACGATCAACGAGAGTGCCATCGATCAGGCCGGGACGGCCAATACGGTCTATGGGGCCACGCTCGGAACCATGTCGCCGCGCTCTGTCCGTATGGCCGTGAAGTACGACTTTTCCCTATAACACCCATAACAGCAACGACGTCGAGGCATTCGACGTGAACTCCCCGTTTGGCCGCCTCCTTCCCACGGCGGCCACTTTTTTGCGGCATGGCGGCGAGGGTGCGCCAACGCAAAGTGACCTTCCACCTACCGACGGGGAAGGGCAGTCGCCCGCGTTCGTTGCCTGGTCATTGGAGCCACTATGGCGTTTGAGTCCGTCGTTTTTGCGGGAAGCATGGGCCTGCTGTTGCCTTTGCTCATCGGTTACCCGCTTGCCGTCGGCCTCGGCCTGGGGCGACAGCTGCGCGCGATCGGTTTTGCCGCTGCTTTAGGGTTGGCGGTGTTGTTGATCGCGTGCCGTGCGGCGCAGGTGTATTGGCCCATCGGAGTAGCGTCGCCATGGATACTGTCGGGAGTGATGGCCTTTATCCTGCTGTCGTGGGCCGCGCGTAGTGTTCGCGCCAATGCTTGGTATTTGCTGGTCGCTCACGGAAAGATGCTATGTGCTCTGGCGGTGGCTGTCATCGTGGCGGACGTGTGTTTGATCGCCCCCATCCTCTTCGGCGATGCGTTGCAGTTCGAGGGGACGCGGAATGCCGATAGCTTCACCTTTACCTCCAGTGCGCGATACATGCTGGAGCACGCGTTTCATGGTGCGGCGGATGTCTCGCCCGAGCATCCGGTGTACACCATCAGTCGAGGTTATTTTGGGACGGAGGCGATGCAGCCTCGTCCCGCGGCCGAAGGCCTGTTGGCGTGGTTTAGTGCCTTAGGGCGGCGTGATCCACTCTACTTTTACAACGCGCTGCAGGCCGCGGGGGTGTTGCTGGCGGGGTTATCGGTGCTGGCTTTCCTTCCGAACGGTTGGCGCGTGCGTTCGCTGACCACAGGATTGATCGTGCTGGTCTACGCGTTAGCTTGCCCGATGCTGTGGCATGTCGCGATCAATTCCAACTATGCCAATGGGCTGCACTTGGCGGCGGCCACCGCGTATGTGGCTCTTGCCTTGGTGCCACGCGCCATCCCCAGCTTCCTGGCGGGGGTGTTGCTGCTGGGGAGTCTGTTGTCGGGTTACCCCGAATTGTTGGCCGTGGCGGGTTTAGCACGAGTACTGGGCGTACTCGGCTACGGGTTCGCCGTGCGTTCCCTGCGGGTAGTGATGACGGAGGCTGGCTGGTTGATCGGTGAACTGATCACGGCAGGTCTCATGTTGCCGTGGGCCGCGCAGGGTGCCTGGATGGTCTATCGCACGACCTGGACCCTCACCCAAGTCGATGCGGAACTGTATGGGCGTATGTATGCCGGGATGCCGCTGTTCGGAGCGGCGCTATTGGTGTACCTGCTCCGATGGCGCGTCATGAGGCAAGGGGACGCCACCGGGAAGGTGCGTTCGCTGCTGGGCGGCGTGCTCATGGCCTTCATCGTGGCGCAGGTCGCCATGGTGGCCTGCGGGTTTGACTACGGGGGCTTCAAGATCTCCGAATATTTCGTCACACTTCTATTGGGCGTTTTGCTACTCACCTTGCCCGTGCCGGGCATTCGATCTCCCCCGGAATCGGGAGAGCGTTGGATCCACTGGGCTTCCGCTCTCGCCATCGCTTTTGCGTCAATCATGGTGGTGGCCTCCGCCCTGATGGTTCGCCGCGCCTGGCGGTGGTCCATGGTGCGGCGCGTGACGCCTGATCTCGTTCAACTGGGGAAACTGCTTCCCGCGCTATCGGATTCAAAACCGGTGGCGCTCGGAACAACGCCACAACCGTTCTATTACGGCATGTGGGTGCCCTATCTCACCGACGTCGCGGTGGCCCACGATTTCACACGCGATCCGCAGGCGGCGGGCTACCTGTCGCCGTATTTGCAGTCCAGCGGCAAGAGTGCCGCGTTCTATGGCGAGGCGGAACTACTGCTTGTCATCGATGCGCCCGATCAGCCCGTCGCGCATCCGGATGCCATCGCGCATTTCGGATCGGTCTATCTGCTGCGTAAGCCCCCGCGGTGACGTGGGCGGGTGCTTACAACTAGGGCGAGTGCCGCGGTCGTGGTGTCGATGCCGCCGGCACGGCTCCCATTGGGTGGATCCGCTTCATTGCTCGAGATCGGTCGGGGCCGCGCAGCAATTCATCGCACGATCGTCGCGTTGTCCATGGGGCATCCATGCTTCATCCATGAAATCTCCATCAATGTACCTAAGTTAGTTTTCCATAAATTTCCGCGCTGCTCGGGTGGCCGATGCCCACTCGACATCGGTCAGAGGCACGTACCACGTCGCATCCATCCACATCGCTGGAGCCACCGAACGTACCGGAGCCAGGACATTGCCGGCTCTTTATCGCTGTTAAGCACTACGAGGGGAGAACAATATGTATTCGATGCAACGCAAGGTCACCTTGCGGCGTTCCGCCATGGCCGTGGCACTGGCTTTCGCCTTCGGCGGCACCGCATGGGCGCAGTCCAATGCCGCCGGCGCCATTTACGGCCAGGTGACCGCCGGTGCCGGCACTGCCGTGCAGATCGAAAATACCGATAACGGACTGACGCGCACCATCGCGGTGGATAGCAACGGTCGTTACCGCGCGGCGTCCTTGCCGGTAGGTCATTACAAGGTCACTTTGCTGAAGGGGGATCAGCGAGTGGACAGCCGCGACGGTGTCAACGTCTCGATCGCTGGCAATTCCGAAGTCTCGTTCGGTGGCGTGAATGCCAAAACCCTGGAGAAGGTAACGGTTGTCGCCTCGGCCTTGCCGTCCATCGACGTGTCGTCGGTGGACACGCGCACGGTGTTTACCGCGGATCAGCTAGCCAAAATCCCGGTGGCACGCAACGTTCTGGCCGTGGCCTTGCTCGCCCCGGGCGTGGTGCCGGGAGACAACCGTTTCGTCAACGACGGATTGGCGATTGGCGGCTCCGGCATCTCCGAGAATGCTTACACGATCAACGGCTACAACGTCACCAATCCCCTGACCAACGAGACTTTCTTCGAGCTGCCGTTCGGTGCGATCGATCAGCAGCAGATCCTGCTCGGCGGCGCGGGTGCAGAGTTCGGTCACAGCACCGGCGGTTTCATCAACCTGGTAGGCAAGCGCGGCACCAACGAATGGAAGGGCGGCGTGGCGGCCTTCTGGAATCCTGACTCCTTACGCGCTAGTCCGCGTAACTACTACTACCCGGATCATCCCGATGCGGGCTCGCTGGCGCTGGGGCCGGGGCCGTTCAATCACCGCGATGCGGACGGCAACTTGCTGTCGGCTGAGCAGGGCATCAACCAGCCTTTCGGCTCCAACGGCAAGCTGCGCCGCTATCGTGCTGACAATACGTTTGGTCAGTTCAACTATGCCGCTTGGTTGGGTGGCCCCCTGATCAAGGATCGCCTGTTCTTCTTCGGCGCGGCGGACTTCACCAAGACCGATCAATCAGGCGTGCTGGCGACGGGCGACGCAACCTACACCGCGGCGGGTGCGCTGACACCCTCCGGTGCTCAAAACAAGAATGGCGGTTTCCGCACGGACCATGACAAAGCGACGAAGTGGTACGCCAAGCTGGACTGGAACATTACGGACAGCCACCTATTGGAACTGACCGCGCTGCAGGACAATTCGCAAAGCAGCCGCAAGACCTACGGCTGGAGCAATGTCACGCTGTCGCCGTTGGCGTATAACGCGAAGGCCGACGGGCGCGTCAAGAACAACAACGAGCTGTACTTAGGCAAGTACACCGGCTACATCACCGACGATTTCACGGTGACGGCGCTCTACGGCGAAAGTCGTACTTTCCAGCCCAACCTCGCCAATATCCCGGACTATCCACTCGTGCGGGTATCGGACGATGCCCCCCCTGCAGTGCGGGATCAGTACCATGCCTATCAGCCGCTGGGGGTCGTGCCCTACGACACCATCAACAAGACCAAGGGATGGCGATTGGATCTGGAATACCGCCTGGGCAGCCATGATCTGCGCGGTGGCGTGGATCGGCAGACCTTGAATACGGCGGCGGGTGAGGCCTACGTCAACTCCGACAAATATCGTGGCATGTGGCTGTATGGGTCGGACAATACCGTGCAGCTGATTAAGCATAAGCAAGGCGGCAACTACAAGCTCGAACTGGATGCGTATTATCTCGAAGATCATTGGCAGGTGACGGATCGCTGGCTGGCCTATCTGGGCGTGCGCAATGAGTCGTTCAAGAACTACAACAGTGCTGGCCAGGTCTTCATGCAGCAGAGCAACCAGTGGGCGCCGCGCTTGGGCGTCAGTTGGGACGTCCGGGGCGATGCCAGCCTGAAGATCTATGCGAACGCCGGCCGTTACTACTTGGCCCTGCCGAACGGGGTGGCCATTCGCGGTGCGGGTGGTTCACTCAATACCCAGCAGAACTTCACCTACAGTGGCATTGATCCGAAGACCGATCTGCCGCTCAATCTCGTAGCGCTGGGCCCGGAAACCTCGCCGAACGCGGAGTTCGGTCAACCGCGCGATCCCCGCACGGCACGTATCAAGGATCTACGTTCGCACTACCAGGATGAATTCATCGTGGGTGCGGATCAGCAGCTCACACCGTCGTTCACGGTCGGCGCGCGCGCAACCTATCGCCAGCTGAAATCGCAGGTCGACGACACCTCCGATTCGCGGCCGGTCTGCGCGTATCTGGCCAGTCACTACCAGGATTACAGTAGTGTCGCCGACTGCATTGATCGGATTGCCTACCCCGGTGTGATTTTCAATCCGGGACGGGGGGCGGAATTCGACGTCAACGTAGCGCCTTCCGGTGCGCCAGCGGTGCTACGTCATGTGCAGTTGAGTGCGCGTGATTTCGGTATGCCAAAGACCAAGCGTAAGTACTTGGCGCTGGACTTGTACGCGGAGCATCCGTTCGACGGCACCTGGTATGGTCGTGTGGACTACATCTGGTCCCACAACTGGGGCAATACCGAAGGTCAGGTGAAGTCCGATATCGTGCAGGAAGACGTGGCTGCTTCGCAGGACTGGGATTTCCCGGAATTTATGCGTTTTGCCAGCGGCAACCTGCCGAACGATCGTCGCCACGCCGTGCGCGCGTTTGGGTACTGGCAGCTGACCCCGGAGTGGTTGATCAGCAGCACCGTGACGGTGACTTCGGGCCGTCCGAAGAACTGTTTGGGTCCTTGGTTCCCGGGCGGGGATGGGGTTTACACCGATCCGGCGGGTTACATGGCGCGCGCCGGTGACCAAGGCGGTTACCATGTTTGCTATGGCAAAGTGTCGCCACGCGGGGCCGGGGGGACTCTGCCATGGAGCTACCGCTTGGATCTGGGCGCACAGTGGCGTCCGGCCTTCGCTAACCACAAGCTAGCCTTGGGGATCGACGTGTTCAATGTGTTCAACCAGCAGCGCGCCACGTCAATTGACGAGACCGCGATCGGTGGCGTGGTGGGCACGAATGCTAATGGCAGTGCGCGTGGTGGTTCGCCGAACAATATGTACGGCGGTATCCAGGGGTTCACCGCGCCGCGCTACGTCCGACTGTCTGCGCAGTACGATTTCTCGCTCTGAAGCCTTCGCAAGGACGTCGAAAAGCCATCACCGCGATCGGTGATGGCTTTTCCGTGGGCCATCGCTGTTCGTTGATTTCATCCTGGGGATGCGTGGAACGCGTGAGGGCCAAGGCGGGGCTCCGATCCGGGGACTACCTCGAACCTGACGCGCTTCCCCGTGACCCTTCTTCTCGTCGACGATGACTGCTCCCTACGCCGACGGACGGCCAGCCGCTTGCGGCGGCATGGCCACGCGGTGATCACCGCGGCGCACGGTCAGGAGGGATGGATGATCCTGCGGACGGAATCGTCGATCCGTCTGGTGGTCACGGAAGTTCAGTTGCCACTGCTTGATGGCCGCACCATGGTGGCCATGGCGCGTGGGCGTCGCCCGGAATTGTGCGTGCTGTTCACGACCCGGCATCCCGAAACTCTGGCCTTGTCGCACGATGGGGTCTTAGCGCAGCCGGGGATGGACATGCTCTTGAAACCGTTCGATCTCGACCTACTGGTGGGCCGAGTCCATGCACTGCTGCAGCACGCCACCCATTCCTCATAGGTCGCAGTCGGGTGGTCGCGAGTCGGAACCTAGAGAGCGTTGATCGCCAGTGGGCCACCCTCCACCAAGCGGCGAAGGAAAGACATCGCGGTGCTAGCTAGCGAGACCGCCGGGGGTGAGTGCCGTTCACTTATCCGGACGGTAGGTGTGCGGCCACGATCTCACGATGCAGGGCCAGCCCCAGTGCCGGCAGCGGCATGGCGGTCACAATCCGAGTCATGCCGTTGGCTCGTCGGAAACAGAACGTGGGGGTTTTGAAAGGGCTGGCTATCGGCCAGTCGCTGGCGTGATGCATGAGAACCAGGGCGGCCTGTGGATGCGCGCTATTCCAATGCACCATCGCCTCCAGATCCAGGGTGCTTCGCGGGGGGATCAGCCATGCCGCATGAGTCTTGAAAACGGCATGGAGCACCGGATCCTGCTCAATCAGGCGAAGGGCCGCTTGCGACATCGCACATGACGGCGCGGCTAGCACGAGAATGCATGCGGCTGCTTCGTACAGCGCGGGTCGACACCGCAAGGACTGTGTGCTCGGCTCCCAGGCGAAGACGTTGGGGGTGGCGGGATGACACCGTCGTGACAACGTAGTAATGGTCGGTATCGCTTCAAAAGGAACCTGCGGATAGCGTTGTCGAAGCGCACGGGCCGCGTCGAAGTCACGCATCAGGACCAAGGCGCCATGCATTTCGAGGAGGTGACGCGGTTGCGCGTGGGCACGCGTTAGTAGCTCGTCCAGATCCTGCTGCATGTCCCTCAGGTACTTGGGGGCATGGCTGTACAGCAAGGCGGTGTAGGCAGCATCAAAGAGCAGTCCAAGATCGTGGCTATGCAAGTGTTGGAGGCCCGATGTCAACTGCAACGCTCCAAACAATGCGTCATAGGCATGCGTCACGCGCACGGCACGGCTGGTTACGTAAGACATTGCAATGGATTCCTGAGGAATCCGAACTCGCAGGGGGATGCGAGTTCGGTGAACCCTGTCGCCAGAAACCTCCTGTTGCTGGCACTTCATTTGGCGGAATTAGTGACCGCCGGTCCCGTCTTTCCTGGGGGGCAGGCGGGGCGCCTTGCGTGACGAGTTCGGCGGCGTATTGCCGGCAGCCGGCGCCGGCGGGCTGACTTTCGGTGACTGCACAGAGCCCCAAGGGCGGTTCGGCGTGCGAGGGACGGTGGACGAGCTGGGGGTCGTCTTGGCCGGTTCGGCCGATTTCGCCTGGCCCATCGGCGCGGGAGCCCCGGTGGCCAAACTGGCTTGACTGGCTACGCCCAGCAGCATGCACATACTCAGGATGGCGATACGTTTCATGGAATTGTCCTTCAGGGGTCGGAGGGGAACCGGCGATGCCGGAGCAAAGGGAAGCTTTGCCGACTGCAAACTAGCGACGTCGCATGGACGAACTGTGGTCCGATCATGTGCTTCGGGTGTAGGCCATCGCAGCAATTCATCGACGAGCCAGCTAGCACGGCCGCCCTTACCGTGTTCGGACGTCCCTCAGCGGTAGGCCTTACGAAAGCATCGGGTGCCGACCTGCCACGGTTCTTCCATAACCGCGTCATCGTGTTGGGACGATTTGTCCACACAAGTCCCTACAGTGGCAGGACGTTCCGCGTCCCCCAACCCTCCAACGTAAAACACCCGGTGCCTTGAAATGCGTTCTTCTTTTGTGAGCGTGGATGACCCCACGGTGATCCCTCGTGCAGGTCATGCCGCGCGGCCCGACATGCCGCGGGCCAGGCTGAAGGAGGCGTGCCGTAAGTGCGTATCTCAAGGAGCGCGTCGGGCACCGCGACCGTCCCGTTCGATCACTGCGTGGTCGCGATCCAGCGACCGGCGCCGACAGGGCAGGCGGGCGATGGGGTCATGCCTGCCAGCGGATGCGGCGCCATGATGGCGATCCGCGCCAAGGGCTACGGATCGCGGGTCGCCTGGGTGGTGGCGATCGTACTTGGTGTGGGCGTGGCGTTGATCGTGCTGGTCGGCCGTTCCACCCCGCGCGCTGATGCGGATGTGGTGACCGCCACGGTGACCATTGGGACGATCGAACAGACCGTCATGGCGATCGGTAAGGTGCAGCCCCGAGAACTCGTGCATGTCGGGGCGCAAGTCACCGGACGTATCAATCGCCTGCATGTCGCGTCAGGGGATCGTGTGCACGCCGGGCAACTCATCGCGGAAGTGGATGCGCAGCAGCAGACGTCGGCCTTGCAAAATGCCGAAGCCGCCGTGACCTCGCTGCAAGCGCAACGTGATGCCCGCCGCGCGGCACTATCGCAGGCCCGCTTGATCCTAGAACGACAGCGAACTCTTATTGGCAAAGGATTCACTCCTCGTGCGGACTATGACAACGCGGAGGTTGCGGTAAAAGTCATTCAGGCCGAAATCGCCTCCTTGGCGGCGCAAATTGAGCAGGCGAAGACGCAGGTCGACACGGCGCGTATCAACCTGAGTTATACCCGTATCACGGCGCCGATTGATGGCACGGTAGTCGCCATCGTGACCAAGCAAGGGCAGACTCTCAATGCGTTTCAATCGACCCCGACCATCGTCGTGCTCGCGGACTTGGACACGATGGTGGTACGTGCGGAAATCTCAGAAGCGGACGTGTCCAAGCTGACCAAGGGGCAGTCGGTCTGGTTCACCACCTTGGGAGCGCCGGAGCAGCGGCACAATGCGCATATCGAGCGTATCGAGCCGGGTCCGACCACGTTGGCGAGCGAGGCTACGGGGACAAGTGGCAATGCCGCCATCTATTACCATGCCATCTTTGAGGTGCCTAACCCACGCGGGGTGCTACGACCCTCGATGACGGTACAGGTGTCAGTCTTGCTCGCGAAGGTTGAGCACGTTATGACGATTCCCTCAGCGGCTCTGGGGGAGCGGGTCGCCCCGGCGATCTATCTTGTTCAGGTCATCGATGCTAAGGGGCATCGGGACGGTCGCCGCGTGGACGTGGGCCTTAATAACAATGCCCAGGCGGAGGTTCGCTCCGGCTTACGCTTGGGCGAACGCGTGGTCCTCGGGGACGCCTCCAAAGCCCCCGCCGATGCCGCGCCCTCGCTCATGGACTTCGGGTCGTGATACCCGACGCCTTGCTGGAATTACACGGCGTCTCGCGGTCCTATACGACCGGCGACACAGTGACGGAGGCGTTGCGGAATATCCATCTGACCATCCGGCGCGGTGAAATGGTCGCGATCATGGGGCCGTCCGGATCGGGCAAGTCCACCCTCATGAATATTCTTGGCTGTCTGGATCGCCCCAGCCAAGGCCATTACCTCATTGCCGGACAAGGCACGGCCGATGCCTCTCCGGAGACCTTGGCGGCCTTGCGGCGGGAGCATTTTGGTTTTGTTTTCCAGCGCTATCACCTCTTGCCCAAATTGACCGCGCTGGGCAACGTAGAGATGCCCGCCTTGTACGCGGGGCATGCACCGGCAGTTCGACGGGCGCGGGCCACGGAGTTACTGGAGCGGCTGGGATTGCAGGCGCGAGAACATCATCGCCCCCCTCAGCTTTCCGGTGGACAGCAGCAGCGCGTGTCCCTGGCGCGTGCACTGGTGAATGGCGGTGAAGTGATCTTGGCCGATGAGCCGACCGGCGCGCTTGATACGGCCAGCGGGATGCAGGTTCTCGAACTTCTTCAGGCCCTGCATGCCGAGGGCCACACGATCATCATTGTCACGCATAACCCGGACATTGCAGCGCACACCCAGCGCATCATTAAGATCAGCGACGGCCGTATCGTCTCCGACCAATCTACCGGGCAGCATGGGGTGCCTCGTTCCTTGGTTCGGAACAACAACGCCACATTGCCAAGGAGCGCGTGGTGGACCGTGGCGGATCGTTTTGCCAATGCGCTGCATATGGCGCTCCTGGCCATGGCGGCGCATCGGCTACGCACGTCGCTCACCATGCTGGGCATCATCATTGGTATCGCGTCCGTGGTCTCCGTGGTCGCCATCGGGCAGGGGACTCAGCGCCAAGTGCTGGCGCAAATCAGCGAGCTAGGTACCAACACCATGGAAATCTATCCAGGCAAGGACTTCGGTGATCCGTACGCCGCCCTGATTCAGACATTGACGGTGGCCGATGTGCACGCCCTGGCTACGCAACCCTATGTCGACAGCGCCACGCCCAATGTATCGCTGGATGTCAAAGCGCGGTACCGCCAGCTGACCGCGCAGGCGCAAGTCAGTGGGGTAGGCGCGGACTTCTTCCGGGTGCGTGGACTTGCGTTGGCCGACGGTCGGTGGTTCAGCAACGATGACGTGCAACGGGCGGCTCAGGTGGCCATCATCGACCAGAAAACCCTGTCCACCTTATTTCCCCACCGTCGCGGCGATGCGCTCAATGCGGTGATCCTGCTGGGTGGATTGCCCACCAAGGTGGTGGGGATACTGGAGTCCAAATCGCTCGGGGCTACCCGCAACGCCAATCTCACCATCTATATCCCCTATACGGCCGCCACCACCCGGATCTTGGGCAACCAGTCCCTGGAGAGCGTCATCGTTCGGATCAGCGATCGCATTTCCAGCAAGGCCGCCCAGCAGGCCGTGACGCAGTTCCTGACGCGACGGCACGGCGTCAAGGATTTCTATATCTTCAACGCCGACCAGATTCGTCAAGCCATCACGAAGACCAGCGCGGCCTTGGCGATGCTTATTACGGCCATTGCGGTGATTTCGCTGGTGGTCGGCGGCATTGGTGTCATGAACATCATGTTGGTATCCGTGACCGAGCGCACCCAGGAAATTGGGGTTCGCATGGCGGTGGGCGCGCGGCCCTCAGATGTTATGCAGCAATTTCTGATCGAGGCCGTCCTGGTCTGTGTCATGGGCGGCATCGCTGGTGTCGCGCTCGCGCTCGTGTTGGGGTGGATGGTGACACCCGGTGGTAGCTATGGTCTTCGCATGGTGTTTTCCTTGCCCTCCATGGTGGCCGCGTTTACGTGCTCGATGCTTATTGGCTTGATCTTCGGCTTCCTGCCGGCCCGCCATGCGTCACGTCTGGATCCCGTCGATGCCTTGGCAAGGGAATAGGCGCACGCGTATTTCCGACCAAGCGTGGACAGTCTGTGGTAAGCCATCGAGCGGAGCTTTGCGCAACAACGCGGCGGACGGCGGTCTAGGAGCCGTCAGGAACCTGCGCCAGTCGCTTCGTCACGCGAACACCTTTGCCATCGTTGGAGGGTGTCACCGTACGTCGGTTCCACCAACCGCCCCCCAGTGCCTGGAACAGCGCCACGGTATCCGTCAGACGGGCGGCTCGGGCTTGCACCAAAGCCAGCGCGGTCTGCTGCCAGGCCAATTCCGTGGTCAACACAGCGCTTGCGCTGAGATCCCCCCACGCCAGTTGGCGCCGGGCAATGGCCAGGCTACGTGCGGCGGCACGCTCGGCGCGTTCCACGGCGACCAGCGTTTCCGCATCCGCTTGAATGGCATGAAGTGTGTCAGCCACTTCTTGTGCGGCGGCGATCACCGCACCCCGGTACTGCGCGGCCGCTTGCTGATAGGCCGCCTCGGCGGCGCGCTGCTTGTGCTTCAATGCCCCACCATCGAACAGTGGCCGCGTGACATTGGTCCGCAAGGCCCAGAAGCCAGCGCCACCTGCGAACAAGGTCCGTGTCTTGACGGAGGTGCGGCCGAAGTTGGCGTCGATCTGTACATTGGGCAGGCGATTGGCGACGGCGACGCCGACGTCCGCGCTGGCGGCATGCAACTGTTCTGCGGCGGTGCGTACATCGGGGCGCTGCTCGACCAGTTGCGCCGGCAGACTCACTGGCAGGTCGGTGGGCAGCTGCAGACGGTCAAGGGTGAACGTCGCGTCGAGGGCGTGGTCTGGTGTACGTCCACTCAAGGCGGCCAGGAGGTCACGTTGCTGGGCTAACTGCTTTTGCAGTGGCGGTAGCGCGGCACGGCTTTGCTCGAGCGCAGCGACCTGCGCGGCCACCGTTGTCTCTGGCACATCGCCGAGCGCGTACTGGCGCTTCAACGTGTCGAGCACCTGCGTCTGTAGATCGATGATTCGCTGCGTGGTGTCGATCTGCGCGCGCAGCGAGGCTTCTCCGATCGCGGCATTGACCAGGTTACTAGTGAGCGATAGATAGGCCGCTTCCAACTGGAAGCGCTGGGCGTTGGCCGTCGCCGTCAGCGATTCCACTTGGCGGCGATTGCCGCCCCACACATCCGGCAGGTAGGAAATGCTGACCTGTGCCGTGATAAGGCTATACAGGCTCTTGCCTGAGGTGAGGGGGCTGGCCAGATCCTTGGGCGTATCTTGGCGTGTGGGGTTGACGCCGGCCGTGACGGTCGGCAGGTACGTGCTGCGTTGCGCATGGACCATTTCCTGCGCGACCCGCAGGGCTGCATGGGCTGCCTCGATGTCGGCGTTGTGCTTGAGCGCGTCGTCGATCAGCGCATTGAGGGGCTGGGAGCGAAACAGCGCCCACCACTGATCCGGAATACCCATGGAGGTGACCAGGCGCTGCGCCTCACCGCCCTGCACCGGCGCCGATACGGTCGTGTCCGGCAGTGCTTCGGGCGCGTAGCGGGTAGCCTTGGGTGCGGCGGGACGGTGGTAGTCGGGGCCGACCTTGCAGCCGGCAAGTGCCAGCACGATGCCGGCGACCACCATGAGGTGCAGGTGCGACTTGGCGAGTAGGCGCATGATCAGATCTCCTTCGCCGGCTGTGAATGACACCGACGACGGCGCTCGACGACATGCTCGAGTGCGTCGTAGAGCGCGGGCAGAATGAAGAGCGTGAGCAGGGTCGCGATCACCAGGCCGCCCACCACCACCGTGGCGAGTCCGCGTTGTACGTCCGTGCCGATGCCGGTGGCGAGCGCCGCGGGCAGCATGCCGACGCTGGCTACCGTGGCAGTCATCAGTACCGGGCGGAAACGCTCGGTGGCGCCCAACAGCACCGCATCACGCACGCCGTGGCCTTCGCGTCGCATGCGGTTGAAGTTGGCCACCATGATGATGCCGTTCTGCACCGCCACGCCGAACAGTGCGATAAAGCCCACCGCCGTGGCGATGTTCAGGGTCTCACCCTTGAGGTGCAGCGAAATCAGGCCGCCCAAGGCCGCCAGCGGCACCACCGCGAGTACCAGCAAGGCCTGGCGCAGATTGCCGAATTCGGCGAACAGCAATACCGCCATCATCGCGAGCACCAGGCCCATCACGAGCACCAGACGGGCTTGCGCGCGCTGCTGGTTTTCGAACTGGCCGGCCCACTCCAGGTGGTACTGCTGGGCGTCGAAGTGAACGGCCTTGCCGATTGTGTCCTGCGCGTCGGCCAGATACTCGGACAACGCGCGATCGCGGTTGGCGACGCGCACGGTGAGCTGGCGCTTGCCGCCCTGATGGGCGATGGTGCTCTCCGCGGTCTGCAGCGTGATTTTGGTCACCATGGCCAGCGGCACGCGCGCGCCGGACGGCGACGTCAGGGTGAGTTGACCCAGCGTTTCCGGCTGCGCGGTCACCTGAGGTGATAGACGGGCCGTAACGTTGTAGACGCGATCCTCCACATAAGCCCGTGTCACCGCCGAACCACCCACGCCGGTCTGGATCAGCGTGTTGATGTCCGCGACGTTGATGCCGTAGCGTGCGGCGGCGTCACGATCCACTGTCACGGTCAATTGAGGGCTGGGTGGCCCCTGGAAGAGGGAGGCGTCGGCCGTGCCTCGCACGGTTTTCAGCGCGTCGACGATCGCGCCGCCGATACGGCGCAGCTCTTGGTAGTCGTCGCCGTAGATACGCAACACCAACGGACTGTGCGCGCCGCCCAACAAGTCGTTTTGGTTGTCGATGATCGGCTGGCTGATGCTGGCGCTGATGCCCGGGATTTGCTGCAGGCGCGCGTGGAGCCGGCGCACGAAGTCCGCCTTGCTCTCGCCCGATGGCCACGCGTCATAGGGTTTGAGGCCAACGCTCGACTCGATGTGCGACGGCGTCCAGGGATCCGTACCCGTGCCGTTGCGCCCCAGTTGGGTAACCACGTGACTCACTTCGGGGAATTCGCCCACCACGCGACGGTACTCGCTGGCCATCTCGCTCGCTTTCTCTAGCGACAAGCCGCTGGGTAGCTGCACCTGCAGCCACAAGGAACCTTCGTCCAGCTCGGGCAGGAACTCGCGACCAATACTCGCCCCCAGAGCGATCACCGCGGCCAGCGCGATGCCGGCAACGGTGTAGATGATGCGGCGGCGATCGAGCAGCCGCTCCAGCGCCCGGCGATACGCGGCTTGGAGGCGTTCCAACGGCTTGTTGTGAAGCATCTTGCGTGGCTGGCGCAGCGCCAGCCAGGCCAGTGCCGGCACCAAGGTGATCGCGCACAGCAGTGCGCCGAGCAGGGCGTAACCCACGGTGTACGCCATCGGCGAGAACAGCTTGCCTTCAGCGCGCTGGAACGCGAGCAGCGGCGCATAGGCCGTGATGATGATCAGGGTGGCGAAGAAGATCGGGCGCGCCACCTGCTTGGTCGCACTGAGCACGTCGGTCTCGTGCAGATACGCGTCCGGTCGTGCCTCGCGTTTGCGCAGGATCGCCTCGGTGACCACGATCGCGCCGTCCACGATCACGCCGAAGTCGATCGCGCCGAGCGAGAACAGGTTGGCCGGCATTTTGAAGAAGTGCATCACGATGAACACCGTCACCAGCGCGAACGGAATGGTCACCGCTGCCACCAGTGCGCTGCGCGGGCTGCCAAGAAACAGGATCAGCACGAAGCAGACCAGCGCCACGCCCTCAATCACCGTATGCGAGACCTTGCTCACCGTGGCCTGCACCAGATCGCCGCGATCGATATGAGGCACGATGCGCACATCCTGTGCCGCCAACTGCTGGTTCAACGCGTCGACCTTGGCGTGAATTCCTGTGAGCACCTTGGAGGGATTCTCGTACTTGAGCAGATCGACAACGCCCTGGATCGTGTCCGGGTTACCGTTCTTTCCCAGGATGCCTTCGCGGATCTGGTGGCCGTACTGCAGCTTGCCGAGATCGCGTACACGGATCGGGTTGCCGTTGTGCTGGGTCACCACAATGTCGCCCATGTCCTTGAGCGAGCGCATCAGGCCCTCACTGCGGATCACATACGACTGCTCGCCGCGTGTCACGCGGCCACCACCGGCGTTGGTGTTGTTGGCGCTGATCGCGGTGATCACGTCGTTCATACCGACGCCGTACTGCAGCAGCTTCTGCGGATCCACTTCGAGCTGGAACTCTTTGGTGAAGCCGCCGAAGTTGTCGACATTCGCGACACCGGACACCTGCTGCAACGCGGGGATCACTTTCCAGCGCTGGATCTCCGACAGCTCCATCAGGTTCCTGGTGTCGGACTCCAGCGTGTAGCGATAGATCTCACCGACGGGTCCGGACACGGGATCGAGCGCAGGCGTGACACCGGCCGGCAGGGTGACGCCGGCAATGCGTTCCATCACACGCTGGCGCGACCAGTAATCCTCTGCGCCATCGCGAAACACCAGGGTGATCAGCGACAGACCAAAAGTACTGCTAGAGCGCATCGACACTAGACCGGGCGTGCCGGCCAAAGCGCGCTCCAGGGGAATGGTGATCTGCTGTTCGATTTCCTGGGCGGCCAGGCCGGGCACCTGAGTGGTGACCTGCGCGGTGACGTCGCTGAGGTCCGGATAAGCCTCCACCGCCAACTGCGTCCACGCGTAGTGGCCGTAAATCATGACCAGGATGGCGATACCGAACACCAGCGCCCGCTTATGCAGGCACCAGGCGATGAGCTTATCAATCATTGATCAGCACTCCACCGGCCACCACCACGCGTTCGCCGGGCGTGAGGCCCTTGATGATGCGCGCCTGCTCACCCTCGTCCAGGCCGAGCTCCACCGTGCGGCGCGCAAACGCCCACGGCGACACTTCGACGAAGACGGTGACGCTGTCGTTGTTCATCAGTAGCGCCGATTGCGGCACCAGCAACGCCTTCGGCTGCGCTACGCGAAACACGGCCGTGGCGAACATGTTGGCCTTGAGTGCGCCGTCGATATTCGGAACCACGATGCGCGCCTTGACACGACGTGAGTCGGCATCGAGCACGTCACTCACCGACTGCACGGTACCCTGGACATGCCGGCCCGGCAGTGCCGGTAACACCACATCGGCCGACAGACCGGGTGTGACTAGTGCGGATTCGTTCTCGGCGACATGGGCGGTCACCCATACGTGGCCCAGGTCGGTCACCGTCATCAGCACCGCGTTGACGTCGTTGGCAAACGCGCCTACCGCGGTGGACAGCGCGGTGATGCTGCCGTTCGCGGGCGACACCACGGCCATACGGCGTACATCGCCCTTGACCGCCGCACCACTCAGCGAGGCGAGCCGCGTCTGCGTGCGGCCGTATTCCGCCTGTGTCTGGTTGAACGCGCTGCGCGCGGCTTCGAGATCCTTCTGCGCGCCGCCGCCGGCTTGCTGCACGCCTTCGGCGCGATCCAGTGCTTTTTTTGCCAGGGCCAGCGCGTCGGCGGCCTTCTGCTGATCGGACACCGCTTGCGCATAATCGCCCGAGGCGATCACCGCCACCACCTGGCCGCGCTTCACATGGTCGCCCAGCCCTACCTTGAGTTCCACCACGCGGCCGGTCAGCGGTGCCAGCACGTTCACCGTGTGCGCCGGGTCCGCTTCGATCATGGCTGGCACCGACAGGGCGTGCGGCGCTGCATGCAGCGTTACCGTCTGCACTTTCAGTCGTGCACGCAGCGGTGATTTCTCCGGCACACGCAGAATGCCTTGGTCATGGATGACGATTGGTGTGGTCGCTGGGGGCAGCGGGGTGCGGGAGCATGCGCTCAGCAAGGCCGGTCCCAGCAGCATGACCATCAGGGTGAGCAGGGCCTTGCACGAATGGAACCGCCTGAGGTTCTCCCGTCGTGGTCGGTGATCGCGAGTCATTCCCCTCGTGGCGAGTGGGCGCGCCGAATCGATCGGTGAAACGGGCGCCGTAAGTCCATCGCGGCGATGGCCAGTGGTCGGGCTGGGGATCGGGGCACGCCGCAGCCTGCCACTCACCACGGACAGCACCCATGGTGCTGGCAAGATGATGGGCCGCGAACGGCCACGAACTTCACGACGGCCTCGAATGAAGCCGGTATCGGCGATGTGTCGACGGACAAAACGATGGAAGAGCTTCACGGCTCATGGTCTCCTGACGGTGCCTCGGTCGACCGTCCGAAGTGGGCCGGACGCCCCCTAGTCGAGAGAGGCGTCGGCCGACCGCCGAGGGTCGCCACAGGCTCTTGATGCGTGGTGCATTACCGGCATTCGGTTCTGGCCGATGCCGACAGCGTGGCTAGAGTGAATGTCCATAGATCTCGGTAGGGACGGACGGGCCTGACTTCGGCGCGTCGCGTATCGACGGTCCGTTACGTAAGCAGCGCAAACGGCATGTCTGACAGGTTGGTGGTCGGCACGGTAGGTATCGGCACGTGTTTCAAGATGCGCTGGAATCTCGACTGAAAATTCATTTGCGCATAGATCGACACCTGGGCTGAACGTGGCGCACCGCCGTCGGTGTCCCTGGTGCGGAGGTCGATGATCAACCGTGCCTCGTCGTAGTGTTCCCATAGCTCGTGCGCTTGGAGCAAGGTCTGTACCTGCATGAACACAGCGACATCGGCGCTTTCGATACGCCAGTACGTCGTCGATAGCGGTGGCTCGTGCAACTGGCGATTGGAACGCGCCGGTTTAAGCGTCATGCGAAGGCGCTCCGGAACGATGTCCACCCGGCGTGGCCGAAGGGCCAGCATGACACTCGCTGTCGCGATGGTCAGGTTCGGATCGGCGCTGATGGCAAAACGAACCAAGTACGGATCCGCCGCCACAACATCGGCGCGAGTGAGATGCCGCGTGCTGGGCCAGGGGATGCGCTGACTAAGCGCTGCCGCAGAGTGACGTAGCAGGAGGGGGAAGGACATGCTCGTAATCCAGCCAGAGTTTCGGTGATCGATGACGACGCCCGCCCTGGTCGATGTGCGGCCCTAGTGCTTGAAACATCGAGGGCGCGCCTTCGAACAACACCATGGACCACGTGTCGATGGGCAGGAATGCATCGCGGACTGTAGCGAGCAAGATGGATATTGCGTGCACAAAGTGCCTACGCTCGATGAGGGAACGATGGTCTACGGGCCGACTCAAGGGCGATGGGGGCGATGATCCTTGACGACGGCAAGCACGGCGCCTTCACGCGCCACGGTCGCGACGGTAATTCCCGGCATCGTGACATCCATGTGGGACTCCGTGAGGCTGACGACAAAATCGGCGTGCTCCACGTCGGTGCTCAGAGCGAAATGGGAGGGAAGGAAATAACTGACCGACAGGGGATGGCCACCCACGGCGACGCGGTAGGCGCGGCCGATCGGACGCTGTGCGTCTTCCTGCGCGACCAGGGCGGTCAGTTGGCGCGTCGCTTCTTTGAGGGAGCTACCCCAGTAATCGAGTTCAAAGCGGTCGTTGGCGCCGGTGACACCGCCAACGAAGGCGTTGTAGTAGATGTATTCGTTGGGGTGCAGCGTCACCATGCGTACCGCTTGAATCACCAGGGCCAGGCACCACACCGCACGGAGGCTGTTGATTTTGGGCCTCGCTAGGCGGTCGCGGAGCCATTGCCAGAGTCGATCCAGCCCCACCGCCGCGAGCACGCACAAGGGAGGAATCACAAAGAGATAGTGCCGCACCGTGTGATAGGCGGTGGGGCGGGCGAGGATGAAATGCACCAGGGGAAACAGGGCCGCCAGGGCCACAATACCCACGCGCAAATCCGGTGGGCCGCATCGCAGACGTCTTGGCCAGACGAGTACGGCTAAGGCTGCACCCAAACCGAGCAGGAGCAGTTCGGGCAACTGGATGACGAAGAACAGCAGCAGGTAATGCCAAGGCAACGCAGCGGCGGGCAGCCACTGCCCCTGAATCAAGACCAGCCCGGGCCAGTCGAAATGCGCGAAGGCGCGGAGCGCCTGGAGGGGGTTCAGCCACGAGGCGATGGCCCAAGGCCATCCGAGCACCATGGCGCCATAGCTGATGGGAAGGATCAGAAGAAGTCGTATCCCGTCTTGCAGCGGGCGAATCGGTGCAATCCCCGGTGTCTGCGGTAGTCGCCTCAGCGCGTAAGCCGCCCAGGCGACGGCAAGGTAGCCGTAGAGCAGCACGGCGCCGACCCGGGTGGCCAGTGTCAGGCCGCTGATCACCCCAAAAGCCGCGAGCCGCGCAAACGGCGGACGCGGAAAGGCCTCGATCAGCCGAACCAGGCTATAGAGCGACCACACCATGCCGCAGGCAAACGGCACGTCTTTCGCATTGAAAAACATGTGGCCGTAGTAGAGGGGCGTCACGGCCAGCAGGCTGAGGGCGAGCAGGCCCGCGCGCGGGCCGTGCAGACGACGCGCCAAGGCCCAGGTGCCGGCCAGACCCAGAAGCCCCACCGCGCCGCCCAGCAGATGGCGGGTTTCGTACTCGCCCAAGGGCGAGACACGGCAAAGGGCGGTCGCCACTAAATCAAACAGCCCGCCATAGAGGTACAGATTTTGGTAGTGGAAAGCGGCGGTGTCCTGAAAGCCGCTTGCATAGAAGCGCCACAGCAACTGGCCGTAGGTGGCCTGTAATTCCTCGTCCCAGGTGATGCCATAGTCCTGGAAGGTCAGGGCGACCATCACCGCCACGAGCGCCAAGACCATGAGCGCAAGGCGATCGTTGAGGCTTGCGGTGCGGAAATCCGATGGTATCCATGGCCGTTCCGGCGACGAAGGAGATGCGTGTGTCCGTTCCGAACCCTTCGACGCGCCCATGCCACGATCCTCGCCATCGATAGCGGTTTCGCCCGCGCGGCGAGACTAGCGACGATCGATGGAGATTGGATGGACCGCTTGCAGAGGCATTAGCCGCCTATTGGCCCTCCATGGGTCCTCCATCGTTTCAACGTGAATTGGTCATCTCTCTCGCTAGGCTGAAAGCGCGGCGAAGTGCGGTGCATAGGCTCCGCTGACGACGATCTTCGATGAGGCAAGCCGTGAACTGTTTTGACCGTACACCTTATGGGAGCACCGTGAAGCATCTTCCCCGTCGAGGGATATGTACCGTGGATGCGCTGATACCGGCGCGCCTTGGAGCGATCCCTTCTCGTGACTCCCGATCGGCGGTCGCCCTAGGGTGGTATGGCCTCTTCCTCCGAAACGATCGTGGCGATGACCATCCCGCGGAGAGGCGAGATGCATCCATCGCTGGGTTGCCGCGCTGCTTTAGCTGGGTCTTGTTCGCTAGTCTTCTGCTGGGGTCGACCGTCAGCTGTTCGCGTCATACGCTCGGTGGTGATCAAAGCAGCGCCCACGCCTCGACACTGGTTGCGATGGCCAGAGGACGTATCGACGTCGAAGGCGGACTGGTCAAGCTGAGCGCACCACGTGACGGCACGGTGGTCGAGGTGACGGCGATGGAAGGGCAGCATGTTCGTCAGGGGCAGTTGCTTGCCGCACTCGATGCTGAGTCTGCGCGTCTAAAGGTACGGATGGCCGAATTGGGGCATCGTCGGGCGACGATGCAACAGCGCCATTCGCAGCAACGCGTGACGGTCGCGGCGCGACATCTTGTGCGACTAACGCAAGCTGCAGCAGTGGGCGCCGAGGACGCACGACATGTCGATGAGGCACAGGAGCGCGTACTTCAGGAGCGGGGGGAGTTGGAGCGCGCTAAGGCGGCGGTGACCCAGGCCGCTCAGGCGCTCGCCGCCGCCCGTCACGACCTAGCCCAACATCGTCTATCGGCGCCAGTCGACGCGGTGGTGATACGTCGCCGGATTCAGCCCGGCACGACGGTCTCTGCACACTCGGGTCCTGCGTTTGTGTTGTTGCCGAACACCGAGCCCTTCGTGCGCGCCGAGCTTCAGGAGTCTTATCTTGCGGCCGTGCGAGAAGGTCAGGCCGCTGACATCATGGATGAAAGCGGGCAGGGGGTGCCGGCACTTCGTGCTCACGTCCGACGGCTTGGGGCGGTGCTTGGCCCCGGCACCCTGGGCGAGCCGGCGACGCGTGCGCGTGCGCGCATCGTCGAGTGCGTCTTGGTCTTTGATCAGCCGCCGCCGCCAACTTGGCGCGTGGGTCAGCGGGTACGGGTGCATTTTCGTCGTTAGCCGAAGACGGTGCAGCCTTTCAGGACGCGGCCGTGTCGAAGCCGGCGCGCGCGTGCCGGTATCGTGGATGTTCGCGTCGACGCGGACGACACATTCGCCTAGGGATAGGACAGCGTAAATGTGGCCGACGCCGTGACTACTCCTGTACCTGCCGGGGTGTCGGTCTGAAAGTAACGTGCGTGATAGGGCAGGCTCAGTAGGCCGTCGGGCGTCGTGCCGACCGTTTTCAGGGTGCCAAAATTCACGGGGGTCAACGACTGATCCAGGATCTGGACTCCAATGTTGGCTGCAGCGCCCGTTTGCGGCGGTGGCGCAATGACGCCTGCGGTACTTCCCTGAGGAAGATTCGTATCCAGGGTAATGGCCAGGGTGGTGCCGCCGGTACACTGCAGCAGGATCGCGAAGGGCGTGTCTCCAGGGGCGCTTCCGACGCCCTGAAAGGCGGTGTTCGATAAGGGTGGCAAGGTCACTGCGATGTCCTTCGTGTTGACGGCGCAGGCTGGCGCGACCAGGGTGATGGCGTTGCCTAGGCTGAATTGTTCCGCGCGGAGTTCATCATCGAAAAGCCAATGCGCGAGCGGGCCGGCCGTGAGGACGGCGCCATTGGCGATCGGTCCTGTTTTGACAAGTTCCAGATTGGCGGACGCGGTGACATTGACGAAAGACCATGCGCCTCGAGTGCGACAGCAGGGGTAAGGTCCCACGGAGGCGTTTGGACCACTCAACCGGAGGCGATAACCCACGCCGGCCACGGCGGTGGGGAAGATCACGCTGCCTGCCGCGGGCGAGTCACCTACGGCATTCTGAAGGCCGTGCGAGGTATTGGGTGAGCACAGTAATTGAGTGGTCGTGAGTGGAGCTGTCGTGGGCGAGCGATAGATCACGCTCCCTATCGGTGCACCGAAAGGCACCGTAAGGGAGGCGGGCGGCGTGAACTCGACGCGCGCGATGTCGCCCCCCGTATTGAAACAGGCCGCGGATGAGGGGCGCGCACCTAGCGCCCCACCCAGTAGCAGAAGCATCGCGACCAGAAACCGGACCGTGGGCCGGGTGGCGAAATACATGCGTAATCCTCTTGCGCGGCGATGCCCTGATCGCGGCATCCCACCGCTACGACGATGCCACCGGCGCGCGCGTTCGCCCACCCGCACCAGCCTTGCGACCCGCGCGGATTTCACACCCCGATCAACGAAAGCCGTGGAGCGATCGAACACCATCTCGCGGCATACCTATTCATTGTCACGAGATCAATCATCACTAGCTCTTAGGCGCCCTCCACAGAGGACAGAGAGCGCCTGTGTCCCCCGACGCTCCACGGCAGCGTCATTTTGTCCACAAAGATGGAGATCACCTTCATGAATCGTGGAGATTGTGTGGATGATGATTTCGCGCCAGGCGACAGGATTTGTCAGCGACGTGAGATGTCGGGAGAATGACCGGCCTGCGCACTGGAGTGTTCTGTCCCCAATTCGCTGGTGAAGTCCGTTGCTCCTCAGCGACGCGACCGTTGTTTGGAGGAGGGCCCCTTCGCTTGTCGCACATAGGGGCGATCATTGGCGGTTGTCCACAGAAATAAAGTGGATGGACCTCCGTCCATGGATATTGCGCTGAGCATCCATGGTCCTTCCATGCAACCCTGTTTATCTAGCCACGGGAAAGGACCCATGGGGCATTGACCATGTCAGCGATCGTCAACGCTTGATCTGGCCATGCGCTGCCGTTCGCATCGTTGCGGCAAGGATCTCTCCTGACCTGTCTTGTGAAACTGTCATATGTGCCGCACTGCCTGTCAGCTCGTCATCTGGGTAACGTTGTCGCTCCTGGCCTTTCCGTCCGCGATGGGGCGGCCGCCGGTGGTCAATTTCGATCTCTCTGGAGTGGTCGCGGATGGTCACTACGACCGCTTTATCATCCATTTCCGGGAATCGGACAAAGAGCATTACAGCCCCGCGGCCACGGTTCGTTATGCGAAGGACGTCGCCAGGCGGGTCGGCCTGATAGCGCCGAACCACCGGTCGAGTGCGGTGAGGTCACCTCCTCTGCGGATCAATTTTCAACGGATGTTGGCGACCGGTGGGATGCTGATTGTCACGTCGCGTCAACTGGATCCGGTGGAAGCACACACGTTCATTCAAGCGCTAGCCACGTATCCCGCGGTGGCCTATGTGGAGCCCGACCTATCGTTGCCGATGATTGATAGCGCGTCACGCTCCCGAGTCTCTTGGGTGCTGCCGGGCGAGAAGACGCAACACATCGCGCACCGCATCACCTTGGAATGCATTGATGCCATGGCGCGCACGCCATCGATACGCGAGGTTAGCTACACCGCTTTGGAGGCGCGGCCTAGCTCGGATCATGCCAGGCACGTCGGCGCTGCCAGGCCCAACTCCCGTCACGCTTCTTATCGTTGTAGCGGCTATGTCTCGGACCTCGCGGATGCGATCGTCTGGGTGTCCGGGGGGCATGTCGACGGCATGGCGGATACGTCACACCCTGTCCGCCGCATCTATTTCGGGTGGCGCAAAGCCGGCACGTGTTCGGCCACCAGCGCTCTGGGTCTTGCTATCGCTCGGGCTAAGGTCAACGGAAGCGAGGTGGTGGTCGCCGATCAACGCGTGAAGGATCCGCCGCAACCGCCGTCGGTGGTGTGTCCGGCCGTTTCTGCAAGCGATGAAGGTTAAGGTCTAAGCGTGAGCCCGCTTGCCGGCTGCCGGTAGGTCGTTATGGTAGGTCCCCTGAGTGAGAGGGAGTATCGGCAGCGACATCATCTCGCTGTCAGGTCGAGCGGCAGGGCCTTCCGTTGCCCTGGTCCCCATCCCTGATGGAAGACGAGGCTGGGCCAACGTATTCAACAGGCTACCCGAATGCCCGCGAAAAGCATCGATGTGCAGCAGGCGATTGCTGGCAGGGATGGTCGGTAGGCCGCTTCATGGAGATGTGCATGCCGTTGATACACTCTTGTCATCCCGGCTGGCGATGGCTTTAAGGCATAGATCCGTCTTGTATTGCTTCAACTTCAAGGCGGCCACATCACCGAGCGCCGATGCTTGAGCTGACTTACTGTCGCCGAAGGCTTTGAACAGATTGCCGATGGCGCCAAAGTACGCGCCGATGACATCCGCAGGAATCTTCAGTACACCAACCACTTCGCTGTTCACGGTGGGCTTGTACTCAATGGGCATCCCATCGACCAGTTTGATGTAGGTGTGGTTGTCCGCAAACAGACTGCTCGGTACCGGAAGCATGTTGACCTGTCGAGGGTCCGGTGCCATCACTAGAAACCCCGAGGGGTTGTCATCATCGTTGCCCCTGGTCGCAATGATTTGAAACGGCGCGAACTGGCGATAGTAGATCCCATTGACCTGTCGACAGTCATTCGGTCGAGCATCCGGTGCAGTGCAAATGTCTGCGGCGTGCTTGTCCTGATTGCCGACGGGATTATTGGCGTCATCGCGATTCAACGTGGCGTCGGGACCGAGGGGAATGATTTGGAACTCAATCTCGCACAGAGCTGCGCCCGGCGAACGAACATCGATCAGGACGGAGTAGATGCCATCGCCGATGCACTTGCCAGATGGAACTCCGGTCTGGTTCTTTGGTATTCCCTTGATATGCTCCGCCATAAGCGCACTTGAGGCCGCAAGTGATGCCACGTTCTTCAATACATCATCCGCTCTGCTCGTGGTTTGCGCGTCTGCCGTGGAAAGAAGCCCCTTTTCGCTGATGCCTATGTCGAGTGCGTTGTCGCCAAATTGACTGCGGCTCACCTCCAGGACATACGTTGAGGACGGGTCGCCATAAGCCTCGCTTAGCAGGACGTCTGGTGTTTGCTTCGTGCCTTCGACGGTCACCTGTAGCTTCAGGAGCTTTAGGGGCAGGTGATAGACCAAACCGGATGACGCGTAAGTATTGAATCCAACACGATGAGATTTGACTGCGGCAGTGCAACCACTCATCACCAGCGCGCAAAGCGCCAACATCATCCATGCCGTTCCATAACGCATAACCACCCCCATCCCTTTGTCCGAGCAGCGCGCAACAAGCCTTCGGCAACGCGCTGCGGGTTGCGTGGAAGGTCAGTACGATCCCCTTGCGACGGATTTCTTCCGTCGACGCTACCGCCACGTTCGTTGCGAACGCGGCGGGATGCTCGCTAGAGTCAACACCCAGAGGGTGCTGAAATCCAGTGCTTAGGCCTTATGGCCGAGGTGGCTCTTTCGGCGCGCAGGCCGCCGCGACATGCAGACATAACGAAGTCAGTTTGACGGTATCCGTAAAGGGGCATCACAGCGGCGGTCTTCGCTCACGGAGTGGCCCAACCGGCACGCGGGATCGCCCAGGGCGTCCCGGCAAGCGGACGAAGGTGATGGGGCGGATCATGCTGAAGCTTCGATGGCGTCCGGTAGTTCCGTAATCGGCCGAATGAGGTTATGCAGCAATTCCTTGGCCGCCCAGTCGAGCGCCTGGACACCCAGATCCGCCCAGCGATGCCGGCGGCGTACCAGGACATCGACATTGGCCCGCACAGTGCGACGTCCCGTCGTGGACCAAGGCATGTCCCTCTCGAGCCCGACGAGCACCTGCGCCTCGGGCTCGAGAGGCATGGCGGTTGTGTCGTCCGGACTAGAGCCTCCGCCTCCCACGTCGCGGATACGACCGGTCTGAGGGTGCCACGTGGGCTGATCAGGAAATCGCAAAATGACGGTGTCGCCCGGTTGGAAGTCGGTGATCGTTGACCTGGGGAGCACGAAGGCGACTATGCGTTCGGAAGGGGCAGGCCATAACGTCAGTAGCGGCTGTTGCGCAGTGACTGGCTGGCCCGGTTGCACGTGCGTGTACGCCACGATGCCATCGGTGGGGGCGTGACGCAGTTGGAGACGTGGGGACGCCCGCTCGTCGCGGACTGGCGTGAAGGACGAAGGCGGCGTGGGCGGGCCGAAGACCAGTGCGAGGGGCTGTCCTGCCACCACTCGCCCCCCTGTAGTGATCGGCAGTTGGGTGACTGTCCCGTCCACAGGGGAGGTCACCACCCAATGATGGCAGTGGCGCACGATGACGCCCTCCACCTGCACCAAGGTGGTGTCGCGGTACGCGAACATGCCCAGTAGGCTCAGCAACACCGACACGCTCATGGTGCCTGCCATCCATCGAGCGCGCCGGGTCGGCCGCTCGTGCGGTCCGACCTCAGGCATTCGGCGCATGCGCATAGTGAAGACTCACGATGGCATCACGGGGGATGCCCCTGCATCATCGTAAGCGTGAGGATGGACACCGTGTTTCGAATGCGTGTGAACGGTGTGGAGGCCGTGACTGCTGGTCCAGTCAAACGGAACATCGGCTCCGACACGGTCTGAACACGTTGCTGGTATCGGCCGGCTTCCCGCCTCGGCTTTGTTCATCGGTTCCCCACGATCGAGCGACGATCTATCCATCGTTCTTCGTTAGCGTGCCGTCTTGCGCACCAGGGCGAGGCCCTCACTGCGTTAGTGTCTTGAGGGCAGCCTTATGCAGACCAGAAATTCACGATCGGCCGTGGCCCGTTGGGCCACCCTCGCTGAGGGCGTCCACGAGCCGAGCCAACGACAGGCCTTCGGTCGTGAGATCGTCCGACAGAGCCGTGCTGGCCAAGTAGCGAAATTCTTCCTCACGGCTGTCGACGAGCGTGTCCGCAGCGCGCAGCGCGGCATCAATGTGCCCCGGATGGCACATCAGGATGGTTCCCGCGGGCGCCTGTCGGATCATGCGACGGAAGAGATCGCGAAAGGGTCGCCGAGTGGAGGCGGGACGGGCGCCGCGAAACCCATGATTGCGTTGCAGGCCACGGGCGTGAACTTCGCGGGCGAAGGGGCGGGCCAAGGCCGAGAGGAGGGCGGCCTTGCCGCACGCTACACCGACCTGACCAATGGTCTTCAGGGCCTCGTCCGTAACGCGCACATAGGCCCCCAGACGCGTGGCGACATCCACGACCACTTCGCTCACCAACGGCAACTGATGCACGTGGTGGTGTCCATCCAGATAGGCTGGAGGACGCCCCAGCGCTTGTTCGAATCGCTGCACCTGGGTTTCGATAGCGCTTCGTATGGTGAGCGGATCCAGCCGGTGCAAGAATGCATCGCGCATCAGGCTTGGCAACGAACGGTCATGCGTCAACGTGACGTGCAGCCCGATATCGGCCCGATCCAGATAGGGACGCAACCACGGCGCTGTCGTTGGGAAATGCGGCGAGACCACCATGCAACCAGTGGCCGACAGGTGGCCCAACTCCAGCAGTTCGCAGATAGCTCGGCTCACGCCCGGAGCGATACCGAAGTCATCGGCGGTCAACACCAGTCCTCGTTTTTTCATAAACCATCTCGCGGTGAGGCAGGGCAGGAACGTCGCGGAGCGATCCACTGATGTCGACGAATTCCCCCACCCTGGCCGTGGTCGTCCCCTTGTTCAACGAAGGGGCTCAGGTTCGCTTCTTCCTGGATCGCTTGATGCATGTGCTGCGCACTATGGACGTGCAGTGGCAGATTATCTGCGTGGACGATGGCAGTGAAGACAACACACTGACGCAATTGATCGCGGCGCATTCCCTCGAGTCGCGTATCAAGATCATCGAGCTCAGTCGCAATTTCGGCAAGGAGTACGCCCTGACCGCCGGTATGGATCACTGCCATACCGACGCGGTCGTGCTGATGGATGGGGATCTGCAGCATCCACCGGAAATGCTGCCCGCGATGGTGGCGGAGTGGCGCAGTGGCTACGACGTGGTTTACATGACGCGACGATCGCGGCAGGAGGCTCGGTCGAGTCGTCGTTGGGGGCGGAAGCTGTTCTATCGGCTCTTTCGTTGGTTGTCGGACGTGCGCCTACCGCCAGAAGCCGGCGATTTTCGCTTGTTGGATCGTGATGTGGTGGCGGCGATTCGGCGGATGCCGGAGCGCACGCGCTTCATGAAAGGCATCTTTGCCTGGATCGGTTTTCGTCAAGCCGCGTTGTTCTACCGCGAGTCTGGGCGCGAGAACGACCAGAGCAAATGGAAGTTTCGTGCGCTGCTGGCCTTGGCCATGGATGGCCTCTTTGCGTTCTCGCAGCGTCCACTCCAATGGATTGGCCTGACGGGGGGCGGTTTGATGACCGTGGCGATCCTCTACGGATTCGTGCGAGCCTTCGGCGCGCTCTTTCTTCATGCCGTGATCAGCCATGGGGAGCTTATGCTGTTGGTCGTGGCTTTTCTCGGTGGCGTCCAACTGCTCTCCTTGGGCATCGTGGGCGCCTACATCGGACGCATCTTCAACGAGGTGAAGGGGCGTCCGCTGTACCTGATTCGACAGCGTTACGGCATGGATCAATCCAGTACCGTCAAGTTGCCTCGTCGCCACGGCGTGTGATCGCCAACCTTATTCTCGTCGCTTCGCGTGCGCATCCTATTGAGGCGTGAAGGGCTGGTCTTCGGATGAGGGTGTGTATATCCATCAAATCTCCATCCAAGGTCCATCCAATACGTACGTCGGCGTGATTTATGGCTCCCACCAGAGAAGGCGGGGCCGTCGATTGCATGCGTACAACATTTGCTCGTGGTGACCGTATGGCTGGAGCCGTCGGTGGCTGGTTGTGGCGGGCCAACGGTACGAGTCGACGATGTGTCCACAGGACGAGTGGATTCCTGGCACTGGTGTTGACGATGGTCACACTGGCCGGTTGTGCCTCGGTGCCGACCTTGCCTGGCCCGCCCGCCGTTCCCGCAACTTGGCATCATCTGCCGCCGGATGCGACACCGGCCCCGGCGGATCTGCGTGTGTGGTGGCACGCCTTTGGCGATGCGCAACTCAATGCGTTGGTGGATCGCGCCCTCGCTGATAACTTGGAGGTCGCGCAGGCCGCAGCACGGCTGCGGGCGGCGCGTACCCTAGTGGCGCACGCGCACGATGCCCAGCTGCCGGCGCTTCATGTCCGTACCAACGATGTGATCAATCCGGATACGAGCGCTTCGTATTTCCTGATGGGCTTCGACGCACGGTGGGAGTTGCCACTGTTTGGTGCGTGGCAGAGTGCGCAGCGGGTAGCCCAAGGGCAGGCGCAGTCGGCCCAGGCGCAATGGCGGGGTGCCCGTGTGTCCTTGGTCGCCGAGGTCGTTCGCCGCTGGCTGGAGTTGCGCGCCGCGCAGCAGCAGGCGCAGACGCTCGACACCATGCAAGTGGCGTGGGAAGAGAAGCAACGTCTGCTGGAGGTGCGTCACCGCCTGAAACTGGCATCACCGGTCGACCTGGCCCGCGTCCAGGCCGAACTGGCGCATCTTGAGATCGCGCACGCGGACGCGCGCCAGGCCATCACCCGCAGTGCGCAACAGCTGGCCGTCTTGGTGGGGCAGAACGAACCCGATACCGGTTGGTTGGATGCTGGCCCTCAGCCGTCCTTGGGGGAGTGGCATCTCACCTCTGCGCCTGCCGACATGTTGCGAACGCGTCCCGAAATCGCCCTGGCGGAAGCGGAGGTCCTGCGGACCGCCGGCGAACTGGGCTTGAGTCGCGCTGAGATGTACCCGCGCGTGGGGTTGGGTACGTCCTTGCAGTGGTCGGTCAATGTCGCGACGAACCGATCGCGGACGCGGACGGGTGAAAGCATTTTTTCCGCCGGGCCGGCCATCGATATTCCGTTGTTCGACTGGGGGCGTCGCGTTGCCAACGCACATGCGAAGGATCATGAGCTGCAGGCGGCGTTGCTCGCTTACCGGCAGGCGGTCCTCCAGGGTGTGGCCGAGACGGAGATCGCCCTGGACGAACTGGAGCAGGCCGGTCAACGGGAACGTGCCGCATCGCGTGGTGCCCGTGCCGTTCAAGTCAGCGCCAACGCGATGCGCCGACGCGCGACGCTGGGGTTGGCGAGTGGACTGGACGTGCAGGACGGCCTGATCGAAGAGCAGCGGGCGGCGCTCGATGTGATTACGGCACGCGCCGCACGCGGCATCGCGTACGTCACGCTCTACAAGGCCTTGGGCGGTGCTCCATGGCCGGCTTCTTCACCGGATCCGCGTTCGTTGACGCCGGTCGCCGCGGGGGCGCCATGATGGTGACTTACGCCTTCCCCCGTGCCGTCGCGCCGTCCTGTCGCGTGTTTCCTTGTGCCACGAGTGATCTCGCGACTCGCATGGAGGATACGCGATGAGAACTGGTTTACTGCGGCTGCCGCCCGCCGAGCGTCGCATCGTTGTCGCCCGTGTCGCAGCCTGTCTCAAGATCAAGCGGAAGTGCCGCATCGCGGCGTTGCGGCGACGGATCGATGCCATGATCATGGCGGAACGGTTGCATTGGTGGGATATTTTTCCGGAGTACAGCCACTGGCGTCAGTTGGATGCGGGCATTCCCAGATATCGCCATCCGACCGATCCGTGGCGCACCTGGTCAGGGCACGGCCGTCCACCGCGATGGCTCACGGAGGCCTTGAAAACGACGGGGGCGTCTTTGCACGAATTTAGGATCAATGCCGCATCGACAGGGATCGATGGCAATAGGGCGCGGCTGCCCTCGGCGTTGTCATCCACCCCGCCGCTGTTGGTGCCGGATGACGTGGCGCGTGCAGTGGCCTTGATCCTTGAATATCGCCAACAAGGCACCTCGTGCCGGCGACTGGTTATTGATCGAGGCGACGGGGGCGTTGAAGCGCTGCCACATAACGGATAATGAGACGCGGCAAACCATCGGTGGCAAAAGGGGCCTTCGCGCGCCGAATGGCTTGACGCATCAAGGCGTCGACAGCGGGCTCGTCCAACGGAGCAGAATTGGTGAGCGTGAGGTGTTTAGCGATGCGTCCCCGTCCTTGCAAGCGATGCTCCGGATCGTAAAAGCCTTTTTTGACCTGAAGGAAGCACACTTGGATTTCGAGCGGATGGAACACGATCGAGAAGATGGCATCCGACGGTCGCTCCGTGGGACTGAGCGCTAATACCAAGGCGTCGTAGTTGTCGTACACCAGCTCGATCGCGGTGGGGTAGCGGCGGCGGAAGCGAAGCCGCACCTCGGTGCCCAGCGCGGCGATCGCCGGAGGATATTTCGCGATGAAGCTGGCGAGCTGCGCCTCGGCGTTGGGGTAGTTCGGAATGCTGGCGGGTGGGTCACGTCTCATCGTTGGTTCTCCGTCGGCCGCCTTGCGGCTTGGAGCGGGCCGATCGTGGCCTTCGCACGGATGGTGCATCCACGCTCCGTGTGACGGAGGTGCGTAACGGACGTCGAGCGTGAGGCGTGACCATGTGCACGAACGCATCGGCAATGCGATGGGCGTCGAACTGTTGCTGGACGAACGCGCGGCCGGCGGCCGCCAACGGTCGCCGACGTACGGGATCGCACATCGCCAGGATCGCGTCGCGCCAGGCCTCCACGTCCCCTGCGGGAAGGAGTAGCCCCGTGGTGTTGGGTTGAAGGGTTTCGGGGATCCCCCCCAGGTCGCTGCCCAGGACCACCACCCCAGCGGCTTGCGCCTCCGCCGCCGATCGGCCAAACGTCTCCGGCTGCACGGACGGGAAGGCCAGCAGGGTCATCGCGGGATAGAACGCTGACATATCCGACACCCATCCCAGGTGATGATGGCGAGCCTCCATGCCGTGCGCTTCAATCTGCCGGCGCCACGTGAGCACATCCTCGCCATCACCCAACCAAAGGCCATGCAGGCGCGGTTCGCGCGCCATGGCGGCATGAAGCGCCTCCAGCAACGTGAAGATACCTTTGCCTCCATGCATCTGGCCGGCATAGCCGACCAGGATCACCTCCTCGTCCAGCCCCAGGCGGCGCAGCACCGCGCGCCGTTGTTCGGCATGCGGACGGCAACGGGAGGTGTCGACGGGGTTGTACAGCACCCGCACGCAGTTGTCGGGCACGCCTTGCGCGATGTAGGTGCGGCGCGCGTATTGGGAAACCGCTACGAAATAGTCGGCCAGGCGGGGAAGGCCGTAGTTGGAGAGGGCGTGCAGCGGAGGAAGGCGATGACGGAACAAGGTCACCGGCACGTCGATCAGCCGGCTGAGCAAAATTAACGGCCAGTACTCCTTACCAAAGCCGGTCACCAGCAGATCAGGCTGCGTGCGCCACGCGGTCTGGAAGACCGCGCGATAGCCCCGCGGATCGAGGGCATTGCGGAAAGTGCCCTCGTGCAGGGTGACCGCCGAGTCGCGTAGGTGCCGGGCGATCTCGCCCTGCGGATGTACGACGGCGTGGACCCGGTGGCCACGTTCTGTGAGCGCACGGGCGAGCGTCACGAAATGGGAGGCTGCGCCGCCGTGCTCCGGGGAGGTGCCCACAAACAGAAATCTCATGCACGCCGTTCCTCGTGGTGCGTCAGAAGTTTGGCCGCAAACGGCAGCAGCGCCGGTTGGTCCACAGCGAGACGAGGCAATTGCCAGAGATCGCCGCCGACGATGGCGCGTCCTTGCCGGGCGGTGACGGCGGCGGCAAAGCCCGCCTCGCGAACGGTCGCGGCGATGCGGTCGTTGACCTCACCAAAGGGATAGCTAAATTGCGAGACGGCCACGCCCAGCCGCTGCTGAAGCTCCTGTCGGCCGCCCGCGATTTCGTTGCGCAACTGTCGCGCTGTACACGCTGTCAGCCGTGCGTGCGAACGCGTCTGTGCACCGATTTCCATGCCGGCCTGATGCCACCACATCAATTGATCGACCGACATCAGCAGAAGCCCGGAGCCTGCCGACGCCACGTTCCAGGTCTTGACCTGACCGATCGCCCGACTCACTGCGTAACAAGTGGCGCTGAACCCGCGATGCAAAAGCACTGGCAATGCATGCTCGAGGGTATCGACGTAGCTATCGTCAAACGTGAGGATGGCGATGCGGCCCACGCGTTCACCGCGCAAATAAGGCAGTGCCATGGCCAGGGACAGGCCGACATAACCGAGTCGCCGCAGCAGCCACATGTGTCGCGCAAAGCCGGTCGGTGAGATGGCGGAGCGGTCGGACCGATGAGGCGACGGCGTGATGTGGTGATACGTCAAAATGGGATACGTCGGGCTCGGACTCCGGTCCACGGTCACCACCTCAAAGGACTGCGCTCATCAGGTGAACGCTACGCAAAAGCATGGAGAGCACATGGAAAGGCAGTGCGTGTTGCGTCGAACACACGCGATGAGGTGGGATGGATCCCTGTTGTCGATGGCAGGGCCTGCGTCACCTCGCTCTCAGTGCTTGAGCATGCACATCGTCCCGCGCCAGAACATGCTCTGAAGGAAACTTGAGCGATATCGGCGATGTCGTATCCGCTGCGTGGACGATGCGGCTGGCGTGTGCCATGCCGTCAGCGCGCGATCGCTCGTCCGGCCTTGGACGAAGCAAACTGATTCGTTTGACTGCACGGAGGTTCGTGTGTCCTTCGCTATGCCACAGACCGTGGTTGTAAGAGCCGTGATCGTTGAAGTGGATGCCCACCTGTTAAGGGAAAGCGTGCGCGTGCTCGAAGGTGAATTGATCACGGCGATCCATCACGCGCATACCGGTGAGTTTGACGGCTACGACATCGGTCAGGGCACATTGCGCCTATTCATGTACGGGCCGAGCGCAGAGTTGCTCTTTCGTTCGGTGGAATCGGTGCTGCGTCATTTCCCCTTGACTCAGGGTGCCTCCGTCACTTTGCGGCAGGGGCCGCCGGGAGCGCTGTTTCGCGTCGTGCGTTTGGGGGAATCACCAGAAATCAGGCCGCCGTGATCAGCGTGTCCTGGGTCACGCCATGCCGCGGCTGAAGGCCCTCGCGAGGCATTCTCCATAAGGCCTCCATCAGACATCCATTCGGCATCCATCGAAGACCGGGAAGATTCACTCGCGCCCACCCGCCGCGGTACACATGACCTGCGGCAAGGGTGGTGTTTGCTCGTCGGTGGGCACGAAGGTTCACGGCGTTGGCATGCGCCGGGCAGCGATAAGGGGCAAGGGGGCAGCATGATCGTCATGGGGCGTCGGCGTAATCGGTCGACCGGCTTTACGTTGGTCGAACTGATGGTCACCGTGGCCATTGTGGCTGTCGTGGCCATGATCGCTTTGCCGTCGTACGCGGACTACCTTCGGCGAAGCAAGCTCACCGAAGCGTACAACGCCTTGGCGACGTACCGCGCGGGAATGGAGCAGTTCTACCAGGACAACCGCACGTACGGTGCTGGTAGCGAGTGCGGTGTGGCACGGCCCGCCGGCCTATCGTACTTCACCTTGACCTGCACTCCGGCGGCGGGCAGTACAGCGGGGCAGGCCTATGTGGCCACCGCGACTGGCAAAGCGGGCACTCAAGTCGATGGCTTCGTTTTCACGATCAACGAAAAAAATGATCGTGCAACCTCAGCCGTCCCTTCTGGGTGGGGGGCGCCGCCGATCAGTTGCTGGATCGTGCGCAAGGGCGGCGGTTGCCAATGATGGGCCACGCGCGCGCCGGTTTTACTTTGATCGAAATGCTGGTGTCCCTGGCGGTGTTGGGCACGTTGCTGTTGTTGGGCGTGCCGCCGTTTCGGCAATGGCTGCGGAACACACACATCCGCACGGCCGCCGAATCGATCCAGAACGGCTTGCGTTACGCGCGTGTGGAAGCGAGTAGCCGGGGGGCCCCCGTGCGTTTCGAATTTCAGTCGTCCGGCGCGGACTGGACGGTGTGCGTGCTGGCTAGTACCCCTTCCTGCGACAAGGCACAGGAGGCTAGCGCCGACAACATGCTGCAGCGCTTCGTGGCCGCCGGCGGCGCGCAAGAGGTGTACCCCAGCGCCAGCACGTCGGTCGGCGATGTATCGATAGCACTGACCGACATGATTCGAGCGGGGGCCGGCGTGACATTTAACGCCCTGGGGCGCCCGTTGGATTGGGGCGCGACCGCGATCCAACGGGTAGACGCGAATACGGCCCGTGCCGACGGTCGACGACTTGTCATCCTCATCTCGGCAGGTGGCATGACTCGTCTGTGCGATCCCGCCCTCCGGATCACTACGAATCCACAGGGGTGTCTGTGAGGACCGCGCGTCGATGCTCGCCCGGCGGACATTCGCAGGGTGTGGTCTTGCTCGACGCGCTGATTGCGATCGTGATCTTCTCCATCGGTATCGTGGGTATGGTGGCGTTGCAGAGCGCCGCGACGAAACTGAGTCGCGACGCGAAGTATCGCTCCGATGCCGCCATGGCCGTCGATCAGGTCGTGGCGCAGATGTGGGTGTCAAACCCCGGCACCTTGAGCGCCAACTTCAAAAGTCCGGAGGGCGCGCAATACAAGACCTGGGCCGCCACGCTCACGTCGTTGTCGGCGACGCAAGGGCTTCCCGGTGTACGCGAGAAGGCGCCGGTCATCGAGGTGAGTGCCGACAACATCGTCACGGTGACGCTCTATTGGCGTGCGCCCGGTGACGACGCGTACCACCGCTATGTCTCCACCACCCATATCGCACGCTGAGCCAGTGGCGACGACCATGCCCCGTCTATTCCATCCTCGCGTCCTGGTCTTGCGTGATCGCTTCCGTGGTCTGTCGCTCGTCGAACTGATGGTCGGGTTGCTCATCAGCCTCATCTGCCTGCTGGCGATCATGTCGGCCTTTGCCGCATTCGAGGGGCGCAAGCGCACCACCACCAGCGGCAGCGATGCACAGCAGAACGGCCTGTATGCCTTATTTGAACTGGAGCGACAGGTCCGCACCGCCGGCGCAGGACTGACTCAGGGCTATAACTATGGCGTGTGGGGATGCGCGATGTCGGCCTACGCGGAGCGAACCCAGCAACTGCCGCGCGCCTCGGCGTTGCCCGCACCGTTTGCGACTTGGCCCCACACCGCCGCCGCCCCGGTGACCATGCGTGCGTTGCCCGTGCTCATCGCCAGCGGCGGTACGGACAGTAAGGGGCAGGTGGCATCCGATACCTTGGCGTTGGTCGCCGGCAATCCGGCGACCACTGTGTTCAAGGCCAGCGTGGTAGGCGCGCCCGATAGCGCCACCGTGGACGTCGACAACGCGTTCGGATCGTCCGACGGCGATTATGTGCTGGCTACGACCACGGCGGGTGACTGCGCGTTGGCCAAGATCGCGATCGCCTCCGTCGCCACGAATCGATGGGTTTTGTCTCCGGCCGATAGTCCGCCCGCCGGTTTGATCGGGGCGAGCCAGGCCTTCAATCTGGGACCGCAGCCGGTCATCAGTCTCTACGGCGTGGATCCGGCCACCTCGTCCCTGGTCACTTACGATGCCTTGGGGCGGCGCGGCACGAAGTCCTGGACCGTCGCCGACGGCATCGTCCAGGTGAAGGCGCTCTACGGGGTCGACACCGATGGTGACAATGTCGTCGATACGTGGGTGACGCCCACGGGGGCGTGGTCGATCACGGCGCTGACGACAGATCAAGCCGCCGCCGCCCGCGCTTTCGCGCAAATCAAGGCGATCCGCGTGGCGGTCGTCGCGCAGAGCCTCCTGCCTGAACGCGCCTCCGATTATGTCGGCGCCCCTTCGTTGAAGCTATTTGCCGACCTGGACGCGAGCCTGCAATACACCATCAGTACGCAGCCGCAGTATCGCTACAAGGTCTACGACACCACGATTCCCATCCGCAATGCCCTTATCACGCAGCATTTCTGAGCACACACGATGGTCGCTTTCCTCCGTTCCGCTGACCGCTTGGCACCGTCGCGCACGCAGCGCGGCGTCGTGTCGACCTTCTTGGCGATCATTGTCTTACTCATCACGCTGATGGCAGCGATCGCGCTGATGCGTGCGGTCGATACCGGCAACGTCGTGGCCGGTCGCCTGGCCTTCAAGCAACAAGCGACCCACGAAGCGGAGCTGGCCTATCAAGATGCGATGGCCGCGGCCACAACGTATCTGGGCGCGGCCGGCGAAGCCGATCAACCACCGAGCTACTACGCCACGCCGCAGCGCACCGACAGCCGTGGCATTCCTCTCGTGCTCAGCGCCAAGACCGCTGGTAAGCCGATGACGGTGACCGGAAGTCAGGATGAAGTGCGTTATGTGGTCGAGCGGCTGTGTCCGAACCCGGGGCCCGCGCTGACGGTCGCCCCCAATGCGTGCCTGGTCCCAGCGGCTACCGTGATTGGTGGCTCCACCACCGGTAATCCGGGCGGCTTCTCGTCCGACAGCCAGGCGGCCTATCGCCTCACTGTGCGTGTCGAAGGTCCCAAACAAGTGGTGAGCTATGTGCAAACCGTGCTGCGTTAAGTCATTCCCGTGCGAGGGTTCGCGACCGTCGCCATGCGCCGGTCGCATGCCGCGTCGCGCGGTGCCGATACTATGTCCGTGTCGATCCATATCCGTCCGGGAGAAAGGCTGATGCGCCCGTGGCTGGATCGATCGGTCACCCGTCGCATCGTGCACGCGGGGCTAGCGTTACTGTGGACGTTGGCGAGCGGTCAGGTGCAGGCCGCCACGACCTTGGCCGATATCCCGGTGGGCAGTGCCTCCAATGTGCCGGCCAACCTGATGCTGGCGCTTTCGGTGGAATTTCCTACCGGGACCGTGGCCGCCTATAAGGACAGCACCGGTTTCGATTACCGCGTCAGCTACCTAGGCTACTTCGATAACACGAAGTGCTACGACTACGATGCGGTGCGTCGCTATTTCACGCCAACGGGCGTGGCGATCGCTGCCACCGGCAGTTGCGTGGACGGGCAGGGTAGCCATTGGAGTGGCAACCTGCTCAATTGGGCCACGATGACGGCGCTGGACGAGTTTCGTTTGAGCCTCACCGGCGGTCATCGCAGCATCGATACCGCGGACACGACGGTGTTGCTTCGATCCCAACTAAACAACCAGAGTAATACCGGCAATTTCCCCGATCGCACGGTCGGCGCGGGGCTCAATAGCGCGACAGCGGCGGTGATTGGGGACGCCAGCTACGCCACGGCCGCACGGGTGTATCTGCGATCGGCCGGTCAAGGCACCGGCTTCCTCGTGTCCAACAACCCCGGGTTCGCGGACGATGGCTCGCAGATCAACGTGGGCACCGACGACGACCCGGTCTATATCAACGCCGCCGCCACGACGTACAACGCGGCCGTGCAGGTCTGCGTGTCAGGTCAATTGGAAGTGAACTGCAATGCGGCGCATAAGCCAACCGACTACCCGAACGCTGGCCGCTACAACAAGCCGGAAGGCCTGATCCAGCAGAACTTCACGCGGATTCGTGTAGGCGCCGCCGGCTACGCGTTTCAAAGTGGTCGCCGTGCCGCCAACGGCGTGGTGCGTGCGCTGCTGCACGACAATGGTCCCACGCGTTATGGCGGCAACAGTCCGCGGACGTCCAATCCTCAAACCGAGTGGGATGAGGCCACGGGCGTATTCATCGCCAACCCCGATAGTGATCACGCCGCCGGAACGGCCCCCGGCGGTCGCGACGCCACGCTGACCGGTGCGATCAACTATCTCAATAAGTTTGGCTATGACAACGGCTATGAAACCTACGACACGCTGGCGGACCTCTACTGGGCCGCGCTGGCGTACCTGATGAACGTGCCGCTCCACGCGGACTATACGGCGGGCCTGTCTGTCGCCAACAGCTTGGATACCGCGTTTCCCGCCTTCGGCGGACAGCTCGGCGATCCGGTGCAGTACACCTGCCAAGCGAATGCCATCGTGACGATCGGCGATTCGCACACCTGGTACGACACCCGTGTCCCCAGTTCGGCGGGGCCCCTTCCCAGTTCCGCGATACGTGCCGCGCTGCCGCCGGTGAACGGGGCCGACGCCGCGCTCTATACATCGCGATTGGGCGATCTGCCGTTGATCGAAACCAATCCCACGGTGACCATGGTCAGCTTGTTCGGCGCCGGTGCCACGCAACTGGGCAACCGGCTCGAACCCAACACCACGGTCGATGCCACTTACAACATGGCGGGCTTGGCCTACTTTGCGCACACCCAGGACATTCGCAGCGACTTGTCCGGCAAGCAAACGGTCGACACGTATACGGTGGACGTGCTGGAACCGGGGTCCTATGACGGCACGCCGGGCAAAGAGATTTATAACCCCGCCCGGTTCAATTCGAATTGCACGCCGAGTAATTGCGGCACGCCCAGTGCCGGTCCCAACATGTACTGGCTCGCCGCCAAATACGGTGGTTTCGATGACGTCAACGGGAACGGCATGCCTGCCAGTGTGCTGACATGGCATACCAACCCCAGCACGGAAGCGAACAAGGATCTGCGACCCGACAACTATTTTCCCGGCAACCGCCCCGATCTCATCCAGGCCGGTTTGTCGCAGATCTTCAAGAAAGTCGCGGAGACGACCCAAAGCGCGGCGGGCCCGGGGGTGACCCTGACCCGTATTCTCACCAACGTAGTGGCCGATCGCACAGCCGCTCCCTATTACTCACCGGTCAGCGGGTTTCCCATCTATACCGTGACCTACACCCCCGCCGCCTGGTCGGGCGAACTCGCTGGCTATCTCGCCGCATCAACAGCCCCCGGCAGCGTCAATGCCGTTCCCGGTAGTCCGCGGTGGAGTGCGCAGGCGAAGTTGGACGCGCTGGTCAAAGCGACCGGCGCGTCCACGACCCAATACGGGTGGGACACGGGGCGTCGCATCATTACTTTCGACGGCACGCAAGGCATTCCGTTTCGCTATCCCCAGTTGTCGGCGGCCCAGCAAGGCGTGCTAACCCTCGACCAGGTGAATTATCTGCGCGGGGACGCCTCCCGCGAGGGTTCCCAGTTTCGGGTGCGCCGACACGTTCTGGGCGACATCGTGCATTCGGAGCCGGTAGTAGTGCAGGGGGCGTTGTCGCCCCGATACAGCGACGCGGCCAACCCCGGCTATGCAAAATTCCGGACGCAGCAGACCAAGCGGGCGCCGGTGGTGTACGTCGGTGCCAATGACGGCATGCTGCATGCCTTTGCGGGAGGTTTCTCGGTGGCACCAACCGCCAATCCGGTATCGGGTGGTGGCAGTGAACTGTTCGCTTACGTTCCCAGTCTGTTGTTCAACGGTCCCAGCCGTCGTCCGCAGGTGGATGGATTGGCGGCGCTGAGCAATCTCACCGGGGTCAGCGCGACGAGCTACGCGCATCATTTCTATGTGGACCAGACTCCGCAGGTGGCGGACGTCGACTTCACCTATACGGCCGCCTCTGCCTCGGCCGCGCCGCCCACCCTCAGTACGTCGGCTAACGCCGACTGGCACACCCTGCTGGTCGGTGGTTTGGGGAAGGGAGGGCGCGGCATTTACGCCTTGGATATCACCACCGTGCCCGCGACCATCGACGCCACCAGCAGCACGGCGGCGATCGAGCAAACGCTGGCGACTGACAAGGTGCGGTGGGAATTCACTGAGGCCGACATGGGCTTCTCCTATGGCAAGCCGTTGATTGCCAAGACGCGCAAATACGGCTGGGTGGTCCTGATGACCTCCGGTTATAACAACCCCTCTGGCCACGGCCATCTGTACGTGATCCAGGCCAAGACGGGGGCGTTGCTGGAGACCTTGAGTACCCCCGATACCGTGGGCAGCGCGGCCAACCCCAGTGGCCTGGGATCGGCGACGGGGTACACGAAAGACATCGGGGACAACACCCTCGAACAGGTCTACGTCGGCGATCTGCTGGGCAACCTGTGGCGGTTCGATCTGTCGGGGAAGGGGGCTTATCCTCCGCCGGTGCTGTTCGCCACGCTGCAAGACCCCATCAAGGGTCCGCAGCCGATCACTACCGCGCCACGGATCGAATTGGACGTGAATGCCATCGGCCTCGGCTCGCGGCGCTGGGTGTTTGTGGGCACCGGCAAGGCGCTCGATGTCAGCGATCTGAACGATACGCAGCAACAGACGATGTACGCCCTGCGCGACGGTGACGCCGGAAGGCCATCGACCACGTCACTACCCTTGTCACGCAGCACCAGCCGCCTCAAGCCCGTCGCCGATTTGATCAAGGGGATCGTGATCAATGACAGCGATGCCGGTTGGTACTATGACTTGTCCGGACGGGTGGGCACGAACGGCGGCAGTGAGCGCATCGTGGTCGATCCGGACGCGGCGGCGGGGACCTACACCGTGGGCTGGGCCACCATGACGCCGACCGCCGATCCGTGTGCCTTGAAGGGCAGTATCTATGCGGCGCGTTTTAGCGGCGGACAATCTGTGCTGCTGGACGGTGTGGGAAATCTGGTCAGCGCGGTGACGACCGAATCGGCACCGACCAAACTGCAGCAGATCAAGTTGCCCAACGGCGAGTTGGCCTTGCTGTATGGACAGGCCGGTTCCTTGCCACAAACCGCCCGCATGCGGCAAGGAACCACGAGCAATGCACTCAAGCGTGTGAATTGGCGGGAGGTGCTCGATTGATTCCCTCCGATGCCTGATGACGCCAATTCGCAGGGAACGCGGCGACCTAACGCCCTTGACTACTTGCGTAGCATCATCGCCATGTTGGTCGGCCTGGTTGTCACTAAGATGATCGTCTTGGCGATCGAGGGTGGAAGCCACGCGATGCATGTGCGCGACTACGCCTTCATCGTACCGGTGGCAGCCTATGTGCCGGCCACCGTGGTGGGCGTCGCGATGGCCGTGCGGATGGCGCAACATCATGCCGTCGCTATCACGGTGTCGATCGTGCTGGTGCTGCTGCTCTTGGCGCGGGCCGATCTGGCCGTCCGTCCGGATCCGATGTGGTCCGCGATTGCGACAGCAAGGGCATTGGCGGCCGGCGGCTGGATCGGTTGGGCACTGTCGCGCCGAAAGACTCTCTTCTGATTCCACGAAAGGGCGCATTGACGTTCGTGGCATGCCGCCGTTGCTCCCTGTGGCGCATCGATCGCGCCATCGATTCAGGCGAGGACGTGACGGTGGGCGCCGGAGGGACATCGTTTGCTGCAAGCGTGGTTATCTCAACACGATGTCCAACAAACGCACACGATATTTTCATCGAGTCGCGCTTCACTACGGCCGTGCAAGGGTGAGCCGATGCCCGCCGCGCAGACCGGGAAATAGGAGCGTGCCGCTCCGACGAGTGTTTGCCGCCGTCAACACGGGACTCGCCATCGGGGAGGGGCATGAACGGGGGAAGGATGGTTGCCTCGCAGTGGTGGGCCGTGTACTCCATGCGCGCGTGGCGATGGCGTCATGCCATTCGTTAGTGTGCCGCTGCAGCACGTTGCCGAGCCGTGGCGATCCCGACGGGATGAGGTCGATGCAAGGCTTAGCGTGGGCAGCGATGCGGCCTTCCATGGACATCCCAGTGCGGTCAGCCGTTATGGGTGGAGGGCAGACCTGCTAGCGGCTGCGGTGGGCACGATGGCAACTGACGTGTACGTCGTCCATTCGTGCGACGTTCTCCCTTCAAGGGGCGACTTCCTTGATCGTGCCGGCTTGTTGATCGCGGCGGAGGGGCTTCCTCCCGCGCCGCATGAAGATCTCCTTGAGCCATCAGGACCAACCGGGTTCGTCCCGAATTCTCTTGAGTGACTCGCTGATATGAAAATGCGAATCGTGCGGGTGACCGGGGTCTGTCTAGATGCAGATGCGGCGGCTGCGCCACGATGCGCAGAGCTTGATCGACAGCTCGTGCGGTTAGTGGTGGTGGCGGCACACCGACACGGTTGTTTCTGCCTCACTACGCGCCTCAGTCGACGTATCCCCTATGCCTGACGTGACGTTCCTTTCGAAGATCAGGAGACTCCGCGACATGCCGCGCTACTTACGTACCGCTCTCGCCGTCCTGGCCGGTCTCGTGGTCGCCCATGGCGTCGTCTTCGGTATCGAATTCATCGGCCATGCTGTCCTGTCCGGGGCGTACCTATTCGTCGCCCCCGTGGTGGCCTATCTGCTGGCCGCTTTTTTGGGCGTATGGGTGGCCATACGGCTGGACCGGCACCATGCCCTCGGGGTCGCGTTGGCGATTGTAGTGGTCTTGCTGGCTCTGGCGCTGGCCAACCTGGCGGCCTTTCCACATCCGATGTGGTTCTCGCCGGCCGCCGCGGTGGCGCTGGCAGCGGGTGGCTGGGCCGCGTGGGAGTGTGGCGCCGATAGATGACCGCTTTGCGGAGCCGAACGATACGACCCACTGGGTCGAAGCGAGCCACCGGTGGCCGCGACGGCGGGTCTTCTCGTCGCGGTGCTTTTGCGGGCGGTAGTGGATCGACCACGAGGTGCTGTGAAAGCGCGGCCCTCAATGGGTCCGATGACCAGGCAGGAGTACGGCTCGGGTGGGCAGCAGCTGCGCGACTACGATGCGGCGGGAAATTTGATCCATGCCAATGGGCCGTGGAACGAGTCACTCGCGATCGATCCGGCCAGCAATCGCGCGGCCGGCATGGGGCTCACACCTATGGACTATGATGCGCGTCTCGGTGACGCGGTGCGGCGCCTGCGCGACAACCAGTAGGCTGGCCGGTGTGAACTTGAATGTCCGTAGTGAGTGCGGCCCATAAACAGATAGGGCGGTGAGTTTCGATTGTCCATCTCGCGATTGGATGATGCTGCGAACAGCGCTGATGGTCCAATCCGCGAGTGATCGACACGCTGGATCCCTGGTTGCCCACCAATCAAGGTTGCTTGTCGGTGAGCCAGTAGTCGCGCTCGATGATCGAATACAGCGAGGCGGTGAAACGCTCGGCGTCGGCCGCGGACAGATGCGACCACTCGGGCAGGGTGTATCCGCTCAGCTCAGGATAGTCCTCGAAGTAGATGCCGGGTGCACCGCTACGCGTGATCAGCACATCCCAGGCGTGTTCGCGCGGGAAGATTTTGTTTTCATAGGCCAGGTAGGCTCCACTGCTCGGCATGCGCACGAAGATCACGTCGACGCCGCGTGCGCGCAACTTGATCACGGCCGCTGCGGCACGCTCGATCTGCTCCTGGGCGATGGCCTGCGTCCGATCTCGTGATGGCGCCCCATGCGGCGGTGGAGCAAAGCGCTGCGTCCATATCTGCCTGGCCTGTTCTCGGTAGTCGGGATCATTCTCGACCTTGCTCCATAGATGGCAGTTGCGATCCGCATCGATGACGGAAAGCTTGCGCACGTCAGCCAAGAAAGGGCGCCCCGGGCGGAGAGGCCAGGGTTGTCGTTTCAGCACGGTGAAGAGTGCGAAGTCAGGATCGTCGAAAGCGAGATAGGGTTCGAGCAGGTGCATCGACAGCCATTGGCCAGCGCGTTGCGCCGGGGTTTCCTTGCGGTAGTACGTGAGCAACCCCGTGCGGCGCTGGGCGCCTTTGAAGAAGATGTCCGGGGCCACGCCAATCAGCAATCGCCCGGTGAAGGCGGGATCATCCGCGAGGTCCTCCAGCGCGAACATCGGCGACGTGCCCTCGATCGCGAGCTGGATCGGGCGGTGGCCCGAAAGGCGCTCCCACACTGGCAGCTGCAGGTCGAATAACACCCGTGAATCGCCGATCAGCACCGTCGCGCCGCCTTCGCCATGATCGATGCGGCGGCGTTGGATCGACCACAAACCGTTGCTGTTCTTGTAGCCGCCGGGAGCGCCTGCGTCGCGCCAATGCCATTCCCACGCGGCCAGCAGCAAGGCCATCAGCACCAGTGTGCCGATAAAGATGCCTCGCCACGGTCGCGCGGGCACGTCGCGTTCGGGGACGGGTTGCGCGACGCCCGGGCGGTCGGACGCGGTCAGGCGAACAAAGCCGGCCCTTTCAGAACTGGAAATAGATGAAGGCATTGCCCGATCCCTGCGAGATGACGATCGCAAAGCCCATCAGTGCCCAGACGACCGACAGTACTAGTGCCGGCGTGCGTGCCACCACCGACTCCAGCGTGCGTGCGCGCATCAGCCAGTGGGTGGCGACGATGCCCGCGATGATGGCGCTCACCGTAACCAGATACACCGTGTCGAGAATGGGTGCCGACATCGTGTTCTGTCCGAACATCCCATTCAGCACGAGCCCCGCCTTGTGGAAGTCCTTGGCGCGGAAGAACACCCACGTCACGTTGATCAGCGCGTAAGTCAGCAGCCCGAATCCGAGCAGGGCGAATGGCCCCGGCCGATAACCGGCACAACGCGCGTGCAGCAGGCGCTCGGCCGACAGATACACCCCGTGGAGCCCACCCCACACCACAAACGTCCAATTGGCGCCATGCCACAGGCCGCCGATCAACATGGTGCCCATTAGCGCGAGGTAGGTGCGCGCTTCGCCATGACGATTCCCACCCAGCGGAATGTAGAGATAGTCGCGCAGCCACGATGACAACGTGATGTGCCAGCGCCGCCAGAAGTCAGAGAACCCGATGGCGGCATAGGGAAACCGGAAGTTGTCGGGCATGGCGAAGCCGAGACACATCGCGGCACCGATGGCGGTGGTCGAGTAGCCGGCGAAGTCGCAAAAGATCTGGCCGCTAAAGGCGAGCGTGGCGATCCAGGCATCAAGCGCATTCGGAATAGTGGCGCTGTCGTAGACCAGTTCCGCCGGATGGGCGAGAAAGCTGTCGGCGAGTACAACTTTCTGGAACAAGCCGAGCGTCATCAGCGCTAAGCCAAAGCGCAGTTGGTACGGCGTGGCACGACGCGGCTGCGCGAACTGCGGCACCAGTTCGGTCGGTCGCATGATTGGCCCGGCCACCAGATGCGGGAAGAACGTCACGAACAGCGCGTAGTCGAGAACATGGCGCGCCGGTTTGGCGCGGCGCAGGTAGATGTCGAGCGTGTAGGACATCGTGGCGAAGGTGTAGAACGAGATGCCTACCGGCAGCACGATGTCGTACGCCGGCGGTTGATAGTCGATGCCCAGACTCGCCATCAGTGCACTGAAGTTGGCGAGCAGGAAGCTGCCGTACTTGAAGTAGCCGAGCATGCCGAGATTGGCGATCACCGAGAGCAGCATCCAGGCGCGCCGACTGACGGGCCGCTGTGCGCGTACCAGGCCTTGCGCGGCATACCAATCGACCACGGTCGAGACCCATAACAGGATGACGAACGGCGGATTCCAGGCCGCGTAGAAGAGGTAGCTCGCGATCAGCAGATTGAGTTTGCGTGTCGTCCAGCTCAGCGGCATCGAGTGCAAGGCGAGCACCACCGCGAAGAACACGACGAAGGTGAGCGAATTGAAAACCATCCCCGCCCCCTGGATGTACGGAAAGGTGGACGATCGAATTCCCAATGGATACGCAGACAAGCGCCGTGATGCGACGTGGTTCATCCCCGTTCGCCACGACAAGGCGCGATACCGCAACAGGTGCGCCGCCATGTAGTCCCCGTCGCGAGACCCTGTCAAGCCGCAACGTGATGACCGTTACAGGGATGTAACACCGTGCGGCTGGCGGTTCAGTGCCGCCAGGCTACCACCTCAAAACCTCGCCCCAGGGCCTGATCGCCAGTCCCTATAAATGCCAGTGTGCAATGTCAGTATGACGACCCGCGGACACCCCCTTCGGCAACACCGTGATCTACGCCGACCGCGACCATCCCAGCCTGCTGTTTTCTATCCCGCGCCGCGTCAAGCGCGAGGAGATCGGCCTGAGTGAGCTGCTGCCGTTCCATGGCGTGGCCGCCGATGAGCTGTCCTGGATGCGTGTGGCAAGTCCCTGGTGGCGCTGACTGCGTAATCTGCATCAAGCCTCCATGGCAACTACATATCGCTATGTTTTGCTTTGCACGTGGCGACTTGGCTGGTGGTTGATGGTCATCGCCTAAGCTTCGTGCCGACGAGTGCTAAACCAGTGAACCTGTCATTGGCACGGTCCAGGTGCGACCCCGAATGCCAACGGCATATTGAGGACACAGTAAGCACTTATGAACCAGGACGAATACCTTGCCATCGCCGGCATTTTCGACCGCCTGAAACAGGCGGAGCATCAGCCGCGTGATCCTGAGGCCGAGGCCCTCATTCGCGAAAAAATCGTCCAGCAGCCTTATGCACCCTACGCCATGGCTCAAACCATTTTCGTGCAAGAGCAGGCGCTGGCCAATTTGCATGAGCGCGTTCAACAGCTCGAGGGTGAGCTGCAAAAAGCCAAGTCAACACCCGTCAATAACGGCTTTCTTTCGAGTTTGTTCGGAAGCGTCGGACGGTCAGAACGGCAACCATCATCGCCCACCCCGGCGGCAAGTTCGGCACCGGCCTCCAGCCCACCCACCCCGGGGAGCGGAGGTCCTGCCGTCGCTTCCGCAGGTACCCCAGGAAGCGGGGTACCTGCGGGGGCACCCTCGGGCATCTCGGGCGCGCCACCGGCTCCATCTAACGCTGCACCCGGTGGCAGTTTCTTAGCTTCGGCGATGACGACGGCGGCGGGCGTGGCGGGCGGTATGGTCGTTGGCAACGTGCTCACCAACGCACTGGGGCTCGGCGCACATGGAAGCGCACATGCGGCGTCGGACGACCATGACACGATGAGGGCCGCACAACCTCGGGCAGAGACCGTTGCCGATACTAACGATGGTGCAGTCGATGACGACTTCGATGGGGATGACGACGATAGTTGAATTTGAGGATCGATGAGGAGGGGCGCGATGGATCGCGAGGTGTTGAACGGTGTGCGCGTGGCCGTCGAGATGGTTCGAAGTGATTTCGTGAGCACTCGTCGTGATGGCCGATGAAGGCTAGAGATGTCGGTCGATTCGATTCAGGTGAAATGACGTTTGGCCGCATTAAGGATTTGCCCAGTCACTTCGCCAAACGCTTTAATCAATCAAATGACGAATTTGGTTGGTCGTCCCGCCATGCGAAGGACCGAGTACGTGGTTTTTCGTTTGAGGGGCAGGAGCGCGCTCACGGGTGTGACCATCTCCTAGCGGCTACGAGGTCACCGGATACTTGCGCCAGAAAAACGGCCGGATCGCGTCGATGCTCGCTCGTTAAGTAAGTGGGTATAAGGCGTGGCCTCAGGGCATGCGATCACCGCCCTTGTATGAAGCCGGGCTTACCGGCGCCGGATCTCCATCCAATCTACGCAGAGTTTCCACCCGGCAGGGATCGCGCGTACCCACACTAACCCTCAGATGCCCTAGCGCTGATTGGCATTTTCTGTGTCAGCAACGGCGTTGGCGCATTTGTGGGCCCCGGACGCAGACCTACCGCCTGGGGCGTAAACCATCACGAGGAGTTGAGGAAACCATGAACATGCGCAGTACCAAATGGGTAAGCGCCATCGTCCTGCTGATGGCTGGTACCTTCGCGGGCCCCGCTGCGTGGGCGCAATCCTCGCTCAGCATCGGGATCGATATCGGGCTGCCCATCTATGTCGATCCGTATGTCTCCGTGTACGACTATAGCCCGCCGGTGTATTACGTTGCAGCGCCGGTCTACGTACCGCCTCCGCGTTACTACTACCCGCCGGTGGTGGTGACGCCGTATCTTGTACCGGACGTACGTGTGGCGACGCCGGTGTATTACGTACCGGACGATCCTTACTAATCCCGCACCGGAAGAGTCCGCCCGCTCACCGAAGGCGTTGCTCTCGGTTTTCCACGCCTGCTTTTGCGGCGACACCGCGCGCCATCCGCGGACGGTTCAAGTGCTGCTCAAGTGCAGCGGACCACCGTGTGATCGGCGCACGCGTCTCTGCTCCTTCTTGCGGGAGGACGGGGTTTACCCACTCGTCACGTCCCGCGCTTCCACCGCGCACGGTCGGTCACGCTAGCGAGCGACACCCGCGTATCCGCCCCGCATCCATCGCCTCGATCGAGCGGTCGTGCCACTACGGTGAGCCGACGAGGGGGTGTCCACGTCGCTGCATGACTGGAGGCTAGCGACGCCTCGTCGAAAAGCCAGACCATATCGGTGAGGCCCCGCCTCAAAACGCAAAAGTGCCGCTCAGCAGCAGTGTCCGCTGCCCATACAGCGGCACGAAGGTCTCATCGAAGTCCTCCCCATACAGGCGCCGTTGCAGCAGGTTCTGGACGCCGAGCGTCACGCTCCATTGCGCCCTGCGGTAGGAGAGGTTGGCATCGAGGCTGTATTGGCCGGGGTTGCGGAACGTGGTGCTGCCGTCGGTCAACAGACCGATAGCGTGACTGCGTGCGCGAAGACCGGCCGCGACGCTCCAGCCGCGTAGACCCTCCGATTGAAAAGCATAATGGCCCCACAGATGGAGCTGGTGTCGTGGGGCGCCGGTGACGGGCGAGGGATCGTGATGGCGGACGATGGCGTACGCGTAGTTGGCACTGACGTTGAGCCCCGGAGTGACCTGGCCCTTGAACTCCACTTCGATGCCCTTGTTGGTTTGTCCCGGCCCGGGAATGCCGTAGTAGGGCGGGGTGGGCGAGGAAAGCACCGTGCGGCGATCCAAGGTAATGCGGTACCCCGAGACCGTTAGCCGAGCGCGGTCCTGCAGCAGATCGAGTTTGAGGCCTACCTCGGTCTGCCGGGACAACGCAGGCAACAAGGGGCCGCCGTTTTTCCCGGGCGTCGAATCCGGTTGAAAACCGCTGGTAGTGCTGGCGTAGAGAGCCAGGCCGGGGACCACCTTATAGACCACCCCTAGGTTGGGCACCCAGTGCGCCCGGCGACGTTCCCACGTGGAACCATCCGGGCGTTCGATAGAGAGTTCGTACACGGCGCGCCGTAAGGCCAAGAGCACGTCCACGCGCTCTCCCACCTTGATCTGATCCTGCAGGAACAGGCCGCTATCTGTCACCCAGGGTTCGTTGAACGTGGTGGTGCTGGCGGAGGCCAGGGTTCGCGAATGCACCGGTGGCAGGGGAGGGCTGGTGAATAAGTTGTACGCCTCGTCGTCCCATTCCGCCTGCCGATCGTCGACGCGGCCAATGCGAGTTCGCGAATAGTCCCAACCCATCACGACCGTATGCACGGCCCGCCCCTGCTCGACGGTGGCGACGAGATCGTTCTGCAGAGCGTAGTAGGCATCCGCTTGGCGGTGCTGATTAGCCACCGGGGAAAGATCACCCGATGGCGAAAGGACTTCGAACAGCCAACTTTGTTGGTTGCCGAGCTCGCGAACGTACTGCCCACGACTACGAAACAACCAGGTCGGGTTGAAGGCGTGCTCGAACTGATAGTAAGCGCGGCTCGTCTGAAACTGCGTGTGATCTTGCCGATGCCCCAACAGCAGGCCGGGCGGCGATGACGAGGCCAGGGTAGTGCCCAGCAGCAGGGTGTGGTCGGGGATCGGCATCCGATTGACCATGCGCGACAGACCCACGATCCAGGCGGTGTCCCGCCCCTTCCAGCCGAGCGAAGGCGCGATGTATTGCTTGCGTGGCCCGAGATAGCCCTGCGCGGTGTGGTCCGCACGTTCGCCGGACGCAATCAGGCGATACATCAAGCGACCGTCGCTGCTCAGCGCGCCGGCCAGGTCGACGCCCAGCTCGACATCGCCGTAGCGGCCCAGGGCATACGTCAGGTTGTGGATCGGTTCGCGTTGCGGCTTCTTCAGCACGAGGTTGATCAGGCCGCCGAAATTATTGTTCGATGACACATCCCCCAGGATCGCCTGCGGCCCTTTCAGGACCTCGATCCGCTCCACACCGATCAGCGGAGGTAGATCGCCTATGCCCGCGATACTGTTGGGTAGGCCATTGGTCATGCCGTTGCCGGCGCGAAATCCACGAACCTGGAATCGAGGCAGTCCCGAAGAGGTATCGATGACCTGGACGCCGGCCACGTTTCTGACCGCCTCGGCCACGGTACGCGCTTGCTGCGCATTCATCAGATCTCGCGTCACCACGCCGACCGATTGCGGGATCTCGCTCAAGTCCGCCTCGAGCCGCGTGGGACCGCTGGTGCCATCGCTCAAATACCCTTCGCGCCCGAACAGCCCCATGGCATGCACGGGCGCCAACGAGGTGGCCGCTGGCTTGCTGGCGGCGGGGGGCGGCGTCAGGACAGCGGTGCGCGGGGGTTTCACCACCACGGTAGTCGGATCCACAAACTCAAAGACCAAGCCCGACCCTTCCAGCAGTAAGGCTAGCGCGGCGTCCACATGAAGGTGCCCCTGCACCGCGGGGGACTGATGTCCCGCGATGGCCTCGCCGGCGGTCAAGACCTGGATGCGGGACTGCAGACCAAAGGCGATCAAGGCCGAGGAAAGGGGCTGTGCCGGGATCGTGAAGTCGACCGTCGCGGAAGGGCGCGCGGTTTCCGCGACAGACGCTGCCGACGCCCCCGCAATCATCGGGGGCGTTAGCGCACCGCAAGCGAATAGCCATGCCCATCGATTCATCACAGCCACACATTGCCCCACGCAACGTGCGGAGTGTGGCATACGTCCCGAGTCGAGAAGCCCTCCGTCGGGCCCATCCCACCGTCATCCATGCAAGCATTCCACCTTACGTGTTACTGACGCACATCGCGTACTGCGTGGCTCAAGACGATTTCATCGGAACGGGTGGTCACTCGCACCGGCAGCACCTGTGGCAACGTGTTTAGCCAGCGATCAATGGCATTGGTGTTGATCGTCCCCGTAAATCCTAGGTTCTCTAGGCCGGGGTCGGCGATGCGAATGGGTCGGGCGCTGTAACGGTTGAGATTAGTCACCACGGCACTCAACGGCTCATTATCAAACGCGATGCGATTCTCGCGCCAAGCCACGGCTTCGCCCGGCAACACCTGGTCGACCCCCAAGGTCGATGTGGTGGGGTCATAGACGACCCGCTGACCGGCTTTGGCCTCGATCATCGCGGTGGCGCCACGCCCCGAATCCACCCGTACCCGACCTTCCGTCACCACGATGGTTACGCGCTGCCCGGTATGCCGCACATCGAAAGCAGTTCCCACATCGTGAATGGCCAGACGACCGGCGGTTACGATAAATGGCTTCTTCGCATCGTGCGCTACTTGAAAGAACGCCTCGCCTTCGGCCAAGTCGACCTGGCGCTCTCGGCCGGTGAAGCGCACGGCGACGTGGGATGCGCCCCCTAGCGCCATCTCGGTGCCATCGGGCAACCGAATGTTCCGATGCTGCGCGATCGCACTGGCGTAGTCCTGGGTGACCCTGTCGTGGGTGGCGATGCTCCACGCGAGATACCCGCCCCAGATGACTGCCATCAGTCCGGCCGCCGCCGCCCATGAAAGCCATGGCCGCGTCGTGCGTGTGGGCGTGGCGAATTCACGCACCAGCGAGCGACGCGCCTCGTCGTCGAGGCTACCCAGTTGGTTCGCCAATGCGTTCACTCGCTCGAACAGATCGAGATGGCGCGAATCCCCTTCCACCCACAACAACCATTGCTGCAGGGTTTCATCCGCGACGGCCACCTCGCGAAGGCGCAGCCACCAGTCCGTGGCGACCTGCAGCGACTGTTCGTCAAAGCGTTCGATCGATGACATGCGATTTACTCCAGATCGTCCACGCGCGTACGGCATAACACCAACGCACGCGTCACGTGATAGCGCACCATGCGTTCGCTGAGATGCATGGCGCGCGCGATCACGCCAAAATCGCGCCCCTCGATCATGTAGGCCACGAAAGCGTGGCTGGTTTTCGGGGGCATCTCCCGCAAGGTACGGCGAAGATTTTGTAGTTGTTCCACCGCCATGGCTTGGCGTTCCGGGGTCAGGGTCGTCATAGGAGGGGACTCCGAGGCAGATTCATGGACCCACCGCGTGCGGACCGTTTGCGAGCGCAAGCGATCGACCGCCAGATTGGTCGCGATACGAAACAGATAGGCACGGAGGTCGTTCACCTGCGTCGGCTGTACGAGCGTCAACAGGCGGACATAGGTTTCTTGGGCGACTTCCTGCGCATCCGGCTCCGATTGCAGCCGGCACCGCAAGTAGCTGACCAGCGCCGGATAGTGTGTCCGGTACAGCGCCTCTACCTGCATCGCGTACGATGATCGCTGCCCATCCCGGGCTGGATCGGGGATGGGTTTCACCGTATCCATATCCCCCTCCATGCATGAGAAGAGCCGCGCATACCCGGTGGGTGAGATGGGGCAGGATCGGCCGAACCGGCTTCGCGCAACGCGCGCACCAATAACCCTTCCGCCGTGGCACGAAGCGCTTCACGCCGCCGCGAAGCGGACCGACGATGGGCGTTAGCGGTCAGTGGCGCCGGACCAGCGAACACGGGCAAGGCCTTTCCCCCGTCATTGCCGATGCGGTCGCGCGACGTTCCCACCGCGCGGTGTGCATCGGTCAACACGGGCCACCGGTGATCTCGAGGTGACCTCTCGCAGGCTCCCGTCAGGACGCACGTCATGCCGTAGTGCCGGGCGAACACGCGCGCCAAGCCACACATCAGCTGATGCGGACGCACCCCATGCATGGCATGCGCCAGCGTTCGCCTTGTCGCGTGTCGGCTCCTTTGCCAGGGCGCAGCGTCGGTGGTGATGACCAAGGCGGTCCCTTCGTCGATCACGGTCATCGCGATCCGATAGAGCACCTCCTCACCGTCGGTGAGCTGCAGGCACAACGCACCCACATGACCCAGGGTACGGAGCGAGCACAGGCTGAGCATCGCATCATGTCTCGATCGGAGCGGCAGCGTGCCCAAGCATGCCGTACCGCGGATATACACGGCGTCAAACAGGGCGGGTGGTAGATGAGTCAGGGCGAATCGATGTTGTGACAACAGATCGAGTAGATGCACACGACAGCTCCCGAACCAAGTCGCTCCACGCCGCCGCACCCAGCCGGCGTGGCGGGGAAGGGCGGGTGAGGATGACGGCGACGTCCTACGGAACGCCGACCGGTGCACGTGACAGACCCGAGCCTCAGGCGACGCGCGACGACCGTGTCGCACCAAACCTCGCTGGCAAGGGGCCACCATCACTGCGTAATGACGCTCACGCAGACAATGCGCTCGCTCAGAAAGACGCGCGACGCAACGCCTTTTGAAATGGCGTCGCGCGCTTTGATGCGGTTGATGGCACCTGAGCCTCGACATGCCTTGCTGCGGTAAACGCATGGCCTAGAGTCCATCCATCGGACGACAGGCATCTTTGGACAAGAGAATGAAGGGCGCTTGAGGCGCGAGTTGAAGATAGAGCGCCATCGTCGGTGATGAGGGCGTCTCCTCATGAGGAGATGCTGGGAGCGGCGCGGCGATCAGCCACTCCGCGTCCGGAGCGGATCCGGTGGTGGGAAGAGAGGTCATCAACGCCTGGCATTGGCGGAACACGGAGATATCTAGCGGCGCGATGCGCCAATAGCTGGGCGAGTGACGAAAGGTCCAGATCGACCGGCCGGACGAAGCCGGCATCAGCGATAAAAGAAACGTCTCGGATGCCGCATGGGCGCGCGAGACCTCCAATCGGATGGCTAATCGAAAGGGGCCGGCCGCGTTGCCTTTGGCTCCCACGATGCCAAAGCGCAGCGCGTAAGGATCGGCCGTTGAACAATCGGCCGGGGAAAGGAGCGGCATGCGTCGTCGGGTTGCTTGGAACATGGCCAGCGGTCCAGTGGAATGTTGACCCTCTGTGGACGTTTGATGGCGGAGGATTTGAAACGACAAGCCAAGTCATCGACGTGCCTGCGCATATCGCGCATAGCAGACACAAAGCACATCGAACATCCATGATCTCTACACAAGCGCGTGCTCTGATTCATAGTCTGCGTCGTGTCGTATCACGTGGGATCACCTTACGGTGGGCTTGCGATCAGGAGATCTGGTCGAGAGTGTCCGTTGCGGTGGCGTCGAGCGACGGCTGGACAACGGCGCGACTGACCAAAGCAATGATCCGTAGCGGAGTAATGACGTGGCGCAAGCGGCATCCGGCAGTCCATGCCGCCTCCCCATCCTGATGTACCACAACGTCGCACATCTACCGCGAGACCTACAGATCTATCGCAGCTTGTATGTCAGCCCTGCCGCATTCGCTCGTCAGATGTGGCTGCTACATCGGATGGGTTACACCGGGCTGTCGATGTCTGCCGCCATGCCTTATTTGCGAGGTGAGCGACAGGGTCGCGTGGTCGCGATCACGTTAGACGATGGCTATGCCGACAATCTTGAATCGGCGCTGCCGGTGCTGTCCCGATTCGGTTTTAGCGCCACGGTTTATGTGGTCAATAGAAGCATCGGCCGCTTCAACACTTGGGATGCAAAACGCATTGGTATCCGCAAGCAACTCATGACGGCCGATGAGCTGCGGCAGTGGCATCGCGCCGGCATGGAAATAGGCGCGCATTCGCAAAATCACCCTCGACTGACGCACTGCAGCGACCACCAGTTGCTGGACGAAATCTACGCTTGTAAGGCTGATCTGGAAGATCGCTTCGGCGTGGCCGTAACGCAATTTTGCTATCCCTATGGCGATGTGGATGATCGCGTTGCCGATGCCACTCAACACGCCGGCTATGAAGCAGCGACAACCACCCATCGTGGGCGCGCGACGCGCGAATCGAATCTGTGGCGCTTACCTCGCGTACAGATAGCTCGGCATCACTTTCTTCCGCAGTTTGCCATGCGAGTGCTGACGGGCTACGAGGACCGGCGCGCATGAAGTTTCTCTTTGTGGGCACCAACCCGGAAAACACCGGCGGTGCGACGCATTTTGTCGCGCTTGCGCAAGCCCTAATCGAAAGCGGGCATGAGGTTCATGTCGTGACGTGTGCGGGCGGCCTGATCGCACAGTCGTTGGCTCAATCAAGCGCTAGTCTTCATTATGCGGCGTTTCGCAATGCGTTCGATGCACGGGGATGCCGGGACGTTCTGGCTGTCGCCAAGCAGGTGAGGCCCCATTGGCTGGTCGGCAACTTTGGAAAGGAGTACTGGCCGCTGGTGATCATTGGCCGCTGGTTGAGGGTGCCGGTGGCGTTATTTCGCCATCGGACACCACCCATGAAGCGACTATCTGCCTATGGGATTCCGCGCTTGGCGACCCGGTTCTTCGCCGTATCCGAATATGCGCGGCAGGCTTATCTTGATCGCGGCATACCGGATGCCTTGGTTCACGTGCTCTACAATCCGGTGAACCTCTCAAAATGCCTGCCCGACCCGGCGCGGTGTTGCGCCATCCGGCATGCGCTTGGCATCAGCGACGATGCCATCGTGCTGGGCTATGCCGGCCGGATGCACGGCGGCAAGGGCATTTTCACGTTGATCGAGGCGGCCACGGCCGCCATGGCCGAGGAGCCCCGACTGCACTGCCTATGGCTCGGCGATGGTCCAGAGGCGGCTGCATTGCGAGCGCGTGCCGCCGCGGGACCGAAGGCCGATCGGCATCATTTTCTCGGGTGGATCCATGATGTCGGCTCATACTACAGCGCCATGTCCGTGCTGGCCTTTCCGTCGATCGCGTCGGAGACGTTTGGTCGCGTGTCGATCGAGGCGCAGGCGGCAGGCGTGCCCGTCATAGCCAGCCAGGTCGGCGGCGTGCCCGAAACACTGCATGCCGGGGTAACTGGGCTGCTCCTTCCGCCCGGCGATGTCGAATCCTGGCGCAACGCCATCACGATGATGTGCAACGAGGATTTTCGGCGCCCGATGGCCGAGGCCGCGCGTCCATATGTACAGGAACGTTTCAGCACGAAAGTCATTGCAGAAGCCTTTGTCCGCAAATTGACCAGCTGATCAGAACTCGCCGGATGGAATGATTTTCTTCGCGCGCGGTCCGACGCCACGCCCACGGCACGGATCTCGTGCATGTTATTTGCTGCATTAAAGAGGATAGATGCCATGAGCTGCCTCGTGATCGTCGCCTATAAGCCCAAACCTGGCAAAGAGCGCGAACTGCTTGCGGCGATCAGGGAGCAGGTCAGGTTGCTCCGATCCGAACAGTTCATCAGCGACCACCCGATTTCGCTTGTGCGCGCCAGAAACGGCGCGATCATTGAAGTTTTCGAATGGTGCTCTGCGCAGTCGAAACGCCGCGCATACGATCATCCTGCGTTTCGCGCCTTGCGGAATGACTTCAGTAAAGCTTGCTATTACATGCCTTTGGCACAGCTCGCCGAATCCTCGCAGATATTCGCCGAGTTTGAGCCTGTCACGCTGTAACACCCTTAGCGAGGGAGGCGTCGCATCGAACGCAGTCCTTAATCGTTCGCTATGACGCGGTTTACTTGCGGCCCCGTATGTGCGCAAGGATCTTGTTCAAGACCTCGCGATGACAAGGGCAACGCAAGCGGGCCGCAGGCGCTGATACGTCTGCGACGTTGTAGCGATGATCGCCGATGCCATTGCAGTTGGTAAGTTTCCCTAGGACATCCCCGCCTAAAGACCGAACCGGTCGTTGGCGTCGATGACTTCTCAGTCGCACGGGTCCTGTCGTCGATGCTCCGTGGAACGTCGCCATCGGGAAGAGGGCGTGCAGCGAGCACCTGACTCTCGATCTAGCCACCTCTCCGTAGAGGGCTTGTAATGGGGCGGGTTTGCCGTAGGACATCCATGCTGATGCCCTGAGCCACGCACTTCGAAGCAGCCAGGATCCTCCCCACACCCACTATGACCACGGCGATATCGGAAAAGAGGGGTCAGGAATACCCTGACCCTGTCCCAAGCTTGCTAACCACGTAAACCGCATAGAAGTCGTCGAGGCGGCGATGGCGACGGGGAAACTTCGGCTCCAAATCAATCAAGAAACGAATGACCACCTTCTTCAGGTGGGCCTTCAAGAAGGTGCTTCGTTTGTACTCAACGATTGAGAGGTGAAATTTTGAAATGGAGGCCGCGGCATCGCGTCTTCACACTCGAAGAGTGCGGACCTTCTCTCACTTCAGATTAGGTCGCGACATTCGCAAGCTCTGCGACGGGACTAGTCCATAGAGTGCTTCGCCGGGGGTTCAACACCTTGATGCAGTCGATGCGTGTGTCGAGCACGATCGACCGGGTCCGGACAGGGAAGTGGCTAGAGACGCCTCCGAATATCCATTTTTGATTCAATCATTGGGAGGAATGAAAAATGAAGAACGGATTTCAAATGAAGCTGCTAGCGGCTTCCGTCTTACTGATCACGACGGTGACAGCCGAGGCGACTAGCGATGTTCATTCCATGCAACCTTCGTTCGTCAGCAAGTACGATCTAAGTTCGTTGCAGGATGGGAAAACGTACCGCGGTTTCATCGTCACTTATAAGGACGGGAGCACGGAACGGGACGATGCCAGTACAGCCGTACAGAATGTCAGCGCCGCCATGACACGCGCCGGTGGTGCGCCATCGGTCGGAACCAAAGCGATGCGGGGATTGGCGAGCAAGGCGTCGGGCCTGCATTACGGGCATAAGCTTGCTTCGGGTGCCGACTTGGTACGCACTGATCACCCGCTCTCGAACGCCGAGGCATCTGCCGTCATTGAGCAGATCGCAACTGATCCGGCGGTGGCGTTCGTGGAGCCGGAATACATGCTTCACGCGATGAGTGACGTGGTTGGGCCCAGCGCCGCGGCGACGTTCACGGTACCCAATGACCCGTATTACCCCACCTATCAATGGGATTACTTGGCCGCAGACGGCACCAATTTTCTTGACAGGCAGCTCAACACGCCCGTTGCCAACTGGGGCGGCGCAAATATCCAGAAGGCGTGGAGCTTGGCGGATGGTTCTGGCGTGGTGATTGCCAGCCTGGATACGGGCGTGACCCAGCACCCCGATCTGAACCTCACCCTGGCCAATGCCGGCTATGACTTTCTTTTCGACCACGCGGTTTCAGGCCGCACGACTGACGGTCGCGTAGCTGGCGGCTGGGATACGGGAGACTGGACAACGGACAATCAATGCGGAGTCGGCATAGCGGCTAGGAATAGCAGTTGGCACGGCACTCATGTCTTCGGCACCGTGGGCGGTCAGCTCACCAATAACGGCGTGGGCATGGCGGGCACCGCTTTCAACGCACGGGTCGTGCCGGTACGTGTACTTGGCCATTGTGGCGGTTCGAACGCCGATATCGCCGACGCGATTACCTGGGCATCGGGTGGTCATGTGGATGGCGTGCCTGATAACGCCAATCCGGCAAAAGTCATCAGCATGAGCTTGGGCGGCAACGGGCAATGTCCTGCCGAAAGCGTACTGGGAACCGCGATCGCCGGCGCGATAGGTCGTGGCGTAGCGGTGGTCGTCGCGGCGGGTAACGGAAACCAGGACGTTGCGAATTCGTCGCCTGCGAATTGTGCCGGTGTTGTCGCAGTGGCCTCGACGGGCATCACGAGCCAGCGTGCGTTCTACTCGAACTACGGTAGCGGCATCACGCTGGCGGCTCCCGGTGGTGGCGTGTATCGCGACGATGCCTCCAGTGGCGACCAGGCCACGACGGGCTTCATCTGGTCCGCCATCAACGCGGGCACCACAACACCAACCACGGCTACCTACGGAGGCATGGCCGGCACGTCGCAGGCCACGCCGCATGTGGCGGGTGTGATTGCCTTGATGCAGAGCTATCGCCTAGGCCTTGGCCGGGCACTGCTGGCGCCGGATCAGGTGACGTCGGTATTGACGTCGTCCGCCGCAACGCCGCAGGTGAGTAGCGACCAACCCATCGGCGCCGGCATTCTGGATGCCTATAAAGCCGTGCAGATGGCGGGTAGTCAACCCTGATGAATGACATCCCCTCCCTTGCTCTTTGTTGGCGAGGGAGGGGATTCTCAGGCTTCAGCATTCCGCCTTGGGTTCCGCCCGAAAGAGCGCGGTCGAGCTCCTACGTACGGGCGAGGTACTTGATGACGTTTCGCCCAGGGAGGCTCTTACGAACGAGACCATCCGGCTTTAGCGCCTGCCTGATTCCCAGGCACTTCGCATCAATGAGAAATCATAGGACTCATAGTAGTCTGCGACGACGAAGCTTCTCCTGATCAAGGTTTTCATGGCCATCCTGTCGGCGATTCTATATTTCCTCACCCAGCATCCCTTCTTGGCTTGGCCCGTCATCATGGCGGCGGGGACATTGCTGGCTCACGCGCTGGCAAAACGACGGCGAAAAGCTGGCTGGTATGGGCTGATCCTGGTCTTCTTCATCTATGGGCAGATCAACATCTTCACCGCGCACATCTTTAATGCGCTTTTTCTCGAGGCCTTCGGGATCGACGGAACGGCGGTCATCACCCAAGCGCAGGAAACCAATTCGACCCTGAATGATCAGAGCGTCTGGGCTTATGACACGGTAGTGAAAACGGCGGACGGCCGTGATGTACCGACGCAATTCGACACGATGTCCGCCAGTATCTATCCGATCACCAACGCCATCCTCATTCCGCCCGAGGGCGAGATCTTCGTGGTCAGATACATTCCAGGCTTCCCACGCAACTTCGTCGTCATGCGCAATCTCTCACCCTACGGAAAAAGGTACGTAATCGACGAGGATCGTCGACCCGTCGAGAAGGCGGCGGCGCAATTCCGGGCCGGTCCGCGCAATAACGCCTTCATCGCGGAATACCGGGAAGCATTGGTCACGTTCATCGCCAGCCACCACGACGATGCCGATCCTGCCCTGATCGAGAGCTATGAGGCGCAACTGGACGCCTTGCCACGAGCGAAGTGAAAGCCCCTGCCGCATCGGCGCGATTGCCAGACGGCTGCCCAATGAGATGCCATAGCGGATTCATATTCATACCAATCCAGCCATCGCATGGCGATACACAGAGGAAGTGTTCTTGGACGTTTTCGATCTCACCCGGCACCCCGATCAGATCAACCCGGCCTATCTCTTCTTTCTCACCTTCGCAGCGCTCGGCCTGGGCATGTCCGGCTTCACGCTGTATCTGGCCCGCCTCGGACGAAAAGGCGCGTGGCTCTACCTTTTGCTTGCCTTGGCCATCACGGCAGGCGTGTGCTGGGCGCTGCTGCACGAGATCCGTCATGCCAGCACGGTGAAGGCACAAGTGCGCAGTGGCCAATTCGCCAATGTCGAGGGATGTCTCGACCAATTCCATCCTGGGCTTGCCTCGCCGGGCGAGTCCGATGCCGGCCAGGAGCAATGGTCGGTGGCGGGGCAGCTGTTCGATTATGGCGCGGACGAAGTTCGGCTTGGCTATCATGCGGTCGAGCCCGGCGGCGGCATTGTCCACGCGGACTCCTGGGTTCGTGTCGGTTATGTCCACGACGACATGCTTGCACGCAACGACATCGTACGGCTCGAAGTCATCCAGCACGCCTGTCCGGCAGCGCCGGACTACGCCCAATAGGTTGTCCCAAAAAAACGCCTCTGTCCGGCGTTCGGGTGCGCCCTGTTCGCTGGCAAGTTGTCCCCATCCCCATCGAATCCCCACGATTGAAGGAGCTGTCCATGCAGATCACCACAAGCTCGCCTCCCTTGCCGCTGGATGGTCCCGAATGGGCCCGGTTCCGGCATCGGGAAGCCTTACGGAAGGCGATGCTGGAGCGGCGCTTCGACGAGATCGAGCGCACGCTGGGCGAGCTTGAGGCGGCATGGTGGAAGTCGGCGGATGGCGCAGACATCCACTACGGGTTTCTGTCCAGCGGCGCCGGCCTGTTCGACTATGCCAGCGTCGACGCATCCCTCAGATTGGAAGGGCTAACAGCCTGGAGTCAGGCCTATCCGCGCTCCTACCATGCCAGGCAGATTCTCGGTCAGTATTATTTCGGCCGGGCCTGTGCCATCCGAACGGCCGCCTGGTCTTCCGCGGTGAGCGAAGACCAATGGGTCGCCGCCCGCATGGCTTGCGTGACGGCAGCCGAGCATCTGCTGGCGGCAATGGCGCTCTCGGAGCGGCCGGCGCTTGCTGCCGAAACCATGATGCAGATGAGCCAGTATCTCGGCCAGCCGGACTTTGTCGATGCGCTGTTTCGCGGCTTGCCCGTCGAAAAAACCATGCAACGGGAGGAGGTCGAGCCGAACCTTTACGATGCGGCCTGCGCCAGGCTTGCCCAGCATGGACTGAAGCCGCCGGGCACGATAACGGCGACGCTTCCTGCCAGTCTTCCGCGCTTGCAACAGGCAGGCATCGACAACCCGGGCTATTACTGGCTGCGTTATGGGCTTTCGCTCCGGCCACATTGGCCCGAGCTCCTAGCAAGCTACGCCCAGTATCTAAGCCCAAGGTGGGGCGGTGGCGATGGCGAGGTCGAAAAATTCGCCGTCGGTCCTTTGTGTTCCGCTCTGAGCGAGCAGGAACGCAATGCCGTCCGATGGCCCGGCGTGCATGATGCATTGACGCTTCCCGATTATCCGGAGCCGGGCGATGTTCGGGAGGTTCGCGCCAGAGAGAAAATCTTCAAGGATTGGCTTGCGCGGGATCTTTCCGATGACTTGCGCTTCATGGCGCTCGGGAAGTACGCCAATTTCACCCATTACTCGCTCAAGGACGCGAAACTCGCGCACCGGCGTCATGTCGAATCCATTCGATATGGCAAGCCGCCCGAGACCTATCCGGGTGTGGATGGTCCGTTTCGGGATTTCACCAACCTGATGTTGATCAAGCATGTCGACGACAGGCATGCCGAGGATGAGGAGGGCGCCTATGCGAGGGTCCTGCAGACCGCCGTCCGCCATTTTGATGAGCCGACCATGCTTGCCGTGGCCGCTTTCGCCTGGCAGTTTGGCATATGGGGCATCGGAGCCGACCCGGCCGTGGCGACGCAATTGATCGACCGCGCGGTACAGCTCGAACCGCTCTACGAGCCCGACGAATGTACGCCCATGCATGCTTGCCGAATGATCTGGGACGGGGGATTTCAACAGGAGGCGACCTATCTCACCCGCGCGTTTGCGGAAAGGCGCGCTTACTCCGCCGCGGCCAGCATGTACGACATCACCAGCGGCATCCGGCCCGATGCCGAGCCATCACTGCTCGATGAGAGCGAGGTGAATCGCTGGCTCATGCAGGCGGCGGAAGAGGGGGAGCCGGTCGCGCTGCACAACTACGCCTGGCGCCTTGAACATGTCGACAAGCTGGACCTGACCGTCCGTGAGAATTTCGAGCGCATCCGCTCTCTATACGTCGGGGCGATGCATGGTGGCATCGACATGGCCATGATCAGGATCGCCAGCGTCGATCGCCGGCACGGCACGGCGGACGAAAAGCAGCAGGCCGTCGCCCATATGAAATCCCTGGTCGCCCACGATGACGATCACATCGCCGGCGAGGCTTATGGCGAGGTCGTCCTGGCCTACAAATATGGCGATGGCGTCCCCCAGAGCGAGTTCATCGCCATGCAATGGTTCGACCGCTACAAGGAGCTGTTCCCCAGCCATTCCACGCTGGAGTGGCTGGAGACGCAGGTCTATGGGGCGAGCGGATGGCAGATGGCCGGGCGGGGACTGCGCGCATTCTTCCTCGGCAAGAAACTTTCGAGTGAGCATCTGCCGCCAAAATGAGCATCGCCGCGGCCAGCCCCCTTCCGCCACCCCGTGAAGGCAGAGCGCGAGCCTTGCTATGGCTCGCCTCTGGCGATGCGTTCCTGGTGGTCTGCGGTGTTGCGCTGATCCTGTCGCCGCTTCTGCTGGCATGGCTGGTGTCATCGCCCATTCTGCTGGCGCTGCTTGCCTTGCCTTCGCTGTCGTGGGTCATGTATGGCCTGATGGTCCTGCGCGCGTATGCGACGGTACCGCCGGCACCGGTCTCGCACGGCATGGCATTGGAACTCGGCACCGTCCCCGCACTTGCCGGGGAGATCGAGCGCTTGCGGCTCGCCTGCGATGCACCGGCGTTCACGGCCATCTATGTCAACACCGAGTTGAATGCCTCCATCTATCAGGCAGGCTCCCGTGCCGGCCCGTCGAAGCATGTGCTGGTGCTTGGCCTGCCGCTGCTTGCCTTATTGACGGGCAAGCAGGCCGCGGCGGTCATTGCGCATGAATATGCGCATATCTCCCGGCGGCATGGCCATTTTGCGCGCTGGGCTTATGTGGCCCGTCAACGCTGGGGCGCGCTGGCCGCATTGCATGAGCGCAATCATCGGCTGATCACCGCGCCGCTCCGGTTGTTTCTCTCCTGGTATGTGCCGCGCATGATGCGCGAGACGCTGGAGTTTTCCCGCCGTTGCGAAGTCGTGGCCGATGCGCAGGCCATGGCGGTGGTGGGCGCCGACATCGCCTGCGAGACGGAAACCGCCCTGGTGCTGAGGCAGAAGGCCATGTCCGAGCAATTCTGGCCGGGCATCTTTGCGCAGGCGGGCCAGGATGACATCGCTCGGGCACAGCCGTTTACGCAGCTGTTGACGGAGCCGGTCGGCAGTCGTCCACGTGATGGCGTGCAGGCGGCCGTCTGGCTGCACGAAAGCCTCTGCCAGAAACCGGATATGCACGACACTCACCCCGTGTTTTCCGAGCGCCTGGCGGCAACGGGAAGGGATCCGACGGGCCCGCTCCCGGACCGCCTGCCCTGGCACCTTGAAGGGCCGTCAGCGGCGTCGGATTGGCTGCAAGGGGAGGCCACCGGTATCGCCGCGCAGCTTGATGCCGACTGGCGCGAGCACGCAGCCAGCGGCTGGCAGGATGCAGCAGAACAGCAGGCACGGCAGCATGGCCAGTTCCTGAAGCTGCTGCAGCGTCGTGAGCAACAGGTGTTTGATCAGCGCGATTGGAGGCAGCTGGCACAGCTGGCGAGGAAGTTCGATCCAGCCGGCCCGCTTCGCGCCGAAGCCATTGCACACGGGCTGCAACAGGCGCCCGACGACCCGGCACTGCTGGAGCTCCGGGCCGATGACCTGGAGCGTGATGGCGATATCCGCGGGGCGATTTCCGCGTGGCATTGCATCAGCGCAAACCCGTCTTCGCCGGAGTATCGAGTCCATCTCCATCTTTGCGAGCTTTACCTGCGGGCGGGAGATACCTTGGCGGCCGAGCGGCACCGGCAGATCGCCGACCTGGCCTGGGCCGGCGGCGATGGAAGCCGGCCAGCTGATGATGTCCTGTTTCCTCACGACATGCAGGCGTCCGAACTCGCCTTGCTGCAGGAGAAGCTCCAGCCGCTTTTTCAGCACGCTCGCGCCATCTGGCTTTGCCGCGACACACAGCCGGACACGGCAGACCCGCCGCGCTGGTTCTTGTATGTGCAGGCGCACGACGGCTGGTTCATGCGCCTTGTAGGTAGACTGACCGGCGAAGAGGATGTGAGCGCCTCCGCCTGCAAGCGATTGCTGGAGCGCCTGCAGGCACGGCTGCATCTTTACGTGGAAGTCTGCTTTATCGGTCCGAGCCGCCCGATCCCGGCTCATTGCACGCATGAGAGCCTGATTGCCCAGGCCGGCCGCCCCGCGGGTGGCGTCACCAACAAACCGGTGACGGCACCCACGTTATCGAATGTCTGATGGAGCATGGTCCATGTCCTGTGCACCGGAAACCTGAGGCCTCGCCGCGCCAGGCTCTGCGATTAGCCGGTTATCGACGGTGGCCAGGGTATTTTTGCACCGCGTCAGCCCGGCGGCATCGCCTCGGTGGTCGCGGATCGATAACGTCAGGATTGAGCGTAAAAGGAACCGAAGTGCCCCGTTTCTCCAGATTGCTTGGCTATGTCGCCCTGATTGCCATGTTGCCTGTCGCGATTATCGGCATCGTGGGGACGGCGAATGAATATCGCGCGATCGGCGTCGACGCGGTCGATTGCGACGGACCGGCTTCCGTACTGATCTTTGCCGTACCCGCTTTGATGGTGTACGCGGCCGCCACTTTCATTTTCCTGAAACGCCGTGGGCGCCGCCGCGTCTTGGTTCTTGGCGCCCTTTGCGGGCTGATCAGCCTGGGATTGATCTGGAATATCGGCAACGCCGCCACGGAGCAGTGGAGGAACGACAAGCAGCACGTCTGTCGAACCGGGATATAGCTCAGCGTCGCACGGCTTACTTTATTTTCGTCCAGCCGAAAACCAGCCAGGAATACTTGGATGTCTCGTCGGTTTCCGCAGTGAAGGTCATCTGCATCTCGCTGCCCTTGGCCTGGATATCGAGCCTCGGTGCCGTATCCAGCTTGAGCCACAGTGAGCTCCTGCTGAAGGACCAGGTCCCACACCGTGCGCAGGGACCCGAGGCCGGGTCACCGGGCCGGTGGAAAATGTAACGACCATCCGCGGTGATCTCCAGATAGTCGAACGCGGCATAGAGTGTCGTCACAGTCTCCTGGAACATCGTGGCGCCCGCTTCTTGCGCCGGTGTCGGCGCCGTCTTCATGTCGCGCGGCGGCCGACTGGTCGCACTGCTGAGTTTCCATTTGCCGACAAAATCCTGCTGCGCCGGGAGGTAGGCCTCCTGAGCCTTTGCCGGCGCAACCGGAACCACGGTCAGCGCGGCAGCCATGCTCACGCAGCCGACGGCAAGGAAAGACGCGGCGATGCGGGACGCCCTGGCTCGGTTTTGCATGAGACGTATGTTCCACGTAGGGCGAGGGAGCGTACTGATTTGACCTTGAAGAGGCAGGCATGGCCTCTTTCTCAATAGGCGGTGACCCCGAACAGCTTGTTTTCCTTCATTCCGGCAGACACGCCTGGATAGGTCCGAGACTCATCATTGGGGTTGCGAGGAACGGTCGATTTCCATTCGTAGAACGTATATTCGCCCGACCCCGTCCGTTTTTCTTTGCAACCTAGAATTTTTACCGCTTGGTCGTAGCTCATGCCGTCGACGATCTTGTCTCTCTCGGCTTCACCGAACGTGCATTTGGATGCGTCTGCCGCGAGACCTGCATTTGGAAGGAGCAGGGCGCTGGTCATGACCGCGAGGTAGCTCATGTTTTTCAGTTTCATGTGTTCACTTTTCAGTAAGGGACGGAAATTCCAACAGACACCCCATGCTTTGGCGGGCAGTTGCAGGCTTGCCTTCAATTTGGCAGCCTCGGATATCCTCGGCACGAGGTCAACTGGATGTCTGTGATGGCGTCGACGATTGTCGAGATACTCGGAATACGCGGCTCCAATATACAGGCACGCTTCGCGACGAGGATGGTGGCCCATCAGCCAAGGAAAAAGCGGCGCAGTCATCAATTCAGCCGGCCATTCACAGAGATTTCTTCGAAATCCATGATGCCTGCTTGTTGGTTGGGCACGATGGTAAGCACTTGCCCGGCCATGGTCTGCACGATTGAGCATCCGAACGGAATCCGGCTGATCAACGGGCTTCGCGGGCAGGCCACGCACTGGAGTCAGGATCAGGTTATCGGAGTCTTGGCCGGGCGAGGTCCAACCCTTCGAGCGAATGCGAATGCTGGCATGCTCATCACCGGTGCGAATCCCGCTCCTCGCGGATGAGGTGCCCGGAGTTTTATGGTGAGATGCATGTCGTCTGGGTTCGGCCAGTCCGATGCCTCATCGGGCTCCATGTTTCTTAAGAGCACTATAGATGAAAATGGCCCTGCAATGCGCACGATGCGAGACGGTGCTCGCTGGCGCGCTCACCATCGTGTCCGGAAAAACGCCTGGCGTGGCGCAGCCCCAACATAAGGAAGGCGAGCGGCTCACCGTCTGCGGCGTAGCATTCGAGAGCTGGGAGCCGATAGAGCGAGCCTGCGGCGACGCGTCAAGTCCGCTGGAGTTTGTGCTGCAATGCTGGTCGAACCCCGATGATCTCAACGAGTCCGTCCATGACACCAGCGACGCGCGCCGCCTCAATGGTTGCTGCGGCCTCAATGGCTGCGATGGTCCCAATCAAGTCTGCTGCTGCGGCGCTGACGTAGGCACGCTGCGTTCCGATTGCTGGACGCCAAGGGTATTCATCCCCGACCCGAAGGGTACGAGGTGGATCGCGGCATGATCCACCTCGATGAATTTGATAACGGGGCAGGTGACATGCACTCCATGCATGCCAGGAGTGGCCTGTTGAGAGGTTTGCGGGTCGATTTGACCGGAATGTCCGTCCTTGCAAACAGGCGGCCCTCCAAAGCCATGCCAAGCGCGACGAAAAATCAGTCATAGGGCGAAAGAGCAAACAAGATGCACCCGTTTCCCACCGAGCAGATCAAGGCAATAGAGGCACGATATTCCCCTAAGGGCGGCCCGTTGGGACTGGCATCCATTGCCATTGAGCTTGCCCCGTTCGAGTTCAATGGGGAGACGCACAACACCTCGCTACGGTGCGATCAGATCGACCTCGGCCTAGATGATTTTTCCGCCTTGGCCGGCAAGAGTTTCCAATTTCCTTTCAATCCGGCGCCGGGCTATGTCGATGGGAGCATGTGTCTCTTCGGCGTGCATGTGTTTTTCCTCACTAGGTGCCTTTCATTTGGTCGGCTTGGCGAAGAGAGTATCCCGTTGAAGGTCGAGGGAGTGCTTGAATTCAGTAGCAGCGGATTGCCACGTTACGAGGACACTGCGCTGCTTCTCGAGACAACTCTCTACCTGCCACTGACGGCGGCGCAACGAGTGGCGATGGTTGCGCACGCCATCAAACACGTAGATGCGCAGTCACCACGCGATATCGGAAAGGTGATGGCGGTGCTTGCCAAGGAACATCGCGCCGACGGTCAACTGGCTGCGCTCAGCGCCGAGGCGATCCGCATTCTCCAAACGAGCTGAAAGCGTCGGCGCACGCTTCCAGATGAGTAGCAAATGGACCGCACCCATGAAGCCTCTTACCAAGCCCGATGGCATCCCGCTCATGTTCGAGGCGGCCGTTGCTAGAACGCGCCACGATCTCTTCGTAGCCTGCTCCCACCGCGACGAGCGCTTTGATGGCTTTTCCCGCCTGTGCCTGTTCCGCGAGGAAAAGGACCCGACCTGGGCATATTTCGACATGCCCGTCACGATTTCGGACGCAGCCTTGTTTGTGCTGGCATCGAACGCCGGCTTGTCCAATGCGCCAACCGCTTACGTCTTTCTCGACGAGGACGGTGAACTTTATCATCTGCCCATGGGGCGCGAGCCGGAGACCGAACGAATTGCCGACTCCGGTCTCTGGCACGAAGACGCCAAGGGGTGGGGCTATCTCAAAAGCGTTACGCAGATCGGGAGCTCGCTTTACGCCTGCGGCGGCAGTGGCCAGGTTTACAGGCGGCTGCGGGACGGAAGCTGGGAACACATCGATCAAGGGATACTGCTGACAGAGGGCATCAAGAGCGACCTCAGTCTTGGTGCGATCGCCGGACCCAACGAAGAAGAGATCTATGTGGGCGGCTGGCATACCAATGTGAACGACGGCATCTTGCTTTGCCGGGACGGCCAGTGCTGGACATCTGTCGCACATGGCATTCCCTCGATCAGCAGTATTCACATCGAACATGAAGCGTCGATATGGGCATGTGGTCGCCACGGAACCCTGCTACACGGCAATTGCATCGACGGCTTCAAGCATATGCTGGACCTTGATCGAGGCCGCCCCTATGTGAACGTCGTTTCCTACCATCGCCAGATTTACCTGGCGACCGAGACGGGGCTCTTCTTCTACGAAAATGGTGCTGCCCACCGGCTGAAGACAGGACTGACGCCGGAATTCAACGACGGCCATATACTGCAAGTCGTCGATGGCGTGTTGTGGGCGATCGGCTACAAGGACATTGCACGTTTCGATGGCACGCGCTGGGAGCGCATTCCGTTCCCTGGCAATCCCTTGATCCCATAGAATCTCAGTGCAGCCCTTTTTCTCTCTCTGATGATCGCATTATGCGAGGTGGTACGCCGCTCATCCGCCACTTACGAACCAGATGGGTTTCGGGACCACTTGATGCCGACAAAAAACCGCCTTTCGTGATAGCTCCACTGTCGACCATCGCCGAGTGCTGAATGAACCCTGCTGATGACAAGACCGAATATGAAACGGATGAGCAGGCGTTGAACTCGGCCATCATGGAACACCCGTGGATGGATTTTTATCTCGTGAGCCTCGATGAGGCCCGTGCGGTGCTCAGGGGCACGCTGGACATGAGCTACGGCTATCAGATGCAGATCGAGTTCATGGGCGTGGGCTACGTTGACTGCCCCATCAGTTGGAAGTCCGACACCGGCTCGGAGGTCTTCTCCAAGCTCTTGCCCGGGGCGCTCCCTGACGATACGCGCAAGCGCTTCTTCGACAACAATGGCGGTAGCGTGTTCCGCTTCACGATAGAGGGCTTTCATGGCCCCTGGTCCGCATACTTCGTGGCCGAAGAGATGCGATTTCGACGCTCCGAAAAGCGGACATACCTGCCCTGGTAACGGGCAGGTGGCCGGACAGATCCTTGCGAACTTCCGCTAACGCTTGCGCGTCCATGGTGTGTTGTGTCGACCGCTGATATAGCAGTCGAAAGCGGACCTGCCGTCTAGGGACGCCAAGCCACAAAGTTTCCGTCCGGGCCAGCCGAGCAGAGAACAAGTTGCTGACGCCAGTCGACCAGCATGAGTCCGAAAGACGAGTGCAATTTGGCGAACACCCGAGAGATCTGCCTGTCGTCTCCCTGAGCCATTGCACCACGCACAGTGATGCCGTGCTCGTCCACTAAACCGTAGAGAAGCACGTCAGACGATGGCTTGATGGCGAAACCGCTTTCGACCTGCTCAAGCGGCCGAGGTGCTGTCGTCAGCATAGGTGCGTTGATTGGAGCTGTCCCGAACAAGGCTGCTAATTTGTCGACAGCACCCACTCCTTCGATGAGCGTAGTTCTAGTCAATCTGCGAGCAAATATCTGAGACCACCCATACTGCAATCGATGGGTTTTCTCAAAAATCTTGTACTCGGCAAGGATGGGCTGAAGCTCTTTTAGACCGGCTGCGGGAAGGAGTTCGATCTGACACCACTCGTCTTCGTGGAACTATGGCGCCCAAACTCGTCATCGCCAAAACTTCACCTGCCGAAGCAGCAAAGCAGCTCGGCCTTGGTCGCTCAACGGCCTGTCGGGAAATGCGTCGCTTGGGCATCAGCCGAGGTAGCCTTCTGTGATACTGAAAGAGTTATTCCCCTTCTTTGGACATTCCGAACTGAATACCAATCTCGATCAGCTTTTGAAGTCGGCGGGGGCAAACATCCAGTCCTTGTCCACCAAAACACTTCGGGCCGAAGGCTCGGATGCCATCGAACTCAAGTCCCTGGGATTGGAGCTGGCATTCTGGGACCGGGAAAACTACGAGCAGAAAATTGCCGTGCCGAAGGATGCCGGCAAGGGAATTCTAGTGGCGGTGTTTGCGTATGGCCCAACCAGCAGGGGCTTCAAGCCATATTTGGGGTCGATTCCGTTCAGCGACCGGCCGATCACCAAGCGGGAAGATGCGCTGCGCGAATTCGGTACGCCGCAGGTGACGGAAGTAGACGACGATATTGTCGAATGGGACCAGTGGGCCAAAGACGGGTTGCAAGTACGCGCCACCTACCACGGCGATGGCTCATTATGGAATCTTTCGTTCTCGACTCCGTTCAAGTGAAGACTTGGTCACCACGATCCTTGGCATGTCCATTATGAAGCATTGGCGAAATTCATCGATGCCCGGCTCTTGGCCTGGGTCCCTGGGGGCGAGTCAAAGTGCATCGTAGTAGGTCACCCTGGCGAGCCATCGCGCCCCAACTCTATTGGGCGACCAGCTGCGCCTTGGCCATCCACGCAAGTGCATGGGCGGCTGGGACGTCGAACTTGTTCGACCAGCCGCTGCGTGAGCAACACCTGACGCTACCGCCCAATCCGGCGGATCCGAACCCCAGCGCTCATCCCAAGGTCTCCTGCTATTACTACCCCGATTTGATGGTCAAGGAAGTGGATCTGGAGGGGCTCAAGGGAGCGGGCCAGCTCTCTATGGTGACCCTTCGGAAAGGACAGGCCGAGCCAGCCTGTCGTCGCGAAAACATCGACGGCGAGACCGTGATTAGGGACTGGAGCGGTTATTTCCGGGGCGTACGTCAAGGTTATGTGTTCTTCGATGGGAGTGACGGCGCCAACGGTGGCCGACCCTTCGCCGTGTACGATAGCGCAGGCGATGGGAAGATATTCTCCGACGTCGCTGCGCCGCTGCTGTCGGTGAAGCCGTTGTTGCCGCCACGCGACCCCGAGTTGCGTCCGTGGTACTACCACCCGCTGACATTGACGTATCGCAAGTTTTACGTCGCACCTTGCTCGATGCGTAGCGACGCCACTCACTGCTGGGCAATGATCAAGCAGGCCACCGGGCTGACCAAGGCGACGATGCCGGATTGTGATGCCGCGTACGGGGTGGAAGAAAAAGGCCTTTCAGCGGAGCAAAGGGAGGATCTACGCAGCGATCCAAGCGTGATCACCTATGTGGTGGAGGCGGTGATCGATGGCCAAGGCGTTGCCCATATCACGCCACAGTCGTCGGCCTTGAAATGTTTCCCAGCTGACACGCCAGCCTCTCGTTTTGGCTATGCCGCGCACAAAGGACGTATCGCCCCCGGGCATGGACGCTGATCTCGTGCTCCTCGATGGCGACCCGGCAGACGATGCAACCGCCTTTTGCTCGCGTGCGCGACACCATACGCGGGGGAGTGGTGATCTGGGGGAAGGATCGGTAATCACCCGCGAGCGACATTGAAGTATGCCGCTCGCGCTGAAATCGGCGCACTCCGCAGCATCGACAGCGCTTCAGGGTTCCGCGGGCGCTGGACACATGACGCCGCGTGGTTGTGTCCATGGCATGGCCAGCAATGCCAGCGCTACCCGATACGCGGCATCGTCAATCTGACGACGCTCACCAACGCGCGGCTGCACTTTACAGTCGGGCAACGCGCCATGGTCGTGCTGAACTTCGGGCCAGGTGAATCGGAATTTGAGCAGCGGGATGCCGATCTCCATGCCCGAGTGCGGCAACTTGAGCTCCCATTTGTAGCCGCTCGTATTGCCGGCGTGAGTACCACCAACTTCCTCTCCGACGAACACCCCTCGACGGCTCGCATACAACAGCGAGGCCAGCTCGGCGCCCCCAGAGAAGGTGATGCCGCCGGCCAACACGACGAGCTTGCCTGTGAACACGGGCGACGCGGGGGACCAGCGCGTCATGAGGCCTTCCGGTGGGGCGTTGAGCCGTTCCAGGGCATCTGCGCCGACTTTGCGCACAGTCGACAGTTCGTCGCTGTCGTAGATCTGGTGACGGTACACACGTCCTGAAGGGCTGGTGACCTTCAGGTCATTCGCCCGGCTGCGAACGGATGCGTACTTCTGGGAGGGGCGCTCGACAAGGTAGGAGAACAGGATCGTCTCGTTCGGTTCAGAGCCTCCGCCGTTGTCGCGGAGATCCAACACCAAGCGCTCAGCACCCCTTGCGCCCAATTCGTCGAAGATGGCCTGGATCGTCGAGGCGTAGTTGGCCCCGACGGCGCGATAGCGCTTGTTGCTGAAAGTGGGGACATAGAGATAGGCCGTCTTGTCGTCGATCCATTGCAGTTGAGCTACTGGAGACAAGGCAGCTGGCGGCTTAGGGCGGATGACGTAGGGCACAGGATGCACCTCGACGTCGCGGATGCTTCCATTGGGGATGCGAATGCGCAGGTGGAAGGCGCGTTCTTCGCCGCGCAGGAACCAGCGCATCGCTGCATAACGCGCACCTTCATCACGCATGACACCGGTGCGGATCACGCCGTCATGCGGGCTGGCCCGATACAGCTCGTCGAGCAATGCAGTGTGCGGCTCTCCGTTGATGGTGAGGATTTCCGAGCCCTGCGGGATGTCATTCGCATCGCCATAGCCGGCGGCCACAAAAAGGCCGTCGTCGCGCCACAGTACGTCGAGTGGAAACTGGAGGGCGGCTCGATAACGGCAGGCCACGGCATCACTGGGGCGCACACTGAAATGCCCTTCGCCGATCTGGTATAGCAATACCCGGAGAGTACGCAGGAACGCCTCCTCGGAGGTTCTGGTGCCTATCGTCGCGCGTGCCTGCGCTTTGGCGGTTTCCCATGCTTCCGGTGTCTGGTGCCAATAGATGTTGGGCAGGGCGGCTTCGGTCGCACGGATCGCCAGTTCGAGGTCGTCCCGGGCGGCCGCGGCCGTCAGGGCAATCGGTGGCGGGCAGGTCGCGGGGGGTGCGGCCTGGGCGGCGGCGGGCAGGGCAACGCAAAGTGCGAGCGCGGCACGCCAGCAGCGCGGGCTGGTCAACAGCATGCGGATTCCCGAGAATGAGCAATATATTACCTATAGCAGCGAGGCAATATTTTGCCTAGTCCCGTCACTCCAGCCTTCCTGTCACACGTGGCAGACAATGTGCGCCGCTACCGCCAGCGCGCCGGACTTAGCCAGAAGGCGCTGGCAGACGCCTCCGGCGTCAGTTTGCGGATGATCGGTGGTATCGAGCGGGGAGGGACCAGCGTCAGTACCGCGACCCTGGACCGCATCGGCCTGGTGCTCCATGCCACGCTCGCGGACTTGGTGCGTGAGCCGGGCAGCGCGTCGATGAACAATGCGATCAACCGGCTGGGCTGGGAGGGACCGCAGGGCGGCCAGGGAGTCCTGCTCAGCAGCGTGAGCGTCAGCCGCGAAGTGGAGACGTGGGAATGGCGGCTCCAACCAGGCGAGCGCTACCAGGCTGGCGCGGACCCCTCGGGCTGGCATGTCCTCATCGTAGTCGTGGAGGGGACGCTGACACTGGAATTGGCGTCGGGAGCCGTCACGGTCTCCGCGGGCTGCCACCTGTTTGACAGTTCGCAGGAGCACAGCTTCGCCAACCAGGGCCGCGTTCTGACGCGCTTCTTCCGCAGTACGGTGTGCTAGACGATCTGGTAGAGATCAAGGCGGATCCAAATAGGCGGGACTGCGGTGAGCGCTCACACCCGCATCGTCCTGGACCCGTACAGCCGTTCCGCCGTCAGTCCGGCTTCCCGGCAGCGACCAATGAACTTGTCGGACTCGACGATCTGCTTGCTTTGGGGAGTGTATTGCAGGCCAGCAACGAATCGCAGCCAGGGCTCCTGTCCCATGGCGTAGACGTAAGCCGTTCTGCAGCCAATTTCCTCCTCGATCCTCCAGGCGTTCTCGCTGCCAGATCCGGACAAGCGCCGCGATTCGTCGTCCTTGCGGCTGATCGGCTGGCTCAAATAAGGGCCGTAGAGCCAAGTGAGCGGCGCGCCATCGCACTCCATTCCGATGGACAAGGTATCGACCTTGCCCACCCTCTGCACGATGCGCCGATAAAGCGCGCGATCCTTGCCGTCGGAGAAGGTGGTCGCCAGGAATCGCGACGCGCTCCATCGCGTCAAGTACCCGCCCGCGCGGTTGGCCAATGGCCTGCAGCGCGAGTTTCATCGACGGGTCGGCAAGACTGTTGGCGTTGTGGAGAACTTCCACTGGATTACGCCGGGACAGATGCTGGATGGCCTGGCTCTTGCCGAGACAACGCCTGGCCCTTTGATCATGGTGCTGCAGTTCGTCGCCTTCTTGGGGCCAATTACCATGAAACTGGGTTACCGCCTATGGCGGCCGGCGTGGTCGGCTCGATACTGACGACCTGGGTAACGTTCGCGCCTTGCTTCTTGTGGATATCTCTCGGCGCACCGTACGTGGAGGCGCTGCGCAGCAATCAAGCTCTTAATGCAGCGCTCTCTGCCGTCACGGCCGCGATTGTGGGAGTGGTACTGAACCTGTCGGTTTGGTTCACTCTGCACACCCGTCATCAGATAAGGAGACCACAGAATGACAAAGATTGAGTTCTACGATCAGGCCGGCGCCTACTACCACGGCAAACTCAAGGATGGCGGCAATATCGACATTTACGATCCGCAAGGGAACTACTGGTACGGGAAGCTAAAAGATAACGGCAAGATCGACTTGTACGATCACAAGAGCCGCTACTACTACGGGGCGCTCAAAGCCGACGGAAAGATTGAGCTATACGACGATAGAGGCGCCTACTATCACGGCAAGCTCAAGGCCTGATTTTTCCACTGGGATTTTCCCGGCTAGAAAAGCTCAGGGTTACCGGTGGTATAGGGGCCGACCTTTGTTGCAGGTGCCAAAGTGGACAAGCCGATTGTCGATTCAGGGCTACTAGGCGATACGAAAAGCCGGGACTATGCGCAAAAGTTGTCGCTCTTTAATCGATTTGCGGCGCCAGAACTTCGCAACGCGATCGCCAGTCTGAGTCTAGAGCCTGGCATGCAAGTATTGGATGCGGGCTGCGGCACAGGAGAAGCACTCCAGTGGTTTCGTGATGCTCTTGGCGTCAATGGCATAGTCATCGGCCTAGATCTTTCCTCACCACATCTAGCGGTGGCCCGAGCGCAAGCTCAGATCGACGTCTTGGTGGCTCAAGCTGATATGACCAAGCCACCATTATCGGCACGAAGTTTCGACTTGGTCTGGTCCGTTAACACGATCAATCACCTGCGAGATCCAGATGCCAGCGTGGCGACACTGTCCACCCTTTTACGACCAGGCGGTCGTATCGCATTAGGGCAAAGCTCATTCCTTCCTGACATGTACTTCGCATGGGACTCAAGACTCGAGCGACTGACAAACGAAGCCGTGCGTCAGTATTATCGGGACAAGTACAGTCTCGACGAACGCGACTTGACGGCTGTGCGAGCGTCGGTGGGCATCCTGCGACGAGCTGGCCTGAAAGACGTACAGGCACAAACGTTCAATATTGATCGAGTGTCTCCTCTCAATCCCAGCGACGAAGACTATCTTCTCGAGGCAATTTTTCGTGCGACTTGGGGCGCGCGGCTACGACCTTACCTAGCGGACACTGACTATGCTGAGCTGGTCAAACTGTGCGATCCGCTGGAATCCGGCTTTGCGCTCCGTCGACCTGATTTTCACTTCCTACAGACGTTTACTTTGGCCATTGGTATTGCTTGAAGAGACGTCCACCTTCTTTCGTTCGCATCGATGCTTACGTGGGCTAAATAGTCCCTGGCGGACGCACGAGGGCGACGGAACGAGCTCGCTCGCTCTAGGTCTCCAAGCGCGCTGGATACCGCCAGAGGGGCGGTGGCGGGGTCGCGTAGACAGCATTGTTCGGTCCGGGGGGGGGGGCGGGGCATCGGGCCCGAGATTGGAGCTGTGGTCAGGGAGATGGTGAGGAGCACTTACCTCCGACCTTTGAGAGATATAGAAGGAGAGCTTCGCCCCGGTCGCGCGTCGAGGCTTTCCCAGATTCTTGGGGCGCACTAAGACATTGAAGGTCAGGAAGTCAACGACTTCAATGAGGCACGACCAGATGTTATCCCGAAGAATCTAGTTGGATTGATGGCCCTCGCTCAGCACCACATGACGCTGCATGAAGTCATCCAGGGAGTTCAGGGGGACATCAATAGCAATTACTTGCAGAGAATAGCCTTCTCGTGAGACGAGCGCGCCTCGCAGATACGAATTGCCGAAGCTCGAAGAGACTACGGGCTTCGAACGCTTAGCCGACGCTAGTTTCGAGCTAGATGGCTGGATACAGCAGCAAATTGACCTGCATCGGGGCAAGTAAGTAAAGGTGAACCTTCGCTCTTGCTTGGTTGCTCAAACGACTAGGTTGAAGCAGTGACTCACTCTCTCGTGGCAATCACTCATACGCCCTCTTGACGAAGGAAGGGTCACTCGAGGTGGCCCTTCCTGTTGAGCGCCTACTTCTTTTTCTTTCGCTTGGCTTGGGCGAGGTCGGAGCCTGCAACCGAGCGAACCATCTTGCTCTTGCTGGTGCGGAGTAACTTGGAAGCCTTGGACGCATCTTTCTTGCTTGTGGCCATGCTTTGCTCCTCCTGTTATCACCACGTGGTGACGGTTAGGTCTTTTGGTCCCATGCAGCAACCCGGCCGTTTTCGACCGTGATGCGCAGTCGATAGCGATTGACGCCAGAGGGTTGATACTTCCACACCTCCCGCGTCATGGTCTTCAAAAGCTTGTTGTCGATGGCGACGGGAGCACCCAAGGAATCGCGCAGTTGCTCTTCAGTCTGGCCCCGCCAGAACTCACCCGCGAAAACCTTCTGCACAATATCTTCGTCTTGGTACTTCTCGCGCAGGTAGGCCAGCCGCTGCTGTTTTTTGACGTGCGCACTCCAGACGAGGAGGGCAATGACTGCGAGGACGGTGACGACTGGGATGACCCAGCCCGTGGTCTGAAAGAGTTTGGTGGCGAGATAGATGGGCAGGCCAACGATGAGGGCCAGCACCAGCAATGCCCCTTCCGCCCTGGAAGACCGTCTACCCATATTTCCCCCTGTAGAACATCTCGGCTCAAGAGGAAGCCCATGAGACCCCCCCCTTTAGCCTGGCACCGACACGGCGTCTCAGTAGCGATACGTCTCATCTATCATCGAAAACGAGGCTCTTCCCAAGCATCCTCCTCATCTTCGTCACTTTCATCCAAAGTGAGAAGCGTGAGGACTCTGCCATATGACCCAAGGCCGATAGCCTCCTCGGTGAGCGTTTGCCTGGTTTCTACCCCATGGAACCAATCAGAAGCCGGCGCGTCATCACTGTCTTCGTCGGCACGACGAACCGCATCGGGGTCCGAGGCCAAGCGTCGCGTGGCTGTGTTTTGTGGAATAGACGCCCCGCGACCAAGCCCCCTGGGCCAGCCAATTTCTTTCCTGATTCCACCATCGAGGCAGTACTCCACCACGCCGTCCAGGCTGAGGACGATGCCAGAGGGAATTTTGCTGAGCTCGACGTAGCGAATCGCAGCTGCTTGGAGGGATGTGTGGGTCGCCTGGGCCAAGGCCTTGACCGCAGCAAGTCCATCCTTGCTACCCCAGATGACCCGCTTACATAGCGTTGCCGGCATCAGCAAACACGCAGCGAAGTAGTCGGCTTCAAGCTCAATAGGGTCCGCACTTCCAAACCCAGCGTGCGATTGATGCATATCGCCCTGCTTGAAGATATGCGCTGGGTGAGAGTCTAGCCAGTAGTGGCCTAGTTCATGGGCAATGCTAAAGCGCTGAAACCCTTTGCTCTGGATGTGCGTCGCATACGCGATACCAAAGTGTTCGCCGGATTTGATAAGCCAGCCAGATGCGCCCTCGACATTGGCGGATTTCGCGTGGACATCAATATCGAGATGCTGGGCAATTTGTAGCGGGTCAACAGGGAGGGCATCGAGGCCTACATCACTCAGGAGCTCAAGAGCTTTGGTGTGAATCTGTTGACGCCGACTGTCATTCATCGTTGGGTTTGCTCTTGTTGGCCATGGCCTGAGCCATCTGTTCAAGAAACGCGATGTCTTCCTTGGAGGCATTGCCCAAGTGTCTAGCAATGCGAGAAGCCGCCCCAGTCGCTTCTTGCGTGTCAGTGATGCCCATCAAGTAATCACTGCTGACGTTCAGCGTTTTGCTCAGCCTTCTAAGGTTATCGAACGATGGCTTTCTTGAGCCTGCTTCGAAATGCGAAATGGTCGTTGCAGGGAGCCCTGCCTCAGTGGCGAGCTGGGCTTGGGTGAAACCTCGTTGTTCGCGGATGAGGCGGAGACGAGTCGGGAACAGATCTTCGGGCATGTAAAGGGAGGTCCAGCAAGGGTCTGTCAAATGGTACTTGACGATATCGACATGTCTAGTGTATTGTCGATTTCGTCAAATAAAGCAAGTCGTTTTATTTTTCGGAGGTCACATGTCCTGGTATGTCGATGATTCGAAATTGAGCAAGGGTGACATGAAATTTTCTTGGTGGACAGAGACTTATTACCCTGGCAACACGGTGCCTGTTTCGGGGATCTACCGCTGTCTGGGGTGTGGCAAAGAGGACGCCTGCAATGAGTCCGATCCGTTTCCACCCCAGAATCACCACCAGCACACGACGGACCAAGGCCGTATTAGTTGGCGGCTGAATGTTCGCGCCAATACCGAGGGGCGGTGACCTGCTCGTACCAAGGAGACGTTTGATGAATTTCACACACTACGACCTGGGGCAGCTCGACAACGGAGATGTGGTTCAGATCTCGCTCCATGGGAGCGCCGCAAATATTCGGTTGATGGATAACTCCAATTTTTCCAGCTACCGGAGCGGGCATCAGTACCGGTATGTCGGAGGTCTCGCAAAGCAGACCCCCATCCGGCTTCAAGTTCCGAGCTACGGCCACTGGCATGTCGCCGTAGACATGGCTGGGCTGCGCGGAACCGTACGGTCGGCGATTCAAGTAATTCGCGCCTGACCTGCAGGGCTACCTACTTACTACGGAGGCACCGAGAGCGATGAGCAGTCTATTTATCAATGAACACTCTGGGCGTTTCACGGTTGAGCCTGCCCATTCCAGTACGCCACTCCACACATCGAGCACGCAGGCCGGCGCCATTGCGTGGGCTAAAGCGGTGTACCCAACCCATGCCTTGCACGTCGCTCGGGTACGCCATTTGTCGGATAAACGAATCCCCGACCACTGGCGTAGGGTGTAAGGGCGCGGCCCCAAGCCGGGTGCCGCGTTCGCGTATTGCCAGTCGTGGCACTCAGGGGGAGGATATGAAATTTGGAGTTCGCAAACCGTCTTGGAAGAAGTCCATCGCGGCCAGGACATCGGTCAAGCGAATGGTCAAGAATTCGCTCGGTCTACGCGCACCAAGGGGCTATGGGTGGCTGACGAATCCTAAGAAGGCGGCCTACAACCGTGTCTATAACCGCACGACGATAGGTTGGGCGTCGTTGCTCCGGAAGCTCTTTCGTTGAAGGAGAGGGTCTATGGTTTTTCGAGGATTTAAGCCTCCTCAGCCACCCAGGCCGCCGAAACCTCCGAAGCCACCGGACAGGATCCAAAATTTAAGGCCCCTGCAACCCCTTGGCGCGACGAGGTGGGTCAAGGGGCACTGGCGCTACAACTACGGTACGTCGCAGTACGAGTGGGTGGACGGTCACTGGAGCAAGTAAGTGATGCGGTGGCCCCATGGAAAGAGCCATCCGTCATGGATGGCTTTTTTGGCGTGCTTTGAAACGCCCCTTCGGATTACGGTGGAGCCGCGTAGTTCTCATTCGATCCGTGCTTATGGCTCTTAACCTTCGCACCTGACTACGCCGGATTTTCCTTGGGGCTCGACGTGTTGGATGCTCGCAATTCAGCCATAGCCGACGCGCCTGCCTGCGAACGTCGCGTGTAATAGGTCACCATGCGGTCCGTTTTCCAACCGCCAGCGTGTTGGATCTGCGTGCCAGTCGCACCGTGTTCGGCTAAGTCATTGGCCGAACCGATCCGCGTCGAATGCCCACTAATCGTCCCGGCATGCTCCAACCCCGCGGCCTTGGCGCGTCGCCGAAAAATCCGTGCTACCTCTTGCGGCAACAACGCTTCGGCCGCCCCACCATTGGCCTTTGGCCGTCCACCGGTGGGGCGGAAGAGGGCGCCTTCGATGATGCCGGCCGAGGCCTGCCACGCACGCACGCGCGCGATCGTTTCCCCACTCACGAAGCGATAGTCCGGCGCGGCGCCATCCTGGTTGGTCTTGGAAAACGGCACATGCAGCGACCAAGTATTCCGACGCCGGTTGTGGTGCAGGTGTTCGACGCGAATGGCCACCAGTTCCGACTCGCGACACAAGGTATCCGAGGCCATCGACAGCAACGCGGCATCGCGCAGATCGCGCGGACTCTCACCCAGCGTCGCCAGGATGGTGTCGACGCCGGCCATGTCGAGCTCGCCGGCTTGTTGGCGCGCGTGGCCACCGGTAGTTTTCAGACGTCTAATGAGCTTCTTCCATTTGACCGGCCAGTCCGGATCCTTCGACGGACTCGGCAAGCCCGCGGCGACATGCACCAAACCCACCGTATAGAGATAGCGGTCCACCGTGGCGCGCTTGCGCCCTTTGTCGATCATGGCCGACAAGAACGTTTCGAGTTGCTCGACGGAGGCGGGCAGGGGAGTCGCCCTTCTCGCTTCACACCACACCAGGTACTGCGTCCAGTCGGAGCGCACCGCTTTCACCGTGGCCGGCGCGCTGCCGGCAGCGAAGTCGCTCGACCAGTTGGCGAGGCGCGCGAGCACGGCCTCGACCGAGGAGGCCATCGCGGGACGCGGCGCATGGATATCGGGCGCTACCGCCGGCACCGAAGTGAGGTCCTGCAGCGCATCGACAACACGTAGGGGAAGGGTGGTCGGCTCGGCCATGACGGTGCTCAGGAGGCGCCCCAGATGACGCCGACACTTCATGATAGCGAATAAGTGCCATTATTCGCTATCTATATAATAGTAGGAAACGGCTATTTTTCAGTCAGTTGAAGCCACAATCTCGAAGCCACGGCGTCCGATTTAACTGTCCAGCAGACCGCTGGACAATTAGTCAGCGGACTGTTGACCAATTGTGCAACAGGCTGCTGCACAAATTGCCAGATCAACCCGTGGACAGGTCATCTCAGCGCATGAGACCGGTAGGCCATTAGGATGGCCGCAACGCCGCCGCAGGCGGCACACCTGAGGGCTACGCTCATGAGCAAAAAGCTGCCCCGCGGCCTCGATGGCCGCACTCGCGACCAAAACCCACCCAAGGCCGGCGAGATCCGCCAGAAGCGTGGCGACACCCTCGTCCGCACGCTCAGGGAGGAATACGGCCCCAACTTTGCCCAGGGCCTTCGCTCGGATACAACCCTGGAAACGGTTCGGGAGCGGACCGGCAAAAGCCTTCATGAGCTCGTGCGCGACATGCATCCTAAGAAATAGCGCCCCGAGTGTCGTGCAGCAACACGACCGAAAAGTGACCCGGGACGAGCGTCAGGTGAAGACAGGAGACGAGTGACATGACATGGTCGATACAGCGCGTTGAGGATCGCGACGGGCATTGGGTCGAAGTCTGGCGCGGATTCGATATCGCGGAAAGGATCGGGCCGCTCAGCAACGCAGACGAAGCGCTTTTACAAGAGATCCAGGCTCGAATGCGGATTCGCTTGGCGCACGGCCCATCTGCGCTCGATGACTGATGCGCACTGCAGTCGGTAGTCATAACGATGGGGAGTCGTTGGTTCGAACGAAATAGGGGGAGAGGCATGACAAATCCAAAGCGCATTGCGCTTTTCTTGGATGGCACCTGGAATACCGTCCAGAACAATACCAACGTCTGGCGTGCCAAGTCGCTTTGTGTCACGAGCGAAGACCAGATCAGCTATTACAGCCAGGGCGTGGGCACGCTCTTTGGACAGCGATTCATGGGAGGAGCCTTCGGCTACGGGTTGGACGCTGAAGTCATCAATGCCTACGAATGGCTCGTTGAGAACTACAACCCGGGCGATCGAATCTTCATCTTTGGCTTCAGTCGTGGCGCCTATACCGCTCGCGCCTTGAACGGCCTTATCTCTGAATGCGGGCTCCTCATCGCCGGATCGCCACTGTCCGTGGACCAACTGTACGCGCGATACCGCCGACGTGAGGTCACCTCCATCCGGAAACTTGTCCATGCGGCGGATGCAAACCTCACAACGGAGGAGCGCTGGTTGAAGCGATACTCTCGCCCCGTCGCGATCTGGTTCCTTGGCGTATGGGACACAGTCGGGGCACTCGGCCTTCCCTTTGGCAACATCCCCTTCATTAGCCGGTCCCAATACAACTTCCTCCAGACTGACCTCTGGATTAATGACGACACCGCCTATCACGCGCTCGCGATTGACGAGCATCGGCGCGCATTTGCGCCGACGCTGTGGACTTGGCCGCGCGCCAAGGACGATAAGAGCGCCACAGGGGCATATGCATTCCCGGACACTCAGCGAGTGGAGCAGCGCTGGTTTGCGGGAGCTCACGCGAACGTCGGTGGTGGATACGCGAACGACATTCTTGCCCAGCGGCCACTGATGTGGCTGATGGAAAAGGCCAAGGCAAGGGGCCTGGTGTTTCGGGACATGCCAGCAGACGATAGCGTGGAAGAGGGGCTAATCAACAACTCATTCCGGGAGATGGCTTTCGGGCTCTACGCCCTTTTTCACCTCCTCATCCCGTTTCGGCGCCCAATTGGACAAGCCACGCTGGGGAATGGAAAAGACGTCAAGTTCGTGGTGAACGAGACCATCGACGCATCCGTCTTTGCCAGGTGGCGAGCCGATAAAACCTACAGGCCCAAGAACGTGGTCGACTGGGCGAGAAAATTCAACATTGACCCCGGCACGATAACCACGACGGTACGCGCGGATGATCCAAGTGTCGCCGTTGATGCGATTACGCTGACCGAGCCCGCGGCGATCCAGAAAGCTGATGGCACGAATTAAGGCTTCGCCGAACAGGGGCAATACAGAGCCACACTCACCAAGGAAGGGGCGACATGCTCGAAATCGTTAGTGCTATTCCCGGTTGGGCTTGGACCCTTCTTCACCTGGGTGCGATTGGCCTTCTTTTATTGTGGCTGTGCTGGCGAAGTGGCTCTCCCCACATGCTGCTTGCCCGGCTGTGGTCACTTGTCCACGGCAAGCCCCAGCCGGGTGATCGAGTCATTCGAGCCTATCTTGCTTCACGCAGCACGCTGATGCAGTTTCGTGCGGTAACGGGCGTGCGTTGTCGCACCCTTGAGGACACCCGTCGCTTAATCGCCTGGACCGTCGACAACAATGAGGAGATTGGGGACGTAGCGCGCTGTGGCAATTATTTCGATTTACGTAAGCCCGGCTTAAAACTGGCTCCCCCCAAGCGCTGGGAGTTCATCACGTCTTTGTTGATCACCATGGTTTGCGGCGCGACGCTCATCCTTGCCATAAGCGCGTTAACCTCCCAGCGCGCGTGGGTCAGCGTCAAGAACGGTAGCGGTAAAGGACTCTTGTTGGCACCAACCAATTTCGAGGTATGGAGTACGGCACGCCATTTCACTGCGGCTGATTGCAAGACGCTCAGTGGCGAAGCCATTGCGAAACGGGTGGGGCTTCCCGTTGATGATGTGAGCACGGCATGCGGCTGGTTTGGGGATCCGGAGCTCCAGCCACTTATCGACAGCACAGTGAGAAATCAGCACCTGGGCCTGTCCTTCCTCATCGGATTACTGCTCGGATACGGCTTGCCAGCGTACCGCTGGTTTACTTCCGCGGTAGCTGCGCGTGGCATGTCCAGGCGGTTAGAGAGGCGAGTATCCGAGCAACCAGCTGCTGCGGCTATCCAGGCGAAGCCTGAAAGCGGCCAGGACGCATGAAGTTTTGTCCGCAGAGTCTTCTAACCGGAGAGTTATCCGCGCCCATGGCCGCCGTGATGCACAGTTGTCCGCCGTCGTTCAACATGAGGCAGACATGTCTACGCCTAAGCAGCACCAACTCAACGCTTACAGCGCATCATTCAATGCGGCAGGCAGCACCGACACGCAACATTGCGCTTGCAGGCCCGGCGGAGCCATTTACATAATTTGACATAATATACATTATGCGCAATCAAGGATCGCAGCCGATGGGGCCGGAGGTGGTCCTTTGGGCGCTTCTGGCCGTGGCCCTCGTGCTTGTCGTGCACGGCCTTGGTACATCTCCCCGGATGGTTTCCGGGCGCTACGACACATATGCGAGCGCCAGCGACTCCGGGTCCGGAAGAGTTGGTGCCGCCATGCCGTCCTCCGGCTTGGCGTGGAACAAATAGCAGCGCATGCGCTCGTACTGATCGACCAGCATGAGCCGATAGAAACGCAACGTCGGCGTTCATACTGCTGGCGGCCCCGGCGGTGTCGGCTTCGGATTTCCTTCGTGATCGTAAGTCGTAGCCGTCACAGAGACTCCCATTCCCAAGTCGCTGGTGGCCATGATCTTCACGATACGGCGGTTACCCTGCGTATAGAGCAGCACGTGGCCGGCTCCGACGCCGTCCAATTCCGAGACTGCGAATCGCTCGTAGGACAGCAAGTCGAGATAGCGTTGGATGTTTTCCGTTCCTGCCGCGATAACTTCCCGCCTGTTGAGCGTCTGCGGCGACCGCGCCACGATGGTTGACTTGCCTACGGCACTTTCCACGCTCCAGCCATCGATCTCGTCGGAACGGTTCACCTGGCTCGGCGCGCGAAGGCGATACGCGATGGCTGCCCCGTGATCGGCGCAACCTTCCGAGTCAGGGCGTCCGCCAAGCAAGAATCCATCTATCGTGGCCACAGCTCCCCCTGTATTCAACGAAAACCCCAGTTCCTGACATTATGAACCGCCCGAATCTCGTAGACATCGAATGGCTGCTTTGTTGAAAGCAGGCGCACCCTTGCCCCCCGATAACACGGGCTGATCGCTTTACGTCAGGCTCGGCCATAAAGTGGTCATTCGAAAGCACATTCTGACCTGAGTTTTGCTTCGCCCAGTAGCCATTGAGCAAACGCTTGTATTGACCCCCTGCTCCGCCACCCAGCAGTGCCTAGGCCGCTTTGCGCTACATATTTCGAATTGCCAGGTAACACCGAGTCGCTATGCAGCGAAGTCCAAACATAAGAGGTTGGATGGATGCGGCAGCCGATTTGCCGCGATGTAGCCGCAAAAAGGCACGCAGGTATCCGGCATGGCACAAACAACGCTATCAAGTGGCGACGGCCGATCACCCCGCACGGCCTTCGTGCTGGCCGGTGGTGGCAGTCTGGGGGCTGTAGAGGTGGGAATGCTGCAAGCTCTGCTGGATTGGGGCGAAACACCTACTTTCGTGGTCGGAGCTTCGGCTGGCGCCATCAATGCGGCCTACTTCGCCACGGAGCCCACACGAACATGCACTGAGAAGCTCGAGCGTCTATGGTGCATGCTCAAGCGGCGTGACGTGCTCCCTTTCAACATACTGGGTGTCCTTCGAAGACGAGGTCATCTGGTTGACTCCTATGCATTGCGGCGCTTACTGGAACGGCATCTTCCCTACCAGAAACTCGAGCATGCCGCGTTGCCAGTACATATCGTGGCTTCCGATATGTTGACGGGGCACGAAGTGCTTCTGTCATCGGGTCCGGTTATTGACGCGGTACTCGCGAGCACAGCAATCCCGGGGGTATTTCCACCTGTGCAGATCGGTTCCCAATGGCTCGTCGACGGCGGTGTAGCCAACAACACACCGATTTCCACAGCAATGAATCTTGGCGCAACGCGTATCGTAGTCTTGCCAACCGGCTTTGCGTGCGCGCTGAACCGGCCACCTCCTGGTGCCGTTGCGCGCGCCATGCACGCCCTCAGCCTGCTTGTGTCGCGCCAGTTGGCTCACGATGCGGAGCGCTTCACAGGCGCCCGAATACAACTGCGGATTGTACCCAGCCTCTGCCCGCTGAATATTTCAGCTTACGATTACTCGGCGGCGGCCTCCCTTATCACCCAAGCGAGAGCGAGCACACACCAATGGCTTGCAGCAGGTGGTCTCGACCGAGATTGGGTGCCAGACCAACTGCATGATCATCATCACGGGTAACCCTCGATAACACCGTTTAATCATCAGGGCGGCAAGGCCGTTCGGTGAGGAAATTTGCCATGTCGGAGATATATAGATAGTCAATGTTCCGGAATGCCAGTTGCTGCCTTGCGGCGCAACCATTCATCGGCTACGTCGCCCATGTTCTTCGCGTTGCCGCTGCGCACCCAAGTCATGAATCCGCGGTCAAATTTGAATTCAGGTCCGCACTGATGGGAAAGGAAGCGTCGGACGTTTTGCGTATTCCTATAATCGGGATCGATTTCTGTAGTGCGCGAAATCTCCCCGCCGTGCCAATCGAATTTCATTCTTCATTCCCCTCGGTATAGTTGAGCAATGGCTTTGGGGTGAAAGCAGCTCTTGCCATCGCTCACTGTTCAAATCATGCAAATCAATTAAATAGAGCGCGTGCGTCAGGGGAATGACGGCTCAATCGGAGCCCGCCTTTCCCTACCCCCGATAACTCTCTCTAATCGCTTATTTCATGGACTGAGCCTCCTCTCTATATTCACGAGGCGAGCATTTCATGATGCGCTTAAAGGCATGGCTAAACGCACTATCAGAGTCATAGCCCAACTTCTGCGCTATCGAGGAAATGGTGGTGTGGTTCGCCTTCAACGCTCGTGTAGCTAATTGCATACGCCAGCGCGAAACGTATTCCAAAGGTGCGATACCAGCTTTCTGCTTGAACCGTAAAGCGAGGGTCGAGCGAGAAACGCCTGCGACTTTGGCAAGATTTTCGACCGTCCAAGAATGGGCTGGATTGGCATGGATGGCTTGAATGACTGCCCCGATACGGGGATCGGATATGGCCAGCAACCAGCTCGGTGTGCTGTTTCCTTCTTGGGCCAGATAGATCCTTAAAATTTGCACCAGCATGATGTGGCCGAGATGTTGAACCACAATCGAGTTGCCTGGAGATGGAGAGGCAAGCTCATGGGCAATACGCTGCAAAGCCCAATTCAGCACGGATGCTTGATCTGAACCGTTTTTGACGATCGCGACGGGAGGCAACTCGTCGAACAGAAGCCCGGTCTCGTCACCAAAGGCAAAGCGTCCACCGATGAGGAAAAACGCGTCGGCCGTGCCGCAACAAGCGATGCCATTGACTGCGTGGCGATAGATTGCATCTGATTGGATGCCTGGCAACGCTAGGTTGCTGCGAAGTGAAAATGCCCGCCCGCGCGACAACAAGAAGCAATCACCTGCCTCCAGCCGAATAGGTTGCTCCACGCCTTCCACAATCAGCCAGCACACCCCTTCAACGATTGCATTGAACTTGATGCCGTCAGGCGGCGGGAAGTCGATGGCCCAGTCTCCACCCGCCTTCAACCCTGCAAAGGCAGAGCTCTGGGTGCTCAATAGCGAGAGGACTTCAGACAGGGGATCCATAGAGTGTTTTGGACGATCTCGACAGACAGTCGGACTTTTCTACATTCAAAGCCCTAAGTCCAGCCTGGACAATATTGAGCACGGGTTCTGCCCCGATTCCATATCAGGCTCAAAGGACACTCCATGACCAGCAAACAATCTCTCATCTCCTCCGGTTTTGGAGCGGCAACCACCGCAGCGGAGGTACTCGCAGGGCGCAATCTGTCCAACATCACCGCGGTCGTCACCGGGGGCCACTCTGGTCTGGGTTTGGAGACCACGCGAGTATTGGCGGATGCCGGCGCCCGGGTCATTGTCGCTGCGCGTGATCTGGAAGCTGCTCGCGCAAAAACCAGCGGAATCTCCGGCGTCGAAATCGAGCGGCTGGATCTTTCCGACTTGGCCAGCGTGCATGGCTTCGCGCAACGCTTCCTGGCAACCGGCCGGCACATCGACATCCTGATCGGCAACGCAGGGATCATGGCTTGCCCGGAAACTCGCGTAGGGCCGGGCTGGGAGGCACAGTTCGCCACCAATCACCTTGGGCACTATGCGCTGGTGAATCTGCTCTGGCCGTCGCTCAAAGGCGGTGCCAGAGTGGTGGTGGTGTCATCGGCGGGACATCACCAATCGGGTATTCGCTGGAAGGACGTGCAGTTTACGCAGGGCTACGACAAGTGGTTGGCCTATGGCCAGTCGAAAACAGCTAATACGCTGTTTGCTGTCCATCTTGATCGGCTTGGTCAGCAGGAAGGTGTCCGCGCTTTCTCCCTTCATCCTGGCAAGATTTTCACGCCACTCCAGCGTCATCTGACACAGAACGAAATGATGGCCGCCGGCTGGCTCGATGCCAATGGCGATCCTGCCGACCCAACTTTCAAGACAACGCAGCAAGGTGCGGCGACCCAAGTATGGGCCGCAACATCTTCTCAGCTGGAAGGCATGGGAGGTTTGTATTGCGAGGATTGCGAGATTGCCACGCTGGATGAAAACGAGCCGCCATCCTTTGTTGGCGTCCGGCCTTACGCTGTTGACTCCGAACAAGCCGAACGCCTCTGGGCGCTATCTGCTCAACTTACCGGGATTGATGCTTTCGCAATGAAGTGATGAATAGCTGGCATGGAGTCATGGCATTAACGCTGTCTCCTCCTCCGCCCTGCGTCGCCGGATTCGCAGCCTTGTAGATGCTGCGGGCCCCTATAACCGGGTCAGGTATCCATGGCTGCTACCTCCATCGACTCTCTTCGACGAGTGGGTCGCGAATCGGAAATGGAAGCCCCCTGCCACCGAGTTGAAGCCGTTTGAAGCAACCACGCGGAGGGTCGTAAATGCAGCAGGATGATTTGGAAACTAAAGTCCTTCCTTGAACGTTCTGAGGAAGCGTCCGACGATCTCCGGCAGCATCGGCTCGACGGGGAGTGTGTAGTGGGTGGTGTTCGGCAAGATGGCGAGCTGGTTTGTGGGCCGCTGGGAGCCATCGATCCCGGCATCGCGTTGACCGCCTCCCAGCGCCTTCCAGAACTCGACCATGTGTTCGGGCCGGATGGCGTCAGCGTCGGCAAAGACCAGCAGTGTGTGTGCCTGAAGCTTGGCGACGTCGGCGCTCCAGTCGAAGGGGCGTTTGGTCAGGTCACCGACCTTCCTGAAGAGGTTGGTCCAATCGACATCGGGATAGGCCTTCCCTAACGGCGATGCCTTGACGCCAGGGCCGAGAGTGGCAGCGTTGGCCTCCAACTGTTTGAAGGCCGCTACCCCCTCCGGATAAAAGCCTTCCTGTTTCATCGTCGCGGACACGAGCACGAGCCGGTCGACCACCTCCGGATGGCGAATGGCGGTTTGCAGCGCGACGCTGGCACCCAGCGAATAGCCCATGACGTCGGCCTTGCCAAGGTTCAAATGGTCGATCAGGGCGGCAACGTCCTCGCCCATCGTTTCACTGCGCAGTGGCCTGTCGGTGTCCGGCGTGCGCCCATGTGCCTGGAGATGGACGGCGATCACCCGCCGGCCCTTGGCTAGTTTGGCCAGGTTGCTCCCGAAGCTGTCTGGGTTGATGCCACCGTGGAGAAGAATGAGCGGCTTGCCGGCGCCGTGCACGCTGTAAAAGAGATGCTGGCCATTGACGTCGGCAAAATGCTCGTTCGACATGGCGAGAGTTTTCTTGGCTTGAACAGGAAGGGCTGCAGTCAGCACTGCGGTCGCCACGGCAGTCTTCAGGAAATCGCGTCTGAGCATGTCGCCCTCCTCCTCTCATATGCCTATGACCGCGGTGTAATCACGATTTGCCTGCGAGCAACTCATCCAGCTGCGCGAACTGTTCGGGCAGACCTTCCGCCGAGCCGGCAAGTGCTTCGTCGAGGGCCGCTTCTGTGGGGTAGAGTTCGTGAAAGGTGACCAGCGTCTTGCCGGCATTTTCTTCGAACGTCACCGTGGTCACGGCGCCCTGATCGCTATCTTCGTTCGTCCATACGAGACGCTTGTGCGGCGTTACTTCTTTGTACGTGCCGAAGAACGCCATCGGTTGATCGAAGGCCGGATGGCTGAACACGAGGCGATACGTGCCCCCGGTGCGGACATCCATGTCGCACGAGACCAGCGACATACCCACCGACTTCGGAACCCACCACTGCTTGAACAATTCGGGATTGCTCCACGCCTCGAAGACGATGTGCATCGGGGCATCGAACGTTCGCCTCACGACGAGTTCGTGGTCGGACTTGCGTTCCACGGTGGTGCGGTTCATCGCGGCGGGACTACCTTCTTTTTCTTTGGGCATCTGCCTTCTCCTTGCGTTTCAGGTGTTCGACAAGCTTGTCCAGCGCGTCGAAGCGCGCGCTCCAGAGTTCGCGGTGCTGTTCGATCCAGGCGGCCTCTTCTTCCAGCCGGCGCATTCCGAGCTTGCAGGTTCGTACGCGCCCGACCTTCTCCGTGGTCACGAGCCCCGCCTGCTCCAAGACGCTGACGTGCTTCTTCATGCCCGTGAGGGTCATGTGAAACCTTTGGGCAAGGTCAGTGATTGAGGCGTCTGAACCCCCGAGCTGCTCCAGCACGCCGCGTCGGGTGACATCGGCGAGCGCGGCGAACGTTGCGTCGAGGCGGGCTTGATAGTGAACCATATGGTTCACTGTAAGGTGCGCACGGGTGACTTGCAAGCGGATGCCCCGCAAGCGAGTTAAGGCTTGAGGAGGGGCTTTGTGGGCAGGGTTAAAGCAGCTCCGCCACACCCCCGATAACACAGGCTGATCACCCTTCTCTAATGTCGACCATGCCGGGGGTATTTTGGCGATGGACGCCCTGGGCGGACCCACCCGCTTTGCCGTCGCCATCGGCGAAAGCAGACGGGTTGTCTGTCTAGGCCGCGCGCCGAAAGAGCTGTGCGTGGCTAAAGATTCTGACAGCGCGGCCAGGCCGCCCCATGGTCTGCTTCACTTGCCCGGCGTCGGGCGAAAACACAGGCCAGGATCATGAGCCACAAACAGAGAATGCGTGCCGAGCTTTTCCATCAACTGCACGCCGGCCCGGCGCCGCTGATGCTGCCCAATGCCTGGGATGCCGCCAGTGCACGGGTGATCGAAAACGCGGGCGCCAAGGCGATCGCCACCACCAGCGCCGGCATGGCCTGGGCGCTTGGTTATCCCGATGGCGAGCAGTTGCCCGTGCAGGAACTGCTGGCGGCCTGCCGGCGCGTTTGCCAGGTGGTCTCCGCGCCGGTCAGTGTCGATATCGAGCGTGGCTATGGGCGCGATGCCAAAGAGACCGGTGGCCTGGTCGGCGCGCTGATCCAGTTGGGCGTGGTGGGCATCAATATCGAAGACGGCACCGAGCCCGACACACAAACGCTGGTGCATCCGGGTGTGCTGTGCGAGCGCATTGCCTGCGTGCGGACGATTGCGCAGCATCATGATCTGCCGTTTTTCATCAACGCGCGTATCGATACCTACCTGAGCAAGCTGTCACCGGAGGCTCGCATGGAGGAAACGCGAAAGCGCGCACTGGCCTATGTCGACGCCGGCGCCGATGGCATCTTCGTCCCCGGTCTGGCCGATGCCGAGGACATCGCAACGCTCGTGCGATGGTTGCCGGTACCGCTCAACGTCTACACCGGCTATCCGGGCGCACCTGTCTCGCAGGCGCTTCAGCAGCTGGGTGTGCGGCGCATCAGCCTGGGTTGCGGCCCGATGCAGGCCGCGCTGGCACACCTGGGCACCATCGCGGCAGAAGCGCTCGATGACGGACGCTACGACACGATGGGCAAGCAGATGTTGACCACGGCTGAAGCGAACGGCTTGTTTCGCACGAGGACATACAAGGTGGATCGCACGCGCGAGGTGCCTTACGTAGGCATGGGCGATGGTCCGGTCGCTCAGCTCGTGGCGCAGCAGCACAGCTCCCTGATTGGCGGCCGTGCGAAGGCTGGCACTCCATGATGCGTAAGCTTGCGCACGCCATGGCGTAGTTGGCGGTTGCAGCAGTGGCGCATGCAATCCACTTAGCGTCGAGTAGTACTTTCCCCTGCCCCGGTAACTTGACCTAATCGCCCTGCCCCATATCGAGATTGGCGATGCGCGATCCAGAAGCCTTCACCGGCTGGAGCTGCAGTCAAAGGCGGGCATTTATCGGGCGCTGGCAACGGCGCTAATTACATAGGCCTGTGGAGGCGCAGGCTCGCAAAGAGAAGGGCCCCATCCTTGGGGCTTGCAGCCGTCCATGGCTGCGATGTCCTGAATCCGGGTCGTCGGCAAGCATGCCTGACTAGCCGGACATATATAGCTTAGGACCCGTGGGTAGAAGTCTGTAGAGGTGAGGGGCGCGTCAATGTGTAGGATTGTTCCTACAAGGCGTGATCGAGTGAGCAAGGGCCCAAAGAGGCGGCCGTAATGCACGCCTCTATGATAAGTAGTTGGCCTACTAGGTGCATCAGCACGGCGGAGTCACATCCTCGGCGGTAGCGTGGACCGATCCGGCGGTAGATAGGTAACGTGCAAGCCTTCCGTTTTTCGTTCCCTTATGCGTTGCGCTGAGGGGTCCCGGGTCTTCATGCGAGACATGCCTACATGCAGCCAAGCCTCATCGCCATATTGCCCTGCAATGATCTTGACCGGACCGAGGCGTTTTTCGTACGGCTAGGTTTCAAGCGCGAGAAAAACAGTCCGGGTGACTATCGGATGCTCGCCGACGGCTTCGGTGGCCAAATCCATCTTAATCCGGCAGTCGATGGGTGGCTTGTGCCGGGGCGTAATCCATTCGGGCTTTACCTTTACCGCGAGGATATCGACGAACTCGCCGCCGTGTTTCGTGGTGAGATTCTCGGAGACGGCGACCCGAGCGACAAGCCGTGGGGCATGTACGAGTTCGCCTTGAACGCGCCTGACGACGTCTTGGTAAGAGTCGGTTGGCCGACGCGCCTCCGTTAATCGGAGGGGCTACGAAGAATGTCACCGGGCTCATCTACAACAGTAGGTATCCCAAGGGCCTTCAACGTGTCACCCGGAAGGTGTCGTGCAAGGGGGAAAGGCAGCATGCCCCGGGATAGCCAAGGCTACAGTCGTACCGCCCACTTCGCGCCGGAATACGGAGAGCGTGGCGTCGATGCTCTTCGCGCGCTCATGCATGCCAACCACACCCCAGTGGCCCGCACGTTGCGCCTGGCGCATTGAGTCGGGCGATATCCCGATGCCGTCATCATGGATGAGGACTCGCAACGAGTTTTGTCGATACTCTATTTCCACCTGGATCAGGTTGGCTTGCGCATGCACGAATGCGTTACGCAACGCTTCGCGACAGATGTTCAGTACTTCTTCGGCCGTGGCAGCGTAAAGCGGCACTTCCACGCCAGCAACAGCAAGTGTGAACTTACATCCATGGGCCGCAGCCAATTCATCACCCAGTTCACGCAATGCCTGCGACAGGCGCCCCTGCTCACCCTCGCCTCGCAGCGCAATGATCTTGTCTCGCCCCTCAATCAACATGGCTCGAGCACGTTGAATGGAGGTATTCAGGCTCTGGCGAAGCGGGGCGTTGGAATCCATGCCTGCTGCTATTGATTCCAGGCGTACTAACAAGCCCTGCACACCTTGCAACAAAGTGTCGTGCAGCTCGCGGGCGATTCGCTCACGCTCACTAGTGCGACCCTTTACATGTTGGCGCACGCGATCGGCCACAATGCGCATACGCCATAGGTAAAACGCAGCCGCAGCCAAGAACAACAGCAGAAGACAAAGTAGCCTGAACCACACCGTCTGGTATGGCTCCGGGGCGATGCTGAAGGCTACTGTGGCTGCGCTTGTACTCCACACGCCATCGTTGTTGCTGGCCATGACGTGGAAGCGATAGTCGCCAGGCGGCAAGTTGGTGTAGATGGCCTGCCGCCGCGTGTTTGCGTCACGCCACGTCTTGTCAACGCCATCCAGTCGGTAGTGGAAGCGTACGCGCTCGGGTATCGTGAAGCTTGTCGCGGTGTAGTCAATCTGAAGGTTTACCGTGCCTTTCGGCAGGGTAAACGGCTTGGCCAGACTATAGGTCTGGCCATCCGCAATCACCGACGTGACACGCACAGGTGGTGTCGACGCGTTCCGCGGAATCTGCTGCGGATCCAGCCATACCACGCCACCACTGGTAGCAAACCAAAGGCGTCCATCCTTGCCGCGGACCATGCTTGGCAGTGGCCGCATCTGCGTGGGCGGGCCAGGCAGACCGTCAAGGTGGTCGAGCCAGTCGGGTTGCATCACGTTAGCCGGGTCTCGAAAGAAGCCCTGTACTTGGCTGGCGGGCAAGTGCGCGACGCCATGGATCGTATGCAGCCAAAGGTCGCCCTGCGGACCCTCGACCATTCCAGCGATGCCCTTCAAATCACCGGAACGACTGGCGGCCATACGGTGTAGCCGCTGGCCATCAAAGATGGCTAGACCTTGATCGCCTGCTATCCACAGGTGAGTTCCAGTATCCAGAATCTGCGTGATGCTGCCCAGGTTCACTCCCTGGTTGGCACCGTAGACGTTGAGCTTGTTGCCATCGATGACATACACGCAGCCATTGCCATAACCCAGCCAGATACGGCCGACCGTATCGGTGGCCATAGCTACCGGAACCTCGTTGCGCGGTAATTGTGGCCATTGGTCCACTACGTGCCATTGACCCTGCGCGTACCTGCTGAACGGATAGCCAACACCCGATACCCAAAGTGCGCCCGTGGTGTCACGGGTCATGGCCTGGACTTGCCCCTTGGCACCCGCCGGCGCTGGTGCGGCCAGGCGAGGCTCACCCTGCTCAATGTGCCAGATGCCGTTGTCGCCACCGAACCAAAGACTGCCGTCGCGATCCTTAAAGGCACTGCTAAGCTCGGGACGCACGGCGTCAAACACGCGCAGCGTATCGCCTTGCAGTCGCGTTAGCGGATGCGTAGTAGATCCAGCCCAGATAGTGCCGTCGGCATCCACGGCGAGAGCCACATCATGCATGGCGCGCGGGAAAGGCGACGGCACAATCGCACTAGGGCGGAAGCGGTCTAGGCCGGTGCTGCTGCCCACCCATACGTTGCCTTCGCGGTCCTGGAAGATAGGCCAGGTGTAGTCGCTGCTGAGGCCTTGGTCACGCGTGAAGTCATCATCGGCTTCCAACGGCTTGGGGCTACGTAACCGGGCAAGCGCCGTAGCGCTCGAGCGATACCAACGTACGCCCTGACCAAGAGTCGATATCCATACGCGACCTTCGCGATCGAACAGCATGCCGGCTGAGCGCACTGGAATTTCCCCGGTGACCTCGGCAGCCTGGTTCTGTCCGTGCACGGGGCGCACGCCGCCGGTTCCGCGAGCGGAGGCCATCCACACCACGCCTTCGCGATCTTGTGCCAACACACTGACATGGTCCGGGTGGTCACCTGTGTCACTGAATGTCGTCGCGCCGCGCTCCTTGCGCATGATGGCCACGCCATCGAAGACCCACAATGTACCCCGTTGATCCACAAGCAGCGCCATCGCACCGCGAGGCCTCTCGTTGGGCAGGATCACCTTCTGCCAATGGCCTTGGTCAAGCCGATACACCCCTTTCCACAGCTGGGCCCAAATCACTCCATCCAGATCGGCCTGCACGGTATGTACGGTGCCGGTCGGCAAGCCTTCCTTGACTCCGTAGTTAACCAGTCGCCCCTGGCTCCATCGACTGACGCCGGCACGCTGGAAACCGATCCATAGCGCACCGTCCGGCGCCGTGTACAGCGACTGGATCGTGATCGATGGCAAGTTCTGCCCGGTGACGTCTTCAAAACGTTCGAAGCGAATGCCGTCAAAGCGAAACAAACCTGAGTCCGCACCCAGCCACAGGTAACCATCCGGCGTCTGTGTAATGGCTGACACCTGCCCCGGACCATCCTCCTTCACTGTCCAGGCGGAGTGGTAAAGCCGGCTGATCGAGCGCTCGGGCACGCTCTGCGTATGCCCGGAAAGAACTACCCCAAGCATGATGACGGCAAGCACCATGGCCACAAAGCGCCTTACGTGCTCATTGATCATGACGTTCTTGGTCTCCAAGCCGGGCTGTGGAGAACTAAGCAGTGCCAGCCAGCAATTGGCCTTCTTCACTTATAGAACAGTCCAGTCCCGTTCACACGAAAATCAGCCCCTCCTCCCGATTGAAGTTCGTCACCCGAGCGACGAAGGAATGGATCTTATTGAGTGCCTTTAGGATCTTGAAAGGTTGCCCTTCGTGCGCATCGGAGCCCCGCCTCGCCCCGGGCGGTGTGTTTGGCAGTGCGCAAACACCGTCGCGGACATTGAGCGGCCTTGCACCAATGATGTTCATGGCAGCCAACTCAAAGTCGAGCAGGCTAATCGGCCATGAAACCAGGGCGTCCCATCTGATCGGTTTTGTGTCGGCAACAGAATGAGGCTGGCTGGAAGGCTGAAAAACGGCGTGCGTCCGCTATGGGTCGGGAGCTCGCCCGGTGCCACGCATCATTGTGCGTAGGCCACCTTGCCTGGCGCGTGGATTGTGACGACAACCCCTCTGTCCGTACCCGGGCTGATGATTACGCGCCCCTGGAACAGCTCGGCGCGCTCGTGCATGCCGCGTATGCCCCAGTGCCCTTCGCGACCACCGTTATTCAACACCTTATCGGCAATGCCTCTTCCATCGTCCTTCAGTGCGATGGTCAAGCGTCGCCGCTGGAACACGATGCGGGCGTCGATGGCGCGGGCATGCGCATGCAACAGTGCATTTGACAGTGCCTCCTGGAAGATGGTGGCCAGTTCAGCGGCGACCGGGGCGTGCACGAGACGTGGCGTGCCTTCGGTGGCCAGGTCGAAGCGGATGTGGTGCCCGCGCATGATCGTCTGCGCAGAAACCCGCAACAGCTCGACCAGGTCGACCGGCGCACTGTCGTCGGCGCGCAGTACATTGACCCGCTCCCTGCCCTCGATCAGCGTGTCCTGCGCCCGCTCGATGGCATCGATCAGCATAATGCGGACGTTGGTCTCGCGCGTCTGCTTGAGCGCACTTTCGACGTGATAGATCAGCCCCTGTGTTCCTTGAAGCAGGGTGTCATGCAGGTCACGAGCAATGCGCTCCCGCTCCGCCCGGCGAACCTGGCGCAGACGCGCCAACCTTCGTTCCCGAAGATAGAAGGCGGCCATCGCAAGTGCGATCACCAGCGCGCCACAGGCCAGTTTGAAGAAGATGGACTGATACCACGCGGGCGGCAACCGAAAGCCGATAGCGACGACATCGTCGCCCCACACGCCATCCTCATTGGCCGCCATCAGGTGAAACACATAGCTCCCCGGCGGTAGCGACGTATAGAAGGCGGCGCGGCGATCGCCGGCCTCCTGCCAGTCCTTGTCGATGCCATCGAGGCGGTAGCGAAAACGGACGCGTTCCGGCGCGGACAGGTCTGGTGCGGTGTAGTCGATCTGCAGGGTATGGGCGAGTTTGGGCAGCACGATATCGGCACGGATATCGAATGACGTGCCATCGGCGCTGACGTGCGTCACCAGCGGCCTGAGCTTGCGCGCGTCCGGCTTGAAGCTCGCTGGATCGATGGTGAATACACCTTCGTTCGTCGATGCCCAGATGCGTCCGTCGCGGCTCTGCACTAGCGTGGGCACCGGGCGTCGCTGTTGGGGTGCGCCGCTGATGCCATCACTATGATCGAACCACTGCACGCGATTGACGTGGGTGGGCTCCAGCATCGTCCTTGCGACATCGTCTGCACCGATGCGCGCAACCCCACGCAAGGTGTTGGCCCACAACTCACCAGACGGCGTGATGAGAAGACCCGAGACGCCCTCCAGTGCGTCACCTTTTGATGTCACGAGCCCGGCGAAGCGACCGTGATTCAACAGCTGCACCCCTTTGATGCCGCCGACCCACACGGCCGGCCCGGCGGCGTCGATGGAGATCACAGGCCCCACATCCAGACCATCGGCGGCGGTGTATGAGGTAGTCCATTCGCCTTCTGTCACGGTGATGCGGTCGTCGAACACCGACCAGAGCCGCCCTCTTGCATCGAACACCATGCGCGTAGGCTCCGGCGTGGTTTGATCAGTCAGGCGTTGCCACTGTCCATCGCGATACCGGTACAAGCCCCATCGCGCCACCGACAACCAGGCGGTGCCGTCCGGTCCAACGGCTAGCGACTGGTAGTTGAGCCGTGTGATTTCATCGGGCAGTGGAATGCGCTCGTGCTCATCGCCGCGATCGGACTGCAGGCCGTGCTGGCTCACCGACCAGAGCTTGCCATCGGGCGACAAGGCGAAAGCCACGACGCCGTTGCCCGGCACGGCCTGCACGCCCTTGCCGGTCACATGCCAGAGGGGATCCTGAAAGGAACTGACCCAGATGCCATCGCGTGCGTCGGCCTGCATGGCGGGTGCGGCACGCTCCCCTTCAATAGGAACGCGCGTCAGCCGGCTATGTCGAAACCGGTCCAGGCCACGAGAACTCCACACCCACACGTTGCCGTCGTTGTCCTGGGCGATACCGCGGATGTCTTCGCTGGAAAGCCCTTCGGCAAGGCCAAGGTGTTCGATGCGAGGAGCCGGCTCGCCTGCCTGCCAGTGATAACGATCGATACCACTGTCCATGACTGACCAGTTCGTGCCGGCTCTGTCCCGAATGCCCTGCCCTCCCTGATGAGCCGGCTTCCACTGCCTATCAGCCGGCATCTCGTTCTTGGCCCGCCACATGTCGTCCTCGGTGGCATGACCAAACGTGCGCGCCCCGGCGGCAAGGGTGTAGATATGGTTGTTGTCGTTGATCCAGAGCGTCTGGTCCGGCGTCAGTGTCGCCCTGAGCGGACGCACGGGCGTGTACCCCATGTTAGGGGGCAGCGGCACCCAGCGGCTGCCATCGAAATGGGCGACACCTTTGGAGGTCACCTCCCACAAGGTGCCGTCGTTGCGCTGGCGCATGGCGAACGGGGTCCCGGGCGGAAAGCCATCCCCCTTCATCAGGGTGATCTTCCCTTCTCGCACCCGCACCATGCCGCCGTACAGCAGGCCCGCCCAGACGCTGTTGTCGCGGTCCACGAAAACGTCGTACACCGACTGCAGGGGGAATCCGAGCACCGGCTCGTGGTCGAAATGCAGGCCATCGAAACGCGTCAGACCCCGCGACGTGGCAATCCACATAAAGCCATCGGGGCCTACCGCAATCATCTGAATATCCGACGGCGCGCCATCGATGACGCGGAATGCCGTGTGGACCATCTGGCTGGCATCCTGGTCTGTCACCAATCGCGCAGACTGCGCCGCAACCGGCGGGATCGAAATCATCAGTGCAAGCGCCCCAAGGAGCGTCATGCGGGTCCGTCTGTAACGCTGGACGCGGGCGGCATTGCGCATGAATGGGTGCAACCTTGCTGACTCCCCCGAAGCGTTCGCGCAGGTGTGCGCACAGGCTCGTGAGTATGGATGGAATGATCCAGATGCAACCAGCCGGACAACAAGTGTCCAGTTAAGGAGTATAGCCAGTGCGAACTACTGCGCGTGCGTACCCTGCCTGCTGGGCGCAGGGGGAATGTCGCCCCCTCTCTGAGGAATTTGCCACTCCAGGCCCCGCTCAGAAACCTTGCCACCTAATCACGTGACACTGCCAAGGCAGGGGCATGAGTGACTGGCAGTAGATGCTAATGGTGCATTGCCCGAAGTCTCTACGAATGGACGTCCAGACTTTGGGGAGGGCTACACATCGCTCAGGCTGACACAAACGTAGAAGAGTCATTGGCCACCACGAGCGCGTCATGTTATGGATCGATGTAGCCTCGACGTCGGGCTATCGCTACTGCGTGCGTGCGGTCATGGGCACCCAGCTTGGCCAGGATGCTCTTGACATGGGTTTTCACCGTTTGCTCTGAAACATGCAGGGTTTCAGCAATCTGCAAATTGGTGGCGCCCTCGGCGATCCATCGCATTACGTCGAGCTCGCGTGGCGATAGTTGCTCCATGGGCAGGCTCTGCTTAAGTCCGGCTGCCAGCTCATCAGTTAGCACACGCTGACCGACAAAACTGGCGCGGATGGCTCCCACGATCGCATCCGCGGACGACGATTTGAGCAGGTAAGAAGTAGCGCCAAGGGCGAGCGCGCGCCGGGTGCGCGCCTCGCCAGGGTATGTGGTGAGCACGACAATGACCGCGTGGGCAGCATGACTTCGAATGGCGCTTATCGCCTGCAGGCCGCCGGCGATCTGCATCTGCAGATCCATCAGTGTCACGTCAGGACGCAGGCGGAGAAATTCCTCCACAGCACTCTTTCCATCGGTGGCCTCGCCAGCCACCGTCATGTCCGGCTCGCTATCGATGTAGTGGCGCAAGCCATCGCGCATCGCCGGGTGATCGTCAACCACGAGCACACGGATCTTGGGCTGGCCTTCAAGTGGAAGATCGGTCACGGAATGGCCCTTCATCCCCGATAACACACGCATGCTAATGCACAAGCCACTATCCAGGCCCCACTCCGCAGAGTGGGTCGTGCATACGGTGCCGCAAGCGCGGTACACCTGGATGGCCTAATCCTCCTAGAGAGTGATGTCAGCGGTCGTTCCAGCGCCGTATAAATCGACACAAGCCCGGCGCGCGGCTGCTCGTGACGCGTTCCCGTGGGTTGGGTTGTCTTTCCAGCAGATGCGTGACCGCTCCTTCGCATCCATCCAGGCGCGACGGACGCACGTGCGATTCAGATACCCGTCCAGAGGTGGGCGCCGGCCATATCAGCCGACCTCGTCGTGGATGCCTCTCTACATGGTGGTGCAGATGAGCAAGCGAGTGGCCGACGTCGTCATTGACGTACTTTGCAAGGCAGGCGCAAAGCGTTGCTATGGCGTGCCAGGGGATACGCTCAACTATGTCACGGACGCCATTCGCCGATCGCCGCTGCGGTGGATCCACGTTCGTCATGAAGAAGCGGGCGCCATGGCGGCGGGCGCGGATGCGCTACTCACCGGCGACTTGGCACTATGCGCCGGCTCATGCGGGCCTGGCAGCCTCCACTTCATCAATGGCGTTTGGGAAAGCAATCGCAATCGGGCGCCGGTTGTTCTAATCGCCAGCCAGATTACACGTGACGAGCTCGGCTTCGACTTCCCGCAAGAGGTCGACTTCAAAGCGGTCTATAGCCGGGGCACGGTTTTCTGCGAGGAAATCAGGACGCCCGCACAGGCCCAGCGTATGACCGCTTTGGCGGCTCAAGCGGCGCTGTCACGCCAGGGCGTTGCCGTGCTGATTATCCCCGTCGACGTATCGCACGCCGAGGCGCCCGACCAGCCGGACTTCGAGGTGCATCGCGCCTCTCCGGTCGTGCGCCCCAGCGATGCGGAACTGGATCGCATCGCCACGGCGCTCAATACAAGCCGGCGGATCACCATCTATGGTGGCTCGGGGTGTGCGCATGCCCACGATCAGGTCGTTGCGCTTGCGGAACGACTGAAAGCGCCAGTCGCACGCACGTCGCGCGCCAAGGACTTTCTGGAGCACGATAACCCGTATGACGTCGGGATGACCGGTGTCTTTGGCACCAAAGGCGGTTATCGGGCAATAACCGAGTGCGACACGCTACTCCTGCTGGGGTGCGACTTTGCATGGCGGCAGTTCTATCCACAGGGAGCCACGATCATCCAGGTCGACATCGACGGTGCCCATCTGGGGCGTCGCCATCCCGTCGACATCGCGGTCGTCGGTGATATCAAGCCCACCCTGGAGGCGCTCTTGCCACGCATTCAGGCTCACGCGGACGATGCGTTCCTGACGGCGATGATGGCGGAGACCCGAGAGGCGGAAGAGACGTTGGAGCGGCGTGCCGTGGCTGGCGCGGGAGCCATCCATCCGCAGTTCTTGACCGAGACGATCGACCGTCTCGCCCGCGCGGATGCTGTTTATACGGCCGATGGCGGTGCTCCGATGGTCTGGTGTTTGCGCCATGTGCGGTCGACCGGACACAACCGAACGTTGACCAGTCTTAGTCACGGGACCATGGCCAACGCCATGCCACAAGCACTCGGCGTCCAGGCGGCGTTTCCCGAACGACAAGTGATCTCGCTATCGGGCGATGGCGGCCTTGCCATGCTCTTCGGCGATCTCCTGACTGCGGTGCAGGAGCACCTCCCTATCAAAGTTGCCGTTTTCAACAACGGCGCCCTCGGTTTCGTCGAGCTGGAGCAAAAGGTCGAAGGTTTGCTCGATGCTTATACGGACCTCCATAACCCCGACTTTGCCAAGGTGGCACAGGCCATGGGGCTATGGGGGCGGCGCGTCGAGCGATCCGACGATCTCGAGGCCGCCGTGGCGGCCTGGCTGAAAACCCCGGAGCCTGCCCTGCTGGATGTCGTGGTGGCGCGCAACGAACTGGTCATGCCTCCGAAGATCGAGCCGAGCCAGGTGCTTGGCACGGCGTTGTATTCCGTGAGGGCGGTACTTGCCGGTCGAAGGGGCGACGTATCGGATCTCATGAAGAGTGCGCTTTCGCCGTAACCCTCCTCCTGTTGACGACGTCATCCTCACTCGCTGCATTGCAAGGAAAACCCATGAACAAACCCGGACGCACATATCCGCTCGCCGATCGATCTGCCGCTAGCACTTGGGCTGGCCGTTTCTTCCGGCCACGTGAAGCACGCGTGCTAAGCAGAGGGCTGTTCATGGCGACCCTCGCCTGGCTTGCCGCCGCTTCCGTGCTTGCGCAGGCATCGAATCCAGACGGAGCGCTGACAACACCTAAGAAGATCATTGTCGACCAGAGCCTTGCCAAGAAGACGCTGGACGCACAGATCCTGGCGGCGCGGCGCTACGACACGTTCTGGAATACCGGCGACGAAAGTCTGGCGCGCATTGCCCTGGCGCCGACCTTCATTGACAACACGTTGCCCCATGGCCGCCCACAAGGAGTAGAGGGCGTACTGAAGGCATCCAGGGCCTTCCGCACGGCGGTGCCGGATCTTCGTTGCGAAGTGACGCAGATGCTCGTGGTCGGCGATCGCGTGATCACCCACCTGCATTTCACGGGCCGCTTCACAGGCACTTTTGCGGGCAAACAAGGTGGCGGCCAAGCGATCGACTTCATCGCGACCGACATTTATCGGATGGCTGATGGACGCATCGCCGAAGACTGGCACCTGGAAGACAACCTGACTTTCCTGCAGCAAGCCGGCCTCGTGGCCAAGTGACGGGCCGAACTATGGACACGCACAACGATGCGGAACTGACCCTCGCCGAGGCTCGCCGCCGAAAATTTCTGATCCAAGCCGGCGTCACCGTCGGCAGCCTCGCTGTGGCGACCACCCTCCCAGGCATTTCTCACGCTAGATCGGAGCACTCCATGTCCACACAGCATCATTCCCCTGCAGTAGGCGGGTTCTGGCCGGGCGACATCCGCCTGGTGATCTCCATCTCTATGCAATTCGAAGCCGGCGGTCAGCCACCCAAAGGCACTGACAGCCCTTTTCCCAAAGTCGATTTTCCCGCGGGCGTGCCATCGGATCCGGCCACCAACACCTGGTTCGCATACGGCTATCGCGAAGGCATTCCTCGCATGCTGGACCTCTGGGATCGCCATGGCGTCAAGGTGACGTCCCACATGATCGGCGAAGCGGCCAAAAAGCATCCCGATCTGGCAAAGGCGATCGTCGAACGGGGGCACGAAGCGGCCGGACACGGCCCTCGCTGGAGCTCCGAGTACGCGATGAGCCGGGATGAAGAGAAGCAGTTCATTGCCGAAGGTACTCGCATGGTCGAAGAGGTCACCGGTCAGCGGCCGACGGGATACAACTGCAACTGGCTTCGGCGTGGACCAAACACGCTGTCGCTGCTCCAGGAGCTTGGCTACACGTATCACATCGACGACATCAGTCGAGACGAACCCTTCATCGAGCAGGTCAACGGTAAAGATTTCGTGGTCGTCCCCTACACCTTGCGCAACAATGACATCCTTCTGGTCGAAGGCCGCAATTATTCGCCGGACAAGTTTCTGGCGCAGATCAAGCGCGACTTTGATGAGCTCTACCGCGAAGCCGGCACCCGGCGCCGCATGATGTCGATCAGTGCGCACGACCGCATCAGCGGGTCACCGCAGATGGTCAGCGCGTGGGATGAATTCATTCACTACGCCAAGAGCAAGGCCGGAGTGGCCTTCATGCGTAAGGACGAGATTGCCCGATTTGCCTTGCATAGCCCACTTACGTTGCGCGAAAGCGAAACCATCTAAGTGACTGCCATCATGCGCACCTTTCAGAATCAGTCCATCCTGGTCGTCGGCGGTAGCTCGGGCATTGGGCTGGCGGCCGCGAAAGCCTTCTCCGATGCGGGAGGGGACGTCACAATCGCCTCCCGAAGCCATGACAAGCTCGCCGAGGCGTTGCGTCACTTGCCCGGTGTTACGACCAGCTCTCTGGATATCACTCGCGACGAGGATGTCGATAAGTTCTTCGACGCAGCCCCCGTGTTTGATCACGTCGTCGTTTCCGCCGCGCAGACGCCTGGCGGGCCAAGCCGCTCGTTGAAACTCGCCGACGCCTATGCCGCCATGAACAGCAAATTCTGGGGCGCCTATCGCGTCGCCAGGCGTGTCCGAATCCATGCCGGCGGCTCTCTGACGCTGGTCTCGGGATTTCTCAGCGTACGCCCTTCAGCCACCTCCGTGCTGCAAGGCGCCATCAATGCGGCCCTTGAAGCATTGGCGCGTGGCCTCGCCCTGGAGCTGTCTCCCATACGTGTCAATACGGTGTCGCCCGGGATCGTCGCTACGCCCCTGTGGTCGGGCATGAGCGACGAGGCGAGAAATCAGATGTTTGAATCGGCGGCGAATCGACTCCCCGCTAAACGCGTGGGGAGCGCAGAGGATATCGCCAACGCCATTCTCTATCTGGCAGGGACGCCCTATGCCACAGGATCCACCGTTCTGGTGGATGGCGGCGGTGCCATCGCATGAGCGAAAGGAAGCAATGTGTCGCCGCGGCGTCTGGCCGAACGTACGATCAGCTTCATCGAGCAGCGTATCCGGGAGAGTGATGTTCATGCCACACATCATCATTGAGGTCACGCCAGGTCTCGCTCATATCGTCGATGTCGATACGACACTCTGTGTCATACACGCCACCCTGGCTGACGAAGGCTTGGCGGAAATGGACGATCTAAAAAGCAGGGTCCATCTGTGTCCCATGAAACTGGCGGGTGACGATGCGGGGGCGGAGTTCATCGTTGCCCACCTCATTACAACAAACGACCGGCCACTTTCGTCCTTGCGCCGCATGGGAGACATCATCCATGGCGCGTTGGTCAGGGCCATCGAGCGACATGAGATGCCTTTCTGGTGGCAGTGCTGCGTCCTGCTGGAGCCCACGAGCAAGAGCAAATATCTCAAAACGGATTCGCGCCACGCCGGCGGCATGTCCTTTTCGTTGGGCTGAGCCGGTCCGTTGCTGCTGACGCGCGCAACGAAAGCTCAGGTGTAGATGAAAACCGCCCTATGACTCCGTCGTCACAGCCAGGGTTGTGCACGACCGCTGCCCACGGAGGCGATGTGGATCCGCCCCATAACGTTCCAAGGGAAAAACCAACATCCCGCACCAGACTATTGATCTATGCGCTGGCAGGCATGATCGAGCCTGATCCGCGACGCGTGATGCACTGGTTTCGGAATGACCCCATTGCGGAGCTGGACAATCGTACCGCCATGGAGCTGGTCAACACGGGTGCCGCCAATCAGGTGATCCGGTTCCTGAAAGACATTGCCGAAGACGCACGATCAACATGACTGCCAATACAGCCGACGATGGAAGCCAAGCCATGCCCATGATCCAGGTCCATATGCTCAAGGGACGGAGCACGATGCAGAAAAGGCAGTTCGTCAAAGAGCTGGCGGAGCTGACCGTAAGAGCCCTTCAGGTCCCCGAGCACGCCGTGCTGATTCTTCTTGATGAAGTTGATCCAGAGCATTGGGGTATCGGGTCGCGTACCAAGGCAGACATCGATCAGGCGACTTGAGCGGCCGTATGCCATCGAACTCAACGCTATCGTTAATGGATGCCCAAACGGCCATGACCATCCATGAAAGTGTTTCTGCCGAGGTCGAGCGCGATCTCAAAACTTATTTTTCTGCCACGCCGCTTCTGACGGTCCCGACGGAGGATGGCCTATGGACCATCCGGCGGCGCGAGACATCGGGCAGCGCCCGCCCGCTACTGGCGTTGCCGGGAATCCAGGGCGGGAGTGGCATCTTCTGTTCCCTGTTCGCACGATGCGACACGCAAGTCGAGCTGATCTGCGCTGATGCGCCGCTCCTTTCCGAGGTCGACACCATGATCCGATCGACCGCGCAGCTGCTGGATCAGCTTGATATCGGCCGTATCGATCTACTTGGTTGCTCACTTGGCGGCTATCTCGCACAAGCCTTCGCTATGGCGCATCCTGAGCGTGTGGATCGATTAGTCCTGTCCAATAGCTTTTACGACGCCAGCACTTATCTCCAAACCCTTCCCTCCATCGACGCGATAGCGGCCTCTGACGCCGCGGTGCTCCTCAACAAGGCCAGGATATCGGCGTTGAGCGCGCCAGGCATCGATGCCGGCAGCATCCGTCTGCAAGTCGTGATGGCCACGCTACTAGGTCCGCATCAGACGGCCGTGCAGTTCAAGGCGCGTATGGAACTGCTAGCACGCACCTACCCCCTGCCCCGCACGCCGCTGCCCGACGAACGCGTGCTGCTGATCGACGACAGTCACGATCCGGTGCTGCCGCGTCCAATGCGTCAGGCCATCCGCGCGCGCTATGCGGCCAGCGAGCATCACGCCATCCCTCGGGGTGGCCATCTCCCCGTTGTCCAGCAACCGGACACTTTCGCAAGACTCTTATTCCGATGGCTTCGGAACACACCCTTCACCACTCATTGATGGCAAGAGGAAACTAATCATGCTCCCTGTGCGTTGGGTTTCACGCGAAGAAATGGAAACGCGCTTCGTCGCTCGCTATACACAGCTTCACGGCTCCGATCAGGGCCTGCCAGACAGCAATATCGAAGGTCACCACAAGACGATCCTCAATGTCTTCGGATTCAATCCGCCCGAAGGTATGGACGCCGTCAATCCCGTGGGGGATGAGACCAAGGCGATCATTGCACCGAAGGCCGGCTTCAGCGTTGGCTTCCTTAAGGCGAAGGAAGGCAACGGCCCGGTACTGCACAATCACAATACCAACGAGACCTTTATCCCCATGCAGGGCCGGTGGCGCTTTGTATGGGAGGCCGCGCCTGCACACGATGAATTCCTTGACCTCGGGCCGTACGACACCATTTCCTTTCCGCCGGGTGTGCCGAGACGGTTCGAGTGCCTTGAGCCGCCCGCCACCTACGATGAGGGGCTGCTGCTGGCCATTGTGGGCGGAGACGCGCCGATTTCGGAGGCAATGCCCGGAGTCAAGGAGCTCCTGCAGGCAGTCAATAAGGGGACGCTCCCAACCCTGTCGGAGGACCCGGACGAGCTGCCGATCCTGACCACCGTCAATGGAGGATTCGGCGGGTAGTTCCATGATGTAGCTCTGACGCTTCGGTACGCATAAGCACTTTCAGCAAGGCTCCGCCTCTGGTGTGTCCTGTGGCCTGATCTCTGGGGTGCAGCCTTCTGCTTGGGTTCCGGGGTGCGGTTGCCCGCCGGTTGACGAGGATGTGGGCGAAGCCATGGGCAACACTCCTCACGCTTGCGCGTCACGTGGAGATTGGTTCGCGACTATTTTGCTCAGCTTGCGAGCTATATCGCACTCAAGCACAGTCGCCGCTCCGCTAAAATGGAGTCTTCACGTGGAATGGAGTGACGTTCGCATCTTTCTCGCAGTCGCACGTCAGGGATCGATAGGGGCAGCTGCGCGAGCCATTGGCCTGAGTCATCCTACGGTTGGTCGACGCATGCGTGCCCTGGAAGAAGACGTGGGTCACCCCCTTTTTCAACGGCACAACAACGGGGTGCTCCTTACTGACGCTGGATCCAGGGTGCTCCGGCTCGCGGAGGAGATGGAGGTGTCCGCGCTGGCCATCGAACGTCGACTGGCCGGCGAAGACAGCCGTCCCTACGGTCCACTGCGTATTTCCTCTGCGGACTGGTTTGCGACTTATATCCTGCCGCCTGTCATCGAGGCGCTGCTACACGACCACCCGGGCATATTGCCGGAGTTGATCGTCAGTTCGCGGCGCTACGACCTTTCCCGCCGGGAAGCGGACGTGGTGTTCAGGGTAGTGCCGTTCGAAGAGCCAGGCATAGTCCAGTGTCGACTCTTACGCATCACCTACGGCGTGTACGCCAAGGTCGATACCGTGCTTCCGGTCCGTGGCGATGGTCGGGGATCGCACCTGCTACTCATGGATACTGTGATACACAGCTATCCAGAGGTGGACTGGCTTCGGGACATCCTGCCGCATGCTCGACCGGTCGTTGTCGCGAACCATCGCGCGTTGCAGGCACGACTGTGCCAACGAGGTATGGGGCTCGCCGTGCTGCCGCGCGCGGTCGGTGACGCGACGTCCGGACTGACGCGAATCGATCTCGGCGAAGTACCACCCTCCCGACATATCTGGATGGGCTATCACGAGGACATGCGTGGGACGGACAGGATCCGGGCACTGGCGGACATCGCAACGCACCTGCTTGGTGGCGACGCCGACGACGAGCCCGAACAATAGTGAAGGGGTGATGCACGTTCGTGGCAGTGTGCGCCTGACGTTGCAATAGGCAGGCTAGAGCCTCCTTTGCTCTGGATCCTTACCGATGTGCGATGACGGTCTTTCCTTGTCTCCGCGGCTGACTCCCGAAAGTTGTCCGCCTTCTCGTGAACCAAGCTTTCATCGTTTCCATATCGGAAGGATGACGATCACGGCGTTATGCGACGGACACTTCCCACTTTCTGTCCATGACGTCTTGCGCAGCGGTGAGGTATCGCTCGATACGCTCATGATGGAAGCCCGCCTCGGCAACGTCGTGTCCAGCCACGTCAACGCGTTTCTGATCGATGATGGCCAGCATCGCATGCTCATCGACGCTGGCGCGGGCGATCTGCAGGACGCAACACTGGGCCGGATGGCGACGCAGCTGATGTCGGCAGGCCATCGACCCTCCGACATCGACATCGTGCTGGTAACCCACCTCCATCCAGACCATATCGGTGGCCTGACACGAAATGGCGAGGCAGTGTTTCCGCGCGCCATCGTTCATGTGCCACGCGAGGAGGCCGCGTTCTGGCTGGAAGCATCCAGCTACGACCATGTCGATCCTAGCGTGCGGGCGACGTTCGACTGTGCTCGCCAGATCGTTGCGCCCTATGTCGCCGACGGACGCTATCGCTTGTTCGATCCCGAGACGTCCTGGTACGGATGTCTCATGGCAGAACCCCTGCCCGGCCATACCTCCGGCCATACTGGATATCGTTTGCGCACGGGCGAACGGGATCTCGTGTTCTGCGGAGACCTGTTCCATGTTGTCCCAGTGCAACTGTCCGAACCAAGCGTGACCGTCTGCTACGACAACCAGCCAAGGCAAGCGAAAACGACGCGAGAGACCTTTCTCGCCGAGGCATTCAGACGTGGTGACGCCGTAGCCGCGGCTCACGCACCGTTTCCCGGGCTCGGGCATATTCACAAGGAAGCTCAGGGATACACATGGCTTCCCGTCGCATGACCCGTCGCTATGTTCGCTCTTCGTGCCTGCGGCTACCGTGGATGGCTGGCTATTCCCGTAGCGAACGTAAGGCGGGCAAAGCCCGTGGACCGTGCCCGCGCTTCACGTCCGCGCGGGCACGCTACGCATGGCCCGCCCTTGCCTGCTTCAGGTGTTGCTCAGGGCAAAAGCCTTGACATCCGATGCGTCGTATCCGCTTTGCAAGCGGTAAGTGCCGTCGGTTGCCAGAGCATACACATTCAAGTTCTCGGAAAACGCCGCCTGGGGGCAGGTGCCGAGCAGCTGCGGTACCGATACATCCTGGGTGAACAGCCCCCCGCTCAAGGCGAAGCCGTCGACGCCGGACAACACGTAGCCGCTGGCGGACACGCCCGTGGGATCGGTGTTGTTGCCCTTGATGACGCCAAAGGAAAATGTGGCGAAATTGCGCGGATGCGAGGCATTGAAACTGATGCGCACTCCCTGGGCCAGGCTGGTGTAGTGGATAAAGCCACACTTGCCCGACACCACCGGTACCCCGTTTACATAAACCAGGTGGCCTGCCCCATCGGTCAGCTCGGCATTCTGGATCACGGCGCTGCAGGGGGCGTTGTCGATGCGCACCTTGAACGACAGCGCAAGCGCATGGGCTGTATTGCCGGAATCGATGTGCAGGTCGTAATCGGGCGCGTTCACCGAGTTTCCGGAATTGCTGTAGTCGGATACCTGGAATACCGCCTTGGGCACCGCGACCACCTGGAACGCGCCGGCGCTCATGGTTCCCAGCTCCAGGTCGAAACGATACAGGCCGTCATCCAGGGCGTGACTGTCGATGCTCGCGCTCCAGAAGTCCGGGCTGGTCCACTGAATGGTCAAGGCCTTATCGGTGGAGGGAACCAGCGGTTCGTTGTAGATATCCCACTGCGGAATCCGGTAGCCAATGTCCTGACCACTACCCTCTGCGCCCAGGGTGATCGCGTGGGTCTCGAAGTGGAACTGGCCGCCGCTCTGCGTGATCACGAAGTAAGTCTTGGCGACCTGGCCGTTGATGACCTGAGGGGAGGCGCCGAAGATGTCGTTCAAGTTCGCGTCCTTGATACGGGTCCGCGTCCACCGGTAATGGGTGACTCCGGCAGTCGGCAGTCCATCGCCGAAGAGCAGCTTGAAATTCAGGGTTCCACCGAAGGGGCTAATGCGCTTTGCGTCGATGATGTCGGTGCAGCCGACGTTGAACAGGCTCACCCCGCCCTGCACGCTCACCGCGTTGGCGTCGCTTTGCTCGATATGCAGGGCAGTGGCGCTTTCCCCGATCGACCGGAACCATGCGAGCTCACCGTGTGCATTGATGCCGCAGTCGCACGGCATCACGCGCGGGTCGGTCACCTTGATATTGATGTCGGTGCCGCAGGTGTAGTTCCACCAGGTATGGCATGGCAGCGACGGACGGTACACCGTGACCCACTGGCCATTGATGTTGACCTCGACCCAGACATAGATGTTGAGCGGGCCGTCCTCGCTGAAGGTGTTTTCCCACATCTCGAAGTGACCGTTGCAATCGCTGTAGACCACGGTCTCTTCGTCGCAGGTGTAGAGCCAGGGCCAGTAGATAGGCCACAGGCAGAAGTACGGGTACAGCAGCGCATGGTTGGCGTAGATCGCCTGGCGCACGGTCTCGGCTGATCCCGAGGTGAGAGAGCGCAGGACGTGCGCCGGGATCTCCGGCAGGGCCGCCGCCTTCATCTTCAGCGACGCCGCCGGAGCTGGACGCGGGCCGGTGGAGATCAAGGTCTGGCTGATCGGCCCGATCGGGTCGGGAATGGGTGGCGGCGCAACGTTGAGCTGGGACAGGCTCGCGAATCTTTCGCTGATTTCGCTGATCACCCAGTCGGGGATCGGCCGATAGTAGATCGGGATGTGCGGAAACACGAACTCGGTTTCGACTTCGCAAATATGCACGCGGGCATTGCACACCGGTTGGTTGACTGATTGCCCATCGATCAGGAAATCCTTGGACAGGTGCCCGGTGATCAGGCAGTTGTTCCAGATCCACGGTTGCAGCACCGCAGCGGGAACGCGCAGCACATCGATGACATGCCCGGAGAAATTCTGCACCACCTGGTAGGCGCCCGCCTTGAGCAAAGTGCGCTCATTCAACTTGCTGGCGGCCTGGCTCGGCACGCCCTGCGCGATGTACAGCTTGGCTTGCCCTTCGAGCTCGCCCCTGGTGGACCTGAGCTGCGCCTCCAGTCCCTTGAAGGGCACCGACTCGATGACTTTGCCGCGCTTGTCCGCGACGTACGCATAGAGGTTTTTCGCTTCTCCGGCGCCGGATTCAGCCGAAAGGCGAATCGTCACCGGCTTATGTTCTTGGGTTTTCATCTTCATACCCCCGTGAATTCCGCCTACTCTGTTGAGGATTTTCGGCATGGCTCCTGGCTTCAGCAGCCGCAACGGCCCGGACTGGGCATTTGATCGAATCGGTAGAAGGCTGCGCGACGCGGACTTGCGCCGCTTCAACTAACTGCACGCACTAACCAGTCCCAACATCAAACCCCGACGTCACTGGTGGTCTTTGCCGAGCTTGGTGGTGTCGGCACGTCCCTCTCGCGGCCGAAGATGCGCCGATGACGTCTAGCCACGAGGCAATTCGCGTGCCATGCCGAGATGGCCGTGAAAGCGATGGAAATGCGCCTGTTGAGGGATGCGTCTCTTCAACGCTGGGTCGCCATTGACCCAGTTATGCGAAAACGTGGGTCAGCCAGAACCCAGGGCTATGAAGAGATCTCAACCCGTGATGTCGCACCCAATGCGACGCATCATGCTGAGCCATCTCTCGCTGCCCGTCATTGGCAACGCGAAGGCGGGAGTCCAACTTATGAGTGGTTACTGAGTTCAGTGGTCGTGCCTTCCGCCTGAATGCCCCAAGGCATACGCAGACTCAACAATCGCTCACGTGTCCAAGCGGACAGCGGGGATTCCACGTAGCGGAATACGACCCAGGCGCAGATCACGGCGACCACCGGACGGGTCAGGAAGAGCGTGATCTCGAAGGCGGGATGGCTCAAGGGGGTCAGGATGGCGATGCGCTGCAGGACTTCGAAGACGTAGACGTGAACCAGATAGAGGGAATAGGAAATGGCGCCCATCCATACGGACCACCTGGGAACCTTGATCGCGTCGGTCTTGGCCAGTAACGCGATGCCGACGAACAGAATGGTCAGTGGCGCACCCCACCCTTGCGGGCCGAAGAAGTTCACCATCCCCAACGGCTGCCAGGCCAGCCACAGCAAAGCCAGAAGTATCGCCGCTGAGGCATAGATCATCGCAGTCGATCCGATCCTGAAGCGGGAACCGTAGAGCCAGCCCGCCGCCATGCCGCCCACAAAATCCCAGACAATCGGATTGATGGCGAGATTGGCGTACCTGGACCACGCCACCAGGGGCTGCTCGGCCACATGCAAGGTGTGGCCGCCTCGGTCGAGCGGAATCACCACCAGAGTCAAGGCAAACCATGCAGCCATGGCCACGTAACGCCATCGGCCAAAGACCATGGACGCGGCGAACAGCAGGTAGAAGTACCACTCGAAACACAGCGTCCAGGCGACGCCCACGGCCATCTGAAAGTAGATGCCCGACGCGTCGGGGTTGTGGGGAATGAAGGCCAGCCCTTCCAGGTACGAAAGCACAAGAGTGCGGTCGAGCAATCCTCCGGGACCATGCTCTACCACCAGTGCGACGGGCGTCATCACCGCAAGTAATGGCCAGATCCTGGCGAACCGCTTGATCAGGAATTTCCATAGGTAGGCGTTGCTTCCATCGAAGTCCCGGGTGGTCCACACCATCAGAAAGCCGCTGATGATGAAGAACAGATCCACACCCATGGCCATGGGCAGCAGCACATGGTCAGCCACGCCTTTCCCCGCCGCCGTACCCATCAATATGCTGCGGCTGTGGACCATGACCACCATGAGCGCGGCGAGTCCCCTCAGCGCTTGAATCCATTCCAGCTTGTGCTTTTGTGTGCCCATCCGCGTGAGCCTGCTTCTTCGCCCATTGGATTGCCGTTGCGGTGGCCGACGTGGCGGAGCGATGGGCCATGAATGCCTTGCCCGCCACGATCTGGCTCGGATGATGCCTTTCAGTCCCGATCGGCTCAGTACTGACTGATTTGAGTGAGTGCCCCAGGTGTGATGAAAGGTTGCGCTACGGTGCGCAACCGCTTTGGATCGGTGGCCGCGGATCAATCCAGCCATGGTGATCGCGCCGCGTCTGACTGCCCGCAATGGCGGACCCATGACATGGCTGGAAGCGGCCCATCCGGCGCCATCGAAATCCACCGGAATAAAACGGGCCGCATCGTGGTTATGTTGATATCGCCTCGCGTTGAATGGCTTGGCGTTGAGTTCATTCAACAAGGCCCTTGCACCTATGTCGGCTCAAACACGTTCTACCGCGAACTACACACGCACTGCCAAAGTCCTGCATTGGCTGGCGGCGCTGTTCATCCTGACGAACTTCGTCGTTGGTCTGCGCATGGAGCATTTCCCCGGCTACGCTCATACGTCGCCGGAATGGAACGGCATCTTGTTCTGGCACGGCTCGATCGGTGCATTGGTGTTATGGCTGGCCGTAGCGCGGATGATCTGGCGCGCTGGTCACCGTCCACCGCCGCTGCCGGGCAGCATTCCAGCCTGGCAGGCATGGGTGGCGCACAGTGTGCATGGACTGCTTTATTTGGCGATGTTGGCGCTACCTTTATCTGGTTACGCTCATCGTGTCGCGGGAAATCACGCGGTCAGTTTTTTTGGCCTGTGGAATTGGCCTGATCTTTTTTCGACCAACGAGTCACTGCGCGTTCTGTTCGGGAGAATCCATATCGGTCTCGTCGTGGCGCTGGGCCTCCTGCTGCTCCTCCATTTCGGCGCGGTACTAAAACATCTGGTGATCAACCGCGACGGCGTGGCCAAACGCATGCTGTGAGTCGTAGACGCGAATCGCGTTCGGACGCCACACGCTTCGCCCAGGCGTAGTGCTGCCACGAGTACGTGAGCGGACACCAGATCGATGCCGGTGTGATCGAGAGCTTCAGCGTGATCCTGATGATCGCCATGCCGAGGCCGGTGCATGGATTGAAGCTCACCGCATTGCTGCGGAGAACGGTATTGGCTTTGCCGATGCACCGCTGCATATGCCCCTCTTAGAGGCCAATCAGCGCGGCGAAAATCCTGCTCTGTACGGCAAAAGGTGATCGCTATCGCAGGATTGAAATTCAGTCATCCTGCTAACGGCTTAATGCCGCCTTTCATAACGAATTCACCACACGACGGGCGATAGAACGCCCGCTCCCCACAAGTACTCAAGAACGTTGTCGCGTGACCGACCGCCAGGGCGGCTTGACGCCTTTTGCCTGCCCCTAAGTCGAAACGCCCTCAGCAACACACGTGCAAATCACCATCAAGGAGAAATGGTCATGAGTAAGCGCGTATCCCAGAGAGGCACTCGCACCTTTTATTTGTTCGGAAGAGTCATCGCCTGCATGGCGTTGGCTGTGCTCTTGTCGGCAGCCTGCGTTCAACCACCGTGGTTCGCCACCTGGTATGCGGCACCACAGGACTACAACATCATTTTCCCTGGCGTCACCGTTCCGCCTCTCGCCATCTCGAACCAGTCGGTCCGCCAGATTGTCCACACATCGCATGGCGGCAGCCTGATCCGCATCAAGCTGTCTAATTTCTTCGGAACCACCCCCGTCACGTTCGCCGAAGCCAGGGTTGCACGCAGTACGGGCAACGGCGGCATCGATCCCGCCACTAATCGCACGCTTCGATTCGGCGGCGTAGGCAACGTAACGCTCGCGCCCGGCGAAGAACGATGGAGCGACCCGGTCTACCTGCAGGTGCCCACGCATTCGGATCTGGCGGTCAGCCTGTATGTGCCGCTGAACACGCCCGTCGTCACCACCCACACGATAGGCATGCAAACCAATTACCTCTCGCCAGGCAATCAGACGGGCGCCACCGTGATGGGTAACGCCACCACGACGAGCGTGTACTTCTGGCTCAGTGAGGTCGATGCATCGACAGCCGGCGCATCGGACGGCGTCACCGACCTGGCGGCACATCCGTACAAGGTGGTCGTGGCGTTCGGCGACTCGATCACCGACGGATACGGCTCGACCGCCAGTGCCAACCGCCGCTGGCCCAACGATCTCGACAATCGCGTGCAGGCCGCTGCTGAAGACCTGGGCCGTGTGAGCGTGGTCAATGCCGCCATCGCCGGTAACCGCTGGATCTACGACGGTGTCGGCCCTGCCGGTGTGACGCGATTCGCCCACGACGTTGCCGGTGTTTCGGGCGCGACCCACGTCATGATCCTGCTGGGCATCAACGACATCGGCCTCGGCGAGCTCATTCCGCAGCAAAATGTTTCCGCCGATCAAATCATCGCGGCCATGCAGGCTACCATCGCCCAGGCGAAAGCCAGCGGGATCAAGATTTACCTGGGGACCATAACCCCATACAACGGCGCTTCGTATTACGACGCCGCAGGGGAAATGAAGCGCGAGGCCGTCAACGCCTTCGTGCGCTCGGCGAACGGCGCCGATGGCGTACTCGATTTCGACCAGGTCGTGCGAGACCCGTCCAATCCCACCGCCCTATTGCCCACTTACGACAGTGGCGATCATTTGCACCCCAACGATGTTGGGTACCAGGCGATGGCGAACTCCATTGATCTTGGCGTGCTCGAAAACTGATATTCGACAGCAGCAAGCACCTGATGATTGCAGGGCGGCGTCTGTATTGGCGGCGTCCGCCCTGCTCGCCCATGGTGGGCCCAGGACTATTTCTTTGGCGGAAGCCCCATCTTGGCCAGCGTCAGGGTTTCATCCGCCCTCCCCCAGCCACCGTCTGTGACTTCTTCGACGAGCACCATGGAGTAAGGCCTGACGCCCTCGCCAAAATACTCGACGAACATCGCGGTCGTTCGATGGATGATTTCTTCCTTGCGAGCGGCATCGATGACACCCTCGGGAAATTTGAAGTTGGCAAACGGCACTGGGCGATCCTCATGTGAACGGAACAGGTTTGCGCCCCGCCTTTGTAGGCCATGCCACTGGGGCGGGATGCGTGAGGTAGGTTGATGCTCCAGTCGGCGCGCATAAATAACGCTAGATGGATATCTGTATTCAATCACCCTGAGTAATCGCCGGTCGATGGCATGCCCTGGTTCGGCATCCGGTCAAGCCGTTGACTCAAGGGACGCAAGTCGGCGCTGCAGAAATCGCTGCTCGGCCGATTGACGCGTGAGTGCCAGTGCCCGTCCGTAGGATGCGCGCGCGTCATCCACTCGACCGAGCCGGCGAAGTACGTCGGCCCGCGTCGCGTGAGCATAGACATAGTGTTCGAGTTCACCTGCGGCCGTTACCGCATCGATCGCGGCGAGCCCTGTTTCCGGCCCATCGCGCATGGCGATCGCCGCTGCCCGGTTAAGCGCCGCCACCGGCGATGGTTCCATCTGGCAGAGAACATCGTAGAGCGCTATCACCCGTGACCAGTCGGTACGGTCGATGCTCTCTGCTTCCGCATGCACTGCCGCAATCAAGGCTTGCAGCAGGTAGGGTCCTGCCTTTCGTTGAGCGAGGGCGTCCGCGATGAAACGGCGGGCTTCGTCAATGCGCTCTCTGTCCCAGAGCGAACGATCCTGATCTTCCATGAGCACGAGATCGCCTGCCGCATCGGCGCGGGCCGCCCGGCGCGAATCATGCAGCAACATCAGCGCCAGGAGGCCCTGGGTTTCCGGCTCCGGCAGCAACCCGGCCGCCAATTGCCCGAGGCGTAATGCTTCGTCGCAAAGTACCGGTCGCATCAGTGCGTCGCCTTCCGTGGCGGTGTATCCCTCGTTAAAGACCAGGTAGATCACCTTGAGCACGGATTCCAGGCGGGCCGGCACATCACTGGGCGCTGGAGCTTCGTAAGGTAGCCGCGCTTCGCGGATCTTTGCCTTGGCGCGCACGATGCGCTGTCCGATCGTCGGCGCGGGCACGAGATAGGCGCGGGCGATCACTTCGGTCGCGAGCCCGGCCACTTCGCGCAGTGTCAGGGCGATCCTCGCATCCGGCGGCAATATCGGATGGCAGCACATGAAGATCAGCCGCAGTTCGTCGTCCTCGATCACTTCGGGCATCGCGGGTTCGGGACTGGCCTCGGCGAACGGAGCCACTGCGAGCAGCGCCTGCGCGAGCCGCCCTTCGCGGCGCCAGCGGTCGATGGTCTTGAACCGGCCGACAGAGACCAGCCAGCCGTAAGGGTTCGCTGGAACGCCCTCCTTGGGCCAGCGGTCGGCGGCGGCCGCGAAAGCCTCATGGAGGGCTTCTTCGACCGTTTCGAAGTTTCCCAGGAGCCGGATCAGCGTGGCCCGGACGCGGCGCGCTTCGTTGCGATAGGCGGCCTCGAGGGCAACGTACGCGCCTGGCTCCATCACAGTACCGGGCGTGGTTTGGTGTAATCAGGAACCGGCCGCACCTCGATGGATCCCCGTGTGGCGAAAGGCATGCCGGCCGCGATCTGCACCGCCGCATTGAGGTCGGGCGCTTCGATAACTACCAGGCCACCCAGCATTTCCTTGGTTTCCATGAAAGGGCCGTCGGTCGCGGACATCTTGGCGTCGCGCACTTGCACGGTCATCGCTTCGCCCGGCAGTGCGAGCGGCTGGGCGAAGATCAGCTGGCCATTGGCCTTCAGGGTCTGGCCGTGCACCCCGGCCGCGTCGAGCACCGCATTGGATTCGGCACTCCCGTCGAACATTTTCTTCGGATCGAAATAGATCAGGCACACGTAGCGCATGGTGACTTGCTCCTTGTTGAAATTCCCGCATCGATTACTAGTCGATCCAGGACGGCCCGTTTCGACATGGTCGAAAAATATTCTTTGGACCTGTCGAACAGGTTGTGACTCTGGCGACCATCGGTGTCATCCCGTTGCCAGAGGAGCCCATGCGATGCTGCCCCAGCCCTGCTTTCAGTCGTCCTGTGCCTGTGGAGGCGTTTTGCTCGAGACCCGCGGTCGGCCGATCGCCGCGGTTGCGTGCCATTGTTCGGATTGCCAGGCGGCTGCAAGGCAGATCGAGGGCCTGCCGGGTGCCCCGCCTATCCTGGATGCATGCGGGGGCACCGCCTTCCTCGTTCTACGCAAGGACCGCATGCGTCCCGTCCGGGGCGGCGAACTGCTGCGCGGACTCAAGCTCAGCTCCACATCACCGACGACGCGATACGTGGCAGCCTGCTGCAACGCAATGATGTATCTCGGTTTCGATGACGCCAAGCACTGGGTCTCCATGAACCGCGCGCGCTTCGACGGCGAGGTACCAGCGGTTCGGATGCGGGTCTGCACCGGGTCCATGCCGGATGGCGCAGTCCCGGCCGACCTCCCCTGCTATCGGGGCTACCCCATGTCATTGATGGGCGGACTGGTGCTCGCCGGCTTCGCCAGATGGATCGGAAGATAGCCTGTGGTGGATTTCATAAAGGACTCGTTTATCGCGACATGCCTGGCTTGCCGCAGGACGCCTTGGCCGATCTGGAGGATCCCATCATCTGGTTCAGTGGTGGGTGGTATCACGTCCTGGTGAACAAGACGTTAGAGAAATGGCCATTGCGTGAGCGTGGCCACTTCACCGAATGCTGCCGAACAGCGCTTCGGCGAACAGGTCGATGGTTTTCTGGCTCAGGTCGGTATTGTTGAGCAGTACAAGGGTGGACTGCCCGTCCAGCCGGTGTGCGAGCAACGAGCGATAGCCATCGGTCCGCCCCGTCTCCCATGCGAAGGCTTGCGGCGTGCCGTCGATCTGCACCGTCCTGATACGTCCGCCCAATGCATAGGATTCCGTCGGTACCAGGATCGTGCCGAGCGCCTTGCGCGACTCGGCACGGAGGAACGAGTCGCCGTACACGCTCTCAGCGGCGCGCACCAGGTCCGCGGCGGTTCCGCAATACCCGCCAGACGCCACCATATAGACCAGTTGCGGTTTCATCTTCCGCATCGGCGGATCGATGGAGGCATAACCGGCAGCGATGCTTGAACGGACCTCCTCGGCATAGCGCGGCAGGATGTGCTTCAACCCAAGCGGAGCGAGCGTGAGCGCGTCGACCGCTTCTGCGAACTCCTTGCCGGTGACGTTTTCGATGATGCCCTTGACCAGAATCCAGTTGGTGAGGTCATAGGAGAAGCGGCTGCCCGGCTCGAAGGTGAGGTCGCCGGAACAGAAGGCCTTGATCGCATCGCCGGTGCTGAATGTGCGGGTCCATAAGCTGGGATCGGCCTTCACCTGGGGCGTGAAGCCATTGGGGATGCCGCTACTGTTGGACAGCAGGTGTTTGAGTTTCACCTTGGCGCCGGTATCGGAGCGATAGTCGGCGAGGTAATCGACAATGGCACTGTCGAGCGTCAGCTTGCCCTGGTCGACCAGACGCAATGCAGTAACCGAGGCTATCCACTTGGTGATCGAGGCCAGTGGATACAGCGTATCCAACGTGGCGCGGCGCCCTGCTTCCACGTCGGCCATGCCGAAGGCCTCAGACAGCACCACGCGCCGGTTGCGCACGAGATGGATGACGCCATGGAAGCCGTTGGTCTGGACGAAATCGTCAACGGTGGCCCGCATGCTCTTTGGCGCGCTCGCCAAGAGTGAAGGTGTCAGCCAAAGGCCAGTGAGCGCACCAGCCATGCCCTGTACGAAACGTCGCCTGTTCACCATTGCGGTCATGCCCTTCCCTTCGTCCGGATGCGTGCGCATCGGTTCGCACATCCTTATCGAGGGAAGGTGGGCTAAGCGATAAGTGCCGGAAGTTGGTCGACGCCGGCAGGCACTCGTCAGGGTTGCCGGCCGAAGCGGTAGTCGCCTCGAGCCCAGGATGCCTTTAAACGATTCCAGCGCTCGCCGCATCCTAATGACCTGATCCCAGCCCTCTCCTGTAGGAACTCCACGTCATGGCCTATCGAATAGCGCTCTTACTGGCATTGCTACTCTCCGCCTTTAGCGTGAAAGCGCTCTACGACCCGGCACCCATCTACGTACTTCGCAACGTCCAGGGCGAGTGGAAAGGCACTCTGACCTATATTGATTACGGCGCACCTCATAAAGAAGTCACACTACCCACACGCCTCTACGTTGCGCTTAGCGCCCCTGACGAAATCACACTCTCATACGTTCATGATGACGGCCCCGGAAAAACGGTCTATTCCTACGAACGCCTGCGCTTCGATATCGACGGCAAGGCGGTTACCTGGAACAGCAAGTCAGACGGCCAGCCCGATTCCCGGCAAGGGAAGATCGTCTCCATAGAAGAAAAAGCGTCAGCCATCGTCCTGTTGGCCGAATTCAACGAAGGCGACATGCTGGCGCGCTATCGCTTTGAATTCAGCGACTCGACGTTGTCGATGGAAAAACAGGAGATTCGAAGCGGTAAGCCACCTTTGCGTAGGAGTCGCTATCAGTTTTTGCGTGGAGCGTAGTTGGCGACATCAACGTCAGCGAGATAACTGTCCTGGGGCATTTCTCATGCGCATTGGCCACCAATTTCAGGGGCTAGAACATCTGGTGATCAACCGCGACGGCGTGACCAGGCGCATGCTGTGATTGAGGCGCGCGGTACGAATTCGACTGCCACAACTTTGATGCACTCGTAGTCTTTCTTGGTGTCGTCGATGCTTAATGGCATTTCGAGTATCCACTTCGACTCGAAAGCTGCCCCTGCCTACTCGAATAACGCTCTCTCATCGTATAAAGATTCGGTGCGCCGTCCCGCCATTCCCTCGGATCGCGCGTGCCGAACTACAGCGATGCCACTCGCGATGCCACTCGCGATGCCACTCGCGATGCCACTCGCGATGGCACCCGTGCGCTTGCGCGAGTGGCGAGTGGCGAGTCCGCGACGCGAGAAATTGCGCCAAACGGAACATCTTCACCTTCGGTGGGTGATGCTGATCACATTGTCTTCGCGAGCACAAGATTTCTGTCGCCGAGTTTCAATTTTCGCAATCGCGATTGATGTTCTTCGCAATGCCGCGTGCAGCGCAATGCGCATAGAGTGCCGATGCGTGAGAGAGAGACGTGATGTATGCACAAGATCCTGCCTCAGCTTCATACAAGTGCATGGCGTGTGGCATCTCACGCTGCCATCCGATGTCGTTCGTTCGTCACCGTGTGGACAGGCGAATGAAATGTGGCGCGACATAACGTGCCTCCTCTTTCGCGAAGCACGCGGCGAACGGTTTCTTTCGCTGCATTCAAAACGGCGCAATGGTTCGCCTGCATGCGCCCCGCCCTGATGGATCAGCAGCGTCGGAACACCGCGGCGAGCCGATATCAATCTGGAGGATTCATGCAGAAACTCATATCGCGGGCCGTCGCCTGCGCGCTTGCTTTTGGCACGCTTGCGCTGCCGCCGATGGCCGCGTTTGCGCAGTCATCGGCGCCGACCTACACCTGGAACAACGTGCAGATCGTGGCCGGCGGATACGTCGACGGCATCATTGCGCATCCCAAGCAGCAAGGGCTGTTCTATGCGCGTACCGACGTCGGCGGGGCCTATCGCTACAATTCGATGACCTCCGCCTGGGTGCCGCTCAACGACGGCACGTCGCCGGAGAATACGCAGTGGATGGGCATCAACAGCATCGCCATCGATCCGTCCAACCCGAACATGCTTTATCTGGCGACGGGTTTGTATACGTCATCCTGGGGCGCCAATGGTGCGATGCTCGTGTCGTCTGACCAGGGTGCACATTTCACCGCGCATCCGCTCAGCTTCCGCATCGGCGGTAATGAGGACGGGCGCAATGTGGGCGAGCGTCTGCAGGTGGATCCGAACAAGGGATCGATCCTGTTCTATGGAACCTCCAACGAGAATAATCAGGCCAGCACGAACGGCTTGTGGACCAGCACGGATAGCGGCAGCACCTGGTCGAGGGTGAGTGGGTTCACCGCCCTATCGAACGATGGCACGGGGGCTGGCGTGGCGTTCCTCGCCTTCTACAAGCCTTCCAGCACGAGCGGTTCGCCCACCAAGATCTTGTTTGCCGGCGTGTCCACCGGCACGGCTGCCGTGACGCTCTACAAAAGCGCCGATGGTGGCGTGACCTGGGCGCCGATAGCCGGCGGCCCGGCCGGCCTCATGCCGCAGCGCGGCCTGATCGGTCCGGACGGCAGTCTGTACATCACGTATGGCAATGCCGTCGGGCCCAACGGCATGTCCGCGGGACAGGTCTGGAAGTACAGCATCGGCCTGGGCACCTGGCGGAACATCACGCCGACCGATCCCTACAACTATCCGTCCGGCTTCAGCGGTCTGGCGGTGGATCCGGCGCGGCCCAGCACGCTGGTGGTGATGACGATGGATCACTGGTGGCCGGACGACACCATGTACCGCAGCACCGACGGCGGTTCGACGTGGAAGGACGTAGGCAGTAGCGCGGTGCGCGACTCCAGTGCGTCGCCATGGATCGTGCCGCCAGGCAAAACCCAGGCGCCGTTCGGCAACTGGGGCGAGGTGGTCATCGATCCCTTCGATTCCGGGCATGCGATGTATGGCTTCGGCGGCGGCATCTGGAGCAGCGCTGACCTCACCGCGGCGGACGCCGGTCAGCCCACCCACTGGAGCGTCGGCGCCAAAGGCATCGAGGAAACGGCGGTACTGGGGTTGCTCTCGCCGACCGCCGGCGCACCGTTGATCAGCGCCCTGGGCGACGTCTGCGGTTTCGTGCATAACGATCTCAATACCGCCCCCGCCACCCAGGTCACCAACCCTCTCTGCGGCAATGGCACGGGCCTGGATTTCGCGAAGAACGCGCCGCTGACGCTCGTGCGTGTGGGCAGTGGTGGCAACTCCAGCAACAACGTGTACGGCGCGTGGTCGACCGATGGCGGCAAGAGCTGGTCGCCATTCGCCAACCAGGCAGGTTCCACCAAGGGTAGCGGCACGGTGGCGATCTCCGCCGACGCAGGCACGATCATGTGGTCGCCGTCGGATGTGGCGCCGGTGGCCTCCACGGATCACGGCAGCACCTGGCATACCCTCTCCTATCCCTCCGCCAACGGCATGGCCAGCTTGCCGATCGGCGCACAGGTGTTGTCCGACGGTATCAACGGCAATTTGTTCTACGCCTGGAATCAGGCGACGGGCACCTTCTTCAGCAGCTCCGACAAGGGTGCGAGCTGGTACGCGTCGACCACCTCGGGCCTGCCCGTGGTGCCGTCGTGGCAGACCAGCCAGGCCGTCACCGTCACCGGCGTGCAGGGCGACATCTGGCTCGCCACGCAGTCCGGCCTGTATCGCAGTCAGAGCTCCGGCTGGAACTGGAGCCAGGTGGGTGCGTCCACGGTCAGCGCCGCCACGTCGATCGGCTTCGGCAAGGCGGCGGTCGGCAAGTTCTACCCGACCATCTATCTCGCCGGCACGGTGAATGGCGTCACCGGACTGTTCCGCTCCGTCGACGTTGGCGCGACCTGGGTGCAGATCAATGACGCGCAGCACCAGTGGGGTGGCGTGTCGCGTGTGGTTGGCGACCCGCGGACATTCGGCACGGTGTATCTGGGAACGAATGGCGGACGCGGAGTCATCTACGGCACCTCCACCAACTGACGCAGGATCACCACGTGCAGAAGTGCCTCGCTCCTTTCCTCGGGAAGGAGCGAGGCACGACAGGAGCAAACCTCATGCGAAACGGCATACAGACCGTGCTGCTCACCTTGCTGGTCATGGCCGGCAGCGCGAAGGCACAGGACGTCAGCCCTGTCCCGCCGATGGGTTGGAACAGCTGGGACTCGTTCGGGCTCACCATCGACGAGGCCGATTTCAAGGCCAATGCCGCCGTGCTCGCCGGATTGCACGGCTATGGCTGGACCTACGCCGTCATTGACCAGGGCTGGTACATGCGCCATCCCTTCGGCGACACGTTGCAGAGCCGGGACTACGCACTGGACGCAAACGGCCTGCTGGTCCCCGCGCTCAACCGTTTTCCCTCCGCGTCCGATGGGCAAGGCTTCAAATCGCTGGCCGATTGGGTGCATTCGAAGGGATTGAAGTTCGGCATCCATATCGTGCGTGGCATTCCCAAGCAGGCCGTAGCGGCCGACCTGCCGGTTGCCGGCTCCGGCTTCCATGCAAAGGATGTGGCCGACACCGCGGACACTTGCCCTTGGGACGACAGCAACTACGGCGTGCGCGACACGCCCGCCGGGCAAGCGTATTACGACGCCATGCTGGCCTTGTACGCGCGCTGGGGCGTGGACTTTCTCAAGGTCGACTGCATCGCCGACCATCCCTACCGAATCAGCGAAATTCGCCAGATTGCCGCCGCGATCGGCAAGACCGGACGCCCGATCGTGCTCAGCTTGTCGCCCGGGCCGACCCAGTTGTCGCATGCCGCTGAGATTCAGCAGTACGGACAGATGTGGCGCATCTCCAATGATGTCTGGGATGGCTGGTCGTTCGTCCACGAGCAACCCAACAATGATTTCCCCATGGGCGTTCGCGATGTTTTCGATCGCCTGCCGCTATGGGCGGGCAAGGCCCGCAATGGCCATTGGCCCGATGCCGATATGCTGCCGATCGGTACGCTCGCGCCACACCCTGGCCTCGGCACGCCACGCCCATCGCGCCTGACCCCGGACGAGCAGCGCACGCTGCTGACATTGCACGCCATCGCACGCTCCCCGCTGATCCTGGGCGCCAATCTGACCCGACTGGACGACGTCACCCGCAGGTTGATCACCAACAAGGAAGTGATCGCCGTCAACCAGGCCAGTCGTGACAATCATCCTGTCACTAGCCTACCGAAAGGATTCGATCGCGTGCGCGTATGGGTGGCGGCCGGCCAGGGTGACGAACGCTATCTCGCGATATTCAACCTGGACGATAAGCCCGTGACGCTGGACACGGCATGGAGCGCGCTCGGCTTGACCCCCGGCAGCTATCGCGCTCGCGACCTGTGGAGCGGTCACGAACGGAAGGCATCCGTGCGCATGGCCGTCGACCTGCCCGCCCACGGGTGCGTATTGCTTGCCATGCGGCCAGCGCTTTCAATGGACTGATAAGCGATTTCCGGCTCTATCGCGGCGCGCTTGCCGCGCTGGCGGTCCCTTGATTCTGTCGCGATGCAACGGCGGATTTCGTAAAGAACTTCGCCGTATTTCGCCAGTGACTCACCTGGCGATCTGATTCAACGTAGCCGGCGCTGCGCCCTGCCCGCAGGGCTGGCCTCCGTTGCCGCCTACGAGCCGCTTATGACCGCAAAGCATGGATGGGCCTTCTGCATAGCTATCGCCGCCTTCGTTTTCTTGCCGCAGGCTGCCGCCGAGCAACGCAGCTTGTCGCAGGACTGGCGATTTCAGCGCGGCGATAGCAAGGGCGCCGAACTGGCTGCCTATGACGACCATTCGTGGCGGCAAGTATCCGTGCCGCACGACTGGTCCATCGAAGACAAGCCCGACGGCTCGCCGCCCTTCGACCGCGACGCGGTCAGCGGACAGGATTCGGGCTATCTCCCCGGTGGCGTCGGCTGGTATCGGCGTCACTTGGCGCTCGATGCGCAGGATGCGGCGCAGACCGTGCTGGTCCATTTCGAGGCGATCTACATGGACGCCGACGTGTGGATCAACGGCCAGCACGTAGAGAAGCATCATTACGGCTATAGCGCCTTCGCCGTCGACCTGACCGGCAAAGTGCATGCCGGCGACAATGTGCTCGCCATCCGGGTCGATCACGCCGATCCGTCGTCGCGCTGGTATGCCGGCTCGGGCCTGATCCGCCCCGCGACACTGGAACTGCTGCCACCCGTGCATATCGAACCGGACAGCATCCAGGTGACCACGCCCGTGGCTACCAGCGAGGCCGGCCGCGTGATCGCGCAATTCGCCATCGCCAATGGCACGGCGAAGACCCAGGGCGTGGACGTGGTCTCGCGCATCGTGTCGCCGTCCGGAAAGACGGTGGTCCAGAAAAGCAGCCAAACCACGCTTGCGCCCCATGCCAAGACCGCGGACGAAATCACGTTCGAGCTGAGCGAACCCGCATTGTGGTCGCCGGACTCGCCCAATCTGTACGTACTCGAGCAGACTATCCGTACTCGCGATGGCGTCGCCGATATTCGCCGCACACGCTTCGGCATTCGCGCGATCGCCGTCGACGCAACCAACGGACTGCGCATCAACGGCAAAAAGTTCGTGCTACGCGGCGGCAACATCCACCACGACAACTACATGCTGGGCGCCGCCGGCCTCCCCGATGCCGACGCGCGCAAGGTCGCGCTGATGAAGGGCGCCGGCTACAACGCCATCCGCAGCGCGCACAATCCTGCCAGTCAGGCGACGCTCGATGCTGCGGATGCGTTGGGCATGCTCGTCGTCGACGAGGCATTCGATGCGTGGAGCAAGAACAAGAAGGCAATGGACTATGCCCGCTTCTTCAAGGAGGACTGGCGGGCTGATCTGGACAGCCTCGTGCTGAGCGGCCGCAATCACCCCAGCGTCGTGTTCTGGAGCATCGGCAACGAAATCCCCGAACAAGGTACTGAGCCGGGCATCGAAACTGCTCGCCAGATGGTCGCCCATGTCCGTCGCCTCGACACCACCCGCCCAGTCACCCAGGCCGTCAGCACCGGCGGCCACGAGAGCGACGGGCAGTTCGCTGTGCTCGACGTAGCCGGTTACAACTACCACGCGCACGAGTTTGCCGATGACCATCGACGGTTTCCCGAACGGGTGATGTTCACCTCGGAGTCCACGCCGAAAGATGCCTTCACGTATTGGCGCAGCGTGGAAACCATGCCCTGGGTCCTCGGCGATTTCGTCTGGACCGCCGTCGATTACCTCGGCGAAACGGGTATCGGCTGGATGGGCTACAGCCAGGACTGGCAGAAGCTTGGCCCCTATCCGTGGCATCTGGCCTACTGCGGCGAGATCGACGCCACCGGACGCAAGCGACCGGCGGCGTATTACCGGGAGGTGCTGTGGAAAACCGGCATCGATCCGATATCGGCTTTCGTCAAGCAGCCGCCTGGCACCGAAGACCTTCCCGATCGGCATCTGTTTCCCATCACGCCGCCGCACCTCGATTGGTCGCTGGACGACGTTCATCCGAGCTGGACCTGGCCGGGACAGGAAGGAAAGCCGCTGGAGGTGGTGATCTATTCCGAGTACCCCGAAGTGGAGCTTCTCCTCAACGGCAAGAGTCTCGGGCGCAAGAAGGTCGATGTGGCGACCGAATACAAGGCGAGCTACCAGGTTCCTTATGCGCCCGGGCGTCTTGTGGCGGTTGGGTATCGCGATGGCCAGGCGGCGGGACGGTGGGAGCTGCGGACGGAAGGCGAGCCGGCGACTGTCCGGCTATCGCTCGACCGGACACCATTTCGAGCGAACGGCGAAGATCTCGTATACGTGACGGCGGAACTCATCGATGCCAGCGGCGTGCCGGTCTACGCGCAAAATCATGATCGGCAAGTGACCCTCCATGTGGCCGGCGCCGGCCAGCTGGCGGGGATCGGCAATGGCGATCCGCATGATGCCTCCAGCTTTCAGTCGGGACAGCGACGCACGTTTCATGGACGTGTCGTTGCCGTCGTCAAGGCGGCGACGCATGCCGGAGCGGTCACGGTGCAGGTCGATGCTGCTGGACTGCCGCCGCAACAAATCAATCTCAACGCCGTATCGCCTTGAAACCTAGAGGCGATACGTGTGCGCGGCGGCCTCTTTCCCTCGCGTGATCGCTAGCGCGAAGCTCGCGCTAGCGATCATTTATTCCGTCCGCGTCGCGTGATTTCGACCAGCACAATGTCATTGGACCGCATGGGAATAGACAGCGTGGCGTGTCCACGGGCATCGACACTAAGCGCACGCACTTCGGCCTTGTCCGCCGTGATCGTCTGCAACTGCCGCAGCTGATCGTCTGTCAGCGCCTTGGGGGATCCCATGCGCAGATAGGCCGAATAGGCATCGTTGGCGTCGTAGCCCGTGCGGTAGATGGCGACTTGCCACTGGCCCGGCTGCATATGCTCGAATTCCAGGCTGAGCGGCCGGCTTGGCTGTGACGGAAACAGCTTGGTGAAGAAGGATCGGTTGCTCTTGTCCTGCTCGGGCTGCAAGAAATCCCATACCAGCGCCTTGAGTGCATCGCCATCCCAGGTGACATGACTTTGCGCGTCCGGCGTCTTCAACTCCGTCGGGCCGAGACGATTCAAGTATTTGTAGGCGAAATAAGCCGGCTTACGGATGCCTTGAGGATTCAACAGGCCGAATCCACCCTGGAATGGCGCCGTCGGTGGGCCGGGTTCCTCGAACAGATCGCTGAAGGTCCAGTAGCTCATGCCCTGCACCATGCCTTCGCAAGCCTTGAGCTTTTGAAGAATGTACGCGGCACTTACATACGAATCGTGCACAGAGTCGCGCGGCGTATAGCTGGTGCTCCATTCGGTGAAATAGAGAGGTAGTCCTGGCTTCGAGGAATGGTCGATCTGTTGGCGCACGCTACGGACATCGCCCACGATGGCATCCGGCGATGGTGAAAGCTTGGTATCGCTTTCGCCCTTTTCATCGAGAAAGCCCCCATCGACGCCATAGGTGTGGGTGGAAACGAAATCGAGCGGCGTGCGTGCTTGCGTGGTGTGTTCGATCAGTGCCGGTACCCATGCGGCGCCAGCCGTCGCGGGGCCACCTACTTTCAACTGAGGATCAATCCGCTTGATGGTGCGTGCGGTGGCATCGAAGAGATCGAAATAAGCCTTTTGATCGCCACCCTCCCAGAAGCCAGCCAGGTTGGGTTCGTTCCAGACTTCGAAGTACCACTGGCGAATTTCCTGTTGCCCGTAGCGCTGCTCCAGGTGGCGCACGAAGGCATCCACCAGTGCGCTCCACTTTGAAAGCACCGGGTGGGAGGTGTTGCCTTTCCAGTAGAAGATGCTCTGGTCCGAGGTCTTCATCGCTTCCGGTGTGAAGCCCAGCTCCACAAATGGCCGAATGCCCATGGCGAGCAAGCGGTCATAGAGATAGTCGATCTTGGTCCAGTCGTAGACGGGCTTGCCGTCGACTTCCCGATAGGTGCCGAGCACGTCATGGAAGATCGCGTGGAACCGAAGGTAGCGAAAGCCGAGCTCCGCCTGCACGGTCTTGAGCTGGGCGAGGTTGTCATCGCGGATCAGCGTGCCTGGATAATCGGAACCGACGGAAGCGTTGTAAGCGCGATCGGTCGGAAACGAAGGCCCCTTCACGTCGATGGCGATCTGACGAGCCTCCTGCCCCGCTTGAACCGCCAGGGGCAGGCAGGCCAGCATGCACATGAACCCGCTTGCCGCCGCCCAGCCTCGACGCCGTGCCATTGCCTTCCCGCGCATAGGTTTTCCTACTTCAAGATCGTCACAGCAGTGGAGTTCAACAAATCCCTGTCAGCGATTTCCAGAGGGAGTCCATTATGATTTTGATCAGTCATGCGATGTGGCACGCTACGCGGCAAGTCTGGCTCCAGACACAGGCTCGATTTGAGGTCCGCCGCAACGCATGGCAAAAACATAAGCCGATGCGGCGGATATCTGAAGGCGACTTGCTCTAAACAGCGATGCCACGCTCCGAGGCGAGTCAATCCAGGGGAACCTACCTTGCTCAACGCATCCATGCTCTCGCGCCGCATCCTCCTGGGTCTGATGGCCGCCACGACCGCAGCGCCAACTCTGGCTTCCACCTCAACGCCGGAAGCGACCGTTGCCGGAGGTCGCTTGTCCGGCACCCGTGATGCCAAGACCGGCTTGAACGAATTCAAGGGCATTCCTTACGCCGCCCCGCCGATCGGCCCGTTGCGGTGGAAACCACCGCATCCGGTGACCGCGTGGACGGGTGTGCGAAAAGCCGATCATTTCGGTCCGCGGTGCATGCAGCGTCCCGTGTTCAGCGACATGGTGTTTCGTTCCGACGGCATGAGTGAAGACTGCCTGTACCTCAACGTCTGGACGCCCGCGGACACCCCGCGCAAGAACCTCCCGGTGCTGGTCTATTTCTATGGCGGAGGGTTCATCGCTGGCGATGGCTCGGAGCCGCGATACGACGGCGCCAGCCTGGCGCAACGCGGGATCGTGACGATCACGGTGAACTATCGGCTGGACGTCTTCGGTTTCCTGGCATCCCCTGCCCTGGTTGCCGAGTCGCCCGAGCACGCCGCTGGCAACTATGGGTTGCTCGACCAGCAAGCCGCGCTGAAGTGGGTTCGGCGCAATATCGCTGCATTCGGTGGCGATCCCGACCAGGTCACCATTGGCGGCGAGTCGGCAGGATCCATGTCGGTATCAGCGCAAATGGCCTCGCCGTTGTCCAAGGGCCTGATGCATCGCGCGATAGGCGAAAGCGGCGCTGTGCTCGGCAACCTTAATCCGATGCCACTCGCCCAGGCGACGCGAGAAGGCGAAGCGTTCGTGCGGCGCGTTGGAGCGCGCTCGCTGGATCAGTTGCGCTCGATGAGCGCACAGACGCTACTCGAAGCCGCGGGCCAAAAGGATGTGCCCGAATTCCGTCCCACCGTCGACGGCTACTTCCTCCCCCGCCCGCCTGAGGCCATCTATGAGGCCGGTGGGCAGGCACATATTCCTCTGTTGCTCGGCGCGAACTCGCAGGAAGGCAGTTACACAAGCCTGCTCGAAGATCGGGCACTGACGCTCGACAACTATCGCGCCGCCGTGCAGAAGCAGTTTGGCGAACACGCCGCGGAAGCCCTCAAGCTCTACCCAGGCCCGACCGAAGCCGATGCCAAGGCGTCCGGCACAGCACTCGCGGGCGACCAGTTCATCGCCTTCTCAACGTGGCAATGGATGCGCCTGCATCGCCAGACCGGGCAAGCGCCGGTGTACTACTACTATTTCACCCAGGCGCGCCCAGCCAAGCGCGACGGTAGTGCCGCTCCGGATGCCGGCGCGGTGCACAGCGGCGAAATCGAGTACGCCCTGGGTAATCTGTCCGGTAACGATGTCTTTGCCTGGACCGTGGCCGATCGCCATGTCTCGGACATCATGCAGGGTTATTGGGTTCGCTTTATCAAAACAGGCGATCCCAATGGCCCGGGCCTGCCGCATTGGCCGGCCGCAGCGGGCAAAGACGGTGGCCTATTGCGTCAGGCCATTGGCGCAGACACACATACCATGGTTGATCGCGACGCGGCGCGCTATGAGTTTCTTCAGCGCGTCGACGCTGGTCGCACGCTATGAAGCCATCACAATCAAGACTTCCATTCCTCGGTGTAGGCAAAGCGCGTCGGTCGTAGCGACATATATTGCACGACACGCGGTCGCTGCGAACGATTCGGACTGCTGCCATGCGGCAGCAGGTGATGCCAGATGATCATGTCGCCGCGCTTTGCGGCAATTGGCGTCATCGTCAAGGTACGCCGCGCATAATCATGCACATCCATGCCTGAGGGGATACTTTTCAGCCATTGCTTCAGCGTGCGATGAAAGCCCGGCACGCAGCTGAAAGCGCCCTGGTCCTCATCGACGTCGGCGAGATACAGGATGCCCTGCAATTCAAGGCAGTGCGGCTCGGCGAGTGTGGCATCCCAGTGCAAATGCGGTCCGGGGAACGGCCAATTTTCGCGCTCCGGCGGATTAAACCCGCCTTGGTCGATGGTTACCCAAAGATCCTCGCGCCCCCACAGTTGTGCATGGGCCTTATGAATGCGTGGCGCGCGACGATTGGCCACTAGTGCGGGATGTCGCAGTAGTGGCACCCAGATGGAGTGACCCAGCGATTCGCGATACCAGGATTCCGGGTTGTCGCGATCCATCTCTAAAAAATCGTAAATAGCCGTCTCTGCGATTTCCGCCGCTTCCGAGCTGATCGCGTTGCGCAGGATGACGTAGCCATGCTCGTGCCAGTGTGCAAGGTCGTCGGCGGTCAGGCCTTCGACATGCTCAAGATCGCCGACTTCGGCGCCGACGGCCTCGCCTGCGAGGGCGCGCCGCAAGCGATTCAGCGCGACTTCTTCCAGTTCGCCGCCATTGCGCTCCCATACCCAGGCTTCGAATTGTGCGTAGCTCGGCTGCTTCTGATGCAGATAGCGCAGGGTTTCCAGCACGTTAAGACGCAGGCCGGCCAGTAACGTCTTCACCACGTCCTGCGGTAGCGGCGCAGCAGATCCTGGCGCGCACACGCGAGCCCAGTAGGCGTGCAACTCATCAATACCAAGGCTTGTCGTCGTCTCGGCCATCGCGCTCCTCGCTACTTAAAAATGTGTACCAGCCTCTGGCATCTCGGCTTTGAAATGTTCGAAATGGCGTGGCCCCTCTTTGCGGTCCACGCCATAGCTTGCCTCAAACGCACGCAGTGACGATGGATCTATGGGAAAGCACTTTTGCAAATGGCAAAAATGGTATCGCGCAGCCACCGATGGGCGGGATCCGCATGGAGGCGAGTCGGTGCGCTGCCTTGGTCACGCTGCACTCGGTGAGCAATGCATCCAGCGCGGTAAGGAGATTCAAGTCCACGTCTTGCATGTCAAGTCGCCCCCTGCATTGACTGATCGTTGATTTCGATGCAATCGATTATTGCGTCAAGCGCGTCTGGTGCAATGCATCTTCCTTCACCAAGATCAGGACTGTCCAATGACAAAGCATCTTTATGAGCCACTCAAATAGCAATAACGCCCCTGCCATTCTGCTCATCGGTGCATCGCGTGGCCTCGGGCATGCCATGGCCGCCGAACTCTTGAAAAAGGGGTGGAGCGTCGTCGGCACTACACGCCCGATCGAGGGCCGAACTCAACTGCACGACCTGGCCGACGAAAACCAGGGCCGCGTCGAGGTCGAGACCGTCGACATCTGCGAACCGGAGCAGATCGCGGCACTTCGTGCCCGCTTGTCGGGCCGGGTATTCGACATCCTGTTCGTGAACGCCGGTACCGCCAACGCGAATCCGAATGACACCATCGCTGAAGTATCCACCGAGGAGTTCATCCGTGTGATGGTCACGAATGCACTTGGCCCTATGCGTAGCGTCGAAGCGCTGCAGGATCTGGTCCCTCCCGATGGCCTCATTGGCGTCATGTCGTCGGGACAGGGCAGCATCGCCAACAATACCAACGGTGGGTTTGAAATCTATCGCGGCAGCAAGTCCGCCCTGAATCAGTACATGCGAAGCTACGCTGCTCGCCATGCAGGTGAGCCACGCGCCTTAGTGCTGATGGCTCCGGGCTGGATTCGTACGGCGCTGGGCGGTCCGAACGCGCCGTCCGGCCTTGAGGAAACCATTCCGGACATCGTGAACACGCTGCTCTCGAAGCGGGGAAGGCCGGGCCTGGAATACCTCGACCGCATGGGCCGCACTGTCCCGTGGTGAATAGAGGATCGGCCATGAAGCTGATCGGAATTGAAGAGCATTTTCTGATGGCGGAAATTCGCTTGGTATGAAGAGCACCGCCTTTGCCGAGAAGAGCGGCCAGCGTATCGACCTGTAACACCCGTGCGCCGAAAATTCACAAGCCAATCACGGTTGTGCACCGCCATGTGTCGGATCGCCTGGCTGGCAGGAAGGTAATAAACATCTGAAATCCATGTATTCGCTCTGTTTCAGCACCAGCCAGCTTCACGCGACTATGCTGAAAATCGGATGGGACTTGAGGTGCCACCATGTCCACGGATACGAAGACTCCGTTCGAACACGTCAACGACGTCCTTGCGCAACTCAAAGAGATGCGCCACTACGCGAAGAACAACGTCGAAACGCTGACGGCGCAGTGGCTTCTGTTCGACGGCGAGCTGAAGAAGCTCAAGCACGCCGGGCCGATCGAGACGTTGATGACGCGCCAAAGTGAGCTGCACGATGCGTTGAACGATGAGATCGCCACGCTCGAGGAGCTGGTGGTGACACTGCAGCCTCCTCCAGAGGAGGCTTAGCCGGGCTCCAGCTCAACCCGCAGCCTTGCCCTGCCCCTCAGTGGGAGGGGCGGGAGATCGGATGAGGTGACGCCGCGATGCGTATCAGGCTTCTCTCGTATGTGACTCTCGTGGTTGCGGTGATGGCTGTCATGGGCGGCTGTTCGTCCATGCGCAGGGATTTCGTCAAATCCCCCTCCAGCGCATTGCCGCCCGCGTCGGACACCCCGTCGTCGCGCTACGTCGCATCCGAGCTGACCCGGCACGATGGCTTATCCGGCTTTCGCCTGTTGACCAAAAGCACCAACGCGCTCATGAGTCGTGTGGCCCTGATTGACCAGGCCAGCCATTCGATTGATCTGCAGTACTTCATCTTCAAGAACGATGCGACAGGGCGGCTTATCGCGCTACACCTGCTGGCAGCCGCGGATCGCGGCGTACGCGTGCGCATTCTTCTGGATGACGTGCACCTGGCTGACGAGGACGTCATGTTCAATGCCCTGGATGCACACCCGAGCATCCAGGTACGGCTCTTCAACCCCTTCCGAACGCGCCACCCAACCATGCTTTCGAAGTTGGGGCAGTTTGCGCTTGAAGGGGCGCGCCTTAATCGGCGGATGCACAACAAGTCATTCATTGTCGACAATGCCGTAGCGATCATCGGCGGCCGAAATATCGGTGACGACTATTTTGATGCTGGCAGCGATACCAATTTTCGAGACCTTGACCTGGTGGCGATCGGCCCCGTGGTGCAGGAAGCCTCGCGTTCCTTCGATGCCTATTGGAATTGCGATGCGGCGTATCCGGCAACGGCGTTCCGCACCAGGCGGGATACGCATGCGGATCTCGCCGTATTGCGAGTCAAGCTGGTACGCGATGCGCGCGCCTTCGCACAATCGGACTATGCACAAGAGATCGCCGATGAATTTCCCCATGGCGCCACCGGCGATCGACGCGGCGGCTGGTTCTGGGGTCCGGCAAGCTTTGTTGCTGACCGGCCGGAGAAAATCGAAGCGCCCAAGGACGCGCCGTTTCTGCGCATCGGCCCCAAGCTGAAGGCCATGATGGACGCGGCACGCGTTGAGGTGGTAGTGATTTCGCCTTACTTCGTGCCTGGCGATAAAGGGTCGCGCTATCTCGTCAATCTGGCGCAGCAAGGCGTAAGCGTGAAGGTGCTGACCAATTCACTTGCCTCGACCGATGAGCCTGCGGCGCACTCTGGCTATGTGCACTATCGCAGGCGTCTCCTGGAAGGCGGCGTCGATCTGTATGAGTTGCGCCCTGCCCTTGGCGCTGCGCAACCCGCTACCGCTCGTGGCACCTCTTCCGGCGTCAGTCTCCATGCGAAGGCCATGATTGTTGACCAGTCGCATGTATTCATCGGCTCGCTCAATATGGACCCACGCTCCAAGCTGCTCAATACGGAGATGGGGCTCATCGTCGATTCGCCAGAACTCGCGGACGCCGTAAAGCAATTCTTTGACACCGCCATCCAGCCAGGCAACGCCTTTCATGTCGTACTGCGTGGGACGCCCGGAGTTCATTCCCAAGCCACGCATATGCAATGGCTGTCTGAAAAAAATGGCGTCACCGTCAGTGACCAGACCGAGCCAGGCGCGACAACGAAACGTCGCGTCGAGGTACTTGTTCTTCGGGTACTGCCTATCGAGGGACTGCTTTAATCACGGTCGCACTGCATGTTCATAGATAGGTGCGCCCCGGCTCTGAGTGGCGTGCCTCGGCCTGGATGGGCCAACCATTGGCAGGCCAAAATGCACAGGCACCTCGCTTCGCAGCGACCTAGACTACCAATCCAGTGCAGCAATACGTTGCGCACGGGTACGTTTGATAACGCATTGAAGTCAATCCGGAGAGCGCAGATGACGAGTGCAGCAGAGTCCGCCGAGCCCGCCTCCCCTGTTGGAATGGCGCCCGATATACAGCGCCGCGTTCTCTCCATCTGGATCATCATAGTTAGCCTGGTTGCGCTGGGCGGCGTGATCGCTGTCCTTGCGATCGGCGGCCGGCCTGATCCATCCGAACTGCGTGCCGCCGCCCCATTGCTGGATGGCGCATGGCGCTTCCACATCGGTGACGATCCGCGCTGGGCCGATGCGAACGTGGACGACAGCGACTGGGAAACGATGGACCTGAGCGCACCGGCAAGCAGCCATGATGGCGATGTCGGTCTGCCGAACTATGTCGGTGGCTGGATGGTGCACGGGCATCCCGGATATCAGGGATATGCCTGGTATCGACGCACGGTGACGGTGCCGGCGGGAAATCGTGCATGGGATGTCCTGGGGCCGACCATCGTCGACGATGGCTACGAGTTGTATTGGAACGGCGTGCGGCTGGGCGGATCGGGGCGACTTGGCGCATCCCCCCGAGTCGTCGGCACGCGGCCGCTGATTTTCGCGCTTCCCGCCGATGCGGCCGGTACCCGTGCGGTGCTCGCCATCCGTGCGTTCATGCAGCAGGGCAATGACGCCAACCCCGATGGCGGCGGCGTACATGTCGCGCCGACGCTGGCGCCACGCCCAGAGAGTTACGCGCTATACCACGTGCAATGGTGGCGGACGGTCGCGGGCTACATCGTCGAAGTGATCGAGCCCCTGGCCATGTTTGCGCTCATCGGTTTGGCGCTTGCGATCCGTTCGCGCAGCAGTCGCCCGGGTTTCATCGCGTTTGCCTGCATCGCGCTCGCGCTTTCAGCGGTGAAGCGCCTCGACAACGCGATTGTCTCGTGGACTGATCTGATGAGTCTGCCCACCTACGCGTGGCTATCAAAAGTAGTCTGGATGCCCCTGAGTGTCGCCGCCTGGACGCTCACCTGGAACCGTTGGAGTGTGCGTTCCTCGCGAGCCATCGATGGAGCCATCCTGCTGCTTACTTTGGTTGGCATCGTGGGAGCACTGATGCAGATCGCGGCGATGACTCACGTCTTTCGGCTCGGATTGCTCGTGCTGTTCGCGCTGATTGCCGTGCGGGTGGTTCGCGGCGGCCCGATGCGCGGCATGGCGATCGCCACGATGGCATTTATCCTGATGGCGCAATATGCAGGCGAGCTGGGATCGATCGGCGTTCCGACCATATGGTTTCCGTTTGGCATCGGCGTAACGCTTACGCAGTACGCCTATGCGGTCGCGATACCGCTTCTGGCTTTGTTGATTGTGCGAACACAGTACAAAGGATTTAGCTGAGTCTGCACGTTTGCGCCTCCTGCTCGCTGTGCTTCATACAGAAACTGGCATTTGTTGCTCAGCCCACCCCGGAGTCTGCAAAGAATCACCGCGTGGGAATGTATGCGCTCAACGGAACCTGAAAGATCCGGCCTTGCTTCTTTGTCCCCAAAGCGTCATCAGTTTCGAAAAACAGCGTCTTGAGGTCCGGGCTGAGCCGGGCCTCAAGACCCTCGACATGGGGGTCGAGCGCCTGCGGCTCGCTCCACTCACCGTTTCGCTTGAAGGCGACGAACAGCAACGACTGACCTTTCGCTGCCGGCGCCCGGTTGGCGGAGAAGACGAGAAACGATTCGTCGGGGGCAACGGCCACGTCGTAGCCTGGATGAGTTCCGTCGCTGATCGATAACGGGACGGGTGCCTCGAAGCCATTACCCTTGGCTTGCGCTCGATAGATGTGGCTCTTCCTGGTCACCGGGTCCGGCTGGTTGAAATAGATGCTGCCATCGCCGGCCACAGCGGGCGAATAGATCGCCGAGTTGCTGTTGATGATGTCGGGGAGTCGCACGGGTTCGCCCCAGCCGCTGCCTTTGCGCTCGACCCTCCAGATATTGCCGCCCTTGCCAGGTTGCGACTGCCCACCAAAATAACCCGTCAGAGGCGCTCCGCCCGCCTCCGCAGGCCGGTTGGAGACGAAGACCAGATAGGAGCCGTCCGGCGCCATGCTGGGTTCGATGTCGCGCCACTTGCCTGAGAACGGCGCGACCTGCGGTTTGGACCAGGTGCCGTCGTGCAGCGTGGACATCATGATCGTGATGGCGCTGTCTCTATGAGTAAAGAACACGGTTCTGCCGTCGGGCGTGAAGGCGGGCGCTGAATCATCGCCGTCTGGCCATGTCGTTTCGGGCTGGAAATGCGTTGGTGCCGGAGTGGCTTTTGTCGTCGATTCCGGTTGCCCGGTTGGCGTTACTGCCACCGCGGGCAAAGAACTGAGCGCCAATAAGACGCATGCAATGGAACACCTGCGCAGGAGGTTCGGGTCCGATGAGCGATTTGACATGCGTGTCTTGCCTTGGATCGGCTTGAAGAAGGTGATCGGCAATCAAGCTTGCGCGTTGTGGTTCACCTTCGCAGGGGCGCGACTGGTAGAGCAAGAACGAGGTGACGAAGGACATTCGGTGCGGGATGAGCGGCATCCTGCACACGGCAAGCGGCATCCCCTTGCGTACCGATGGCGCCTCGGCGCTACAACAAGCCCAGCTGAGTCGCCTTTAGTGTGGCTGCCGCGCGCGTTGAACACTCCAGTTTCCGGAACACGCTTTCAATATGGGTGCGTACGGTGCTCGGGCTGATGGAAAGCTTCTGTGCTGCCTGTTTGTTGCTCGCGCCCAGGCTGATGCAGCGAAGAACTTCCCGCTCGCGTTCTGTAAGCAGGCCGGTCGACGGCATCGCCTGCAATCGGGCACCCGAGGAGCGTGGCTTGTCGAGAAGCGCGCGAACGATTTCGACATCGTAACGGCCCGCGGCGGCTTCGGCCTTCAGCATGTCGTTGGCAGCGTGCTCCGTATATGCCTCGCGCCAGGGGCGCGCCGCACGAAGCGAAGCCAGTGCCGCGGCCGCCGCCAGAATGCGGGCTTCGAAAGGAATGCTGACTTCTTTCACCTCGCGGAAGTAACCCGATCCATCCGGCCGCTCATACGCATACGACGCGACTTCGGCCTCACCGGCCAGCGAGCCAATCTGTCGCGCGGCGCGGCCAGTCCAGTACGGCACCAGTCGTACCCGCTCCCAGGCCGACTCTGCGAGACGGCCCGGCGTATCCCAGACCATGTTGGGTACTGAGGCTCGCCCCATGCCATGAATCAGCGCGGCCCGATACACCCTCTTCTGTCCTGCTTCGTCCAGCCCCAGCTGACGCGCGGCACGACGCGCCAGTTGCGCTACGTCGCGCGAATACCCGGTCATCCAGGGAAGCTTCAAGTCAATGACGTGCGCCAGAATTTCCAGGGACGTCGTGCGTCCTGCGAGCGTCGCATCCAGCGAGCACGGGCCAGACAGCGTCGGGTCCTGATCGAGTGCGGATAGCCACTCTTGGGCGTGCGCCAGCAACACGTTCGCGAGGTCTCGCGGATACAGCACATCCGCCCGTTCGCCAATGAGCCTGCATGCCTGCTCCACGCCGTACAGACGGTTGAAGATCTCAAGATCCCCGGCAAGCGAGGCCATATAGACGGCCACGGGAACCTGGTTGCCGCGCAGGCCATCCGGCGCACCCGTGCCGTCATGGCTTTCAAACAGATGGTGCAGCGCGAACTGCGTTTCATCATCCAGTCCAAGCTGTGCCGCGATGTCGCCCGACACTTCGCAATGGATGCGCGACAGCGAGAGAAACGCCGATCCCTTGTTGCGTGTGCCGGACCGAAAGCCGCTGTTGGGGGACTGGATGGCAAGCAGCGCTTTCCGGCCACTCACGTCGTCGCCAAACAACTGGGCGAACTCCGGCGCATTGGCCGTACAGCCCGACCATCGCAGCAAAGCGACCACCGTGGCGCGCGTGCACGTTGCGTGGTCCGCGCCGGCCTCACGGGCGAGTTGCCCGGCCATCCAGGCGGCCCGCGGCGAGTGATCGGTGGGCTGGCCCATGGCGAGGTCGCCAACGAAGGCCAGCGAGCGGATCACATCCAGGAGGGCGACGGCGGAGTCATCCATGGATTTCATGGCCTGTAGACAGGAAGGCGGGAAGTCTAGCGCCGCCGTCCCCGCGCGGGCCTCGGTCATTCAACCGATGGTGCGCGCGAGGGCCCGGCGGCAATCTGCACTCCAAGGCTGGTTCGCCAGCCCCTCCGACGAAAGACCGATCCGCAACCCTACCCGCCTTTGGAGAATCCCATGAAACTGAAGTCACTCGCGTTCGCCGCAGTTGCTGCCCTGTCCCTGGCCTCCACCGCTCATGCGGCCAAGCCCACCCAGACCTTGAAGCCCCTCAAGAATGTCGTGCTCGTCCACGGTGGTTTCGTCGACGGTTCGGGCTGGCAACGGGTCTACAACCTGCTCACAAAGGACGGCTATAACGTCAGCATCGTGCAAAACCCGACGACCTCGCTCGCCGACGATGTCGCCTTCACCAAGCGCGTCATCGCGCAGCAGGACGGTCCGGTAGTGCTGGTGGGCCACTCATACGGCGGTGCGGTGATCTCCGAGGCCGGTACCGATCCCAAGGTAGAGCGGCTCGTCTACATCGCCGCCTTCGCTCCTGAAGCCGGCGAGTCGGTGCAGACGCTGATTTCCAACCCGGCCCCGGGTGCACCGGTTCCCCCGGTTCTGCCGCCGAAGGATGGCTTCCTGGCCCTGGATAGCGGCAAGTTCGCCGCGTCGTTCGCGGGCGATCTCCCGTCCGAAGAGGCCGAATTCATGGCGGCGTCGCAGGTACCGTGGGGTGTCGAGGCGGCTGGAGGCAAGATCACCGTTCCTGCCTGGAAGTCGAAGCCGAGCTGGTACCTCGTCGCCACCAACGATCACATGATCCCGCCGCCCGCCCAGCACATGATGGCCAAACGCGCCGGTGCGACAGTGGCCGAGGCAGCAGGCAGCCATGCCATCTATGTATCCAAGCCCGAAGCGGTCGTTGCCATCATCGAGCAGGCAGCCCAGGGCAAGAAGTAATCCAGACTGGGACACCAGGTCGGTCGAGCGCCTCGCACACGCGGGGCGCTCTTCCATATTTGAAGTCCGCCGCACGGAAAGGAAGGGCGTGCCAACAAGCCAGCTCAACTTTCCGGAATAGTTGCGGTGGCGAATGGCGCGAGCACCGTCCAACCAAGGTTCGCATAGAGGTTGCGGCCATCTTCCGTCGCCACCAGGAGCTGAGGATTAGCGAGGGATTTTCTTGCACTGCCAAGAGCGGCCATCACTGCGACGCCCAATCCCTTCCGCCGGTGATCCGGTGCAGTCTCGATGCGATCGTAAATGAAGGCATCCGCGATTTCGGCTGCGCACCCGCTTGCAGCCAGGCCGCCATCAGGCGCGATGACGCAAGCTCGGGTGACAGGTCCGGCTTGATGAAGCTCCAACCTGTAACCATGCGGCAGTGGCTTTGTATCGAGGGCCGTCGCTGTCGCCAGCATAAAATAGTTGGCCGGCTGAACCTCCCAGCGAACTGGCACTGCATTTCGCAGCTCTTTGTTGGAGCCGCACAGTTTCAAGTAATGCCGCGGAGCCTCGATGTCATGTGCAACGGCGCGAACGCCATCACATAGCTCTGGAAATACCCAGCGCTTCACTTCTTTTTCCGAATGGGTATCTACTCGGAAGCCTCCGCGATCATGAACAGGTGGCGGGGAGCCCCGGGCGATGGAGTGTGCCGCTTGCCAGGCGAAAATGAGCGCTGGATCGACGTGGGGACTAGTCATAGCTGATGTATGTGGTGGTCTGGTGGGGCGTTCTGCGGCGACAACATCTTCGTGGCCGTTGACTACAGCATTGCCCTGTCTCAGGAGCTAAGACCGCAGCTATGACGCAGGACGAAAGGAAGGTCTGCAAAGTGGATTTAAAGCATCCACTCACTCGACAAGGTTCTTTCCCTGGATGAGTCGTTTGGCCAGGCGAGGTTGATGGAGCTGCTCGACCCACCACTTCAACGCGCGCCCCGCCTGGTCGCCACGCCAGGCAAGATAGAGGGTATTGGGCTCGCGCGGATCAGCCACTCGTCGTTCCACGAGCTCGCCACTCTTGAGCATCGCGCCGATCCGCTGCCGTGGCAGCCAACCCACGCCAAGCCCGTCGCGTTGGGTCAAGGCCTTTGCGCGCATGCTTGGCACCGCAAGTGTGGCTTGTCCGCCAAGAACGCCATAGACCCTGCCCTCGCTCCGTCGCGAGGTGTCCGCAACGACCACGGCGCGATGGGCGGCGATCATATCCCTCGTCAGCGGCTCGCTCGACTTGGCCAGCGGGTGCCGGGGCGAGATGGCAAACACCCAGTCAATCACCCCCAGCTCATGCCAGCGCAGATTCGGCATGACGGGCGGCTCGTTGGTGGCGCCGATAACCAGGTCGGCGCGCCCTTCACGCAGTGCTTCCCATGTGCCACCTAGCACTTCGTGCGTGATACGCAACGCGACCCCGGATTGCTGCGCATCGAATGCACGGATGACGGGCATCAGCAACTCGAACTCCAAAAGCTCGTCCGTCACGATCAATAGCCGATCTTCCCAGCCACCGGCCACCTGCTTCACGCGCTGGGTCAGGCGGGCAACATCAAAGCTGAGGCGGGCAGCCTCCTGCGCCAACAGCTGACCGGCGGGTGTCAGCTGCAGGCGATAGCGGCGCCTATCGAACAGAAGAGCGTCGAAACGCGCCTCCAGCTGTCGCGCCGCATGCGAAACGGTTGATGGCGCCTTGCCCAGGCGAACGGCTGCGCGGGTAAGGCTTCCGCTATCGCGAATGGCTTCAAGCAGGGCCAATTCGTCTTCGGACAACATGTTCGATCCTTTCGAACGAGTACGGCGAAGAGATGGTACGGCAAGCATGGGCCAGGCGCGCAACATGACGCTCAACGCCCCACCCCCAACCCATCATTTGGAGAAACGTCATGAATCGCTTTGAAGGCAAAACCGTTCTGGTCACCGGCGGCAATAGCGGCATCGGCCTGGCCGCTGCCCAGGCTTACGCTGCGGAAGGTGCCCGCGTCATCATCACCGGCCGCGATCGGACCTCTCTCGAGCAGGCCGCCGCCACGCTGGGGCCAAAGGCAGTAGCCATTCGCAACGACGCCAGCACGGTTGCGGGCGCCAGGGAGTTGGCCGGCAGCCTGAGTGCGCAAGGTCTCCTGCTCGATGCCGTCTTTCTCAATGCAGGTAACGCCAAGTTCTCGCCGTTTCCGGATGTCGACGAGTCGTTCTGGGATGAGATATTCAACGTGAACGTGAAGGGCCTGTATTTCCAGGTCCAGGCGCTGCTGCCGCTGCTCAATAAAGGCGCGTCGCTGGTCATCAACGGCTCCATCAATGCGCATATCGGCATGCCGGGCTCGTCGGTCTACGCGGCCAGCAAGGCAGCGGTGATCTCCCTGGCCAAGACGCTTTCCGCCGAACTCTTGTCGCGCGGCGCGCGTGTCAATGTGGTTAGCCCCGGCCCCGTGGAAACGCCGCTGTACGGGAAGCTTGGTCTGGACGAGGCCTCCTTGAAGGCTACCGCCGCTCAGATCCAGGCCCAGGTACCGCTTGGCCGCTTTGGCCGGCCGGCCGAAATCGCATCGACGGTATTGCACCTGTCCGCGCCCGAATCGGCCTTCATCGTCGGCACGGAGATCATTGCCGACGGTGGTATGAGTCAGCTCTAAGGCCTGACGTAGACCGGCACGAAAATCACAGGCGGAGCATTCATCGGTTGATGGCGCACCCCTGATCACACATACCTAACCCTGTCTCCAGTGAACTAGCCTTCCTGACGAAGCGGCACTACGGCTTCGTCACGGCCAGGGGATCCCATTCATCACCGCGAGACACCTATCTCGGAGTCAAGCTCATGTTTCGTTTTCTGCTCGCTACAGCCTTGTCCATGGTGCTCAGCTTGCCCGCCATGGCGGACGTTCAACCCTTCCCTTCCTCATTTCGAACCCAGGAGATCCAGACGGACGGCGCAACGATCCATGTTCGCGTCGGTGGCCATGGCCCTGCCGTCGTCCTGCTGCATGGTTTTGGCGACACCGGCGATATGTGGGTGCCGCTCGCCGCCAACCTGGCTCGGGATCACACGGTCGTCGTGCCCGACCTGCGCGGCATGGGTCTCTCGTCGCATCCGGAGGGCGGCTACGACAAGAAAACCCAGGCGGGTGACGTACGCGCCGTATTGACCAAACTCGGCATCGATCACGCTGTCGTCGTAGGTCATGACATTGGCACGATGGTGGCCTATGCCTACGCCGCGCGGTACCCGGCCAAGACCGATCGCTTGATCGTGATGGATGCGCCTGTCCCTGGCATTCCGCCGTGGGATCAGATCGTGCGCCTGCCCGCGCTGTGGCACTTCGACTTTGGCGGGCCGGATATGGAGCGCCTCGTCGCAGGCCGTGAGCGCATCTATCTCGACCGGTTCTGGAACGAATTTGCGGGCGATCCCTCCAAGTTCGACGAAGCCTCGCGCCGTCACTACGCCGAAATCTACGCCCGGCCAGGCGCCATGCATTCCGCGTTCGCCCAATTCCGCGCTATTCGACAAGATGCGGAAGACAACAAGGCCTCCATGGCCACCAAGCTCACCATGCCTGTGCTTGCCATCGGCGGAGAAAAATCGTTTGGTGCGAACGAGGCCATCGTGATGCGCAACGCCGCCGATCACGTCACTGAACTCGTGGTTCCCCATGCAGGCCACTGGCTGATGGAAGAAGCGACGGATACGACCATCGCTGCTGTACGCGACTTTGCCGATGGCAAGCCGATCAAGTGATCCCTGGCGAGTCCTGATTGGCTCTTCGACGCTTTTGTCGCACGGTTGGGCCGCATCGGATGGGTGCGGCTCAACTTTAGCGAGCATCGGCCGATGCAGACAGCGCATCCCCTTCGCAAGGATTTCGCTTGAACATCAGCCCCAACACGGCTTCCCCGGCTGTGCCAGTGACAACCGGAAGTGCTGCCCCTGAATCGGCCAGCACCACCTCACCCAAGTCGACATCGGCAACCAAGTCGTCAGGCGTCAAGGGAGGGAACGTGGATTCCGCGGGCGCAACCGGTGGTGGCGCGAGCATCACGGTGCAGGTCCTGCGACAGCAGATCGAACGGTTGCAGAAACAGCTTGCACAGCAACAGCAGCAGCTGCGCGCCGCCATGTCGGGCGGCAAGGACAAGGATCCGGCTCATGCCGCCAGCATTGCGGCATTGCAGTCAGCGGTGGCCACCACCATGGGCCAGCTGGCCGCTACCGTCGCACGATTGGTTTCCGCCTTGATGGCCGAAAGCGGCGGCAGCAGCGGCAATCTCGTCAGTACGTCGGCCTGAATGCCGGCGACTGTTGCGCTTACGGCGTGTCATAGAAAAGCCGGTGGATGCATGGCGCCCACCGGCTTCTTGACTCAGCTTATGACGTGGTCACCCACGCGCTTCACGGAGTCCAGGTGGCCTTCAGGGTGACACCCGAGAAGGACGAGTAGCCACGCAACTGCACGTAGTACTTGCCTGTCTTGGGGGTGGCGAAGCTGCAGCTTTCGCTGTTGCCGGCCCTATAAGGGCGGCAGTCGTAGCTGCTCGTGGTCGGTGTGGAACCGAACTTTACGTACAGATCCGCATCGCCGCTGCCGCCCGAAATGGTAACCACCAGGTTACGGGCGCCCGCCGGAATGTCGGCGGTGTAGTTCAGCACCGCACCCGAAGCACCCGACAGGCCGGTCACCGCTACGCCATTCTGGAGCGCGGTGCCGCCACCGCCGCCGCCCGAGCAGCTGACCCCGACGCCGGTAAACGCCGCGGTCACGTCGGCCTTGGTGTAGCCCTTGTCGACCGCTGCTTTTTCCACGCCGCAAGCGCCGTCATTGAAGGTCGAGGACGCTGTCCAATACACGGCGTTGGCGCCTTCGAACACTTCGAACGCCTTCTTCGTATCCCAGCCGCTGGTCTTGGCCAGCAAGCAGAACGCCTTGTTGTACACGCCGCTGGAATAGTGCACGTCCAGCCCGTTGTAGTAGTTCGCCGCATTGTCGATCGAGGCGCCGTCCTGCGTCGGGTTGCACATGTAGCGAAGCGCGCCACTGCTGGACTTGAAGATCTCGGCGCCCACCAGGAAGTCGTTCTGGCCGTTGCGGTCGAAGAACTCCGCTGCCTCGCCTGCCATGTCCGAGAATGCCTCGTTCATGCCGCCGGATTGCCCGGAGTACGCCAGGTTGGAGTGCTGTTCGGTGAAGCCGTGGCTGATCTCGTGGCCGGTCACATCCAGCGACACCAGCGGATAGAACGTGCTCGCGCCGTCACCGAACGACATGGCGGTACCGTCCCAAAACGCATTCTCATAGCTGGTGCCGTAGTGCACCCGCATCAGCAGCACCTGGTTGAGCGGTGGCGCGCCGAACCAGGCCTGGTACATGTCGTGCACCACGCCGCCGAAATGGTGAGCGTCGTTGATCGGCGCATAGGCACCATTGACGTCGGCCTCATCGCTGTTCGAGCAGGTAAAGCTCCACAAGGTGCCCGAGCCGCTGGTGGCGTGATTCATGTTGTACGTCTTCACGTAGGTGTTCTGGAACGAGCAACTGGTACCTGACTGTGTGACGTTGAGATACGGGTAATCCGTACCGTAGTTGTACTTGCCGGTTTTGGCGTTGCCGCCTGGGCCGGTCGCATCGGCGTTGGTGAGGCCCTCCCACTGCTTGATGACTTGCCCGGTGTTGGCGTCGATGATGGCGGTGGGCCGCGAGGGGCTGGGGCTGTCGACGACATAGGAGGTGAGATAGACCAACCGTGCGCGGCCGCTCTCATCGGGATAGACGTACAGGTCGGCGCGCTCGTTGCGCGGCGCCTGCGCCGTCGTCGGCAGGAAGCCCTTGGTGGCACGCAGCGAGGAAAGCGCCTGCGCCGTGCTCAAGCGCGGCGTCACCGAGCTCAGGTCGACTTGCGCATTCTGCAGCAGGTTGCCGTCCGCACTCAGCGAGTTGCCGCTGGCATCCTGCTCGACCGCGATGCTGTGTCCATAGACCGGCACGCCCTTGTAGTACTGCTGCATGCGCACCACTTGCGTGCCACGCACCGTCTTGGTCGCCTGGCGTGCGACGAAACTGTTGTCAGCGCTGAGCCCCAGTCTGGCGGCGAGCTGATTGCTCGGCGTCACCCCCAGACTCTGTGCGCGTAGTTTCTGTACATCAGCCGCGTGCGCGGCCGTGACGCCGATCAGCCCCACAAGGGCCAGCCAGACACGTGCATGCTTATACCCAATCTTTGCGCTATTCATTTGCGGTGTTCTCCAATGGGTGATGAGAAACCACCGGGCAGCACAAACACTCCCCTAATACAGAGACATGAGCCTGCAGTACGAATTAAGTAGGCAAGCCGTCCCCATCCTGCCCCAATAAACTGGCAAGAACCTACGCCGCCCCGGCGATGCAGTTTTATGCGCGATCGAAACAACTTGAGAACGCCGACAGGAAGCCCCTTCCCAACGGCCGAGCGACGCTAACATGGGGTACGGTCAAGAAAACGTGACAACCTGCGGTTTACGCAAAGAAGTGCGAACTGCGTCATCTAACGAACCGCAAAAACGAGCGATTAAAACGCCTTCAAAATAGACGGAAATTAGAAAGCGGGCGCGAAGCGGGGCGAATCAGATAACCGAGCTTCCCTTATCTTCATAATCGCCGATTACGTTCCGCAGCCTTTGCTCCAACTGGCCAATGGAAGCATCGGTTTCCCCGATGCCATCGGCTTCGACGCGCCGCTCCATCGCAGCGCATGCCTGTGCCGCGTCGCGTTCGCCAAGCATGAAGAGCACGCCTTTCAAGGAATGGAGTCGCTCCATCACCGTGGCTTCGTCGTGTCGCTGCCACGCATCGAGCATGGTCTGCAGATCCTGCGTACCCGACTCGACGAAGGCTCGCCGCACTTTTTCCGATGGCTTGCGTGCTGGCAACGACGGCGGATTGGCTTGTTCGATGGTTGCGACATGGCGCTTCATCGCGACATCCAGTTTCTCCAGCGAAATCGGCTTGAGCAGCATGGCGGTGATGCCAGCTTCCTTGCAGCGCTGTTTCTCGCTGGCCAGCGCCATGGCGGTAATCGCGATGATCGGCAACGTCTCGCCGCGTTCGCGCAAGGCGCGCGTCAACTCGTAGCCATTCATGCGCGGCATATTGATGTCGGTCAGCACGGCTACGTACACATCGGAACGCCACAGGCGTAAGGCCGCCTCGCCGTCTTCGGCCGTGTCCACACCAAAGCCCAGTGCCTCGAGTTGTTCGAGGATCAGCTCGCGATTGACAGGATTGTCATCGACCAGCAGCACCCTGCCCTTGGCATGGCTGTTCACCGGGATCGCCGTTGGTGCCAGGGCATCGGGCTCGGCTGCTTCGCCACGCAAGATGGCGCGTTGCAGAGCTTCACTGGAATAACAAGAGATATGCAGCGCGCCGTCCTGCCAAAGCGGCGCGAGCGGACCGTCGGCGTGCGCGCGAATCACCCGCTTCACGCCATCGATCAGTGCCGCTTCGTCGCTGTCGCTCCATGCCGGTTGCGCACCGAAGATCAACAAGGCATCGGCTTGGCGTACCGATGCGGCATCGAAATCGGAAGGCTGCCCCGCTACCGTTGCTTCCGCGCCCCAGGAGCCCAGCAGCGCGCCGATTTCAGTCCGCCATTCCGAGGCACCTGAGAGCAAGGCAATGCGCTTGCCGGCAAGCAGCGTTCGATCATCAGTCTCCTGCGCCGTCTCTACCGGCACTTCCAGCGTGAAGACGCTACCCACTCCCGCGGTGCTCTGCACATGGATCGCTCCGCCGAGCAATTGCGCCAACTGCTGGCACAGGGCGAGACCCAGGCCGCTGCCGCCGAAGCGCCGGGAGATGCTGGCATCGGCCTGCGAGAACGGCTCGAACAACTGCGCCAACTGGGCTTCCGACATGCCGATGCCGGAGTCCACCACATCGAATCGCAGTTGCGGCTTGCCGTCATGCGGTTCGGCAAGCGATACGCGCAGGCTGATCCGCCCCGACTCCGTGAACTTCACCGCATTGCTGATCAGGTTGTTGAGGATCTGCCGGATGCGGTGCATGTCGGCGACGTAGCTGGACGAGAGCGCAGGATCGATAGCGAAGTAAAGTTTCAGACCCTTGCGTTGCGCACCCGGCGCGTACAACAGCGCCGCCTGCTCCACCAAGGTCCGCAGCCGGAACGGCACGGGATCGATATCTAGCTGCCCTGCTTCGATGCGAGAGAAATCCAGGACGTCGCTGATGATGCCCAGCAGCGTGTCGGCGGAAAGCCGGATGCGATCCAGCCGTTCGCGCTGCGCCGCATCGAGCGACGAACGTGTCAGCAGTTCCAGGTGCCCCAGGATGCCGTTGAGTGGCGTACGGATTTCGTGACTCATGGTGGCGACGAAGGTCGACTTCGCATGGCTCGCCGCTTCGGCGGCGAGTTTCGCCTGCTCCGAATCGATGCGCGCCTGCCGCAGGCGTTCCTCCAGTTCCGCCCGCGCCGTGATGTCACGCAATGCGCACAGCCACACGGGCCGGTCGCGATACTGGGTTGGCGCGGCCGCCACCAGCAGGCTGAGCGGATCGCCGCTTTGCCGTTGCAGGTCCAGCTGAAATTCCATGGCACCCGAGGTACGGGTAGCGTGCGTCATGTTTCGCGTTTGTCTGGCGAGTTGCGTATACAGCGATACGGTGGCGCCGACCTGCTCGGCAAATTGGCGCATCACGTCGTTCTGCAGGATCGGATCCGCACGCTGCGAATCCAGCAGACACAAGCCGACTGGCGAAGTTTCGATAATGACCCGGCTCAGCGCCTCGCTCTCATAAACGCGCGACGCATCGGCCAGCGCCGGTGCCAGCACACGGCGGTCCATGCGCAGCAGCAGCGCCCATAAGCCCGCCAGGATCAAGGCGGCCGCCGCGGCAATGAGCGCAAAGTGTTGCCATAGGTCGCCCAGCATCTGTCGCCAGGTATAGCTATGGACCACGGCCCAATCGATGCCTTTGATCTGGTCCGCTATGACATAGGTGCCGCCGACGCGACGAGCTATCTGGCCTGCTGGCCAGAACGACCAGAGTCCGGCCGAGCGAAGCAGTGCCTGCGTCTGCGCAGGCGTCGTTGCCGGGTCGCCGCTGTTGAGCACGATGTCGCCGGCATGGGTTACTACCGTAAAGACGGCTGGCGACATTGACTGCAGACTCTCCTTGATCCGGTCCGTCGACTCGAAAGCGACGCGGCGCAAATAGATTTTGCCATTCACCGCCAGCGTCATCGTGCTCGCCAGTGAAGGGTCGCCCGTGATCGGATCATGCGCAAAGTAGAACGTCACTTCGCCACCGCGTGCGAGCACGGCGGCGTTCGGGCTGGTCGCAGCAGGCTGCCGCACGGTCAGGCGCGCGAATGCCTGCTCGCGTGTGGGAGCCTTCAAGGCCTCGAGCAGCTGTGCCTCGTCGCGTACACCGGTGATGGCAAACAGCGAGCCGCCCGGCTCATAGGCAAATACCGTGAGTGGCTTGGCCGATTCAACCGCGGCGATCGTCGATGAAATCAGGGACGAGTACTCGTAGAACACGCCCATATAAGCCGCCAGACGCGATGCCGGCATGGCGGCGGTGCCGTGCCCAAGCACCAGGAACGGCACGGATGCATCGTTGGCCCGTACCGTGATCCGCTCTCCCTCGGCCGCGAACTGCCGGGCCAGTGGCTCGCCGTTCTGCAGCAACAGCGACTGCCGCGTCAGCCATAAGGCATTGTTGGCATACAGGCTGGCGGTATAGCCGTAGTTCCGCCGCACCAGGAAGGTATCGAGGGCGGCCCGACCATCCTGAAAGAGTTGGCGCTGAGCTGCGTGGTAGTCCGAGACACCCAGCCAGCAGCTGCCGATGGCTGTCAGCACAATCAGCAAGGTCAACAGGCCGCCGCCGCCGAACAGCAGGCGCCGCTGATGCCGGCGCAACGAAGCGAGTTCGCTGTGATCGCCCGGAGCAGGAGGGGCATGGGGTAACGGCCGCGGGTGGTCGGGGTGGCTCATCGATATCCCGGATCATGCCGATGGAGGGCCCGCGCGGAGCCTTTGGTCCAGGCAATCTAGCCGATTTTTGGTGGCCAGTTAACTGGCGTGCGGCCTCATGTAGGAGCCCACCCTGTGGGCGAACGCCCTGCACCAGCAGGGCCGCTGTTCAAAAGGCGCGACCCTCGCGGGTCGTTTCGCGCACAGGGTGCGCTCCTACGGGATGGCGTAGGGCAAAAGCGATGCGCGAAGCTGGTCCAGCGATAAAGGTTTGAGCAGTAGCTCGGTGATACCCGCCCGCTCGCAGCGCATCCGCTCCTCTTGTTCCGTGCTGGCAGTAAAGGCGAGTACGGGCAACGTCACGCCAAGGTGACGCAAGGAGCGGGTGAAGTCGTAGCCATTCATCACGGGCATATTCACGTCGGTCATCACGATGTCGTACTTCCCCGCATCCCAGCGCGCCAGGGCAGCCTTGCCGTGCTCGGCGGTTTCCACCGCATAGCCGAGCAACTCGAGCTGTTGCTGCGCGAGTTCGCGGTTCACGGGGTTATCGTCGACAAGCAGGATGCGGCAGCGTTCGCTGTCGGCCTGTGCTTCCTCCGCTGCCGGTTCACTCATGTCATCGGCGCAGTCCTGTAGCAGTGCTCGCAGCAACGCATCACTGGCGTAGCAGGAAATGATCGCGGCATCCTCATGCCACTCGGGCAGCAGTGGGCCGTCGCTGCGTGCGCGAATCACATGTCTCGCTTCCAGTGCCGCTTCTTCGGCGTCAGTCCAGGCGCCCCATGGCAGGCCATAGATCACCAGCGCCGAAGCCGAGGCCAGAAAGTCACTGTCCAGTTCGTCCGGATGCGCAGCGGTCGCCACCTGTGCTCCCCAGGCTGCGAGCCGGTCGCCGATCTCGCCACGCCATTCCGGCACGCTCGACAGCAGTGCAACCTGCATGCCTTCCAGCGGCCTCTCCTTCGGTCGGACTGCGCTGTCCACCTGTAGAGGCAGCTCAAGGGCGAACACGCTGCCTACGCCCGGCGTACTGCGCACGGTGATCGCACCGCCCATCAGCTCACTCAATTGACGACACAAGGCCAGGCCCAATCCGGTGCCGCCGAAGCGGCGGCCGATACTGACGTCGGCCTGCACGAATGGCTCGAACAAACGCACCTGCTGGGCTTCGGTCAGGCCGATGCCGGAATCGATCACCTCAAAACGCACGCGCTGTGTTGTGCCATCCAGGTCAGACACCGGCGATGCGCGCAGCACCACTTTGCCCGACGCCGTGAACTTGATCGCATTGCTGACCAGATTGCGCAGCACTTGCTCGATACGCGCCACACCGCCGCGGTAGCCGGACCGCAACGCCGGGTCGATCCGATAGAGCAGCCGCACGCCCTTGGCCTGGGCCATGGGCGCGTACAACAGCGCCACTTGTTCGATCATGGCGCGCGGATCGAACGGCAGCTCTTCAATATCCAGCTGCCCCGCTTCGATCTTGGAAACATCCAGCACATCGCTGATCACCGCCAGCAACGAATCGGCGGAGTGCCGGATGCGACTCAGGCGCTCGGTCTGCTGGGCACTCATTGCCGTCCTGCCAAGCAGTTCCATATGACCGAGGATGCCGTTGAGCGGTGTGCGAATTTCGTGACTCATGGTCGCCACAAAGGCGGACTTGGCACGGCTGGCGTTTTCCGCGTCCTGGCGGGCCTGGCGGAGCGATGCCTCCATTTCGACACGCGCCGTGAGATCACGCAGGGCGCACAAGAGTACCGCGCGATGCTGATACGTCGCGGGCACCACCGCCGTCAACAAATGGCGTTTCTCATAGACGCCGGTCTCATCGAGCGTCAACTTGAACTCACGCCCCTCCGGCCGCCCCGTGGGCGATTGCGTAGCCTTCGCAAAACCCTCTACCAGCTGGCGATACAGCGTGCGATGGCCGTGGTGTACGCCGGCCGCGTATTCGCGCACCAGGTCGTTCTGCAGAATGGGCGCGCCATCGTCGGCCGCGATCAGGCACAGGCCCACCGGCGAGGTCTCGATGATCGCCCGGCTCAGATCTTCGCTTTCGTAAACGCGGGAGGCACGCGTAAGCGCAGGCGTGAAGACCCCGCGATCCAGGTGGATCAGCAGGCCCCATAGTCCCAGCAGCACCAGCACGGCCAGTGCTGCGTCGATCCCGACGGCGCTGCCGTGCTGAGCCACGAAATCGTGCCAGGTATAGGCATAGACCAATGACCAGTCCGTACCCTTGACCCGGTCGGCGATGAAGAACCGGCCGCCGTGTCGATGCGCCGTCACGCCGCTACGCCAGGCGGACCAGCCATTGGCCCGGCGGAACTCCTTCACAAGTCCGGAGGCTGCCTCGGCGGATGGTGTGCTCAGCACGACCTCGCCCTGATGGGTGATCAACGCAAAGTCGCCCGTGGCCACCTCACGGAGCCGATCCGCAAAGCGCTCCGCTGGCTCGAAGATCACCATCGCGCCTATGGGCTTTTCGCCATCCATCAGAGCAAACGAGCCCGTTATCGCAGGCGCACCGGTAACTGGATGTCTGCCGAGTGTGGTTTGTATTCTGGGCAGCTTCGTACTGTAGAACGACAGGAACGGATTGCCCTGGCGCAGTTTGCGCAGGGCTGCGGCATCATGCAGATCGACGCCGTGCTTCGCGAGATTCGCGAACATGGAAGCACGATCACGCTGCCCGGTGGCTTCACGCCAGCCGCCTTCGTCCAGCCCGCGGCCGAATGCAAAGAATGACCCGCTCGGATCGTAGAAGTAACCGATCGTCGAATCGGGCCGGCTCGATTCCATGATCGAGGTCTGCACAGTCACCGATAGCTCGGCGATCAACCCAAGGTAGCGATCCAGCGTAGCCCTTGGCATCGCCGATGCATGTTCGCCGAGCACCAGCCATGGCATGGCCTCCGGACCGCCGATCACAACCGCGTGCTCGCCGTTCGCAAGGAAATTGCGCTCGTGCGCGTCGCCGCCCGCCATCAGGCGTGCCCGTCGATGACGCCACGCGTACTCCATGGTGTTGAGCGTGCGCACGTAGCCCGCGTCGCGCTGAATGAACTGCGATTCGAGCGCCAGCCTCGCACTATTGAATTCATCCAACTGGTTGGTCTGATAGTCCGTCATGCGCTGCGCGATCACCCCGATAAGGGCAAGCACCACCACCAGGCTCAGCACCAGGCCGCCGCCATACAACATGCGCCGCTGGTGGCGACGCATGGCAGCCAGGTCGCCGTCGCCGGAGACATCGACGCGGTGCCCAGCAAGAGCGGCCTTGAGTTGGTGGAGTCGTCGGTTCATGGGTCTGATGAAGACGGCGCGATGTCTGGCGCGCAGGTCATGCCTCGTTCTGGTGGATAACGACGGCGCGTGGGCACCGCTCCTCCAGCCGTCCTGGCCCGACCATCGCCCGTTCGTTGCGATCACGCCCACATGTGCGCGGCACGAGGGCATGAACCCGCGCGCTCGGCATCCGTGGTGTATGGAATAAGGCTAGGGGGTGACCCGCCCTGCAGATATCTGACAGGTCCTAATTTCGCGGGGCGCCATTGGCCATTCAGCATCTTGGCGGCGCCACTCGCTTCGTTGAGGCGATGAAAAAAAGGGGGCTTCCCTGCCCTGTCCGAAACCACGTAGCGTGGTCCGGACCACCACTTCCTAGTTGTAATTCAGCGTAACCGTGCTGACGGCGGTGACCGTGCCGGCATTGAGCGCCTGCCCGCCAAGCCGCCAGTAGCCTGCCTGCAGCAGGAGCGAGGACTGGCCCGACACGATCGGTGTCGTGCGGGTGTTGTTTGTGCCGTCGGCGCCAATCGTCTGGCCGTCCATCGATGCGAGCTCGACCGCTACGCCGGTGGCGTCGCCTGTGCTCTGAAAACGAAGCGCGTCGACCGTGTCCGGCGTGCCGGAGAAAATGAAGGTCGCATTGCTCAGCACCGGCGTGCAGTTATGCAGCGTCAACCGGAACGCCTTGAATCCAGCGCCGCCGTTCGCAGGCAATGCATTGGCATTGATCGGGTCCAGCCGGATGGTCCGGTTGTCGTCGCCCACCGCCCAGTCGCAAGTACCTAGCGTGATCTGACCGGTCATGTCGAACTGGGCCGATTGCGCCCACGCGCCACCGCTGGCGGCGGAGAACGCCAAAGCCACAAGCAGAGGTAGGTGCAGGCGTTTCATCGGCTGGCCGCCTCAGTTGTAAGTGAACTGGATGGTGACCGGCGAACGCACCGTGCCGGCGGCCACCGTCGGCGCCGATTGCTTGAAGCGCCCCTGCAACATATAACTCGCCGCTCCGGGGACGGTCGTGAAGTTGACGGTGGTGCCGGCAGGAACGATCGGCGTACCGCTGATCTTCTGCTGCAGCTCGACGCCAATACCCGATACGCCCCGGAAGAGTGCCGCGTCGGCGGCGTCGGCGGTGCCGGTTACGCGCATGTGAACCACTGTCACCAGAGGGTCGCAGCGCGTGGAGCGGATCGGTACGTCCACCCAGCCGGTGGTCGTGCTGCCGGTAAAGGTCGTTGCGCTGTACGTACCGAGATCGACGTCATTGGCGGTGAACACGCACACGCCGGGAGTGATTGTTCCAGTCACATTGAAGGTCACCGATTGCGCCTGCACGGAGGCGGCGCAGGCGAGCAAGCCGACAGCAAGAACAGATGGGAGAATGGCAGTCTTCATGGCAGAACTCAGTTGTAGGTGAATTGGATGGTGATGGGTGTGCTGACGGTGCCGGCCGTTACGCTGGGTCGCGTCTGTGCGAAGCGTGCATACAGGTTGTAGGTCATGCCCCAGGTAGCGAACGGCCAGTCGAACGTGGTGACGTTGGGTGTCACGCGTTGCGAACTACCGTTCATCAGCTCGATGCCCACTCCCGTCACGTTGCCCGTTACGCTCCGCGCGGCGAAGTAGGAAGTGACCGTGGCATCCGCCGTACCAGTGAACCGCATATGCACCGTCGTGATATCCGGCGTGCAGCTGGATGCCCGAACCACGATGTTCCTCGATGGCGTAGTCGTGCTTCCGGTAAAGGTCGTGGCCGAATAGCTGCCCAGGTCGACATCCGCGATGGAAAAGGCGCAGGTGCTTGCCAGGAATCGGCCCGTGAAGCGCACCGTCAGATCCGCGGCGGCCGCATTGGCCGACAGCAAGGCAAGCGCGCCGCCCAGGGCCAGCCACTTCAATGGGAATCGGATCGTCATCGCCTGGACTCCCATCAGTTGTAGATCAGCGTGATGGTGGCGGCGCCATTCGCCTGTCCCGGCGTTGGTGTAGCTCCCGTCTGGTAATAGCGCGCTCTGAGCTGAATGGTGTAGTTCGAGCCATTCGTCTGGTTGAGCGCCAGACCCGAGTTGGTCACCGTGCCATAGCTCACCGGCGTGCTACTGGCATTGGCGATCTGGATGCCGATGCCCGTTGCGGTCGGATTGACGCCGTCCGGCTGCAAGGCCATCACGCCTTGCGACGGATTGACGATCGATGTAACCGGATCGACGCGATAGGAAATCTGATTGTTTGTGGAGGATTGGGTTACGCCACTGTCGTTGGTCAGTGCGCGACGGAAAACACCAAAGAACGCCGGGCAGTTATTCAAGGCAATAGGCACATTGACCCACGTGTTGGTCGTCGTGCCGACACCCTTCAGCTCGGTCATGTAGTGCGAGCCGAGGTCCACAGGCACATCAGGAGTCGTGCAAGTGCGCGAGACGATATTGATCGAACCCGTGAAACTGCCCAATAACATGCGCAGCGTGTTGTCCCCGAGGTGGGTGTATTCCCACGTGGGCAGGTCCGTACCTCGGATGGTGCCGGCGCCAACCGGTCCAATCTTGATCAGGCTGATGTCCCAGGCCGTGGCCGCTGTAAATACGGTTTGTACCGTATAGGTGTACGGACCGATGACGGATGGCAAGGCGGTGCCGGCGTTCCAAACTACGGCGCCGATACCGGGCACCGAGGTCTGGTAAACGCGATTGCCGTACGACGGATGCACATAGCTGGAAAGCGGATACGGATTCGTCACATAACGGCGCGTTCGCGTATAGGTCCCGGGCGTGCAGGTGATATTCACGGGACGGTTCGTGTTGAAAGTCGCTCTATACACCTCGGTGCCAATCGGCACGTCACGGCCCACGGTAATACTTCCCGCAAGAGACGCCACAGCATTCAGGGCCACTGGAGTCTCCGTGGTATAGGCACACGTCCCTGCATAAGCCGGAGCGGTAACTAGCCCAAGTAGAACCAGCACGGTCGCTAGCGCACGGCGAGTCCAATGCGCTGAGCTGGGAACGCCTGGCTGAGCCAGGTTGTTCATGGCATGTGTTTGTATGTTCATCCTGTGGCCCTCGCGGACATGCCGGAAGCATCGCGATAGCGATCGGCGTGATGGATGGTGGCGGGCGCGAAACGACCTCCATGCATGGACGGTGTGCCGTAGACGCCGGGATAACGCTGCATGGCATCGAGCATGGCCACGGGTTTGCCCGGCACCTCGGACTTCTGCGCCGCCGCCGGACTCACGGTTTCACACGCGGCGTGAATCGTCTCCAGGTCGGCCTGTCGCCCCTTGGCGGCCGGCGGCACCGACACATGGATGCGGCAGGCATTCGCGGCGTCCTCGCCCCACTTCACGGTCAAGGTGCCGGAGGCCTGCATGTCGCGGATAAACAGCCGGCTGGCCTGGCCGGCCACGCCCACGCTGTCGCCCTTCTCGTCGAACACGTCGGCACCGAACGGCACCGGTCGACCATCCGGCAAGGTGGTTTCGATCATCAGCGCGCGGCCGCTGCTGGTTTCGTAGCTCAACAGAACCACCGAGCCGGCACGCGGCGCGACGTTGACCGTGGTCGCCTTGATATCCACGCCAGCATCGGTGCCCTTGGGATCGAGCGTGATGGTGTTGAGCTGATACGGCAGCAGGTTCGGTACGACGGCGTAGCCGCGCGAATCCACGGCTGAGCCCTGCCCGTTCGACACGGCGGCACCGGCCGCGCCGGGCGCATGGACCAGACCGATGGTGTCGCCGGTGGGCGGCGACAAAGTGACGCCGCCGCCGTGAACGATCACGCTGCCCGACGCGCTGGCACTCACCTGCTGATAGCCATTGCCGCGGCTGTATCCGCTCGACAGCTGCGCAAGCGGGCTGTTGTACTGGCCGTTCAAATTGAGCGTATTGCCGCTGTCGGCGTGGCCAATAGTGGCGCCGTAGCCGATACGGTTGTCCGCGCCGTAGGTACCACTCACCGTGGCCTGGCTGCTGGTGCCACCTTCCTTGGCGTGATTGACCAGAGCCGTCAGCTGCGGCGCGCGATCGCTGCGGCCCAGCGGCATGCTGACGGTAAAGAACAGGCGCGTATCGCGGCGACCGGGCAAGTTGATCGTATCGAAGCCATCCAATGCACCCGGGATGCGGTCGATCGCACCGATGCCGGGCACGCTCCGCTGGCTCGCACTCTCGCGGGTCCGCTGCGCCGAAAAGCTGTAGTTGATCGACTTCCACTGATTGCTATAGCCGGCCGAGAAATCGACCTGCTTGCCGGCGCCCTGCCAAAAATCGCGCATCGAGCCCATCACGAACAGCTGGCCGTAGCCGCTACCCAGGGTCTGGTTGATGTTGACGTCCATGCGGTTGCGCTGACGCGGCACCGCGCCATCGCCATAGCCACGCGCCGCCGCGTCACGCAGACTCACCGCATCGGCGAGGCTCACGTAGCCGCTGGTCGAATAGCGATACGCAGCCACCGCGAAGTTGGTGCCCGTATCGATAAAGTTCTTGTTGTAGCCCAGGCGCAGGCTGAGGCCCTGCGTCGCCGACTGGCCCGGCACCTGGTTGCGCGCCTGCGTCATATCGGCGGAAAACGCACCGATCCCGGTATTGAATGCCGCGCCGGCCAGTACCGAGCGATAACCCGTGCCCCAGGTCGCACCGGCATAACCGGTCAGGCTGTTGCTCAGGCCGCGCTGGAAGGTGCCCTGCACTACGTTGGGCGCATTGATCAGATTCAGCTGCGAGACCTTGCCCGCCGAAACGCTCCACCGGTTCTGGCCCGGGCGAAGCAGCTGGGCAACCGCAGAGAACGGCACCGCGAAGCGCTTGATGCGCCCGTCCGCTTCGGTCACTTCCACGTCCAGGTCACCGCCGTAGCCGGTGGGGTACAGGTCGTCGATGGCGAACGGACCCGGCGCGACGTTGGCGTCGTACACGATGTAACCGTTCTGGCGAATGATGACGTGCGCATTGGTCTCCGCCACACCGCGCACCACCGGCGCATAGCCGCGCATCGATTGCGGCAGCATGCGATCGTCGCTGTACACGCGCGCGCCGCGCAGGCGCACGCTGTCGAACAGCTCGCCAGTAGTGAAGGTATCGCCCGCCACCAGCTGCGCGCGCCACGACGGAATGTCGTGTTGCAGATACGAGGCGCTGTTCTGGTAGTGCTTGCCGGTGCCCGACGTCCAGCTCAGGGAGCCCATATGCACGGCATGCCATGAGCCTAAGTTCATCGAGGCGTTGAGGCTGAGGTAACCGCTGGTCCGGCCGTCGCCGCTGCCACTGGTGCGATACAGGTTGCCGGTATAGCCCAGCACGCCCGCATTGATGCCGGCATCCCATTGCGAGGGATCGACATAACCGCGGGCCGCACGGTTGCTGTAGATCTGCGGCACGAAGATGGACAGCTCTTGCGAGCCGCTGTCGAACTCCGACGTGGCACCCGGCACGTAATCGCCGATCGGCCCGCAGAACTGCCCCGTCGGCACCGCCTTGAGCGGTGGGTGTTCGGTGTTGGCGGCAACCTTCTTCCAGTCCACGCCGAAACGGCTCAGCGCAGCAGCGTCGAAACAGAGCTGCGCATTGTCAGTACCCGGCTCAGCCGCGAACACGATATCCGTGCGCGCCTGCCAGACTTTGTTGACGATGACGTCACCACGGTACGTGCCCGGCAGCACGACATTACCCTTCTCAAAGCGCGACAGATCGACCTTGGGCGCCGCGCCCGCCGGAAAGAATCCCGCGTCGAAGCTGATGGCGCCGGATGCCGGATCGGCCCCGGTCGCTGCGGCGGGATCCGCCGCACGCGCCTGCTGCGCCAGGGCACTCAGGAGCAAGGCAGGCAGCAACGCGAGGCGCCACGGCGCTCCGGTCTTGTCTGCTTTCGATCCTGGTGACATGGGAAGCATGCGGAACATCTCCGGCGCTTGCGCGCGTCAATGCGCTTCGCAGGCCGCGCAAGGCGCGGTGCGAAACAGGAAAACCGAACGGTGTATCGACGGGTTGCTGAGGCTTACGGGGCGAGCGGCTGCACCATGGTGTTGACCGCGCCGTAATCGGTGATGACGTCGAACTGCGCTTTCACGTCACCGCTCGGGCGGCTGGTGAGCTCTTTGAGCGGGAACGTGCAGGTACCGCCGGGCACCACCATGCCACCGCCCTTCTCCGTCACGCTGCGCTCGCCGATCTTCAGGCCGACATGCGCAAAGTTGACGTGATACGGCGTGGGGTTGGTGACCTGCAGTGCTACGCCTTTGCCGCCTTCGCCATTGACCAGTTTCCAGGTCAGCTTTTCCGGTGCGGCGTTGACTTCACCGGCGAGGCCCGGTGGACGGAAGAACAGTTTGATGCGGGTACGGAAAGCGAACTGCAGCAGGTTGCGGCCGTCGTCGGATGCCTTCGGCGGCACTTCCAGCACGTTCACCCAGAACAGCGTTTCCTTGTCTGTGGGCAACGCTTCCTTGGTGTACACCACACGCACGGCCTGGCCCTTACCCGGGTCCATGCGGAAAATCGGGGGCGACACCGTAAACGGCACCTTGGCCGCATCGGGAGTCGACTTCTCATCACCATCATCAAGCCACACCTGCACGAGTGCGGGCTTGCTGCCCTCGTTGTTGAGCTTGATCGTGACTTCCTTGTCCTGGGCGGGGTACACCACACGCGTGCCGCCGATCACCACGCTGGCTTCAGAGCGAGCGGCAAACATGCCGGCGCATACGAGCAGGCCAGCCATGGCATAGCGCATTACGTTAGTCATACATCACCTCAAGAGAGTTGGGCATCGGCGGACGTCTGAACGTCCGCCGATGCATCGCTTCAAGCGCCGCTACTTAGTTGTAGACGACCTTGTAGAGCACGTCGGTACGGACCAGACCCGGGGTCGCCGCGCCGTTCACAGCCAGGTACTGCGCGGTGTACGGGATGATCGCGGTGTTGTTCGCGTCGATCGTGAAAGGCACCGAGAAGCTCGGATCGGCCAGGTTGATCACCGTGCCAGCGGCGTCAGCCAGCTGGACCTGCACGTTGGTGGCTTCACCGGCCAGCACGTTGCGCAGCGCGCCCGTGGCCGCGTCGATCTGCGGGCTGGCGGTCTCGAACGACATGGCGCCGATCTTGCCGTCGGTGCAGGTGCCCTGGCCCGGGCCGCCGATCTGCACGTCGAAGCGCTTCGGGTTGGCGATGTCGCCGGCGGCAGCCAGCTGGCTGGCGTCAGCCGGGGTCAGGCCGACGACGAAGTCGCCCGTGCCGCCGTCGGAGCCCGAGCCGCCCTTGACGGTGCAGGTGACGTCGTTGACGGCGCCGGTGAAGGTGATGGTGCCGCTGTTGTTGGCCGCGACGGCCGAACCGGCGAAAGCGATGCCCATGATGACGGCGATCGCGGAGGCAAGCTTGATGTGCTTCATGGATGAAATCCTTGGGGACAGATGTTGTTGGTTGATCGCCGTGTCGGCGCTCGCCTTCACCACCGGACAGCGTGGTTAAGCAGGTAGGGAGAAGGCCCGCAGATCATCGAGAGAACGCCCGGGGCGAAACATGGGACCGGTCTTAATTGATCGATAAACATTGCCCTCTTCACTCAGGCAGATGGACGGCCAAAAAAATGGCCCGGATGCCGTGCATCCGGGCCGAAGCCGTCATCCTTGGTCAGGCAAGATCCAATCGTTGGGTGACGGGTTCTTCTCGCGTCAGTCCCCGAGCACTACGCCCACGCCAACGCGGAAGATCGGAGCATCGCCACGGGCAGCGGACACGCCCGCATTGACGTTGAAGCGGCCGCTATCGTTCCAGCGCGACATGCCTACGCCCAGCGCACTCTGCCCGCGATAGGCCGCCACACCGGCATTCAACGTGGTCTTGCCCGGCAGGTACGGCATGTTGTTGACCAGGGCCGCCGAAGCGGCGATACCGCGGTTGGCCTGACGCTGGTTGTCGTTGAGCTTCTTGCTCAGTCCGTCGAAGCGATCGCTGGCCCAGTTCTGCACGCCGCTCACGGCGTCCTGCAGCTGGCCGAAGTTGGCGGCATCGGTGCGCTGCGTGCCGGCGGCGACGTTGGCGATCTGGCGCTCGCCGCCCACCGAGCCCACCGACACCGTATCGGCACGATCGGCCACCGAGTTGTTGCCCAGCGCGACCGCATTGCTGGCCGTTGCCTGCGCCCCCGAACCCGTCGCCACGCTGTTGTTGCCGGAGGCGATGCTGCCCGCGCCCGCCGCCGTGCTGTTCGCACCGGTGGCCTGCGCGTTCTCGCCTGCCGCCACGCTGCTGGCACCTGTCGCCACCGCCGACTTGTCGGCATCGCCGTTGGAAGCGAAGTGCGGGTCCTGAGCGACCGGATTCACGGGATTCACCGGATCCACTGGCGCGATCGGCTGCACCAGAGTGTTCTCGACGTTGGTGACGCGATCGCCCATCTTGTTGATCTGGTCCTGCACGCCCCACAGCTGGCTGCCGTTGACGGCATCCATGCTGCCGTTGGCGATGCGGCCCGGCGCCACATTGGTCAACAGCGTGCCGTTCATGCCACCGAAAGTGATCTGGCCGCGATTGGAGCCGGCGTCGTACACCACCGCATCCATCGTGCTGCCATCGCTGGCGACCAGACCGGATTTCTTGAGCTGACGCAGATTCACAGCGTCGGTCTCTTCGGTGCCGTCGGCCACGTTGGTGATCTGGCGTTCTTTGCCCGCAGAGCCGACCGAGACACTGTTATCGCGGTCCGTCGCCGAGCCCTGGCCGAGTGCGACCGCGTTGTTGTTCGATGCCGTGGACAGGCGACCCAGCGCGAGCGAGTTGTCGCCCGAAGCGGTAGCGCCAGACCCCATGGCCACCGCACGGTCGCCAGACGCGACGGCACCATAACCAGTCGCCGTGCTGCCCACTCCGCTGGCGTCGGCACGGAAACCGATCGCCGTCGCTGCCGTGTTGTTCGCACGAGTGCTTGCACCAACGGCCGTACCCTGCATCGCGGACTGCGCACCGCGGCCGACGGCAGTTGAGTCACCTCCGGTGGCCCTGGTATTGCCGCCGAGTGCCACCGACGACATGCCGGGCGCTTGCGCGTTCGCACCGATGGCCATCGAGCCGTTGCCAGCTGATGCTGCAACATCACTCGACCACGTACCGCTCTTGATGTCGATGTATTTGTTGTTGGCGACGACCTTGCCCAACTGATTGTTGATCGTCGTGATGTCGCCCGTGTTCTTGGCCACCTGCTGATTGGTTGCGTACAACTGCGAGCCGTTCACCGCGTCGGTGCTGGTGCTGCTCAGCTCGCCGCTGGCCACGTTCTTCAGCGCCACCGGCACGGACGCCGCGCTGCCACCCAGCGTCACCGCATTCTTCGCGGCGCTGTCGTAGGTCACCACATTGGCCACGTCGCCGCTGTCGCCGATCAGGCCGGCCGACTTCAGCTGCGCCACGTTCACCGCATCGTTGTCGGCGGTACCCGCCGCCACGCCCTTGAGCTGGCGATCGCCCGCCGTGCCGGCGAAGTTCACCGCGCTGCCGCCGGTAGCAGCTGCCACCGTGACGGCTGCGTTCGCGTCCGCCTGCTGCACCAGGCCCACCTTGCCTTCCATCAGGTTGGTGACATTGCTCTCGTTGACCGTCACGCGCTGATCGAGGCCCGTAATATCCGTCCTGATGCTGGTGACGTTGCCGTCGATCGCCTCGAATGCCTTGGCGACATCGCGGTAACCCGTGCCCTGCACGGTGTAGGTCGGCGTGGTGATACTGCCGTTCGCATTGACGGTACCCCCCAGTGCTGAGACCACCGGCGACAACTGGCCCAGGTTGACCGCGTCGGTTGACTGGGTACCCGCCATCACGTTCACCACCTGTCGCGTGCTCGTGGCCGAGCCGACGGAAAGGGTGTTGTTGCGGTTGGCCACAGCGCTCGCACCAAGGGCGATGGCATTGTCAGCCGAAGCCGATGCGTTGATACCGAAGGCAATCGAGCTGTTACCCGTTACCGCTGCCCCGCCACCCACGGCGATATCGCCCGAATGCGTGGCCCGAGCATTCGCGCCGATGGCAATCGAGTTGTTGCCATAAATGTTGGCGTTATCACCCAGCGCAATGGAGCCTGCGCCGGTGACCGCCGCGTTGCCACCGGTGCCCTGGATCGTCGCATTGCGGCCCATCACGATGGCACCCGCGCCGGTGTTCTGGTTCTTCGCATTGGAGCCAATCGCGATGTTGCCGTCGGCGGTGCCGGCGACGTTCGACTGCGCGCCGTTACCGATGGCGATCGTATTGGCGCCCGTGGCGGAGGACGCGACCGTACCGTTGACCTTGCTGTACCTGCGGATCTGCGCAATGTCGTTGGTATTCGTGGTGACGCGGCCATCCAGGTTGGTCGTGTTGGCATTGAGCTGCGTCAGCGCATCGCCCACGCTGTTGACGGTCTTGTTGCCGCCGTTCCTGAGATCGGCCACGGTGTAGCTCGGCGCGGTGATCGTGCCATCCGCATTCACTGTACTACTGCCGCCCAGCGCGCCGGCCACGCTCTGCGCGGTATTCTTGAGCTGCGACAGATTTACGGCGTCGGTGTTCTGCGTACCGGCGGCCACGTTGACCACCTGGCGCTCGCTGCCAACCGCACCCACCGAAACGGTGTCGGCGCGATCGGCCACGCTCGCCTGTCCCAGCGCCACCGCATTCACGCCCGTCGCGGTCACATGGGCAGTGCGGCCCATGGCCATGCCATAGGCCGCTGAAGCGTCAACAGTGGCTCCCGCGCCAAGCGCAACAGAGCGATCCGCGAGCGCCAGCGTGCCCATGCCCAGAGCGATCTGGTTGGCCCCAATCGGATTGCCGCTACCATCGACGGAACCGGCCGTTGCATTGCTGCCCATCGCGACAGACGAATTCGTCAGCGCCAAGGCGTTATTGCCCGCTGCTGTGGCATAGGCCTGCTGCGTCGCCGCCCGGTTGCCGATGGCGACCGAGGCCGTGCCATTAGCGGTCGCATTCACACCGCCAGCGAAGCTGTCAGAACCCAGCGCCATGGCGCTCGGGCCTACCGCCGTCGCGTGCGACGCCGCCGAGCTATAAGCACCCAGCGCCACACCGTAGAAGCCGCTCGTACTGGCGTGATCGCCGAAAGCTGAGCCGCCCTGAAATCCAACAGCCGCTTCACCCACGGCGGTGCCGCAGAGAGACGTGCCGTCAGTCCAAGCCGGATTCAGTAGAGCGCCGTTCGCCGGTGTGCCGCAGCTTGCCGTCGCCGTAGGGTTGAGCGTGGTCGTTGCAGCTTCAGCCTGATGTGCCAGCCCCAGACCGCCCACCATGCCGGCCAGCAGCATCAGCGAGGCGGCCGACTTCGTGGAGCCCTTCTTGCGGCCCTTGGCCAGCTCGGAGGCCACGATCCACTTGTTCGTGGCGGCGTTCCAGACGATGCGATAGATGGTGTTCATTCGTTTTCCTCTCAAAGACGTCGAGTGAGTCGGCGCCCCTTCTCGAGGGCGCATGGCTCCACCGCGCGAACGGTTCGCGCGTTTCCGAAGCCCTGTGGTGGTTACGGGTGCCCGGGATCGGGCGCGCGCCGCTCTGTCTGGGCACGCATGCCTGGTGTTTGAACTTCCGGGCACGAGAACGATGTTAGGAATCGAGGGGGCGCCGAAGTATCGGACCGGGCCTAAATCGCCTTGCGATGGCTTAAGAACGGCGTGTTTGGGGCATCGCCAGCCCCTGAGTCGGGCGTCGCGGCGGCGCTATCGCATGTTCTTTCGATCGCCACGCGACTATCTGCGCATGGCGACACGCAACAAAATCACGACTCACGCCAGCTCAGGCATGGGCTCTTCATCGACAAACCATTCGCCGGGCAACCCGGCCAGTTCGTCCAGATAGGCAAAGAGTTCGCGGTCCGAACGCGCGCCCAGCTTGCGCATGACAGCATGCTTTCGCCAGAACACGATGGCGGTGGAGACGCCCAGCTTCGAGGCGATGTCTTCGACCGACGAACCGGCCGCCAGGGCGCTGACGATCCGGCATTCCTCACGCCCCAGGCAGCTGAGTCGCGGCTGCTGGAAATCCAGTGGCAAGCCGCCCTGCACAATCGCCAGGAGCACGGTTGTGCTGAGATAGGTGCTTCCCAGCATCACTTCCTTGATGGCCTGCGGAATCTCGTTGAGTCGATCCGATTTGCTGATAAGCGCCTTCACACCCATCGAAAGCACGGCGTGATGGATCGCGGGATTGTCCATGCCGGTCATCACGGCCAGCGGAATCTTAGGATAGGCAGTGCGTATGTCCTGCAGTAGCGCGAGCCCTCCGGTGCGATCGCGTTCTGGCATACGGAAATCGGTGACGATCAGGTCGCACCATCCCGTCTGCAGAATGTCCTGCAGCTCATCCATGCTGGCTGCCTGGCCGGTCACAAGGCCGACGCCACTGCGCGCAATGGCTTCAGCTATGCCGATGAGAGCGACCGGCTGGTCGCCTGCCAGAACAATGCGAGGAATCATGACTTCACTCCGAGGGCTATCGCCAACAGGCAATGAGGTCTCTCATTGTCGTCACGGCTCTTTTCGCCACCATCGGACCGGTCGTAATTGAAGCCGGCCATTCGCAGGAAGAGCCGGTACGCAACTACAGGCGGGCTTCTCCGCTTGCGCGAAGCTCCCTTTTGGCGTTCTCGGCATGACTGGCTTTCTTCAGGCGCTCGATCAACTGGCGCCGCTTGCCGGGAGAGACGAACAGGAATCTGTTCAACCCTTCAACAAAGAGGTCCTGCTCCGTCTTGCTCAAATTGCAGAAGCCCAGCAACAACATGGAGACCTTAGCTTCGTTGGCTTCTTCCACGTCCGTGTACCCGCAGTGCGACGTTATCTGTGCGGATCATGTCGATCATGCCCGCTTTCAAAAGAGCCTAAGGACGCGCACTTAGGTGAACTATGGGACGGTGCCTAATCAGCCGTTCTCGACAGCATCGCCACTCGATTCGGCGACACGGATCACATATTCCCTTCGGTGTCCTTCGCGCTTTCCCGCGCGGACTGTGAAGCTGGAACCAGGCCATGCGTTACCGCATAACGAAAAATATCGACGTCGTGTTGCAAGCCGAGTTTTTTCATTGCGGTGACTTTCTGTGCGCTCACGGTTTTACGGCTACGACCGATGCGGTCGCCGATCTGCGACACCGAGAGCCCCTCGGCGAAGAGCCGCAACACTTCGGTCTCGCGCTTGCTGAGTTGCCCAGGCGTATCCGGCGCACCTGTCTGACTGGTGGATGCCGCCTGCAAAAGGCGCTCGATTTCCGGCGACAAAAAATCCTTCTTATCGCGTGCCCGATGGATGGCCGTTTCGAGGCAGGCATAGTCGTCGGCCTTGCTGACGATGATGCGAACGTCGATGGCCAGAATGCTGCGCAGAACGGTTTCGCTTTCTACCCCGGTGAGCACGATTAGCTTCACCGTGGGAAACCTGCGCTGTAGGAACCTCAATAACGAAATGCCGTCGCCATAGCGCCCTTTCGGCATCGAAAAATCGGTGACCACGACATCACAGGCAGTGCCTCCCAGCAGCTCCACCAGCTTGGTTGAATCCGTCACCAGGCCAATGACGGTGACGTCCGCGAAGCCGGACAGCAATTGCTCCATGCCAGCCAACATGGCCGGATGGTCATCCGCAACCGCAACTCGAATGGTCAAGCGATGCTCCCGGACGTCGTCATATCGTCACGCCCCGCCCACCGCAGGACGGCGCCTTGTTTCCACAGGGCATCAACGCGCCCGTGGTGCCATATACTACGGCCGCTTTCGCGGCACCAGATGGCGCTATGGGCGCCTTGGTCGAACCCTTATCGGCGGTCACCATGGATAGCAACCACATTCGCGTCGCTGTCGCCGACGACCATCCGGTGATCCGGCTCGGCATCGAGGCCGCCCTGGATGATGTTCCGACAATCCGGCGGATCGGTTCGGCGCGCGACTCATCCGAACTTGTCACCCTGCTGGATGCCCAGCCCTGCCAGGTGCTGGTGACCGACTACGCGATGCCGGGTGGCCGCTACGGCGATGGACTCAACCTGCTTTCCTTCCTCGCCGAGCGTTACCCGGCGCTTCGCATTGTGGTGATCACCGCCATCGACAAGCCGGTGCTGATCCGTACCTTGCTGGCCAAGGGCATCCAGAACCTGCTCAGCAAGGCGGACGACATCGCTCATGTCGCGCCTGCCGTGCAAGCCGCGCATGTGGGGCGCCGCTATTACTCGCCGGCCATCGCTGCCATCGTGCAATCGCTTTCCGGCGACAAGCCCATTACCAAGTTATCGCCCCGGGAGTCCGAGGTGATCTCTCTCTATGTCGCCGGCAACAGCATCATGGAGATCGCCAAGCAGCTCGGCCGAAGCAAGCAGACCGTGAGCACGCAAAAAGTGAGTGCCATGGCCAAGCTGGGTATCGCCTCCGACGCGGACTTGTTCAAGTTCGCCTCGGAGGTGGGGCTGGTACCGCCGCCCGAGATCTCCTGAGTCAGCACGGCTAGTCGCGGCCGCGAGGTTACGGTGCCCGGCTCGGTTCCGAGCCTGTCGATTCCAGCGGCGCGCCCTCCGAATTCACGGTGTCGTGTCCGATGGGAGCGGACAGGACTTCGATCTGCCAACCCGGCTCGACCTGCTCCAATGCGCTATCCAGCGCCTGGATGCCTGCCTCGTCCAAATGCGTGCCCTGGGCGAGATGCACCACGACTTTGTGTTCCAGCACGTCGATAGAAACCTCGCCGAGCTGTCGATACAGCAGATCGTGTATGCGCGAGGCAACATCCATGCCTGCCTGCATCTTCATTTGCGCAAGCTGCCCGTCGAGGTCCGCCACATGCGCGCGCAGCTCGTCCAGGCTGCTGCGGTCGCGCAGCAGGCGGTCGTTGGCTTCCAGTGTCTGGCGGAACTGGATCGTGACCTCCTGCTTGAGGCGCTGCTCCAGCCTGGCTTTCAGTGCTTCCTGAGCGCCATGGACGTACTCGGGCACCATCGCCATCAGGTTCACCGCGACTTGCTGGTCATGGCTCTCCACCTTAAGGCGCTCAATGCTGCCGTGCTGCTGGTCGAGATAGGCCTGGATTTCCGCGCGGGCCAGATTGGCTGTCCAGGTTGACTGGGCAATGTTGCGCAAGGCCAATCCCAGCGGAATGGCCAGCAGCACGAAGGTCACCACGATCACGCCCGCCTGCCACACCGTGTGCTGCGGCGAGTTGTCGATGCCGAAGCCATACCACTTGGCGATCAACGTCACGCTTAGCGCGATCGCCAGCAGGTTGGTCATGAACAGGAAGAACGCGCCGCCAGCGATATGCGTATCGCCCACCGCCAGGCCGTAGCCCACAACAGCCAGCGGCGGCATCAATGCCGTGGCGATCGCCACGCCGACAATCGCCTCACCCTTGCGGGTGATCACCGCGTAACCGCCGGCCAGGCCGGAGAAGACGGCCACCAGCAGATCGAACAGCGTGGGCTGCGTGCGCGCCAGGATTTCGCTGGTGGCCTCCTTCAGCGGAGACAGCCACACGATGCACATCGCCATCAGCAAAGCCATCGCAACGCCGGCCATCAGCGCCACCAGGGCTTGCCGCATCATGCGGAAGTCCACCACGCACAGCGAGAAGCCGAGCTGCACGATGGGCCCCATCAGTGGCGAAATAAGCATGGCGCCGATGACCACCGCGGCTGACGATTGCAGCAGACCGAGAATCGCAATGCCGCACGACATCACCGCCATAAAGGCATAACGCGGCGTGAGCATGCCGCCATCCATCACATTGGACATGACGGCGGCATGATCCACGCCACGCACGATGCGCGAGCGCCGCCCGTGCCAGAACCATCGTGCACGCTGCGCCGACCGATGCGACGGCGCGTCAGTAACCTTATTCATGGGTGGGTACTTGCCGGGTGGAATGAAAGAAAGATGCGGCGCCGGATGTGTCCCGTGCGCTCAGTGCGACAACCCGCGGCTCCAAGTCACCTTGACGCGGGATGTACCCACCAGGGCTTCGCGCTCGGCGAAGCGGGTGGCGAGATCGACGGCTTCGAACAGGTCGCGGCGGACGATGATCGGCTGGCGCTCGCGCAGCACTTGCCACTGGCCATGCGTAGCGCGAATGACGTGGTAATGGACCTGGTTCCCCATGGGATGCTCCTGCGGGGCGTGATGCCCGCCATCGAGTCATGATCCCCAAGGAACGCACGGCGAAATATCAGACGCGGCCTAATTCAGCTTGCGCGTGGCCATCGTCATTTGCCATGCAACCGGCGCGGCAGTAGCCGTATCTATGGTCACGCAGGCCATTCCCGGCCAACGTTCTAAACCCCTTTAGCCTTCCGGGCATCCAACCCGGAATGAAACACCACCGACAGACTCTGGCGCCGATGCCGGCCATGCCAGACGGGAGTCTATGGCCATGAAGAAGATGTCTGTGTGCGCATGTGTGTGTCTGGCCATCAGCGTGGCCGCGCGTGCTTCATCCCTGCCCGACCCTGCCTTGCAGATGGTCGATGACATTGCGCGCACCGAACATATGACCACCTGCGCCGTGCACCAGACGCTGGGCGATCAGGTGATGGTCGCCGCCACGCAATACGATGCACATCCCTCCGCCCGCACGAGCATCCAGCGGCTGGTGCGGCGGCGGTACGATCAGTGGCTTGCCATGCACGGCGGCGATGGAAGCGCGGTGGCGTCTACGTGTGCTTCGACGTCGCTGCAGGCCGGCGATACATCACAAGAAGCCAGAACGCCGTAGGCAGCCACCAGAAGACTGCCCCCAATGCCGCCTTCAGGTAGCCGGACTCACCGAAAGTCACGTCATCCCATGCCTGCAACGTGCCAAGGCAACCAAGAAAAGCCGACGGCAATACCAGCAGCAACCAGGCCCATACGCGTTGACGGTGCTTGCTGTGCTTCGAGCGCAGGCCTTCAGCCAGCGATACTTCGCCGAAGTTCGCCTGAAAGGGATCGTAGGTGGAGCGAGGGGTGGACATCTCGCGGCGGTAGAGGCCGGCGTCGGGCTCGTCGAGCGTCATCGCGTTGAGATCTTCCGAGCGCCGCACAAGAGGGCGGCCGTCTACGGTGAGGCGCTCCAAATCCACTTGGTTCTCGCGTCGGTTTCCGCTGCTCACGAACGCCTCCTTGGCCAGCTTCAAGATTCACGCCACTGACGCAGGCCGAGCATACCTGCTGCTTCGGGGGTATTTGCAACCCAGTTCAATGTGGCGCCGAGCATTCTTTACAAGGCCATGCCTTCCAGCCCTGGTCATTGACGGCAGCGTTACCGCGGATGGTGCGAAGCCCCTCCTCCGCTCGCGTTTCGGTCTCCCGGTCGCCCGCGAGTTTCGCGGCTGTCGCCAGGCCGACCAACGACGCTGCGCGATTGGGATAGCGAATCAGTGCCACCTCGAACGCGCGCATGGCATTCACCGGGCGCCCCAGTTTCAGGTACACCTCGCCGAGCAACTCCACGGATGGCTTGACCGGCACGGGCGGGCCGTAGCCGATCGGCAATTTGTCTTCTTCCGCGGCGGCATCGATCAGATGACTGATCGCATCCTGCCTGCTGCCTTCGGCCAGTAGCTGCATGGCCTGCAATTCGGTCTGCATGATGTGGGCGGGTGCGATGCTGGTGGCATAGAAGCTGGTGAAGAACGACTCGTCGTGGTGGCCGGCCATCCCTTCATTAGCATGCTTGCGGCTGTCGACGAGATCGCCGATCTGCTTGATCACCGGCTGCATATCTGTGTGCCCCTCGCGTATCGCAACCAGACCGCCCGCGAACAGGTCGCTGGTCGGCGCCGCCAGCTCGATACCTTTCAGATCGAGCGACATATTCGCTTCTTTCCAGTTCGGCGCATCGACCGCGTAGGAGGCGAGCATCATGCCCAGGTACCACTTCACCATCGGGCTTGGATTGAGCGCGTGGATCTTTTCCATGGCCTTCAAGCAGTCCAGTGCTTTGGCGATCTGTCCTTGTTGGAGATAGCCGTACTGCATCCACTGCAGCGTGTGGAGCCCGTGAATGTCGTAATCGCCAGGCTTGAGTTTGCCGCGCGCGATACGCGCCTTGCTGGCGACCCAGGATCGCTCGTTCGCGTAGACGAACTTGCCCCACAAGCCAAGGTCGAGATAGATATGCGAAGGCATGTGCAAGGCATGCGCGGAGTCGCCGGCCAGTTCTTCGTACCGGTCGGCCGCGGCCAAGCCGAGCGCCGCGTACTTGGGATCGTCGTAGCAATGCACAAGGTAATGCAGCACGCCTGGATGGTCGGGATTGCGGGCATAAACCGCCTCCAACACATCCGATGCTTTCATCAGGAGAGAAAAGCTGCGGCTCTCATCCGCTTCCAGCCCCAGCAAGGCCAACCCATAGAAACTGGCGACCTCGTCGTCGTTGGGATATTGCGCGTAGAGCTTGCCCATGGCATCGGCATACGCGGTGTCGCGGGCGGTTTTGTCACCATCGCCATAGAGAAGCCGCACGGCATCGATAAAACCCTTCTCGCGTGGACTCAGGCCTGACTCGGGCGCCTTATCGAACTCAGCCAGTACACCGCGTGCGGCCTGCAGATCCTGCTCGCCCCACAGTGGGTGGTTATAGGACATCGCCAGGCCCCAATAGGCCATGCCGAAATGGGGTTGCGTCTTGATGGCCCCGCGAAAGGTCTCGATCGCGTTGTCGTACTGAAAGTTATGCAGCAACTTCACACCGGCAAGAAACGTCGCCTCCGCCTGCGGCGATGCCGACGTCGGGAAGTCGATGGGGTTGCGTTTCCCCCGGGCGGCGCTGTCCTGGCCGTAAGCCAGGCCACAACCGATCAGAAGGGTCACGACACACGCGATAACGCGTACAACACGCCGCCAACGGTTCATGCATGCCTCCCTGAGAAAATGCACTCGCAACCCATCAAGCAAGGTGACGGCTTGCCCGGCCATACGTCCGGCAGCGTCTTATTTCAGCGTGGGATAGCCTTTGTCGCGCGCCATATCTTCCAGATGGCGGATGCGCTTGACGTAATCCTGTTTATCGATCACCACAAAGCCCGTAAGCTTCATAGTGGCAAGCGCCTGACGCAACGCAGCGTCGTCCGGATGCTCGATCAGCCCCTTGATCGCCGTACGCATCTTTTGAATCGTGGCATCGTCTGTCTGCGCGCTGGTGATCAGGGGAAGGCCTGGAGCCGCGGGTGTGACTGTCAGAATCCGCGTCTTGGCGGCAAGCTCCGGATAGTCGCGCCTGATCAGGTCGTAGCTCACATCATCGATGGACGCGAGATCGATCTGGCCCGCGGCGATCATACGCACGCTCTTGAGATGTCCCTCGGTAAGCGTCACCGATGAAAAGATGCCTTGCTTCAAAGCCTCGCTCGGAAAGCTAGACGCTACCGTCGCACGAAACAGGTTCATGCCGCTGTTGGAGTTCCATTCGTTCACGCCAGCCTTCTTGCCTTTCAGGTCAGCCAGGGTCTTGTACGGCGAATCCGCCTTCACCACGATCACGCTGCGATATTCCCCGGCGGGCAGGCTGCTGTTGGTGGCGTAAACCGGCGTGCCGACCATCTTTATGCCTTTGTCGGCCAGTGTATGGACGTAGGGATAGCCGCATGCCTGCGACAAGAGCAGATCCCGCTGTTCCCACTGATCGACCAGTTCGCCGTTCGTACGCGCAAGGGCGACCGGTGCGTTGATGCCGTCGGATTTCAGCTTCTGCTGTAAATGAGACCAAAAGACATCGTCAGCCTTCTTTACCGCATCCGACACCTCGTACATCGGTAAAGAAACCGTCGAGGAGCCTTCCTGGGCGCGTGTCTCCGTGATGGTCATGGCAAACCCGGTACATGCAAGCGTTGCGTACAGTGCCATCGCCAGACAGCGGTGCCGTCGGAGCAAAAATGCAGAGGCATGGCGCCGTGACGTCACGCCCGATGATTCATGCGACCGGATAGACCTTGAATGTGCGCCCATCTCTCTGCCCTCTTGTCGATGATCGCGACACCCACAGCGTGCCGCCGCGATGTACGGTGAGTCATGGCGTAAGGTGTCATGAGAACGTTTGCCGAAGCACAGGTGCCAGCACGGTGCCGATCAGAAGCACCAGAAACAGGGCGGCCGGTATCCAGTTGAGCTGAATCCGCAGCTCCTTGATGACGTGGGTATCCCTGAACTGCAGCGTGGTGTTGTAGACCGTGATGATCAGCGACAGCATCACCACCAGGAATGCGTAGCCGAGCCAGAACATGCGCGACACAATGTTGTCGGTAAGCACCACCTCGGGAAAGCTCGCCGCGACCGAGAACTGCAGTGCAATCGTCGCCAGCGCTGCGCCGCTCAGCAGCGTCGCCTTCTGGAACACGTCCTCGAACTTGATCACCAGCACCAGCAACGGCGCCATCATGATGAACAAGTAAGGCAGGAAGATTTGCGGCGCATACTGCAAGGTTTTTCGTTTCGCCTGCAGCTTGATGGCCAGGTGCTCGAAGCTCGTGCCGTCCCAGCCGATGCTGCTGAAATGCTCGCCATCCAGCCCATGCAACGTCCACTGCGCCAGATGCACTGAACGGTCGATCGCCGAAGCGGCCTTCTCTTCCGAGCCGTACAGCAGTGTCAGCGCATCGCGGTTGTAGCGATCTGAAGCGATGTCGATGGGGAACGTCTGTTGATCGAACGGAAAGTCGGCATAGTCGCTATGGATATAAAAGCCGGCCGTGAGGGTCCGGATCTCGGTTACCGTACCGTCCGGCCGTACTTCGATGCCGATTTGGGGCGTTCCGGTGGTGCTGATCAGGTTGGTGACGATGACGTGCGGATTCCAATGCTGATCAAGAAAGGACTGCGCCTCCCGGTCGGTATAAATCAGCCGGTCCAGTCCCTGCTTGACCGGATCGAACGCAAGACGCGAATCCAGCCATGCCTGGTGCAACTCCACGGTGGCGAACAGCGTATTGAGGTTTTCCTTGACCCCTTGTATGTCCAGGATCGAAAGCGATACCGCAACAGGCAGCGGCCGCGGCGCGTTCTCCGGCATCTGGGTCAGATCGCTCGCCGGGCTGGCGGATGCGGCTATCAGCGGCAGCAGCGCAAGCAGGCGCGATAGCCATCGATGACACATCACGGGCTCCTTGGTGCGGATTCCGCCGCGGCATGCAGCCTCTGGCGCACTTGCTCCGCCGTCTCGAACAGGCTCCCTATCTCGTCCTTTCGCCCGGGTACGGCGATCGGCTCATCGGCCTTGCCGTGAATCAGCTGGCGGAGTTTGCCTTGCAGATCGGCGAGCGGCCGTAGCAACAGGCTATTGATCAGGATCGTCACCCAGCCGAATACCAGGATAAAGCCGAGCAGAAAGCGCATGACGGCCAGGCGGACATTGTCTACGTAAGCGGTATTCAACCTTACAAAGCTGGATACGCTGACGATGAACCCGATCTGCTGGCCACTGTAGTCGATCAGCGGCATGGTCAGTACGCCATACTCGGCGCCGTTGATCACGCGCGAGGTGGAGCGATTGCCTCGCGTCGGCGCAATGATGTCCGGCGTGACGGCCGCACTCGTCAGGTCCCAGTCGGTGGAGTAAACCGCGCGCTTGCCGTCGAGCACCTGGTCCCGCGCAGGCGTAAATTCCTTGTCGCTTTGCCGCGCCTTGTTCCACAGATCGTCGTCGATAAACGTCGCCATCTGCGAATCGGTAAGCACGCTGACCTGCTTGAGCAGCGCCTGAAAATCCGATGCGTATTCGACCACGCCAACCAGGCCGGCTTCGTCTTTGATGGGCGCGATGCCACGGATCGCCAAGCCGGCTGGACCCAGCTCCATGCCGCGCTGACTGACGCCGTGAACGGTCGAGGCGATCACCATCGGCCGCGTGGCGCGGAAATCCTTGACTGGCATGTCGGGGTTTTCGACAAACAGGATGGCTTCGGCGGGCGGCGTGAAAAACTGCAAGAGGTTCGCGCCATACGCACTGCGCATATGTTCGAACGTGCGCTGCGTGCCCTGCAGCAGGGCCGCACGGTCTCCTGCACGAAGTGTCTTGGCAAGCCAGGCCTGGTCAGAAATGATCTCGGCGGAACCCGCCACGATCAGTTCGCGATCCCGTATCGCGGAAGTCGTGAGCTTCGCGATGTTGGCCAGCGCGCGATCCTTCTCCGCATTCAAGGAATGGCGCAGCGCCAGAACGGCAAAGATAAACGTGAGGCCGAATACCGCCGCCAGCACGACCGCATTGATCAGCATGATGCGTCGACGCAAAGACATATATGCCTTCGGCAGGAGGAAACATCATTAGTCTCGGATCTTGCGTTCAAAAGAACGCTGTCAGCCGGCGCGTTCTATCGTGAGCTTGATGACGGATCGGAGGTCCATGTAAACCAAACGTTTGGTCTCGCCGATCCTACGCCACGATCCACGCCCGTTCTGTCGAATTGACGTAATGCCGCTGTCGATGCGGCGTAGAGGCCCTGTGAAACCCAGACGGAACGGCTAGCCATGCAAGCGCGATGGACGCGTAACCGCGCCCATCGCGACTTCAGTACACCTCGAATAACTTGCTATCCACGGCGAAAGCCGGAATGACGAGCGAAGAAGGATTTTTCGAGGCTCCCTTCAGTGCAAGTCCGTCAATCCTTCCCTGCGGCGGGCAATGACTCCGTCGGCACCACGGTCAGCTCAATCTTCGACGGATAAGCGCGGCTGTGATGCACCGCATTGCGGGCAATGACGCTCTCGGTCTCGTCGTAGTTGTTGCCGCCCGTATTGAGGTTGCGATCGAAGCGCGGGAAGTTGCTGCTGGAGATAGCTACGCGCAGCTTATGGCCGGGCTTGAAGTAGTAACTGGTGTCGATCGGCTGGAAGGTCACCGCCACCACTTCGTCCGGCTTCATCCATGCCAGCGGCTTGTCGTAGCCGTTGCGGTAGCGCATGCGCTGGATGTTCTCGGTGACGTTGAAGGCGCGGCCATCCGGATACACGTCGATCACCTTGAAGGTGAAGTCGGTGTCCTTCGCGCTGGAGGAAACATGCAGCGAGACCGTGATCGGCCCGCTGACTTCGGTGCCTTGCGTGAAGGGCTCGGTGTCGTACACCAGCACATCGTTGCGGGTTTCCTGCTCGCGCTGATCATACGAACCGAACTTCACCGCATTGCCCTGGCAGCAGCCGCCGCCACCGTAGGTGGGCACGGGGTTGGTGGGGTCGTAGACGAATTGATCGGGATGATCGTCGGCCTCCGGCTGAGCGACCAGCTTGCCGTCGCCGTAGAGCGTGTTGGCCTTGCCTGCGCTGGTGAAATAGAAGGCTTTGGTGGTGGCGCCGGCCGGCGGCCATGTCGCCGATTTCTTCCATTCGTTCTTGCCCATCAGGTAGTACATCACCTTGGGCTGTTTCTTCACGACCTCGCTGTCCTCACCTTTGAGGAAGCGGTCGAACCAGCCGAACACCAAGGCGTTGTAGTCGTAGCGCGCATCGCCCATGTCCATGTCGCCGACCATGGTGTGCTCGGTGGCGCGCGTGTAGGCGCAATGCAGTACCGGCGCAATCACGGCGTACTGCTGGTCGGCCACCTCTTTGGGTGCGGTACGGCGCACTTCGTTATAGGCCGCCAGGTTGGGCGATACCGACACGTCGAACCAGCTCATGAACCACAGGCCCGGCTTGGCGATCTTCATGTTGTCGTGCCACAGGCCGCCCTTGTACCAGGCCGGATCATTGGGCGCGCGCGCCACCATGTTGCCGCCGGTAGCTACTGGCATATGCGTATCGAAGATGCCCGGTGGGCCACCCACGGCCTTGATGATGTCCTTCTCCGGCAGGTGCCGGAACGCCTTGTCCCAATCCACCGGCGGCATCTGCGGCGCCAGGTCGAAGAAGCGCGAAGCGTTGACCAGTTCCGCCTGCGTGGCGTTCGGGGCGAACTGTGGCCGCACCTGATTCTGGATGCCGTAGTCGTAGATCCAGGCGATAAACAGCATCTGCACCGCGCCGCCGCGATACCAGTTGCCTTGCTCGTAATACGGCCCTACCCGGCCCACGCCCGCGCCGAAGCCCTGCACATTGAAGGCGGCCAGCGCCGGTTCGTTCTGCGACACCACGGCCATCTGCCACTCAGCCGTCGACGAACAACCCGTGGTACCCACTTTGCCGTTGGACCAGGGCTGCGAAGAAATCCAGCGCACCGCATCCACGCCGTCGCTAACCGGCGCGCCGAGAATGTCGTAGTTGCCCTCGGAGAAGAAATGGCCGCGCTCGTTCATCTCGACATAGGCATAGCCATGCTTCACCGCATCGAGCGGACGCGTCATGTCGCGCGGTGCGCCGAGCTTCACGTCCCAATAGTTGAAGTTGTATGGCGTGCGCGAAAAGATCGTCGGCAACTTGCCCTTGGCGTTCTTCGGTCGGTAGATGTCGGCGGCCATGCGCTTGCCGTCGCGCATCTTCACCATCACCTTGCGGTCGATCACTGCGACATCCGCCAGCGCTTTCTCGGTGTCGTTGCGTTTGGCGATCTGCTCGGCTTGCGGGTCTTTGACCTGGGCCATGGCGGTGTACGGCAAGGCGAGGCAGAACGAGGCGGCCATGGCCGCGGCGATCGAGGCCAGATGGTGGCGTGACATGGGAGCTCCCCTGGTGGTGATGCTGCCGACTATAAGAAGAATCAGTGTGTAGAGACATTGCGCAGTGCCGCACGGCTGTCCTGTTGCGCCCTCCAATTGGCGTTGAATTTCAGCGGGCACAACCTGCTCCCTCCCCTGCTCGCAGGGGAGGGTTGGGGAGGGGTGAGTACTTGAGGAAGCGCATCAGGAGAGGTTTTCTCAAGCCCCCCCCTTCCCAACCTCTCCCCGCTCGCAGGTGAGACGGAAGAAGGCCTGTCACCTTCTCAGCGGACTGTAAGGCAAGCATGGAGCGACATGACAAAGATCCGGGCCATACCTGGTTAAGATCAACGTCCATGCACCAGGCTTTCGGGTTGAGCCTATCGGTGCCATGGAGTCATCTCGCAATGAAGCATGGAGAGACGCATGAGATATTTTTTTCTGCTTTGCATCTTCTTGATATTTTCGGGCAGCAGTAACGCCGTTAGCGCCGATACGGTGATCAAGCACTACATCTATTTCCCTCACCGGGAAGCCGGCGGCGCTAATATCCAGGCAGACAAGTCACTGCGCGACCCTCGCTTCAGCGGCGCTCAAATTGTCTATACGTGGCGAAGCCTTGAACCCGAAAAGGGTCGGTATGACTTCAGTGCCATAGAAGAGGATCTCGCCTTTCTGCATTCGATAGGCAAGCAACTCTGGATTCAGCTGCAGGAGAAGTCCTTTACGCCCCGGCGCAACGTGCCTGACTACCTTCTGGCTGACCCGATCTACCAAGGTGGCGTACTCAAGCAGAGCATGGCGTCCGCCCCCGAGCGCGATCCCGGTAAGCCTCTGGCCGATGACGAATACGGCTGGTCGGCAAAGATGTGGGAAAAGCCGGTGCGTGAGCGCTATCAGGCGCTGATACGGCAGCTAGGGCATAAGTTCGACGGAAGGATCGCGGGAATCAATTTCAGCGAAAGCTCCATCGATATCGGCACCGAGCACCCCGATGGAACCACGACCTTCCCTGCCGGTTTCCGCCCTGAGGACTATGTGGATGCCATCCGGGAGAACATGCAGGTGCTTGCCAGCTCCTTCAAGACATCGGTGCCGATGGTTTACCTGAACTTTGTACCCGGCGAATGGCTGCCGTGGAACGACAAGGGCTATATGCGGGGCTTGTTCGCGGAAGCGCAGCGACTAAGGATGGGAATAGGCGGGCCTGACCTGATGCCGTACCGCAAGAGCCACATGGCGCAGACCTATGGCTTCTTCAAAAACTATCCCGATGCGCTGGTGAAAGGCATGGCGGTGCAGGATGGAAACCTTCGCCAGATCAACCCCAAGACCGGCAAGAAGAACACGGTGCGCGACATTCTCGATTTCGCCGAGCACTACCTGGGGTTGGACTACATCTTCTGGGTAGAGGACGAGCCCTACTTCAGCGACGAAGTGCTCAAGCAACTGCCGGCGAAGTGAGCGGCTTACGAAAGCAGGCCGACATCATCGCGACGCCGCAACGAGGAAAACCCTGACAGACGCGCGACGCATCCTTTGCTACGTTCGGTCAGTCACCAACGCCGTCTCTCACGGGGCTACGTCGGTGACCATGGCAGCGATGCTGTGGAAGAAGCGCGGATCGTGAGAGCGGACACTCACACGACCCGCTAACCAAACCAACTTGATAGGAGTTGATTGTGGCTAAGCCCGATCATACGGCACCCGTTCGCCTGTCGGATCCCCCCGGCGACAAATCCACCGCTCCATGCAGCCGCTCGCGCGCTACGACAGGCGCGACGAGAGAGGCGCGCAAGCGCCGATCCATCAAGCTCACCGGCATTGCCATTGCGGTGGACGCGGTCGCGTGTGTGCTTGCGCGCCATGAGAAGTTTCGTGACGCGCAAGATCACCGCAAACCAGCCGAAGCAGCGTATGACCCGCTGACGCTGGAGTGCAGCGGCGGCCTACTCCTCGCGGTTCACTTCTTGAATCAGTACGCCAGGAAGTTGAAGCAAGGGAAAGTGACGGACGGCTAGCGCCCTATGATCACCCGCGACACATCGCGTTATGAGCACGGTGTGTCGCACCTGGGTGGCCGGCTGCGTAGCGCAGCCCTTACAAGCCGCTGACCGCCAGCTCATAGCACGCCCTCCCCGCCTCCTTGGCCCGATACAGCGCGACATCCGCGCGTTGCATCAGTTCGTCCTCGGATCCTACGTCGCGACAAAGTGCCGCGCCGATGCTCAAGGTGACATCCAGCCGGGCCGAATCCAGCCGCACGGGCTCGGACATGGCATCGGTGATTTTTTTCGCCAGGGCCTCGGCCGCATAGGTGGCATCCACGTCATTACACAGGATGACGAACTCATCGCCTCCCAGGCGGGCCACCACATCCGACTTTCGGGTCACGCTCTTGAGCCGGTGCGCGATCTCCCGGAGCACCGCATCACCCACGCCGTGCCCATGGTTGTCGTTGATGGATTTGAAATGATCGACATCGATGATCAGTAGCATCAAGGGAAAGCGTGCAACCCGTGCGCGTTCAAGCGCCAGGTGAAGGCAGTCGACGAAATAGCGCCGATTCGCGAGCCCGGTGAGCGCGTCATAGTGGGCCAGATAGGCCAGCTCTTGCTCGGCGCGTTTGATTTCGGTGATGTCGGTGGTCAGCGCATAGAATCCGGTGCGCTCGCCCGCCGCCGACATGGCCGGAAGATACGTGGTTTGCAGGTAATGGTTCTGGCCGTCGCTCCCTTCCATTTCGTAGGCGAAGGTGGCCTCGCCACCGGCAAGCGCACAGGCGATATGGGCGTAAAACCGCTCATAGAGCGCCGCGCCCCGAACCTCTCGAACGGTACGGCCGATGATGTCCTGAGGCTTCTGGCCGGAGACCTTTTGCACGTACGCATTGATGAAGGTGTAGCGCTCCGCGGAATCCACATGCGCAATAACGGCCGGAATATTGTCCGTGATGGTACGCAGCCGCTTCTCGCTGTCGGCCAGAGCCTGCTCGGCGAGCACGCTTTCGGTGACGTCGCGCCCGGTGTAGATCAACTCTGACTCGGCCGGGTTGTCCGGGCTTGGCGCCAGACGGACCAAGGCCTCGATCCAGACATAGTGCCCGTCGCGATGCTGCAGGCGATACTGGGTCAGCGAGGATTTCCCCGACGCCCACAGCTCGGCGACGGCTGCGGCCACCCGCTCCCGGTCGTCCGGGTGAATGAGTTCCGGGCGAGGCTGCATGAAGTCCGCCACCTCCCAGCCCAGCAAATCTTTGATGGAAGGTGACACATAGCGTCGCTCCCCGTTGCGGCAGATGCGCATGACCAGGTCGCTCGCGTAATCCGCCAGCAGGCGATAACGCATCTCACTGTCGCGAATTTGCTGCTCCAGCCGCCGGCGATCGGCCAGCGTGAGCGCAACAGGCACCGTGACCAGGCAGATCACGCCGAGATAGACCTGCGCCAACAACGCGCGCGCATTCGGGGTGGCGTTAACCATGAGATCGAATGGCCCCGTACCCATAGCGGTAGCCACATTAGTGATCAATGCGACCACTGAAATACCCACCACCAGCCCAGCAAAGTGATGGCGAAATACCGCGAACAGCAGGGGCGCAAAGACCAGAAAAAGCAGCGGATATCGCGATTGGACAAACACCCCGATGGTCGTCACAGCGACCAGCACCATGTCCCGGAAGAATGCGATGCGATGCCCAGGGTTGCCGAGCACACGGCTGCGCTGTGTCAGCACCACCAGGGTTGCCGTCGCCACAATCACCATGCCCAGGACATGGGCGCGGAACCACCAATCAACCGTAGGCCAGTAGCTGCCCTTGTGGGTCGCCGCGATAACCCCTGCCGCAAGGAGCGCGGAGACCGCGCTGGCGAGCAAGGTCGAGCTCAACGCGACACGGCCCAGGCGCAGAAAGGTGGTGTCGTCGGCAATGCGCGGGAATGCGCGGCGCACCGCGAAGGCGACGATCAGCGTTTCCAGTCCATTGATGAGGCCCAGGGCCAGGCTGGGTAGCAGTGGCGCTCCCTGCAGCCCCTTGCCCGCCAGGTAGGCGATTAAAGACACCGCCAGGTAGACAGACCACTTCTTGCCCGAAATGCGCAAAAGGGAGCCGACCACCACCCCGTTGGCGATCCAGATGGAGACCACGCTACTGGTTGCGCTGGTCAGCACCAGCGAGTAGCTGGTCACGGCAAAGATCGCGGCAAACAACCCCAGCGCTTCCCATAGAAGCGTGTGGCGCTTGAACCATGGTTCTTCGGAAATTCGCCGGTTCATAACCTTCCCCGTCAACAGCCGTGGAACGTTATGCATAGTTCGGGCCAGCATCGTCCGAACATTCAGCCAGGATGCCGGAGAACCAGAAGTGACACGGCACTGACAAGTCCACTCCCCAGTAGCGTCCACCCCATCCCCACCTTGAAGCGCAACATGGCCAGCAATGCCGCGACAGCCATCACCGTGGCAAACGGATCGATCGTGACCCACTGCGGCACATCCAGGGACAACGACCCAAAGTGCCGTCGCTCCACGTTTCCAAACAGCGTGTGCAAGGTGAACCAGACCGACAGGTTCAATACCACCCCCACGATGGCGGCCGTGACGGCAGAGAGCGCGGCATTGAGTGCCCGATTGCTGCGCAAAGCCTCCACGTACGGTGCGCCGAGAAAGATCCATAGAAAGCACGGAGCGAACGTTACCCAGGTCGTCAGGACTGAGCCAGCTATACCGGCGGCCATGGGCGATAGCCCGGTTTCATGGTGATAGGCCCCTAGGAAGGCAACAAACTGCAGCACCATGATCAACGGGCCGGGTGTTGTCTCGGCAAGCGCCAGACCATCCAGCATCTGTCCCGGCGTAATCCAATGAAAGCTTTCAACGGCGCGCTGGGCGATGTAGGCCAGTACGGCATAGGCACCGCCAAAAGTGACGACGGCGGTTTGGGAGAAAAAGATGCCTTCCTGAGCCAACACGCTGTGCATACCCAACGCGCCGATGACGAACGCGACCGGTAGTAACCAGATAGCCAGCCAGGTGAGCGTGATGCGAATGGCGCGGCGTGCGGATGGTTTCGTGTGTCGCAGCTGGCCCTGGCCGAGCAGACGATCGATCAGGTATTCCGAAGACGCGTCGGTCGATGTCGACGCCGGTGCGGGAAAGCGCTCAGGTAACCACCAGCGCCCCAGAAAACCCACCAAGGCAGCCGTCAACACGATCAAAGGAAACGGCACCTTGAATACATAGATGGCAAGAAAAGCCAGCGTGGCGACACCCACCATGACCCGGTTCTTCAGCGCCTTGCGCCCGATGCGGAGCACGGCCTCGATCACTACGGCCAGAACGGCAGCCTTCAAGCCGAAGAACACCGCTACAACGAGCGGCACCTGGCCATAGAGCGCATAGACGATGCTCAACCCCAGGATGGTGACAAAGCCGGGCAACACAAAGAGCAAACCCGCAATCAATCCACCGACAGTTCGATGTAGCAACCAACCAATATAGATGGCGAGCTGGGCGGCTTCGGGCCCCGGCAACAACATGCAGTAATTCAGCGCATGTAGAAAACGCGCATCACTGATCCATTTATGCTTCTCGACCAATTCGCGATGCATCACCGCGATCTGACCCGCCGGGCCACCGAAACTGAGCAGCCCCACCTTGGCCCAGACACGGGTGGCTTCACGCAGCGAGATGGCGCAGGCTGCGGAAGGCGCGTCATGCTCAATCATTGCCGTCATCGAATCTTCACCGGCACCGCCATGCGAGATGATGTGCCCGATTTGAAATGCTTCGTCGCGCTTGTCTCAGTGCTTGTCGACGGTGGCTTGCGCGTCGAGCGCCGCGCGGAATCCACGGGCAAGGTCGGTCGCCCTGCCCTTGCCCCAGAAGTGCGTGAAGTAGAAGTTCGGCTCCTCACCCATCATGTGGTTGTGCAAGGCCACCACGTGGATCCCTGCTTTGCGCAGCGCTTGAAGCACTGGCCGCACTTCGGCCGCACTCATGATGAAGTCACCGTCGATGGTCGCCAGATCGTCGCTGCCACTGAAAGCGGCCCAGGTCGTCAGCCCCATGGAGGCGCCGATGGTCTGGCCGTGCATATGACCTTCGCGGCCGACGGTGATCTTGGCGACACTATCGGTGACCGGCGCCGGATGTCCCACGACTGTTGCAATCGCTTCGGCATTCAACTTACCTGGCGCAGGTGCCGGGCCACCGAAACCCTGCGCGGGTTGTGGCTGCGCCGCACGCACCGCCTTGATGGCGTCCCACACGGCTTTGACGCCGGCTGCCAGCTGCGTGGCCGATCCTTCGCCGCCGATGTGCATGAAAAGGACCTTCGGCTGATCGAAGAAGAAGTGGTTGTGCAGCCCGGTGACTTGCAATCCATGCGCGAATGCCGCGTCCATCGCGGCATCAACCTCGTCCTGGAAAACAACCGTATCGCCCATCACCATCACCATCGCCTGGTCGCCCATCGGTGCGAAAGCGGCCCACGAGCCCAGCCCGGCAGCGGGCGGCAGACGCATGCCATCAACGGTGACGGGCACATCGGCGCGACTCCAGCCGATCTTCACTACGCCGTCAGGTTGTGCCTTGGCGTCGACACCCGCGGCTTTACCGATGATCGCCGGATCCAGGGTGGCGGCAGCGCTGGGCAACGCGACGCCGAACAAACCAACGACCATCATCCATGTCCACAGTGGACGCATACGCGCACGGGAAAAGAAGGGATTCATGTCGGTTCTCCGGGAGTGTCCAGGTAAGCGGCGTACAAGCAGTCGAGCACCGTCGCCATGTCATGCAGCAAGCCGTCATCGTCGTCACCGCGACGGGCGCGGGCACCGGTCATGACGCTGGCGAAGCCAGCGGCATCGGCCACCGGCACGCCACCGATATCCAGGTAGCGGACCAGTCGGCCCAGGCGGACCAGACTCGGGTCACCATCCAAGCCGAAGCTCGTGGCCAACACCTCGAAGCTCACCCGCTGACCGACGTGGGTGAAGGTCGCACCGTCGAAATCGAAACCCAGTGCATCGGTGGGGCAATCCGCGGGCTTGGCCAGCCACAGAAAGTGAGCCTCGGGATCGATGAAGCGTCGGATCAGCCATGCCGAGGCGACGCGATCGATCCACAGGTGCTGACGCGTGGCCCAAACCCGGCCGCGATAGTCAGCGAGCTCGCGGCGTGAAATGGCCCCTTTCGCGGCGTGCGGTTCGTCCGGTGAGAACTGGGCGTTGAGCGTTTGCTCGGCATCCCGTAAAGCGATCTCGACCCGATCGCGGGCCGGGCCGGGAAAGAAATCGGTGGCGACGATCCCTTCGAGGTCGCGGCGCAGAGTGACCAGTCGGCGGCGCCCTTCGATCTCGGACAGGCCGGGCAATTCGGTCATCAGTGATGTCAGGCGATCGAGGCCTTCGGCATAGACCGGCGTCCGATCGAAGGCCGCCCGCAGTTCGGACTCCTGTTTAGGGTCCGCGGCCGAGAACGGGACGACCTGCGCGGAGCCGCCGGCCTGAATCACTTCATCGGCCTGAGCGCGGAACAACGCTTGTGCCGCTTCGCTGGCCGGCAGCACATACACCCCATCACGCAGCGCCTCGGCCCCGGCTGCCTTGAGGGCTCGCCATAAACGCATGCGCGGCCCTGGACTGCGTCCCGTCAGGGAGGCAACCAGCATGAGCCAGGTAGCAGGATTAACGGACATGTAGTAAATACTACGTCTACGTCATAGTCATAACAACACTGTGCTTTGTGGAGGTCCGCCATGCGCTGGGTCACCCGCGAACGCCCCAAAATCGACCGGATCGCCTGCCCGTGGCTGGTCACCCGATTCATCGACAACGAACCCGAATTTCTCTACGTCCCATCGGCCGAGGTCTTCGAGGTGGCCCGCCAGACCGGGGCGATTCCCTACGACATTCCTGGCGCCGAGCTATCCCATGTCGGCGAGCATTGCAGCTTCGATGCCTTTCTGGAGAAGTACGCATTGAAGGAGCCCGCGTTGTCGTATCTCGCAGCCATCGTCCGTGGCGCCGATACTTCGCGATTGAATCTGACTCCTCAATCCGCCGGTCTGTACGCGATCTCGCTCGGTTTGTCGCACAACTGTCCCGACGACCACGCCATGTTGCAGCACGGCCTGGTGATCTACGACGCCCTGTATGCGTGGTGCAAATTCGCCCAGGGCGAAACGCACACTTGGCCACCCAAGATTTAGGAGAAGACCATGCACGATCGATGTGAGCGGCGCCGCGCCGCCGTTCTCCCAGGTATCACGGCCGTGCTTCTCGCCATGTCATCCGCAGCGTGTAGCGGCGCCGCTGCAGGTCATCTGCCTCTCACTACCGTGGCGGATATTCCACTAAGCGGTCACACGACACGCTGGGACTACGCGAGTCTCGACCCGATTGCGCATCGCCTCTATATCGCGCACTTGGGCGATAGCGTCGTGATGGTATTCGATACGCAGCAGCAGAAGGTGATCGCCGATATCGCGGACGTGGGCCACGTGCACGGTGTTCTCTATGTCCCGGAGCTGGATCGCGTCTATGCCTCGGCCACCGGAACGGATGAGGTGGTGGCGATCGACCCGAAGACCCTGAAGATCACCGCGCGGGTACCGGCCGGCGATTACCCGGACGGCATGGCCTATGCGCCCGACGTCCACAAGCTCTACGTCTCCGACGAGCACGGCGGCACCGACACGGTGATCGACGTGCGATCGAACACACGGGTCGCCACGATTCCGCTCGGAGGTGAAGTCGGCAATACGCAATACGATCCGGTGTCCAAGCACATCTTTGCGAACGTGCAGACGCGCAAGCAGTTGGTGGAAATCGACCCGGCCACCGACAAGGTGATCAGTCGAACGGATTTACCGGGTGCTGAAGGCAATCACGGCCTGTATATCGATGCCGCTTCCCGCTTGGCCTTCATCGCTTGCGAGGACAACAGCAAGCTGCTCGTACTGGATCTGGCTAGCCGGCGCGTGTTGTCGTCGTTTGATGTGGCGAAAGACCCGGATGTTCTGGCGTTCGACGGAGCGCTGGGTTGGCTCTACGTCGCCGGGGAATCTGGCGAGGTATCGCTATTCAAAGTCCAGGGACAGACGGTCAGCACACTAGGTACGGCTATGTTGGGACCCAACGCCCATGTGGTGGCCGTGGACCCTGCATTGCACCACGCCTACTTTCCACTCAAGGCATTGAAAGGGAGCCCGATGCTTCGCATCACCCAAGCGCAGCACTGAAGAGGACTCTCGCCCCTTACTGTGGCTATCACTAGCATCGAACAGCGCAGGACAGGACACCGATGGCTTTCATCAGCAGCATCGACAGATTGATGCAGCATCACCACTCTATCCTGCAAATTTCATAACGCGCGCATCGCGGAGGGGTATCTTGAGCACACCGGTTCACGAGGTCGAAGAGAGTTCAGCGCTGCGCCGCGTGGTGCTCTTGGTGGCCCTGCTCAATCTGGGTTACTTCGGTATCGAGTTCACCGTCGCCCTGACGATCGGATCGGTGTCGCTATTTGCCGATAGCGTCGATTTTCTCGAGGACGCTTCGGTGAATCTGCTGATCCTGATGGCGCTGGGTTGGAGCTTGAGGGCTCGGGCCTATGTCGGCATGGGGTTGGCGGGCATTCTGCTGGTACCCGCATTAGCCACGATTTGGTCGGCATGGTCAAAATTTCATGTGCCGTTGCCGCCTGCTCCGGTGCCCTTGACCCTCACCGGCCTGGGCGCCCTCGCGATCAATCTCACCTGTGCCGTGATGCTGACGCGGTATCGGCACCATAGCGGCAGCCTGACGCGCGCGGCCTTTCTGTCAGCCCGCAATGACGCGTTCGCCAATATCGCCATCATTGCCGCGGGCACGGTCACCGCCCTCACCCGATCGATGTGGCCCGATCTGATCGTAGGCCTGGGCATCATGCTTATGAATCTCGATGCGGCGCGCGAAGTATGGGAGGCGGCGCGCGATGAGCATCGAACCGCTACCGACGTGGGCGTGCCTTAGGGTTCTTGAATGCGCATGGCTTGTACGTCGCATGCCGAAGCCCGCTTGCCGACCGGCGAGCGGGCTGTCTTTCTTTACTGGCAGGTCGCGAACTTGAACGACTCCAGGCGCGTGCTCCAGTTGAATGCACCGGTGGCCTTTAAATATTCGTTCGTGTACCAGAACGTGCAGTCGTCGGTGGGATCGACGGTCATCGCGCTGTAGTCGCCCCAGCGCGCCAGATTGCTGCCGCTCTGCGAACCCAGGCCTTCGATGATGCTCGCTTCGGCTTGCATGGTGCTCAACGGATCGGTTGCCAAACGGCCGGTATAGCGGATGGCCGGATGAATCGTGCTGCTCGATGCGCTATAGCCCAAGGCCATATTGCCTTGCTTGTCCATCGCTACCGAGCCCATCCAGCGATAGGTCGTATCAGGCGAATACGTGGACTGCTGATACACCACAGGCGTGGTCCCCGGGCTGCGTATTTCGTACCAGCGTACCCCGGTGTAAGGGTTTTTTCGGCTGGTGCCGACTTTCACCGAATGATTGACCACCAGCGATTCGTGGTCGGCAAAGTGACGGTAAGCCAGACGGAACATCAGGCGATCGGCCAACGAATCTAGCTGCTGCCTGGTGCCGGCCTGAGGGACGCAGGTGCCGCCACCGCAGGCTGCCGCAAACGAAGCCACTGGAATCGCCGTCGGTCCCGTCAACGTGGTATTGGCGGTGTTGGCCCAATCCACATGGAACTTCCATAGATTCAACTGGCCGGCGGTGAAGTTCAGCAGGTAGTTCGGCGAGCCGGCAGGCGGCGCGGTGCTGCCATCCAGATCCGCCGGCAACACGCCACCGTAGCTGCTGGAGAGTTGGAAGCACTGCTGCGTGGCGGCCGCACCGCTCAACATGGCATTGCGGTCATAGGCGCACAGCTTGGCGCCGGTGAACGAGTTGCCATTGAACATATTGAACGTCTCGTAATAGGCGTCCGGCCACACGCCCATCTTTGGATAGTCGGGAAAGACACTGCCGTAGGGGAACGCGTAACGGTAATACGCGCCCGTGGCATCGCTGGTGGCCGAAACCGCAACGCATTGGAAGTAAGGCGCCGCAGTGACGGCGAACTGCGAGATCACCCAGCGTCCGGCCGCCTTGTCGTACACCACGGTGGCGTCGCCATCGTTATCGGTTTCGCACGGGCCGCCGAAACCCGACCACAAGGTGTTGGTCTGCACGGGACCATAGGTCACCGCCTTGGTCGCCTTGTCGAACACCGCGAACCCGGTGTTGACGATCTGCACGTACTGGGTGGCGCCCACCGCGCCGTTGGTATCGGGCGGAGCGCTGTTGACGGTGAACGTACCCTGCGGGCCGCTGAAGCCGTTGCCGACACCATCGACACCGGAGCCGGCCGTGGGCGCGGCCACGCCGCTGGTCGCGCCCTGGACTGCACCGTCTGTCGGATTGCCCGGACCGTCCAGCCACGGCAACGGATGCGCCGGATGATTGCGTGGACTCTTGCTGAAGTCGTCGGGTCGCGGCATGACGCCGCGCAAGGAATGAAGCACATCGTGATGAGCGGCAGAGCTTACGTCTGGTGCGGATTGCGTATCGGCATGGACATGTCCCGCGATGACAACACCGATCGCAATGAACAGAGCGGCGCGATAGCCGCCTGGGTTCCTCGAAAGCATGACTTCTCTCCAGGTAGACGTGCGATGACCCCTAAAGGTCAGGATGCGCAATAACGCAGCAGCCCCCATTCGCAGCGCATTACGCTGACCGAAGCGCCTTCGACGACATCCACTTCCCCGTGTTGCCTGCCCCGCGCCGAAGGTGCTGGGACCTTGCGCCCCCTTCCTTGCCGGCGTCTTTCATTCACGGATTGATCACGTGGGTGAAGTGTCTGCGTGGCGTGAAGCGTGTGGTGGTTGGTTGAGGCAAAGGGAAGTAACGGACGATTAGCAATGTAATGCGCTCGTTCCCCTCCCCCTGCTAGCAGGGGGAGGTTGGGAGGGGGTAGGCCCTTGCGAAAACCTCTCCTGATGCGCTGTCTCAAGTACTCACCCCTCCCCAGCCCTCCCCTGCGAGCAGGGGAGGGAGCGACAGCATGCATGGGTGGGATCTGCTGCTTTGCCTCTCACTACGCAGATCACATCACCTGCGCTGCGCCACCTCTGCCGCGCTGAGCGTGCCCTGCTGCCCGCCAAAATGGCTGACTACGTAGTTGGACAGTGCGGCAACTTCCGCATCGGTATAGGCGCGCCCGAATGACGGCATGAAGATGCGTTGCCCGCCCACGTGCAGTTGCGTGCCATGCAGGATCACCTGAGTGAGATTGGTGGCATGGGGATCGCGCACGGAACGTATGCCGGTGAGTGAGGCGTAGTCGGTCTGGCGGCCTTGTCCGTTGTCGAGATGGCAACCCGCGCATGCGCCGACGAAGAGTTGTTCGCCCAGGCCGGCCGTGGTGGCCGTCTGTGTGTTTGCCGTCGCTGCGACGGGCGGTACGGAGACACCACCCGCCTGTGGCTTCACATCGCGCAGGTAAGTGACCAATGCCGCGATATCGGTAGGCGTCAGGTACTGCAGGCTGTTCTCCACCACTTCGCCCATCGGGCCGGAAGCGGTGCCTCGCCCAGTGGCATGTCCTTTGGACAGGTAGTCGGTCAGCTCCTGATCGGTCCAGGCGCCGATGCCGTGATCCTTGTCCGAGGTGATGTTGTAGGCCTTCCAGCCTTGCAGTTCGGTACCGGCAAGCGCTTTGCCGGACTCCAGTGCGAAGGCGGCGTTCCTCGGCGTGTGGCATTCATCGCAATGTCCGAGCGCCGTGGCGAGATAGGCGCCGCGGTTCCACGCTTCAGGCTTGCCTTGCTCCGGCTGGAAGCGCTGCTTCTTCAGGAACGCCGCATTCCACAGGCTGATGGCCCAGCGCTGATTGAAAGGAAAGGACAGCTCATTGGCGCGCGCCGGCGCATGGACGGCTGGAAGGCTGAAGAGATACGCCTTGATCGCGAGAATGTCGTCGCGACTGAGCGCCGTGTACGAGGTGTAGGGAAACGCCGGATACAGCGGCTGGCCTTCCTTGTTCACGCCGGCATGCATCGCGCGCACGAACTCGTCGTCGCTCCAGCTGCCGATGCCGGTGTCTTTGTCGGCGGTGATGTTGGTGGAATAGATCGTGCCCATCGGCAGCTTGAAGGCCACGCCACCAGCGAAGGCCTGGCCGCCCGGCACGGTATGGCAGGCCGCGCAATCGGCGGCACGCGTGAGGTATTCGCCGCGCGCCTGTGGCGTGGTGAGTTCGGCCGGCGCACCGGCGACTGAGGGCTGGGCTGCGGTTTCGTCGCCGCCATGGCGCACAGTGAGCAAGGCGTAGACGCTGAAGCCGATCACCACCAACAGGATCAGCGCCACGAGCCGGCCGATGAGGCGTCCGATTTTCATGCGAGGCTCCTCACTTTCGCGGCGATATCGTCGAGGCCCGGCACCGGCTCGCTCACCGCCGACAATACGGACTTCAGCGCGCTCTTGTCTTGCACCAGCGCGGCGGTATCGATCGGCAGCGTTCTGAGACGGACACCGGTGGCGGCGAAGATGGCGTTCGACAGACTGGGCATGGCCATCACCGTGCCGGTTTCACCGATGCCGCCCGGCTGCTCCTTGCTCGGAACGATGTAGACCTCGATCGGCGGCGTCTCGTTGAGCCGCAGCACGCGATAGTCGTTGAAGTTGCGCTGCTCCACGGCACCGCCCTTCAACGTGATACCGCTGTACAGCGCCGCGCTCCAACCGAAGACGAGGCCGCCCTGGATCTGCGCCTCCACCGTATTGGGGTTGATCACCGTGCCGCAATCGACCGCTGCCACCGCGCGCGTCATGCGGATCTCGCCCTGCGGCGACACCTCCACATCCATCACCACGCAGAGAAAACTGCCGAATGGCGCCGCCAGGGCGACGCCGCGACCGTGCCGCGCGGGCAATGTGCCCTGGCCCCATCCGGCCTTCTGCACGGCCAGCTCCAGCACGGCACGCGCGCGCGGATTGTCGCCAATCATGTCGCGCCGATAGGCCACGGGGTCTTTGCCCGCGGCATGCGCAAGCTCATCCACGAAACTCTCGACCACAAAGACGTTGTGCGTGGGGCCGACGCCACGCCACCAGCCCACCGGAACGCCCGCGGGCATGTCATGGCGCACCCAGTCCACGCGCATGTTGGGTATGGCATAGGGGATATCGGCAGCGCATTCCACCAGGTCCGGATCGAGGCCGTTCTTGCCCATGGCGCCGGGTGCGAACACCGCCAGCACCGAGGCACCCGTGGTGCGATGGGTCCAGGCCACAGGTTTGCCCTGGCCATCGAGCGTGGCGGAAATGCGGTCGTAGTAGGCAGGACGGAAACGATCCTGGGCGATGTCTTCCTCGCGCGTCCAGATCACCTTTACCGGATAGTCCACCTGCTTGGCGATGGCAACGGCTTGCTCCACAGAGTCCTCGAACAGGCGCCGTCCGAAGCCGCCGCCCATGTACTGGTTGTGCACCGTGATGCGCTCAGCCGGCAGGCCGGTGATCTTGGTGGCGACGTCGACGCAGCGCGCGGGCACCTGTGTGCCCACCCAGATCTCGCAGGCATCAGGACGTACATGCACGACGGTGTTGAGCGGTTCCATGGTGGTGTGCGCAAGCATCGGCAACTGATACGTGGCCGAGATCGTCTTGCCGCTGACACCGTCGACGTGCCCGACCTCGCGGCCCAGGATGGGCGTGCCGTGTTCGGAAGCATGCGCCATGTCCTGGAACAGTTGTTCCGTGGTGAAGTTGGCGTTGGCGCCGGGATTCCAGGTGATGTCCAGCGCTTCCAGGCCCTGCTTCGCCGCCCAGAAGTGTTCGCCGATCACGGCGACGGCGTTGTCGAGTTTCACCACTTTGAGTACGCCGGGGATGGCGCGTGCGCGCGTGTCATCCACCGAACCCAGCCGACCGCCGAGCGTGGGGGATGCCTGCACCGTCGCGACCTTCATGCCGGGTACGCGGATGTCGATACCAAAAGGCAGCGTGCCATCCACTTTCCCTGGCGTATCCACGCGACGCATCGGTTTGCCGATGAGCTGGAAATTCCCGGGGTCTTTCAGCGGGGCTTTGTCGGGTGGCGGAAGCTTCGCCGCTGCGTCGGCGAGTTCGGCGTAGCGCAGCGTGCGCCCGGTCGGCGCATGGGTGACCAGGCCGCGCGACACCGTGCATTGCGACGGGTCAACCTTCCAGCGCTGTGCGGCCGCGCTCACCAGCATGGAGCGAGCCGCGGCGCCGGCATTGCGCATGGTGGTCCAGCAATAGCGGATGGTGGTGGAGCCACCCGTCGCCTGGTCGCCTAGCAAGGGATTGGCGTAGAGCTTGCGGTTGGCGGGGGCATGTTCGACGGTGATCTGGTCGAGGCCCACATCCAGTTCCTCGGCTAGCAAGGTGGCTTGACCGGTATAGGCGCCCTGCCCCATTTCGATGCTCGGCATCACCAGTTGCACGCTGCCGTCGCTGCCGATGCGAACGTACGCGTTGGGTGCGAATTGCGGGTGGCCTGCGTCGATGCGGGCGTTATCGGCCAACCCCCATACCCGACTGGCACCGCCCAGCCACATGAAGGCCACCACCAGGCCGCCACGCTTCAGCAACTCGCGGCGTGACGGGTCCTGTAAATCGGTATCGGCCTCAACGGGGTGTATGCGATGGGTCATGACATCCTCTCGATCGATATCCGATACATGTGATGGGCACCCGCTATAGATGCCCGCGCTCGTTCAGGCGATGGTCTGCGGCAGGGTCACTTGCCCTGTGGCGGCCTGCTTGATGGCCGCGCGGATGCGCACGTAGGTACCGCATCGGCAGAGGTTGCCTGACATGGCGGTGTCGATGTCCGCGTCGGTGGGCGTGGGCTTCTGCGCGAGCAAGGCGGTGGCCGCCATGATCTGCCCCGTCTGGCAATAGCCGCACTGCGCCACTTCGATCCCCAGCCAGGCCTGCTGCACCTTCTTGCCGAGATCGGTGCCGCTGACGCCCTCGATGGTGGTGACTTTCTTGCCTACGGCGCCGGCTACCGGCAGCACGCAGGAGCGTACCGCCTGGCCATCCAGATGCACGGTGCATGCGCCGCATTGGGCGATACCGCAACCGAACTTGGTGCCGGTCAGGCCGATGACGTCGCGCAGCACCCATAACAAGGGCATGTCATCGGGCACATCGACCTGGGTTTCCTGGCCGTTGATGGTAAGGACGATCATGCGGATATCCCTGGCAAAGCGTTTTTGTCACGGCATGCGCCCGGATAAAAATCCATCGAGGCACGCCAGCGGCTAGGTGCGCATTGTCGCCACCGGGCGGAACCCGTGAAGACAACGCCAAATCTTCCTCCTCGGGAACGAAAAGACAAGTGAAAATGTGGCGGCGCTACATGCCTGTCGCTGGCTTTGACTGGCTGTTTTGACAGAACATCGCCGTACCCTACCCGACCGTGCCCCATGAACGTCGCCCAAGAGTTCGATCCGCTGTATCGCTCGGCCCAGGCGCTGAACCTGGGGCATGACCAGGACGGCGCCGCGCTGGTCACCATCACCCAGACACGCGGCTCCACCTTTCGCCGTGCGGGTGCGAGCATGCTGGTGCGGCGCGATGGGCGCCTGGTATGCGAGCTCTCCGGCGGCTGCCCACAGCGGGATATCGCGTTGCGCGCACAGCAGGCCATCGACAGCGGCCAGCCGGCGCTCGTCGCGTATGGCCGCAACGCGAATTACGACGTCATGCTTGAAACGGGCTGCGGTGGCGAGCTGGAAGTGTTGATCGAACCGCTACGGGAACAGAGCGACCTACAGTTCTTCGATGCGATCGCGCACTTGCGTTCGCGTCGTTCACCCGGCGCCATGGCGACCGTGTACGCGGTCGATGGCGACGTGCTTGCGCCAAAACCACAGCGCCTGGTGCAGGGCGATGGTGTCGCATGGAGCGATATCGAAACCGACGCCTTGCGGCAGCAGCTTGCCGCTGAGCTATCGTCGACCGAAGCCGGCGCACCGAACGCGATGACGCGGCGCATGCAGGTGGAGGGGCGGCACTATGATGTTCTGGTCGAGTCGCTGCGGCCGCCGCATGCGCTGGTGATCGTTGGCGATAGCGTCAGCGCGCGCATGCTTGCCGAGTTGTCCGCGCAGCTGGGCTGGCAAACCACGCTGGTGGATCCGGCCCAGGCCGTGACGGAAACAACGAATGGTATCCGGCACGTTGCCGCTTCTCCCCAGTCTCTGGCGACACAGCTCGTGCTGGACCATCTGACGTCCGCCGTCGTGATGACACATCGCCTTGAACGCGACATGGGTTACCTGGAGGCGTTGCTGGATACGCCAGTGGGTTACCTCGGCGTCATCGGCTCGCGTCAACGCGCGGCGCAAATACAGGCGGCCTTCCCCCATACCTATCCGCGATTGCACATGCCGGCGGGACTGGATGTGGGCTCGGAAACGCCGCAGGAGATCGCCCTCGCGGTCGCCGCGGAAATCCTGGCGACGCGCAACGGCAGAAGCGGCGGCCCCCTATCGCACTCGCAAACACCCATCCACCCATGAACGGCAGTGACTTGCGTATCGGTGCCGTGGTGCTTGCCGCCGGCCAAGCCAGTCGTTTCGGGTCAGCCAAGCAGACCCTCCCGATCAAGGGTGTACCCATGGTGCGGCGTGTCGCCATGACTGCACTGGAAGCGGCGCTGTCGCCTGTCGTGGTGGTCACTGGCGCGTATAACGAAGAAGTTGCACACAGTCTCGATGGTTTGGCCGTCCATCTGGCCGATAACCCGGACTGGTCCTCCGGCATGGGAACCTCGCTGGCGTTCGGTGTTGCCGTCGCGACGGCACGGGAGGCATCGCTGCACGCCGTGCTGGTGATGCTGGCCGATCAGCCCGCCATTACCGCCGCCGACCTGCGCGGCATGCTCGACGCCCATGCTTCCGCTCCGGAACGGATTCTGGCCGCCCGCTACGAGGGCCATCTTGGACCGCCCTGCATCTTCCCTCGTGCGATTTTCGAGGAGCTGACCACGCTTGGCGGCCCTCACGGCGCACGCTCGCTGCTTGAGCGGCACGCCGCGCTCGTTGATGCCTATGACCTGCCCATGGCGGCCTTCGATATCGATACGCCTGCCGACTACGCAGCGTGGCCGCCATAGCCTGGCGGCAGGATTCGCGGGCTACTTCAGTCGGTCAATGCCGCATGTGGCGCGCGCTGATGGATTCCCTGTGCGGCGGAAATCAGCCGTTCAACACCCGAACGTATGGCGGCCATACTGAGGCCACCAAAGCGCAGCAACAGGCCATCGTCATTGGCGGGTTGGTGTCGATACGTATGGAGCATATGCAGCGCCAGGCCGCTGGCCTTTGCTGTGCGCTGCACTTCCTCGGTGTCCGGGTGGCTGAGCATGATTTGCACGCCCACCGTGTTTTTCTCCCATGTCCAGCCGTAGTCGGCGAGTGGCGCCAGGCTTTCGGTGAGAAAGGCGCATTTCTCGGCATACACGCCACGCATGTGGCGCACGTGCGTCGAAAAATGGCCTTCATCCATGAAGCGGCTCATGGCGAGCTGTGTCAGCGGAGCACTGAAAGTATCGAGCTGGGTACGGATGTTGGCCAGTTGCTCCACCATGGCTTCCGGTACCACAGCAAAGGCAAGCCGCAGTGACACGAACATGGATTTACTGAGCGTGCCGAGGTAGAGCACCCGGTCATGCCGGTCAAGCGAGTGCAGCGGTGTCGCGGGTTGGCCGACATACCCAAACTCGCCATCGAAGTCATCTTCCATGATCCAGGCGTCGTGCTTTTCCGCCCAATCCAGTAACGCGACGCGGCGCGCCATGCTCAGGGCGACACCGGTAGGGAACTGATGCGACGGTGTGACATAGGCCAGTCGCGCGGTTGGCGCATGCCGCAAACCCACTTCCACCTGCAGACCCTCCCGGTCGACAGGTATCGGCGCGACGGCAGCGCCGGCAAGTGCCAGTGCCGCACGCGCGCCTGGGTAACCAGGATCTTCCATCCATACCGCATCGCCAGGGTTCGTGAGCAGCAATGCCAGCAGGTACAACGCTTGCTGGACACTGTTGAACACGATCACTTGCTCCGCCGTGCAGCGCACGCCACGCAGCTGCGCGAGATGGTGCGCGAGCGAGCTGCGTAGCGCCGGCAGGCCGCGCGGATCGGTGAAGTTCATGTCGGCGCGCCGGACTTCGCGAGCGGTGCGCGCCTGTATCCGCTGCCAGATCTTCCAGGGAAACTCGGCCGTGTCCGCGACACCGGAATTGAATGGCTTGAATTCATGCGGTACGCGACAGGTGAGATTGCCCGCGAGCGCCGCCCCGCGTGCCGAGACGGATAACTCGCGACCTGGCGCTTTTTCGACCCGGGCAAGGCCTGCCGGCTTTGCCACCTGGCCGGCTATGAAGGTGCCACGCCCCAGGATACGTTCGAGCAGACCCTCCTCTACGAGCTGGGAATACACCTCCTCCACCAGGCCACGAGAGACGCCATAGTCGGTCGCTGCCTTGCGGCTGGACGGCATGCGTTCCCCAGGTGCCAGCAGGCCTTGCAGCATGGCGTTGCGTAACGCGAGGTAGACATCGGTGCGTCGTGGATGGCTACCGGGCACCGGCGGCAGTAATGCTCCTCGCGATTGGCGTGGCATAAATCCCCCTGATATCGGTCCGTTTTAGCTATCCAATACGGTCCTGGATTGCTGTCCGCATGTCGGTAGTCTGGCCGCTCCACGCCCTAATCGCATGAGGTGCCGAATGTTCCTAAAAACCCCTTTCAAGTGCACGATGGTCTTCACAGTCGTATGCAGCCTGATGGTCGCTCTATCGCCCCTTCAAGCGCTCGCCATGCCCTCGACGGAACGAGATGGACAGCATGATTTCGACTTTCACTTTGGCAACTGGAAAAGCAGCATATCCCGTCTTCAGCATCCGCTGACGGGCTCCACGACATGGATCAAGTGCGAAGGCACCCTGGCCGCGCGCAAGGTTTGGGATGGCCGAGGCCAGCTCGAGGAGCTCGAGGCCGATTGCCCTGCGGGTCACATCGAGGACTTGTTGCTGTTTCTATACAACCCGGAAACTCACCAGTGGAGCCTCAATGCAGCGGCCGTCAACGATGGCGTGGTAAGTCGCCCCATGTTCGGCGAGTTCAAAGACGGGCGCGGCGAATTTTATGATCAGGAGACCTTCAAGGGCCGAACCATCCTGGTCCGCCAGGTCTGGTCGGATATCACTCCGACGTCGCACCATTTTGAACAGTCGTTCTCGGACGACGGCGGTAAAACGTGGGAGCCGAACTTCAGGGCAACGCTGACACGAACACAGTGAACAGGCACTGCGCTCGATCGGACGATAGATAGGATCGTTAGGGAGCCGCAGATCCGGCTCCCTAACGCAGCACCATGCAGCAGCGCACAAACGACGCCGAAGATTCCGGCAGGCTTCACAGGTTACCGGCTCGCTTGATCAGATCGATGGAAAGCGAGCTTTCGGGGTTTCGCTCAACGCCCCGTCATCTTCAAAGCGGCTTCGGGCAGGCGTTCGCCTTCGATCTTGATCGTCGACACGGCCAGGTTGATCTCGTCGAGATCGCCGCTGGTAAGTTCCAGATCGATAGCGCCCAGATTCTCTTCAAGGCGATGCAGTTTGGTCGTTCCCGGGATCGGCACGATCCACGGCTTCTGCGCGAGCAGCCATGCCAGAGCCACCTGGGCGGGCGTTGCGTGTTTTCGCTCGGCGACCACCTTGATCAGATCCACCAAAGCGAAGTTGGCCTTGCGCGCCTCCGGTGAGAAACGAGGCACGATGTTGCGGAAATCGGTCGGATCGAACTGGGTCTTCTCGTCAATCTTGCCGGTCAGGAATCCCGCACCGAGCGGACTGAACGGCACGAAGCCGATGCCGAGTTCTTCAAGCAGCGGCAGGAGCTCCGCTTCGGGTCCACGCCAGAACAGCGAGTATTCACTCTGCACTGCGGTCACCGGCTGCACGGCGTGTGCGCGGCGGATCGTCTGGATGCCAGCCTCCGACAGACCGAAGTGCTTCACCTTGCCCTCGGCGATCAGGTCCTTCACCGCACCCGCCACGTCTTCGATCGGCACCTCCGGATCGACGCGATGTTGGTACAGAAGATCGATGCGGTCGGTACGCAGGCGCCTGAGGCTGGCTTCGGTCGCCGCCTTGATGTGCTCCGGACGACTGTTGGTGCCGCCACGGCGCTCACCGGTTTCCAGATCGATGTCGAAACCGAATTTGGTCGCGATCACCACTTTGTCGCGGATGGGGGCAAGCGCTTCGCCAACCAGCACTTCGTTGGCGAACGGCCCGTAGGCCTCGGCCGTATCGAACAAGGTGACACCGCGATCGTGAGCGGCGCGGATCAGTTTGATCATCTCTTGCTTGTCGGCAGCGGGACCATACGACGCGGTCATGCTCATGCAGCCGAGGCCAAGCGCCGAGACTTCGAGATGGCTGTTGCCTAGTTTGCGGTTCTTCATGGATCTACTCCGTTCGTTGTTTCGGCCGGCCTGATCGCTCGGCGCGCAGGGTCACATGGAGATGTCGTTGCTGCCTCTTTGTGGCCCCCGCCATGAGGCCAATCTAGGGCCGAACGATTGCTGGCACTAGATGGCATAATCGGAAAGGGTTGATAACCGGAGCGGATAAATGTCGACCGAGAGCTACGACCAACTCGCGATCTTCTCGGTCGTGGCGCGGGAGCGCAGCTTTACCCGTGCCGCCGCCAAGCTCGGCCTATCGCAACCCGCGTTGAGCCGCGCCATGCGTCAGCTCGAAGAGCAGCTGGGTGTCAGGCTCCTTGCCCGTACGACACGAAGCGTTTCCCCCACGGAAGCCGGCGAGCAGCTGCTGAAGGTAATTACTCCCCGGTTCGAAGAAATCGACACCGAACTGGCCTTGCTCAGCGAATTCCGGGACAAGCCCGCAGGCAAGCTGCGCATCACGGCGGGCGAACATGCGGCGATCACGACCCTGCAGCCCGTGCTCGCCAAGCTGCTCCCGGAGTACCCGGACCTCCATATCGAAATCATCGTGGACTATGGCCTGACCGACATCGTGGCTGAAGGCTACGACGCCGGCGTCCGGCTGGGCGAACAAGTCGCCAAGGACATGATCGCCGTGCGCATCGGCCCGGAAGTACGCATGGCCGTGGTCGGCTCCCCGGCGTATTTCGCCCGGTATCCGCGACCCAAGACCCCGCGCGATCTCATTCGGCATAACTGCATCACCATCCGCCTGCCGACCTACGGCGGCATCTATGCCTGGGAGTTCGAGAAGAAAGGCGAAGAACTGAAAGTGCGCGTCGAGGGCCAACTGGTGTTCAACAACATCGCCATGCGCCTGGACGCCGCCCTCAAGGGATTGGGGCTGGCCTATATGCCTGAGGACCTGGTGCAGGCACATGTCACGGAGGGCCGGCTGATACGTGTGCTCTCGGACTGGTGCCCGCCGTTCCCGGGATACCACCTTTACTATCCAAGCAGACGGCAAAGCTCACCCGCTTTCACGTTGTTCCGCGACGCCCTGCGCTATTCCGACTGATATCCGGCTTACTTCCGTCCGGTGTTTCCGGCCAGGTACGCGTCCAACGCCTCGCGAGTGCGTTTGGCCGCATCGGCATCGCCGTGTTCGGCCAGCACCTGTGCCAATTGCCGCAATTGCGAAGTGGTCAGACCCACTCTGATGCTCGCGCCGACGTGCGAGCGCAACTGCGGCTCCACACCGGGCGTCGCCGCCAGCGCGCCTACCGTCGCGAGCTCGCGACTGGGCCAGTCGAGGTTGTCGCGCTCGAAGATGTCGCCGAACAGATGCGCTTGCAGGAACTGATTGATCACGGGTGCGAAGTCGAACACCGGACCTTTGACGGGTGCGCCCGAAATGCGGGTCTGGTTAGCTGCGCCCGCAGCCAGCAGCGCCTCGCCCGTGGGCGCGGGATGACTGGGCTCGCGTCCCGGCGCGTCATGGATGCCGCGCTGCTCGCGCTCCTCCACCACCTTCTTCAGTTCGCCCAGCGCGTTGAGGCTGCGAGGAAAGCCGGTGTAAGCATAAAGCTGCACCAGGATCTCCTTCGCCTCACTGATGGTCAGGCCCGCGTCCAGACCTTGATTCAAGGCGGCGCGTAGCCTGGGCATGTCGCTCGTGGCCATGAAGGCCGCGATCAGCGGAATGGCCTGCTGTTTGGCGGACAGCGTTTCGGAGGGAGATTGTGTCGAGGTCATGGCTTGCGGCTCCGCGGCGCTATGAGCAACGAGACCCGGTGCCAGCATCAGCCCGAGGCTCAGCGCCAACGCTGTCGTCAACACGCCGGGCTTGCGAAACCTAGTGGGCGTTGTATTGGTCATCGGTGACTTTCTCCATCCATTCCACACTCTTGCCATCCACTACGCCGGTGACGGCCAGATGGGTCATCTCCGTCATTGGCGCGGCGCCATGCCAGTGCTTGACGCCTGGCGGACACCAGACCACGTCGCCGGGGTGGATTTCCTGCACCGGCTTGCCCCACTCCTGTATCAGGCCCACGCCGGCAACCACCACCAGACGCTGTCCTGCGGGATGCGTGTGCCAGGCCGAACGTGCGCCCGGCTCAAAGGTGACGTAGGCACCCGATGCGCTGATGTCTCCGCTGGCGGGAAATAAGGGGTCGACGCGCACGTGCCCGGTGAAGCGTTCCGCCGGGCCGGCCACAGAGGCTTGAGTGCCGGCGCGCGTGATCTGCTGTCCGGCTGATTCGTTGGCCTTGCCACGTTGCTCGGCGGCGTTGGCGAAAGGGATCGCCACGCATGCCGCGATGCCTAACAGTGTTTTGTTCATCGTCATTGGCTCCCGATGGTTACGTTTGCGCTCGTGTCAGAGAGTCCTGGCATAGAACGGCGTCAACTTGCTCATGGCGACATCCACATACTTCGGAACCCAGTAGGTTTCGATATGCGTTGCACCGTCAATCAGAAACAAAGCTTTGTCCTTCGTGCCGGTTGCCTTGGCGAACGCGTCCTCGGTCATGTACAGGGTGTCGGCCTTGCTGCCGGCGATCATCAGCAGCGGCTTGTCGATCAGTTCGATCTGATCGGTCGCATCGAAGCGCATCAGGTCCAGCAAGCTGCTCGTGGTGTACTTGAAGGTCGAGCGCGGGTGCGCGTGCGTCTTCCAGTAGTACTCATAGCCCTGCCGATACAGGTCAAACGGCAGCTTGGCGATCTGTTCATCGGTCAGGTTGGCATCCCCTGAATAGAGCACTTGCCCGCCGGCAGCTTCCTGGGCACGGGCATCGGACGCCTGCTGCAGACGCTGCTGGATAGTGTCCAGTTGCGAATCCTTGAAACCGTTGCGACGCACCCGCCCGGAGTTGAACATGCTCAACGTGGCGATCGACTTGAATCGTTTGTCGGTTTTCGCCGCCGCCAATGAGTACCCGCCGCCACCGCAGATGCCGAGCAGGCCAAGGCGTGCGTTATCGACGCCCGGATAGCGGGCGATGTAATCCGCCATGCCATGGATGTCTTCGATGCGATAGGCAGGCTTGTCCACGTTGCGCGGCTGGCCACCACTTGCACCTTGGTACGCCGCATCCGCGGCGATGGTGATGTAGCCCTGCTCCGCCAAGCGCTGGGCATACAGGCCGGCAACTTGTTCCTTCACGCCGCCATTCGGGTGCGCCACGACAACCGCGGGGTATTTCTTCTGCGGATCATAGTTCGCAGGGGTGTACACGTTGGCGGAAATATCCAGGCCGTTTAGCTTGTACGTGACCGGGTGGATATTGACCTTGCCCTGCTCGTTCTTCGTGATCGCGCCGTCATAGACGAGAGTGAACGGGTTCTTCTTGTAATCCGCCGCGCCACCGCCTGCGGAGAATCCGATCATGGCTGCCATAAGCGGAGCCATTAACGTTGTGCGTTTCATAGATGTTTCCTTGAATGGATGGTCCGCGTCGCAGCGAGGCTGCTGCTTATCGATCCAGGTGTTTCTCGGCGAGAAATTTCGTCACCAGATCTGCGATCTGCACATTGTTCAGATCAGAAAAGATGAAGTGCGTGTTGCCACGGATACCGATGTCGGGAAGATGCACGAGCGTCACGTCGCCGCCGTGCTTGTTGACGGCGTCCCGCCACTGGCGCGCCATCTGCAGCCTTGCGCGCCAGCTGTCCTGGGCGGGCAGATCCACCGGATGGTCGGGAATGTTGTCGCCGTACAGAACGAGGATCGGGATCTTCGTCAGCGCAACGAACTGCGCCATCGGTACAGCGGCGCCCTGCACGGTGTCGAAGGCACTCGGGATCGGCGCAGGCATTTCGCCCTCCGGGAAGATGAAGCTGCTGCCCGGCTCGAACGCGACGATCGCCTTGACGTTCCTGCTCTTGATCGCAGTCAGCCAGCCCGGGCCGCCGCCCTGCGAATGGGTGAAGAGGATGCCGGGGCCGATCTTGTCGAACAGCGCCGCGCCCGCATTGGAGAGCACCTCCATATCGAATGGCCCGGTATTCGGGGTCATCGAACGGAAGAACTGGTTGATCGTCTCGGGGTTGCGGGCGAACTGCACGCCATCGAAATAGTTCGGCCACAGACCGATGCGGAACTGATTGAACCAGAGCTGCTCGTCGGGCGTCGGTTTGATGGTGGTCTCGACCATACTGCGGCCGGCATCGCCGCGGCGTGGCTGATCGATCAGGTAAGTAGAGAAACGGCGGCGCAGAAAGATGTTCTGGAATCCCTCGCGTCCATCGGCCGTCGTCTCCCAGCTTTTCGATGACTGCCCTGCGCCATGCCACATGACGATCGGAAGCGGACGAGCATCTACCGGAATCTGATAGAACGCAAAAACATGGTCACCATGGTAGGTCTGACCATCGGGCTTCATGGGGTGATAAGGATCGAACGCGCCCGGGTGACTGATCACCGTGCCACCCGCGATCAGACTTCCCTGATCCTTGATGACTAACGGAGCGCGGCTGGCAGTCGCTGCCACCGCCCCGGCGCACAAGGCGAGACCGAGCATGCTCGCACCAAGCATGGAAAAGCAGCTGCGGACGATGTCCTTCTTCATGGGTTGCTCTCTGGCCCGATCACAGCGAGCAACTTACTTCCCGGGGCATTGATCGATAAAGATCACTGATCGGATAGCACTCATACCCTGTCGATATAAATGCGACTGGAGGCACGCTGTGCTGGCTACCCGCTATAAGCCCCGCTGCATTTCGCTATGCTCCCCGGTACCTATCGGGACTTTCGCAGGGGCGTGCATGACTTCTGTTCGTTTGACCGACCTCGCCCACGGCGGCGGCTGTGGCTGCAAGCTCGCGCCTTCTGTGCTTCAGCAATTGCTCGCCAACAAACCGGCGGCGATGCCTTTCGCAGGACTGTTGGTAGGCACCGAGTCCAGCGACGATGCGGCTGTATGGCAGGTGGATGAGCGTACCTGCGTGATCGCCACTACCGATTTCTTCATGCCTGTGGTGGATGACCCCTATGACTTCGGCCGTATCGCTGCGGCCAATGCGCTGTCTGATGTCTACGCGATGGGCGGCAAGCCGATCATGGCGTTGGCGATTCTGGGCATGCCGCTGGACAAGATGGACGTGGAAACCGTGCGCGCGATCCTTGCCGGTGGTGAGGCGATTTGCGCGCGGGCCGGCATTCCCATTGCGGGCGGCCACTCGATCGATTCGGCCGAGCCGATTTATGGTCTTGCGGCGGTCGGGCTCTGCGCACCCGCCGATGTGCGCCGCAACTCCGGCGCGCAGGCCGGCGATGCGCTGATCCTCACCAAAGGCATCGGCGTCGGCATTTATTCGGCAGCCTTCAAGAAGCAGGTTCTGTCGGCGGATGCGTATGAGGAAATGCTTGCTTCGACCACGCTGCTCAACCGCATTGGCCACGAGCTGGCCAAGGATGCCGATGTGCATGCGATCACCGATGTCACCGGCTTTGGCTTATTGGGGCATGGCCTGGAAATGGCGCGTGGAAGCGGCGTGCGAATCCGCATTGAACAGACGCGCATTCCTTTCTTTACGCAGGCCGAGCCATTGGCCGAAGCCGGCTACATCACGGGCGCCTCCAAGCGGAACTGGAACAGCTATAGCGATGGTGTCGCCCTGCCCGCGGATCTGCCGGACTGGCGCCGCGCGTTGCTGACCGACCCGCAAACCTCAGGTGGCCTGCTGGTGGCGTGCAAGCCGGAACGGGCCGAGGCCATCCGGGCGATGATCGAAGCGGCGGGCTATCCCCGCGCGAGCATCATCGGTGCGGCGACGGCGGGCGCATCGGGCATCGAGGTGATCTAAGCACCCGTTCCATATACCTGTGCGACCCACGCTATCGTTGCGTAGCTATCTTCTGTAGGAGCGCATCCTGTGCGCGAAAGCCCTGCGCAGCAGGGCCGTTTGCTGCATTGGAAAAAGAGCGGCCCTGTTGCGCAGGGCTTTCGCGCACAGGGTGCGCTCCTACCGCGTGCGCCACAAAGTGGCGGAAGAGAATGGGAGTCGAACCCATCCGAGACAGTCTGGCTGCCTCACCCGGATTTGAAGTCCGGACGCCCCACCGGAGACGATTCTCTTCCATGTAACGCGATCACACCGGGCGCGGGTCCGAACAGGTCGAGATACCGCGCCTGGATTTTGCGCAAGGTGCCGTGATTAAGCGTAACGCCTTGCCGGTCGAAAAACTCTAGGATCTGGATCGCGACTTTTCGACCATTGTCGAGTCGGTCGCGAAATTGCGCCGCCGTAAACCGGCCACCTGCCGCATGGGCGGCAAGGTCGGCGGCGATCAGCGCCATCTCGTGCATCGTAGCGCGTAGAAAGAAATGGTCGTGCGCCACTTCGTCGGCCAGGCCCAGCCGTGCCGCGAACTTCAGCAGATCCCTGATGCCCTGCTCCGGACGTCCAAGCTCTCCGGCGATGTCGCGCACACGCGGCGGGCGGAAGCGGACCTCGCCACCCAGCAGCGGGGCGATGGTCTGCCACAAGACCTCACGCTCCGGACTCAATTGCAAGGAGTGGCTAGCCAGGCGTACGAAGGCGCCGTCGCGAACCACATGTCCAGCAAAGTCGGCTTGCTGGAGGGCCAGTGCGAAGGCAGCGACGGGCAGCTTGGGTAGCAACGCCAGTCGCAGTTTCTCTCGCCCCACGCCTTGCAGGTCCGGGTTGGTCGCGTGAAAGGTGTGGAGATACTCGATCAGGCTGGTGACGAAGCCTTGCCAACGCGCCCTGTTGATCGCAATGCGTTGCTCGCCAAGGTCGAAGACCACGGGTGACAGTGCAGCCACGATGTCATCGAGCCTGCCTGCGGACAGCGCACGATCCCGCGCGAAAGACAGCAGATCCCATGCGAACGGCGGCGCCTCGAGCAAGGCGGCGAAGGCCTCCCGCGGATCGGCGATAGCCAGCGCCGCACGCTGTGCCGCACGCTCGGCGGTGCGGCGCTGACGCGACGGCGCGCGCAGGTCGAGGAACTGTCCACCACCGATGGTGCGCTGGGCGGAAACATCGCGCAGCACGAAGCGATCAAGCGCCGCGGCGACAATCGGCCGGCTCAGCACCAGTTGAACGTCGGCCGTGTGCCCCGGCAGCAGTTGCTCCCCTTCGAGCAAAACGATGCGAGCGCCGACTTCAGCCGCGCCGTGATGCAGGCGCGCCGGAAACCATTGGCCGACCGGCTTGGGTTCACCCGTCAAGAGATGCAGGCGCGCATCGATACGATCCGTCGGCGCGTGCAAGAAGGGATCGACGACCATGTCGCCGCGATGGATCGCATCCTTGGCGATGCCGTCGCCAGCGAGATTGAGTGCGCAACGATCCCCTGCCCGCCCACGCTCGACTGGACGGTTCTGCGCATGCAGCGAGCGCACACGCGCCGGCAATCCCGACGGGGTGAGCAGGACCTGATCCTTGACCTGCACCACACCGGACAACACGGTGCCCGTTACTACCACGCCGATGCCGGACAGCGTGAATACGCGATCGATGGCAAGCCGGAAACGGCCATCGGCTGCGCGTTCGTCCAGAGCGCGCACCTCGGCGGTGAGTCGTTCGCGCAGCGCATCGATGCCCAGGCCGGTGATCGAAGAGACTGGCAGGATGTCGGCGCCTTCGAGCATGGTGCCCGCAGTCGCCTCGCGAATCTGCGTGCTCACCTCTGCCAACCGTTCGGGTGTCGCCAGATCGGCCTTGGTCAGCGCGATCAGGCCGCGTCCGATATGCAGCAGATCAAGGATCGCCAGATGCTCCAGCGTCTGCGGCATCACGCCATCATCAGCGGCCACGACCAGCAGTGCGATATCGATACCGCTCGCACCGGCCACCATGGTGTGCACGAAACGCTCATGACCGGGCACGTCGATGAAGCCAAGAGTCAGATCGTCGCCCAGTGGTAGATAGGCGAAGCCCAGATCGATGGTGATGCCACGGGCTTTTTCTTCTTTCAGGCGGTCGCCATCGACGCCGGTCAGCGCTTTGACCAGCGCCGTCTTGCCGTGGTCGATATGGCCTGCCGTGCCGACGATCATGGGATGTGCGTGGCCGTGCCGCCGATGTCGAGCTCGGCCAGGGCGGCCAGGAACAGCGGTTCATCCGCTTCGGCCAGGCAGCGCATATCCAGGCACAACGCACCATCGGCGACGCGGCCGATGATCGGCCGCTGCAGTGTGCGCAGTGCCGTAGCCAGACACTCCAGCTCGCTCTGGCTACCGCGCGAACGGATCAGCAGTGCGACGCTGGCGAGGGTGTCCAGCGGCAGTGCGCCGGAACCCACCTGACTGAGACAGTTGCCGACCTCAACCACGAAGGCATCGCCGACCCGCGCGGCAACGGCGGGCTGCAGGCGATGCGCCTGGGCTTCGATATCGGCCTTGTCGCGGGCGAGGAAGCGGAGCGTGGGTAACCGTTCGGCGAGACGATCGGGATCGCGGTACAGATTCAGCGTGGCCTCGATCGCGGCGAGGCGCAGCTTGTCCACGCGCAATGCGCGCTTCAGCGGGTTGCGGTTGATCTGCTCGATCAGCACGCGATCACCAACCATGAAGCCCGCCTGCGGACCGCCCAGCAGCTTGTCGCCGGAGAAGGTGACCAGTCGCGCCCCCTCTTCCACCGCCTGACGCACGGTGGGTTCCTTGGCGAGCCCGTAGCGCGACAGATCGACGAGGCTGCCGGAGCCCAGGTCATTCAACAGCGGTACGCCGGCGGCATCGGCGATCGCGGCCAGTTCGCGCGCACCGACTTCCGCGGTGAAACCCTGGATGCGGTAGTTGGAGGTATGCACCTTGAGCACCAGGCCGGTGTGTTCACCGAGCGCGTTACGGTAATCGGCGGGATGAGTGCGGTTGGTGGTGCCTACTTCGACCATGCGCGCGCCGGCCCGCGTCATGATGTCTGGCATGCGGAAGGCGCCGCCGATTTCGATCAGCTCGCCGCGCGACACTACCGCCTCGCGCCCAAGCGCAAAAGTGTTGAGGCAAAGCAGCACGGCGGCGGCATTGTTGTTGACGACGGTGGCATCTTCCGCGCCGGTCAATTCGCAGAGCAGGCTGCGCAGGTGATCGTCGCGTTCGCCGCGCGCGCCTTCGGCCAGGTCGTATTCCAGCGCTACCGCGTGGCGCATCGCGTCTACGGCCGCATCGATCGCCGCCTCGGCAAGCACGGCGCGGCCGAGATTGGTATGCAGCACGGTGCCGGTGAGATTGAACAACGGGCGCAGACCCGGCGCGCGCGCCTCGAGCAGGCCCCGCGCAAGTTGCGCGACTTCGGTGGCGCTGGGCGCCGCGGCGGGTGCAGTACGCAATGCCTCGCGCGCTTCGTCGATGGCTTGCCGAATGGCGTCGGTGGTGGCGACGCGACCGTGACGTTCCAGCAGCACAGCCGCTTCGGCTGTCGCCAGCACGGCGGCAACCGCAGGAAGGTGACGCAGCGAGGTGACCTCGGACTCGGTCATGCAGCTCATCCTGTGACATCGCCTGGCGCACGGCGACAGAGATTCAGTGTAGTTCGTATGCTGCGGTGGGGAGTGAGTGGGGGTCAAGGTGAGTTGGCGGCGTGCGTGCAGAGACCTGAGAACCGCACCTGACCAGCATTGAATCTCGATGATATGAGCGCCTGCTCCCTCCCCTGCTCGCAGGGGAGGGTTGGGGAGGGGTGAGTACTTGAGAAAGCGTTTCGGGAGAGGTTTTCTCAAGGGCTTACCCCCTCCCAACCTCCCCCTGCGAGCAGGGGGAGGAGCAAGACCTCTCGCATGCCATGGTGACTTTGACTGATCGCCGTAGCATGCTCACCACCGTTGCATTCATAAAAGTCTTGCCCCTCCGCAGCGCACCCGGCCTGCGGCATCCGGCGGGCAATGTCGTGCCCTGTAGGGCCATCCATTCCCAAACTGTCCGCAGGGGGATCGATGCCCGCCGCATTGCAAACAGCGCGTACTGTGCGCCTGACCGTGTTCCTGCTGCTGGCGGTCGCCGGCTTGTTCTATGTGAAGTGGCATCCGTACTACGAGCGAGCTTTCGTCGCAGCGGCCCAACATTCCATCGGCCACTCCATCCTGATGGGCGACGCGGCGAGCGCGCCGGAGCCATCGTGGAGCGCGGCGCTTGGCTATGCGCTGGCCTACGGCAAGGCGATCTGGCAGGCCATGATGTTGGGTTTGTTGTTGGGATCGGGCATCCAGGCCTTGCTGCCGGTGAACTGGGTGCAGCGTGTGCTGGGCGGTCGCGGCTTCGGTAGCGTGCTGGCCGGCGGCCTGCTGGCGGTGCCGGGCATGATGTGCACCTGCTGCGCGGCGCCGGTTGTCGTGGGCCTGCGCAAACACCAGGCGACGCCCGGCGCGGCGATGGCGTTCTGGCTCGGCAACACGATGTTGAATCCAGCGACCCTGGTGTTTATGGGCTTCGTGCTCGGCTGGCACTGGACCTTGCTGCGTTTGCTGCTGGGTGTGCCGATGGTGTTCGGGCTCGGTTATCTCGCCAACCGGCTGACGGAGCCCAGCCCTTCGGTGGCCGCATCGTTACCTGTAGAGCCAGAGCCGCGTACGCTGATCGAGGTTGGCAAGCGCTGGATGCAGATCTTCGCGCGGATGACGCTGCGGCTGATTCCCGAGTATGTGGTGATCGTCTTGCTGCTGGGTGCGGTGCGCGCGTGGATGTTCCCGCACATCGGACCGGCCATCGGCGATCAGTGGTTCTGGATCGCCGCGCTGGCATTGGCCGGGATGTTGTTTGTGATTCCGACGGCCGGCGAGGTGCCGATCGTGCAGGCCATGCTGGCCCTGGGGTTAGGTGGCGGCCCGGCCGCTGCCTTGTTGATGACCTTGCCAGCGGTGAGTCTGCCGTCGCTGGCGATGCTGGCACGTTCCTTCCCCGTGCGGACGCTGGTGGCCGTTGCGGTAGCGGTGGTCGGCTTCGGGATACTCGGCGGAGCACTCGCGTCGTTGCTGGGGATGCGCTGAAAACGCTCGCCGACTACTCCGCGACCGCTTCGCTCTCACTCACCAACAGCAGCGGGTTCGGCGCATGCCGCGCGAAGCCTGCCTCGGCGACGAGCAGGTCCAGGCCCAGCGAGGCGAGATCGTCCGCGTACGGATCGGCCTGCATGTCGTGCGCCTGATAGAGCCGCTTGGCGTAGGTGTGGCATTCGCCGCAGGTCTCGGCTTTGACCACACCGGGATCGCCTTCGATGCCTTGCAGCGACAACTGACGCGTGCCACCGCAAGTGATGCACACGGCACGCACGTGATTCCACGCGGTGGAACATAGCGAGCAGTACAGATAGCGCGTGCCGGGCGTGACACCGCTCGCCGTGATCAGGCCAGCTACCGACGGTGAGCCACAACAGGGACAAAGCCCACGCTCTTCGAGCAGCCGCAGATCCTCGACGTTGAGGCGCGCCGCTGAGCAGGTGAAATAAACCTGCAAGGCGGCGGCGACAAAAACAGCGGCAGCCGCATCGGGGGCGGCCAACCCGCCACGCAGGAAATGGTCGGCCAGCTTCTCCAGCGTGGCGGCATCGCTGCGCCGCAACTGCGCTATGGCATCCAACGCCGCAGGCGGCAGTCCGTTGCTGTCGATATGATCAAGCAGCAAGGCGAGCCCTTCGCGCCAGGATGCATCGCGACGATGACCATCCGCCGCCAACGGCGGCAAACGCGCCTCGGTGGCCTGGGCCACGATGGCGGAACTGAGCGCGACTGAAGGGGCGCGCGTGGTGACTACGGCGTGTTGAGCCCAGGCCAACTTCGCCATGAAGCGCAGCCACGCCTCCATCGGATGTCCTTCGGCGAGGTGCTCCAGTCGTTGCGCGGTAGCGGCGAAGCGTTGGGTCGGATCGGCGAGCAGGATCGGATCGGGCGCCTTGACGCCGGCGTGGGACGGGCCGGTCCATTTGCCGGTGGGTGGTGCTCCTGCCTGCTTCACGGACGCTTCCTGAAAACGGTCTTGCCATCATGCTGATCGGAGGCCAGCTCCTCCAGCCATTTGCGGTGATGGCGCCAGGCCCATCCCGGCGTGACGTAACCCTGGGTCATCGCCCGCACCGAGTTGCGAATCCAGATCGCCGCGTACACGTGGACGATCCAGACGAGGATCGCCGCGATCGCCGCCAGACTATGGATGAGCACCGCCGCGCGCTGCACCGGGATCGACGTAGCCTCGCCGAAATACACCTCCCAGATCACGAGGCCGCTGAAGAACAGCACCGGAATCAACAGCGTCATCGACCAGAACACGAACTTCTGGCCGGCGTTGTTGCGGCCGACCGGCGGCACATGTTCCTCATCGTTGGTCACCACGGACTTGATCGACTTCATCCAGGCGATGTCGTCCTTGTGCACGAGGTTTTCGCGCCAGAACTGCACGATCAGGCCGAGGTAACTGATCAGCAGCACGATGCCGATCCACGGATGCACCGCCCGCGTCCACTGCCCACCGCCGAACAGGCCGGACAGGAAGAACAGCATCGGGTGGAACATCGACAGGCCCGACAGCACGAGCAACACGAAGCAGATGGCCGTGATCCAGTGGTTGACCCGGTTCACCGTCGTGTAGCGGACGATCACTTCCTTCGGGCGGCTCATGGCGTCTTCTCCGGCTCGGGCGAGGCACGCTCGCGCAGGACGCGCTCGCCCTCTTCCTCGTCTTCTTCAGTCACCTCGTTCGGACCGGCCGTGATCCAGTGGAAGAAGCCGCCCATGGCGGCAAGCGCAATGCCCACCAGGGCGAGCGGCTTGATGATGCCTTTCCACGCGCCGACCACGGGACTGATCCGCGGTTTGTCGGGCAGCCCGGAATACAGCGAGGGCTTGTCCGCGTGGTGCAGCACATACATCACGTGAGTGCCGCCGACTTCCTGGGGGTCGTACAGGCCGGCGTTTTCGAAGCCGCGTGATTTCAGGTCGACGATGCGTTCCGCCGCCTGATGCTTCATGTCGGTCTTGGAGCCGAACATGATCGCGCCCGTGGGGCATGCCTTCACGCAGGCCGGCTCCATCCCGACCGCCACGCGGTCGGAGCACAGCGTGCACTTATACGACTTGTGATCCTTCTTGCTGATGCGCGGAATGTTGAACGGGCAGCCCTTCTCGCAGTAGCCGCAGCCGATGCATTTGTCGCTGATGAAGTCGACGATGCCGTTGGCGTACTGCACGATCGCGCCAGGCGCCGGACAGGCCTTGAGGCAACCCGGATCCTCGCAATGCATGCAGCCATCCTTGCGGATCAGCCACTCGAGGTTGCCCTCCTCGTTCTCGTACTCGGCAAACTTCATCAGCGTCCACACATTGGGACTCAGATCCATGGGGTTCTCGTAAGAGCCCTCGAAGTGGCCGACTTCCTGCCGCAGGTTGTTCCACTCCATGCACGCCGACTGGCAGGCCTTGCAGCCGATGCAGCGGCTGACGTCGATCAGCTTGGCGACCTGATCCTCATGGCTGCGCGCCATGGGCGGCGTCATGGTCGACGCGGAGCGGCGGACATAGTCTTGCGATTGCAGATCTGACATGACTGTGTCCTCAGGCGGCGATCGGTGCGGTGGTCTTCTCGATATTGACCAGGAACGCCTTGAACTCCGGCGTCTGCGTGTTGGCGTCGCCGACGGACGGCGTCAGCGTGTTGGCGCCGTAGCCCTTCCTGGCCTGGCCGGTGAAGCCCCAGTGGATGGGTACGCCGATCACGTGGGTCGGTTTGCCGTCGACCTCGAGCGGCTTGATGCGCTTGGTTACATAGGCCTTGCACACCACCTCGCCGCGCTTGGAGGACACCTTCACCCAACTGCCCTGCTCGATGCCTTTCTCCTTGGCCAGGACTTCACCGATCTCGATGAACTCCTCCGGCTGGAGGATGGCGTTGATCAGTGCGTGCTTGGTCCAGTAGTGGAAGTGCTCGGTGAGGCGGTAGGTGGTCGCCACGTACGGGAAGTTCTTTGGACTGCCAAACGCGGACCGGTCGTCGGCGAACACGCGAGCCACCGGATTGGCGCTCACCTTGGGATGCAACACGTTGTCTACCGGCGACTCCAGCGGCTCGTAGTGCTCGGGGAACGGGCCGTCCGCCATCATGTCGCGCGCGAACAGGCGGCCCATGCCTTCGGCATTCATGATGAACGGACCGACGCCATCGGACGGTTTCACAGTGGGACCGTAGTCGGGCACGTCGATGCCCACCCAGCGGGTGCCGTTCCATTCGATGACCGGCTTGGCCGGGTTCCACGGCTTGCCGTCCGGATCCGCGCTGGCGCGGTTGTACAAGATGCGCCGGTTGGCCGGCCAGGCCCAGGCCCAGTTGGGAGCGATGCCCTGCTCGCGCGGATCGGTGGCATCGCGGCGGGCCATCTGGTTGCCCTTTTCGGTAAAGGAGCCCGCGAAAATCCAACAGCCCGACGCGGTGGTGCCGTCGTCATGTAGTTGGGCGAAGCCGTCCAGCAAGGTGCCGGCCTTGATGGTCACCGCGCCGGTAGCCGGATCGGTGAGATCGGCCAGCGCACGGCCATTCATTTCCTTGGCCAGCTCCTCCGGATCCGGGCTGATCGGGTCGGTGTACTTCCAGGTCAGGTTGAGGATCGGATCGGGGAAGGCGCCGCCTTCCTTGCGATACATCTCGCGCAGGCGATGAAAGATGCCACTCATGATCCAGATGTCGGACTGGGCTTCGCCCGGACCGTCGGCCGCCTTCCAGTGCCATTGCAGCCAGCGTGCGGAATTGACCAGCGAACCGTTTTCCTCGGCGAAGCAGGTGGTCGGCAGTTGGAACACTTCGGTCTGGATCTCGGCCGACTTGGCCGGGTTCTGCGGGCCGAAGTCCTGCCAGAAACGCGAGGTCTCGGTATCCAGCGGATCCATGGTAACCAGGAACTTCAGTTTGCTCAGGCCGCGGCGGATCTTGCCGCGGTCCGGGAACGCTTGCAGCGGATTGAAGCCCTGGCAGATATAGCCAGTCATCTCGCCGTTGTTCATCATCTCGAACGCCTTGATGATGTCGTACAGCGGCACGTCGAGCTTGGGCAGCCAGTCGTAGGCCCAGCTGTTTTCCTGCGTGGCGGCATCGCCGTAGATCGCCTTCTGCAGGCTGACCACGAACTTGCGGTAGTTCTGCCAGTAACTGGTCTGGCCTGGACGCAGCGGCTTGTACAGCTTCGTCTTCATGTACTCGTCGAAGCTGGTTTCTTTCTGGTTGGGCAGATTCAGGTAGCCAGGCATCAGGTTGGAAAGCAAGCCGATGTCGGTCAGACCCTGGATGTTGGAGTGCCCGCGCAGGGCATTCATGCCGCCACCGGCCACGCCGATATTGCCCAGCAGCAGCTGGACCATCGCCATGGTGCGGATGTTCTGCGAGCCCACCGAGTGCTGGGTCCAGCCCAGCGCGAACAGGCTGGTCATGGCCTTGTCCGGCGCGGAGGTGCCGGCGATCAGTCCGCAGATATGCAGGAACTTGTCCTGCGGCGTGCCGCAGATGCGCGAAACCATCTCCGGCGTGTAACGGGAAACGTGCTGCTTGAGCAGGTTGATCACGCAGCGTGGGTCTTGCCAGGTGTCGTCGGACTTGGCGAAACCGTCCTTGTCCAGCTCGTAATCCCAGCTCGACTTGTCGTAGCTATGCGTTTCCTCGTTGTAACCGCTGAACAGGCCGTCCGCGAAAGCGAAACCGTCCTTCACGATCAGGCCGGCGTTGGTATACGCACGCACGTACTGATGCTGGATGGCGTCCTTCTCCAACAGATAGCGGATCACGCCATTAAGGAACGCGATGTCCGTGCCAGGGCGGATCGGAGCGTAGTAGTCGGCGACCGATGCGGTGCGGGTAAAGCGCGGATCGACCACGACGAGCTTGGCGCCGTTCTCGATCTTCGCCTCTATCACCCATTTGAAGCCGCACGGATGCGCCTCGGCGGCATTGCCACCCATGACGACGACGACATTGGCGTTCTTGATGTCCTGCCAGGTGTTGGTCATTGCACCGCGACCGAATGATGGGGCCAGACTGGCCACCGTCGGTCCGTGTCAGACGCGCGCCTGGTTGTCGAACACCACCATGCCGAGGGAGCGGGCCACCTTCCACGTGAGATAGGCGGTTTCGTTGGATGACGCGGAGGCCGCCAGCATGCCGGTACTGGTCCAGCGGTTGACGGTGGTGCCGGCCGCGTTCTTCGCGATGAAGTGCTTGTCGCGATCCTCCTTCATCAGCGTGGCGATCCGGTCCAGCGCGAAGTCCCAGGAGACCTCCTTGAACTCGGTGCCGCCCGGCGGACGATAGCGCGGCGCTTTCAGGCGGGTCGGCGCATGCACGATATCGAGCAGGGCCGAGCCCTTCGGGCACAGGGTGCCACGGTTCACCGGATGGTCCGGGTCGCCCTCGATATGGATGATGTTGGAGCGCGCATTCTTGGCGCGGTCGCCCATGCTGTAGATCAGAATGCCGCAGGCGACCGAACAGTAGGTGCAGGTGTTGCGCGTTTCGGTCGCGTGGGTGAGCTTGAAGGGCCGCACGGCGGCGGCTTGCGCCTCCCCTGAAGCCCCGAAGCCGAGCATGCCGAGACTCGATGCTGCCAAGCCCAGGCCTGTGAACTTGATGAACTCGCGGCGGGTCATTGCCATCGCTTGCGCTCCCGGGAAATCTGGCTGGACATACCGCCCGCGGGATGGGCGGTGGACATGGCTCGAAAATCTCCTGAAGCCGACGGGAATCACCCCGTAGCTTGGCCGGAAAGTAGCATAAATTTCCGCGTGGGTCCGGCCATATTCCTGCGATTCCAGAACGCAGCACGATGGTTTTTGGACGAAGTACGTTCAGCGCACCACCGCCTACCGTCCGGGCCGGCGCGCTCAACCTCCGATGTAATACATCTCGATCTTGTGATTCTCCTGGCTGCGCTTCTTTCCGCGTTCCTCGCTGTAACGGTCGGTGCGCTCTCGCCATACCTTTTGCAGCACTTCAAGCAGGGCTTCATCCGTACTGCCGCTGCGCAACAGCGCGCGCAGATCCTTCCCTTGCGTGGCGAACAGGCAGGTGTAAAGGACGCCATCCGACGAAAGTCGCGCTCGGGTACAGCCGCCGCAGAATGGCTGGCTGATGGACGAGATCACGCCGATCTCCCCTTCCCCGTCGACGAAGCGATAACGCGTCGCGACTTCGCCCGGGTATTTGGAAGGAAGCGCCTCGAGCGGCCAGCGGCCATGGATGTTCTGCAACAGCTCGCGCGACGGCACCACCTGGGAGGTGTCCCAGTGGTTACGGTTGCCGACATCCATGTATTCGATAAAGCGCACGACGATGCCCGTGCCGCGGAAATGTTCGACGAGCTCGATGACTGACGACTCGTTGACGCCGCGTTGCACGACGGTGTTGATCTTTAGCCCTTTGGGGAAACCTTCGGCGCGCGCCGCTTCGATCCCGGCCAGTACGTCGTCGAGCTTGCCGCGCCCGCCGGCCATCCGCTGGAACAGCACAGGGTCCAGCGTATCCAGGCTGATCGTGACGCGATCCAGTCCGGCCTCGCGCAGCTCCCTGGCCTGCCGGGCCAGCAGCGCGCCATTGGTGGTGATGGCTAGGTCCGTGATGCCCGGAATCCGGTGCAGTCGCCCAACCAGTTCGGCCAGGTTGGGACGCAGCAGCGGTTCGCCGCCGGTCAGGCGCAGCTTGCTTACGCCTAGCTGCGCCGCAAGGCGGCAAAGCCGCTCGATCTCGTCGAAATCGAGCCGCTGCTCGCTGGTGAGGAAAGTGAAATGCTCGCCATAGGTCGCTTCCGGCATGCAGTAAGGGCAACGGAAGTTGCACCTGTCCATGACCGAGATGCGCAAGTCGCGTAACGGACGCCTATGCTGATCACGAGGTTGCGACACCAAAGCATCTCCATGAATCATTTCGTTGAGCTCAAGCATCGGGACAGTGGGAGCGCGCGGTGAAGGGATAATGACCGATGAGCAGCTTCTGGGGGAGCACTACCGCCCATCGCGCGTGCCAGCGCTCGGTGCGTCGACAGGTGATGAAGGGCTGGCAGGTTCCGCCGAGACGTCGGCGAGAAAGCTGGCGGACGGCACGAAGAACAGCGTGCCGGTGACCGCCTTGCTGAAATCGAGAAGGCGGTCGTAATTGCCCGCCGGCTTGCCCACGAACATATTCACGAGCATTTTCTCGATCCGGTCCGGCGATTTGGCGTAACCGATGAAGTAGGTACCGAACTCCCCTTTGCCGACGTCGCCGAATGGCATGTTGTCGCGCAGGATTTCGAGCTGCTCGCCATTTTCTTCAATGTTGGTCAGTACGTTGTGCGCGTACGCCGGCTTGGCCGCGTCATCCAGTTCGATATCGGAGAGTTTCTTGCGGCCGACGATCAGCTCCTGCTGCTCGACGGGTACCGCCTCCCACGCCTTCAGATCGTGCAGGTATTTCTGGACGATCACGTAGCTGCCGCCGGCAAACGCGGCATCCTCGTCGCCGATGGTCACGGCGTCCACCGCGTCCTGATCCACCGGGTTCTCGGTGCCATCGACAAAACCCAGCAGGTCGCGTGCGTCGAAATACTTGAAGCCGTGCACTTCGTCCTCGGTCATAACGGCATCGCCGATGCGGGACATGATCTGGGTGGCGAGCTCGAAGCACATATCCATCCGCATCGCGCGGATATGAAAGAGTAGGTCTCCCGGTGTGGAGACGGCGTGGTGCTGGCCCTTGATCTCACGGAACGGATGCAGCTCAGCCGGCCGTGGCTGGCCGAACAACCGATCCCAGGCCTCCGAGCCGAAGCCCATGACACACGACAGGCGACCATCGGGGTCGCGGAAGCCGATCGCACGCAAAAGCGACGCCAGATCGCCGCAAAGCGCGCGCACGGTGTCGTCATGTTGTGGATCGGGCTTCAAGGTCACCACAAGAAAAATGGCCGCACTTGTGAGTTTGGCGGTAACCGGCTGCGCGATGATGGAAGGCACTATCCACTCCTGATGATGGGGGTTTGAAATGTTATCGACGCACGATAAAGCTAGTCGTGTTAGGCAACAATCAAGTCTGCTGAGGGGGTGTCCTTTTTGTTCGCGACAATCGTTGTGCCATCGCGACCTGGCCGCTTATGCAGCGGGCATGTCGGACGCCTGCCGGCGCCCGAGTCACTTTCTCTTTGCTGACCCAACCCCCCGAGGGGGCCTAGAGAGAAAGTAACCAAAGAGAAATGGTCGGGAAGAGCGCGGTGTGCTTTGTAGCCGCACTCCTTCCAATGTCAGACGTTGGGATGTTTTTGCCTTTGCTCGTGCCCCCTCCCCTGCTCGCAGGGGAGGGTTGGGGAGGGGTGAGTACTTGAGAAAGCGTATCGGGAGAGGTCTTCTCAAGGGCCTACCCCCCTCCCGGCCTCCCCCTGCAAGCAGGGGGAGGAGAAAAGCGCGCGTGGCTCTGACTCAACCCCAATCAGTTCCGGAGGAGAACGGAGCAGGAAGCGAAGCCATCCAGATGTCTGGCACTGGAAGATGCGTAGCTACGAAGCACACTGCCTGCTCTCAGGCCATTTCTCTTTGGTTACTTTCTCTTTGGGCCAGCAAAGAGAAAGTGACCCGGACCGCGGCAGCGGTTCGGAAGCCCGCGGCAGGCGAGCCAGGGCACGCAGACGCGACAACCGAGCGACAACGCCACTGGATGACCAGCTTCGCTGTTGTGAAGCGCCTCCGGCCTTCGCCGGAATGACGAAGTAGGAGGGAATGGTTCAAGGGCCGAACCTTTACCCGACCCTCTCCCGGAGGGAGGAGGTACAAAAGGCAGGGTTGGCGGGCATATCAATACAAAATCAGAGATATGAAACAGCCCCTTAGGAGGCCCCGCCGTACAACCGCTGCGGATGGGTGTACACCACATACCGTCCAGGTCTCACAAAACCAGCCAGAGTCAGATTGCTGGCACGGGCCAGCTCCACAGCCAGCGCAGTGGGGGCCGATATCGCCGCCAGCAGGCCGACGCCAAGCCGGGCGGCCTTGGTCACTACTTCATAACTGGCGCGACTGGTGACCAATACAAAGCCACTGCGCATGTCGGCGCCCTCGCGGCTCAACGCGCCCAGCAATTTGTCCACCGCGTTGTGGCGCCCCACATCCTCGCGCACGCACAGAATCTCGCCTTCGGACGAAGCCCAGGCCGCGGCATGCACCGCGCCGGTCTGGCTATTGAGAGGCTGGCGCTGCGCCAATGCGCCAAGCGCGCGTTCCAGGGCGCCATGGGCAAGCACGGGGCCATCCGGCACGCGTGGCGGCAGCGGTTCCAGCACGTCTTCCAGATGACGGTTGCCGCAGAGTCCGCATCCGCTGCGCCCCGGCATCAGGCGCGCCGACTCGTCGTCCACGGCCAGTACGCCGGAGGCCTGGATCTCCACCACATAGCCTTCCAGTTGTTCGAGCACCGTCACGCTATGGATGTCGCTGGCGCGCGCGACGCGGCCCTCGCTCAGCGAGAACCCATGGGCAAAGTCTTCCAGGTCTGCCGGCGTGGCCATCATCACGGCAAAGGCTTCGCCGTTGTAGCGCAGCTCGACGGGCGTCTCTTCGGCCAGCCAGTCCTCGCCATGCTGTTCGGTGCCACCCTGGTGGACGATAACGGCGCGCCGCGCCAGGCCGGGGGAATGCTGTGTCATGGCGTCGGGTTCTCCTGCGCGGCGACGGGCCAGCAACGGATCGCATGTGGCGGCAGCGACAGCATCGGTGCCGCCGGCAGTGCGTCTCCCGGCGGCAGCTCGACCCACAACCGCGCCTGCCCGCAACGCATGCCGAGGTAACTGCCTTGCGCGCTGGTCTGCCGCAGTTCGAGCGTTGCAGATAGGGAGCCGGCAGGTGCGCTGGTCGCTTCATGCACGGTCACCGCCGCCGGTGCGATATGCCAGTCGACCGCTGCGCCATGAGGTAGCGCCGTGCTCACCGGCAGGGTCGCACTCGCCTGTGGCCATAGCAGCCGTTGCTCGCCGGGAGTGCCAACGATCTGGCCGCGCTGCACATTGCGCAGCCCCAGCAGCCGCGCTACCGCGCCACTGGCCGGCTGCGCGTGAACTTCCGCTGCGGTGCCGACCTGCACGATGCGCCGGTCATGCATCAGCACTAATCGGTCGGCCACCGCAGCCAGGGCGGGATCGTGGCTGACCGCCAGGGCGGGAATGGTCGCCTCGTGGACCTCCGCGATCAGCTCGGCAAGCACGTCATCGCGGGTGATCGGATCCAGTGCCGACGTAGGCTCGTCGAGCAGCAACAAATGCGGACGTCGCGCCAGCGCGCGGGCCAGCGCAACGCGTTGCTGCTGGCCACCGGACAACGCGTTGGGCCAGCGCTCGGCCAGCGCGGACATGCCCACGCGCTCCAGCCATTGCATGGCCAGCTCGCGACGGCGCGAACCGCGCAAGGCGAAGGCAACGTTCTCCCACGCGCGCAGGTGCGGGAACAGTGCATGTCCCTGCGGCAGGTAGCCCACCGCGCGACTTTGCGGCGGCAGGCCGCCGAACGGTTCGCCACGCGCAGGCACCAGCCCGGCGATGGCGGAGAGCAGCAGCGATTTGCCTTCGCCGCTAGCTCCGAGCAGCACAGTGAAGCCTTCCACGTCGAAGCAGGCATGCAGCGTCACCGGGCGCTCAATCTGATAATCGATGCGCATCACGATTTGCCCATCATGGCAGGCGCCTGCGTACCGCGATGCCAAGCGCCAGCGGCAACGGCAGCGCCACCAGGAAGAACACCCACAGCAAGGGATACACGGCGTCCAGACCGATGTTCTGCAGATTCACCCACAGCTTCACCGGAATGCCCTGTGGGTAATAAGCCACGATCAATACGGCGCCGAACTCACCCAGCGCACGCACCCAGGCTAGCGCCACGGCCGCCGCAAGACCCAGCCGTGCCAGCGGCAGGCTCACGTGGACAAAACTGCGCCATGGCGAATAACCCAGCGTCAGCGCAATCTGCTCGAGTTCGCGCGGCACGCCCTCAAACGCAGTGCGCGCCGCCATCACGTAATAAGGCAGCGCCGCATAGAACTGCGCCAGCACGAAGGCCGGCGCCGAGTTAGTGAGCAACAGCCCTGCCCGCTCCAGCAGCCGACCGGCGGGACCATAGGGACCATACATGGCGGCCAGCAGCAGGCCCATCGCCAGCGGCGGCGTGAGCAGAGCCAACAACAGCAACGCATCGACCAGCCATTGCCTGCGCGAGCGGTGCCGCGCCAGCCACCAAGCCAGCGGCGTACCCAGCGCCACGATCGGTATCAGCGCTACCAGGCTGTAACCCAGCGATATGGCGACCGCGCCGCCATCGCCACGAGCGAAAGCGAAATGCCGCCAATCGGTGACCAGCAGCAAACCCGCGAAGGGTGTAGCAAGCAGCAGCAATGCCAGCGCTGCGGCCAGCGCTGGCAGTCGCGGACGCTGCGTTGCGGTGACGCCTGTCGTCACAGAGCATCGCCATGTGGCGGGTCGTAACCGCGCTCACGCAACATCACCTGCCCTTCGGCGCTTTGCAGCAGGCTTATGAAGTCCTTTCCCAGCTCGGGTTGTTTCGCGTTGCTCAGCACGGCGGCGTAGAACACCAGCGGCTGCGCCGTCAGCACCTTGCCGTCGGGCAGTTTCAGGTTCGCCTTCGCATACCACGCAGCCTGCATGGCGGGTTGCGCGAGGTTGATCTCATTGGGGAGATCGATGGTCGGCAAATGATGCGAATGCGCTGCGCTGGCGTAGCCGATGGCCGCATCGATCTGCCCCGCTTCCAGCCGGGACATCAGCGAGGGCTCCGCGAAAATCTGGCTGGGATTCTGCAGTTCGCCGGCCACTTGCTGTAGCAACTCTGGCTGGTGGTAATAACGTGCGGCCAGCTGCAAGGTGAGCAAGGCGTTGGCGCCCTGCGGATCCACCGCGGGGTCGGTGCGCCCCAGGCGCAGGCCGGGTTTGCGCAATACGTCGTACCAGTTCTTTTCGCCGCGCGCGGCAGCGGCGAAGTCGGCAGCGAAGCGACTACCGGGGCTGTAGATCACCACCATCCGCGTGCTGGCTACCGGTACGGCGTGTTCCACCAGGCCCGCCTGCTGCACCACCTTCATCGGGCTGGGCGTAATGGCGACAAAAACATCCGCCTGCATCTGCTTCGCCGCGAGCAGTCGCGCGAGCGCGAAGGAGCCCTGCCCGATGCCCTCATAGCTGGCGTGATGCGACGTGGCGAAGTCCGGGCCGAGCGACTGATCCATCACCACGCCCATCGAGCCGGCATAGGCGACGCGCAGCACCGGCGCATCGGCGGCCAGTGCGGTCATGCCGACGAGCATCAGCAGCGGTGCGAGCCAACGTGTCAGCATCGGTTTGCGATTCATGTCCTGTCCTCGCGATGAGTGCGGCGATGGCGCACGCTATCGCGCACGTCGACGTCGAACAACAACTGCAACGGCTCTGCGCCTGGCACGGGCAGTGTCAGCGACAAGCCGTCGCGACTGGGCAGGCGCGCGGCGAACGCACGCACCTCGGTGTCGCTCAAGGTTACGCGCCAGCCGTCGCCGTCGCGCTGCCAGCCGGCGCGGCCGCCCAGCGTCAATTGGTGGTGCTCCACCCGCCCGTCGGGCCAGTGTGTCTGATTGCTCACCGAGGTGCCGGCGAGAAGTTGCGCGAGTTCCGCCTCATCGATGCGCAGGCGCAGCGTCTGCTCTTGCAGCTGTATCTTCATCCGGAGACCTCGCTCCACGTCATTTCGGTATTGCAGTCGGTGAGTTGTGCTGCTTCGGCGGCACTCAACGCGAGTTCCTCGTTGCAGATGGCCGCCTGCAAGGCGCGCAGCGAACGTTCGCGCGGCTCGCCGTGCCGCAGGAGGGCAAGCAGTCGGTTGCGGCTGTCGGCATCCAGGCGCAAGCGCAACGGCAGCACGTGACCGACGAAACACAGGCTGCGCGCGCGGGGCCGCTCCGTGCGCAGGCGCTGCAAGAGTCCGGGCTGCAGCAACGGCATGTCTACCGGAATCACCAGCAGGTCGACGTCGCCAGGCAAGGTTTCAGCAATGCTGGCCAGGCCGCCCAGCGGACCCGCCTGCGGTTGCGCATCGGCAATGCCGTGGTAGCCGGGACGATCACCACTGACGCGAACGTCATCGACGCCAGCGTCGCTCAGCACGGTGAGCTGATGCTCGATCAGTGGACGCCCTTTCCATGGCAGCAGCGCTTTATCGCGCCCCATGCGCGATGACAGCCCACCGGCCAGCACCACGCCGATGCATGGCAGAGGCTCAGTGGTCGTGCTTTTCATGAGAATGGTCATGACCGGCGCTTCCATCGTGACTGGCCTGGGCACGCTGCGCCTCATGTTGCTCGTCGCACAACGAGCAGCCTTCGCTCCACGCGCTGTCACCGTCGATGTAATGCTCCTGCTTCCAGATCGGCGCTTCGTGCTTGACCGCTTCGATCGCCAACCGGCAGGCGCGGAAAGCTTCATCACGGTGTGGCGTGCCTGCAGCTACCACCACCGCAAGATCGCCCAGGCCCAGGTCGCCTTTAGCATGCGCGATATAGAGCTTCAGCGACGTGCCCACTTCGGCGCGCGCGCGTTCGCCGATCGCGCGGAATATACGCAGGGCCAGCGGCTCGAACAGGTCATAGCTGATCCCGGTGACGACCCGGCCCAGGTTGTGGTCGCGCACCTTGCCGACAAAGACGGCGATGCCGCCGAAGCGCGGATCGGACACGAACTCCAGCGCCGCCGCCACATCCAGTGCAGCCACTTTGCGCTCAACCACGGCGACATGAAAATCATCCATGTCAGCCTCCACTTACCGGTGGCAGCACGGCCAGCGCCACGCCCTCGGGCACGGCGCGATGGTTGTGCAGGATCTCTTCGTCAGTCGCGAATGCCGAGATTCGCACCAGCCCCGGATTGACGGCTGGCGCATGCTCGCGCAGGTGTGCCGTAAGCAGTTCGCGGAGTGATGCGATGGTGCTGCCAGCGGGCACGTCCAGTTCGACGTAGCCGCGTGGATCCGCTTCGCGCAGCGCACCGTACAGTGCGATCCGGATGTTCATGATGCTTTCCAGTCCCATTGCGGACTTTCCAGATGACCCAGGCCGTAGGTGTCCACCAGGGTTCCCGCCGGCAAGGTCGTGGCATCGATCGGTATCCCGACCCAGGCATTCGCCTCGGCCAACGGCCGGATGCGATACGACTCCTGCCCCGTCAGCGCGGTGGCGGCCAACTGTCCTTGAGCGTTCACCTCCACGCGCGATTTCAAATAGAAGTGCAGGCGTGGCTTTTTCGTGAAAGACGCGGCCAACGGCACCTGCCACGGCCGCTCGCGCGGCAGGCCCAACATGGTGCGCAGCGCCGGCTCGACAAAGAAGCGCAACCCCACCGCCACCGCGATGGGGTTGCCAGGCAAGCCAAAGAACAGCGTACCGTCCGGCAGTCGTGCAAACAGCAAAGGCTTGCCGGGGCGGATCGCTATCTTGTGGAACAGTACTTCCGCGCCCAGCCGCTCCAGCGCCGCCGGCACGAAGTCATAGCGGCCCATGGACACCGCACCGGTGGAAACCACGATCCGCGCACCAGCGACGCGGGCGCGCTCGACCGCGGCAAGGAAGGCATCGACGTCGTCGCTCACCGTTTCGGCATGTACCAGCTCCGCACCGGCACGCGGTATCCGCGCCGCCAGGAAGGGGCCGTTGGAATTGCGGATCTGCCCTGACGCCAAGGGCATGGCAGGGTCATCCACCAGTTCGCGGCCGGTGCACAGCACGGCCACGCGCGGCCGGCTGGCCACGTCGACGCTAGCCACACCCAACGCCGCCAACAACATGAGATGGTGCGGCGCCAACAGGTTGCCGGCGGCCAGCACGGTTTCGCCCACGGCCACATCGGAACCGGCGAAGCGCACGTTCTGTCCCGCAGTCAGATCGGCCAGCAGGCGCACGCGCAAAGGGGCTTCCAGTCGCTCGGCCTGCTCGACTGGAATGACCCGATCCAACCCACCGGGCACGCGTGCGCCGGTCATGATTTCCCATGCGCCGTGCGCGCTGCGCGCAGCGTCCCCCGCCGCCTGCTCGCCTTCGATCGGCCACTCGCTACCGGCGGGCAAGGGCTCGGTACCGCCACCGAGCGCATAACCGTCCATCGCCGAGTTGTCGAACGGCGGCAACGCACTCGTACTCACCACGGACAGCGCCAATATGCGACCCAGTGCGGCCGAGCTGTGGCAACGCTCACGCTGCCCCTGGCTGCAAGCATCCAGAATGATTCGCTGCGCGCCCGCCGGATCCAGCAGATCGTGACTCATGCGTGACCTCCGCCTGCCGCCATGCTCAAGGCGTGCGCAAGGATCGGCGCAAGAATGTCCATGCCCTCGGCCACGGCCTTGGCACTGCCAGGAAGCGCGATCACCAGGGTCTTCTCCACCAGCACGGCATCCGCGCGACTCAGCCAGGCCAGCGGGGTGTGCTGGCTGCTCTCGCTGCGGAACAGTTCGCCGATGCCGGCCACGTGACGATCGGAAGCCAGCGCCAGCGCTTCGGGGGTGTGGTCGCGCGGACCGAGGCCGGTCCCACCGGTGCACAGCACCAGCGCAACGCCGGCGGCGGCGAGTTCGCGCAGGCGCGCGGCCAGCGGCTCTGCGTCATCCGCGCGCACTTCGGCGGGTCCTGTGTCGGCGCCCAGAGCACGCAGGCGATCTACCAACAGCGGCCCGGAAGTGTCCTGATAATCGCCGCGGCTGGCGCGATCGCTGAGCGTGATCACGGCTGCCGCCACGCCTTCAAGCCGCGCTTCCGCACGCGGGCGGTATCGCTGCCGCTCCGCTTCACTCATGCCTTCCGGGTGAAGCCACAATCCTTTCTTGCCGCCCTCCTTGAACAGCAGCCTGATGCCGCCGAGCGACAGCGCCGGCTGGACCGGCTTGGTCAGGTCGTAGAGGGTGAGCAAGGCGGCGCTGGCACCCGCCAGGGCCTCCATCTCCACGCCGGTGCGGGCAAAGGTGGCTACCTCGCAGTAGACGCGGATGGCCTGGCGTTCCGGTACTGGCTCACAACGCAGTTCGATGTATTCGAGCGGCAACGGGTGACATAGCGGCATCAGTTGCGAGGCGTTCTTGGCGCCCTGCAGGCCGGCGATCTCGGCCATGGCGATGGCGTCGCCTTTGGGCAGGCGCCCTTCCACGATCGCGTCATAGGCGCTGCCGGCCTGGAGTTCGCCCACCGCCACCGCGCGGCGCGCCGTGATGCGCTTGCGTCGCACGTCGGCCATATGAAAGTTGGCGCGAGGTTCGCGCTCGGACATGAATCGGCCTCCGATGGATGGGGGATGGGTTGTTGAATCAGGCTCCCATCCTATCCACTTACGCTGCGATAAATATGGCTATCTCTCCGCAGCCGGGGTTGGCGCACGCAATTACTCTTCCTACTCGTCATCCCTGCGCGGGCAGGAGATGCGCTTCGGTTGCCGCGTCTGCGTGCGCTGGCTCGCCTGCCGCGGGCTTTGTAGCTGTGCATCTTCCAGTGCCAGACATCGGGAGGGCTTCTCTTCTTGCTCTCTCCGTTGGAGCTGATTGGTGTCGTCGGAGCCAGGCGTGCTCTTCTCCTCCCCCTGCTCGCGACGCGAAGCTAGTCCCGTGGGACAGGGGGAGGTTGGGAGGGGGTAAGCCCTTGAGACAACCTCTCCCGAAACGCTTTCTCAAGTACTCACCCCTCCCCAGCCCTCCCCTGTCCCACGGGACTAGCTTCGCGTCGCAAGCAGGGGAGGGAGCAGGAGCAAACCCGACGTCTGACACTGGAAGATGCGTGGCTACAAAGCACGCCGCGCTCTTCTAGACCATTTCTCTTTGGGTCAGCAAAGAGAAAGTAACTCGGGCGCCGGCAGGCGTCCGACATGCCCGCTGCATAAGCGGCCAGGTCGCGATAACGCACCTACTACGAATCTTTGACGTCTTGCGAGACGCTCTCCAAGCGCTCGGCCATCACGCGCACCGGAATGGACTTGGCGGCGGGCGTGCCGCTGATCCTGTCGTAGTAGTCGAGCGGCAACAGTGGATTCAGCTCGGGGTAGTACCCCGCAATGGCGCCGCGTGACATCGGGTAATCGAGGATGGTCAACCCGTCCACGCGCCGCTGGATGCCGTCCTCGCTGATGGTCTCGAGCGCCACACGGGCGCCCTCTTCCAGACCGCGGGCAACGCGGTCCTGTTCGTTCATGAAGATCACCATGCGGTCGTTATAAACGCCGCGATAGCGATCGCTGTAACTGTAGATCGTCGTGTTGAACTGGTCGTGCGAACGAACCGTCGCCAACCGCAGCATCCACGGATCGGCCACCGGAGCGTTGACCTCGAGCCCCGGCAGCGGCAGGAAATTGGCCTTGCCATTCGGGGTGGGCCAGACCAGACGGCGCGGCGGCACATCGAGGTGGAAGCCCTTGGGATTTTTGATCCTTTCCGAGAACTCGCTGTAGATCGCGGGATACACCTCGGCAATCTTGTCGCGGATGAGGTCGTAGTTGTGGCTATAGCTCTCCCACGGCAGCTTGCTGTGCGGCAAGGTGGCGCGCGCCATGCGGCAGACAATCTCCACCTCCGGCATGACGTCCGCACTGGGCGGATCCAGTACGCCGCGGGAAGCCGTCACATTGGACATCGCATCCTCGATGGTGACGAATTGCTCACCTGCCGACGTGCGGATCCACTCCGAACGGGAGCTCACCGGCAGGATCAGCGCATCCTTGCCGTGGACCAGATGACCCCGGTTGAGCTTGGTTGCGATCCCCACGGTCAAGGCGAGCTTGCGCATCGCCATGTAGGAGCGCTCGGTGTCCGGCACCGCACGGACGAAGTTGCCGCCGAGGCCGATAAAAACCTTGGCCGTGCCATCCAGCATCGCCTCGATGGACTCGACGGTGTGGTGGCCATGCTCGCGCGGCGGCTCGAAACCAAAGACATCGCGCACGCGATCCAGATAGGCCTGGGACGGTTTCTCGTCGATGCCGACGGTGCGGTCGCCCTGCACGTTCGAATGCCCGCGAATCGGCGCGATACCCGCTCCCGGCTTGCCGAAGTTGCCGCGCAGCAGCAACAGGTTCGCCACCTGCTGGATCAGGCGCGAGCCTTGCTGATGCTGGGTAAGGCCCATGCCGTAGCAGATCATCGTGGCGCGCGAACGGATATAGATCTCGGCGCAGCGGCGAATCTGGGCTTCTTCCAGACCGGAGATCCGGACGATGTCGCCCCATGACTGGGACATCACCTCGTCGCGAAGCGCCTCCAGTCCCGCCGTATGCTGGCTTATGAACTCATGATCGATGACCTGCTCGCCCAGGGCTTCGCGCTCAAAGATCACCCGCATCATGCCTTTCAGCAATGCCAGATCGCCGCCGATCTTGATGTGGACGAATTCGCTGGCAATAGCGGTAGAGCCGAAGGTCGCCATCTGCACGACATCCTGCGGCTCCGTGAAGCGGATCAACGCCCGCTCCGGCATCGGATTGACCGCCACGATCGGCACGCCGCGTTTCCGGGCCTCGACCAGGTGGGTCATCATGCGCGGCGAGTTGGTGCCCGTGTTCTGGCCGATCACGAAGATGGCTTCAGCGTGCTCGAAGTCCTCCAGCACGACCGTGCCCTTGCCCACCCCGATCGCTGGAGCCAGTCCGCGGCTGGTGGGCTCGTGACACATGTTCGAGCAGTCCGGAAAATTGTTGGTGCCGAATTCCCGGACGAAAATGGAATAAAGAAAGGCAGCCTCGTTGGGTGTGCGGCCCGACGTGTAGAACTCGGCCTGATGCGGGCTTTCGAGCGAGCGCAGATGGCGGCCGATCATCTCGAACGCCTCGTCCCAGCCGCATGGCACGTAATGGTCCGTGGCGGCGTCGTAACGCATGGGCTCGGTCAGTCGGCCCTGCATTTCGAGCCAGTAATCCGACTGCTCCATCAGCTCGGTGACTGTGTGCTTCGCAAAGAATTCGCGAGTGATGCGGAACTTGGTCGCCTCGAACGCCAGCGCCTTGACGCCGTTCTCGCAGAACTCCAGCTTCTTGGTGCATTCGGCATCCGGAAAGGCGCAGCTCGGACACTTGAAGCCGCCCGGCTGGTTCATGTCGAGCAGCGCACGCGATCCTTTGGCGACCACGCTTTGTTGAAGCAGAACCTTGGCCGTCGCCGCAGCCGCGCCCCAGCCACCTGCCGGCTGGTTGTAGGGTTTGTATCGAGGAGGCTTGCGCTCAGTCATCGTCACATCATTCCGGAAAAGCAGCTCGAACCCGCATGGCCCGCTGGTTTCAACTCAAGACATCATTATGGGGTTCAAGCAGCGGCGGAAGCTCCTTTTCGCCGAGCAGCCCAAGCATCTCGCGTTCGACGATGCGCTGCATCGCATTGAGCGGGAGCGCATTCGGCTCCAGGCTGAAAGGAGCTTCAAGCTGATGGCCGAGCGCATCCAGGCCGAAGAACGTATAGGCGACCAGCAGCACAGGAAGCAGCGTCCACCAGCCCAGCGAACCCGCAAGCGCGAACGGAAGCGTGATGCAGAAGATCAGGGCCGTCCGGTGGAGCAGCAGCGAATAGGTGAATGGAACAGGGGTCGAAGCAATGCGTTCGCATCCGCCCTGAACATCGGACAGTTGGGCAAGCTGCTTCTCCAGCACCGAATAGTGGATCGCCCCGATCTTCTCCTGATGCATCAGCGTCAGGCAGTACTTGCCAACCTGGTTGAGAACCTCATTGGTGGGATTCGGGGCTTTGTCCACGTTATCAAGCGTGCACCACGAGGCGATCGCCGCCGGCTCGTCATCGCCGCGAAGACGCGCGGTCAGCCCGGCCGCGAATCCGCACAGGCTACGCAGGAGGAAGCGCCGATCCTTCTCCCCAAGTGTCGAGGTCTGCCGCGCGAAGGAGCGGCAGGAAATGATCAGCTCACCCCACAGCCTCCGCCCTTCCCACCAGCGCGCATAACAAGCGTTGTTGCGGAAACTCATGAAGACCGACAGCGCAATACCGATCAGGGTGAACGGGACGGCACTGATCTTCGCAAAAATCCCGGGATGCTCGATGGCCGCAAGAATCGCCACGACGCTGAGCAGCGCAATCGTCACCAGGCGCCGCGCGATCCGCGGAAGGATCGACCCGCGGATCGCAAACAGAATGTCTTTGAAGGAGGGTTGCTGGCGGACAATCATCTGGCGGATCTCGATGCGTACTGGCGGCGATGGTAGACCGGATCCCGAACAAGTCTACTTAGCCGCCACGGCATCGCATCTCAGCCGCCCCATTTCCTGGCTCCTTCGCCGGCTTGTTCCCCCAGGCTCCATCGCTGGGGAGCATCCGGGCCGCCGCGACTCATTGCCAGTTCTGCTTTACCCAGTTGCAGACGCCCTGCCATGCGGGCGTAGCCATATGTGCCTTCGTCGCCTTGACCAGTTCGTCGACATTCTTCCAGTCATCCAGCGCGTAGGGCTTCGGGAGCGGCACGTTGCCTCGCCGATAATTGGCTCCGAGCATCTCGCCTGCCTGGATGTCCGCCAGTTCCGCCGTGGCATCCATAGTGAGGTTCAGTAACGCCATCGCCGGCACGACACCACCGGGCCCGCTACTCCATGGATAGAGCCAATGCGTGACACCCCATTTCAATGGGTCCGACACGGCGGCTGGCGGAATGCCTTGCGGACTATCGCCCGTGCCCAACGAAAGCACGCGGATATCCGCCAGGCTGGACACGAACTTCTGGTACAGCACTTCAGTCACCGCCGTCATGGATGGGTTGTTCGCGAAGACGCCTCCGTCCGCGAAGTAGCCAAAGTCATAGCCGGTTCCGGCCACGCGGTGCGGCGGAAAGTACGTGGGTGCGGCGGAGGTCGCCAATGCGGCGTCGGTCATGCTGATGTTGCGATAGATATTGCTCGGGCCATTGGAGATGGTGCACGGGACCCAGCGACGACCTGCTTCATCCCATAGCCGCGCGGAGTTGACCGCGACAAAGGGTTTTACCGAGGCGATCGGTGCATCGCCGACCAATGTCCTGGCGATCTTCTTCAAACCTGAGTTCACATACTGACAAGAGAAAAAGCCCGGCCCGCTGCCCAACTCCTCGATCGAGGACGCTTCCGGCTCTTTCACCTGCTGTTTTTCGTCCTGGGTCAGCAGCCACCCATTCGGGGTGAATACCGTTGCCCCTTCTTTCAAGTAGACGTCGACGATCTGCGCGATGGGAACGCCATTCGCCAAACCGAGTGCCAGCAGGCCACCGGTGGAGGTGCCAGTAAAACCGTCGGCGCCGGCGATGATCTGGAATTTCTGATCGAGGTCCTGAATGAGCAACGCGGTGATCAATCCGCGTATGCCGCCGCCATCGCAACTGAGTATCTTGAAGGCCATCTCATCACTCCCTTGGTGAATGGGCTTGCTCAACACGGCGCGCAAAGAGCGCGCAATCTGCACCCGGGCATGTGACGTTTATGTCTTTGATCTCGAGGCAGTGGGTCAGGCGCATTCGATGCCTGTTCCGCGATCAAGCGCGGCATCACTTCGGCCAGTGATTGATGCGGCAGATCCGGATCTATCTATTTCTGGATCGGGTGCCACATACACGACGATGCCCCCGATGACGCGCAGGAACACTCGCGAACGGCGCTCGACGAGCACGGCTGCGAAGGCAGCTCATCTAGACGTTTGCTCACCCGCCGCACGAGCCGCGCATCGGAAGTGTTTGTTCCTTCTCGCTTCGCAATTACTTGCGAAAAATACTCCTTGTGAGTACTGCGGCGAACCGATAATTTTCGCTGCGCGGTTTCGCAGGGCGAAGTCAGGGGGCTCCGCCGCAAACCGTGTAACAGGGGACAATGGAATGACTCTTCTGCCCAGACTGGTTCTGGGACAGCATGGCGCACGGCTACACGCCCGAAGAACTTGCGTTCTGGTTCTGGGCGCCATCGCTTCCGTCGCAAGCACGCACGTGCTGGCCTTGCCGGCAGCGGCTGGCTATGACTGCCTGATCGAGCCCACGCAAACGGTGGAGCTTGGCGCACCCGTGGCCGGCCTGATCGATCGCGTACTGGTCAAGCGTGGCGACCGCGTGACGCATGGCCAGGTGCTCGCCTCGCTCGAATCGCATGCCGAACAAGCGGCGAGCGATCTCGCCCGCTACAAATCACAACTGGCCGGTCCGAGCCAGCTTGCGCAAAGCAAGATCGAATTCTCCCAGCGCAAATACAACCGGCGTCGCGATATGGCGGCGGAAAAACTCATGTCCAGGCAGGACAGCGACGACGCCGAAGGCGAGCTCAAGCAAGCGCAGGCCGAACTGCTGGTGGCCAAGGAGAATCGCGAGGTGGCGCACCTGGAGTACGTCCAGCAATCGAGCCAGCTCAATCTTCGCACGATACGCAGTCCCTTCGACGGTGTCGTAGTGGATCAGATGATGTGGCCCGGCGAGATCTTCGAGCCGGGCGCCACCAAGCACGCCATCGTCAAGCTCGCTCAACTCAATCCCCTGCGCATCCGCGTCGTCATGCCGATGCGCGCCTTCGGCGAAGCGGCGGTCGGCATGACCGCCAACGTGGTTCCCGAAATACAGCCGGGCAAGCCGTACACGGCGAAGGTCGTCAGTGTGGATCGCATCATCGATGCGGCCAGCGGCACCTTTGTGGTGTTCATGGATTTGCCCAATCCCGGGCTGGACGTCCCATCGGGCGTCAAGTGCAAGGCCAGCCTGGGCAAGCAGTGACTCGCGCATAACGGATGTGACGGTCAGCGCCAGCGCGCCGATCGCTGATGGTTTCAAGGCAACGACACAAGCTCGACACCTTTCAACGCTGAGAGCCCGGCCATTGATGCGCCGACGGCTCGCCAAGAGGGCAACATGGAACAGTCGCACAGCAACGGCAACGGTAAGGTCTCCCTGGAAAACCTCTCGACGGAGCGCGCCGACACGGCAGCGCCCTCGGCCCCGGCGACACCCGCCATACGCTTCGAAGCACTCGAGCCGCGCGTTCTGCTCTCGGGCGACGTCAACCCCGCCGCGCTATCCATCAGCGGCACGCTCGACGCCCCCGGCCAGCAAAACCATTACCAATTCACCGTACAGGACACCAAGCGTGTCGTGTTCGACAGCCTGACCAACCGCAACGATATCAACTGGTCGCTCTCGGGCCCGAACGGATCGGTGGTCACCAACAAGCAGTTCTCCGCCGATGGCGGCGGCGGCCTGCCGGCGTTCGACCTCACCGCCGGCACCTATACGCTGACCGTCGATGGTCTCAACGACGCCGTCGGCGCCTACGCGTTGCGCATTGTCGATGCCAGCGCGGCCGCCAACCTCACACCCGGCACCTCGGTGTCCGACACGCTGATCCAGGGCAACGAGACCAGCGTGTACCGGTTCAACGCCACGGCCGGCCAACAGTTCTATTTCAAGAGCGGCGGCGTCAGCGCTACCACCGGCGGCAACGCCTACTGGCGCCTGATCGATCCGTATGGGCGGCAGGAAGGTAGCGTCAACAACCTGGCCTACGACCAGAACACGTTCGCACTCAAGAGCAGCGGCGAATATCTTCTGTTGGTCGAAGGCGATACCAACAACGCATCGCCCCTGAGCTATTCGTTCAACCTCAGCCCGGTTACCGACACCCACGCCACGCTTGCGCTCGATCAGGCCGCCACGGCCGCGATCACGCAACCGGGACAAACGGCGTACTACGACTTCGATCTGTCCACCACGACGCCGGCGATTTTCGACCGCCTGTCGGATGCGAGTTTCGAATGGTCGCTGACCGGCCCCTACGGACAGGTGATTTCCCGCCACAACGCTGCCTACGGCGATAACGCCAATCGCATGAATCTGCTCGCCGGCCATTACACGCTGGCGATCAACATGGACAACGGCGCGCTGGGCAGCGTGCCGTTCCGCCTGCTCACCGGCGCATCCGCGCAAGCGCTCTCCACCAACAGCACCGTTGCCGGCAGTCTCGATTACCCGAGCGGATCGGCGCTGTACAAGGTCTCGCTGTCGCAGGGCCAGAAGGTATGCCTGAGCAGCTCATCACCTTCGAATGGCTCGGCCAACTGGCGCCTGCTTGATCCTTATGGCGCGCAGGTGAGTAACGGCACGCTCGGACAGGCCGGCAACACCTACACGGTGGCCGCCAGCGGAGACTACTGGCTGGTACTCGACGGCGTGGACAGCAACAGCGCCACTGCTGCCGTCAGCTACGGATTCCAGCTCAATCTCGTCCCCGACATCGCCGCGTCGCTGACCGTTGGCACCGCGGTCAGCGGCAACATCGGGCTGGCCGGTCAATCGACCGTCTACAGCTTCCATCTGGCCGCGGCAACGCAACTGGCGTTCGACTCCCTGACCTCGCGCAATGACGTGCTGTGGTCGTTGAGCGGTCCGCGTGGGCAGGAAATCAATCGCCTCTCGATGGCCTATTCGGAGGGTTACTACAACAACAGTGTGATGGTGCTTCCTGCGGGCGACTACACGCTCACCGTGCAAGGCAATGGTGCGGCTACGGGCGCCTATGCGTTCAACCTGCTCGACCTGTCGCAAGCGGTCGCAGCGACGCAAGGCACCGCCTTCAACGGCACGCTGTCGCCGGGCAACTCCAGCATGGCGTTCCAGTTCAACGCGGCGGCCGGCGACAGCATCAACCTGCACAGCATGGGGGTCACCGGCGGCTCGGCCACCTGGCGCCTCTACGACAGCTTTGGTCGCGTCGTTGCGGGCGCTTCCTCACTGTCGTACGACAGCGGCAACCTTTCGCTGGCACTCGGCGGTAACTACACCTTGCTGGTGGAAGGTGACGTCTCCAACACCGCCGCGGTGAATTTCCAGGAGCGCGTCGATCACGTCAGCAACACGGCTCCCGCGCCGCTGCCGGCAGGCGACCCGCTCAGTCTGGGCAGCACCACCGCCGGTACGCTGGCGACCTGGGACGCCACCAAGACCTATCGCTTCACTCTCACTGGCGATACCCAGCTGCTGTTCGACAGCCAGACCAGTGGCAACAACACCCTCTGGACGTTGCGCGGCCCGCGCGGCACGGAGTTCAACCAGTCGTATCTGTCCAACAGCAGCGATAGCGTGCTCACCCTGCCCGCAGGCGACTACGCACTGACGGTGCAAGGTGCACCGCAAGGCTATGGCGTGGGCAATGGCGCCTATGCGTTCCGCGTGACCGACCTGGCCACCCTGCCCTCGCTGCAACTGGGACAGTCAACGGTCGCCAACCGGACGCCGTCGTATGCGACGGTCGGCTATCGCGTGCAGGCCACCGCCGGTTCGACACTGGTACTCAACGTAGACCGCGTTACCGGCTACTACCAGCCCACCTGGCGCCTGATCGGCCCACAAGGCCAGGTCATCAACACGCAATCGGGCAACAACCCGGGCTATCAATTCGCCATTCCGGCCGACGGCACCTACACCCTGCTGGACATGGGCCAGTACTACGACGGCTCCGCTTCGTCGAACGACACCTTCACCCTGAGCAAGCAGGACGTCACCACTGCCGCGCTGAACTTCAATGACGTGGCCACCGGCACACTGACCGGGCGCCAGAGCCTGGCCCAGTACACCTTCACCGTCGATCATCCGCAGGTGCTGATGTTCGACAGCCTTGCCGGTACCAATGGCTTGCCCAGCAATGTGCAATGGCTGGTGCGCTCGGCCACGGGCGCGATCACCAACTGGCAGCAGATGTCCTACGACACGGCATCGGGCGTGCTCTTCCCACCCGGCCAGTACACGGTGTTCCTGCGCAACGTGCAGGACACGCCCACCAGCTATGCCTTCCGCATGCTCAACCGCGACGTGGCGCAGGATCTAAGCATCGGCACAGCCACGCAGACCAGCCTCGCCAGCGACAAGACCACCATCTACCGTTTCAACGCCAGCGCTGGCGATCACCTGTACTTTGCTGCCGACCGTCGCGGCGTCAACTACAACGCCAACTGGCAGTTGTTCGGTCCGCAAGGCACGGTCGTCGCGCAGGGCTCGGCCTATAACTATTACGACACCAGCGACATCCTCGCGGCCTATTCGGGCGAATACCTGCTGGTCTTCTCGCCCTATCAGAACTACTACAACCCACCGCTGACGCAGGCCCTTACCTTCACGCTGGGCAAGCGCAGCACGGTGTCCGCACCGCTGACGCTTGGCAGCGACATCGCCGGAACCATCACGCAACCGGGCCAGACCGTCTCTTACAGCTTCACGCTGGATGCGCCCGGCACCTTGCTGATGAACACGCCGCTCGCGCAGTCCAATCTGCAGTGGAGCCTGATCGGTCCGCGCGGACAGGAGGCATCGCAGCGCAGCTTTGGCAACAGCTACAGCAACCTGCTCTCGTTGCCGGTAGGCACTTACGTCCTCACGGTCGCCTATACCGATCTCTCCACCGGCAATTTCCATTTCGGCCTGATCGACACCGCGTCGATGACCGCGCTGCCCGCCGATCAGGCGTCCACTGCCGCGCTTCATCAGAACGGCCAGTCCACACCGTTTACCTTCACGGCTGGCGCCGACGGCGACTACGCCATGGAAGTGCCACCGAACCAGCAGTACGCCCAGTGGTCGCTGCAGAACCTGCAGGGCACCGTGGTCGCCAACGGCAGCAGCAACAACATCGCGGCCGATCCATTCCACCTGCTGGCTGGCACCTACGTGCTGAGCTGGTACAACCCGTACTCGAGCCAGCCCGACAGCAACTGCAACTTTACGCTGCGCCACGTGATCACCACGGCGCTTGCCATGACGCCCGGCACGCCGGTAACCGGGACTATCGACGCGATCGCACGGCGCTACGAGTACAACTTCGACCTGGCCACGCCGACGCGCGTGTTGTTCGACGCGCTCAGCAATCGCCCCGATATCGACTGGCAGTTGATCGGACCCACCGGACTGATCGTCAATCGCCAGTCGCTCGTGCAGGGCGAGAACGCCTCCGGCAATCCGTTCATTGCGCTGCTCGCCGCGGGCCACTACCGGCTGACCGTGGTGCCCGAAGGCGCGGCCACAGGCGCCTATGCGTTCAACCTGCTGGATCTAAGTGCCGCCGTCGCGCTGACTTCAGGCAATGGTCAGGCCCTGCACATGGATACCGGCAGCGCGTCGGTGGCCTATGCCATCCAGGCGCATGCAGGTGACTATCTCAAGCTGCACGTGCCGGCGCCGCAGGGCGGTGTTGTGCGCGTTCGTGTGCTCGATGCCCAGGGCAATGTGATCCTGCCCTCTTCCGCCTTGACCGGCGGCATCGATCTCGCATTGAAGCTGCCAAACGATGGCCGCTACATACTGTTGTTCGATGGCGACATCGCCAATACCGCGCCGGTCGATCTGACCTACGACGCCAGTGTGGTCACGCCAACCACCGCAACGCTGAGCGCGGGCGTCGATGCGCAGGGCAACCTTGCCATCGTTGGCGTGCCGGATATCTACGCGATCTCGGTCGCGACACCCTCGATGTTTGTCGTGGATGGCCTGGCTGGAAACGCCCGCTGGCTGGTACGCGATGCCAGCGGTGCGGTGGTGCAGTCGGGCCAGTTGGGTGTGGCCGCGCCGGTGCGCCTGGGCCCGGGTCTATATGCCCTGGAGATCCAGGCCAGCGATAGTAATTCGCTGGGCGCTTATGGCGTGCGCATCGTCGATGTCGCGACCGCCACCGAGCTGCCCATGGGCCAGGCCACGGCGGTGTCGATCACCGACAGTCATGCCCTGATCTATCACATTGCGGCGACCCTCGATCAATCGTCGCTGAGCCTGCAGGTGGACACAGCCGCTGCGGCCGGCGTCATCGTGCGTGTGTTCGATGCGGCTGGCCAGCTTGTGTTGTCCACCAGTGGCGCGATGGCGTCGAGCGTCGTGGCAGCGAGCGTGCGTGCCGGTCTCGGCCGTTACATCGTGATCGACGGCAACGCGCCGGCGAGCTACACCCTGACCCCGAGCGAGGCCGCCGCACCGCCGCCGACGCTGCTCAGCTGGGGCACGACGCTCAGCGGCTCGCTGGCTCTCGCCGGCGACGTCGCCAGCTATCGCCTGGCGATGAACTTCACCCAGACGCTCTCCTTCAATGAATTGCTGCACGACCTCGGGTCGCAAGGCATCCATTGGCGCATCGCGCGGGCCGACAGCGGCGACAACGCGCCCTGGCAGGACCAGAACAGCAGCTACTACGACAACATGCCGGCGGCCGGCGATTACGTGGTGACCATCGCTGCGACAACGGACAACGCCACCTATCGACTGCAAACGCTCGACACAGCCGCAGCGCCGGTGTTCGGAGACCAGGCGCAAGGCGTACTCGCCGCCGGCCAGGGCGCCACGCTGTATCGCTACGAACTGTCGTCGCCGGCCGCTTTGCGCATTCTGCTCGACGCCCAGGGCGCGACCGATGTGAGCTGGACCCTGTTCGATGCACAAGGCAACCGCCTGGCCGATGCCGGTGTGGGCACCGATACGCCGATGCTTCCTCCCGGCACTTATGCCCTGATGGTGAGCCGCACCCTGATCGATGCCAGCGTGCCGTTCACTGTGTCGGCGCAAACGCTGCCGCTGCCCGCCACACCTTTCAACGATCAGGTCGCCGGGGCACTCTCGGCCACAACTCCGCTCGCGGTCTACCGCTTCAACCTGGACGCGTACACCCTGCTCCAGTGGCACAACATCGACTCGGATGCCGGTATCCAATGGAGCATCGTCCCGGCCGGCCAATTGCCCAATTGGTACAACGCCAGTCAAGGCGAGTCGGGCCAGAACGACGCTGAGGACGGCTATCCCTACACCCACGCGTATAACGCCGGCAGTTACCAGCTGTGGGTGCGCGGATTGGGCGATGCCAGCCACTTCGCCTTCCAGCTGCTCAATGCGGCATTGGCTGCGGACATGAGTACGCCCGATACCGCGGGGACCCTTGCCAACGGCAATGCGGCCACGATGTTGCGGCTATCGCTTGCGACGGCCTCGGCCTATCACCTCTCGTTCGGCGTGCAGAACAACCAGAACCTGCGCTGGAGCCTGCTCGACCAGAATGGCAATCCGGTCGCCCAGGGCAGCGATGCCAGCGACGCCGATATCAACACGCTGCCGCCCGGAAACTACACGCTTGTGCTGAAAGCACATAGCGCCGACTCCGGCACGGTGAGCTATGACATTGTCGCCACGCCGGTCACGCCGCCGGTGATCCAGCCGGGCGGTGTAGTGCAGGGCACGCTGGGCGACGATCCCAGCGTGCGGCACAGCTATCGGCTGAGTGTCTCCACCGATACGTCGTTCCTACTGACCCTGCTGTCCACTCAGCGCAACGTGAACTTCGAGTTCTATCGCGACGGGCAGCTCTACTACCCGGATCGGACCGGCGACTTGTATACGCTGCAGGCCGGCACTTACGACATCCGCGTCAGCAGCTGGCAGGCCGGCGCCCAGTATCAGTTCGCACTGGTGGACGCCAGCACCACTCAGCCGATAACGATCGGCGCGCCTGTGCAGGGGCAATTGCCTGCCACGCAAGCGACGGCCAGCTTCCGTTTCACCAGCAACGGGCATTCGCCGCTATCGCTCTCGACCGGCACCGACACACTGGGCTGGTACATCTACGACGGTGCAAACAACCTCTACGCGAGCCAGTTCCGCGGGGACAACCTGACCCAGATCTGGCCGGCCGGCGATTACACGCTGGTGCTTTACCGCACGGTTCCTGGCACCAACGCCATCGCTTACACCGTGTCGGCATCGCCCGCCGCCATTCCAACCGCCGCGCTGACCATCGGCGAGAAACAGACCGCCTCGCTCCAGCCCGAGAACGGCTACCTGGCCGATTTCACTTTCGCGACCGCCGCGGCGGGCCGTTACATGCTCGCGTCGCCGTACAACGGTAGCGACAACATTTCCTACATCGTCAATGACGCCCAAGGCCATACCTGGGCCCAGGGTTACCTGGGCAGTTGGAACAATATGGTGCTGCAGCTTCCCGCCGGGAGCTTCACGCTACATCTTTTCCAGCGCACCCACAGCAACCAGGGCGCTACATTCGCCGCTGCTGCCGGCGCCGGAAACACCGGCAGCAGCGGCGCGTCGACCGATGTGGATTTCACGCTGACCGATCTCGACAAGGGCGCGGATCTGTCGGCCGGCCATACCGTATCGCTGGATCTTGCCGGCAATAAGGATGTGCAGACAGCCAGCATCAGCGCTGGAGCTGGCGACGTCCTCAACCTGACGGCGCTTGCCGCGTCGACCGGCGGTTCGTCCGCGCAGGCGTATTGGTACATCCTCGATCCGAACAACAACCAGATCGCGTCCAGTTACTTCGACCAGAATGGCGCCACCCAGTCGGTGACTTTCGAGAAGGGCGGGCACTATGTGCTGGTGGTCATCAACGCCAGCACGCCACTGACCGCCACGTTCACTACATCGGTTGTCAGCCAGGGCAACCAGCCCGCGGTGCCGACCGAGCCTCTGGTACTGAATCAGGCCTACGCGCTCTCCTTCAGCGGCACCGGCCAACACGCCTATACCTTCCATCTCGACGCAACGACCTTGTTTGGCCTGCGCGCGCACAGCGATGGCTATGGCGTGAACTGGGTGCTGCGCAATGCCAGCGGGCAATGGCTCAATAACAGTTTCTACCCGGGCGACGACCAGCTCAGCACCACCCTGCTCGGCGCGGGCGATTACACGCTCGAGCTGGCCGCCTCCGTCGACGGTTCGGTCAATGTCGATTTCAACGTGATCACGCAGGCGCAGGCCAGTGTCGCGCAGGATGCGCTCGATGTGCCCAGCACAGCCAACATCTATGCCCTTCATGTGCAGGCGGGCAAGGATTACTTCATCACCGGCCAACCCTACACGCAGTACACCATCTATCGCCCCGATCTCTCGGTATTGGGAAGCGACTATCTCTACGGCTCCGATCAAATCCGCACCCTGCACGCCGATGTCGACGAGATTTGGTACGTCATAGCGTCGGGCGGCAATGGCCCGACCGACTCTCTGATCCACATCGCCGCCGCCGCCCCGCTCAGCCTGGACCAGGAGATGCAGGCAGCGATACCCGCCAACGGCGGCACGCGCATCTACTCGATCACGCTGGACCAGCCGAAACTGGTTTACATCCGGATGCCTGTACAGGGTAACGGCATACAAGCGACGCTCAGCGGGCCGGGTGTGCAAGGAATGAACCTGGGCAATGGTTACCAGGTAATGCAGCTTATGCCCGGCACCTACCGCGTCACCGTGACCGAACAGCCCCAGGGCGGCGAAGGCGCATTGCCAGACGTTGCCTTCAGCCTGTTGTTCAACACGATGGGCAGCGCCCCGGAGGTCGCTACCGATACGGCGCTATCGGTCACGCTCGCGCCCGGCGAGGTTAAAGCCTTCCAGCTCCAGGCTCAGGCGGGCCAGCGCCTGTATTTCCTGCCGCAGGATGGTGTGCCGACCAACGGCTACTGGGATCTGTACGACGCCAATGGCAACGATGTGTACAGCGATGTGTCCGATGCGCAGGACACCCTGCCCGCGTTTGCTGCGGACGGTACGTATTACCTGGTGTGGTCGTCGAATGCCTCCGCTCCAACCACATTCAATTACACCCTCAGCACCACCGCGCCCCAACCCGCGGGCAGCGTGACGCTGGAGCAGCCGCTGGTGCTCGACACCACCGGTCCGGCAAGCACGCATGTCTATACCTTTACGCTGACGCAGGACACGCGTGTTCTGATCAACGCACTGGACAACAGCGGCGACGGCTTCAGCTGGCAGCTTACCCAGCTCGATACCTGGTTCGGTGGCGGCAACGTCAGCGCCGGCAATTTCAATCCGTCAGCCGTCCAGCTTCAGGCGGGCACGTACCAGTTGAGCGTGCGCGCGCAGGGCAGCGATGCCAGTCATCTGTCGCTGCTGCTCAGCGACGTGGCCCAGGCGCCGGTGCTGACGATGGATCAGCCGGTATCGGCCAGCCTCGCTCCGGGCCAGCAGCTGATCTATGCCATCGACGGCACTAACCAGCAGATTCACCTCACGCCGCCGGCTGGCAGCACACTGAGCGGTAACTGGACTCTGCTCGACTACAACGGCAACCGGGTCAGCAGCGGCTCGCTGACCGACGTGAGCGATTTCTACCTTTCGGCTGGCCGCTATTTGCTGGTGTGGAACGCTGTCGCAGCTACTGACACCACGCCGGTGTCGTTCCAGTTCACGCTCAACACACCGACTACCCGGTTCGATATCGGCAGCTGGCTCGCGCCGCAGCAGAACATTCCCTACGCCTTCCATCTGGACCAGACCACACGTCTGATGTTCGACGCCGGCTACATCGCGTCGGGCGGCTATGTGAACTATCAGATCCTCCAGTATGGCCAGGTGATCTACAGCACCAGTGCCAACGCCAATGCCGGGTCTGGCGGCAATATCTTCCAGCTCGAACCGGGCGACTATCAGCTGGTGTTTGGCTACGCGCCCTACGGCTACGCCAACATGAGCGTGCGCCTGCTCGACTTGAGCAAGGCCGCAGTGTTGAGCAACGGCACGCTCACTACGGACAGCGCCACGCCGGGCTCCGCCAACATTTATGCATTCGATGCGAGCCAGGGCGACACGATCTCGCTGGCTACCAACGACAGTGCCTCTACGTGGATGCTTTACGACGCCTTCGGCCGGCCACTGCAACAAGTCGCTGCCGGTGGTTCGCTCAACAATCTTCCACGCACCGGGCGTTACTACCTTGTGCGCGATACCTCTGCCGACACCATTGGCGCGGCGCAGTCGTTCACCTTCACGGTGAATATTTCGCACAGCCTGCAGCAGCTCACCATCGGCCAGGTCACCACGGCGAATATCCAGAACGGTTCGGCTGCCTTCCAGTTGCAAGTCAGCCAGGCCAGCAGCCTGTGGTTTGCCAGCGCCGCCACGGGCGATCCCTATGTGAGGATCGACCTGTACGACAGCCAGGGCACCCTGCTCTATTCGTTCAATCCGAGCCAAGCCAACCGGGCCCTGATCGTGCCCGGCGCGGGCACCTACACACTGCGCATGACCGACGTGAACGGGTCGACCTATGCGCGCAATTTCAATTTCCTGCTGAGCGATCTGGCGACGGCACCGGCACTCGGCGCCGATACGGTAGTCAACGGCAACTTCGATACCGCGGTGGGAGTGGTCGCCTACCACGTCGACGTCGCCCAGGCCGGCACCTTCTCGTTCACCAATCTGAGTAACAACTACAGCACCAACTATCTCCGCTGGCACTTGGTGTCCTCGTACGGCAACGTCGTGGCCACCGGAAATCTCAGTACGACGATGGGTGCGCTGTCGCTGGCGGCGGGCAGCTACACGCTGGTGATCGACCAGCCGGGTTATTACCTCAGCGGCACCATCCCTTATAGCTTCGCCTTCGATGTGCAACCGACCGCACTGCCACTCAACACCGTGGTCAGTGGCAACTTGCCTGCCGCCGGTGCGCCACTGCACTACAGCCTGCATATCGGCGCAAGCGGTGTTTATGCGTTCGATAGCCTCGGCGTCGCCGGCGTTGCCCGCTGGCGGCTGGACGGCCCCGGCGGCACGCCGGTGTTCGACACCAGCTTCAACAGCGGCAACTACTACGACTACTACTATCTCTACGACTTCGCTGGCCTGCTGGCGGCGGGCGACTATGAGCTGACGGTCTACAACAACAGCACGTCTACCGCGCCTTTCAGTTTCCGCGTGCTCGATCCGTCGCAGGCGACGCCGATCACGGCCGATACACCAGTCAATACCGCCATCGACAAGCCAGGCGGCATGCAGCTGTTCCGTTTCAACGCACAGGCTGGCGTGCACTATTTCCTTGATGCACTGCCGGGCCAGGCATCGACTAACTACGCCAATCCGCCGCAGTGGACGCTGCTCGACCCGCTCGGCCGTGTAGTCTTCGGCGCGCAGTCTTCCGGCTCGATGAATTCTGTCTGGGACAGTACGCAGAATCGCTGGACCTACCAATTCAACGGAACCGGCATCGACCTGGGCACGCTGGCCGAATCGGGTCAGTACACGCTCGTTCTGGGCATGCCCAACAACAACTTCAGTACACCGGTGAACATGAGCTTCAGCCTGGTGACGGTGCCAGAGAACCCGCCGGTGATCCTCGATACGCTGGTGGTCAACCCGGCGCCCGACCTGACAGTTACCAGTGTCGCCATCAGTCCGTCGGGCACCTTGCAGACTGGGCAGACCATCGACGTGCAATGGGTGGTGGCCAACCAGGGCATCCTGCCCACCAGTGGCAGTTGGAACGACCGCATCGTGGTGCGCAATGCCGCCACCGGCGTGATTCTGGCCGACGTCACGGTGCCGTATGACGCCAGCGACGCCGCCAACGGCGCCATCGCCAACGGCGACGCGCGTACACGCCATCAGCAGATCCGTCTGCCCGACGGCGCTTATGCGGCCGGCGATGTCAGCATCACGGTGATTACCGACGCCGACAACGTCATCAAGGAAAGCAATGCCAGCGGTACGGCCGAAGGCAACAACGCGGCCACCACGCATGTCACGGTGCAGCTGTCGCCGTACGCCGACCTGACCGTACAGAACCTGGCGCTACAACCGGCCAGTGCCTTCCAGCCCGGCCAGACGGTCAACGTCAGCTGGACCACCAGCAACCAGGGCAATGTCGACGTCGCCCACGCCTGGAGCGAAACGCTGGAAGTACGCAATCTGTCCACCGGCAAGGTCGTCGCCACCGTAGTGCTGCGCGATGCACTCGGCCAGGGCGCTCTCGCCGCCGGCGCAAGCCGTCAGCGCGCAACCAGCTTCACCTGGCCCGACGGCGTGGATGCATCGGGCAACTTCGCCATCCGCGTCATTGCCGACAGCCTCGGCGAGATTCCCGAATCCAACGCGCAAGGTACCGGCGAGAGCAACAACATCGCCGAGATCGACCAGGCGGTCGGCCCGGACATGCTGGTGAAAAACCTGCAGGTCACCAGCACCGGCGTGCAAGCCGGCGGCCTGGTCACCATCACCTGGGAAGACTGGAACCAGGGTGCCAGCGCTACCGGCACCGCGTTCAACGACCGCATCACCCTCAAGCGCGCCGACTCGGGCCTGATCCTGCTCGATACGAGCATCGTGTACGACCCGGCCGCGATCACCAACGGACAGGCCAACGGCGCCATCGGCCCGGGCGGCTATCGCCTGCGCAGCTTTACCTTCCGCCTGCCGGACGGGCTCAAGGGCACCGGCAATATCAACATCATGGTCACCACCGACCAGAACGCCGCAGGCATCGGCGTGCTCTACGAAACCAACCTGACGCACGATGCGGAGGCCAACAACAGCGCCGCCACCGCCGTGATTTCGGCGGCGGTGCCTTATGCCGATCTGCGCGTAGACAGCGCGAGCGTGCCGCCCGCCGGTATCGGCGGACAGCCGGTCACGGTGAACTGGACCGTCGCCAACCACGGACAGGCCGCCACCAGCGACGCCTGGAACGACGTCATCGTGCTCAGCACCGATGCCATCATCGGCAACGGCGACGACATCATCATCGGCACGGTGCGCCACACTGGTGCACTGGCGGTAGGCCAGAGCTACGCGCAAAGCGCGACGGTCAACCTGCCCAACCTGCCGGACGGGCACTACTACATCGCCGTACGCAGTGACGCCGATGGCGAAGTGCTGGAGCCGGACACCCGCGGCAACAACGCCAGCGCCGGGCAGCCGATCAACGTGGCGGCGGCGTACGCCGACCTCGGCGTGGTGTCGGTCAGCGCGCCGTCCACCGCGCTCAGCGGCGAGAACGTCAACGTCAGCTGGACGGTCAACAACACCGGCAATGCGCCGACCAATCTCGCGCTGTGGAACGACCGCGTCGTGCTGTCGCGCACCGGCGTGCCGTCGGCCGACGACATCGTGCTGGCGGGCTCGGTGACCCATGCGGGCATCCTGGCCAATGGCGACAGCTACACGGCCAACGCAACGCTCACCCTGCCGCGCGACCTGGTGGGTGACTACTACCTGCTGGTCTACACCAACCTCAACAACACCGTCGCCGAGAACGGCCACACCAGCAACAACACCGGCGTGACGGCCACGGTGCTGCACATCACGCTGGCACCGTCGGCCAACCTCACCGTGAGTGACGTCGTTGGCCCGGCGACCATGCGGCCGGGCGATACGGTCAGCGTCAACTACGTATCGCACAACACCGGCACGGCCGATGTCACGACGGTATGGCGTGACCGCGTCTACCTGGACGACGGCAAGGGCAACCTGATCGAAGTAGGCAGCCAGTTCTACACCGACGGCCTCGGGGCCGGCGGCAGCGTGGCGCGCACGATCAGCTTTACCCTGCCCCAGGGCTTCACCGAAGGCACCTACACCTTCGTCGTGCGCACCGACGCGGACGACACCATTTACGAGCGCAACGGCGAGAACGACAACGTCACCTCCGCCACCGCCACCGTGATCGTGGCGCGTCCGGACCTCTCGGTCAGTTCGGTCAGCGGACCGACGCTGGTGCTCTCCGGCAGCACCGCGCACGTGCAGTGGACGGTCGCCAACCTTGGCGGCATCGCAACGGGCAACTGGGTCGACCAGGTATTCCTCTCCCACAACGGCACGATGCAGAAGGTGGCCGAGGTCGCTCATAGCGGCCCGCTGGCCACCAACGGCAGCTATGACGCGTTCGCCGATATCCAGTTGCCGCTGGATGCCAGCGGCGACTATCAGTTCGTGGTGATCACCGACGCGGCGCGCGTACTGGACGACCACTCGCGCGACAACAACAACGGCCAGCAGGCGCTGACCGTGCAACTGGCGCCCTACGCCGATCTTGCGGTGAGCGCCGTGCAGGCGCCGGCCACCTTGATCGCCGATCCGGCCACGTTGTACGTGAGCTGGACGGTGACCAATAACGGCACCGGCGCGGGCATCACCTCGCAGTGGGTGGATCGCGTGATCCTCTCCACCGACGGCGTGCTGGGCAACGGCGACGACCGCGTGATCGGCGAGGTCGCGCACAACGGCGCGCTCGCCGCGGGCGCCAGCTACAACGGCGCGCTCAGCGTGATGCTGCCGCCGGGCACCACCGGCCGCTACAAGCTGTTCGTGGTCACCGACGCCGCGCACCAGGTGTTCGAGAACGGCAACACCGCCGACGACACGGCCCTGCTCGGCCACAACGTCGACGTGATGCCCAAGCCGTATGCGGATCTGCAGGTGCAATCCGTCCTTGCGCAGGGCACGCCGGTCAGCGGCCAGCCGCTGACGGTGACCTGGACAGTGAGCAACCAGGGCATTGGCATCACTGACAGCTCCGAGTGGTCCGACCAGGTATGGCTGAGCGCCAACCCGGACGGCACCGGCGTGATCGCGCAGTTTGGCAGCGCCAGCCACATCGGTCAGCTGGCGGTGAACGACAGCTACACGCGCAGCATCGGCATCACCCTGCCCAACGGCCTCTCAGGCAATTACTACCTCAACGTGCGCACCGGCGGACCGTTCGAGTTCGTCTACGGCGACAACGACGTCGGCCACAGCGTGGCCGTGCCGGTCACGCTCGCGCCCTCGCCCGACCTGGTGGTGCAGTCGGCCAGCATCGCGCCGGCCTCGCCGGACAGCCAGGCCGCGGATGGCAGCCTGCTCGAAGGCACGTTCGCCGACGTGACCTGGACGGTGAGCAATCAGGGCCAGGCCGACGCGATCGGCCCGTGGGTGGATACCGTCAAGCTGGTGCCGACCAGCGGAAGCGGCGCGCCCATTGTGCTGGGCAGCTTCACCTATGACCGCCCGCTCGGGGCGGGCCTGAGCTATACGCGCACGGAGCAGTTGCGCCTGCCTTCGAAGATCGAAGGGCTGTATCGCCTGGAGATCGTCACCAACGCCAACTTCGGCAGCAACAACGGCGCCCAGGTGTACGAGTACGGCGCCGCCGGCAGCAACAACGTGCTGATCGCCAGCAACCCGACGCCGGTCGCGCTGCAGCCGCGCCCCGACCTGCAGGTGGGCGCGGTCACCATCCCCGACCACGTCACCGCCGGCACCAACGTCGGCATCCAGTACACCGTCACCAACCTGGGCCCGGTGCCTGCCAGCGGCCACTGGCGCGACAAGGTCTACCTGTCGCACGACGGCACGCTCAGCGGCGATGACCAGCTGGTCGGCACCTTCGACAACGGCAGCGCGCTAGCGCCTACCGAGAGCTACTCCAACATCACCGGCAGCATCAGCATCCCGATCCGGTTCCCTGGCGACGCGTACCTGATCGTGGTGGCCGACGCCGACAACAACGTCGACGAGTACCCGAACGACAGCAACAACTTCAAGGCGGTGCACTTCTACATCGACCCGGTGCCGTTCTCCGACCTGGTCACCAGCGGTGTCACTGCGCCCGACCAGGCCGTGCACGGCGGCACCATCGACGTGCGCTACAAGGTCAGCAATCTCGGCAGCGCCACCACGCGCGGCCTCACCGCAGACGTCAACAGCTGGACCGACACAGTGTGGCTGGCCAAGGATCCGAAACGCCCAGGCGCCAATAAGGGCGACGTGCTGCTGGGCTCGATGGTACATACCGGCAACCTCGCCGTGGGCGAGGACTACCTGGGCGACATGCAGGTCACCATCCCGGACGGCACGCTCAGCGGGCAGTACTACATCACCGTCTGGACCAACACCTACAGCACCATCCTGGAAGACACGCTGGCGGCCAATATCAACTATGACGACCAGTACCAGATCGACAACAACGACTACAAGGGCCGTCCGATCAGCGTGCTGGGCATCACCCCGCCCGACCTCGTGGTGACCCAGGTCAACGCGCCTACGACGATCGATGCCGGCGGCCCGCTCAGTTTCAGCTATACCGTGCAGAACCAGGGCGACCTGTTCACCGGCGGCTGGACCGACACCATCTACGTGGCCGACAACGCGGACCTGAGCAAGGCCACGCATGTCTGGACCCTCGGCAGCTACACGCAGAACCGCACGCTCAACAACGGCGAGAAGTACACGGTCAATCAGACCGTGCAACTGGCGCCCGATATCGTCGGCAGCTACATCATCGTCAAGACCGACGCGCTCAATCAGGTACGCGAGCTCAACGAGAACAACAACGCCACGCCGTACGCGGCGGCGGTCATCCCGCATCCGGCCGACCTGCAAGTGACGGCGGTACTGGTGCAGCCGCAGAACTACTCCGGCGAACTGACCCCGATCAGCTGGACCGTCACCAACTTCGGCCAGGCCGTGTGGCCTGGCACCGTCAGCTGGCAGGACTCGGTGTTCATCAGCACCGACCCGACCTTTATCCCCAGCCGCGCCATCGCGCTCGGCCGGTTCGAGCATCAGAACACCAACGGCCTTGCGGCCGGCGCCAGCTACACCACCACGGTCAACGTGGCGCTGCCGGCGGGCACCAACGGGCGCTATTACATCTACGTCATCACCGACAGCGCCCGTCCCGACAGCTCCGGCCTGCCGCCGCGCGCCGCCGACGAGATTCTCAGCGGCGGCGACAACAGCTGGCCGCTCAACCTCTACGCGACTTCGGTCTATGAAGGCAGCGCCAACACCAACAACGTCGGCGGCAGCCCGCTGGACATCACCTACCGCGAAGCCGACCTGCAGATCGACAGCATCCAGGTCTCCAATCCGGCACCGAAGTCCGGCGACCTGATCACCGTCACCTGGGTAGTGACCAACCGCGGCAACCGCGCCACCCGCGTCAGCAACTGGAACGACGGCGTCTATCTGTCCAACGATACGTCACTCGATCCCACCGACTACCCGCTGGTGGAAGGCTCGCTCTACGACAACCCGGGCCGCGTGAAAGGCGTCTCCCTCGTCGACGCCAACGGCAAGCCGCGCTTTCTGCAGCCGGGCGAGTCGTACACGATGTCGGCCACGTTCCACCTGCCGCAGTCGATCAGCGGCAACTACAACATCATCGTCAAGGCCGACACCTCGACCACCAAGGATTGGTACTACAGCGAACCCAGCTCGATCCGCGACGGCCTGGACGTGGTCATCGGCAACGGCCCGGGCGCCGTGCTGGAGTTCCAGAACGAAGGCAACAACGTTTCCTCGATCGCACTGCCGATCGCTCTTGCCACGCCGCCGGACCTGCAGGTGAGCGTGGTCAATGCGCCGGCCGCCGTGGTCGCCGGCCAGAGCTTCAGCGTCGACTACCACGTCACCAACGCCGGCGGCGATACGCCGAGCGACCAGAGCCAGTGGAACGACCTGATCTACCTTTCGCGCGACCGCTTCCTGGACGTCAACCAGGACCGCTACCTGGGCTACCTCGGCCATAGCGGCGGCCTCGCGGCCGGCGGCGGCTACGACGGGCACTTCACCGTCACCGCGCCGCGTGACCTGGACGGCCCGTACTACGTGTTCGTGATCACCGATCCGGCACGCGCCTTCGGTGCCGGCCCGTATGGCCAGGTGATGGAGTTCGGCAAGGACCAGAACAACGCCACCGCCGCCGTACAGCCGATGCTGGTGCAGACGCCGCCGCCAGCGGATCTGAAGGTCACCGGCGTGACCGTGCCACCGCAGGCCAAGGTCGGCGATTCGGTGACGGTGAACTACACCATCATCAACGACTCCACCAACCCCGCTTACGGCCAGTGGACGGATGCCATCTATCTGTCGATGGACAATGTCTGGGGCCTCGACGACATCCTGCTCGGCAAGGTCAGCCACAACGGTGATCTCGCCGGTGGCGCCAGTTACAGCGGCAAACTCACCGCTAATCTGCCGCCGCTGAAGGACGGCCACTGGCGCATCATCGTGCGCCCGGATCTGTACAACGAAGTGTACGAAGGCGGCATCAGCTATGGCCCGAACGGCTTGGTGATGGCGCCGGGCGAGGCCAACAACCTCACCGCCTCGGCCGCCACCATCCAGACCCAGGTGCCACCGCTCGCCATCGCCAGTCCGCTGCAAACGACGCTATCGAGCGGTGATGTGCAGCTGTACAAGGTGACCGTCGCGGCCGGCCAGACCCTGCGCGTCATGCTCGACGCGTTGGCCGCCAGCGGCGACAACGAGCTGTACATCCGTTACGGCGATATCCCGACCACCTACGCCTACGACGCGGCGTACACGAATGCCTCGTCGGCCGACCAGCAGGCAGTGATCCCCAGCACGCTCGCCGGCGACTACTACATCCTGGTGCGCTCGCGCAGCGGCAACGCCGTGCCGGTCACGCTGCGCGCCGACCTGCTGCCGCTGTCGATCACCAAGGTCACGCCGGACAACGGTGGCGTCAGCGACGACGCTCACCGCTGGGTCACGCTGGACATCTACGGCTCGGCCTTCCAGGCCGGCGCGCTGGTCAAGCTCACCCGTCCCGGCGTGTTCGAGGCTGAGCCGGATCGCTGGCAGGTGCTGGACGCTACGCATATCCGCGCCATCTTCGACACGCGCAGCTTCCCGCTGGGCCTGTACGACGTCACCGTCATCAACCCCAACGGCCAGAGCGTCACCGAAGCGAATCGCTACCTGGTGGAACGCGGCATCGAAGACGACGTCACCATTGGCATCGGCGGCCCGCGCAATCTCAACCCGGGCGACGGCGCCACCTACTCGGTCTCGCTGCAGAGCCTGACCAACGTCGACACGCCCTATGTGCGCTTCGACGTCGGCGCAGTCGAGATGGGCTACAACCAGTACCTGATCGACGGACTCAACCTGCCCTACGCGATCTTCGGCTCCAACGTGGGCGGCTCGCCATTCGGCAACGTCAGCGGCTCGCCCGCCAACAACCAGGCCTACGGCCAGACCGGCTCGACCGTGCCGCGCACGGATATCCCGTGGGCGTCGCTGGATGGCACGCTCAACACGAATGGCTTCAACCTCGCGCCGGGCTACGCCTTCGACGTCGCCGCACACGGTTTCGTAGGCATGAGCTTCCGCTTGCAGACTTATCCCGGCCTCACCGCCTGGATCAACCGCGACTTCAGTGGCCTGCGCGACGCGCTCTATGCCGTGCATCCGGATTGGCGCACGCAGGGCCTGCTCGATGGTGGCGTGTCCGACCTGGACAAGGTCCAGCAGGGTCTGGCCGCGCGCTTCCGCTCCACCGATCCGGAGGACATCCTCTACAAGATCGAGATGCTGTCGGAGTCGTTCCAGATGAACGTGGTGGCCGCCGCCACCGCGCTCACCCGCGACGAGTTCATCGCCGAGCAGACCGCCTACGCGCTGCGTCTGCGCACAGCCGTGCTGGCCGACGCTTCCGCGCCGAGCAACCTCGCCACACTCGCTGCGGACGCATCGCAGTGGGTCAACGGCTGGCTGGCCGCGCTGGAAGCCTCCGGCATGCTGCTGCCGGCTGACCAGGCGCCGCCGATCACCACCAATCCGCAGGTGGTCAGCCTCAACGCCACGCTCGCGGCTGGCATCCTGATGTCGAAGGGCGGCGACAGCTATCGCACCCAGGCCGACATCCTCGGCTTCTTCGCCAAGGTGCAGCAGTGGTATGGCGACACTTCGACCTATGCCGGCGATCCGAATGCGGCCAAGGGCCCGATCGATCACTACGAGACGCGCACGGACGACGAAGGCGACGAGATCGAAGTGCCGGTGCCCGCGTTGGCCAATCCGGCCGACTACGACCAGCACGTCGGCCGCACCCTGCAGTTCGAGAACTTCCAGATCTTCGTCGGCAGCCAGTCGGAACTTGAGTACCTGCGCGCGCAAGGCTTGCTGGACGAGAAGTTCAATCCGCTGCCAGGCAAGAGCCTCAACCTCACCCAATATCTGCAGCTCGTAGCGCAGCAGGCCGGCGCCACCAACGCGGCGATCAGCGTGCAAGGTCCGCAGGGCCAGGCCGTGGCCACCGATGGCAGCGCCTATGTGCCGTCTGCAACGCCGCTGCCATACACCTTCGCCTTCAGCAATCCGACCGGCCAGGGCGTGGGCCAGATCCGCATCGTGTCGCAGCTGGATGCGAACCTGGATCCGCGCTCGGTGCGCCTGGGCGATCTGAAGATCGGCGACATCAACATCCACGTGCCGGCCGATCGCGCCAACTTCCAGGGCGATTTCGATTTCAGCGGCAGCAAGGGCTACATCCTGCGCGTGAGCGCGGGCGTGGACGCCGAGACCGGCATCGCCACCTGGCTGTTGCAGGCGATCGATCCGATCACCGGCGAAGTAATGCAGGACGCCACGCGCGGCCTGCTCGCCGGCAGCACGCAGGGCGGCTTCGTCAGCTTCACCGTGTCCGCCGCGGCCAGCGCCGCGTCGGGTGCGAAGATCGCCATGCAGGCACGCGTGCTCTTTGACCAGACGCCGCCGATCGACAGCGCCACACTCAACGTCACGCTGGACGCCAAGGCGCCGACCACCACCGTCGCCGTCACCTCGCTGGGCAACAACGCCCAGGGCGCACCGACTTACGACGTGAAGTGGAACGCGCAGGACGACGCCAGTGGGATCCGTTTCGTGACGGTCTACGTCGCGACCAACGGCGGCGACTTCAAGATCTGGCAGCGCCAGGTCGGGCCGGGCACCACCGAGGCGGTGTTCACCGGCGAGGCCGGCAGTCATTACGAGTTCCTCGCCGTGGCCACCGACCTGGCGGGCAACCGCGAGGCGGCCACGGTGAGCAATGCCGTGCTGCCGGACGACGGCGCGCGCCAGCAGGTGCTGGACGGCCTCGGCGTCACACCGGGCGTCGACCAGACCGCGCAGGTGCCGCAGGCGACGCCCGATCGCAGCTACGCCAGCAATCCGCTGTTCCAGCAGGCCACGCAGATGCTGCCGGGCCCGGTGGCGAGCGTTAACGCGGGCGATCTCACCAACGTGCTTGCGCCGTTCGCTGCGCGCGGCTTCGCCGACGGCTTCGCCACCGGCAGCGCCGATATCGGCGCGATGGCGATGGTGCAGCTGGCCGACGGCTCGATCCTGGTCAGCGCGGGCCAGCAGCGCAACGAGGTGTACCGCTACGGCAAGGACGGCGGCCACAACGTCACGCCGCTGTTCGTGCTCGATCAGCCCGTGCTCGACATGGCGGTGGACGCCTACGGGCAGCTGTGGGTGATGACCGGCAACGAACTGCTGCAGGTCGATGCGAGCAGCGGCGCGATCGTGCGCCGCATGCAGGGCCCGAGTCAGCAGCCGTTGACACATGCGCTGGCGATCCAGCCCGGCACCGGGGACATCTATGTCTCCGACGGCGACGGCATCGAGGTGTTCCACCCGAACCAGACCGATCCGAACCGGGCCTGGCAGCACTTCAGCAACACCCGCGTCGGCGACCTCGCCTTCGGTCCGGACGGCCGCCTGTGGGGTGTGCGCTGGACCGGCAGCGACATCGCCGCCGCCAGCCCGAGCGGCACGACCGACATCGTCAGCTTCCCGATGAGCGGCATCACGCTCGGCCGCGCGGAACTGGAGTACCGCCTCAACGGCGTGGTGGACAGCATCGCCTTCGGCGCCCCCGGCTCGCTGCTCGACGGCGTCCTGGTCGCCTCCGGCGCCCTCCCCCAGCACGTGCAGACCACGGGCGTGACCGACACCACCACCGGTTCGTCGGTGTGGATGATCGAACTGCAATCGCGCCGCGTGCTGCAGGTGGCGGGTGGCGGTACGCAGGGTGAGGCGATCCTTACCACGGCGGATGGGCGCATCCTCGTGGCCGAGACGCACCATATCGATGAGATCGCACCGGCGCGGGCGCCTAAGGTGATTGCGACGAGTGTGCCGGATGGGGCGCTGGTGCCGTTGCCGCTGGGCGAGATTGCGGTGCAGTTCGATCAGGATATGTGGCTGGGCAACGGCAGCTCGGCAGCCGATCCATCCAGCGTGCTGGATGCGCTCAACTACGAGCTCATCGGCAGCCAGAGCGCCATCGCACCCAAGAGCGTGCGCTGGGATGCCTCCACGCATACGGCCTACCTGGATGTGAGCGGCCTCACCCCAGGCCATTACCAGCTGACTATCAGCGGCAACCTGCGCAGTGCCATGCAGCTGCGCATCGGCCAGGACGCCATCAGCGGCTTCACCGCCCTGCTCAACATGAGCAGCCAAGTGCAAATCGCTTTCAGCAACACCCGCGCGGACCGCAATACCGGCGCTGTCAGCTATGACGTCAGCCTGACCAACATCGGCACCGACGACCTGCGCGGCCCGCTGGTGCTGCTGCTCGATCCGGGCAGTTATTTCAGCAGCGCCATCACGGGCGCGGCGCAGGGTACGGGCGACCAGACGCAGCTATGGAGCATCGACCTCACCAGTGCCTTGCAGGCCCTGGGCGGCAAGCTCGCCGTCGGCGCCACGCTGTCGAACATCACGGTAAGCGTGGTGCCGCTCAGCCAGTTCGGCGGTGCGGGCCCCCTGGCAGACCTGGCCAAGTTCAATCTCGGCCACAGCGTGTATGCCGCGCCGCAGGCCAACCTGCCGCCGGCAATCGGGCCGGTGGGCAGCGCGGCCAGTCCCGATACCTTCACTCAGGGCGCCACGGTCGGCCAGGCCTGGACGGCCCAGGTCGACGCCAGCGACGCCGACGGCACCGTGTTCTATTGGCAGATCGTGCAGGGCCCGGCGGGCCTCACGCTGACGCCACCCTCGGGCAGCACGGCGGGCGCCGACGGCGCGTATCACTCGACCGCGACGCTCAGCTGGACGCCAGGCGCCCAGGCCGACGCCGACACCGTGGTGATCCTGCGCGTGCAGGACAGCCGCGGCGGCGTGGCCCTGCGCACGCTGCACCTGCCCGTAACCAACGGCGATCACGCGCCCACCTTCGCGGCACAAGGCAATGTGACGCTTACCGAAGGCCAGGCGCTTTCGCTGCCGCTGAGCGCGTCTGACATCGACGGCGACCCGCTCACCCTCAGCGTGACCAACCTGCCGCCCGGCGCCGTGTTTGACGCGCGCACCGGCGTGCTCAGCTGGACGCCGACCTACGATCAGGCCGGCATCTATCGCAACGTGACCGTGCGGGTCAGCGACGGCAAGACCACCGTCAGCGAACAGTTCGACATCGCGGTGGAGCAAGCCTTCTCCCAGCCGGTACTCACACCGGTGCCGGCGCAGACCCTGCGCGAAGGCGACGCCTTTGCCCTGCAATTGGCCGGCAGCATGCCGGGCGGCCTCAGCAAGCCCGACGGCACGACGATCAAGCTCAGTTACTCCGCGGCCAACCTGCCTGGTGGCATGCAGCTCAACCGCGATACCGGCTGGCTGAACTGGACACCGGGCTACGCCCAGCATGGCAACTACAACGTTGTCGTGACCCTCACCGCCATCTGCACCCTGCCCGACGGACAGGTGGAGCGCACCAGCACGCAGCAAACCGTGCAGTTGAACGTGTTGAACGTCAACGGCGCGCCGCAGTTCGACCCATCATTGAACCAGAGCTGGAACACGCTGGAAGGCCAGCCGCTGCAGATCAACGTGTTCGCCTTCGACCCCAACAATCCCGGTTTCGTACCCAAGGTGCGCCTGCGGCCAGGCGGCCCGCTGGTGGACCAGGAGGGTGGCGACAGCACGCCAGCTACCGTCACCTATCAGGTACTTGGCTTGCCTGCGGGAGCCACCTTCGATCCGGATACGCTCGACATCGACTGGACGCCCACCTATACGGAGGCCGGCACGTATCACGTGACGGTGATCGCCACCAACGATGGTGACGGCACCGGTGTGCCGGCATCCACGCAGGTGATCATTCCCATCGTGGTGGCCAACTCGACGCGTGCGCCGTTGATCGCACCGATCAGCAACGCCTTCGTGGATAAGGGCGCCACGCTGGATATCCCGTTCGATATCACCAATGTCGACGGCAACCCGATTCAAGTGAGCATCAACGGCTTGCCGCGTTTTGCGAGCTACACCCAAAATCCGCCCAGCGCCAACGGCCATATCACCGGCACGATTCATTTCGCACCGGACGACAACGATCGCGGCGATTACACCCTCACATTGATTGCCCAAGACACGGGTGGCAGCACACCCAATCAGGCCCAGGCAACGTCGGTGAGCTTCGTGGTCACCGCGCGCAGCCTCACCGAGCCGCCGGTGTTCAACCTGCCGCAGCAGATCTTGGCCGTGGCCGGGCAGCCGATGAGCCTACCCATTGCGATCACCGACGCCGATCAGGACGCACTGCACCTGAGTGCCACCGGCTTGCCACTCGGCGCACAGCTGACCATGCAGGCGCAGTACGGCCAGGCCGTGTTGACCTGGACGCCGACCAGCGACGACATCGGCCCCCACGACATCACCGTCACCGTCACGGACAGCGGCCTGCCGCCGCAGGACCAGGGTTACACCAACCCAGCCAACCCGGTGCCGAATGTAGTCAGCCACACCTTCCGTATCGTGGTGCGCGCCACCGACACGGCGCCACAGTTGCTGGGCATACAGCTCAACGGCAACGCCGTCATCGACAGTGGCGATGTTTCGGTGCCGATGGTGCTCAACGGCAGCGAAAGCAGTCCGCTCAAGCTCGACCTGTTTGCCAATGATGCGGAATCCGACCTGATCAGCTGGAACGTGACGGGCCTGCCTGCGGGCATGACGCTCAACGTCCCCAGCGCCGCCAATGGCAATCAGGCCACGCTGAACTGGACGCCGGGCATGTTCGCCGCAAAGAGCAGCAACCTCGTCGGTACGCATCCGGGCGTCTATCGCTTCACGGTGACCGGCAGCGACGGTGCGACCAGTTTCACCCGCACCTTCGAAGTGCACATAGCGCACGTCGACAACGCGCCGGTGATCTTGCCGATGCCGGTGCAGCTGGTGAACGAAGGCAGCACGCTGTCGTTCAACCTGCGCAGCGCCGACGCCGATGGCGACCCGGTGCAGATGAGTCTGGTGTACGACGACAACACCCCAGCCGGCGTGTCGTTCAACCCGGCCACCGGTTATTTCGAATGGACCCCGGGGTACGACGTGGTGAACAACGCCACGGCCGCCAGCAAGGATTTCACCTTCACCTTCAAGGCCACCGACGGCACACTCGCCACCACACAGACCGTCAGTGTGCGCGTGTTGGACGTGAACCGCGCTCCCGCGCTCACCGTCAGCAGCCATGCCGTGACCGTAGGCCAGGCACTGAGCCTGCCGATTCAGCTCGGCGGCACCAACAGTGGCGGCGGCATCTATGCCATCGATCCGGACGGCGCGACGCAAACCGCTGGACTCACCGTGAGCTTCAACGGCCTGCCCGACGGCGCCAGTTACGACGCCCAGGCACGGCGCCTGAACTGGACGCCAGGCCCGGGCCAGGTGGGTGATTTCATCGTCACGGCGATGGTCAGCGATGGTCAGGCCACCGTACAGAAGACCTTCACCGTGCGCGTGGTGGCGGATGCCTCCGCCAACGCACCGAGCATCCTGGTCGACAGCGTGCCCAGTACACCGGCCCTGCCCGGCCAGACCCTGCTGGTCACGGTGCGCGCGAGCAGCTTCAGTCCGATCGCCAACATGGTCGTGCAGGTGCGCGGCGCCGCACTCGGCAGCGATCAGTGGCAGACCGTGGCGCTGGACGCCAGCGGCCGATTCCATCTGCAGGCGGCACAGCCGGGGCTGATCGATGTACGCGTGATCGCCACCGACGCGGACGGCTTCAGCAGCACCAAGGACAACCAGCTACGCGTAAGGGATCCCGCCGATACGCAGGCGCCCGCGATCAACTGGCTCGGCGCATTGGCCGGATCGACCTCCACCAGCCAACCGGTTGAAGTGGATTCGCCGATCGCGCTGCAGGCCACGCTGCAGGAAATGCAGCTGATGGGCTATCGCCTGGAGATCGCCGTCGCCAACAGCGACCAGTGGCAAATGCTCGCACAAGAAAGCGACGACGCCACCAATGTCAATCAGGCGCTGGCCCTCGGCACGCTCGACCCGGCGCAGTTCCGCAACGGCGTGTACCAATTGCGGCTCACTGCGTGGGATCTCAGCGGCCGCACCAGCGAGATCGATGCACGCGTCACTGTGGATACGGCGCAAAAGAGCTTCAGCCAGCAAAGTGCGAACGACGCCACCTTCCAACTCGGCGGCCATGCATTCACGGTCAATCGCGCGCTGGACAACAGCGCCGGCGCCTACTTCGGCAATTGGAGCTTGACCGGCTTTGCCACCCATCTCAGCACGGATCAGCTGGCCACGACAGCCACCGGCGCAACCGCGGCGTGGGCGACTGGCGCGCGCGTATGGCTGCGCATGCCGAGCAATCTCAGCGACGCCAACGCCAGCATCCAGAACCTCAGCTTTACCCTGGGTACCACATCCACCCCCCTGCCCGGCGGGCCCGGTGCGCCGGTGGTGTATCAGGCCAGCTTTGGCCATGACCAGGGTTGGCAGTTGCAGGCCGTCGACGGCGATCATCTGCAGCGCCAGGGCAACCATTTGTACGACCAGATCACCGGTCTGCCGTGGGTCCCGGGCGGGTATGTGCTCACCGCGCCGGACGGCACGCATTACAGCCTCGACGCGCAAGGAAAGCTGACCGACGTGGTGTTCGCCGATGGCGCGCACTGGCTGGTATCGGATGCGGGCATTGCACTGGCGGATGGCCAGGTCACCGATCGCGTCGATATCGTGCGCGATGCACAGGGCCGCATTGCACGCATCACGGGCCCGCTGGATGCGAATGGCCATGGCCGCAGCATCGTCTATCGCTATGACATGCAGAACCGCCTCGTCCTCGTCCGCGCGCTGGACGACACCGGCATGGGTACGCCGTATGGCTATGACAGCAACAGCCTGCCGTACCAGGACAGCATCACCGCCAACCTCGGCACCGCAGCGAACTGGCTGGGCAACAGCACGGCGAACCAGTGGAGCGGCAGCCTGCAGGCGGGACAGACCACCTCCATCGCCTTCCAGGTGCGCGACAGCGAACTAGCTTCGACGGTGAAGGTACCCGGCAGCACAGGCGCCATCATCCTGGCGATCTCCGCGCAGTTCAGCGATGCATCGTCGAGCCTGCAAGTGGTCGGTGGCATCGTGCTGGGCGATACCGTGCTGAACGGCGTGCACACCCTGCTGGTACGCGTCACCCAGGCCGGCATGAAGCTGCTCCGCCTCAGCGGTACGGGAACCGCGAATATCAGCGTGTCCATCGCGGGCGATCTCAATCGCGACAGCAAGATCGACGGCAGCGACAGCGCAGCCTTCGAGCAGGATCTGGCAACGAAAAACCTCGCCGGCGACCTCAGCGGCGATGGTGTGGTCAATCAGAGCGATCGACAGATCCTCTACGCCAACTACGGCTTCCAGGCCACTTTGCCGCCGCAGCCGCTGGCGAATCTGCCGACCACACTCACGCACGTGGGCCTGGGCACCAGCATCGCGCTGGATCAGGTGGCGGTCGACTACAACGGTTCACCGATCTACTGGCGCATCCTCAGCGTCAGCAATGGCAGCGCCAAGATCAGCAGCGATGGACGCTCGATCCTGTTTACGCCGACCGCGGGTTACAGCGGCGCCGCCACGGTGGTGGTGCAAGCCGACGACGGGTACGCCGCCGGCGCCCCGATATCGCTCAACATCAATGTAAGCGCCGCCAGGTTGATCGCGCTGCACGTCGACCGCATGCCCACCCTGAACACCGGCACGGCGCAAGCCTTGCACATCATCGGTGACTTCGAGGATCAGACCGGCGTCTCGCTCGACAGCAGTTACGTGCAAGAGCTGTCCACCGACGCGTCGGTCGCAACGATCGACGCCAACGGCTTGATCCACGGCGCCGGCAATGGCCATGCGGTGATCGAGATTTCTGCCGGCAACGTGTTCGCCGTCAATGCCTTGACCGTGGGCATTCAGCCCAGCGCACCGTTCGTCGACGGCCTCGGCAACGAGCTGGACGTGTTCCCGCCGCGCTTTGACTTGCCTGAGAACGTGGGGCAGCGTCAGATCGACGTGCACAACTTCGGCTCTGTCGGCCAAGTCACCACCGACCTGAGCACAGCCACGTCGGGCACGCTGTACTTTGTCAGCAACCCCGATGTGGTCAGCGTCACGGCAGATGGCCTGGTGCAGGCCAAGAGACCGGGCACCGCGGTCATTACCATCGTCAACAACGGGCTGCAGAGCACCATCACCGTCACCGTAGTCGCGCCCGTGGTAGGCCCCACACTGATCAATGCGGCCACCGGCGGCGTCACCACCGACGCCAACGGCAATACCCTGATGATTGGCGCCGGCGCATTGGCGGCGAACACCACGGCCTCCATCCAAACGGCGGACCAGAACAGTTTCGTCACCCCGCCACCGGCGCCCACGCTGCTCAACATCGTCGCGGCTGTGAAGATCGACCTGGGCGGAGAAAAAGCGAACACCCCGTTGCAGTTGGCGATCAAGGTCGCCGGCCCAATCGACCCCGCCACGGGCCAGCCCACCACCTATGCGACCGGCACCGAGGTGATGTTCTGGCGCGAAGGCACCATTACGTCGGCCGACGGCGTGGTGCATAACACCTGGTGGCTGGCCGATACCGGCGTGATCGGTAGCGATGGCCTTGCACATACGGCCAGCCCGCCCTATGGCGGCGCACTGGGCGGCGGCAACTACATCATCTCGATGCGCAAGTCTCCGCCGGGGCCGCATGGCGATGTCACGCTCAACGGCTGGGCCTTCAACTGGCAGGTCTTCTGGTCGAACATGGCCAGTGTCGCGATGGCCAATCTGATCTCGCCGTCCGCTCCGCTCGCAGGCCTGAATCTGTTGCTGGATCTGCCCACGGCCATCTCGCAAATCCGGTACACCATCGCCGGCACGTACCAGGCCAATGTGCCGATGTCGGCACTCACCTCGACCGATCCCAACGTGACGTTCCCCGCGCTGGATCCGGCCGGCTCGGATGCGCAACCGCAGATCACCGGGTTCAACTATCAGGCGGGCAGCCACCACATCAAGCTCACCGGCGACTTCATTCCCAGCGGGCAGTCGGGCGGCAACTTCCAATTGCGCGTATGGGTACAGCCCATCGGCGATCAGCTGACCGAGCCCGATGTATCCGGAGCGGCCGCGCAGCATGGCTTGATCTGGCAGGCCTTCGACGTCACTGCCTCCGGCAGCGGACCGGATCAGACCATCGAGTTCGACATACCGAACGACGTGGCGCTGTCGCAGCACGTGATACGCGTCGAACGCATTGCCACCGCGTATGCCGGTGACGGCGACCAAGTCGACAGCGGCAGTGTTTTCACCGCGCCGATCCAGGCATACAGCCAGGTGTCGGAGGAAGCACGACGCAACACCCTGGTCACCACGCCCAGCACCATCTTCGTCTACCACTCGGGCGGCCCCGGCACAGACAGCAACAGTGCGCCGATCGCGCTCCAGGAACAGATCACCACGGACGAACGCGGCCTCCCGCTGGCCATGGCCCGAGGCACTGGGCACTGCATTACCTACTCGAAGGACGGCTCGATCGCCTACGTCGCCGGCGGTAATCAAGACATCTACGTCGTAGACATGATGACGCGCTCGGTGGTGTACACCTACCATCTGAGCACGTCCTCGCCCGGCAACATCACGGCTATGGCCATTACCGACCAGTGGCTGTACGTCGCCCTGCGTTCGGGCACCGGCGGTGCCGGCGGTCTGCTGCGCATCAATATCGATCCGGTGCACAGCGACTTCCTCAATCAGGAACAGTCGATCGATCTCGGCGGCGCAGTGCCCCCGCAGGGTTATCGCGACCTCGCCATCAACGACGACAGCTACTTGGCCGTGGTCTCGACCAATGGCACGGTGCATGTGGTCGACCTGAACCAGATCGACGACCTGGGCATCGTCGGGGCCGGTGCGGTGACCACCTTCGGCGGCGAAGTGTACGGAACGGCAAACCGCGGCAAGCTCCCCTGGTACGTCGTTTCGGGCCAGGACGGCGGCGAATTCCTGATCAGCAACCGCAACGACGTCGATAACGGCCTAGGCGCCATCACCCTCAACACCGGAAGCACCGGCCAGATCGACAGCAGCACGACCGCCAGCGGCACCGCGGTCGCGATGCGCGCGCCGGTCGGCTTCCGAGCCAATCAACACGCTTATCACCAGGACATCCAGCAGCCCGCCGGCACTGTCATCGTCACCTACAAGGGCCAGCAATACGCCCTGGTCGCCGACTTCAACTACTTTTTCAACGACCCGACCTTCGATCTGGAAAGCGGCGGCCTGCCCAGTTCACAGGTGGGCGGCAAGATCGGCATCATCCAGAACCCGTTCGGCCTCAACGGTCAACCGCCGGTCTATCTCGGTGCCACCACGCCGATCGCCGGCTGCGCGATCGACAAGCTGACGGTAGGCATGGACGGCATCCTGTATGCGGGTGTGTGGAGCTACGAGCCCGACTATGACCCCGGCGCGCCCATGACCTACACCATGTACACATGGAACGCGGCCGCTCTGGTGCAGGCGGCATTGAACTTCAATTCGCCCGATATACAGAACGCTTTCAGGGCGCGCGGCATCGACCCGAGAACCATGCCGATCGATCGCACCTACGTCACCCGGCCCGGTATCGGCGATCTGATCCCGGCCGTGACGCCCTCGCGCTACGACAACCCCACCGCAGGCCAGTTCTGGGATGGGTGGATTTTCGGCATGGCCAGTTATACGGTGCCGGGGTTGCCTGTGAAACTCGATGCCGTCAACGTGCCGGCCCCCAGCCTCGATGTGGTCACGGGCCCACCGGTAGTGCAGCCCCTGAACCTGGAGCAGTTCTTCAACCCGGACGACACCTTCGCCGCGAAGATGGTGTTCAAGGGCCTCGACCTGCTGGTCAGCGGCGGCTACATGGGTCGCTACGACCAACGCTTGCAGCAGTACAACGCCGGCCAACTCCAATACCAGGATTTCCTCACCGCCAATTTCGTGGACTGCATGAATACCGGCTTCGCCACCGGTATTTCCATGCACGCAGGCAAGCTGGTGGGCAGCACGATCAGTTTGGCCGGCCTGGGCAAGCTGGCGTCGGCCGTGGGCGGCGGCGCGGCGGCGGCGGCCACGTTCGATGCCATCCTGCAAAACGGCCTGATGGAGATTTATGACCTCACTAACGGCGCCACCGGACAACCTAGCTTCTCGTTCTCGGAGCTGTTGGAGTCGATCCTTATGGGCAGCGGTGTCGGCGCGCTGGCGCATGGCCTGTTCGCCGGCATCGGCAAGATGATCGGCATCGGTGCCGATCCGGTGCGCGGCAAACTGAGCAGCGACGGCACGCCGTCCGCCAGCGATGAGGTCCATTTCTCGCCAGCGGTCGAAGCCGGCGGGGATACCGCCGCCTTCGATACCGAAGCGCCGACGTTGGTTGGGCACGACAACGTCAGCTTCAACGGCAAATCCCTCTTCACCAGCCCCGATGCGCAATCAATGACCCTGGGCCAGGCGGAAGGCTGGTACCGCGACATGGTCGGCAACATCACCAACATGATCGACACCACCCAGCCCAAGGCATTGCAGGTGCGTGAAGCCTTGCTGCTGCGCGAGTCGATTCGCGATGCGGCGAAGAATTCGCTGATAGAAACCGATCTCGGCGCGCGCTTTGCCGAACGTCATCAAGTGCCGTCGCTGGAAGAAATCGCAGCCACCCTGAAAAAGACCTATTCGGGCGACGCCCTGTACGACCAGGAAATCAAATCGCTATGCGGAATGATGCGCGAGAACTATCCCGAGAACGATATCGGCTGTTTCGTGGAAGGCACGCCGGTATGGACGGAGCACGGTCTGGTACCCATCGAGAAGCTCAAGCCCGGTGACATGGTGCTGTCGCAGCCCGAGGCAACGGGCGAACGACGGTACAAGCGCGTGCTCAATACCTTTGTGCATGAAGACAAGGTGATTTGGCACTTGTCCTACTACGACCCGCGCAAGAAGAACATCGGGTATCTCTATGCGACGGGCAACCACCCGTTCTGGGTGCAGGACATCGGCTGGATCGCGCTGGAACATCTGAAGCCGGGTCAAAACCTGGAGTTCAGTGACGGCACCATCGCGGTGGTCTACAAATGCGAAACGCTTTATCAGACTACCGATCCGAACATCGGATTCGTTACCACCTCATTTGCCGACAAACATTCCGGCTTCCGCGTGGATCTCGAGCATGGCTTTAGCGATGTGAGTTCCGACAACGAGAGTGTACTTAGTCATCTTCAATACGACGCCCCCTACATGCGTCGGCGGGTGTTCAACATCGAGGTGGAGGATTTCCACACCTACTACGTGGGCGAGGACGGCCTATGGGCTCACAACACCAATTGCAGCGGCGCCCATCCGCAGCAGAGCTTTACCTCTACCTTGCGGGACCCGGTGCGAGGCGAGCCGATTCCGGCTAATACGGCGCACCTTTACGAACGCGAGGTCAATGACATATTCCCCAATCCGGAAAACGGGGGCATGTTCATACTCCACTCGTTCGATCGCGCAAACAGCGCAGGCGTACTCGAGCGCGGCGTATGGGGGGCTCGCGTTGACGACATGGGGGTTCATTCCGAATACGGCGTCCTCTTCAGGAACGAAGACGCCGCCGCCCATCCGGACGTGAACAACTTCAGGGCTTACGAGGGTCGCAAAGTCGAGGGTAACCTCACCACTTACATCGATCGCAAAGAATCCTGGGGGCCAATCGACGCTTTCAAAGAGCTAGCCGATAAATCAGTCAACGACGCGGTCTACACACTGTTCCGTGATACTGAAATGCTTGGGGCCAACCCCAATACCGCCGTGTTTTACGCGTTCGACTCCGACGCGGCCTTGTTGAATTCCACGAACCTCGTGGTCCAGCGTATCCTGGATAACGATCCGACGCTCATCTCGACGTTCTCGTATCCACCTTCAAAAAGCGAAGGCCTTAAGCTCGGCCCCGCCTTCGCCGACGCCGCCGATCGCATTGCCCGCATACGGCAAATGATCCAGAGCGGTCGCATCCAGTTCGGCCGCGCCGATTACGCCCACCAGGACGTTCACGTTGAAGGTCCTGCCACAACGAGCACCGCCGTGCTGACGCTGGCGCAGGTGCAGGCTTTGCTGCCATTGGCCAAGCAGTATTGGACGAATGCCGGCGCGTCGCAGGTAACGCTCGATCGTGCGACCGTGCAGATCGCCACCCTGCCCCAGGGGCAGGCCGCCATCACCGACATGCAAACCCATGCCATCACACTCGACGCCTCCGGCTCGGGCTGGGGCTGGTATGTCGCACCGGATTTCTCGTCCTTCACGGCGACCTCTTCGCCCTCGCTGTTCCAGGCCACGACAGGCTCCGACGCGGCGAACAAGATCGATCTGCTCACCGTGCTTATCCATGAGCTGGGCCACGTGCTTGGCCTGTCGGATATCTCCAGCGATACCGACAACATGGGCCAATACCTGCAGCCGGGTGAGCGTCGCTTGCCTGACGCCGTCGACACCGGCCTGCTACAGGCGGCGGGCGGCGTGCTGTTCACCGGCGTCACGGGTACACGCGTCACCAGTCCGGTGCAGTCGCCCGCAAGTGGCGGCGGCTCGATCTCGCAGGGCGTCACGCCGGCCGTGGTGAACCCGCGGCTCGAGTCCGATCACAGCTACTGGACCCAGGTCGGCAAGGTGGTTTACGGCAGTGGCACCAGCGCAACCCTGGAAGAGAATGCCACGCAACAGACGCGCCTCAACCAGGTCTTCACGCTGGGTGCAAATGATCGATTCCTGCACTTCACCGTGAGCAACCTCAATCTACAGAACCCGGGCGACATGCCCGAAGACGCCTTCGAAGCCGCCCTGCTCGACGCCCTCACCGGCGCCTCGCTCGGCGGTGCGATCGACCTCACCCGCACCGACGCCCTGCTCAACCTGCAAGGCGACGGCAGCGCGCACATCGGCCAGGGCGCCACCTTCATCACCAACCCCGACGGCAGCCGCACCTACCTGGTCGACCTGCGCGGCATCGCGGCCGGCACGGCGGTGAATCTGTCGTTCGACCTGATTGGCTTCGGCCCCGCCGGCAGCCACGTCACGGTCAGTGACGTGGGCCTGATGGGCCTGCCGCAGGCCAACGACGATCTGGTGAAGGGCCAGGAGGACAGCGCGGTCAACGTCAACGTGCTGGGCAACGACACCAACACGGCCGGCGCCACGCCGACCGTCGTCACTGGCCCGCAGCACGGCACGCTCACCCTCAACGCCGACGGCAGTTTCACCTACACACCGGACGTGCTGTACTACGGCAACGACAGCTTCACCTACCTGTTGAACAACGGTAAGGCGCAGTCCAACGTCGCCACGGTCAATCTCGCCATCGCACATGTGAACCATGCACCGGGCGCGAACAACCTGACGGTGACGCTGCAGGAGGACGGCAGCGCGATCATCGACCTCAAGCAGCTGACCTCCGACGTCGATGGCGACGCCCTGACCTACCGCATCGTCGACCAGCCGCAGCACGGCTCGCTGACGCAGAACGCGGACGGCACGTACACCTATGTTCCCAGCTCGCTGTTCTACGGCGACGACACCTTCACCTACGTGGTCAACGACGGCACGGTCGATTCGTCAAAGGCCACCGTCAGCCTGGTAGTGGTCCACGTGAACCATGCGCCGATCGCGGTCAATGCGCAGGTGCATACCCTGGAGGAACAGGCACTCGCCGGCCAGGTGATGAGCTACGGCACCGACGTCGATGGCGATCCGCTGACGGCTGCCTTGGTCAGCGGCCCGCAACACGGCACGCTCACCTTCAACGCCGACGGCAGCTTCACCTACACGCCGAACGCGCTGTACCGCGGCACCGACAGCTTCAGCTACCAGCTCAGCGATGGTCAGCTGAGCTCAGCCGTGGCGACGCTCACCTTCACCATGGATCCGGTGAATCACGCGCCAACCGCCACCAACCTCACCGCCACCGTGGCCGAGGAGGGCCTGCTAGCGATCGATCCGCGCGGCGGCGCCACCGATGTCGATGGCGATGCGCTCAGCACGGTGATTGTCAGTGGCCCGCAGCACGGCAGCCTCACCCGCCTTGCGGACGGCAGCTACCAGTACGTGCCGAACGCGCTGTACCGCGGCGAGGATAGCTTCAGCTACAAGGTCAACGATGGCACGGTGGATTCGAACGTCGCCACGGTGAAGATCACCGTGACGCCGATCAACCATGCGCCAACCGCGAGCGGCGCCAGCGCCACCCTGCCCGAGGAAGGCAGCCTGACGCTGGATCCGCGCACCGACGCCAACGACGTGGACGGCGATCCGCTTACTGCGATCATCGTCACCGGCCCGGCCCACGGCACGCTCACGCAGAATGCGGACGGCAGCTTCACCTACGTGCCGAATGTGCTCTATCGCGGCTCCGACAGCTTCAGCTACAAGGTCAACGACGGCACGGTCGATTCCAACATTGCCACCATCACGCTGACCGTCACGCCGGTGAACCATGCACCGACCGCCAATAACGGCAGCGCCACGGTGGCGGAGGATGGCGCCGCCGCCATCGATCCACGCAAGAACGCGAACGACGTGGATGGCGATCCGCTGTCGGTGGTGATCGTCAGCGGACCGGCGCATGGCTCGCTGGTGCGCAACGCCGATGGCAGCTTCACCTACACGCCGACGACGTACTACGCCGGTGGCGACAGCTTCAGCTACAAGGTGAATGACGGCACGGTCGATTCGAACGTCGCCACCATCGTGCTGACAGTGACGCCGGTGAATCACGCGCCGGTCGCGGTGAACGACACGGCCGCCACCGACCAGGGCGTGCCAGTCACGATCGACGTGCTTGCCAACGACAGCGATATCGACAACAGCACGGGCGTGAACGCCGGCTCTGGCCGGGCGGCAAATGCCGGCCTCACCGCGCGCATCATCAGCCAGCCGGCCAACGGCACGCTCACGATGAACGCGAATGGCACCATCACCTACGTGCCGAACGCTGCCTTCAGCGGCGCCGACAGCTTCAGCTACGTCGCCAACGATGGTCAGGTAGATTCGGCGGTGGCTTCGGTGACGATCACGGTGCGCGCCACCAATCATCCGCCGGTGGCCAACGACGATGCGTACAACGGCAAGCAGGGTCAGCCGCTGACCTTCAACCCGCTGACCAATGACACCGATGCCGACGGCGATCCGCTGTCGGTAGTCATCGTATCCAGCCCGACGCATGGCACGCTCACCCGCAACGCTGATGGCAGCCTGAGCTATGTGCCGACCGGCACCTGGTACGGCACCGACACGCTTACCTACCAGGCCAGCGATGGAAAATCGCTGTCCAACGTGGCGACGGTGCGTCTGGTGATCGCTTCGGCCAACCAGGCTCCGGTGGCGGCGAACGACAGCGCAACATTGCACAACAACCAGACCGCGACGATCCGCGTGCTCGCCAACGACACCGATGCCGATGGCGACATACTGACTTCGCGCCTGGTGACCGGACCCAAGCACGGCTCCCTCGTGCATAACGCCGACGGCAGCTTCAGCTACACCGCCGCCTGCGGTTACACCGGTACCGACACGTTCACCTACGTCGCCAATGACGGCAAGGTGGATTCGAATCTGGCAACGGTGACCATCACCGTGCTCGGCCCGAATCTGCCGCCGATCGCCTTCGACGACGCGGCGTACGTTAATGAGAACGGCGCGGTGAAGATCGATCCGGTCGCCAACGACTGGGACCCGAACGGCGACAAGCTCACCACACATGTCCTGTGTGGCCCGAGCCACGGCACCCTGTCGCTCAACGCCGACGGCACCTACACCTACACGCCGGATACGAACTGGTACGGCCTGGACGGTTTCGTCTACGCCGCTAACGATGGCCAGTTCGATTCCAATCCGGCGATGGTGTGGATCCGCGTGGCGCACGTGGATCAGCCGCCGGTGGCGAACAATGACGCCGTCACGGTTCGTGCCGACCAGCCTGCGCGTATCGATGTACTCGCCAACGACACGGATCCGGATGGCGATCGCGACGACCTCAGCGCCACGATGGTATCGGCACCAAAGCACGGCACATTGACGCGCAACTGCGACGGCAGCTTCAGCTACACCGCGCAGGCGGGCTTCGTGGGCACGGACAGCTTCGCCTACATTGCCGACGATGGCGAACTGAAGTCGGCACCCGCCACAGTAACCATCACCGTGTTGGCACCTAACCACGCTCCTGTCGCCAAGGACGACCAGGCCACGACTAATGCCGGCACGCCGGTACGCATCAATGTGCTCGCCAACGACACCGATGCGGACGGCGACAAGCTCACCGCGCGCATCGTCTGCGGCCCCTGCCACGGCACGCTCAGCCTCAACACGGACGGCAGCTACACCTACACGCCGAACAAGGGCTGGTACGGCACTGACAGCTTCAGCTACCGCGACAACGACGGTACGGTCGACTCGAACACGGCGATGGTGTGCATCACGGTCACGCCGGTGAACCACGCGCCGACCGCGCGCAACGCCAGCTTCCAGGTCCAGAAGGACGGCAGCGTGTGCATCGACTTCAGCTGCCTGATCAGCGACGCGGATGACGATTGCCTGACCCTGACTCTGGGCAAGGCCACGCATGGCAGCCTGACGCGCAACTACGACGGCACGTACACCTATCGCCCGGCCCGCGGCTACACGGGCTCCGATGGGTTCGCATACACCGTCAGCGACGGCAAGCTCAGTGCTACCGCCACGATCAGCCTCAACGTGGTCACCAATGATGGTTGCTGGAACGGGCAAAGCGTGATGGTGGCCGCAAGTGCGCAAACCTATGGATGGTCGGCGAGCAGCAGCGGCTATATCGTGGTCCGACGCGCCAACACCGACAGCGATGCCGCGCAGGCGATCGATTGGCAAGGCGATGCCAGTTCGACCATCGGCAGCTCGGCGAACGTCGGCGGCGCCTGGTGGAACACCCTCATGGCGGATCCGCTACCAGCGCCGGACGATCTGGCTGCGCAAAGCGGCTTGGTGGTGAAGCGGCTGAACTGAGCGGTTGACCCCGGCGATCCGCGCGATCGCCGGGGTCGCTGGTCCATGCGTATCTACTCAGTGCTTGCAACTAGCCTCGAATGAACCGACCGATGATGGCCGGCATGCTTGCCATGGCCACCGCCGCAGCGCAATCGCCTCAGACCATGCCACTCGGCAACGATGCGATATGGCTGGGCGAATACGTTTAGGAATCTTGCTTGCCCATGCTTCGATCGAACCCAGTGTCCATCGCCATCTCGTTATTAGTGGCATTCGCGCTCCACCTATTGCTCGCAACGCTGCCGGCGATCGCCGACGAAGCGCCTGTCGGCATCGCCTGTGCGCGTGCGGGCCAGGGCGTGGAAGCATCGATCTGTGAACATCCCGAATTGTTGGAAGCGGACAAGCGCATCGCCATCACCTTCAGCCGCCTACGCGCGGCCTTCCAAGGCGAGGATGCTGCCAGTTTCGTCGCCGGCCAGAAACTCTGGCTGATCGAACGCAACTACTGCGCCAATACCAAAGCAACGGGTGAGTTTCCGGATATCAGCAGTTGCCTTGCTAACCGGATGGAGGAAAGGGCTGCCCTGCTCGAACACCTGGCGCCCACCCATGAGGCGCTGATGGCCACCGTGGCGAACTATCGCTTCGTCGAGCCGGCGTACGTTATCCGCTTCGCTGACGCTTATGCTGGCCACGAGGTCAAAGTAGTTGGCTCCCTGCTGCTGGACGCTTGCGATGGCCGCCACGCGGCGTCGCTTGATGGCCTCATCCAGCACAGGAGCGGCAGCCTGACGGCGCGCTTCGCTCAACTGGATCAAGAGCGGATCGAAGCGCTCTGCCACCAGAAGCCTTTCGCGTGGTGGCCCGGCAGGATCCAGTTGGAACATGGCAAACCGTACTTGCTGGTCAGCGAAAGCCGATGAGAGATCTGCGACCTGGCGTCGACTACATCCTTGTGGGCACGCCGGTGCGGACGGACCACGGCCTCTAGCCGATCGAGCAGTTCAGCCCATGCGACCGCATGCTGTCGAGGCCTGAAGACGCGGGCGAGCGCACCTATCGCAAGGTGGTGCGCATGCTCTCGTGCACGTACCAGGCCACCGGCGTTTATGACTCCGGGGGCACGATCACCACGTTATGCAACCCCGCCCGCTGCGCCAGCCCAGGCCCGAACTGCACCACGTGCCCGTCCTTCATCACCACGGTGTAGTCGGTGTGCGTCACCGACATGCGCGTGCGGTGACGCGCGAGATAGGTGTAGACCTCGTAGTCCCCCATCGTGCCCAAGGCATCCGGACGGCCCAGCGTGGCCACGACCTGCTCCCGGCTGCTGCCCGGATCGAGTGTGGTGATTTTCTGGCCGGTGGTGTGACAACCGGTCAAGGCGACCGCCAGTACGGCCGCTCCCATGATGCGCTTCATGACTCCCCCTGAGACTGGCGAACGATACGCCGAGCGCTGGCGAACAGCTGCGATGGTAGCGCAAAGATGTGACGTCCAGACCCTCGAAACCTGACGTAAAAACTTACGCCAGACTTGCCTTCGCCGTCCCTTGGCAGGGTCTGCGGGACGGTGCCAGAATGGCGCTGCTTCAGGGGGATTTACCGAACCAATGACGACTCAGGGCACCGCGCCTGCGCGCTGTCCGCTTCGTTGTTGCGGCCCATGACGGGTCCGCCTCTCCCTCGGACACAGCGAAGGGATTTGAGGTGCGACGCGAACGTACTTACGTCAACGGCAGGGATCCGATCCGGTTCGATCCGCCCCTGTCCGTGCGTGCACCACGCTCCCTGCGATGGGCCTTGCAAGGCGCCCTGGCGTGCGCATGCGCGCTTGTCGCAATGCCCGCATTGGCGGCGAGCACCGCGGTGAATTCGCTCGGCGAACTTTTCAGCATCGCGCACGAAAGCGAGCCGGGCTACAAAGCGGCCAAGGCCAATCTGGACGCTTCGCGCGCACGTACACGGCAGGCATTCGGTGCCATGCTGCCGCAGGTCTCCGCGACCGCCAGCACCAATGGCAACCGCCGCCGCTACGAGTCGCTGGACCGTATTACGCGCACCATGCACGACCGTTATCACGGCACTACCGACCAGCTCAGCCTTACCCAACCGATCTGGCGCGCAGCAAACGTCGCCAGCTTGCGCCAGGCGCACGAGGCAGCGCAGCAAGCTCAGTATCAACTGGAAGATGCCGAACAGCAGCTCTACCAGAAGCTGGCAACCGCGTGGTTCGATCTGATGGAAGCACGCGACGCGGTGGAGTTCACCACTGCCCAGCGCGATGCCTTGCGTGCGCAATGGGACATCGCACGGCGCGGCGCCGAGCTGGGCGCGCAAGGCGAACCGCAGGCCGACGATGCGCGCGCCAAGTACGAAGAAGCCAGCGCCGATGAAGCTTCGGCCGAACTCGATCTGGCCACCAAGCTGGCGGCGCTCGAGCAATGGGTGGGTCCGGCTGAAGATCTCAGGCAGCCCTATCTCATCGACAACATGGAATTACCCAACCTGCTCGGCGACGATCTCGAGCCCTGGATGACCATGATCGACACGCATAGCCCCGCCCTGCGCGCCGCGGCACGTGCGGTGGCGGCGGCGGACGAGGAAGTGAGCAAGCAACGCGCCGGTCATCAGCCCACGCTGGATATGGTGGCCAGCTACGGCAACAGCGACCAGAACGTCGGCAACTTTCCAGGCCAGCCGGGTTATCGCATCCGCACGCTCACTGTTGGACTGCAGCTCAATGTGCCGCTGTATTCGGGCGGTACCCAGTCGGCCAAGGTGGCGGAGGCGCTCGCGCTGCGCGACAAGGCCAGGGACGATCTCGAAGCCGCGCGACGACAGGCCATGGTCGGCGTGAAGACGGCTTTTTTCAGCTGGCGCGCCGGCCTCGCCAAGGCCCGCGCGGCGAAGATCGCCATAGGGGCAGCCGAGAAAGCACTGGCCGTCGCTGAGCGCGGCACGGCGCGCGGACTCAAGACCGATGCTGATGTGCTTGCCGCACGTCAGCAGATCGCCGCGTCGCGCCGCGACATGCGCAAGGGGCGCTATCAGCAGCTCACTTCGTACATCAAGTTGAAGGCGACCCTGGGTGATCTGAGCCGCGTCGATATCGACGAGCTCGATCAATGTTTCGTGGCGCAGCTGTCGGAGATGCCATCCACCGCTGCGCTGCATGACGGGAGCGCGCCATGAACGCTTTGCCCCGCGTCGATGACCTGACTGCCGACACCACGACCTTATTGGCGGGTGCGTGGCAACGTTTCACCAGCGCGCGCACCTCCGCCGAGTTCTGCGATGGCTGGCTGGCCTTGATCCGCGAAAAATTTCCGGACATCGCGCAGGCGGCCATCCTGGTTGAATCGAACGACGGCCAGAGTTTCGTGCCGATTGCCGTGTGGCCGGCAGCCAATACCGACATGGCGCGCATGGGCGGCGCCGCGCAACGCGCGATGGCGGACCGCCGCGTCGTTGTGCAGCCGTGCGAAGAGCCAGTGGGCTTATGGCATGTCGCCACGCCCATCACGGTTCACGAGCGCGTCGCGGGCACGGTCGTCATTGAAGCTTCGCTGACGACAGAGGGCAGCTTGCCCGCGCTGTTGCGCGAACTGCATTGGGGCAGCGCCTGGCTCAGCAATCTGCTCGGCAAGCGCGAACACGATGACGCGCGTCAGTCAGCCGAGCGTTCGCTGAGCGTGCTGGAAGCCGTTGCCACGTCGCTGCGGCATGAGCGCTTCCAGCAGGCTTTGTTCGACGTCAGCAATGATCTGCGCCGCCGTTTCAGTGCCTCCCGTGTCGCCATCGGGCTGATCCGTAGCGGGCATGTGCGGATGGCTGCGTTGTCGGAAGCGGCAAGCTTCGAGAAGTCCTCGCCGCTGGTGCAGGCTTATGTTGCTGCCATGGGGGAATGCTGCGATCTGGCGCAGACCGTCAGTACCGCTTCACCGGCTGACCCGCTGTCGCCAACTTATCGCGCGCACCTGGCCTTGCTCCAGCGCTCGGGCGCCACTCGCGTGATGTCGCTACCGGTATCGCAGCAAGCACGCGCGCTGGCCGTCATTACTCTTGAGCGCGATCACGGCGATACCTGGAGCGAAGAGGAACGCCGTTGGCTCGACACCTTCGCCGCCCTGCTCGCTCCGGTGGTCGAACAACGCAGCGATGCCGAACGGCATTCGCTACAGCGCCTGCGCGATGAAGGCCGCCGGAGCCTCGGCGCCCTCATGGGGCCACGCCATCTGGTCTGGAAAGCCTGTGGCTTGCTCGCTGTACTCGTGCTCGCGCTGCTGGTTTTTCTGCCAGTCTCGTATCGAGTCTCGGCCAAGACGGTCACCGAAGGCGAACTGCAGCGTGTCGCCGCCGCGCCGTTCGAAGGTTTCCTGTCCACCGGACTGGTACGCGCCGGCGACGTCGTCACCAAGGGGCAGACGCTGGCCCAGCTCGACGATCACGAACTTCGCGTGGAACGCGCCAAGTGGTCGAGCGAGCGCGACCAGTACGACAACAAGCTGCGCGAAGCGATGGCCGAGCACGACCTCACCGCAATCCAGGTGGTCAGCGCGCAGCTCAAGGAGGCGCAGGCGCAACTGGATCTGCTGGACGACAAGCTGTCCCGCGTGAACATCGTCGCGCCCTACGACGGCGTGATCGTCAGCGGCGACTTGAGCCAGCAGGTGGGCACGCCAGTGGAGGCAGGCAAAAAGCTGTTCGAGATTGCCCCGCTGCACAGCTATCGCATCATTCTTCAGGTGGACGAGCGCGATATCGGCCAGGTGCAGGCAGGCCAGCCGGGCGAGCTGGTGATCAGCGGCCTGGCCGGCAAACCCATGTCGTTCACGGTCGCCCGCATCATGCCGGTGGCGACCGCGCAGGACGGCAAGAACTTCTATCGTGTCGAAGCCAAGCTCCCGCATGACTCGCCGTTGCTTCTGCCGGGCATGGAAGGCGTGGGCAAGATCGGCGTGGGGCGCCGCAAGCTTGGCTGGGTGTTGCTGCATAGCCTGTTCGACTGGTTGCGCCTGAGCCTGTGGAACTGGGGCTTGTAAGCATGAAGGCCCGGCATGTCGCGTAGTCCGTTCAGCCCGTCATGGCACAGCGTGGCATCGTTGCGGCCACGACTGATGCCGTATGCGGTCGTGCAGCGCGTCGTGTTTCGCGGCCGGCCCTGGTACGTAGTGCAGGATCAGACCGGTGGCCGCGTTTATCGCCTGTCCACGGCTGCCTACGCGCTGATCGCCGGCATGGATGGACACCAGACCGTGCAAGCGTTGTGGGAGCGTGCCAATACCTCCGACTCGCGCGATGCCTGCACGCAACCTGAGGTCGTGGATCTGCTAGTGCAGTTGCATGCGGCCGACCTGCTGCAGACCGACGTTGCGCCGGATTCGGGCGATGCGCTGGACCGCCATCGCCGCAAGCGTTCGGAAACCATCCGGCAGTGGCTGCTCAATCCCATGAGCCTGAAGCTGCCTCTGTTCAATCCTGACCGTCTGCTTACGCGATTTTCGCCGTACGTGAACTGGTGTTTCAGCACGGCCGGCGCCCTGCTCTGGCTGGCCGTCATGCTGCCCGCCGTCGTGCTTGCCGCACAGCACTGGAGCGAGCTGACGCACAACCTTTCCGATCGCGTGCTATCGGCCAGCAACCTGCTGGTGATGCTGGCCGTGTATCCCGTCGTCAAGCTGCTGCACGAACTGGGGCATGGCTTTGCGGTGAAGCGCTGGGGCGGCGCGGTGCGCGAGCTGGGGCTGATGTTCCTGATCTTTGCACCGGTGCCCTATGTGGAGGCCTCTTCGTCGGCAGCCTTCCCTTCCAAGTACAGGCGCGCCCTGGTGGCGGCGGCCGGCATGCTGGTGGAGCTGTTCCTGGCGGCGCTCGCGCTCTACATCTGGCTGCTCGCAGAGCCCGGTGTGGTGCGCGGCGTGGCGTTCAACGTGATGGTGATCGGTGGTGTCTCCACCTTGTTGGTCAACGGCAACCCGCTGCTGCGCTACGACGGTTACTACATCCTCTCCGACCTGATCGAGATGCCCAATCTCGCCCAGCGCGGACAGACATGGTGGACCTGGCTTATCGACCGCTATGCCTTCGGTTCCACCGATGCGGTCAAGCCCGACGAGTCGCCGGCCGAACAGCGCTGGCTGTTTTTCTATACGCCGCTGGCCTGGTGCTATCGCACCTTTGTGACGCTCTCAGTGATCTTCCTGGTCGCCGGCAAGTTCTTCATCGTGGGCGTGGTCATGGCCTGTTGGAGCGCCTTCAGCATGTTCGTCATGCCATGGCGCAAGGGTTGGAAGCATCTTCGCCAAAGCGCCGCGCTGCATCGCTGCCGCGAGCGGGCGCTGCGCCGTGCGGCTATGGCGATCGGCCTGGTCGCGTCGTTGTTGTTGTTCGTTCCCCTGCCGTTGCGCACCCATGCCGAAGGCGTTGTGTGGCTGCCCGATCACGCCATGCTGCATGCCAGAGAGAATGGTTTTTTCAATCGCTGGCTCAGTGCGCCCGAACAGGCGATACGCCGCGGTGATCCCTTGTACCTGCTGGACAACCCGCAGCTGCAGGCTGAGCTCGCCGTGGACCAGGCCAAGCTCGAACAGGCGCAGGCGCGCTACGACGCCGAGCAGTTCACCGATCCGGTGAAAGCAGGTGTATCCGGCAGGCAACTGCAGGAAGCACGCGAAGTGGTCGATCGCGCGCAAGCGCGCGCGGCGCGGCTTGCCGGACAGGCGGAAACCGACGGGCATCTTATCGTTGCCACCGTGCAGGACATGCCTGGCCGCTACTACAAGAAAGGCGAACTGCTCGGCTACGTCTTGGCACGCGACGAGCTGATGGTGCGGGTCGTGGTTCAACAAGACGATATCGACCTCGTCCATCAGCGCCTCAAAGGCGTGTCGCTGCGGCTGGCCGATTCGCTTGGGCACGTCTACGAATCCCACGTCGTACGCAGCTTTCCTGGCGCGGTCGATGAATTGCCGACGGCCGCATTGGGTCTCAACGGTGGCGGCAGCATTCCCACCAACCCCAACGACACCAACGGGCTGAAGGTGTTGCAGCGGGTGTTTGTGCTCGACCTGGCGCTGCCCCGCGATACCTCGCCGTCGTTCGGCGAGCGTGTGCACGTGCGCTTCGAACACGGCAGCGAACCGCTCGCCTTCCAGATGTTGCGCCGCTTGCGTCAGGTGTTCCTGAGCCACTTCAGTGTCTGACGTACGCGCCCTGCTCGCCGGCCGTTCGCTCAAGCTGGGCGACGGTCCCTATCTGGAACGCCTCGACGCCAAGCGCTCGCCCTGGGAAGACCGGCTGCGTGCATGGCTGGGCAAGCTGCCGCGCCTGGATGGCTATCGCACCCGCCGTTTCTTACAAGCCGCAGCGGCGCGCGAATCCGCCGCCAAGGCGCTGGGCGACGCTGCACTGCGCGCGCAGTTGCACGAAGTCACCCGGCACCTGCTTCGCGGAGGTTTTACCGACCGTTGGCTTGCCGAAGTTTTTGCCCTGATCCGCGAAGCCTCGCGCCGCACGCTGGGCATGCGGCACCACGATGTTCAGCTGCTCGCTGGCCGCGCCTTATTGCAAGGGCGGCTGGCCGAAATGGCGACGGGCGAAGGCAAGACGCTGGCGGCGACGCTGGCGGCCTGTACCGCAGCCGTCACAGGCGCTGCTGTGCACGTGGTGACGGTGAACGACTATCTCGCCGAACGCGACGCCGAGCACAACCGGCCGCTGTTCGATTTCCTCGAACTGAGCGTTGGCGTGGTCCTGCAAGACATGGCCATCGACAAGCGGCGCGCCGCCTATGCCTGCAACATCACTTATGTCTCGAACAAGGAACTGACGTTCGACTACCTCAAGGACTGCATCGCCATGGGCGAGGCATCCCTCACCCAGCAACGCCTGCGCTCGCTGGCCGGTGCGCGTTCGGGCGAGCCGCCGATTTTGCGTGGCCTGCACATCGCCATCATCGACGAAGCGGACAGCGTATTGATTGATGAGGCGAGCACGCCGCTGATCATTTCCGAAACGCTTCCGGACGATCTCGACCCATCGATCTACACGCAATCCATCACGCTCGCTCAGTCGCTTGAGCCAGGCACGCATTACGTCAAAGGGCAGCACCGCGATATCTGGCTGACTCCCGTCGGCAAACAGCATGTTCGCGAAGCTACGGCGGACTTCGGCGGCCTGTGGCGCTCTTCCTTGTGGCGCGACGAGTTCGTACAAAAGGCGCTCTCGGCGGTGCATTGCTTCCAGCGCGACCAGCACTACATCCTGGCCGAGGACAAAGTGCAGATCGTCGATGAGTCAACCGGCCGCGTGATGCCGGATCGCACCTGGGAGCGCGGTCTGCACCAGATGATCGAATCGAAGGAAGGCTGCGAGATTACCGGCCAGCGCCGCACGCTGGCACAGATCACCTACCAGCGCTTCTTTGGCCGTTACCTGCTGTTATGCGGCATGACCGGTACCGCGCAGGAAGTGGCCACCGAGGTCAAGCAGACCTACGGCCTGCCCGTTACCCGCATTCCCACGCACAAACCCAGCCGGCGGCGGCGTCTGGCCGATCGCATTTGCGCCAGCAGCGCGGATCGCTGGCGCGAAGTGGTGCGACGCGCCGCCGAGGTCGCCGCGCAGGGCCGCTCCGTGCTTATCGGCACGCGCTCAGTGGAAGCTTCGGAACTGCTCGGGCAGTTGCTGGAACGCGATGGCATCGCGCATACCGTACTCAATGCGCGGCAGGACAAAACCGAGGCCGATACGGTGGCGGTCGCCGGACAACCTGGCTGCATCACCGTGGCCACCAACATGGCCGGCCGCGGTACCGACATCAAGCTCAGCCAGGACGTGGAAAACGCGGGCGGCCTGCATGTCATCCTCACCGAATTCCACGAATCGGCCCGCGTGGATCGCCAGTTGTTCGGACGTTGCGCGCGCCAGGGCGATCCCGGCACCACCGAGGCCATCGTATGCATCGATGACGATCTGTTTCATCGCTTCGCCCCGGCCACGGGCCGCCGGATGATGCGCTGGTTCGTCACCGACATGCGGCAGAGCCGGCGCTGGTTCCGCCGTTGGGTCACCCAAATCCAGGACCGTGCCGAGCGGCACTACCGTCGACAGCGTGTCGAAACGCTCCGGCGCGACAGCGAATGGGTGAAGGCGCTCGGCTTTGTCGGCAAGACGCGCAAATAGGCTGGCAGACAGACTCCGCGTTAAAACCGCAGCAGCCTCGCCTGGATCAAAGGGTACCCTCAGCGACCACCAGCCCCGCCGCCAGCGCGTCCTGCAACACATACGACACGTAGCGGAAGTCGCGGATCAAACGCACTTTCCCGTGCTCCACCGTCAGCTCGATGAAATAGCCCGGCTGCGCATCCTCTGGCGTCCGGAACACGGCGATCACCTCGCGGCTGTCCAGCCAGGCCGGGGCCAGGCGCCAGTCGTTATAGCGCTGGTAGTTGCTCATGTAGTCGCCGACGGCGCGTCCAGTGCGCTGAGCGCGTGCGAGCAGATCGAGCCTTACGTCCTCGGCCAGCATGGCGCGCACGCCGTCCCAATCACGCGCGTTGAACAGTGCAGCATAACGGGCCACCACGGGCGAAGTTTCGCGTGGCGGTAGATTGGCCGGCGGCACCTGCGCCAGTTCACGCAAGCGCAGCCGGCCACGATGGAGCGCCGCCTTGACGGCCGGCAGGCTCAGTTCCAGCAGGCTGCCGATCTCGTCCAGCGAGTGGCCCAGGACATCTTTCAGGATGACGCAACTGCGTTGTGCCGGTGGCAAGTCGACGAAACGCGACACGGCCAGTCGCACCGCTTGCTGGTGCGCGATCACGTCGCCCGGGTCCGGCGCCGGGTCGGTGATAGTGTCGTGCACGGCATCCAGGGATTCGCCCATGCGCGCTTCATAACGACGCAGGTGATCCAGCGCGCGGTTGTGGGCGATGCGGAACAGCCATGGACGCAACGCCGGCATGTCACCCATGTCCGGCAGCAGGTAATAAGCCCGTGCCAGCGTGTCCTGCACGATGTCCTCGCCGTCGGCGATGGAGCCGGTCATGCGTGCGCAATAGCGATGCAGCTCCGGCCGCAGGTCCGCCACCAGATCGAGGAAGCGGCGGCGGCTTTCGTGCTGGGTGGCGAGTAGCGAATCGTCGGTCACGCTCAGACTCCCAGTGCCTCGATGCCGTAGTCGGCTTTGATGCCGAGTGCGGGCATTTCGTTGTACTGCGCTTCGGTGAGGATGCGCACCACATAGTCGCCGAAATCCCGCGCCGATAGCGGCTTGCCGAAACCGGCAAGGAATTGCTCCTGCGTAATGCCCTTGCGCTTCGAGTAGTACTCGGAGGCGAAGCGCCCCACGCCGCCGGCGGCCGTCATCTGGCGCGGCACGACCGCCTGGAAGCGGATGCCGAGGTCAAGCTCCGCCGATACACCGTTCGCGTAAGAAGCCATGATCCACAGCATACGCTTGGCGCCGGCATAGCCGCCTGACATCGGGGAGCCGTTGACGGCAGCGCCGCTGGAGACAACGAGTACGCGGCTGCCGCGCTCGAGCGGCAATCGCAGTGCCTCCTGGATCCAGTGAAAGCCGGCCTTGACGTCGCTATTCCAGGGCTCGCTGAAACCTTCCCAGCTTTGCTCGTGCAGTGGCCCCATCGGGGGCGTGGTACCGGCATTGAGCACCAATACGTTGGGCCGGATCTCCCGCAACAGGGTGGCGGCCAGGGCACGGTCGGTGGCATCGCCCGGCGCGGCGTTCACACCCAGCCGGGTTTCCACTTCAGCGAGGCGCGCGGCATCGCGCGCCACCACGGTGATGTCCGCGCCGTGCGCCGCCAGGGCTTCCACGACACCGAGGCCAAGGCCGCTGCTGCCGCCGGTAACAATGACACGCTGGTCTTTGAGATCTTGCATGGGAGTCGCTCCTTCATAGGGGTGTACCCCAACAACGATCCAGCCTGCCCAAAGGATGCACGGCATTTATCATCGCCAACTCAGGCCATCCCGACTGGCGCCAGCTTCTGCTTACTCATGGACGAACCGATGCGCTATGAACGGCTGCGCTTTTATATGGCGGGTATCGCAGCCATCACCGCCGTGTGGGGCTTTCGCTTCGGCCTGATGTATCTGGCCACGTGGCTGGGCATCCCTTTATGGGTGGATTTCGATCGCCCGGTCACGGTGCACTGGCCGGCGGCGAATGGCATCGGCTGGATCGACGAGACGTTTTCGCGGGAAATGACGTGGGCCCATCTGCTGCTGGTGGTCCTCGCCGTCGTCATGGCCTACTACGTCGCCCGCATCACTTATCGCCTCAGCGTAAGCGCGGTGCTTGACCGCAGGAATCGCTGGCTGCTCGCGGGGTGGTTCGTCTACACGCCGCTGATGATCGCCCTGTCGCGGATGCTGTCCACCCTGTTCCATCCGAAGGCGTGGCCCCATGGCCAGCTCTGGGCATGGACCGGCGATGTGATCGGCCTGTTTGGCCTGTTCGTCTTCCTGGGGCTGACCAATCTGTTCGTATCGGCGTGGGCGCGCCTAATGCGGTGGCGAAACGTTCCCGCGAAGAGCGAGAGCTAGGGACCCTAGGCGCTCATTCTTCGATCAACCGCGGCATCACCTCAGCCAGCGCGCCCCGCAGCAGGTCGAGATCCATGCTCGGATCGCGTGCCGCGCGCACCGCGAGGCCTTCGATCATGCACAGGAAAACCAGCGAGCGGCGCTCGCTGAGTGCCGCCGTCATGCCCACGCCGCCTTGTTCGCGCGGGCGGGCCAGCCATGCGCGGAATTCGGCGAAGCACAGGTCGTCGGCGTGCTGGATGGCCTCGGCGACCTGTGGGTCGCGCGTGGCCTCCGCGCTGGTTTCCAGAAACAGCGCGGCATTCATCATGCGCATATCCGGCGTGGGCTTGCTCCAGATGGCGAAAGCTTCCACCAGGGCTTCGGTGAAGTCGGTGGATGCGCTGAGCGCGCGGATGTCTTCCAGCTCGATCTCGGTCTGCTGCTCGATGATGGCGAGGACGATGGCGCTCTTGTTGGGAAAGTAGCGATAGATCAGTCCGGCGCTCATCTCGGCCGCTTCGGCGATGTTCGCCATGCTCGCCGCATGAAACCCATACTTGACGAAGCACTGCTGCGCGGCGCTCAGGATGCGCTCGCGCTGCTCCCTGGCGCGCCGACTCAGCGGTGCTTCTTCGATGGATTTCTCGTGCTTGCTCATGGTGTACGTTCGCTCCAGCCGCCTCCGAGCACTTTATACAAAGTGACCCGGTTGGTCTGCTCGGCGAGGCGCGTGGCGATGAGCTGCTGTTGCGCGCTGTAGAGCGCGCGCTGCGAATCCAGCGACACCAGGTAGCTGTCGCGCCCGGCCCGATAGCGTGCACGCGATAGTTCATCCGCCCGGGCGGCCGCGCTTACCAATGCCTGCTGAGCGGCGCGCTGCTCGTCCAGCGTGCGCGTCAACGCCAGCGCATCGGCCACTTCGCGGAAACCGGACTGGATGGCCTTCTCGTACTGCGCCAGGGCGATCTGCTGATCGGCCTTGGCGCCGGCGAGCTGCGCCGTGAGACGGCCGCCCTGGAAAATCGGCAGGGTGATCTGCGGCATGAAGGTCCAGGTCTCACTGCCGCTCTTGAACAGCCCGGAGAGTTCATTGCTCGCCGTGCCGGCGCTACCGGTAAGGCTGATGGTCGGGAAGAAAGCCGCGCGCGCCGCACCGATATCCGCATTCGCCGCGCGCAACAGATGCTCCGCCTGCAAGATGTCCGGACGGCGCAGCAGCACATCGGATGGCAGACCCGCAGGCAAGGCGCCGATCATGGTGGTGTCGTCGCTCATGCCTTTCGGCAGCAGCGTGTCTTCCGCCTGCCCACCCACCAGCAGATTGAGCGCGTTGGTGTCCTGCGCGACCAGGCCGCTAAAGCGGGCGACATCGGCGCGTGCCGTTTCGACCGTGGTCTGCGCCTGGCTCAGATCGAGACTGGAGGCGGCGCCGAGCGCGTGCCGCTGCCTGGTCAGATCGAACGAGGCTTCCTGGTTGTCACGCGTGGCTTTCGCCACCTGCAGCGACTCCTGGTCGGCAGCGAGCGTGAGATAGGCGTTCGCTACTTCCGCGATCAGGCTCAGCTGTGCACTACGCTGCGCTTCGCCTTGCGCGAGGTAACGCTCCAGCGCGCTCGTGCTGAGCGAATGCACGCGACCGAACAGATCCAGTTCGAAATCGGTGGTTCCGAGATTCGCGACATATTGCTGGCTGACCGGTGAGCCGCTGACACCCGTGCGCGTGAGCGACGCTGTGCCGTTGATCGAGGGCACGCGGTCGGCGCGCTGTATGCGGTACTGCGCGCGCGCCTTCTCCACATTCAGCACGGCCACACGCAGGTCGCGGTTGTTCTGCAACGCCTGCTCGATCAGCTTGACCAGCCGGGGATCGGCAAAGAACTCGCGCCAACCGATGTCCGCCGCCCTGTCCTGCGCGGCGGCATCGGTGGTTTCCGGCAGCGGCCACGCGGCCGGGATGCCGGGCTGCGCCTGGGGCAGCTTCGGCGCGAGATTGACGCAGCCGCCCAGGGCCAGCGCGATTGCCGCGCTACATACAGAAAGAAGAAGCTTATTCATGGGACAGCTCTCCCGCCGCCGGGGCCGATGTTGAAGCGGCTTTTTTTCTTCCGAACAGGTGCTGCACCGTCACAAAGAACAGCGGCACAAAGAAGATGCCCAACGCCGTACCCGCCAGCATGCCGCCAAGCACGCCAGTGCCGATGGCGCGCTGCGCACCCGAACCCGCGCCGGTCGCGATAGCCAGCGGCAGCACGCCGAGGCCGAAGGCCAGCGAGGTCATCAGGATCGGACGCAGGCGGGTACGCACCGCCAGCATGGTCGCGGCGATCAACTCCATGCCCTTCTCGATGTTTTCCTTGGCGAACTCCACGATCAGGATCGCGTTCTTGCTGGACAGGCCCACCGTGGTGAGCATCGCCACCTGGAAGTACACGTCGCGATCCAGCCCGCGCAGGAAGGCTGCCGTCACCGTGCCGAGAATGCCCAGCGGCACCACCAGCAAGACCGCCGTGGGAATCGACCAGCTCTCGTACAGCGCGGCAAGACAGAGGAACACCACCAGTACCGACAAGGTGTACAGCAGCGGCGCCTGCGCGCCGGCTTCGCGCTCCTGGTACGACTGGCCGGTCCATTCCAGGCCGATGCCTTGCGGCAACTGCCCCACCAGTTTCTCCACTTCGGCCATGGCGTCGCCCGAACTGATGCCCGCTGCGGCCTCGCCGTTGATCTGCATGGCGGAGACGCCGTTGTAGCGCTCCAGTCGCGGCGAGCCGTAGTCCCAGTGCGTGCTGGCGAAGGCGCGGAACGGCACCATCGCACCGCTGGTGTTGCGTACGGCCCATTTGTCGAAGTCTTCCGGCGCCATGCGGAACGGCGCATCGGCCTGCACGAACACACGCTTCACGCGACCGCGGTCCATGAAGTCATCGATGTACTGGCCGCCCCACGCCATCGTCAAGGTGTCGTTGACGTCGGCAATCGACAGGCCCTGCGCAGCGGCCTTCTTGTAATCCACGTCGATGCGGAACTGCGGCGTATCTTCCATGCCATTGGCGCGGACGTTGGCGAGCAGCTTGCTCTTGTTCGCTTTCTCCAGGAACGCATTGCGCGCTTTCACCAGCGCTTCATGGCCCAGGCCGGCGTTGTCCTTCAGATAGAAATCGAAGCCGGCCGAATTGCCCAGTTCCGGCACCGCCGGCGGCGCGAAGGCGAACACCATCGCATCCTTGATCTGGCTGAAGGTACCCATCGCGCGGCCGGTGACCGCATTCAGGCTCAGGTCCGCACTGTGGCGCAGCTTCCAGTCCTTCAATTGCACGAAGGCCATCGCCGCGCTCTGGCCACCACCGGCGAAGCTGAAACCCTGCACGGAGAACAGCGACTCCACCGCCGGGTCAGCCAGATAGTGCTTCTCCACCTTGTCGACCACATGCGCGGTGCGCTCCGTAGTGGCGCCGACCGGCGCCTGCACCATGGTGAACACAAAGCCCTGGTCCTCCAGCGGCAAGAACGAGGTGGGCAGGCGCAGGAACAGCACCGCCATCGCCACCGTCATCGCCACGAAGGCCAGCAGGAAACGCCGACTGCGCGCAATGATCCCGCTAACGGCAGCCTGATACTTCTGCGTGCCCTGATCAAAGCGGCGATTGAACCAGCCGAAGAAACCGCGCTCGGAAGCGTGATGCCCCTTGGCGATCGGCTTGAGCATGGTCGCGCACAGTGCCGGCGTGAGCACGATCGCCACCAGCACCGACAAAGCCATCGACGACACGATGGTCACTGAGAACTGCCGATAGATCACACCCGTCGACCCACTCAGGAAGGCCATCGGCACGAATACCGCCGACAGCACCATGGCGATGCCGACCAGCGCACCGGTGATCTGCGTCATCGATTTGCGCGTGGCTTCGAGAGGCGACAAGCCTTCCTCGCTCATGATGCGCTCGACGTTCTCCACCACCACGATGGCGTCGTCCACCAACAGGCCGATGGCCAGCACCATGGCGAACATGGTGAGCATGTTGATCGAGTAACCCATCGCGGCGAGCACGCCGAAGGTACCCAGCAGCACCACCGGCACCGCGATCGTCGGGATCAAGGTGGCGCGGAAGTTCTGCAGGAACAGGTACATCACCAGGAACACCAACACGATCGCTTCGAGCAGGGTCTTGATCACACCCTGGATCGACACCTTCACGAACGGTGTGGTATCGAACGCGATCACCGACTTCACGCCGCGAGGGAATGACGGCTGCAATTGATTCAGTGCCGCCTGCACGCGCTCCGCCGTCGCGAGCGCATTGGCGCCGGAGGTCAACGAGATGGCGATGCCGGTGGCCGACTTGCCGTTGTACTTGCTGGTGAAGCCGTAGTCCTGCAGGCCCAGCTCGACGCGCGCCACGTCGCCTAGGGTCAGCACCGAGCCATCGGTACCGCTGCGGATCACGATGTTGCGGAACTGCTCCGGCGTCTGCAGGCGCTGCTGCGCGATCACCGTTGCGTTGATCTGCTGTCCCTTTACCGACGGGTTGCCGCCGATCTGGCCCACCGCCACCTGCTGGTTCTGCGCGCGCAGCGCCGCCACCACTTCGGCGGGCGTGAGCTTGTAGGTATCGAGTTTGTTCGGGTCGAACCAGATGCGCATGGCGTACTTGGAACCGAACACTTCGATATTGCCGACGCCGGCCACACGGCTCAGCGGATCGACCACATGCGCGGTGACGAAGTCGGAGATGTCGTCGCCGTCCAGGCGACCGTCCTCCGACACAAAGCCCACCACCATCAGGAAGCCCGAGCTGGACTTGACCACGTTGAGGCCCTGTTGCTGCACGATCTGCGGCAGCAGCGGCGTGGCGAGCTGCAGTTTGTTCTGCACCTGCACCTGCGCGATATCGGGATTGGTGCCGTTCTCGAAGCTGAGCGTGACCTGCACGTTGCCGTCGGAGTCACTGGTGGCGGACATGTAGATCAGGCCGTCGAGGCCTTTCATGTTCTGCTCGATGATCTGCGTCACCGAGTCCTCGACGGTCTGTGCGGAGGCGCCGGGATAACTGGCGTTGATCGACACCTGCGGCGGCGCGATCGCCGGATACTGCGATACCGGCAGGCGCATGAGCGACAGCGCGCCGGCCAGCATGATGATGATGGCGATCACCCACGCGAAGATCGGGCGATCGATAAAGAACCTTGCCATGATGTTTCCTCAGTGGGCCTTGGCCGCCGCGTGTCCCGCAGCGACGGTGGCCTGCGTGCCCGCCTCGGAGGCATGCACGGCGGCGCCGGGCTGAATCATCTGCAGCCCTTCCACAATCACTTTGTCGCCAGGCGAGAGACCGCTCTCCACCAGCCAGTGGTCGCCGATGGTGCGGCTGGCCTGCACGTCGCGCAGCGCGGCCTTGCCATCCTTGTCCACCACGAAGGCGGTGGCGCCGCCCTTGGGATCGCGCGCAATACCGGCCTGCGGCACCAGCAGCGCCTGCGGGTTGGTGCCCTTGTCGAGCACCGCGCGCACGTACATGCCGGGCAACAACGCGTGCTCGGGATTGGGCACGATCACGCGCAACGCGAAGCTGCCGGTGGTCGGGTCGACGCTGACGTCGGCGAACTCCAGCTTGCCGTCATGCGGATAGCGGCTGCCGTCTTCCAGCAGGATTTTTACCGGCGTGCCGTCGCTTTCCTTCAGCGTGCCGGCGGCCAGTTGCTTGCGCAGCTGCAACAGCTCGCCGCTGGACTGGGTGACGTCGACATAGATCGGATCGAGCTGCTGCACCCGCGCCATCGGATCAGCCTGATTGGCCGTGACCAGCGCGCCCTGCGTCACGCTGGACTTGCCAATGCGACCGCTGATCGGCGAGACGATGCGCGCGAAGCCGAGCGTAACGCCGGTGCTTTCCACTGATGCCTGCGCTGCCGCCACATCGGCTTCAGCCTGGCGCCACGCGGCGGTGGCGCTCTCGTCATCCTGTTTGCTCACCGCGTCGATGCGCGCGAGTTCGCTGGTGCGCTTCGCGTTGAGCTGCGCCGAGTAGAGCGTGGCCTTGGCCTTCGCCAGACTGGCCTTGGCGTTGTTGTGGTCGGCGCGATAGGTCGCGTCGTCCAGCTGATACAGCGGCTGTCCTGCCTTCACCATCGCGCCTTCGGTAAACAGGCGCTGCTTGATGATGCCGTTCACCTGCGGCCGCACCTCGGCGATGAGAAACGCGCTGGTACGTCCCGGCAACTCGCGGGTCACCGTGACCAACTGAGGTTTGAGCGTCACCACCGTGACTTCGGTCGGACCGCCCTGCGGTTGCTCGGCGTGACCGCCTTTGCAGCTGGCCAGGGCCAGCGCGGTGGCCGTCAAAACGCCTGCCAGCAGCAGACGCGACAAGGGGAATGGGGAAGACATGCGAAACCTCGATCCAGCTCGCTCGGGGATAGCGAAAGGCAAAGAATGAATGATCATTCTCATTATTGAACCAAATAATCGCCACAGTCAACTAAACTAAAGACACGGGGGCGAAAAGGTCAATACAACAGAGGTTTAGGGCCAGCTCGATACTGCGCCCAGCCGGACTGCCGTGCCTCTGCCGTTGGTCACCCCATCCTTCCCTCCGGCACCGACGGCTTGCCCGGAAAAACCCACGGGAGCGGCCGCCGCCAGTCCGGAACGGCGAGCACGATCGGTGCACACCTGCGAGGCCACCTGACTGGTGGCCCTATTACTCAACCTTGGCCGTGCGCCAAAACGGAGGAGCGCCATGAAGCTGTGGTTTATTGCCCTGTGCCTGCTGATGGTGTGCTCAAGCACATATGCAACGACAGTCTGGCAGCCCTCCGACGGACACACACAAATACCGCTGTGGCCCGGCACACCACCGGATGCCAAGCCGATGCCGGGGCCCGAGTTCACCGAGACTGGCCACAAACTCATCGGCGGCAAACCGATCGTGGGGGTATCCAACGTGTCGCTACCCACCATGACGGTCTACGCCCCAACCGGAAATAACACCGGAGCCGCGGTTGTCGTGTTTCCAGGCGGCGGATTCCAGGGGCTGGCCATGGATCTCGAGGGCACCGATGTCTGCGACTGGCTGACATCCAAAGGCGTCACCTGTGTCCTGTTGAAGTATCGCGTTCCGAGCGCGCCCTATGAATGGCAGTGCGATTGCCGTCCGCACAACCGCGCGTTATCCATGCCGTCCCTGGACGACGCCCAGAGAACCTTAGGCCTGGTGCGCCTTCATGCGGCGGAGTGGCACATCGATCCCCGCAAGGTTGGCGTGCTGGGGTTTTCAGCGGGTGGGTATCTGGTGGCGGAAGTGAGTACGCACTTCAAGCGCCGCTTATATACGCCAGTAGACGCGGCCGATAAGGAAAGCAGCCGTCCGGATTTCGCGATAGCCATCTATCCAGGGCATCTCGCGACCGATAACGATACGTTGAATCCCAATGTCCCGGTCTCCCGCGAGACGCCGCCGACGTTTTTGCTGCAAGCGGAAGACGACTACGTGGATGGCGTGAACCAATCGCTGGTCTACTTCGCGGCGCTCAAGAAAGCGGGCGTGCCGACGGAAATGCATCTGTACGCAAATGGTGGACATGCTTTCGGCTTGCGGCGCACGGAGCGCCCGATCACTGGCTGGCCCGAGCTGGTCGAGGTGTGGCTGCGGACGATCAGCGTCCTCCAGCATTGAGAATTCGCCACTCCGCTATCGGCCCTTTGCCTGCGCAAGCATCTTGATGATGGCGTCCACCACAAGATCGGGCTTGTCGAGCATGACCTTGTGCGAGCTGCCTTCAGCGAGAACGTACTCGCGATGCGGATGGTTCGCCGTGAATGCCTTGTGCGCGTCACTCCATATCCGCGCACTCGCTGGGTCGTCGCGTCCCTTCTCCGCAACGATATCTTCGATCGGCAAGGTGTCTGGAACGCTGAGGCCATCCACTCGCTTTGCCGTCGCCGGCATGGCCTCGGCCCACGGAATCGCCACCTTGGCGAGACCTGGCGCTTTCTCGTGGACTTCCTTGTACTGCCCGCGCATCATTTCCAGGTTCTTGTCGACTTCGCTTTTGGGCCAGACGCCGGGAACGACGGCATCCAGCAATACGAGTCCCTTGATGCGCTGATCTTCGCTTGCGGCCAGCAAGCTGATGGCGCCGCCGTAGGAATGCCCGACCATCACGATGGGCCCCTTGATGCCGCAATCGGTCAGCGCCGTTCTCAGGATGTGCACATCATTGTCGAGACTGTAAGGCGCCGACGTATCGATGCTGCTCTTGCCCATGCCGGCACGGTCGTAAACCCATGTCTGCGCACCCGCGGCGCGAATCCGCGGCGCAATCTGCGACCACACACTCGAATCGTTTCCGAATCCGGACTCGAAGACGACGGTCACGCTCCCCGCCCCTTCCTTGTTGACCCATATCTGGTTGCCATCGACGTGCAATAGCGAAGGCGAGCACGATGCGGTTGCGGTGGGCACATGTCGCGTCTTCGCGCACAACACCCATGGAACCAGAGCGAAAGAAACGCCTGCAGCTAACGCCAGCGGAATACGCTTCATAGTCGTTCAACCGTCCTGTGGGTGATTCAACGCGCCATCGGCAACCGGCCGGAGGCCAGTCTTCATTGCCGCCCGGTTCACTCGCATGTGCCACAACTCCCGAAAAGCCCGCTTCGGCGAGTGACCTGTGGCATACAAGCGTTCACCGGCATCATGCGCCGCCATGCGGCGCCGGCGATCAAGAGCGCGCGGAAACCCACGCCCCCCTCCGGCACGAAGCGCGGCGATCCATCATGCGATGGATCGCCGCGCGTATCGGCCTAGCCGGATGGTTTGTTCGCCCCGGTGCCGCGCTTCTTCGCGACCTTGGCAGTCGCTCCCGTCGTTACGACTGAATTAAACATCGGCGCCACAGCCGGAGCGGCCACGATGGCATCGGTCGATCGTCTCACCGAGTTCTTCATCAAGGCGCACAGCGAATCGAAGCGGCAACAGCATTCGGTATAGGCACCTTGCGCGCCGAATATGCCGAGCACGGCCTGACGATGCATACCGCGCGATTTCACGGCGACAGCCGAGCCGTCCGCCGCCTGCGGCCAGTCGAGCGTGCCATTGCCGGCAACGCGCGCGGGAATCAGCCAGTAATCGCCGGTAGCGTAGATGCCACCGGGTTCAAAGCGAATCTGCACACCGTCCTCCAGATCGATGAACTCGCCCTCCACCAGCGACACGCAGCCTTGCGCATCCAGGTTCTGGCTCTGGTCCCAGCGGCGCAACAAAGGGTGTTTCTTCGGATCGTTGCTGACCGCATAAGCGGTGACATTCTTCGGCACCGCCAGTGTCACCAGACGCTGGGCGATATCGATGGCGATCACCTGCAACAGCGGAGAAGCGCGCTGCGCAAGCGTGTAGTCATCGTCGACCAGCTCCACCCAGTCGTTCACCGCCAGCCCCAGCCGCTGGTCGCGGCCCAGGTTGGCCAGCGATACCGCGAGCTGCGCGCTGCCGTCGTTCTGCGGAGTGCTCACCGCGTTGACGATCGGGAAGATCACCGAGCCGTTCTCGCGCGACCATTTGAAGTCGGTGGTGGTGGTCGCGTTCGCACTGCTGGCCATCCCGCCCTGATGCACTTCCACGCGATACAGCTGATTCTCGCAGCCGCGATAGCGTGCGTCGGCGGCAATGATGCAGGAGTCACTGTCTGATACCACGGGCCCAAGTTGCGCACGCAGCATCGGCCATGCATAGGCAGCCCGCGCGCCCAGAATCAAGCGCAGCGAGTTACATGGGTCGTTGTTGTTCCCAGCGGCGCCGGTGGCGAGGCTGTTGCGCAGCTGGGCGATCGCGTCGAGCTGCTGCTTGATCGCGGCCTTCTCCGCATCGGTCGTCGCTGCGAGCAAACGAAGATTGAGCGCAGCCGTGGCTGCATCCAGTGGCGCGGTTTCGTGTGCCGTATCGAGATCCAGCAGGCGAAGCTGCCATACGGTCTGTGCCCGCGTCGCGGTGTCGATACCGTTCAGCGCGACATCGGCAATGCCCGGCGCTTCGATGGCGGAGAGATGCCGCTCCCACACATCCAGCCACAACGCGAAGCTCGCCGGCGGGTTGTTCCAGTCGCCGCCGTCGTCGGCTGGCGCGGGCGCATAGGGCTGGGTTCCCAGCGTGCATAACACGTCGTTTTCGCAAAGGATGCCATCGACGTAGAAATGCCCCGCCTGCAACTGCCAGTCCGCCACATGCGGCTGTTGCGCGATCGAAAAGCCGTTACCCACGGCCCAACACGGCCCCACCAGATCGCGGATCAAAGTGTGCAGCAGATGCAGCTGGATACCGGCCTGCTCGTTCCAGTCAGCCTCCAGCAGCACCCTTCCCTGCTGTTGCAACACCCGGTTGTAGTGCCGTGTCGGATCGAACGTGACACGTGCGAAGTCGCCTTTCATGGTCGATCTCCTAACTCGCGTAGAGAATGCCGGCGTCGGTTTCCGCGGGCACGTATTCTTCCAGACGCCAAACAAGGTTGGCTTCGCGCTGCGGCTCGTACAAATCGTGATACACGCCCATCGCGGACTCGTCGGAGGCGCCGCTGCGGATTTCCTCGCAGCAGCCATCGTCCAGGCGTGCGTAATGGGGCGCGGTGTAGCGAAGGCTGCGGAACTGAGGCACTACGCGCAGGGTTTCCTGCGCGCGGGCCGCATCGGTGGTCGCCGCAGCGAGCGCCAGATCAGGCTGGCAGTGGAAACGCTGTGGCGTGCGCGAACCAGGCGGCACGTAGCAGAAACGGACGCAGCCTGATTGCCGGCGCAACACGCGCACGACACTGGTGAAAATGCTGTCCTCTGCCAGACGGATGCTGTGCGCCTGTATCTCACCGATCACGGTGCAGCGCCGCAGGCTTGCCTCGACATACGCCACTGCCTCGTCGGGCGAGCCGAGCGCCACGCGTTCGACGCCGGTCGCGTCAACGATGCTGTCGCATACCTGCAGCGTCGGCGGCTCGCCGCGCTGTGGTGGGCTGATCACCGAGATGGCGCCGACGATGCTCTGTTCGATGCGCAACGACGCGCGCGTGCTGTCGAGGGTGATGCTCGGCTCGCCCGGGCGCTTCGGATCGCAGTCGCAATGCAGTGCCCAGCCCGGCACCAGCGTGCAGTGGCGGATCACCAGCTCGCACAGATCCTGCTGCAACTCGGTGGTGCTGTCGTCGCCGACCGGCCCGTGTACTTCGATGCCGCGGCCCACCACCAGCAGACCGTCCAGCAACAAGCGGCTGCCGGCGCCGCCGCCAACGCTCAATGCATCCGGCTGGCTGGCGCGCACATCGAGCAGGCGCAGCACAGGCCGGGTGCGCTCGGCTGCGCGCAGCTGGATCGCTTCACCTGCATCCAGCTGCAGATCGATGCTGCCTTCGTAGACACCGCTCTCGGCGAGCTCGATGATCAGCGAGCGCAGCGTGGCGTCGGCCGCCTTGGCCTGGGCCCAGGCCTTCAGCGCATCGGCGATGCTGGCGTAGTGTCCCGCGGGCAGCGGGTTCTTGGCTGGGTCGTTGCCGGGCAGCGCGGTATGAACGATGTAGCGTGTGGCGTGCTCCAGCTCGGGGGTGATCCGCGCGTACTCGCCACCACCCATGTCGGCGGCGAAGCCATAGCAGTACGACACCCAGATGCCACCCTTGGGGCGTTGATTGGCCGGGAACATCATGCGTCCGCGTTCCGGGTCCACCGCGAGCCGGCCGCGCGGCACCTGGTAGCGCCAGCCCGAGAGGTCGGCGGGCATCAGCGCTTCGCGCGGCACCGGCATCCCCTGCCCTTTGGACGGCCAATCGGGCGCATAGATCAGGACACTCTTGTCTTCGCCATACAGCGCGGCGGATACGCTCGCGTAGTCGGCATCCGCGCCGCGCTCGGCGAAGCGGTAGCGGCGCAACGGCACCGGCAGGTTGATCTCCTGCGCAATATGCGTGGGCACGCTCTCGGCCACCGGCCGCTGGAATAGCGGCGTGTCGTTGCCCAGCACGCTGAAGGTGAAGCAGTGCGGGCCGCGCTCTTCCAGGCAATAAGCCGGCGTCACTGTCACCGGATAGCTGCGCAGGCGGAACACGAACAGGCCCAGGTCGGGAATGCCATAACGGCCACGGCGATGGTGGCTGCTCATGCGCCGCACGTCGACGCTATGCGCGAACGGATCGAACGCACCGTTGGCCCAGCCGATGCGCTGCAGCGTTCCGGGATCGCGCAGGTCTGCAGTGCCGCCGCGATGCGGGTGCTGGTGATCCAGATGCTGCATCCAGCCCAGCAAGCGGTAGAACTCCACCGCGCGCGCCGGCCAACCCGCGGCATCCCGCGCCAGGTCTTCCAGCAGCGACAACGTACCCTTGCGACGACGCGCATCGATCGTATTGGCCACGTCGGCACGCGGTGCCAGCACGCGCCCGAGACGCGCAGCATGCGCGCCACTATCGGCCAGCGTCGCTGCTTCCGGCAGCAGGCCGTAGCCAAGCAGGTCACCGATATACGGCACCACCCAGTCATCGCAGGTCTCGATAAACCAGTTGTTGTAGAGCCGCGTGATGTCCTGTTCCAGCACATTGGCCTGGGTGGATAGCACGCGCAGAAAATCGCGCAGCGGATAGCCCTGCTCCGCATCGCGCATGCGGTAGACCACCGGCATCAGGTCGTACAGGCGATCCGGGTTCGCGCTCATGGCTTGGCCTCCTGCAGCAACAGCGTGTCGGGTACGGTGGGCAGGAAGTAAGTGAGCTGCGCCGGCAGCAGGTTGCCGCTGTCGTCATAGCGTGCGGGCAGCGCCTGCACGCGCTGGTTCACCGTCCCCAGTTGCGACGCAGCGGATGACTTCGACACCACGGCAAGCGTACTTTTTTCGCCCGTGTTCTTGTCGCCACCCGGATCGTCGGCACCGAACCCTTCCAGCAGGGTCGCCTCGTCCATCGAGCCGAACGCATCCACATCGACCCAGGCCACCCCGCGCACCGCCTGGATACAGGCGACGATCTCGCTGAGATAGACATTGCGGGCCAGCCCGCGCCGATCGAAACCGAAGCGGTCGAGCAAGGCCGCGCGCACCAGCGGCTCGACCGCTTCCCAGACATAGTCGGTCGCCAGCCCTACCTTCGCGCTCAGCGTGAGCGAGATCAGTTCGCGCACATCCAGGCTCACCGGCAACGAAGGATCGCCGTACTTCTGTAGCGCCTGCAGCAGGTTTCGGTAGAGGTCGGAGGTCGGGTCGACCGGCGCGTCCGCCGCGCCGGCAATGGTTACGCACACCTGGGCACCCAGCTTGACCGCCGCTGCCTTGCCCACACCGCCGAAGGTGCGCGCGAAGTCGGCGTAATCGGTAATCGAGACCAGCCGGTCCAGGGCAAGCACCGCCAGGGGCACATTGCGGCGCGCCTGGTCGCGTGTTTCCGCATCCGCGCCACCGGAAGCACGCAAGGGATTGATCACCTGCTTCACGCCCAACGGCTTGGTCGTCGGCAGGCTGATCTGGCCGGCTTTCACATTGCCCGGTGTGCCGATGCCGTTACGGTAAGTCGCGGCGACGTTTTCCATGCCGGTAGGCAGGCGCGCGCCGTGGCTGCCGTCGCCAAAGGTCACACTGGTCTTGCCGCTGTCGTCGATGCTGGTGACGAAACTGCGGCTGCCCGCTTCGGCGAACGCCAGATTGCGCAGCTCATGCCAGTGCATCCCATTGACCACCACGCTGAGTGTGCTCTGCACGCCGTCGACCGTGGCTGCAGATACAAAGGTCAGCGGCGATTGCTTCAGCGTGAAGGTCTGCATCGGCGTGGCGCCATTGCCGTAACCGAGCACTTCGTTCCGCGTCTCGCCGTGCGTGGCGCGGACCACATTGGCATACACCTTTACGCTGTCGCGCCGGTAGCTGTAGGCGAGGCCCTTGTTGGCAAACACCAGCGTGCTGTGCACGGTATCGCCGGATAGCTGCGCGTCCACGCCCTGCTCCACCGCGGCTAGCATGACCAGTTCGGCGGAGGTCACCGCGTTGTCGCTCGGCACGTCGGCGCGCTCGCCTTCCACGATCACCCAGCGACCGGGTTTGAGTCCGTCGACGGCCGCGTCCAGCGTGAGCCGCGTTGCGCCGTCAGTCGGCACACTGGGGGCGCTGACATTGCCGACATCGTCGGTAATCGCCTGATCGGCCAGCGTCAGCGCGTCGCTCTGCGCGAATACCTGCGTGCTGCGCAGCCGGGCGATGCTCGAATCGCCCGAAACGTCCCACAAGGGATCGCTGCCTTGTTTGGCCAGCGCGATTTCCGTGGTCTTGCCGCTGATCCCGTAGGCCGTGCGCGGATGGATCTGCACACTTCGGGCCTGGGCCACGAAGGGCAGATCGGCGTTATTCCACGACGACGGATTGATCAGCAAATAGCTGTCCACAGCCACACTGTCGTAAGCGTTGTCCAGCCGCACGACGTCGGGCGTCTCGCTGGGCTGCCAGTCATTGCCGGGTACCGATACAAACGGTATGGCCGCTTTGGTAGCGCTGTCCGTATTGGGCGCGAGCCCCATCGGCACGACCGCGTTGTAGCCGAACATCGGCGCAGCGAGCCGCAGTGCAAACACGCCACTGAGTTTCGGCGACGGTACGCCGTTCGGTATACCCGTCCACGATCCGTAGAAGGTATCCACCAGCCTCGTTTCGAAATTCAACAACAGCTGCGGCCTCGCATCGCTGGCCGTGCCCAGGGCGACAGCCAGGTTGCGCGGAAGCAGAAAATTGTTCGCGGGCTGCACCGTCGGCATCAGGGTCAGCGCCTGGAACAGCGACGAGAACGAAGCCGGGAAGCCGCCGGTTCCATCCGACCCACTGCCGAACGCCGCCTGCGCAGCCGCCGCGAACACATCGACCGGCGGCGGTCCCGGCGACGGATCATCGTTGCCGAAAGGAGGCTTCATCAGCGCGTCGTAGCTATCAGTCGTATCGCCACCGAACAGCAGCAGCTTGCGAACCCAATTCAAGGCATACAGCCACTCGTCGTGATTCGGCCCGGCGCTGGAAGCATTCAGCGCATCGATGGCCACATTCGCGGCCTGGATGATCTTTACGGCAATCGGCTCCAGTGGCCGCAGCAGAATCCTGCTGCAATCGTTTTGCGTCTGCGGCTCCACCGACTGCACCATGCGCACCGCCTGCACGCCGGTGGCGAGTTCGCCGAACAGGAACAACAGCCGATCACCCTGCTTGAGGTTGCTGCTGGTGCCGGCGATCCACAATTCGCCGAGGTCGCCGATGGTTTGCACTGTGATGTTCTGTGGCCGGCTCAGTCGCGGCTTCAGTGCATTCCACGCGCTGCGCGCCTCCAGCGGCTCGGCCGTTTCGAACGTCTGCATCTGCTCGCCGGGCGCCGGCACGGACTGCGCCTTGGCGCCCGCGGGAATGGTCACCGTCGGCGAGTTGTCGTCGATGGTGTAGGCCAGATACACGCTGGCCGCCACGCCGGGCCGCAGGCGGTAATCCACCAGGCGGCCGAGCTGCAGCACCGAGCAACGTTCGGTGGCGGTGCGCAGATAACCCTCGTTGGCGATGCGTTCCTGATAGAAGCTCAGTACGTCGGCGCCAATCGCCCAGGCATCGAGCAAGGCCATGGACGGATCGTCCAGGTCCCGCGTGCGCAGTGCGGCCAGCGCCGGCAAGGCGGCATCGCTCAAGTCCATCTGCATGGTGGCGCGAAAATCGGCGTAGCTACCGACGCGATAGACCAGGCTGTCCAGCCCGGGCCGGTTGTACAGGGAACGCGGCGTGCGCGTACCGGCGCCGCATCCGCAGGCACAGGCATGTTGGCCGCAGGCGCTGCAGCAGCTCATCGGCCACCTCCCATCGTGAACGTGATACTGCCGTGGTCGGGATGGTCCGGATCGTTGTCCATTTGCGCGATCTCGGTCGCCGCTATGTCGAGCAGGCCGTCATCCGGCACCTCGCCCTTCTTGCCGCCATCCATGCGTGCCAGCGTGATCACTTCCACATGGGCCACACCGGTGATGGCCTGGGCTTCAGCCATCAACGCACTGGCGCTGACCGGCTGGCCAAGCCGCAAGCGATCCGGGTGGAAGAAGCCTGGCGTGCCGTCACGGCGCAGGCCGGCGCTGAAGCGATCGATCAGCTCCGCCTGTATATGCGCCACCAGAAAATCCGGCAGCACGCAGACCATCAGCTCGATCAACAAGGGCACATAGCACGCGCCGCGCACGGCGATGTCGTGGCCGATGCGTCGATACGGATGCAGATCGCGCTTGATCTGCCTGGCCAGCGCGCCGGGCAGCGACTCGCGGCCCAGCGGATCGACCACCACGTCCGCCTCGTACCAGCTGCCGTTCCAGTCCAGCGTGCAGGCTGCACCCTGCAGCGCCGGCTCGCGCGCGGCGAACATGGCGTAGTCGTCGGCGGTGATGGCGCGCAGCGGATGCGCGCGGAACGCGCCAGGCGCATACAACTTCACTTCGGCCAGCGTCTCCGCCGCCGTACCGCCGCTCGCCGGCAGCGGATTGCGCGGAACCAGGCCATCCGGTTGATCGCCGGATTTCAACGCCAGCCATACGATGCTCTCGCGCCCTACATTGCCGACGGCTCCATTACCGAGGCGTGTCCGCGCGCGGAAGAAATCACCGGCCTGCGGCTGCCTCCCGAGCACCCCATCGCCGAAACGCAGGTGCGCGGCACCGTCGTCGTCGATCTCGACCACATAGTCGCGATCGTCCGGACCGCTCTCCAGCAGATCCTGCCGCGCCTGCCAATGCCACTGCGCGGCAGGCGTACCTTTGAACAACACGCCATCCAGCGCACCGCCATAAACATCGAGCTGCGGCAGCGCCGCGCGCGGATCGCGCACCATCAATCGGCACACAGGTGCATTGGGGCCATCGGGCAAGGGTTCGGCCCAGGTCAGCGGCGTGCCGGGCAGCACATGGCCGGTGTCCGTGGGCGGGCGCAACACATCCTGGACCGCGCCTTCGCAACGGCAGCAGTCATATTGCTCGCTGCCGGATACCAGCCAGCAATTCTCGGCAAGCGCGTCGCAGCGCATGCAGGCATCGGGCATCGCGGCGAGCGCCTGGCTCAGGCCGGGATAGTCGGTATCGTCGATGAATGCCGGCGGCGCGCAGATCGGGTCGCAAGTGCATTGTCCCGGCACGTGGTCGCCGTGATCGACCAGCAGCACATTGCCTCGCGCCAGGCTGACGTCATGCAGCCACGCGCAATCCGGCGATGGTTTGCGCACCGACAGGCACAGATCGAACGGCAGTGCATCGCAGACATCCCAGCTCACCTGCAGCAGCAGGCTGCCATCGAGCGGATCGACCATCTCCAGCACTTCGGTCAGCCGCACGGCATGGCGATGTTCCGAATTCGCATCGGCCGGGTTGCCGGTGGCGGGCCCCAGAACTTCTTCAAGGATCAGCAGATCCCCGACTTGCAGCTTCAATCGGCGCTGCGCGGTCGCCGTGGAGGCCACATCCATGGACGGTGCCGCCGTGGCGCCGGCATTGGGCGTTGTCGGAACGGAAGGCGGCGGCGCGTCGAGCAACACCGCCCTCGTGCTGCCTCGCGGCAGGCAGCACAGCTCATTGCCCCAGGTGTACAGGTGGATCGCACTGTGCGCGGCGACCACGGTGATCGAGGTCGCGCCATCCAGCGGCATCGGTTCGAACACCAGCGCACCGTTGGCACGCGCACGCGTCAGTTCCGCCGCGGTGATCGTGCCGGCCTTGACGTCTTCCTGCGCAGGTGGTGGCACCAGCAGCAACATCTCCGCGAGATCCAGCGTCACTTCGCCGGCCGGCAGCGACAGCGCCACGAACGCGCGCGCGTTGCAGCCTTCGTGCATGCGGTAGTCCACCAGCCGCGCATGCCGGCGCACCGAGATGCGCCGTCGTGCCGTCGCCAGATACGCCTCGGTGGCCACGGCATCCTGGTAGTAACTGAGATAGTCGGCGGTGTAGGCCAATACTTCGACCAGCGCGATACCGATATCGGGCACATGGCGTTCCTGCCAGGCTGGCGCGTCGAGCGCCATGCGATCGAGGAACAGCTGGCGGAAGCTGGCGTAGTCCTTGGCCAGATAGTTGATTTCCGGCAGCGGTGCCGGTGCCTCTACGCAGAGTGTTTCCGCCGCACAGTCGAGATCCTTGGCGCAGTCCAGCCGGAAACGCAGCGCGGCGCAGGCATAACGTGGATCGAACCCGGGATAGGCGATCCAGCCGGCGGGATCGTTGCCCGAGGCTGCATCGACCAGGCACAGGCAGTAGGTTGAGTGATCGCCTTCGCGATCCAGCACGACGCGCAGGCAGACATCGTCGTGCATCGCCGGCTCGTTCTCTTCGCTGACGCTGAGCACGCGCAACCCGGTGATGCGATCGCCGCCGCTGACGCGCACATTGGCAACCGCGATGCCCGCGGGTATCGGGCCGAACAGATGCACGCACAGGGTTACGCCGTCGTCTCCGACTTCCACGTAGTCGATGCCGTTGAGTTTTCCGGAAAGGCGCAGCCGCTCGCGCCGCGCCTCATCGCTGCAGGCGGGCAACAGGCCGCAGCCGATCGGCACTACCGAGGGCGCATTCACCGTCGTGCTCATGGCGTGCTCCGCGTGAAGCTCGCCGTGCGGGCGTCACCCGTCGCCAGCACGGTATAGCTGAGATCCACTTGCAGGGTCGAATCGTTGCTGGTGACTTGCAGCGCGCCGACGCTGATGACGTCGCCGAGATAGCGCTGCAAGGCCGCCTGCAGGGTGAACTGCAACGCGGCAGCCACTTCCGGGCTGTTTGGCGCGAACACCATCTGCAACAAGCCGCTGCCGAAGTCCGGCCGGTTCACGCGCTCGCCCGGGCGGGTGAACAGCAGTTGCTCGATCATGTCGCGCACATGGTCGTCGTTGTCGGTCGACGCTGTGCGGCCGCGGCGGTCGAAGCCATAGGGGAAATCGATATTGATCGCGGTGTCCATGACGTCCTCACATGGCGCTGACGCGCACCTGGCTGGCGACGATCAGCAGCGGCGTGCCGGTAGGCGCGCAAATCGCCTGGCTGTCCAAACACAGCAGCGGTTGTCCATTGGAAGTGACCCGTGTCGCCGCCGTGACGAACTGGGCGCTGACACAAGGACCGTTGGCGGCGGGCGGCGGCGGAAACGCGCAACCGGCGATCAACCACGGTCCCGATATGGCGACGGTGGGCTGGCCGCTCACCATCACGCGCGGATTCGGCATCGTGGCTTGCGCCTGCCCCGCGTGCGAACAAAGCACGCTGGCACCGACATGGATGAGGAAACCGGGCATCGCGCATCGCTCCTAGGTCACGACCAGCGCGCCGTTGTTGATGGTGACGGTGGGCCCGGCCAGCACGATGGTGGCGCCCTTGCCGTTGGAAATGGTGATGCCGATGTCGTTGACCATGATCATCGCGCCCGTGGTGCTCTTGAGCAGGATGCCGCCGGTGGGTCCCGGCAGGTCGCTGATCGAGATCGTGTTCTGCAGACCCGACTGCAACACCACGCTGGGACTGACCGGATTTCCCGCGAGCGCAAGCGCAGGCACCTCAGCCGCGATACCCCAGAAGCCGCCGCTCCATATCGGGTAATCCGGATCACCCTGCTCGAACTCGATCCACACGCCTGCACCGATCTGCGGCACCACGTACACGCCGCTCTGCTTACCGGCGAACGGCACGCACGGCATCGCCCAGCTCGAGGGAAGCAGGCCGGACACATCCGGCACCATCGCCTGGATGCGGCCGAGCTGTTCGGGGTCCACGTTCTGGATCACGGTGCCGCGGTATTTGCCGTAGTACTTGGTCATGGCGGCACCAGCGGCACGGTGGAGATGAGGCCCTTGCGCGACAGGCTAAAGCTCTGCTTGTACTCGCCGCGCTTGATGGTGTGGCGCACTTCGCTCACGTAGTGCAGGCCATCGAAGGCGGGGCCGACACCGCGCACACCGACCAGCTGCCGCGCTTTCAGCACGCGGCCGTAGCGCGCCACATCGAGGCTGCCCTTGCCGGTCACGGTATCGGCGGATTTGGCCGCCTCCGCCATGCCCAGCAACAGCGCGCGCACCGGCGAGTACTTGGCCGTTTCCGGCAGCGGGTTGAGTGTCTGCGGCGGCGGATCGATCAGGCCGAGCGGCGGATTGAGCGGGCCGATGTCGGGAATCGGAATCGGCAGCGGTATCTTGGTCTGCGGATTCTGGATGTAGACGATGGGCAGGCTGCGCGCATTGCCGTTGTAGCTGAAGCTGAGACTTTCGACATTGCTGCCCGCGTCCATATCCGCATTCAGCGCCGGCTGCGGCACGCCCACCTTGATCTTCGGTCCCCAGTACGCCGTGCTCATGCCGGGCGCCGGACCGGGTTCGATATAGAACACGTAGCCGACACGGCTGGCGAGCAGACGGATGTATTCCAGGTCGGTGCCCTGCTGGGTCGGAATGCGATCGGTGGGAATCGGCACATCGAACGCGATACTCGGGATCACCAGCGGCACTACGCCGAGAAACGCGTACTTCGCCAGCAGCAAGGCGACGATCGCCTCGGCCGGCATCGCCGGATACGGCAACCCCGGCAGGCCGGAGAATTCAAGCTTCTGCATCACGGTGGTGAGGTCGTCGCCGGTCACCTGCAGGTTGGTGTGGCGCTGGTCGGCGCCGGGTGTGACTTCCGTCTTGGTCACCACGCCGTCGATCAGTACTTGCGGCGTGCCGTTCACTGTCGCCACCACGATGACCCGCAACAGCGGCACCACGCCACCGCCGCTGAGCAGAAACAAGGTGTGCAGCGGCGACTGCACGCTCAGGGTGAATTGCAGGGTGAACGCGCCGGCCGCTTCGTCAGGCTGCACCACTTCGATCTGCGTAAGCGCATCGAGCACCATCTGCGGCACCGGCACCGGCACCACAGGTCCGACCAATAAGGTCAGGTGCACGCCCCCGAGGCCACGCTGACCAAGTATCGCCATCGTCATGACCCCAGGAAGGCTTGCAGGCCGCGCCGCGCGGCGCAGGGAAGACTGGCTGTCTTGGCAAGCTGCGCGGCGCGGCCTGCGAGCCTTCCTGGGGTCACCCCGTCATTCGACATTTCATATGTTGGGGCCAGCCCTGTCTGTCCACATGCCTTCGGTCCGCCGTCTCGACAGACCACCAGTCTGCCTTCGCCGACGGCCCTGCGGCCTGCGGACAGACAGGGCTGGTGACGATGGCGATACTTGGTCAGCGTGGCCTTAGGCATGCGGCACCCCCGGAATACCTTCCGGCAAGGTAATAGCGAGCTTGCGGCCGACGGTCTCGGTGAGTTCATCCGGGCGCAGCGCACGATTCGCGTCGCACAGCCGCCAGAACTGCTCGGGATCACCGAGGTAATGCGCGGTGATGTTGTCCAGCCGCTCGCCCTGTACCACGCGATGCCATTGCAGCAATGCGAAATTCTCGGGCGCAGGCACGAAGCGGCGCTTGAGATAAGTGACCGGCGTGCCGTCCGCGCGCACGAAGGTCCCCGTCGGCGTCAACGCATAGCGGCTGGTCGGTGGAAAAATAACGCTCATCACGGCACTCCCGTAATGCCCAACGCAGACAACGGCATCGCCGGCGCGGTGCCGGCCAGCCGCTCCTTGTTCTGCAGATAGCTCATGAACAGGCTTGCCGCCTTGTGCCCGCTCGGCACGTCGTTCACCGACAGCACGCGCAAGCCGAGGCTCACCTTGGCGCGGATCGGATTGAGCGCGGTGTCGAAAGCCTCTTCGGTGATACTCAACTCGGTCACACGCACCGGAAGAATGCGCGTCTGACTCCACACGAACAGCGCCAGCGGCGTTTCCATCGGGATGATCTCCAACGTACCGATCTGCGACAGCATGTCGTTGGTGTTCAATTGCCCGCTGGTGGGATAGATCATGGTTTCCAGCGCGGCGAGCTGGGCGAACACGCCGCTCTGCGTGGCGATCGGGTTCCGCTCGGGGAACTCCAGCTGGTCGGTGGCATCGATCTCCGCTTCCAGCTTGATCGTCTCGACCGGCGGACCTTTCAGCCGCAACACTTCCGAGCGGTCGCCACCATCCGCGCTGATCGCCTGCACCTGCAACGAGCGGGTGATCGAATCCGGGTTGTACTGCAGCGCGATCACACGCAGCACCGCCGAGCTGTCCGGATCGATCAGTACGATGCCGCCCTTCAGAATGCGCGGCGAGCCGGGGAAGCCGCTCATGGCACATGTCCAAAGCCGAGCAGCTTGTCCATGCGGCTCAGCACATAAGAGAAGCCCTGCACACTCGGGCTGCGGTTGCCTTCGATGGTGTAGAGCATGCCGTCCTTGACCGAATGCACCATGCCGACATGCCCCAGCCAGCCGGCCAGACTCACTCGCCACCACACCACGATGTCGCCAGGCTGCGGCACGTAGCCGTCACCCGGTGTCGAAGCCCAACCCTGTTGCTTGAACTCGGCCAGCATGTCGCGCGCGCTCGGCGTGTACGCGAATGGCATCTGCGCCTGATTGCCGCCAGCGCCTTGCAGATAGCAGTAGCTGACGAAGGACGCGCACCACGGGTTGCCTTCGGCTACACCGGCAGGCGCCAGATACTTGCGCACGAACGGACCACAGTTATTGCCGCCCTCTTCGCACGCGCCCGCTTTCAGTTCGCCGATGGCGATAGCAAGCGCCGCGCGTCCGCGCGCACTGCCGCCCGTCGCCGGCATCACGGTGTAATCCACCGCAGTCGGCGTGACGATCGACGGCTTGGGATTCTGCAGGCTCCACCAGGTCAGCGGACCGGCCGTGCCATCTACGACCAGCGGCTGGCCATGCTGATCGAGGTTCTGCGTCTGGAAGGCGCGCACGGCTTGCCAGGTACGCGTGTCGAAAACGCCGCTGGCCGGCGCGGAGTAACCGCGCTGCGTCAGCAGTTGCTGGAGTTGGGCGACTTGCGGTCCCTGGTCGCCTTTCCGCAATGTGTCCATGCTCAGTGCTCCGCCGATGTGGCGCTGTGACGCAAACCGCGCGACAGCGCGGGACGGGACCGTTACCCCAATCGGGTGGGCGCTCATGGAGGTTTCCCGTGACATACGCCGTCGTCCCACCAGATGTTGTTGGTGCCCCAGGTGCGTCCGTAGCTGGGGATCGGTCCATAAGTGCAGCCCGCCGGGTGACCGATCCGCGCGGCGATTTCTCTATACAGACGCCCAAGATCGAAGCAGCGAGGATCGCAGTGGCCCTGGATAAAAGCGTCCTCGACAAAATGCGTGGTCACCGCGGGAAACCGTCCGGCGATATGCGCGGCGCGCAGGTAAAGCCCGGTCACGCTCGCGTACTGGTTGTCGCTGTAGGGTGGACTCGGCAGCGGCGTCAGGTTCGGGTTCTTGGGATCACAGGTGTTCTGATTACCCTTATCGCTCTTCACACCCTCCTGGACGATCTCTACGCTCGCTGTATAAGCGGTGCGCACTTCGCGTTGCCCGAAATAGGAGCGAAGGCCGTCGCACGCGCCCTGCATCGCTTTTTCGGACCCGGGTTGAGCGACGCTCTTGCTGCCCGCCGAGTCGTTTTTCTTGCATAGTTCGCCGACGGTCCAGCCGCCGGTGGTCATGATCTTGGCGGTGGAGGCGCTGTCCAGCTGCTCGGCCGCGCCTGGCACGTGTTTGGTTTTCTTGCCCTTGCCCTTCTTCGTCGTGCCTTTTTCCTCGGCGGTGATTTCCGCCGGGGTGAGGTTCTTGCCGGCCAGGGCATCGTCCATGGCGGCCTGCTGCGCTGTTGGCGTGGCGGCATCCCAGGCCTGCCGCAACAGCGCATCACGCCGCGCGGTCCATGCCTCCAGCCGCTTGTCCGGCTTCAACTTCGCGTCGGCAGGCACGGCAAACACATCGAGCGCTTTCTCGCGCTCCGTCGTGGTCGGTCGCCTGGTCTCGAAGAAATCCGGCCGGGCGACGGTCGGCGCATCGTCGCGCGGGGCATAGGCGCTCACGCCCTTGCCCAGTGGGCCACGCCCTTCGGCTTTCTCCTTGGCAATCGATGCGGCACCAACTGGCGACGAAGTGTCGTGCAACAGAAAGTTCGCGCCCTGGGCATGCGCCAGAGGGGTGGCCGCGGGCAATTTGTCCTTGGTCAGCATGGTATCGATCGCCGTGTGTTCTTCCGGCGTCAGCAACTTCCCGTCCATCGGGCCTACGGTTTTCTTCGCGGCCGCGTCGGCGCGCGCATCCAGTTCGAGCTGACGACCCTCCGCCTCGTGCACATCGCCCATGCCAGCGCGCTGCACGCTGCCGGTATCCGCACCGCCGGACGCCGCTGGCATGACATGTCCGGATAGCGCCGCGTCGGCCGCCACATCGGCGGCGCGCTCCAGCGGACTATCGGGCTGGCCGATCGTCAGCCGCTGCAACCCGGTGGACAGGGTCTTCTGTTGCACCACGTGCGCCAGCTCGTGCGCCAGCAAGTGCCGCCCGGATCCGCTCTCGGGCGCATAGCGCCCCCGACCGAAAACCACATCCTGGCCCACGGTGTAGGCCTGGGCGTTGATAGCGTGCGCCGACCGCTCCGCCGTCGAATCGGTGTGTACGCGCACCTGACTGAAGTCTTGTCCGAAGCGCGATTCCATGAACAAGCGCGTGGTGGGCGCCAAGGGCTGCCCGGACGACTGGATCGCCTCGCCCACGATAGGCGGCGCCTCGTGTCCCGCCGTGCCGTGCCCTCCTTTACGCTGCACCAGCTCGCGCTTCTTGGCGCATTCGCTGCATTCGCCACCGGTGCTATGTGTGCCGCAGCCACATTTGCGCTGAACCAGGTTTGTCGCACCACGGCTCCGCGCGGATTCCGCCGTCATGCTGCGAGTCGCTGGCCGTTGCCGTGCCATGCTCATATCTCCGCCACGCAACGGGTAAGGCGCGCCCAGGCTTCGGCATTGTTGGCGTCGCCGCAAGCATCGTCGCAGCCGGGTGTGGCGCATGCCGCATCGGTGCCGGCGTTGCCGATGCCCGTTACGTGGAACGCCTCGCGCAACAGCGCGTTCGCTTGTTGCTCCGGGCCGATCCGCAGGAACTCCGGGCACAGGCGGATGCGCGGCCGCTCCTGCTGCGACACCGTCGGCGAACTATCGCAGCCGTCGATCAGCGCGGATACCAGTTGCAGGTTCCACAGCGTCAATTCCATCCGCGTCGCGCCAATGTGATCGGCCAGTTTGTCGGTGGGCACTGAGGCGCCGAACAACTGCGTCGCCATGCCCGCTGCGCGGCGCTGGATGAGTTCCTCCATCGTCGGCTCACCCTTCTTCTCTGGATGCGCCGGCGCCGGCGCAAGTCCTGACAGGCGTTCGAATGCCTTGTAGGCCCAGCGTGCCGCCATGCCGAGCGGAGGACCGATCACTTTATTGCGTGCCTGCGTGCGCTGTTCCACGCAGGCATCGACATCGGCCTTGGTCTTCTTGCCCGCGACTCGGCACACATCGTCGTCCAGCGGCGAATGCACGTTGTCGTTCATGATGGAATTGGGGTTGTTGTCGACCTTCTTGTTGAGCTCCATCAGGAACCAGTGAATGCGGTCCGCGACGTGCATCTTCTCGTTGGTCGCGTGAGCCTCGATGTAGTTGTAGCGGTCCTCTTCCAGGCCCAGGCGGTGATGCAGCTCATGCGCCATGGCTGCGTCGTCGCCGACCCAGTTGTCGGACACGGTCCACTGGCTGGTGTCGACTTTCACGTCGAACACGTCCGCGCCCGACTTCTCTACGAAATCCAGATCCACACTGTAGCCGAGCGTCGCCGAGCGCTTCTCGATGGCATCCTCCATCGACTTCACGCGCTTCACATCGTCCGCGGTGCCCTTGCCGGCGCGGATCAGATGCACCTTCACCTTGACCGCGATATTGGTGACGTCGCGCGCATCGATCAGGAAGGTTTCGCCGCCCGGCGCCTTCTGCTTGCTGAAGACGCGGCCGGGCTGTGCGCTGACCGCCTCCTCATCGCCTGCATGAGCCTGCCCTGTCGCGCTGGCGGCACGTGTCGTCTCGGCATCGGCGGCGTCCTTGGTTTCTGCCGCGGTTTCCTTGGCCTGCTCCTCCGCCGACTGCTCCTTGGTCGCCAGCAGCTCTTCCATCTTGCCCACGTAGTACAGCGGGTCATCGCGTTTGCGCGCTTCGGTGAGAATCTGGTTCACCTCCTGCTGCGCGGTGAAGGGCTGCTTCAGCAGTACCTTGTCCTTCTTGATCTTGGTGGCGCGCTCGTCGAATTCCTTCAGCACCGCCGGATCGGGCGCGCGACGCAGGACGCCTTCGCCCTGTTGCACCACATGAGTCAGCTCATGCGCCAGCAAATGCCGGCCGGCGCTGGTATGCGGCTGGAACTGGCCGCGCCCGAACACCACATGGTTGCCCACCGTATACGCCAGTGCGCCCATCGCCCTGGCGGATACGCCAGCCTGGGCATCGGCATGCACGCGCACGCCGCTGAAGTCCTGCTGGAATCGCGGCTCCATAAAGGAGCGCGTGGCGGCATCCAGCCCTTGACCGGCGCTGTTGAGCACACCATCCACTTGCGGCGAAGCGACGCCGCCGGTGGCGCCGGCCATCGGCGCGCGCCGGATCGTGGACGTCTCGTGCAAAGGGCTCCCGATACGACCCGTGCTGCGCACGACGGCATCCGCCACCGTGTCGGCCTGACGTTCGAAGGCATCATCCTGCGCCCCGATCGTCAGCTTGGCTTGCGCACGCGTCTCTTTGCGCTTCTGGCATTCCGGACATTCGCCCGCGCCCGGTGCGTGTGTACCGCAAGCGCATTTGCGCTGCAACCGCATCGCGCCAGCGACTGCGGGTGCCACGGGCCGGCGTGCCTGTTGAGAAGCCCGCGTGTCCACTATTTGCCTCCCGAAGGCGGCAAGATGGCGCCGGTCGTGACATTGATGCCGAACGATTTCTGCGCGGCCGCAATCACATTGTCCGGGCAATCGGCGGCCTTGAATTCATCGTGGGCCGCTTTGCCCGGCTGCGCTTCGCGTTTCGTCACGACGCGCTTGAACCCGATGGCGGCGCGCCGCATCGCCTTGAAGGCGCGATCGCGCTGCTCGTTGAACGGCAACTTCTCGAATTTTTCGCGCTCGGCCGGGTCGCTCGGCGCCAGCGGATCGGCCGTGGTGCCGGGTGTCTTGCCGAGAAACTCGTCAACGGCCCCCTTCTCCATCGTGCGGCCCTTGGGCTCGGGTTCCTGCTTGCCCTGCACCGGCGGCAACTCTCCTTGCCCTTCCGCTTCCACACCGCTGAGGTCGCAGCCCTTGCAGACGTCACCGGTCTGCAGCCATTGCTTCGCCGCCTTGGCGCGATCGATCGCCAATTGCGTATTGCCCTCGAACTTGGGTTTGTTCTCGGTACCGCGTGGCCCTTCCGGCGAGGTGAAGCCGCGGATGGAATCGACCTTGTAGCCCTTGCCGACCAGATCCTGGACATCCTTGACCGGCAAGGCCAGGTCGCGGCGGAATTTGTCGGTGGCGTATTCAAAGAAGACGTAGCGCGTTTCGCTGAGCGTCTCTTTCTCCTCGGCCACGGCTGGCACTTCAGCCACATGACTGATGCGCTCGCAATTGAACACCACGTACTGCTTGCCCTTGGTGTGGCAATCCACGGCCGGCTGGGCCGAGCCGCCGCTGAAGGTGAAGTTGAGGAAGCCGGTCTTGCTGCGCGGGTCGTAGGTGACGTCGGCCTTGACGTCCACATCCTTGGTCTTTACCTCCGCCGATCCGCCGACGCCGCTTACGCCTTGCTTGTCCAGCGTCACCGTCGGTCCCACGGTGAAGGTGAAGCTGTTGCTCTGCGCAATGGTGAAGGTCAAGCCAGGCGTGATGCTGACTCCCTTCAGCAGATCCGAACCTGCCGTCAGGTTGGCCACCGCCGCACCCACCGCCTGCGGCAAGTTGATATTCGGCGTAATGGTGACTGCGGTGCCGCCGCGGCAGACGGCGATGTTCAACCAGATGCTCTGGTTGTTCCAGCCGGGGTTCACCGTGACTCGCGTTTCCGGCCGGGCCGGCTGGTCCGACAGGTTCATGGTGACGCGGAAGTCACCATCATCCGGGCAGCTCACCAGGCGTTGGTCCGGTGTCTGCCCGGGACTGGCCGTGCACTCGCGCATCTGGCGGCGGATCACACCGCCGCCTGCCGGCGCCACGCTTGCCTTGTCGCCACGCGTTACCGCGTCGGCCGCCTGATCCGCGGCACGTTCGGTAGCATCGCTGGCGTCGCCGATCTCCAGCGATGGATGCAGGGCGCCGCTGCCGGGATCCTGGATCGTATGGGCCAGCTCATGCGCCAACAGATGCCGGCCCGCCGGCGTATGCGGCGCGTACTGATGATGGTCGAACACCACATGCTGGCCGACCGCGTACGCCAGCGCGCCCACGGCGCGCGCGGAATCGGCGGCGCGGCCATCGGTATGTACGCGCACGCCGCTGAAGTCGTGACCGAAGCGAGGCTCCATCCACGCGCGCGCGGCCGCATCCAGCGGCCGTCCCGCCGTGCCCAACACATCGTGCACGATCGGCGGCACGCTTCCCGGCGCCGCACCGGCATGGCTTTTTCTCTGAAGACGTTTTTTGCAGCTCTCGCACTCGCCGCCGTCTGGCGAATGGTTACCGCAGGCGCATTTACGGCGCAGTCGCAGCCCGCCCTGGGTCGAGGCAACATCCGCCGTTTTGGCAGTCTTGACCGACAGCTCAGCCATGGCCGCCACTCCCTGCCGCGTATTGGCGTGCTGGTGCGCGGCGCCGGGCTTTCATGATGTTCTCCGCCCACCATGGCCGATACCCAATCCCTGATGCATGGCTGTGGCGATGCGCGTCCCCAACCGTTCGCGCGGATGCGCGGGGGCGGGCAAGGTGGCCGGCGGTAACGTCTCCACTGTGCCGATGCCGCGCAACGCCCCGATGGCACCGGGCTGCGCAAGGCGTTGCGCCAGTTCGCGTTCGATCGCTGTGCGTACCGCGCCGGCACGCTCGCCATTGAGCAGCGCCTCGTCCAGCACCAGCCGCTCGATGTGCAGCACGATGCTCATGACTGGCCCCCGGCACGTTCCAGCCAACGGAAGTCAGCCTCGTTGACCGGTTTGTCGAGCTTGCGGAATTCCGCGCGCGCCGCCTCCAGAATCAGCGGCATGGTGACTTGCGCGCCGGCCTTGGCCGCAAGGAATGCAGCGTTCAACGCGATACCCTGGATGCTGCCGCCCGTCAGTGCGAGCCTGGCGAGACGCACGATGTCCAGGGGACCGATCGCAGCCTTCGCCGGAAACACCGAACTCCAGATGGCCTCGCGTTCGGCGACGCCGGGGAACGGGAAATTCACGACGAAGCGGATGCGGCGCAAGAAGGCGGTATCCAGCGCGCTTTTCATATTGGTGGCGAGGATCGCCAGGCCACGAAAGCTTTCCAGCCGCTGCAGCAAATAGTTCACTTCGATGTTGGCGTAGCGGTCGTGGCTGTCCTTCACCTCGCTGCGCTTGCCGAACAAGGCGTCGGCCTCGTCGAAGAACAAGATCGCGCCACCCTCCTCCGCCGCGTCGAACAACTTGCGCAGGTTCTTTTCGGTCTCGCCGATGTACTTGCTGACCACCGCCGAGAGATCGATGCGGTACAGCGACAGCCCCAGCGCGTTGGCGATCACCTCGGCCGCCATGGTCTTGCCGGTACCGCTTTCGCCGGCGAACAGCGCGCTGATCGACAGGCCGCGATTCATGCGTTCGCGGAAACCCCAATCGTCGTAGACCGTGCTGCGTTGCGCGACCTGGTCGGCGATCTGGCGCAACAGGTTTTTCTCGGTCTCGGGCAGCTTGAGGTCATCCCAGGTGGCCTTGGGCTCGATGCGCTGCGCGAGCTGGTCGAGCGCCGGTCGCGTGCGCGACAGCGCGCCCTGCCACAGCGCATCGCCGAGTCCATCGGCTTTCTGCTCGGTTGCGGCCAGCGCGGTGTGCGCGATCTGCCCGATCTTGCCGAGATTGAAATCGAAGTGGCCTGCCAATTGCCGCGAGTGCTGATCGGCACCTTCGCCCAACAGGCGCTGCCACAGCGTGCGCTGTTCCATCGCGGTGGGTTTGGTCACATCCGCGCTCAACGCATGCGTGGCGTTGTCATTCCATGGCTCGCGGGTATCCACGAACACCAGTCCACCGACTCGCGAAAAGAAACGCCGCACCGGGCTGGCCGCCGCGTCGGCGCCGTCGATGGATGCCGCGTCGACGTACAGTGCCACCGGCATCAACTGGCTCTCTCGACGCCACAACCGCACCAGGGTTTCCTGTTCGGCAATGCCCGATGGCAGCAACGACGCCGACAGACGGAACGCCTGCGCGCCGAAGGCCGTCGCGACGGTCTGCGCGATGGCCTGCTTGCTCGTGCTGTCGGCGCCGATCAGTTGCACCGTGGGCAAAGGCTCGCCGACCGGTACATGCCGCAGGCTGTCCAGCATGCGGTCCACCACTGCCTGCTGCGACGGCGGCAAGCCCGCGGCGCTTAACGGCGTCAGCAATGGCATCAGCCGGTCATCGACGTAGTTGAGGCCTTTGGCGAAATTGACGATGCGCTCGTCCGCGCTCAGCGCGGCGCCGATCAAGGGCTGCGGCCCGGGCTGGTGGATATCCAGCAGGCGCCAGTAGCGCAGCGGGCGTTCCGGCGACAGCGCATCCCAGCTCGGCTGGTCCAGCACTGCAAATGCGAGGGCGAAGGTGGGCCACGGCTTGGTCGGGTCGTGCTGCGCCTGCGCACACAGTGCCGGCATGCGCGTATCCAGTTCCATACCGATGCACAGCAGCAACACATCTCGCTCGAAATCAGAGAGGCCAAGACGCTGTGCAAGCAGTTGCAGCGCAGGTACAAAAGACGTCGCCTTGGCCTGATCGGGCGATGTGTCGAAGGCCACCGAAGCCGGCGACGGCTCGGCCGCCTGCGGGTCCGGCTGGTCGGTTTGACTATCCGGCGCTACCGAAGGTGCGGGCGGTGCGGCATGCGATGCGTGGTCGCCGAACACCCGGGCGAGCCACGACGTATGCCGAGTCTCGGTCGTCGCCATTGTCGGCGCCACCGTCATGGGAACCACGGGTACGCTGCGCGCGGCAGTGGCCGGCGCGGTGTCCTGGCCCGCGGCGCGTTGCAGCCGCGCGCGCAAATCGGCCAGCGCGGTGGCCAGGTATTGGTCGTTGGCGGCGAGCCATTGCGCGTAATCGCTCATGACACCACCACTTGCTGGTTGCTGGCGAACACCGGCACCGGGCCGGTGAAATCGACCGGAATGCTGTCGGCGCCGTCCACGCGCAGGCGCACGGTGTAGGTCCCGGTGCTTACGCCGGGCACATCGAAGGTCAGCGCGGTGGGTTGATGCGGGTCCACCGGATTGGTGATGCTCTTCGGCGTTACCAACTGATCGCCAAAGAGCAGGAAAACACGCTGCCCATCGCGGATGCGCGGCAGGCAGGTCAGGCTCAAATGCTGCGTGCCGGGCGATCCGGTGAGCGGACTGATCGTGATGACCGGCGCCAATGCCAACGGCAGCTCGTTACTGAGCAGCGCCGGCAATCCCGAGGGCTGCGCCAGCAGCGACACGGTGTAGATGCCCGGCGCCCAGCGCGATGGCGCCTGCGGATCCTCGACGCTGTCGGCCAGATGCACCTGCAGCGTACCCGGTGCGGCGCCTTCGGTTGGCGCCACGTCTACCGGCGCATCGAGGCGCAGACTGTTGAAACGGGCCAATACGTTGGCCGCATTGAGTTGACTGCCACTGAGTATGAGATCGTCGCCCAGCCGCGCCGCCGCCTGTGAGTGCGGCAGCGCCACGCCGCTCAGCGAGGGCGCCATCGATGCCGTGCTGATCACGCCGCGATCCTGCGCGCCGCGCCGCAGTACCGGCAGGCTGGCGCGCGACGGCGACTGGTTGTCGATCAGCACCACCGTCGCCTCGTACGCGGAAGACACCCGATAGTTGGTCTGGAACGCGGTCCACAACTTGGAGAGTTCGTCCACGCTCTGCGGCAGCGGCGTGAGACGCACGCGCTCGATCTGGTCCGCGAGGTCGTTGTTGGGCAACGCGTTGCGAATGTCGTCGCCGTCGAGCAGCGGACGATCATGCAGCGTGCTCATCGCCGCCGCGAGCACCCGGTGGCTCACCGCGTCGTTGTCGCTATCGCCGCGCCCCCACGCGGTGATCAGGTAATGCAGATTCAGCGCCAGTGCCGGCTGCGCGGTTTCGCCGGGGCGCACGCGGCCGGGCATGTCCATGTTGCGCCAGCCGGCGTTGTAGACGACCTGATAGAGAAACAGATTGAGCTGTGCCTTGCTGATGCCTTTGCGCGCGAGATCCGGCGGCTGCAGTGTCACCTCCAGGTCACTGAGGTCGGTATCCAGCAGCGGCATGCGGGAAAGCAGCACGTTGCGCAGCGTGCGCGTGGCGGCGGCGATGGCGAGGACATTGCTCATGGCGATGCCTTGCCGCGTTGGCGCAGATAGTCGTCGAGACTGCTCGGTCGTGGCGCTTCCGCGCGGCGTGACGGAGTGGCGGCCGGCGCGGCGCGCACTTCGAGCCGGCCGATGCTGACGTGCACCGTCGTTTCGCCAGTCTCGCTGTGCGGAAGTCCATTGGATGCAGCGGCGGATCGTGACGACTCCGGCCTGCGCGCCGGTGCCGCCGTGGCGACCGGCGTCGCGAACACGGGAGCCGCGGGCGGCAGCAGGACGCCCCGATCCTCCCGGGATCGTTCCATGGGGGGCGTGGATGCGGGCTCCAGGCGGGTCTGTCGTGGACGCACGGCATCGCGTGATACGACGTCATGTTCCGTGTGACGAATAATCGTCGTGTGTAGCTGTGTAGCTTCAGCAGGTCGCGCCGTTTGCGGCACGGCGGACGGGGCCGCTTCCTTGAACACGATGCGCTCGTGCTGTGCGGGTGGCGCCACTTGCTCGCGCACAGGCAGCGGTGCACGTCGCGCTTCCACAGGATCGACAGCATCGGCCGCCTTGCTTCTGGACGTTGGCGTTGGTGGCGTCGCGGTAACTTCATCGCCGACGGGCAAACGGTCCCGCTCTTCCTGGACATCCTGCATGGACGGCATCACCGCTACACGCTGCATGGGCTCGAACAACGACGGCAGCCGCGGCGTCAGCACGCTGTCGCTGCCGATCGCCCTTGCCGCCAGCCGGTCGAGAAAGTCGCTCACGACACGCATTGCTCCAGGTAGGCCTGGCGACGCCGCGGACTGAGCGCGAGGATGTCCGCCTCGCTCCAGTGGTAGACGCGCGCCAGTGTGTCAACGTCACGCAGTACGCGCAGCGCCCAGGCATGCAGCTCCTGCCACAGGAACCGCGCGATATCGAACATGGGTTGCCATTGCTCTTCGCAACCGGGACAAGTGAAAGCCAGTTGCACATCGGCCTGCGGATCGGCTGTCGCCATCGCCTGCACCATCTCGGCCTGCAGTTCTGGCGGCAGTGAGCGCGGCTCGGTATCCGCCGCGCCTTCCACGTCGACAAGACAGCGTTCGAGCAGCAATTGCCGCGCCGACGACGCATCCGCACAGGCTTCCAGCGCCAGCAGGTCACCACTGTTGGGCACACGGAAGCTCACCTGCATCTCGTTGGCGGGCAAGTGCAGTGTGAGGATGCGCGCGACGTCGTCGCCCGCGTCGCCCTGCATGGCAAGCAGATCGTCGCAATCGAAGCTGGCCTCCACCATCGCGCCGCAGGCGGGACAGCTCGCCACCCCGTTGAGCTGCGTGCCGAACAGGCGCGCGTGCAGTTGCAGCAGCAAGGCATCGCGCTGGCCCAGCGGCATTCCGGCCAACGCTTCCGGCACGTTTTCGCCACAGCAGATATCGAGCAACGCGAGTCCGCGGGCCACGGCGGACTGTGCGCCGCCGCGCTCCCATACGTGCAGCAACTCGCTGGCGCTCGGCGTGCGCATGCTCAACCGGCCGGCACGGTGAAGCTGGGTTCGGTCGGCTCCTGCACGCCGACGTCGCGCTCCCAGCCCTCGTTCTCGAGCTTGATGTGCTGGATCGCCACGGCGTTGGCATTGGCATCGAGATCCGGCAGCGCCTGGTACTCCGATACCCAGCAGCGGTAGAGCTTATAGGCGAGCGTGAGTTGGCCGGCTTCGTTGTAGACCTCGAGGATGAGGTCTTTGCGGAAGTCCTTCAGTGACACTTCCGCGCCGAGCCCTGCCCCGTAGTTCCATATCTTGTTCGCCCACTTCTCGAACTCCGGGTCGTGGGTGACGCCGCGCTCGATGGTGATCGCCTCGTACTCGGTGCGGCCGGGCGACTTGCGGCTGCTGCTGGGGTCGCCGCCCTCGCGGTGCTTCACCACCTCGGTGGTGCGCTTGAGGCCGGAGACCTTGCTGACGCCGGCCACGTAGCGGCCATCCCACTTCACCCGGAACTTGAAGTTCTTGTACGGATCGAAGCGCTGCGCATTGACGCTGAATTGAGCCATGACATTGTCCTCGGAGCCTGTTTATGGTCTCCCCGTAGCCCGCGCCGGGATCGGTTTGCGCGCAGAACAAGGAAGAACGAAGGAGTGCACGTCCGTGCACGACTGAGTGATGACGCAGGGCTGCGGGCAAACCGACCCGGCCCGGCGGGTTGCCGTTGAATGGCCGCCATGCGGCAGCGCGCGGCTTGACCTGGCAGCCAGCCGGGCGCAGCGCCACGCGCTACCACCTGGCAACCATTCAACGGCAACGCGGGCCACGGGGAGACCATAAACAGGCTCCTAAGTCTGGATCTGGCCGGCCATCTGCTGCAGCTGGATGACCACGAATTCGGCGGGCTTGAGCGGCGCGAAGCCGACTACGATGTTGACGATGCCCAGATTGATGTCGTTCTGCGTGGTGGTTTCCCCATCGCATTTGACGAAGTAGGCATCGTTCGGCGTCTTGCCCTGGAAGGCGCCTTGGCGGAACAGGTTGTGCATGAAGGCGCCCACGTTGAGGCGGATCTGCGCCCACAGCGGATCGTCGTTGGGCTCGAACACTACCCATTGCGTGCCGCGGAACAGGCTTTCCTCGATGTACAACGCCAGCCGGCGCACCGGCACGTATTTGTATTCGTCGGCAAGCAGATCGGCGCCGCGTAGCGTGCGCGATCCCCACACCACCGGCCCCGCGAGCGGGAAGTTGCGCAGGCAATTGACGCCGAGCGGATTGAGCAAGCCGTTCTCGCCATCGGTGAGCACCGCGCTCAGGCCCTGCACGCCATTCAGTGCGGCATCCAGTCCGGCCGGCGCTTTCCACACGCCGCGCTGCGTATCGGTGCGCGCCATGATGCCGGCCACGATGCCGCAGGGTACGAAAGTGTCGAGCTGGCCCTGCCGCGCGGGGTCGGACTGGATCACACGCGGGAAGAACAGCGCGGCATTGCGTGCGGCCGTGCCGGTCAGGCCCAGACCTGAGACCTTTGACGCGTCGATGCTGCTGGGATTGCTCCATAAGCTGGGCGCATCAACGATCAGCAAGGCGCGCCTTTCCACACAGAAGGCCAGTGCGGTCTGGTACACCGCATTGTCGGTGTCGCCACCGCGCACGTCCGCCGGGATGCACAGCAGATTGAACAGATCCGTTTTCTTGAGGGCATAGATGCCGGTCTTCGCATTCGGGTCGCCGTTGTAGGTCGAGGTGTCGAGCGGTGCGCTGTCATTGCCATTGGTGGAAACGCCGCTGGAGGTGCCGTCCTGGTCCCATACCGTCTTGCCGGCCGGCACGGTGTCGGTCATGGCTGCCGGCGGCGTGGTCGCCGGCAGACTCAGGCTGGCCGCCACCCGGATCAGCGAGGAACCGGCTTGCAGCACGCGATCGACGCGGCGTGGACTCTCTTTCACACTGACATTGAGAAAACTTTCCTGCGCACCGCTCGCCATGTCGCGCACGGTCACGTTGAACAGGTCGGCGGCGGTCAACCCGTACAAGGCGGCCACATCGGCCGAGACGTGATTGTCCACGCGCACGCGCAGCTGATTGCCCCAGATGCCGGCCGAAGCGGCCTCCAGCGGCAGGTTGGTAATGGCGAACTGCGCTTTGGCCTTGCTGGCGTCGCCCTTGTACAAGCGCACGATCACCGCCTGCGCGCCGCCGTTGAGATAGAAATCGCGGACCGCATAGCCCATCGGATACGCGGGATCGAGCGCGCCGAAAGTGCGCTCGTAGTCGCCGTAACTGTTGATGATGACCGGACCATCCGCGTCGCCCGGCCCCTTGGCCGCGCGGCCGACGAAGGCGGTGATCGACGTCGCCACGCCGGTGATGGTGCGAACACCGCTGGGAATCTCCTCGATATAGACGCCTGGATAACTCAGGGTGGCTGGCATAGCAGTTTCCTCGGTGATGTCAGGGTGCGTCGGTCAATGCAAGGCCGGTGGGTCGGGACGGTTCAGTGCGTACAGCACGTCGCCGCCGGGAAGGCGATCGCAGCGAAGCCGGCCCAGCGCAACCAGATGGCCAAGCGCTTTCTCAATGCGCTGGCGCTCGATCTCGTAGCGCTGCTGCGGCAACCACCAGCTGACGATGCCGTCGAGCGTGTCGGCCGCATCCGGATGTCGCTCCAGATACGCAAGCACGGCACGCTCTACCTCCGGCCGATCGGCTTCGTCGTTGGTCCGCTGATGGCTCATGCGACACCTCCACGTCCGAGGACGTCTCAGGCAATACGCATGCCAGCGCCGAGTGCGCCAGGAAGTGGCGCCAGTAATGGAGATGTGCGCGTTGTGCGCGCTGCGCCGGGTGCGAGTTGACCCGGTTTCATGCGCGCAGGTGGGTGCGTGAATACCCGGCGTGTTGATTAACGGAGTGCCTCAGCTATGCGCTCTCGTTCTTGCTCGCCTGATCAGCGTCGAATCTCAACCCGATCAAAAAGCGCCACATCTCGTCATTCCGGCCTTCGCCGGAATGACGACAGTGAGGGGGTAGCTGAGATCTGACGCAATCCCTAACCGGCGTGCTCCGCCAAAAATGCAGCTAGCTCTGAAAGCGAAACGGCGCCGTTGCGATGCCGTGTTTCTTTAGCAGCTTGCCCAGCTGTCGCCGCTCAGTGCCGGAAAGACGCGCCGCGGCGCTGATATTGCCTTGCGCGCGCTTCATCAGGCTCACCAGGTAGCCGCGTTCGAACGTGTGCATGGCGTGATGCTTCGCCTCCAGATAGTGCAGGTCGGCCTCTTCGGGGCATCCATCTTCGCACTGGCTGGTGGCATCCGGTTCGGTAGCGACGATCAACTCGCTGAGCATCGACGCATCGATCAACGCATCTTCCGTGCCGAGGTAGGCGCGCAGTACGACGTTCTCGAGCTCGCGCACATTGCCCGGCCACCGGTGTGTGTCCAGCACCTGCAAGGCGGCGCCCGTCCATTGCTTGACGGGTCCGCCCAGTCGCTGCGCCACCACTCGCAGGAAATGTTCGGCGAGCATCGGCACATCGCCCGTACGTTCGCGCAACGGCGGCAAGTGGACATGCAAGGCATTGAGCCGGTATTGCAGATCGCGGCGGAACAGGCCGGCGGCGACCTGCGTATTCAGGCAACCGTTGGTGGCCGCGATCACACGCGCACTCGAGATACGCGCCACGCAACCACCCACCGGCCGGTATTCGCTGTTCTCGAGGAAGCGCAACAAGGTGACCTGCGCTTTGCTCGAGAGCGTATCGACCTCATCCAGGAACAGCGTGCCGCCACGCGCGTGGTCGATCAGGCCCGGCTGCGCGCTTTTGGCATCGGTATAGGCGCCGCGCTCATGGCCGAACAGTTCGTTCTCGATCAGATTGTCCGGCAGCGCGCCGCAATTGACCGGCACGAAGGGTCGGTCGCGGCGTTCGCTGGCGTAATGGATCTCGCGTGCGGCGAGTTCTTTACCGGTTCCGGTCTCGCCTTCGATCAACACCTGCACGTCGCATCCGGCATACCGATGCAGCTGCGTGCGCATCAGCAGAAATGCTTTTGAGTGGCCGAGCATGACCGACATCGTCGCTCCTCCCTGGAGCCTATCGAGCCGTGACAGGTCATCGCCACCAGACGGTGAGATATCCGTTGGATCAAGGGGTTGGGCGGCGACCCGGGGGAGTATGCTCGGCGCGATCGCACAATCCCATCTGATGAAAGTTATAGAGATGTGCGCTGGTGATCATTTAGAGAATTCCCCTACACCACCTTCGCTAGTACGAAGCGCCAGTCATGCACATGACGTTGACATTGCGGCCTCCCTTTCGCCGAAAGAGAGGCCGCTGGCTTGCGTCAAACTGACTATGGCGCGCGTTACTTAGTCTTTCGCCAGAGGCGTTTCGGACGGCTGGACGCCCATCGCCTGGAACAATGCCGCGGTATCGCTGAGCCGCGCCGCAGTAGCCTGGATATCCGACAGCCTCGCGTTCTGCCAGCGCTGCTCGCTGGCCAGTGTCGTCGGATACGACACCGCGCCGAGTTTGTAGCGGGCCTGGCTGTGGTCGAAGGATTCACGCGCGGCCGAGGCCGCGGATTGTGCGGACTGCAGGGCCAGCGCATCCTGGTTCAGCGCGACCAGGGAATCGGCGACGTTCTGGAAGGCGTTGAGCACCGTCTGTTTGTACTGTGACACCGAAGCGTCGTAATTCGCGATGGCCGCCTTGCGCTGGGCACGCAGCGCGCCGCCATGGAAAAGCGGCTGAGCGAACGCGGCACCGACACTCCACACCTCGCCGACGCCAGTAAACAGATTGGCTGTCTTGAAAGCAGCAGTGCCTAGCGAAGCGGACAGCGAGATGCGCGGGAACATATTGGCGGTGGCGACGCCCACTTGCGCGGACGCGGCATGCACCGCCGCCTCGGCCGCCATCACATCCGGACGCTGTTGCAGCAGATCGGAAGGAACGCTTACCGGCACCTCCGCCGGTAGCTTCCATTGCGACAGGGGCAACGCAGCAGGCGCCTGATCGGGCGTGCGGCCCAGTAAGGTCGCCAAGGCATGGCGGCTGCGTTGTGCCTGGATGCGTAGTGGTGGCAAAGACGCTTCCAGCGACGCGGCATTCTGTTGCGCGCTTAACAGATCGTCGTGCGACGCGGAGCCCAGCTGGTACGCGCGCTCGGTCAGACCGGCCTGTTCGCGCGCCAGTGCCGCCAGACGTTCGCTGGCGCTGAGCTGTTCGGCCAGGGCCGAGGCGTTGATGGCGGTCACCACGATATTCGCCGCAAGCGTGCGCCGCGCGGCATCGAACTCATACGACTGCAGATCGACCTGCGCCGCCGCCTCTCTCACGCCATAGCGCGCCGCACCGAACAGATCGAAGGTGTAGCTCAGGTTCAATTGCCCGGCGTAGACGTTGTAGAGATTGGTCGGCGGGCCGAACTTCGGCATGCCGAGCGCGCGTTGGCGATTGCCCTGTCCGCCCACATCCAGCGACGGCAGCAGCGCTTCGCCGACTTCGGCGCGGAACTGCTGGTGCACAGCTTCCAGGGTGTGCTTTGCGGCATCGAGCGAAGGGTTGTTGCGCAAGCCTTCCTCGACCCAGCTGTTGAGCGTGTCCGAACCATACGAGCGCCACCACTCCGGCACGGCGCGCGCGCCGAGGGCAAAACGCTGCGCAACGCCGCCTGCTTCGGCGCTGTGGTCCGCCACCGGCTCGACGGTATAGCTGGCCGGCGACGGTTGCGCGGGCGGCTTGGCTGGCGGCGCGAATGAACAGGCCGCCAGTGCGGTGGAGATCAGGGCGACCGTCGCCGTGTGTTTCATGCTCAGGTAACTCATGGCGTCATCTCCTGCTTCGGCTCGTCGGCACGCACGCGGAACCATGCGGCGTACAGCGCCGGCAGATAGAACAAGGTCAGTACAGTGGCGACGGTGATACCGCCCATCAGGGAGGTCGCCATCGGACCGAAGAAGTTGCTGCGCAACAGTGGGATCAGGGCCAGCACGGCGGCGGCCGCGGTGAGCGTAATCGGACGGAAGCGCCGCACGGTGGCGCCGACGATCGCTTCCCAGCGCGGATGCCCCGCCTGGATGTCCTGCTCGATCTGGTCCACCAGGATCACCGAGTTGCGCATGATGATGCCGAACATGGCGATGGTGCCGAGCATGGCGACGAAGCCGAACGGCTGGCGGAACATCAGCAGCGACACGATCACGCCGATCAGGCCCAGCGGCGCGGTGAGCACCACCATGAAGGTGCGGCCGATGCTTTGCAGCTGGATCATCAGCAGGGTCAGCACGGCGATCACCATCAGCGGCATCTGCGCATTGATCGAACCCTGCGCCTTCTGGTTCTGTTCCACCGAACCGCCCACTTCGATGCGGTAGCCGACCGGCAAGTGCTTGCGCACCTCGTCGAGCTGCTTGTCGATGGTGTTGGTGACATCCAGGCCCTGCGCGCCATTGCGCGTATCCGACTGCACATTGATCGACGGCTGGCGATCGCGCTCCCAGATCACGCCGTACTCCAGCCCGTAGCTGACCTTACCGAGCTGGCCCAGCGGAATCGCCGCACCGCTGGGCGTGGGCACAGCCAGCCGTTCGATCTGGTCGGGATGGATGCGATCGCCCTTGGGCGCACGCAGATCGACGGCAATCAACTTGTCGCGCTCGCGGTACTGGCTCACCGTGGTGCCGGACAGCGACATGGCGAGGAAGTTGGCGACATCCTGCGAGCTGATGCCGAGCTGGCGGGCCTTGATCTGATCGATCTCGAAACGCACCGAGCGCTCGGCCGGCTCGTCCCAGTCGAACTGCACGTTCTTGGTGCGCGGGTCCGCACGCACGACAGCAGCCACCTGTTCGGCAATCCCGCGCACGGTAGCGATGTCGTCGCCACTGACGCGGAACTGCACCGGGAAGCCCACCGGCGGGCCATTCTCCAGCCGGCTCACGCGAGTACGCACGGCGGTGAATTCGCGCGGCAGCATGCCGTCGAGATAGTGCGCCAGTTGCTCGCGCTGCTCGACATCCTTCGCCGTGATCACGAACTGCGCGAAGTTGGGCTGCGCCAATTGCTGGTCGAGCGGCAGATAGAAGCGCGGCGCGCCGCTGCCGACGAAGCTGACGTAGTTGGCGACTTCCTTGCGGTCCTTGATCGCGGCTTCCAAACGCTTCACCTGAGTCAGTGTGGCGTCGTACGAGGCACCCTCCGGTAGACGCAGATCGACCAGCAGCTCCGGACGATCCGAGCTGGGGAAGAATTGCTTCGGCACCAGACCAAAACCGGCCAGCGAAATCACGAACAGCACGACCGTCGAGGCCAGCACCAGGAAGCGGTGCCGCAGGCAGAAATCCAGCCAGCCGCGGAAGCGCCGATAGAAGGTGGTGTCGTAGATCTCGATATCGCCTTCGTGATGCACGATGGCAGCCGCCTTGGCGGCGCGCGCATCGTTCCAGCGCCTGGGCAACACGCGCGCCCACCACTCCTTGCCCGGCTTCGCGCGCTCGTGATGCTCGGGCAGCATGTAATAGCCAAGCAGCGGAATCAGGATCACCGCCGCCAGCCACGACACCAGCAGTGCGATGGCGGAGACTTCGAAGATCGAGCGTGTGTATTCACCGGTGCCGGACTTGGCCAATGCAATCGGCAGGAAACCGGAAACAGTCACCAGGGTGCCGGTAAGCATCGGGAACGCGGTGCTGGTATAGGCGAAGGCGGCGGCGCGCATCCGGCTCCAGCCCTGCTCCAGTTTCACCGACATCATTTCCACGGCGATGATCGCGTCATCCACCAGCAGGCCCAGAGCCAGCACCAGGGTGCCCAGCGAAACCTTGTGCAGGCCGATGCCAAGCAGTTCCATGCAGAGCGCGGTCGCCGCCAGCACGAACGGAATCGAGATCACCACCACCATGCCGGTGCGGAAGCCCAGGCTGAGCAGGCTCACCAGCAATACGATGGCAACGGCCTCGGCGACCGACTCCAGGAAGTCGTCCACCGAATGCGAAACCGCATGCGGCATGCTGGTGACTTCGGCCAGTTTCAGGCCGGCAGGCAGGCGTTTCTGCAGATCGGTGGTGGCCTTGTCCAGCGCCTTGCCGAGCTGAATGACATCGCCGCCCGGCTGCATGGTGATGCCAATGCCGAGCACATGCTGCGACATGAAACGCATCTGCTGAGTCGGCGGATCGTCGTAGCCGCGGCGGATGGTGGCGATGTCGCCGAGGCGCAGCGTCTGGTTGTTGATGCGCAGCAGCGTGTTCTTCAGCGCATCCAGGTCGTTGAACTGACCGGTGGGGCGTACGAACACGCGGTCGTCGGCCGTGGTGAGCACGCCAGCTGCGGCCACTGCGTTCTGCTGGTTGATCGCCTGTGCGATCTGCTGCGGGCTGATGCCGAGCTTGGACAGCCGCGCATTCGGGATCTCGATAAAGATGCGCTGGTTCTGGTCGCCGAGGTAATCGACCTTGGCGACGCCGGGCACGCGCAACAGTTCCGTGCGCAGCTGGTCGGCGTAGTCGTGCAGCTGCGCCGGGGTGTAGCCGTCGCCTTCCAGTGCATAGATATTGGTATAGACGTCGCCGAATTCGTCATTGAAGAACGGCCCCTGCACGCCCTGCGGCAGTTGGACCGCCATGTCGCCGACTTTCTTGCGTACCTGGTACCAGGTATCCGGCACGCTGGAGGCCGGCGCGGAGTCCTTGATGTTGAAGAAGATCAGCGATTCGCCAGGGCGCGAATAGCTGCGCAGGAAATCGATCGACGGTGTTTCCTGCAGCTTGCGCGAGATGCGGTCGGTGACCTGTTCCTGCACCTGCTTGGCGTCGGCGCCGGGCCAGAAGGTCTGGATCACCATCACCTTGAAGGTGAACGGCGGATCTTCGGACTGCGACAGGCGGCTGTACGACAGCATGCCGAACAGCGCCACCATGATCATGATGAAGAACACTAGCGATTGATGGCGCAGTGCCCAGGCGGAGAGATTGAAGCGCCCTTCTTCGTGCCCGGAGGAGTTCTGTGTGGGCGAACTCATAGCGGCGCGTCCTCCGGATGCGGCGGCGCCACCGGCTGCACCTTCTCGCCCGCGGAGACGGTATGTACGCCCTGCATCACCACGCGCTCACCGGCGTTCAGGCCGGAGTTCACCAGCACATCGCGTTCGCCGTAGCGCAGCACGCTGACCGGGCGCAGTTCCAGCTTGGAATCTTCGGCGCGTACCACCCACACCGCGGTCTTCTCGCCCTGGTGGAACAGCGCGGTGGCCGGCAGGCGCACCGACTTGCCCTGGTTCGCCGCCGGCGCGAGCGCCACATCGGCGGTCATACCCAGGCGCAGTTGCGCGCCGGGCTCGTCGATGGAGGCCTTGACCCGATAGGTGCGCGCCTGCGGATCGGCGGCAGGCGATATCTCGCGCACCCGCGCCGCGATGGGTTTGCCGGACAAGGCCAGCACATTCACCGTGGCCACCTGCCCCGTCGCGACATCGGACAAGCGATCTTCCGGCACGTCGAAGAACACATCGCGCTCGCCTGACCAGGCAAAGCCGAACACCGCCTGGCCAGCGGCAAGCACCTGCCCGACTTCGGCCTGCTCGCTGGTGATGCTGCCGTCGCGGTCGGCCACCAGGGTGGTGTAGCGCGACTGGTTCTGGCTCAGCGCGAGCTGTTGCCTGGCCTGGTCGCGGCCGGCCAGCGCGGCGGCGTAGGCGTCACGGGTTTGTTCGAGCTGGAGACGGCTGATCAGGTTTTCCCTGGCCTGCGCTTCATCGCGGTCGCGCTGCTGGGTGGCGAAGACCAGGCGGTGCTCGGCGGCATCGAGTGCTGCCTGGGCAGACGCCTGGGTCTTGCTGGCATCGGCATCGTCGAGCCGGGCCAGCGGCTGGCCCTTCTTCACTGTGTCGCCCAGGCGCGCATAGCGCGCTATCAGCTGGCCACCGATGCGGAACGACAGCGGCATCTCGTAGCGGGCGTGGATTTCGCCGGGGAAACGCAGCGCCTGCGCGCTGTCCGCAGTGGTCACCGGTTGTGCGATCACCGGCCGCGCCGCTTCGCTCTCGGGCGGTTTGCCGCCGCAAGCGGACAAGGCGGCGACCGCCAGGGTCGTGCCAAGCAGCCACAACGGCCGAAGCCGCAGGCCGCCGGGGGCGGTTTGATCGTGCTGAGTCATGGGCCACTCCAGGGGAAGACCGGCGCGCAGGCGCGCCCATCGGGGATTCAGTGGCGAACACTAATACATAGTTGTATTTGAATTCAACAAAGAATCCAAATGATGACATTTGTCACCTCGTGCTAGGATGCGCGCATGTCCCGTAAAACCCTTCCCCGCAAGCGACTTACCCGTGAGGAAAGCCGCGACCAGACCCGCCAGCGTCTGCTCGACGCGGCGGCGGTGATCATTGCGAAAAAGGGCTTGCCCGCCACCAGCGTGGAAGACATCGCGGCGCGCGCCGGCTATACCCGCGGCGCGTTCTATTCGAATTTCGACAGCAAGACCGACCTGTTCATCGAGCTGTTGAAGCGCGATCACGACGACATCCAGGATCAGCTGCAGCAGATCCTGGATGCGGGTTTATCAATCGAAGATACCCAGCAGCAGCTCGCGGTGTTCTATGCCGAGTGCTATCGCGACGACAACAATTTCGCGCTGTGGGCCGAGGCCCGGCTGCACGCGCTGCGCGACGCCAAGTTCCGCACGCGCTTCAACGCGCTATGCCTGGAGAAGCGCGACGTCATCGCGTATTTCATCACGCAGTTCTGCGCCATGATGAAAAAGACGCCACCCGCCCCGGCCGCCGACCTGGCCTTTGGCACCATGTCCTTGATCGACGGCATGCGCTTCTTCAATGCCTGCATGCCTAACGAGCTGCCCGACGACAAGGCCCAGGCCGCGCTGGCGGCCATGTTCAGCGCCACGTTCTTCCGCTGATTTCTTGTAGGAGCGCACCCTGTGCGCGAAACGGTCCGAAAGGACCGCGCTCTTCATCGTTCCAGCTGCTGCCCTGCTGACGCAGGGCTTTCACTCGGGCCATCCATGGCCCTCGCCCTTTGGGTGGCTTCGCCGTGCAAACCGGCAATCCTGCCGGCTTGTCGCGCACAGGGTGCGCTCCTACGCGGTCTTTCTTGAGGACGGCTTGCGCCCCGCCTTGCGCGCCTTTTCCATCACCTGTGCCTTGTACGCATTCATGATGCCGGCAAGCAGGCCTGGGAAACGTCGCTCGATTTCTGTGCAGCGCGTGGTGTTGTGCATTTCCACCCCGCGCCGCTCGCTGCGGATCAGGCCGGCCTCGCGTAAGGCGCGGAAATGCTGTGAAAGCGTGGATTTGGGAATGTCGCGGTCGCTCACCTTCTGGAAGGTCGAGCAATTGAGGGCACATGCCGAGCCGGCCATCTCCGCATAGATCGCCACGCGCACGGGGTCGGCCAGCGCATGGAGGATGCCCTCCACGGTGACGTCGTCGATCGATGGGTGGACCAGGGGTTTCATGGATTCATTGTATCGGCCCTTGACTCTTAGTTCCATAGTTCACATGTTACGAACTACTGAAACATTGAACCACCCTCACTCACCTGTCTACAGGAACCGTCATGAGCAAGCTGAAAGGCAAAGTCGCCGTCGTCACCGGCGCATCCAAGGGTATTGGCGCCGCGATTGCCAAGGCGCTCGCCGCCGCAGGCGCGTCGGTCGTCGTCAACTACGCGTCCAGCAAGACTGGCGCCGAAGCCGTGGTGGCGGAGATCGCCAAGGCCGGCGGCAAGGCCGTCGCCGTGAAGGGCGACGTCTCCAAAGCGGCCGATGCGCAGGCCATCATCGATGCGGCGGTCAAGGAGTTCGGCCGGCTGGACGTGCTGGTCAACAACTCCGGCGTGTATGAGTTCGCCCCGCTCGAAGAGATCACCGAAGAGCACTATCACAAGCAGTTCAACGTCAACGTGCTCGGTCTGCTGCTGACCACCCAGGCCGCGGCGAAACACCTCGGTGAAGGCGGCAGCGTCATCAACATCGGCTCGCTGGTGACCCGCATCGCGCCCACCGGCGGCTCGGTCTACACCGCCACCAAGGGTGCGGTGGATGCCATCACCGCCGTGCTGTCGCGCGAACTCGGTCCGCGCAAGATCCGCGTCAATGCGCTGAACCCCGGCATGGTCGAAACCGAAGGCACGCATTCGGCCGGCTTCATCGGTTCCGACTTCGAAACCTGGGCAGTGTCGCAGACCCCGCTGGGCCGCATCGGCCAGCCGAGCGACATCGCCTCGATCGCGGTGTTCCTGGCTTCCGATGACTCGTACTGGCTGACCGGCGAGAAGCTGTATGCCGGCGGCGGCGTGCGCTGATCCCAAAGTTAGTCGATAGACGTCCAAACGAAGGGCGCCCATGTGGCGCCCTTCGCGTGTTTGACCCGGTACTGTCGCGTCAGTCCAGCCGTGCCATCAGGTCGTCCGCACCTTTTTTGATGCCGGTTTTTGAAGCGCCCAGCGCGCCGAAGGTGGCCTTGACGTTCATGGCATTGGGATATTGTTTTGCGACATACGCATTAAGAAGGCGGTGGCTGGAGGCGTCATAGATCTCCACCGCGTAGCTCACCGAGCCTGACATCGCGCCCTCTTTGCCGCGGATCGACTGCACCACGTTGTAGGGTCCGCCAGCCAGATCGAACTTGGTCACCGTGCCAACGAATTGCTTGGTGGCCTTGGCCCCTGTCAGCGTCAGTTTCACCAGCAGAGTGCGCTGGTCCGGACGGTTCACCAGGCCGAAGCGCGTCGACAGCGCTTCGCCGAACTTCGTCCGCATGAAGTCGGCCAGATCCTGTTTGTCCTGTTCGGAGACTTTCTCGAACTGGTTGTCCGGGCCGCGATAGATCGTCACCGGCTCAACGATGGCCTTGTCGTAGCGATGCCAGTCCACCTCCGGCGTATAGGCATAGGGCACGCGGCCGGAGCTGTCGTCGGGATTCGGCTGCAGTTCGGGCGAGGACTCCAGCCCGGAGTAATTGATGGGACGGGTGGTGGCGCAGGCCCCCAGGGCGAGACAGATGGCTGCCATAGCCACCTGACGCAACGCGGTTGAAGCTTTCATTCGATGGCTCCCAGATTGATTGAGCTAGGTAAAGGCAAACACTTCCCCGTCAGCGCGTGACAACACGCACTGCTGGGTCGCGCTGCTGTTTTCTTCAAAAAACGATGGCTACCGCGAGGCCAGGCACGGCGTCGCGATAGCGAGAGATGGAACGCCCGACGACCGGCTGCTATCCGGCCGTACCGCTCGATAACGAAACCGTACGGTACGGTTTTCATCATAGGCGGCAATTTTCGTTCCCGTCAAGAAAAATGTACAGTTGGGTTCGCTTATGGAGCCCGCATGAAAGTCCGAACCGAAGCCAAGCGCGAAGCGATCATCGAAGCGGCGGCCACGCTGTTTCAGGAATCCGGCTATGAAGGCGCGTCGATGAACGAGCTGGCCAAGCGCCTGCGCGGCTCGAAAGCCACGCTCTACGGATACTTTCCTTCGAAGGAAGAACTGTTCAGTGCGGTGGTGCGTTCGTTCGCCACCGACCACCTCGCGGAAGCCACGCAGGAACTGCCGGCGACGGTCAAGGACAAGGCGGAACTCAAGGCCGCGCTACTGCACTTTGCGGAGCAGATCCTGCTGGTACTGACCAACGACACCAAGGCGATCGCCATCAACCGGATGGTCATCGCCGAAGCGGGACGTTCCGACGTGGGCGAACTGTTCCACCAGTCGGGTCCCGACGAGTGCATCGCGGCCCTGACCCGGCTGCTGCAGAAGTCGATGAGCCTCGGCCTACTGCAACGCGGCGATGCCGGCGTAAGCGCACGCCAACTGCTGGCGCTCATTACGGCCGAGACCAATGCGCGGATGTATCAGCGCCACACGACGCCGATCGCACTGCCAGCGATCCGGCGCATGTGCAAACGCGCCGTGGAGATGTTCCTGGCAGGCTCGGCGCCGCAAAAGGACGCCGGCTAAAACAAAAACGCCGGCAGCCCTTGCGGGCTGCCGGCGCTGCAGGGCTCGCCTGTTTACTTGCTGCCCTCTTTCTCCATCAACTTAGCCACCATGCTGGCCGGCACTTCTTCGTAGTGGTCGAACTCCATGGTGAAGGTGCCGCGGCCACTGGTCGCCGAACGCAGGAAGTTGATGTAGCCGAACATCTCCGCCAGCGGCACGAAGCCCTGCACGAAGGCGTTGGTACCGCGCTGACCCTGGTCGCTGATCGAACCGCGACGGCGGTTGATGTCGCCGATCACGTCGCCGAGATAATCGGCTTCGGTGACCACCTCCAGCTTCATGACCGGTTCCAGCAGCTTGGGATTGGACAGCTTTTGCGCCTCGCGGAAGCACGCGCGGCCGGCGATTTCGAAGGCGAGTGCGGACGAATCGACGTCATGGAATTTGCCGTCCACCAACCGCGCCTTGAAGTCGAGCACTTCGTAGCCCGCGATCTGGCCTTCGCGCGCCTCCACCATCACGGCGTGTTCCACGGCCGGAATGTACTCGCGCGGCACGCGGCCGCCGACGACTTCGTCGGAGAACACCACGCCGCTGCCCGGCTCACCCGGCTCGAAGATGATCTTCACTTCCGCGAACTGGCCCGAACCACCGGACTGCTTCTTATGGGTGTAGGTATGTTCCACCGTCTTGCCGAACGCTTCGCGGAAGCTCACGCGCGGCTTGCCCATGCTGGCGTCCACGCCCAGCTCGGTGCGCATGCGGTCGATGGTGATCTCCAGGTGCAATTCACCCATGCCCTTGAGCACGGTCTCCCCGGTTTCCTTGTCCACTTCCAGCTTCAGCGACGGATCGGCCTTCGCCATCTTGTAGAGCGCGGTAGAAAGCTTGTCGATGTCATTGCGGTTCTTCGGCTCGACCGACACGCTGATCACCGGATCGGGGAAGCGCATGCGCTCCAGCAGCACGGGGTGCGCCGGATCGGTCAGCGAATCGCCGGTCTCGGTTTCCTTCAGCGACACGAAGGCGCAGATGTCGCCGGCGCGCACTTCGTCGATTTCCTTGGTGGCATTGGCCTGCACTTCCACAATGCGGCCCACGCGCTCCTTCTTGCCGCGCGTGACATTGAGCAAGGTATCACCCTTCTTGATCACGCCGGAATAGATGCGACAGAACGTCAGCGTGCCGAACTGGTCGTTGATCACCTTGAAGGCCAGCACGCGCGCCGGCGCTTCATCCACCACGCCCTGCTCGCCGGTCACGTGGCCGTCCTCGTCCACCAGCGCGATGCCGCCGTTCTCGCCCGGATAAGGCATGTAGTCGATCACGGCGTCCAGCAACTGCTGCACACCCTTGTTGCGGTAGGACGAGCCGCAGAACACCGGCACCAGCTTGCCGGATACGCAGCCCTTGCGGATGCACCGCTTCAGCAGGTCGAGGCTGAAATCACTGCTGTTGACGAACGTTTCGACATCGCCGGCATGAAGCAGCTTGTCGAACGCGGCGTCATCCATCTCCAGTGCACGCTCGATGGTCTCGTCGCGCAGCTTGGACAGGTTGGCGACCCATTCGCGATCGGCGACGGCGGAGAACTGGGTCTTGGGATGGGCGGCGATCTGGTCCAGCGGCACGGTTTCCCACGGGCTGTCCTTGTCGTCGCCCTGCCAGATATAGCCGACGCCGGCCACCAGGTCGGCCATGCCGACGAATTCGTCGTGGCTGCCCAGCGGCACCTGACACAACAGCGCGTTGGCGCCCAGGCGCTCGCGGATGCCCTTCACGCAATGCGCGAAGTTCGCACCGATGCGGTCCATCTTGTTGACGTAGCACAGGCGCGGCACGTTGTACTGGTCGGCCAGGCGCCAGTTGGTCTCGGTCTGCGGCTCCACGCCGGCGACGCCGTCGAACACCACCACGGCGCCGTCGAGCACGCGCAGGCTGCGGTTGACCTCGATGGTGAAGTCAACGTGTCCGGGGGTGTCGATCACATTGATCTGGTGCCCCTTCCACTCGGTCGACACGGCGGCCGACTGAATGGTGATGCCACGCTTCCGCTCCTGCTCCAGGTAATCGGTGGTGGTGGAGCCTTTGCCGTCCTTGGTGTCGTGCACGTCGACAATCTGGTGCTTCTTGCCGGTGTAGTACAGGACGCGCTCGGTGGTCGTGGTCTTGCCTGCATCGATGTGCGCGATGATGCCGATATTGCGGTAAAGCGGAAGCGGTTTCTGACGTGCCATTGTTGCCGGCTCCGATGGGTGCGGGAGTGAACGCGCCACTTTACGCCGATCCCTGCCCCGCCGCAGCTGGTGCCGTCACGCTGAAAGCGCGGCGCAAGCCTGCCGGGCCGCGAAGTACAGCCCAGAAACAGGCTCTTACCGCGGCCATTTCAATTTTTGGGCCCACGCACGTCTTGAAGGTCATAGTCCCAGACGAGCGTCGCCCCCTTGAACAAGCCCGACCACGGCCCCGGCATCGGAGCCATCGACACGGCCCCGACCTTCATGGCTGCCCTGCGGGAGGCCGCCACTGAGAGGTTCAGCCCTTTCATGTCATGGCGCCCCGTGAGCACCGCGACCAACTATGTGCGTTCGCTGCGTCGCCGGCCGGACTGGCTGGGCGTGCGGCTGGATCGCCGGCTGACGGCGGTGAAATATGTGATGCGCACGCTCTGTATGCCGCTGATGCATATGCGGCACCTCGACTTCATCTACGGCAACGCAGACATGCGCGCCTACCAGGGACGCGACGCGCGTTTGCTCGAACGGCATTTTCATCGCTATATCAATCTGACGTGGAGCCGGCGCGAACGCCTGCGCAGTCTCCGCCAGCATTACCTGTTCACGCTGGCGGCGCTGCCCCGGACGCTGTTCCAGGCGATCTACGTGCGCGGCCATGCGCCGCTCGGCGATCTCCGCATGAAAGATGGCAGTCCGCTGAAGATCGCTCTGTGCCCACCCATCGCCATGGGTTGCGAGGGCGAGCTGTGCATCCAGCTCAGCCTGGCCGACGACAGGCCGGTCTATCGCCTGATCATGACGGTGATCGACAAGCGCCCTACCCTTGCCATCGGTTGCATCCAGGGACCGGACGGCGAAAACAGCCGGGAGATCGTGCGCGAACTGACCCGCCAGCTGCATGGCCTGCGTCCCAAGCAATTGCTGCTTTATCTGGCTTACGCGTTCGCGCGGTACTACGGCATCGAGCGGATCCACGCAGTCAGCAACGCAGCGCACCCGCTGCGCCGCAACGGCCGCAAGTTTGAGGCCGACTACGATGCGTTCTGGCAGGAACAGAAAGGCACGCCTGTACGGCATGGCTGGCACCAACTGCCTGCTTTACTCGGACGCAAGGCCGAAGCCGACGTGCCGAGCCAGCACCGCGCGGCTTTCCGCCGCCGCGAAGCGCTGCGCACCGAGGCCGAGCGCTTGCTCATCGATGCACTCGGCCAGGCCCCTGCCAGGCACAGCGCGTATGCTTTGGCGCAGGGCCCGATCTCCCCCCGGTCGTTCAACAACAGCCGTCCGGAAGCGCTGTGGATAAGCTAGAAAAAACCGCCAACGACGCCGCGCCGGGGTACGCCGCGCAGGTGGCCGAGCTGTTCCGCGAGCACAATCGCGCACTGATCGCCTTCCTGCAATGCAAGCTCAATTCGGCGCATGACGCTCAGGAGGTCGCGCAGGAAACCTTCATGCGCATGCTGACCCTGGACCGCCCGGAGCAGATCAGCTCGCTGCGCGCCTATCTGTTTCGCATCGCCTCCAACCTGGCGGTGGATCGGCTGCGCATGCACAAGGTGCGCAACGATGCCGCGCTGGAACATCCGCCGGAAGACATCTGGCACGGCGCCCCCATACCCGAGCGCCATGCATCCGCCGCCGAGCAGTGGCGCGGTATCCGCGAGGCATTGCGCGAACTGCCGGAAAAGACCCATCAGGCGTTTGTCATGCATGTGATTGAAGGACGCGATTTCGCCGTGGTCGCGCAGACCATGAAACTGAGTGAGCGCATGGTGCGCTACCACGTCACCCATGCGCTGGCTTATTGCCGCGCGCGGGTTGGCGACCTGGAGATGCCGTAATGGCCGAAACACCGATTCCTCTTGATGACAAGACCCTGTTGGCCGCGGCCGACTGGTGGACGCGCTTGCGCGATGCCGGCGACAACACCGACAGCGTCAGCGACGACCTCACCGAACAGTGGCTGGAATGGACACAGCTGGACCCACGGCATATGGAGGCCTTCGAGCATGTCACCGCACTCGGCATGCGGCTTGGCAACCTGGATGAGCTGACCCGGCAGCGCTTCGTCAACGAGTTCGCACGCCCCGTTCCGGCCCCGCGCCGTCGGTTCCGATGGCCACTTGCCGTGGTGGCCATGACGGCCGCGGCGTCGGTGGCTTTGATGGCACTGGCGGGCTACGTGGCCTGGACCCTGCGTTACGGGGGCGAGCAAAGCAACAAGGTCTATGTCAGCGCGGTGGCACAGAAGGAAGAGATCACCCTGCCCGACGGCACCAAGGTGACCCTGGGCGGCGCCTCCCGCCTCACGGCCGATTTCAGCCATAAGGAGCGGCGGGTCGAATTGAGCGACGGCGAAGCCTTCTTCCAGATCGAGCCCGATGCGCGTCCCTTCGTGGTAACGGCCGGTACGCTGGCGATCCGCGATATCGGCACCGCGTTCGACGTGCGCCGCACGGGGCAACATGTGAGCGTGGCGGTCAGCCAGGGGCGTGTGCAGGTCAGCGACAAGTCGTCCACGCACCTTGGTTCCAGGGCGCTGGAGGCCGGTGCCGGCCAGCGCATCTTTTTCGATCCGGCCACGGCGGCCATGCGCCTCGGCGACATCGCCCCGGAGCAGACCGCGGCCTGGCGCGACGATCGCCTGGAGTTCATCAACGAACCGCTTGACGTGGTGGTGGCCAACATCAACCGCTATAGCCCGCGCCCGCTACGCATCGCCGACAGCAGCCTGGAAACCCTCACTTTCACCGGCAGCATCAAGACCGACGCCATCGATAGCTGGGTGAGCGCCTTGCCGAAAGTCTTCCCCGTCCAGGTGAAGGCCACGCAGGAACAGATCGTGCTGTCGCGCGCGCAGGGCAAGGCCTCGCCGTAAGTTTCGGGTAACCCTGACGGTGACCGGTGCGTAAAGCCGCACCGGGTCACCAACCTCATAGCACTGACATTCGTTGCAGCCCCATGCAAAAATCAGATTTTTCGCCTGGGCAATGTGCATGCTATGAGCCGTGGGGTCGCGCTGGTCATCTGCGGCTGTCTTTCGCTGTCCTCGGTCGCCCTGGGTGCCACGGATGCTTCGCGCCCGGCTGCCACAACGTTGCGCAAGACCTTCGCAATTCCAGCGCAAGCCCTGCCCTCGGCCCTGATCGCGTTCGGCAAGCAGGCGAATGTCCAGCTGCTGACCGCTGGCTGCACTAGCGCGAACCTGCGTTCGGAAGGCGTCAGCGGCGCGCTGACAGTGGATGCCGCACTGGCCCGGCTGCTGCAAGGCACCGATCTGGACTATGAATTCATCGACGCCGGCACCGTGGTGGTGCGCCCGCGCTGGGTAGTGCGTCCGCCGACGCCTCGCCCCGAGACCGTCGCCGCACTGAAGGCCGACATGGGCGACGCCAAGCTGCTCGCCACCGTGCGTTCGATGGGATTGCTGGGCAACGATGAAGGCTACATGGTCGACATAAGCGACAGCGCCACGCGCACCATCTCGTCGCTGGCCGACGTACCGCAATCGGTGAGCGTCGTTACGCGCGACCTGATCGATTCGCAGCAGCTGCGCTCGGTGGCCGATGCGGTACGCAATGTTGCCGGCGTGCAAGGCATCGAAGGCAACGACGGCGTGCCGCTGTTTCAGATCCGCGGCTTCTATACCGGCAATGGCATGACCGACGGCATGCCCAACAGCGTGTCGGGGCTGGGCGATTTCCCGCCGCTGATTGCCGTGGAACGCATCGAAGTGCTGAAGGGACCGGAGTCGATCCTTGGCGATCTCTCCGTCGACAACAATTTCGGCGGCCTGATCAACGTGGTGATGAAGAAACCGCAGAGCCGCCCGCTGCGGCAGTTGAGCTTTGCACTGGGGCCGCATGGCGACACCCAGACCGGCCTCGACCTGGCCGGCCCGCTGAGCCCGAGCCTGAGCTACCGCATGGTGCTTTCCGGCGAATATGCCGACCGCACCGACCAGGGTTACCACGGCGACCGCCGCGCCTACTTCGCCCCGTCCATCGGCTGGCAGAACGACAGCACCCGTTTTATCGCGGGCCTGCAATACATTGCCCACCGCCTGCCGGTGCCCGATTACAGCGTGTTGCTGGGTGACAGCCTTGCCAGTGCTTCGCCGGACGGACTGTTGCTGGGCAACCCGCGCGATCACTCCATGCTGCGCACCAACCGCTTCACGTATTCGCTGGAGCATCGCTTTGGCGCGGGATGGACGTGGCGCAGCCGCGGCCAGTATGCGCACCAGTCCAAGCGGATCCAGGGCTGGATCTTCGATTCGCCGATGCCTTCAGGCGACATCACCGCCATCGCGCAGAGCTATCGCTATTCGGACGACTATTACACGCTGCAAAACGACCTTACCGGCGTGTTTTCGCACGGCATGATCGAACACACCGTAGTCATCGGTTTCGACTACTCGCGCACCAAGATCGGCAGTAGCACCGATTTCTTCCAGGTTGCCGGCACGCCTTACAACATCTTTTCCAGTGCGCGATTGCCGTCAGTGCAGTCCGTGCTCGACACGAGCAGCGGCACGTCCGACTCCTCCAACCCGTGGACGACCGACAGCGGCTGGTTCCTGCAGGACCAGATCGCCATCGGCGATCACTGGAATGTGCTGCTGGCTGTGCGGCGCTCGTCGTATCAGCTCAATACCGAAGATGCCGACGGTAACCCGCAGAACCTGCGCAAGGCGCGCTGGGTACCCAATGCCGGCGTGGTGTACAAGCTGACGCCGGACGTTTCGCTCTACGGCAGCCTTGCCTCGGGCTTCCAGCCGGACACCTTGCTGGGCAAGAACGGTAAGCCGTTGCGTCCGGCTTCGTCGCGCCAGACCGAGTTTGGCGCCAAGCTCAACCTGTTCCAGGGCCGCGCGCGCCTGGCCGCCGCGGTCTACCGCATCACGCTCGACCGCAGCACCGACGTAGTGACGTCAGACCCACCCTATTTCGCCATTCCCGGCCCCGGCCAGATCAACAAAGGCGTGGAAGTCGAATTCACTGGCCAGGTGGCACCGGGGACCGACATCACCGCCAACTACACCGACGCGCGCATTCGCAACCGCGACGGCACCCTGGCTACCGGTGCGCCGCATCAGCGCCTGAGCCTGTGGGCCAGTTACCGCGTGCTCTCCGGCGCATGGCAAGGCTGGGGCGTGGCCGGCGGCGTCACCGCGCGCAGCCGCAGCCTGGGCATGAACTGGAACACCGGCGATTACTTCAACATCCCCGGCCAGGCCAGTGTGGACGCCAGCCTCTCGTACCAGGCCAGGGATTGGAGCCTGACGCTCGGCGTGAGGAACCTGTTCGACCGCCGCCTGCATGGCGTGAATTTCAACGAGAGCTTCGTGCCGCTGCAGCGCCGGCGCAGCTTTCTGCTCAGCGGCACCTATAACTTCTGACCACCCGCCGGCGGTTTCATTTCTGCCGGCTATGGACGTCTAGTCAGGGATAGCCCCGACGAGCGCCCTGCCTTGAACGTCCCGACCATCGACCTGAAATTCTTCGCGCGGAACACCCGCCACATGCATCGCTGCGATTTTTGCAGCGCCGATCCTTACGGCTTACGTATCGGCGTTCTCACTACCAAGGACGTGCTGATCAAGCACGCCTGCCTCACCATCGAGCTGCAGCCGAGGTCATCCCAGGCGCATTCCGAAAATTTCTTTATCAACCTCACCCCCGCTTTCTCCAACCGCACGATCTGGTCGTTCCGCCATCGGCCGAGTTATTGGCGCATCGAACCCGCCGACATTCCCAACTTCCGCCGGCTGCAGGCGTTGATGGATGCGTCCGATTTCGACGAGCGCTTCCAGCATGCCGATCTGCGGGCCTATACGCGACGGGTACGCACGAACCCGGCCATGCCCCGCACTGTCGCCACATCGCTCTATCTGCAGCTCTCGCCGGAGAGCGCCTTTACCTTGCTGTCCAGAAACGCCTATCAGCCGATTTCGCTGATGTTCCGGACGGGTGACTGGTCGCGGGCGACGGCGATCTAGCGGTACGAGGGGAGCAACCAGGGAGGCTCGGTGAAACGCACCGCTTTGGGACAGGCGCGGCGACGTGGTATTGAAGTCGCCGTCTTCCCCATCGCGATGACCGTGTCATGGAACCCAAGCGCTCCACCCTGTTTCAGCGCAAGCCGCGCACGATGGAAATCGGCGGCCGTCAATACGTCAGCCATGGACTTACGCGACGGTTCTGGGACGACATCTATCACTATGCGCTGACCATCCGCTGGCCGGTTTTCTTTGGTCTGGCCGCGACCATCTTTCTGCTGCTCAACGCGTTCTTCGCCTTGCTCTATCAACTCGGCGACAACGCTATCGCCAACCAGTTTCCCAAGAGCTTCAGCGGGGCTTTTTTCTTCAGCGTGGAGACCCTGGCCACCGTGGGTTATGGCGATATGCATCCGCAGACCGTGTATGCGCATTGCATCGCGACGGCGGAGATCTTCACCGGCATGGGTTGCATCGCGTTGGTCACCGGCCTGATCTTTTCGCGCTTCTCGCGGCCACGCGCCAAAATGCTGTTCGCGGATCATCCGGTGATCCGCAGCATCAACGGCCAGCAAACCCTGATGATCCGCGCGGCCAACATCCGCCAGAACGTGATCGCCGAAGCCTCGGCCACGCTGTATCTGCTGTTGCGCGAAGTGTCGCCCGAAGGCTTCCGGCTGCGTCGCATCTACGACCTGAAGCTGATGCGCGACCATCATCCGGTGTTCTCGCTGAGCTGGAGCCTGATGCATGTCATCGACGAAACCAGCCCGCTCTACGACGCTACGCCCGACACGCTGGAGAGCACCGAAGCGCTGATCATGCTGACCATCGAGGGCGTCGACGAAACCACCTCGCAACCGATGCTGGCCCGGCGTCAGTGGAGCCATCGCCAACTGCGCTGGAATCACCGCTACCTGGATCTGGTGCACGACGGTGAGGATGGCATGAGCCATATCGACTATGGCGTGTTTCATGAGGTGCTGCCGGTAGAAGGTGAGGAGCGCGTGACGCCTTGAACGCGCTGACCCCAGTATCCAAGTCGGGTCATCCATAATTTGACGCAGTTCACACTTGAGCACTTGCGGCACGAGGACCGTAAGCGCACATGACCTACAGCGTCACCGCGCTATGGCGCGGGTTGTAATGAGATGCCGGCTTACGGCATCTTGCCCAAACCGGATGGCTTACAAGGGGACAATTTATGCGTCATCTAACGACACAGGGTTTGAAGAAGCTGGCGACCGTCGCGCTGCTGGCCGGCGTAGCGTTTTCCACGACAGCCATGGCGGCTGACAACACGGCAGGCCTCGGTCAGTCATGGCCGAATGCCCAGGATGTGAGCTCGAGCCCACGCTGGCATGTGTATGTATTCGAGCGCAACGGCGTTCGCTACATCCAGATCAACGATCTCAACGGCAACGTGCGCGGCGCTTTCGCGACCTCGAGCGGCAACTATCTCGTGCTGCCGATCGGCGCGGACGCAGCACGCGTCGCCACGCCGCAGGATCCACAACCGCCTGCGGCAAATGAAGCTGGCGAAACGGTGTATCGCGACGACGCTGTGCAGGTGCAAGTGGCACCACAGAGCACGGGCACACTGCAGATCCGCACCGCTGCCGCGACGTGTCAGGATCCGGTTGAATGCAGTTCGCGCGTGAACTGAGCCAGCGAACGCCAGCTCAGTGTGCGGTGGCCCGGGGTTGTTCCGGGCCACCCGCCGTGTGGCGAGTGGCACGTAGCGCATCATGCAGCAGGATAGTGATGCGCAGCCCACTGGCACTTTCGCGCACATGGGCACCGCCGCCGTAGATCTGAGCGCGCTCGCGAATGGTGTCGATGCCCTGCCCGCTGGTGCCGAGCAACGACATCGCCTTCTTCCACTGCTCTTGCGCCAGTCGCGTACCGCCATCGGACGCTGCCGCGCGGTGGCAATCCATGCGCATCACGACCCAGCGATGGCCCTGGCTATGACCGCCGCGAACCACCAGATCCACGTGCCGCGTCGGTTGACGGCTCAGCGCGTAGACCAGCGATTCGGCAGCGAGGCGATAAAGCGCCATGTGCACATCGGAAGCAAGATGATCCAGATCCTGGCCCATCAGTGCGCATTGATAAGTAGCGCCCACGGCCGCGGCGGCCAGGGCAACCGGGCCTTCCTGTAGCGGCGACGGTTCGCCACGCTCGCGCCATACCCGCGGATACAGCGCATTGGTGAGGCGATGCATCTCGTGCTGGGCCAGCGCGGCCTGGCGTGAATAGGCACGCTCCTCATTGGCCGGCAACACCACGCGCAGCCTTTCCAGCAGGCGATTCTGCATGTCGCGCACCGACTGGCTGACGTGCTCCAGCGCTTCGGCGGCATTCCGCATGCGCAGCTCTTCCTGATACAGCCCCTGCTGGGCAAGCAGCAGGCCATGCTCGCGGTCGACGCGCTCGCGCCTTTCCTCGCCCTGCAGCGCCGGCAACGTGATGCGCGAACCAAACATCAGCAGCGTGGTAATAGCGAAGGCGATGATGGCCTGCGCCTGGATCACTGAGGGATCGCGCAGCACGGCCGAGGTAAACGCCACTACGCAGCTGGCGATGCCGCCGCCGATGGCCGCGCCCTGCCAACCATGGCGCCAGGCCAGCCAGGCCACCGGCAGGAACATGAAGATGCGGCACACCTGCATGGTGTCGGACGTGCCGATGGAGCCGAGCCAGACCAGTACGGCCAGCGCCGGCAGCAGACCCACCGCGACGTCGCGCAGGAAATCGTTGCGCAACACCTTTGACCAGGCAAACCCGCCGCCCAGCCAGCCGCGCATAGCGAACACCACGGGCGTCAGCGTGAGCGCACCGAGATAGTTGCCGAGGAAATAGCCGAACACGATCTGCACGGTCAACGTTGGTGCCGGCGCACCATGGGGCAATTGCACCGAGGTCAGCGCTAGGCTGTTGCCCATCGCCGTCAGCACCGCGCAGACCAACGCGGAAGCGAGCAGCAGCGCGAGATCGACGCGACCGTCGATTTGCAGGATGCGGGTACTCCGCCGGAACCACGCCACCACCGGTGCGCACAGCACGATCGGCGGAAACGCGGCGAATGTCGCCCATGCCAGGCCATACTGTTCGTGCAGGGTCCAGGCCTGATAGCCGACAGGCATGGCCTCGCCCAGCATCAGCGCCGGCCAGTAGCGATAAGGCAGCAACAACAGGCAGGCGAGCCGGAGGCTGGCCGGCAGATTCCAGTTGGAGACCGACACGCTGCGAAGCATGACGTAACAGGCGGCATAAGCCAGCGCCACCAGCAAGTAGCGGACCCATCCGAACCGAGCCATTCCGTCTCGCATAGCGTCCCTCCCCGTCGTAACCGTCATCCCTCGTAGCCTGCCGCGGCAATCAGCTCGCGGCATGATTGGACCTTGCCCTAGCGTGGGGCGCCTCCCCGACGTCCCGGACCTGCAAATGATCGAACGGAATGACCCTGTGCGCTACGCCAGTGGATCGGGTTTGAGGGGGGTGCGCATCGAAATATGTGATGCGCATCACGCCAGGCCCGAGGCGCTATACCCGCGGAGCGTTCGCGGGGCCGGATGGCTGGTCGATCAGGGTGCCATTCTGCCACGGCAACATGACCAACGTTAGCGGTCTATACCTATTGTTGGATGTGTAAGGGCATGAAAGAAGCGTGCCAAACAAGCCATGGCGGTATAGGCGGCCGGGCGGCTAGGCCGTAAAGCCACTACGTGAAGGGGCCCTTCACGTCGAAAGTGCGAGGGAGCCCTCAACGAAAAGGTGGGCGAAACCCATCGCAGGAAACGTAGAAGGAAGGCTCAGCCCCGGCGATGCAGCCAGGGGCCGATGTCCACCGCGCCACCGTTCGCGCCGCCATCGTCCTGGCGCGGATGGAAGACATGACGCAGTCCGCCAGCATGAAACAACGTCAGCTCGCGCAGTTGCACCGCCACCGCCGAGCCACTGACCAGAGCGCGACGCTCCACGTCATCGGCGCTCCACTCCGCTTCGACTTCGATGCCCTCGCAGCCTTGCAGCTGCAGGCTTGCGCGCACCGCGCTGCCGGCCTGGACCAGTCGCACCACCTGCCCCGCCCAGCCGGTGCCGCTGCGCGGCGCGAGGGTGACGTGTTCGGGCCGCAACCAGACACTGACTGCGCCGGGTGCCCAGGTGGCCGGCAGTTCACCCGGCACAGCATGGGTGCCCAGCCATAGGCGGCTGCTTTCGATGCGTCCGTCGAAACGATTGGCACGGCCGATAAAACCGTAGACAAATGGCGTCGCCGGTTCGCGATAGATCTCCGCCGGCGTACCGATCTGTTCAATGCGTCCCTGGTTCATCACCACCACGCGATCGGCCAACTCGAGCGCTTCTTCCTGATCGTGGGTCACCAGCAGCGTGGTCAGGCCCAACGAACGCTGCAGCTCGCGCAGCCAGCCACGGAGGGTCACACGAACCTGGGCGTCCAGCGCGCCGAACGGCTCGTCCAATAGGAGCAGCGAAGGCTCTACCGCTAGCGCGCGAGCCAGGGCTACGCGCTGGCGCTGGCCGCCGGAGAGTTGAGCCGGATAGCGGCGTGCCATGTCCTCCAGTTGCACGCGACGCAACAGCTCTTGCACACGGGTGGCGATCTCGCGGCGCGAGGGCCGCTGGCGGCGCGGACGCACGCGCAGGCCGAACGCCACGTTCTCACTCACCGTCATGTGCGCGAACAAAGCGTAGTGCTGGAACACCAGGCCGACGCGGCGATGTTGCGCCTCCAACGCCAGCAGATCCTCATCGTCGCGCTGTACGCTGCCCTGATCGGGGTCGTCGAGTCCGGCAAGGATGCGCAGCAGCGTGCTCTTGCCCGAGCCCGACGGCCCCAGCAGCGCAACGAACTCGCCTTTGGCGATATCGAGCGACACGCCTTCCAGCGCACTGAAAGCACCGTAGCGGCGGGTCAGACCCTGGATGGAAATACTCATGCGATCACCGCCTCAATGCCGTCGTACCGGATGCGCCAGCTCGCCGCCATGCCGCCATTCGACCAGCCGCTTGATCAGCAAGGTCAGCAAAGTCAGTAAGGCAAGCAAGGACGCCAGTGCAAATGCCGCGGCGATCGCGCTGTCGCTGCCACCGTTATAAACCTGGTCCACCTGCAGCGGCAGAGTGTTGGTAAGGCCGGGCAAATGACCCGATACCACCGACACCGCGCCGAATTCGCCCATGCTGCGCGCGTTGCACAACAAGACGCCGTACAGCAGCGCCCAACGCACCTTCGGCAAAGTGACGCGGAAAAAGATCTGCCAGCCGCTGGCGCCCAGCGTGCGCGCCGCGTGCTCCTCTTCGTTGCCTTGCGCCTGCATCAGCGGTATCAACTCGCGTGCGACGAAAGGAAACGCGACGAAGATCGTGGCGAGCACCAGTCCCGGTACCGCGAAGATCACGCGCACGCCGTGCGTATCCAGCCAGTCGCCGAACCACCCGTGCACGCCGTACACCAGGACATAGACCAGGCCCGCCACCACCGGCGACACCGAGAACGGCAGGTCGATCAAGGCACCCAGCAACTGCTTGCCGCGGAATTCGTAATGCGTCATCAGCCATGCGGCCGCAAGGCCAAACACCATGTTCGCCGGCACGGCAATGGCGGCGACGGTCAGGGTCAGGCGCACAGCGGTGCGCGCATCGGGATCGGTGATGGCCGTGGCGAATACCTGCCAGCCTTTGCCCAGTGCCTCGACAAAGACGGCGATCAATGGCAACAACAGCAGGCCGGCGACAGAGAGCAGCGCCAGCACGATCAACACACCCCGCCCCAACGACACGCCCCATCCGCGTGAGCGATGAATGGCATGACTGGCGATCACGGCGACCATCAGCCCACTTCCGTCCAGCGGCGATTCCAGCGTTGCAGCAGGCTCACGGCCATCAGCACGAATAGCGAAGCCGCAAGCATCACCGCACCCAGCACGGCCGCCGGGCCGGTATCGCCGCCGGTGTCGATCTTCTGCACGATCAGCAGTGGCACGATTTCCGTGCGCATCGGTAGATTGCCTGAGATATAGATCACCGAGCCGTATTCGCCCACCGCGCGCGCCAGGGCCAGCGCAAAACCTGTCAGCAAGGTGGGCATGAGCATCGGCAGTAGCACGCGGCGGAAGCTTTGCCAGCGCGTGGCGCCAAGTGTCCGGGCCGCCTCTTCCACCTCGTGCTCCATGCTTTCGATCACCGGCTGCAAGGTGCGCACGACGAACGGCAGACCGACAAAGACCATCGCCAGCAGTACACCGATACGGGTATAGGCCACCTGTATCCCCAGCGGCTGCAGCAGGCTGCCGATCCAGCCGTTCGGCGCATACAGCGCGGTCAGGGCGATACCGGCCACTGCCGTGGGCAACGCGAACGGCAGATCGACCAGGGCATCGCACAAGCGGCGAAACGGAAAGCGATAACGCACCAGCACCCAGGCCAGCAGCAGACCCAGCAATACATCGATCGCAGCCGCTACCAGCGCACCGCCGAAACTGAGCTGGAGTGCGTGCAGCACACGGCGTGTGCCGATCTGCGCCCACCACGCCGTCGGCCCCAGGCTGCCGGCTTTCCACGCCAGCGCCGCCAGCGGCAGCAGCACGATGCCACCCAGCCAGGCCAGCGTAATGCCGAGGCTCAAACCAAATCCTGGCATGGCGCGATTACGCATCGGCTCAGTGCCCCGCTTCGCTGATCTGGTCGTACACACCGCCGTCGGCGAAATACGTGGCCTGTGCCTTGCGCCAGTCGCCGAACGCTTCAGCCAGAGTGAAGGTTTTCACCGGCGGAAATTGTGTTGCGTACTTTTGCGCGACGGCCGGCAGGCGCGGACGATAGAAATGCTTCGCAACCAGTTCCTGTCCTTGCGGCGAGTACAGATACTTCAGATAGGCCTCCGCCAACTGACGGGTGCCTTTCTTGTCGACGACTTTATCGACGACCGCTACCGGCGGCTCAGCCACCATGCTCAGCGACGGCACCACAATGTCGAACTTGTCCTTGCCCAGTTCCTGCTGCGATTGCAGCGCCTCGCTTTCCCACGCGATCAGCACATCGCCGATGCCACGTTGCACAAAGGTATTGGTGGCGCCGCGCGCACCGGTGTCCAGCACGGGCACGTGCTTGTAAAGCTGGCTGACATAGGCGCGAGCCTTGTCCGCATTACCGCCCGGCTGGTGCAAGGCCCACCCCCACGCGGCGAGGAAATTCCAGCGGGCGCCGCCCGAAGTCTTCGGGTTGGGCGTAATCACCTGCACGCCATCGCGGATCAGGTCCTGCCAGTCGTGAATCTTCTTCGGATTGCCCTTGCGCACCAGGAACACCACGGTGGAGGTGTACGGCGTGCTCTGATCCGGCAGACGCGACTGCCAATCCTTCGCCAGCAGGCCGCGATCGGCCAGCACGTCGATATCCCAGGCCAGTGCGAGTGTGACCACGTCGGCTTCGAGCCCATCCTGCACCGCGCGCGATTGTTTGCCGGAGCCGCCGTTGGAGGTGGTGACGCGCACATCCTTGCCGGTCTGCTGCTTCCACGCGGCGGCAAAGGCGACGTCCGCGTCCTTATACAGCTCGCGGGTCGGGTCGAAGGACACATTGAGCAGACGATCCTGTGCCTGCGCGCCCGCTCCGAAGGAGAGCCCAGCGAGTACAAGCAGCAAGGTCAGTCGGAATCGAGGCATTGCGGTACTCCAGTCCAGGGCAGAGTGTCGAAAGGCGCTGGGCAGCCGCGCCGTATGTCCTTGCATGGGTATTTCTCCCACACCAATCATTCAAAGATCGTCAGCGTCGCGCTAGAAACTGATCTGCGCGCGCATTTCGAAGATATCGGGGTCAACGCGCACGTGACGGCGCTCGCTGACGGCCCAGACGTAGTTCGCCTGGAATTTCAGGTGTTCGCCGAGGTACCAATTAGCCCCCAGCGTCCAGTTGTGTTCATGACCACCAGCAACAGCGCCGTCATCGAGATCGAGCCGGCTGTAGCGCACGGCCAGTTCGAGCGCACCCCATGGATGGGCAGGACGGATTACCGCCTGGTTGCGGCTGCTGTAGCGGCGGTCCGCTACATTGCCGTCGCTGTAGTAACGCGATTCGCCGGTGAGCGTCCAGGTGGCGAAAGCGTAGTAGCCGTGCCCCGATACGTTTGGCCGTCCACCGTCACGTTTGACCTTGGCGTCGAGATATTCGCCCTGCAGGGACCATGGCCCTTCGATCCAGAGCGCCTCCACCCCGCGGCGATCGATATGGTTCGTATAGGGCAGCGCGCCGCTATCGACCAGGCGGAGCGTTGACAAGCCATCCTCCGGGCGGGCGCGCAGTCTAGCCGCGGGGGCGGTTCCGTCGCGCCACTCCGGTGTCTCGCGTGAAGCCGACAGGCCCAGATGCACGACGTGGCCGGCCTCGTTGACGGGTACCCAGGCGACGCGCCCGGCCACGCTATGGCCCGGATTGTTGCCATCCAGGTCCTTGTGTACGAAGTAATAGCCTAGGTTGATCAGGTACGAGGGCCGCAGCCAGGCCCAGTCCAGCCCGGTGCGCCGCCCCTCCCAGAACGCCTGGGTCGGCAACGCGGTTTCAATGAAGGTAGTGGCGGCGGAGCTGGTGACACCCTCGAACCCCACGGGCGTCTTGCTGTAGCCGAAGCGGAAGGTGCCGAGATCGGTTCCCAGCAGGCCTTTGCTGCGTACCCGAATGAACGTATCCACCCATTGCCTGGCCTGATAGTCGTACTGCACATTCAGGTCATAGATGCCCTGCTTCCTCACATAAATGCCGAGGTACTTGCGGCGATTGGTCTGGGCATCCTGAAAACGGCCGCCATCGCCGGCGAATCGATTCAGGTCGACCTGGTACAGCGCGGCGATGCCGATATCAGTGCCGTCGCCGGCGACCACATGGGTCGGCCAGTTGCCGTAGAAGTCATAGCCACCGGTAGCGGAAGCGCACGACGGCAGCGCGGCCAAGCCAGCCATAAAGGCCATGGGGCCAACCCATCCATCGGCCATTTGCGCCAGCCATCGCACCTGCATCTTGGTGACCTATCCCCATCCGGTTTCCCGATAGGTTGCCCGTCACCCTATCGTCACAGAAATGATGGATGGGTATATGCATATGCACTTTGGACGTCTAGATGGCTCGACAAAAAATTTCGAAGCCATTGGCATAACACACCCCAAAACAAACAAAACCCCCGGCTTTCGCCGGAGGCTCTGCCCCTCACCCCGAACGGTATTACTGATTGTACGTGGCCAGCACGGAGACCTTATCGAAGGCCTGCACACCAAACACACGGATGTAGTACGTTGTCGCCCTCGGTTGCGCGATGACTACCGCCTCATTGTTGCCCGGCTTGACTGACTTGAAGTCGGCGTTGCTTCCGTCATAGGAGGGAGAACTGCCCGCCTTGACGAACAGAGAGACATCGCCCGAACCACCAAGCGTGCGAATATTGAGCGTCGTTGCGCTGGCAGGTACCTTGATCGCATACAAGATGGTTGCACCAGTGCCACCGGCCTGATTGCCGAGAATCACGTTACGCGTCAGCAGCCTCGCAATTTCCGCACCGCTACCATTACCCAGCGCCTTGTTGACGGCCCCATAGGCATCGACGATGCCGGCGCCGATCGGTTGATCGACAGCGCCCGGGAAAGGACGTGCCGAGCTGGCAAGAATGGTCCTGACCTGAGCCGGCGTCGGCGTTGCCTTGCCTGCCTGTTGCGTGGCGCTGAGGATCATGGCGACCACGCCTGCAACATGGGGGGATGCCTGCGAAGTACCCGCCGAGCTACCGTAAGCTGGCTGGTTCGGAACCGTCGAACCGGCATTGATCGCCGACCACACGAAACCTTCCGGGTTCGCCTGAGTACCGGTATTCGGGTCGTCATTGGTATAGACGCCACCACCCGGCGCGGAGATGGCAATGCCGGCACCGTAGTTGGAATAGAACGCGCGCTTGCCCGTGATGCCGTTCGATGCCACCGCGATCACGCCGGGGCAACTGGCAGGATTGAAGCTGGCCACATTGGCATTGCTGTTACCCGCGGCCACCACCACGGTAGTACCACGGCTGATCGCACCAGAGATGGCCGTGCCCGTCACGCTGTCGGCTGCGCAAGCGCCACTTCCGCCGAGGCTCATGTTGATCACCTGTGCTGGATTGGCATTGTCCGGCACGCCATCCACATGGCCACCCGAAGCCCAGACGATGGCATCGGCGATATCGGAGGTGTAACCGCCGCAATGACCAAGCACGCGCACCGGCAGGACCTTCGCCTTGTGAGCCACACCGGCCATGCCATAACTGTTGTTGGTCAATTCCGCAACGGTGCCTGACACATGCGTGCCATGCCAGCTGCTCTTGCTCTCGGTGGAGCCCGCACCGCACTGGTCCGCCGTGGTCCAATCACCCAAATCCCAACCGCCGGCTACGCGATCATCGGAGGCGCGACCGGAAATGAAGGCATCAGAAATGAAGTCATAGCCCGCATCGGCCAGTGACAGATCGATATCCGGATGATTGGTGATGCCGGTATCGAGCACCGCCACGGTGACGCCGTCACCGTCGGCCAGATCCCAGGCCTTGCTGACATTGGCGCCGCCAATGGCATTGTTGAAGTGCCACTGATACCTCGCGTAGTACGGATCATTCGGCGTGAAGGCTTGCGGCGCGACGTCCGACGATGGGGTGATGTCACGCACGGCCTGCATCATCACATCGGGTTCGACATGTGCCACGGCCGGATCGGCGGCGATCTGCTGCATCAGCGCGTTCGCTTCGCGCTGATCGAGCTTGCGCGACATGTGCACCAGATCCGCACCGGTACCGAGCTTGCGCTGGTAAATCGCCGCCAGGGGCGCCATGGTGGCCCCGTTGGCCGAACGCGAGGCGTGATCGAGATCCGCACGGGCCACCGCGGCCTTGACGTTCTGCAACACCGCGCTGCGGTTACCACGCTCGGCACTGCCGTCGCGATAAGTGATGATGAAACGGCTATAGCTTTCCTGAGTGGATGTGGCAACGGACAGCTTCGGTGCCACCAACATCGGCGCATCGGCGGCATGGGCCGCAGGCATCGCCAGAGTCAGGGCGATAGCCATAGCGCTGACACAAAAAGTAGGACGTGACTTCATGCGTGGATCCTTCAATCAGAGATGGACCGGAGCCTTCCGCGCTCCGGACATAGTCGGGCGATCCGCGACCGCCTGATGGTCGCCATGCCAGCGCTGACATGGCGATGTACGAGAAACTCCCCCTCCCGTTAGCGGAAGGGGGAGCGCGACATCACCAGCCGAAGCTGACACCGATAGTCCCGCTGGACTCGCCGCCACCGGCGATGGAACCACCCAACAACACGGCACCATTGCCCGGAATGCGCGTGGCATAACCAACGGCCAGCGCACCCTGCCCGCGATAGCCGCCTACGGCTGCGCTGACGCGGTTGTCGGTACCTGGCGCCGCCGCAATGGCACCGGCCATACCGGCCATCGCCGTACCCATCGCACCCACGCGATTCAGTCGCGTATTGAGGCTATTGAAGCGAACGTTGGTGTCCGACTTGAAGGCGTCGAAGTCCGAGTTGCTGACCATGTTGGCGGTCTTCTCGTCGGTATACGTCTTGGCATCGGAGAGCGTCTGCTGCGCTGTCGTATCGGTGTAGGACTTGGCGGTGACCAGTGCCTCGTCCACCTGGCTGACGTTGGCGGCATCGGTCGGTGCTACGCCATTGGCGACGTTGGGCACAACAGCAGGTGTCGCAGCTGGCGCCGGAGCAGGCGGCGTCACTCCAGGCGAAGTGGGAAGCGGAGCACTGGCTACCGTTTCGTTGGCACCGAGTCCCGGAGCAGGAGGATTCCCGCTCTCCAGCTGCCCCACACGGTGGTCCAGCTGGCCCAGCTTGCCGTCTACCGCACTCAGCGCATCGCCCACGTTGTAGTAGGAGCTGCCCTGGATGATGTAGTTCGGCGCAACTAGTCCATTACCGGTCATATAGGAACCGCCACCCAACATCTGGGCCACCTGATCGCCAAATTCGAACAGCTGACCGCCATTGACGGCGTTGGTGCTGCTTGCACTCAGCTTGGTGCTGGCGACATTGGAGATCACCGTACCGTTCTGGCCTTCCAGTGTGATGGATGACTTGCTGGCATCGTCGTACTTCACCGCGCCCGCCAGATCGCCGCTGATATCACCGATGGCCTTGTTCATCTGTTTCACGTTGATGGCATCGGTGTCGGCCGTACCCGCTGCCACATTTGTGATCTGACGCTCGTGCCCCACGCTGCCTACCGACACGGCGTTGATACGGTTAGCCACGGAGTTGGCGCCCAGTGCGACAGAGTTATCTGCCAGGGCCTGTGCCATCGAACCGACAGCGGTCGACGACCTGCCTTCGGCCTTGGACCACATGCCAAGTGCGACGGCATAGTCGTTGATAGCCTGCGACTGGAAGCCGATCGCGGTGGCGCTGAAGGCACCCGGCGCGTTGGCCGCGCTGGTCTTGGTCTTGGCCACGGCGCCGGAACCAATAGCGGTGGAGCCGTAGCTGTAAGCCTCCGACCCCGAACCCACGGCGGTTGCATTGGAGCTGGAAGCGAGAGCGTTGTGCCCGAACGCTATCGAATCATGCCCGTCCGCCCCGATGGTCTTGGCCGATGCACCAACCGCAATTGAGTACGCACCGTTAGCCACCGCATCGTCACTGCCATCGTTCTTGCCGTTGGCTTTGAAGTAGCGGTTGGTTGCGGCACCGGCATTGGCTACTGCATCCAGCTGCGACTTGTTCACTGCGTCGGTGCCTTCCGTACCGGCTGCAACGTTGGTGATCTGGCGTTCGTTACCTGCCGAGCCAACCGACACCGCGTTGGCACGATTTGCAATAGAACCAGCACCCAGTGCAACGCTGTTGTCTGTCAGTGCCTGCGCCCGGTTGCCCAACGCGATACTGCTATCGCCGAGCGCTTGACTCCTCAAGCCGAAGGCCTGGCTAAACGCACCTTTAGCCGAAGCCTGCTGGCCTATCGCCATGGCGCCGGTATTGGCATAGCTACTTGCACCGAGAGCCACACCGCCGTCAGATGCACTCGCCCCAAAGCCAACACTCACACCAAAATCCTTCGCTTCGGCCTGATTGCCTATGGCCACGGCTCCTGGCCCTTGTGCCCTAGAGAACGAGCCCAAGGCCAATGCCTGAGTACCGTCAGCCTCGGCCCCCAAACCCAGTGCAAGGGCTCGTTCGCCCACGGCCTTCGCACTTGCACCAATAGCCATAGTCTCGCGATCCAGTGCTTGCGCATTCATACCGATGGCTATGTTGTCCGGGTCTACCGCAAGAGCATCGGCACCCAGAGCGATGCTCTTGTCGCCTCGAGCCTGACTGCCATTACCGACAGCGATACCTTCGCTTCCCGTTGCCTGCGAATTCGCACCCAGTGCAACCGAATAGTCACCGATGGCATTGCTGCCATAACCGTTTGCAGTACTGAAATCTCCGACAGCATTGGCACCACTACCAAAGGCCGATGCTCCCGTACCCGCGGCATAACTTCCCGAACCTGCCGCCGTGCCGTACTCACCGTCAGCAACGGCATCATCGCTGCCATCACCGTTGCCGTTGGCCCTGAAGTAGTGATTACTGCTGCCGGAACCAGCCGTTGCCTTCTCCAACTGGCTCAGATTCACTGCATCCGTGCCTTGCGTTCCGTCGGCAACATTCGTGATCTGACGTTCGTGACCAGCGCTGCCCACCGAGACAGTGTTATCTCGGTTAGCTGCAGAGAGAGCACCCAACGCCACGGAGTTGGCACCCGTTACCGAACTCAACTCGCCAATGGCAACGCTGTTATCCGTCAAGCCATGGATGCCTGCACCGGCACCAATAGCCACCGAACGGTTGCCGGCGGATGTCGCTCCAATACCCAGAGCCACACTTTCATCACCGGTAGCCTTCGAGACGCTGCCTAGTGCAATAGAACCTCGTCCCGTCGAGATGGGGCCGCCAAGATGGAAGGTGTTCGCCGTCTCGTCAAAGAAGGCGCCGTAGCCACCCATGGCGATGGCGAAATCGCTGCCAGCAATGGCATTAACGCCCATCGCTATCGCACCCTGAGCACCATTGATAACCGCCGACGTCGGACCGAATGCCATCGAACCGAGCGAGCCATCGCTGACATAGGCCCCGTAACCAAAAGCCATGCCGAAGTTGGCGCCAGCACCCACCGTGCCGCCGTTCATGGCCAGCGAATACTCGCCATTCGCCGACGAATGGGCACCGAAGGCGGAAGAGCCTTCCGCACTTGCCTCCGAGCCTTCGCCGAACGCCACGCTGTTCTTGCCAAGCGCATTGCTGCCATAGCCAACCGCCGTGCTGAACTCACCCAGCGCATTGGCGCCACTGCCGAACGCCGATGCGCCAGTATTTGCGGCGTAACTGCCCGAGCCCGCGGCGGCGGTGAAATCACCGCTGGCAACGGCGTCATCGCTGCCATCACTGTTGCCATTGGCCTTGAAGTAGTGGTTGCTGGCGCTGGAGCCTGCCGTAGCGTCCTTCAACTGGCTCAGATTGACTGCGTCGGTATCTTCCGTACCGGCAGCAACGTTGGTGACCTGGCGTTCGTGACCCACGCTGCCCACCGAGACCGCGTTGGCACGATCAGCGATGGAGTTGGCGCCCAGTGCAACTGCGTTGGATGCTCCATACAGCACCTTGCTGCCACCGCCGATAGCTGTGCCATCAACGTCGAAGCTCGATGCATGGGCGCCCAGGACGGAGCTGTTGGTGGCCCCATCTTCGATATAACTGGCAGCACCTATGGCAGTGCCACGGTAGGCGTATACATGGGCGCTAGTGCCAACGGCAACAAATTCATCGATGCCGAGCATTCCATCACCTGCGCCTGCCCCCAAAGCGGTGGAGTTATTTCCGGTGACGATCGCACCAGGGCCGATCGCCACAGCATTCATGCCCGTAGCTTGGGATGCCCCACCGATGGCCATCGAGAAAAGACCTTTGGCCTTGGCGGCCCAGCCCAGGGCGACATTGCCAATATGGTCGGCTTCGGAATCTTGGCCGATGGCAGTACTGCGGACACCCGTGGCATGGCTGTTCAGGCCCATGGCGATCGCGGACCCACCGCTCGAGACACTGCCGGTGCCGATGGCGATGGCGTTGTAGCTGGAAGCGTCGGCGGAATCACCCAGTGCCAGGGATTGCTCACCCGTTGCCCGCGAGCTCTTGCCCATGGCGATGGCATCCAAACCACTGGCATAGCTGGAACTGCCCACGGCAATGGCGTAGTCACCCTCAGCGATGGCATCGTCGAAGAAGCCAATACCTTTGTCGCCGTTGGCCTTGAAGTATTTGCTCGTTGCGGCCGCGTTCTGCGCCACCTTATCCAGCTGCGACTTGTTCACGGCGTCGTGGCCTTCCGTGCCATCGGCGACGTTGATGATCTGACGTTCGTGTCCAACCCGACCCACGGACACGCTGTTATCGCGATCGGCGAATGACATGTAACCAATCGCCACCGAATCGGCACCCCAAGCCTTTGCACGGGGACCGATAGCGACGCTGTTATCTCCATGAGCAAGAGAGCCGGCTCCGAGAGCGACAGCGTTGCGTCCTTCCGCACGTGTGTATTCGTCGATACAGATCGGAGTTCCGCAAGCGAAGGCACCGCCGATCGCAATGGAACTCTCGCTTGCTGCCGCACTTAAATGACCCACGGCGATCGCTTCGTCCGACGAAGCTTTGGCATAGGAACCCACGACAGTGGAATTCGTGCCGAGCGCGCTACTGAACGCACCGAGAGCGGTGTTGTCGTTGCCGTTAGCGTTGGCGCCCGCACCCAGTGCCGTCGCATTGTTGCCCATGCTGGAGGCGCCTGCGCCAAAAGCGCTGGCCGCATAGCCTTCAGCCGATGTCGACAATGTGCGGCCAAAGACTGCCAACTGACCGCCAACAGCAGTACTCGAATTACCGTCAGCCACGCTCTTGTTACCGATAGCAATCGAGTTGTCAGAGTGCGCGGTGGATTCATCCCCCAGGGCAATGGATGCCTGACCGAATGCCCAGGCGTAGTGGCCATTGGCAACACTATTTTTGCCCAAAGCGATGCTGTAGTTACCGGTCGCGGTGCTTCCATCGCCACGGGCGATCGCGCCGAAGCCGGCAGCCAGACTGCCCTCGCCAGCCGCAGTGGCGTTGCCGCCAACGGCAGTGGAACCGGTGCCCGAGGCAGTACTAAGTGCACCCAGTGCCGTGGCTGCCTGATCGGCATCGGCAACAGCATGAGCGCCAAGCGCGGTGTTGCCCAAGCCCCACGACTGACTGCCCTGACCCAGGGCGACCGAAGCGTCGCCAAAGGCAAGGCTACTATCACCCACGGCGGTGCCACCAATACCGTAGGCGATCGCCTCATTGCCAACAGACGTGGTGTTGTTCGCCAACGCCCGGCTGTCATAGCCAACCGCCAGCGCATGGTTACCTGTCACTGTGCTGGCTACACCTACGGCGGTGCTCCAGTCGCCGTCCACCTGCGCACCGGAACCCAGTGCGGTGGAGTATTTGCCGTCCGCCAGCGTATGCCTGGTGACGATGTCGCCGTTGCTGAGAACTTCGTTATAGAGGCCACCTACGCTGGTGGAATCATCACCCGTAACCTCAGAGAACGAGCCGAGCGCGGTGCCGTTCTTGACATCATCGGCGATGGTGGAAAAGGTGCCCATCGCAATGGAGTTGCTGGCGTTGTTGCCAACGGTGGTGCCAACACCGATGCCGATGCCACCCACGGCATTCGTACCAATGGTGTTGCCCGCGCCAATACCCACGGCACCGTCGCTGTTAACCGTGTTGTTACTGCCGAGCGCTACCGAACGGATGCCATTGACGTTATTGCTGTCGCCGATGGCCACGCTTGATACGCCCTTGGCGATGGTGGTGTTGCCAATGGCGATCGAGTTTTCGGAGGCGGCCGTGGATTCTTCACCCATGGCAATGGCGCCTTTGCCCACCGCCCATGCGTCGTGGCCAATGGCGATGCTGAAATCGCCGACAGCCGTGCTGTAAGCGCCGTTTGCTACGCTGGCCTCACCATGCGCACGGGAGGAGAAGCCTGCCGCCAAGCTGCCTTGGCCATCAGCTTCAGCGGCACCACCGACTGCTGTGGAGCCGGTACCCGAAGCGATGCTGAGTGCGCCCAGCGCAGTAGCTGCCTGATCGGCGTTAGCCTCGGCATGAGCACCAAGTGCCGTATTGGCGAAGCCCGCCGAATAGGAGCCTTGGCCCATAGCCACCGAAGCGTCCCCTTCAGCTATCGCGTTCTGTCCGAATGCCGAACTGCCGACACCCGTAGCGCGGGCATCGTTGCCCACGGCAGTAGCAGCGCCAGCCGCCACGCTGTTGGCACCAGCGGCAACGGCGTTCTCGTCGGTGACGGTCGCATCGTCGGTGCCGTCGTTCTTACCGCTGGCCTTGAAGTAGTGCTGCACGCCGCCGATGCTTTCGCTCACCTTGTCGAGCTGCGACTTGTTCACCGCATCGTGGGCCTCCGTACCATCGGCGACATTGACAATCTGGCGCTCGTTGCCTGCGCTACCAACCGAAACGGCATTGTTGCGATCCGCGATCGAGTTCGTACCCAGTGCGATGGCGTTGTCAGCCTGGGTTACCGCATGGTGACCGAGGGCGATCGAGTCCTTCCCGGCGGCAATCGCATCGTTGCCAACAGCAACCGAATCATCCCCCACTGCTATGGACGAATCGCCGACGGCGATCGAAGCGATCCCAATAGCCATGGCCGCATGTCCATTCGCAACGCTGGAATCACCCTGCGCCACCGAGCCGGCACCTAGCGCCATGCTTTCTGCGCCATAAGCTTGCGCCAACATACCGACCGCGGTGGCATCCACTGCCGATGCGATACTCCCCGTGCCGAGTGCAGTGGCCGCCAACGCCGACGCCCGACTGTTGGCACCAGCCGCCAGCGTCAGATCAGCGCTGGCTTGTGCATCATCAGTACCATCATTCTTGCCGCTGGCCTTGAAGTAGTGCTGTGCGTCGCTGACGCCGGCACTCACCCGATCCAACTGCGACTTGTTCACGGCATCTGTCGCCGCGACTCCAGCCGCAACATTGATGATCTGGCGCTCGTGGCGATCCGCACCTACGGAAACGGCGTTGTCACGGGTGACGACGGAGCCCGCACCCAAGGCCACGCTATTAGTGCCAGCAGCACGAGCGCCGGAACCGAGCGCCACAGAGTCCTGCGCAAACGCGACGCTGTTGTTGCCCAAAGCGACAGAGCGATCACCAGCAGCGCGACTGCTTGGACCGGCGGCCAGACCATTGGCACCCGTCACGCGAGCATCGTCGGTGCCGTCGTCCTTGCCGTCGGCAGCAAAGTAATGCTGTGCGTCACTGACGCCGGCGCTCACCCGATCCAACTGCGACTTGTTCACGGCATCTGTCGCCGCGACACCAGCCGCAACATTGATGATCTGACGCTCGTGGCGATCCGCACCGACGGAAACGGCGTTATCGCGGGTGACGACGGAACCCGCACCCAGAGCCACACTATTCTCACCAGCGGCACGGGCACCTGCACCCAGCGCGGTTGCATTCTTTTCCAGTGCAAAACTGCCATTGCCTACCGCCACGGCGTTGTTTGCTGATGAGCGGGCCCCCGAGCCAATGGCAGTCGAACCATTAGCCAGCGCGGAGCTGTTACTACCCACCGCCAGGGCCTCTTCTGCGGATGCACGGGCGCCTGCACCTAGCGCAGCGGCACCAACGCCAGTAGCCGAGCTCAATGAACCAAGCGCCGTAGTGAACTCACCACGCGCATAGGCACGTGCACCGATCGCCGTAGCACCGGTTTCCGATGCTGTAGCTGCCGCGCCAAAAGCACTGGCTGCATAACCGTATGCCGAAGTGGCCATCGGAATATCGCCGTCAACCATCATGATGCCGCCTACCGCGACACTGGCATCACCGATCGCTCGGGTGCTTTCGCCCACGCCGACCGCCGACTTGCCATTGATATAGGCGTTATGACCTTGGGCGACAGAACCACGTCCAACCGAAACAGCGCCATTGCCTATGGCGACACCATCATCGCCCTCGGCCTCGGCGTTGGCGCCCATGGCAATGGAGTTGGTCCCGGACGCGACACTGTTGCGCCCGGCTGCAACGGCTCCATCACCCGATGCGGTTGCGTCATCGCTGCCATCTTTGGCGCCATCGGCCTTGAAGTAGTGCTGTGCGTCGCTGACACTCTCGCTTACCTTGTCGAGCTGCCGCTTGTTCACGGCGTCATAGTCTTCCGTGGCATCGGCCACGTTGGTGACCTGGCGCTTGATGCCGGCCGAGCCCACCGACACGCTGTTGACACGATCGGCGATGGAGCCGGCGCCCAGCGCCACGCTGTTGTCAGCTTGAGCCTGGCTGCGCGAACCAATGGCAGTCCCATTGGTAGCGCCGTCGAGTACGCGGGAGTCGTAACCCAGCGCCGTGGCTGCGTTTGAACGCGCCTGAGCATTGGAACCTACGGCGGTGGCCGTCGCCTGCAAGGCCTGGGCATTCGCGCCAACGGCCGTACTGTTGGTCTCGGCCGCGTTGGCGTTGTTGCCAAATGCGGAGGCACTTATTTTTTTGGCCTTGGCATTGGCGCCATAGGCGGTGGTGCCATCAGCTGTTGCGTCTGCATTGCTGCCGATCGCTGTAGCGTTGCGGCCGGAAACGGCGCCGCCACCATCGGCGTAGCTGCCGCTAGGGTTGGGTGTGCCCTGCACTACAGCATCGGCAACCGTCGTTTTGGTTCCGGCTTCATTCTTGGCACTCTGTCCGGCAGCGAGAGCCGCTTGCCCTGCCACCAGGCCGGCAGCCATGGTCAGCGCGCCCACTGCGGCACGCAGACGACGCGATGCACCACCCTTGCCGTTCGCCCGCGCGTACTCAGAGGCGACGACCAGCATTCCCAACGACCGGTTCCATACCTTGCTGTAGATCTTGTTCATTCACGTGCTCCATGACTGCTTTAGCCAGGCGTGGAGCCGATCCGAATGACGGGCATCCATGCCATACCGATCTGCGCGAGTCATGCGATGTGTCATGACTCATGCAAATGAGGAGGCACCCCTCTTTGATCGAGCACCTCTCGCAGGCCGAGCATTCGCGAGCGCAGCATTCAAGTCACGCACGCTTTCTAGCGTGAGCTAACCAAGATCACTTACATCTCGTGATGTTCCACTTGATTTGGTGAGAAACAGGTGAGAAAACGTGATGTCATTTGGAAGTCCAAATAAAAAACAACGACAAAATTCACCAGACTTTCCGATCATTCCTATGGATGTATTTGCAAAAGGATTTGCAGTGAAAAAAAAATGTCTGGATGCCATAAAGCGCTGGCTCGACATGGCGCATCAAAGTGATCCGCTATACCGACGCCATGCCCGCGCCATGCAACTCCTTCTTCTGTTCATGAGCGTCATGCTTCCCGCCAACTGGCTCTACCACTATCTACTGGTTGGCCTTTCGACCATCCGCGGCATCGATGTGCTGTTTGTCGCGGACATGGCGACGGCGCTGGCCGCGGGAACAGCTTTTGCGCTTGTTCGCTGGGGCAAGTTCCGTCTGGCGATCGTCGTGTTTCTTTCAACACTTCTTCTCGGCATGGCAGCTAGCGCCATGGCGATTGGATTTCAGCTGCTCATGTTCGATCAGACGCATGTACTGCTGAGTCTGGTCGTCGGCGGCCTCGTGCTTGGGCGCCATGCGCTGTGGGCAATCTTTGCGACACTGCAGGCGATCTTTGGTATCGGCATGGCGGTCGATGCCCATCGCTTCGTTGCAGCCGGCAAGTCGATGAGTGCCGCTTTCGGCAATGCACCATCTGTCGTGCTCAGTTATCTCGTCATTACGGTCGTCATCGATCGCTGTGTCCATGCACTGCTCACAGCCCTGAAGGAATCCAAGGCACGTGGGGAGCAATTGGTGACGGAAATTGCGGAACGCGAGCGCGCGCAATCGCAACTATTCCATGCCCAGAAAATGGAGGCTGTGGGTCGCGTAGCAGGCGGCATCGCTCACGACTTCGACAATATTCTCAGCGTGATCCTTGGTTACGTCACCGCGCGCGAGCGTCTGGCGGGCGCCGGCATCCGTGCATTGATGGAAGCACTGGAAGGTATCGAGCAAGCAACGCGACGTGCCATGAAGGTCAGTCGCCGGCTTCTCACCTTCTCGCGCGACGATACCGGCGAGCCGGAATACTTCGATGCAGGCCAGGCATTGCAGGACTTCGTTCCCATGCTGCGGCAGCTCTGTGGCGTGCGGGTACAAGTGGAACTGCAACAGGCACCCGATGCGGCGCTCCCTGTTCTCATGGACCGTAGTCGGTTCGAGCTTATGCTGCTGAATCTCACTGCCAATGCGCGTGACGCCATGCCGGGAGGCGGCTATTTGCGCATCTCGACACAGAGCGATCCCACGCATGGCCATGCGGTAGTGGCACTGACGGATACCGGGACGGGCATAGAGCTGGACATTTGTCAGCGCATCTTCGAGCCGTTCTACACCACCAAGCCGGTCCATGAGGGAACCGGGCTTGGGCTCGACGTGGTGAGGCGCGTAATGAAAGATTGCGGCGGCGCCATCGAAGTGGACAGCGCTCCCGGTCACGGAACCTGCTTTACGTTGAGAATTCCCTTGCGGCGGGTGGGCGATTAACCGCCGATGGATATCAGCTCGTCGTCAACAGCATGCTGGTCGACGATGAAGGCATAGCCGAGGCCGCGCACCGTCACCAATGGAAGCGACTCGCCCTGTTCCCTAGCTTTGCGGCGCAGCCGGTACACCAGCATCTCCAGGCGATGCGGATCGAAGTCGTAGATATCCTGGCAAAGTGTGGCGATGAGTTCCTCGCGGGAAACGGCCATGCCTTTGGCTGCCACGAGTTGTTGCAACGCGCAGCGCTCCGAGCCCGAGAGCGCGATAGTGGCGTTGCCAGGCGTCACCAGACACCAGTCGTCCGTTTCCAGACGCCACTCCATGCGTGGCGGGGCCGGGTCGTAGACAGGCTGCTCTTCCACGCTGGCCGCAACAGGGATCCGCAAACGGCGCCCCAGGCTATGCAGGCTGGCGGCAAGCACTTCGAGGTCGACTGGCTTGGACAGGTACAGATCCGCGCCCACCGCCAGCGCGCGAACATGATCGCTGCGCTCGTGATTTCCTGTGAGCATAACGATGCCCATGGAGGACAGCTCGCGCAGGTGCCGCGCCACGGTGATGCCGTCTTCGCCGGGCAGGCCGATATCCAGTAGTGCCATGTCGTACTGGCTGGAAAGCATGTGCCGGTACAGGTCGGCCGAGGTGCGCGCACCGGTGACGTCGAAGCCGTAGTCGATCAGGCCGGGGATCAGAATGTGCTCGCGCAGCACGTCGTCGTCTTCAAGCACCAGGATGCGCCATGTCCGCGGCGATGTCGCATTCGAAGCGGCAAGCTTTCTTTCCATGCTGAAACCACAGCCTTCCAAGCGCGGGTTTTTGACTATAGCAACCCGCCCCTCCCCAACCGTAAGCGCCTGAGCAGCGCTATTTGACGTAGTCATTCACTGACACGACGCATCCGCGCAGCAGCGGATGACGGGCACAAAAAAAACGCGGCAGCTTGCGCTGCCGCGTTTCTCGCAACCGCCTATCAGGCTGCGGCGTCCTTCAGCTTCTTCAACGGACGAATCTTCACCTTCACCGTGGCAGGCTTGGCAGCGAACCACTGCTCTTCCTTGGTGAAGGGGTTGATGCCCTTGCGCTTCGGCTTAGCCGGCACGTTGATCGCGGAGATCTTCAGCAGACCCGGCAGCGTGAACGAACCGGCGCCCTTCTTGTGAATCGAACCGGCAACGGCGTGTTCCAGCGCAGCGAGCACAGCGCGCACGTCCTTAGCCACGATACCGCTGGCTTCAGCGATGTGGGCGACCAGCCCGGACTTGCTCAGAGCATCCTTGATCGGCTTAGGCGCCACCGGCTTGGCGGCAGCCTTGGCGGTGGTCTTCTTGGCGGCTTTCTGCGTCTTGGCCATACATTCCCCGTAGTTATTGGTGGGTTGGTTAATCAGCATGCCTCTCGGCAGGTGGAATGTATGGCAAGCGAGCGACGACGCCAAGACGCTAACGCACAAATGTGTCATCAGACACGGATTTTTGAGGCACTTTTTTCAGTTTCGGGGGCCGCCCCGCCCATTCGGGCCGGTTTCAGCGGCCGAAAATGATCTCTTTGCCTTCGTGGTCGCGGTCCCAGCCACGCAGCTCGTCGCGGATATGGGCGATGCGCTGGCGACCCAACGCGTTGCGCTCTTCGTCCAATACCTGACCATCCAGCAGCTCGGCCAGGCGCTGTGCCGTGGGGAGCATGGCGTCCCATGCATCGAGCGCGGGGATGGGCGCCGGCAGGGTCATGAAGAAGCTCAGGCCCGGCGTGCGCAGGGCATCGAGACGGCTCAGGTCGAAGTTGCCGGGCTTGAGCATGTTGGCCACGCTGAAGATCGGCCCCTGCTCGCGCTTGCCGTCGACCAGGCGGTGATAGATGCCCATGTCGCCGAATTCCAGACCGGCCTTTTCCGCCGCCACGATCAGGTCCGCGCCATTGAACGGGGCACCTTCGCGAGCCACTACGAACAGGGTGACGATGCGCTCGACCGGCAGCTGCGCGGGGCGGCGGCCAAGATCGGAGCGCGGTGGTACCCGCGGGGCAGGTGCGGGGGCGGCGGGAGCCGGTGCAGGCGCCTGCGCGGCACTACGCTGCAACGGCTCGGGCACGCCGACCTTGGCCAACGGGTCAGCCAGCAGCTGCTCCGGCGGCGCGCGCAGCGTTTCAATAATGGAAGCGGCAGCACTCGACGGCTTGGTCAACGGGGCGGCAGCTATCCGCTCGCCGGACAGCGTGGCCCCCAGACGCTCGAGCTCCTCGCGCAGCCCCATGTCCAGCTCGCCCTGCTGCGGCGTAGGCTCATCCATGCTGTCCAGGCGGAAGTCGTCGCGCGCGCTGAAGGAGCGCTCGCCATCGGCGGTATCGACATCGCCAAACGTAGGCTCGCGACGCTCATCGGCTGTCCCGGGCATCACACGACGCTTGCCCTGCTCTTTCCTGGGCTGGCCGAACAGCCAGATCAGCGCCAGCACGATCAGGCCGACGACCAACAATGGAATACCAACCGCGGGATTCCACGCAAAAGCGAGCACGGGTTGCACGGTCATAGATATTCTCCTCAGGCTGCGCCGGCGAGTTTAGCCGCTTCGGCCAAGTCGACCTGCACCAGACGCGAGACACCCGGTTCGCGCATGGTCACGCCGCAAAGCTGCGAGGCCGCTTCCATGGTGGCCTTGTTGTGGCTGACGAAGATGAACTGCACCTTCTCGCTCATCTCCTTCACCATGCTGGAGAAGCGGCCCACGTTGGCTTCGTCCAGCGGCGCGTCCACCTCGTCCAGCAGGCAGAACGGCGCGGGATTGAGACCGAAGATGGCGAATACCAGCGAGACAGCGGTAAGCGCCTTTTCGCCACCAGACAACAGGGTAATGTTGGACACGCGCTTGCCCGGCGGGCGCGCCATGATCGCCACGCCAGTGTCGAGCAGATCATCGCCGGTCAGTTCCAGGTAGGCATGACCGCCGCCGAACAGGCGCGGGAACAGCTCCTGCACACCCGCATTGACGCGGTCGAAGGTTTCCTTGAAACGCTGGCGCGTCTCGCGGTCGATCTTCTTGATCGCGCCTTCCAGCGTTTCCATGGCGCTGGCAAGGTCGGCGAGTTGGTTGTCGAGGTAGTTCTTGCGCTCGCTCTGCTCCGCGTGTTCCTGGATCGCGGCCAGATTGACCGGCTCCAGGCGCTGGATCTTCTGGGCGATATCGGTGAGCTGCGAACGCCACTGGCCAGCGTCGACGTCTTCAGCCAGCTCGGCGAGCAGCGGCTCCAGCTCCAAGCCGGAGGCGGCGATGGCTTCGGCCAGCTGCTGGGCGCGGAGATGTAGTGCCTGTGCAGCAAGGCGCTTCTCGGAGAGGCTCTCGCGCAGCTTGTTTAACCCTTGCTCGATGCGCTGGCGCTCCTGCTCCAGGCGGCGGAACTCACCGTCGCAATCCTCCAGCCCACGACGCGCTTCGACCAATTGCCTGTCCACCAGCAAGCGCTGGTCGAGGTAGGTCTGACGCTCGGCTTCCAGCTCGGCGATCGGATCCGAACCGGCAGCCAGCTGTTCGGTGATCTCAGTACGGCGCGCCTCGATCTGGCGGATCTGGGCGTCCATGCGCGACAGCGATTGCTCCAGGGAGCTCAACGCGGATCGCTTGGACTCCATCCCCAGGGCCAATGCATGCGCCTGGTCGGCAGCCTCGCGGGCATTCATGCGGGCCTCTTCGCGCGCTTCCAGCAAGACGCGGCGTTCGTTTTCCAGCTCGCGGCGCTGGTCTTCCAGATCGCCCATGTTGCCGACGGATTCGTCCAGGCGTGCGCGCGCATCGCGGGTCTGGCCTTGCAGCTCGTCGAGTTGATTGATCAGGTCGCCCACTTCGCCGGCCACTTTCTCGGCACGGGCGCGGGCGGTTTCCATCTTGCCGCGATGGCTTTGCAGCTGGCCGGCCAGCTCGGACTGGCGGCGATGGGCGTTGTAGAGCTCGCGCTGCGCATCGTCGCGGGCACGCTCGGCCTCGAACTTGCTGGTGCGCAGATCGTCGAGTTGACCGGTGGCTTCCTCGATGCGGGCTTCCAGCGTGGCGATCTGCTCGGCCAGCATGCGCATCTCGCGCTCGCGGGCCAGGATGCCCACCTGATTGCCCTGCGCACGACGAACGCGCGCCCAACCCGGGCCCAGCCATTCGCCGCTACGAGTCATCACTGACTGGTACGGCGCCAGGGCGGACAGTGAAGCGACGCGCTGGTCGGCCTCCTGAAGATTTTCTGCAGTCAGCACGTGGCTGAGAATGGCGACTGCCGCTGCCGGACCGCGCACGTGCGCGGCCAGCGTGCCCGCCGTGTTGACGCCGCCTTCCGCGGCATCGAGCAGCGCGATATCGGCGTTCTCTAGGCCACCGAATTCATTGGCCAGGGCGTGCGAACCATCCACCAGCACGCTGTCGAGGAAGCCCGCCAGCGCGGTTTCCACGGCGGTTTCCCAACCCGCTTCCACCTGCAATGCCTCGCCGAGGCGGCGCGACTTGTCCAGGCCGAGACGCGATAGCCAACCACTGGCGGCGCTCTCTTCCTGACCCAGCGCAGCGTGCTGTAGCGCTTCCAGCGACGCCTGGCGACCGCGGGCGGTCTGCAGTTGCTGGCGTGCCTCGTTGAGCGTGGACTGCACCTGACGCTCTTCGTCCAGCACCTTCTCGTGGCTCAGCTTGTGCTGGTCGAGCAGGCCGCCGAGCGATTCGACACGCTCGCGCTGGGTGTCGTGTTCTTGATGCAGCTGTTCGGAAGCTGCGTCGAGCGCGGCCACGTCGGTGGCCTTCTGCTCCGCTTCCAGCGCCTCGCGGCGCTTGGACAGATCGATTGCCTGCCGGTCGAGGTAGGCGAGCTTGGTGCGCTCCACTTCGGCAGCGCGGCTGGCCTCGCCGGCCGTGCGGGTGTAGCTGTCCCAGCGCTGCTGCCAGTCGGCCAGCTTGGTTTCGGTATCGCGCTGCGCGTCGGCGGTGTCGTCCTGCATCTGCTGCAGGGCTTCCAGCTTCGGCTCGCCTTCGGCCAGCGCCATGCGCAGCGTCTCGACCTGCTCGCGGTCGGTCGCGATGTGCGTGGCCAGCTCAGCGTGCTCACGCTCGGCGTCGCCATGGGCGCGCTGCAGACGTTCCGCGGTTTCCTTGTTGAAGCGCACCTGCTGTTCGACGCGGGCGATTTCGGCGCCGACCTTGTAGACCTCGCCCTGCACCACGTTCAGATGTTCGCTGGCCGAGGTATGACGCTCGCGCACGCTTTCCAGCTGGGCCTCGACGTGGCGCTGCTCGGCCAGGCGCTTTTCGATTTCGGTCTCGGCAGCGGAAAGTCCCGCGCCCTCGCCATCGTGCTGGCTCTTCAGGCCACGGTATTCCAGTGCCCGCAACTCGGCTTCCTTGCGGGTCTGCTCTTCCTTCAGCGCTTTCCAGCGCTCGGCGGCACGGGCCTGGCGATTGAGGTGCTCGAGCTGCTTGTCCACCTCGTCGCGCACGTCTTTCACGCGGTCGAGGTTCTCGCGAGTCGATTTGATGCGGCTCTCGGTTTCCTTGCGGCGCTCTTTGTACTTGGAGATGCCGGCGGCCTCTTCCAGATGCACGCGCAATTCTTCCGGCGCGGCTTCCACGATCTGGCTGATCATGCCCTGCTCGATGATCGAGTAGCTGCGCGGCCCCAGGCCTGTGCCCAGGAACAGATCCGTGATATCGCGGCGGCGGCAGCGCGCGCCATTGAGGAAGTAGGCGGACTGCCCGTCGCGCGTCACCTGGCGCTTCACCGAGATCTCGGCGTACTGCCCGTATTCGCCCTGGATGGTGCCGTCGCCGTTGTCGAAGATCAGCTCGACCGTCGCCTGCCCCACCGGCTTGCGCGAGTTGGAGCCAGAGAAGATCACGTCGGTCAGCGAATCACCGCGCAAACGGCTGGCGGCGCTTTCGCCCATCACCCAACGGATGGCGTCAATGATGTTGGACTTGCCGCAACCGTTCGGACCCACCACGCCGGTCATATTGGTCGGCAGATGCAGCGTGGTCGGGTCGACGAAGGACTTGAAGCCGGCGAGTTTGATCGTGGTTAGGCGCATGCGGGATCCGCGGCAGCTTTACAGGGAGCCCAGCCATTGTGGGCGACAAGGCACTGTGCCAAACGCGAGGCGGGGTCGCAATGCATTTTGACAGTAGGTGTAATCTTAAGAGTACATTCTATGTCAATGTTATTGAATGCATTTATGGATCGGGCGCTACGGCGTCGATAGACAGGGCGTGGATCCCGTTGTCCATCAACCCTTCCAGCGCCGCATAGACCATGCGGTGCCGCTTGATAGGCAATTGGCCGGCGAAGGCGGCACTGACGATACGCACGTGGAAATGGCCCTTGCCCTCATTGGCATGACCGGCGTGCTTGTAACCCTCATCCAGCACTTCCAGCTCGACCGGCGTGAGCGCCGACTGCAGGCGCTCGCGGATCTGCTCGGCCATCGGGATCGCCATGGTTACGGCAGCACCTTGCGGAAGGGCTTGACGGCCACGCTGCTATACACGCCCGCAGCCATATAGGGATCGGCCTTGGCCCAGGTTTCCGCGTCGGCCAGCGAAGCAAACTCCGCCACGATCAGGCTGCCGGTGAAACCGACCGGACCCGGGTCTTCCGCGTCGATTGCCGGAAACGGGCCAGCCAGCAGCATGCGGCCTTCGGCCTGCAGCTGGTTGAGGCGATCCAGATGGGCGGGCCGCGCCGACTTGCGCGCCTCAAGGGAGTTGGGAACGTCGGTGCCGATGATGGCGTACCACATAAATCAGTTTCCGCTCGGGGAAAACCGCGATTTTAGCTGAGTACACCGAGGCATGTACGGGAATGGCTTGATGCCACAACACGCCACCGCGTCATTGCGCCGTAGGAGCGCACCCTGTGCGCGATCAAGCTGGCCAAACCTCATCCCGTCGGGTTTTCGCGCACAGGGTGCGCTCCTACCGGGCCGCCGCCGGAACGGAAGCGTCGTCAGGCATCAAATGCTCCTGCACCAGCTCGGTCGATCCCGCCTGCAGGCGTCCGTGGTGGTCGAAGTGCATCACCACCATCCAGCCAAAGACCTCGGCGGGCCATTTCCCATGGGGCAGCAAGGTTTTTGAGTCGCCACCCAGCGCATCGATCAACGCGGGAATTTCCCCGTGGTGCCAACAGATCAGGATGCGGCGTCCGTGGGCGTCCGAACGCAGGGATTCGACCAGCGGTTTCACCTGATCGTCGCTGTAGCGATTGTCGACCGGCAAGCTGAGCGCCTGGCTCAGCGGCTTGATGGTGAGGCGCGGCCGCATGCTGTGCTTGGAGTCGGCCGTTGCCACCAGCGTATCAGGCGTAGCGGACTGACCGCCCAGCGTCAGATGCTCGAAGTAGTCGACATAAGCCCGGGCGCGAGCCTCGCCTTCCGGTGTAAGGCCCGGACCTTCTTCAGGCTTCTCGGCATGACGGATGATCATCACGGTGGCGTCAGCCAGGCCGTTGGCCGACTGATGCCCATCATGATGCTTGGCCAGCAGAAGCACCGGCGACATCCCGACCAACGCGAATAACGCAATGACCAGGAGTCGACGCATGGCTTAAGCCTCGGGGCGCATATAGGGGAACAGCAACACGTCGCGGATCGACGACGCACCGGTAAGCAGCATCACCAGGCGGTCGATACCGATACCCAGACCACCGGTGGGCGGCAAGCCCACTTCCAGCGCGCGGATGTAGTCGGCGTCGAAATGCATGGCTTCGTCGTCGCCGGCATCCTTCGCTGCGACCTGAGCGCGGAAACGGGCTTCCTGGTCTTCCGGGTCGTTCAACTCGGAGAAGCCATTGGCCAGTTCCTTGCCGTTGACGAACAGCTCGAAGCGATCGGTGATGCCCGGATCGGCATCGGTCTCGCGCGCCAGCGGCGAGACTTCGACTGGATGCTGGGTAATGAAGGTCGGCTGCACCAGTGTGTGCTCGACCGTCTTCTCGAAAATCTCCAGCAACAGCTTGCCCCAGCCGTAGCCGTCCTTGACGTGGCAGCCGAGACGCTTGGCATGAGCGGCCATCGCCGCGCGATCGCGCAGCTCCTCGCGGCGGATTTCGGGGTTGTGCTCCAGTACGGCGTCTTCCATCGACCAGCGGCGGAATGCGGGTCCAAGATCGATCTCGGCGCCGTCCCAGGTCAGCTGGGTGGTACCGATCACGCTCTTCGCAGTGTCACGGATCACCGCTTCGGTGAGGTCCATGATCTCGGTGTAGGTGGCGTAAGCCTGGTACAGCTCGAGCATGGTGAACTCGGGGTTGTGCCGGGTGGACACGCCCTCGTTACGGAAATTGCGGTTGATCTCGTACACGCGGTCGAAGCCGCCGACCACCAGGCGCTTGAGATACAGCTCCGGCGCCACACGCAGAAACAGATCCATATCCAGCGCGTTGTGATGCGTGACAAACGGCTTGGCCGTGGCACCGCCGGGGATCACGTGCATCATCGGCGTTTCCACTTCCATGAAGCGGCGCGGCTCTTCCTCCAGCCACTTGCGGATGAAGCCGATGATGCGCGAACGCTGCGCAAAGGTGCGGCGCGCTTCCTCGGTGACGATCAGGTCGACATAGCGCTGGCGATAACGTTGCTCCACATCGGCCAGGCCGTGGAACTTGTCCGGCAACGGGCGCAGGCTCTTGGTCAACAGGCGCAGCGCGTCCACCTTCACCGACAGCTCGCCGGTCTTGGTGCGCATCAGCACGCCTTCGGCGCCGACGATGTCACCCACGTCCCAGCCCTTGAATGCCTCGTACGTCGACTCGCCCGCCGTGCCCTGATGGATGAACAGCTGGATGCGGCCGGTCATGTCCTGCATCTGCACGAAGCTGACCTTGCCCTGCACGCGCTTGAGCACGATACGGCCGGCGACCTTCACGCGACGCGCCAGCGCATCGATGGCTTCGGCGGTATGCACATCCTTGTCGGCGTACTCGCCCTGCAGATCACCGACGAAGCTGTCGACCTTGAAGTCGTTCGGAAAGGCGATGCCCTGCCCGCGCAGCGCTTTCAGTTTCTCGCGGCGCTCGGCGATCAGCTTGTTCTCGTCGACGGGCTGGGTATCGGTCAGTTCACTCATGGGTTTTCCGTAGCTGCAAGCGCGCACTGATGGCGTGCGCATCTTCATTGGTCATCTGATGGCCGGGCGGGAGAGCTTTTTTCCCCGCAGCGGCATCTCGTCAATCTTCTTTGCCGAACACCTTCTTGGCCGCGTGCTTGGTGGCATCCCAGCCTTCGCGCGCACCGTGGCCGATATCCTTGCCTACATCGCGTGCACCATGCCCAACCTTGACACCTGCGTCGCGTGCACCGTGCCCCACCTTGACGCCTACATCACGCGCACCGTGTCCCACCTTGACGCCAGCGTCGCGCGCACCGTGCCCAACCTCAACACCTGCATCGCGCGCGCCGTGCCCAACCTTGACGGCCACATCACGGGTCGCATGCCCGACGTCGCGGCCGGCGTCGCCGACTGCCTTGCCGGCAGATTTCGCATCCTGCTTGATGCCCTGGCCGGAAGAGTTTTCCTGCTGCGCGCCCGCCGTGCCACTGAAAGCTGTGAACGCCGCGCAGACGATCAGAATCGGGACAATCTTGCTGCTGTTCATACAGGCACCTCGTCGTTGGTGAGGAACGATGACGGACAGGTTACGCGTCGATGCGCTTGGCACCCGCATCCAGGCCGGATTTCAGGCTGGCCTCGACGAATTCGTCCAGGTCGCCGTCCAGCACCTTTTGCGTGTCCGAGCGCTCGATACCGGTGCGCAGATCCTTGATGCGGCTCTGGTCCAACACGTAATTGCGGATCTGACTGCCCCAGCCAATATCGGACTTGGAGGCTTCCAGCGCATCTTTCTCCGCATTGCGCTTTTGCATCTCCAGCTCGTACAGCTTGGCGGCCAGCATCTTCATGGCACGGTCGCGGTTGGCGTGCTGACTGCGTTCGGTCTGGCAGGCCACGACCGTGTTGGTCGGGATATGCGTGATACGCACGGCCGACTCGGTCTTGTTGACGTGCTGACCACCAGCGCCGGACGAACGATACACGTCAGTCCTGAGGTCGGCCGGATTGATGTCGATGTCGATGTCGTCATCCACTTCTGGCGACACGAACACCGAGGTGAAGCTGGTATGGCGGCGGTTGTCGGAATCGAACGGGCTCTTGCGCACCAAGCGGTGCACGCCGATCTCGGTCTTCAGCCAGCCGTAGGCGTAGTCGCCCTCCACGCGGAAGGTGGCGGACTTGATGCCTGCCACGTCGCCGCCGCTGACTTCCAGCAGCTCGGTCTTCCAGCCGCGCGACTCGCACCAGCGCAAATACATGCGCAGCAGGATTTCAGCCCAGTCCTGCGCCTCGGTGCCGCCGGCACCGGCCTGGATATCCACGAAGGCGTTATTGGCGTCCATCTTGCCGGAGAACATGCGCTGGAATTCCAGCTTGCTCACCTGGGCGTCGAGCTTGCCGAGGTCGGCCACGATGGACTGGACCGTCTCTTCGTCGTTGTCGGCAGCGGCCATTTCCAGCAGGTCGCCGGAGTCGGCAAGGCCGGCGGTCAGCGAGTCGATACCACTGACGATGGTGTCGAGGCGGGCGCGTTCGCGGCCCAGTTCCTGCGCGCGCGGCGGGTCGTCCCACACGGTGGGGCTTTCCAGTTCGCGGCTTACTTCTTCCAGACGCTCACGCTTGGTGGCGTAGTCAAAGATACCCCCTAAGCGACTCGACGCGGCCCTTGAGGTCCGCGATCTGCGCGAGGATCGGATTGGTTTCGATCATGGGAATGTAATGGTGGGCAAAGACCCGCAAGGATAGCAGACGAGCCCCGCGCGCTGGTGCGCCAAAGGCCGGCCCTGCGCCGCTGCCATGACCTTCATCGCCACGGCGGTCGGCAGGGGGATGCCTCGCGGCTGATCCCCGCTGCCTGACCGCTCATCGGCTCACGCCAGCGCTTGCTGATGCACGCCGCGTACCGCGCGGCCCGAGGGATCGGCCGCCGCGGCGAACGCGGGATCCCAGGCCAGTGCCGCCGGCGAGGAGCAGGCAATCGACTTGCCGCCCGGTACCGTCGCCGCGCAGGCCGCGCCCGGGAAATGCTGCTCGAAGATGCGCCGGTAGAGATAAGCCTCCTTGGTCGCCGGCGGGTTGTGCGGAAAACGTGTGGCCGCCGCGGCGAACTCGCGGTCGCTGACCGCCTGCTCGGCATGAGCCTTCAGGCCGTCGATCCAGCCATAACCCACGCCATCGCTGAACTGCTCTTTCTGCCGCCACAGGATCGAATCCGGCAGAGCGCCCTGGAACGCCTCGCGCAGCACCGCCTTTTCGATACGGCCCTGCCCGGCCATCTTGTGCTTGGCATCCAGGCCCATCGCCACATCCAGAAATTCCAGATCCAGAAACGGCACGCGTGCCTCGACACCCCAGGCCATCATCGCCTTGTTAGCGCGCAGACAGTCAAAGCTGTGCAAGGCATCGAGCTTGCGCACGGTTTCCTCGTGGAAGGCCTCCGGCGACGGCGCTTTGTGGAAGTAGAGATAGCCGCCGAAAATCTCGTCCGACCCCTCGCCCGACAGCACCATCTTCACGCCCATCGCCTTGATGCGGCGGGCCAGCAGGAACATTGGGGTGGAGGCGCGGATAGTGGTGACGTCATAGGTTTCGATATGACGGATCACCTCCGGCAAGGCGTCCAGCCCTTCCCAGAAGGTGTAGACGAAACCGTGGTGCACAGTGCCCAGCGCGTCGGCGGCGATCTGCGCAGCGGCAAGATCGGGCGAGCCCTCCAGGCCGATCGCGAAAGAATGCAAACGCGGCCACCATGCCTCGCTGCGATCGTCGTCCTCGATACGTTCGCGGGCGAAGCGCGCGGCGCACGCGGCCACCAGGGAGGAATCCAGGCCACCGGAAAGCAGCACACCGTAAGGCACGTCCGTCATCAACTGCCGGTGCACGGCCTGCTCAAAGGCTTCACGCAGAGCGGCCGGCGCAAGGTCGTTCCCGCGCGTTACCGCATAGTCGCGCCAGGGCTTGTGGTAGTAGCGGCGCAGCTCGCCGGTGGCGCTGTCGAAGATGTGCCCCGGCGGGAAGGTATCCACGTCGGCGCAGACACCCGACAGCGCCTTCATCTCCGATGCCACGCACAAACGCCCTTCCGCATCGTGCCCCCAATACAGCGGGCACACGCCGAGGGGGTCGCGCGCGATCAGATAGCGTTGCGTTTCGCTATCCCACAGGGCGAAAGCAAAAATACCGTTGAGCCGCGACACGCCCTGTTCGATAAAACCTTCCGCGCCGTACTGGCGATACAGTGCGTTGATCACCTCGCAGTCCGAACCGGTGGTGAAGTCGTAATCGCTGGCCGCACGCAGTTCGCGGTGGTTGTAGATCTCGCCGTTGACCGCCAGCGCCAGCGTCTCGTCACGCGAACGCAGCGGCTGCGAACCGCTGGCAGGGTCCACGATGGCCAGACGCTCATGTACCAGGATCACCCCCGCGTCGACGAACACACCGCTCCAGTCAGGGCCGCGATGACGCTGGCGCTGCGACAACTCCAGCGCCTGGCGGCGTAGTCCGGCCAGGTCGTCGCCGGGCTGCAGGTCGAACATGCCGAAGATGGAACACATGGTCTTGCACTCCTCGAAGGGTTGATAACGCGCAAAAACAAAAGGGCCCGCTGTTGGCGGGCCCTTTTGCGTGATTCAGAGACTTGTTTCGTGTCTACACGCCGGCCCACCCATCGATGCGGGGATTGTTATTGGCGTTGTTGTTATTCAGGCCGCTCGCGGCCACGGCAGCACCTGCCGCAAAGGCGGCATGGAACAGGCTCGGGCTGGCGATACGGAAAGTCATGGCTCGACTTTACGCATACTCTGCTGCAATGCGCAACAGGAATTTTTTGCCATCCCGGCCTGGATCATTTTTCGCTGACCCAGTTCCTGGCCTCCTGCAGCTCCGCGTCCTGGAACAGGCGGAACTTGGCCGGCGTAAGAAAACCCAGCGCCTTCGACAGCGCGCGCAGCCAGCCCACATCAGTCACCAGGGCGACACGCTCCCAGCCGCTGAAATGACGGAAACCCAGTTTGACGTCATCCCACATCGCACCCGCATCGAAGCCGGTGAAGTCTTTATCGATATGGAAGATCACCCGCAGCTTGGGGTCGATGGCGAACGCCGCCTCGATATCCGGGACGATCACCCGCTCATAGTCCGTCGCTGTCACCTGATTGTGGGCGGTGAAGCCGAGCACACCCGGCGGCAAGCCGGTCATCTGAACGATCATGGGCCTTCTCCTGATAGATGAGATGGCACCATCCAAGCGCGACGCTTGTTGCAGGGAGAGCTAGGGCGCGTGAAGAACGGGACAACACACGCATGGCTCACGACGGCGAGCAGGTCGGCACCGCCAACTGGAGACGCTCGCCGATGTCGAAGTAGGCGATCCGCGGCACTCCCGCGGATTGGTTGCCGCAGATCACGCCACCCCGCTCTGCACTGCCCGCCAATGCTCCCGTGTCTTTCAGCATCAGACGCAGGTCGACATCGTTCGACGCGACGCGCAGATCGGCATTGACCCTTGCAACCAGCTCAGCGTCCGAAGCGGTGGCCCGATAGGCGCCCAGGTGCCGATCGATCCTCAGCACACGGTGGATCGTGGCCAGGCGGTCGCGATGCATATAGTGAGACTGGATCAGCTGCTCGGCAGCCCGCACAGAGCGGTCGGCGTCCATCGCCTGTGCCGTGGCCGAAAGCATCGAGAAGATCAAAACAAGAATGAATGTCGTCGTACGCATAACCGATTGGCCTCGAGAGATGGCATCCCACAGAAGGACGTGTACATAGAAAACCATCCGGCCATGTATGCCGCTGTCGGAATCTTTAGCCATCTGCCCCGCATCGCACTGGACACGCTTTACTCCAGGTAACGAAGCAGCGTTAATCCCTCATCCCCCAGCATCTCGCTCCAATGACCATCTATTTCGCCACGCACGAAAGCCCCATCGGAGAACTGTTGCTGGTAAGCCATGGCGACGCGCTTGGCGGGCTCTATATGCCCGACCACAAATACGGCCCGCGGATCGGGATCGAATGGCGGCGCGACGACAGACTGTTTGGACCGGCAAAGATGCAACTGGACGCTTACTTCGCCGGCGAACTGCACCGTTTTGAGCTGCTGCTCGCTCCACGTGGCACTGCATTCCAGAACGCCGTATGGCAAGCATTGAATGCCATTCCGTTCGGCCAGACGGAAAGCTATGGCGCGCTCGCTGCGCGACTGGGAAAGCCCAAGGCATCGCGCGCAGTCGGCCTTGCCAACGGACACAATCCGATTTCGATCATCGTGCCCTGCCATCGGGTCGTCGGCGCGAATGGCAGTCTTACCGGCTATGGCGGCGGCATCGAGCGCAAGCGCTGGTTGCTGACGCACGAGGCGCGCGTCGCACGCGACCGACCGCTGGATCGCTAAATATTCTGACAGCGTGGCTTCCTGCCACCGTGGTCTCCTGTCCTGGCCGAAGCGTCGCGCGAATCGCGACGCAAAACCCAGGATTCCGTATGAGCCACAACACATCCAACAGCCGCGCATCGCTTGCCTATCCCGTCTATCGCGGCATGGGCGATGGCCCCGTAGCTTTGCTTTTCGCGATACCGCGCGCTCGCTCCGAGAGCACCGGCGATCACACCAAGATCCTGCTCACCACCAACAATGGGCGCTTGGGCACGCCGGATGCTGAAACCAATAAGCACGCCACGGCGGCCATCCCCCGTTGGTGGCAGCCATACCTGACGGTTTTGCGACGTCTCGCGCAGCAGGACAAGGCATGACCACGATGCGTGCCAGGGACCATCTTCGGACGGTGCTCGTGTGGAGTCTTCTGTCTCTGTCCGGAATCGCATCCGCCACATCACCCATCGCCGACTCGCCGACGGATCTCGCATCATCCAGCCCAACCCGTCAGTCCCTCGACGAAGCGTGGTGGACCGGCCCGATGATGGCCAACAACGCCGCCGCGCTTCCGCAAGGCCACTACCTCATCGAGCCCTATCTCTACGACGTGCGTTCCTCGCAAGGCGACAGTTTCGGTTCGCTGACCTACATGGAGTACGGCGTCACCGATCGCCTGACAGCCGGTGTCATTCCCACATTCGGCTACAACCGCCCCAACCATGGTCCTGATAGCTCGGGGGTTCGTACTGGTGACGTCAGCGTGCTCGCGCAGTACAGCTTCACATCCTTCCATGAAGGCAGTGCCCTGCCTGCCACCGCCCTGATGATCCAGGAAACGCTTCCCACCGGTCGTTACGACCGGCTCGGACAGCGGCTGGCGGACGGGCAAGGTGCTGGCGCATACACCACGACCCTGCAGCTCAATACGCAGACTTATCTGTGGATGCCCAATGGCCGCATTCTTCGCATGCGCTTCAACATCGGCCGCTCTTTCTCCCGCCGCGCGCGCATCGAGGATGTAAGTGCCTATGGCACGCCGGATGGCTTTCGCGGGACCGCTTCGCCCGGAAACGCCTTCTTCATCAACGCCGCATGGGAATACAGTCTGACCCGGCGCTGGGTACTGGCATTTGACCTGTCCTATCGACGTTCGGATGAAACCCGCGTGCGCGGCTATCGCGCGGATGCTTCCAGCGGCGTGCAGGAGAACCTCAACTTCGCGTCCCATCCCAGCGAAACGTTCGGCTTCGCTCCCGCCATCGAATACAACTGGAGCAGCCAGCTAGGTGTACTGGTCGGCGTACGCGTCTTTACCGGACATCACAGTTCCACCACCGTTACTCCAGCGATCGCCTTGAACTACGCGCATTGAGCGACGTTCAGATCGCTTCGATGTGCCGCAGCAGCAAGCGTGGTGTTTCACGCCCCTGCCAGTCGTTGATGGTCAGCTCATAGGCAGCACGCAGCCGCGACGGCGGCGGATGGCCGGTATAGGCGTTGAACATCACCGCATCGAGCAAGTTGCCATCGCGCGGATCGCACAGACTGAGGCGCAGATGGTTTTCGCCCATCACACGCCAACTGGCGCATTCGAACTCGTTGTCGAACAGCGGCTCGGGAAAAGCCTGCCCCCACGGACCGGCATAGCGCAGCTGGCGTGCCAGTTCGAGCGTGGCACCGCCGGCCGGAAGTTCGCCGTCGGTGTAGAGCACAGCCTGCAAGCGTTCGTCATCCAGCCATTCGCGGGCGATGGCGTCGAAGGCTTCGGCGAAGCGTGGATAGTCGTCAGTCTTCAGACTCAGACCGGCGGCCATCGCGTGGCCGCCGAAGCGTTCGATCAAGCCGGGCTGACGGGCATCGATGGCCGCGAGCGCATCGCGAATATGAAAGCCGGCGATGGAGCGCGCCGAGCCACGCAATTCTTCCGTGTTGTCTTCACTGGCCGGAGCGAAGGCAATCACCGGACGATGCAAACGCTCCTTCAGTTTGGACGCCACCAGGCCGACCACGCCCGCGTGCCAAGACGGCTCGAACAAGGCAACGCCAACTGCATCGCTGCCGCCTACGCGCCCGACCATCACTTCCGCTTCCGCCACCATCGCCGCCTGCAGCTCGCGGCGCTCCTGATTGATCGCACTGAGCTGATCAGCGTAACGGCGCGCCTTAGCCGCATCGTCGGTCAACAGGCATTCCACGCCCAGGCGCATGTCTTCCAGGCGACCAGCCGCATTCAGGCGCGGACCGACGGCGTAACCGAGATCGCTCGCGCACAGAGTGGCGAGGCTGCGCTTGCCCGATTCGATCAGCGCGGTGATGCCAGGACAGGCGCGTCCACTACGGATGCGCTTGAGGCCCGCCTCCACCAGCACACGGTTGTTGAAATCCAGCGGCACCAAATCTGCCACGGTGCCTAGCGCCACCAGGTCCAGCAACACGGACAGATCCGGTTCGGTCTTTGATTCAAACGTGCCCTGCTCACGCATGCGGGCGCGCAAGGCGAGCAGCAGATAGAACATCACGCCCACGCCGGCCAAGGCCTTACTGAGAAAGCCATCGCCAGCCAGATTCGGATTCACCATCGCATCCGCCGCGGGTAATTGCTCGCCCGGCAAATGATGGTCGGTGACGATCACGCGGATACCTAGCGCCTGTGCGGCCGCCACACCCGCCACGCTGGCGACACCGTTGTCGACGGTGATAATCAACTGCGGTTTCGGCTGCAGCGAGTCGACCAGTGCGGGACTCAGGCCATAGCCGTGTACAAACCGATTGGGCACGGCGTAGCCGACCTGTCGCGCACCAAGCAGGCGCAGGCCACGCACGGCGACAGCCGTACCCGTAGCGCCATCGCAGTCGTAATCGCCAGCGATGAGAATCGCCCAGTCGTCGCGGATCGCTTCGATCAGCAAATCCACCGCACGGTCCATGCCACCCAACTGCCGTGGTGAGAGCAATTGCACGAGCCGATGATCTGCCTGCGCCGGCGTCAGTACGCCGCGCGCGGCGTAGATGTTTTGCAACACGGGATGCACCGCGTCGCTCCAGCCGTTGGGCGTACCCTGCAGGGCACGGCGGCACAACGTCAGCTGGCTCATCGAACGCCACCGCGCCAGAAACGGAAGCGATGCCAGGGGCGATACAGCCAGCGTTCGCCGCTGGCGAAAGCGAACATCAGCGGTTGCTGTGCCGCGAGCGGCTGCAAGCGCGGCCACCAATCGCGGGTGAGATCGTCCACCGGGAGATCCTGCAGATCCAGCAGCCAACCTGCCCGCAGCCGTTGAAGCGAAGCCGGCGTGCGTGGCAACACCGTAACGTTGGCTCGCTTGGCCAGCGCACCTAGCAGCAGATCATCGGCCACCACCGCCGCCAGCTCGCTGTTCACGCGATTCGGCAAGCGGCCACCGCCCCACAGCCACAGGCTGTTGATGGGTGCCAGTCCATGTTCGCGCCGCTCGGCGTTCAAGGGATGCTGATGCAGCAGCACCTGCACCTCGGTGAGCAGCGCGCGCCAGCGACGACCGTCCGCGCCTTGCGGCAAATGCTGGTAGAGGTCTTCGCCCAGCGCCTGTTCCGGCGCGGCGAAATCCGGCACCGGACTATGGAGCGGCAAACGCACGTGCCAGCGATCCGGCGAGCTGATCTCAAGGATCATCCCGGCATCGCCGAAGACCGGCTTCAGCGGACGCCCCAGCGCCTGGGCTTCATCCATGCTGAGCTGCATCTGCCCGCAGGCCAGCAGGCGCGCGCCATTGAGGTCGGGCTGGATCCAGGCCGGGTCGGCGCAAAGCCAGGCCGCGTCAGCCGCATCGCCGGCCAACATCTCGCGAGTGAGCGCCGCCGCGGAGAAGCCATTCGGGCATGTGAAGTATCCGGCCAGTCCGACGAGATAACCCTTGGCGCCATCCTCCATGCGATCGCCGCGCGCCAGCAGTGCGCGGATGGGATGCGACGGATCGAAGCGCGGCAGATCCGGCAACCACAGCTCCAGCGGCTTCGTAACAGCTTCGCTCATGCTCAGGCTTCCAGCCGCTCGTAGAGCTCCAGCCATTCGCCTTCAAGCGTTTCCTTCTCACGGCGCAGCTCGGTCTGGCGCTGCCCCAACTTCATCAGCTCGGCGGTAGAACCGTTGTAGGTTGCGGGATCGGCCAGCTTGCTCTCCAGCGCCGTAAGCTCGCTTTCGATGGTGGCGACGCGGGTCTCGATCTTCTTGACGCGCTGACGGGCGACTTTCTCGCCCTCCCGGTCCGCGGCGGCGTTGCGGCGACGTTCTTCAGGCGTCTCTACCGGCATTGCCGGCTTGCTGCCGGCAGCGGCCTTAGCCTTTTTGTCCGCCCTCTTGTTGGCTGAGCCGCGACTGCGCAACCAGCGCGCATAGTCATCCAAGTCGCCATCGAAACCTTCGACGACGCCATCGGCCACACGCCAGAAGCTGTCGCAGACCATGCCGAGCAGATGGCGATCGTGCGAGACCAGCACCAGTGCGCCGTCGAAATCGGCCAGCGCATCGGCCAGTGCTTCGCGCATGTCCAGGTCCAGATGGTTGGTCGGCTCATCGAGCAGCAACAGGTTCGGTTTGTCCCAGGCGATCAGCGCGAGCGCGAGACGTGCGCGCTCGCCACCGGAAAAACCATCGACCGATTCGAAGGCGCGATCGCCGGCAAAATTCCAGGTACCGAGAAAATCCCGCATCGCCTGCGCGCCGACGCCCGGCGCCTTGTCCTGCAAATGATCGAACGGACTGGCGCCTTCGCGCAGGCTTTCCACCGTGTGCTGGGCGAAGTAGCCGATCTTCAGATCCTTGTGTGCCTTGCGTTCGCCACCAAGCACGGGCAACTCACCCACCAGGGTCTTCACCAGGGTCGACTTACCGGCGCCGTTGGGGCCGAGCAGGCCGATGCGTTCGCCGGCTTCCAGCCGGAAACGCACATCCTGCAGGATCACGCTGGGTGCTTCGCCCTGCTCACCGGGGTAGCCGGCGGTCACTTCTTCGAGCTGCAGCATCGAATCAGGCAGGCGATCCGGCACCGCGAACTGGAAATGGAACGGGCGCTCGGCTCGCACCGCTTCGGTGCCGGCCATTTTCTCCAGCCGCTTCACGCGTGACTGCGCCTGCTTGGCCTTGCTGGCCTTGGCCTTGAAGCGATCGATGAAGGACTGCAAATGCGCGCGCTCGGCCTGCTCACGCTCGTGCGCGATCTGTTGCTGGCGCAGGTGCTCGGCGCGCAGCCGTTCGAACGCGCTGTAGTTGCCGGTATAGAGCTTGGCACCGCCATCGTTGAGGTGCAGGGTGTGGGTGATCACGCCGTCCAGGAATTCGCGGTCGTGCGAAATGATCAGCAAAGTGCCCTGGTAGCGGCGCAGCCATTCTTCCAGCCACAGCACAGCGTCGAGGTCGAGATGGTTGGTAGGCTCGTCGAGCAGCAGCAACTCGGAAGGAGCCATCAGCGCACGCGCCAGGTTGAGGCGTACACGCCAGCCGCCGGAGAACTCCTTGACGGCGCGCTCATGCGTCTCGGGCGCGAAGCCCAGGCCGTGCAGCAGACGACCGGCGCGGGCGCGGGCGTCATAGCCGTGCAGCTCTTCGATCCGATGGTGGGCCTTGGCCATGGCCTCGGTGTCGCCGCGCGCCTGGGCATCCAGCTCGTCACGCAAGGCGGTGGCCAGTTCCACGTCGCCGCCCATCACATAGTCGATGGCGGGGTCCGGCAGTGCCGGAGTCTCCTGCGCTACCGAGGCCAGTCGCAGCTTGGAGGGCAGATCGAGGTCGCCGGCATCGGCTTCCAGCTGCCCCTGCAGCGCCGCGAACAGGCTGGATTTGCCGCAGCCGTTGCGCCCGATCACGCCCAGCCGCCAGCCACTCTGGATGACCAGGTCAATGTCGGACAGCAGCAGCCGGCTGCCGCGGCGCAGGGCGAAATGGCGGAAAGCGATCATGGGCGAAGCGTATCCGTAACCGGGCGTCCAGCCGCCCGCAGCCGGACATCTTAGAGCCTGTTCAACGTCTCCGCGTGGCTCGCGCCGGGATCGGTTTGCGCGCAGGGCAAGGAAGAACGAGGGCGTGTACGTCCGTACACAACCGAGTGATGACGCCGCCATGCGGGCAAACCGACCCGGCCCGGAGGGTTGCTTGTCCGTGGGCACCATGCGGCAGTGCGCGGCTTGGCCTGGCAGCCAGCCAGGCGCTGCGCCACGCCCTACCACCTGGCACCCACGGACAAGCAACGCGGGCTACGCGGAGACGTTGAACAGGCGCTCAACCGCAGCAAATGCTTACCCCATCGCAGTCGCAGCGGTTGCGCGTGGAATAGCCCGTCCGGTTCTGCTACAACGACGCCGCATTGCTGCCGCGCAGCGCCGTTGTTCGGGGTACGCTGGCGCGGATCTTGGGGACACACATTACCGGCACACCGGGTTAACGTGCGGACGCGCAGCCTGAGCTGTGCCCCGCCAGCGTGGAGAGGGGACCATGTACAAGTTCAGCATCAGCCTGCCGATGATCGCGCTGCTCGCCGCTGCCGGTGTTTCCGCGCCGCAGCCGGCCCGGGCCGACAACCTGCTGATCAACCGCGTGCAACAGGAAAAGGGCATGGACCTGCCCCAGCGCGGCATGAGCATGGAGCAGGTGGAAAAGAAGTACGGCGCCCCGCAGCGCAAGCTCTCGCCCCGTGGCGGCGACAGCCAGAAGCATCCGGTGATCAACCGCTGGGACTACTCGAACTTCATCGTGTACTTCGAGCACAGCCATGTGATCCATTCGGTGCTCAACACGCCGGCCGGCAACAACAAGAATCCGGCCTCGGTGAACTGATCCGGCTGAGCCGGGGGGCGGGATAACTCGTCCCTCGGACGCCGCTCCCCTACAATTCGCGCTTCATTCGTTCTGAAGCGCGAGTTCTCCATGACCAACTCCATCCTGCGCCTGCCGGCGGAATGGGAACCGCAGTCGGCGGTACTGATCGCCTGGCCGCATGCCGACACCGACTGGGCCGAGCGCCTGGCGCAAGTCGAAACCACGTATGTGGCTTTGGCCGGCGCCGTCACCCGTTTTCAATCGCTGATCATCGTGGTCGCGGATGCGGCCCTGCGCGCTCACGCGGAGCAGCAGCTGCGCGCGGCCGGTGTGGATCTCTCGCGTATCCGCTTTGTCGAGCTGCCGTATGACGACACCTGGCTGCGCGATTCGGGCCCGATCACATTGAAGGACGGCCACGGCGCCTTCCAGCTCACCGATTTCCGCTTTACCGGCTGGGGTGGCAAGTTCGGCGCCGAGCAGGATGACGCGCTGATCGCCGGCCTGGTGCAGGCCGGCGTGTTCGGCCAGGCCGCGCACAAGCGCATCGACTGGGCACTGGAAGGCGGCGGCATCGAAAGCGATGGCGAAGGCACTGTGCTCACCACCTGGCGTTGCCTCACCCAGCGCCACCCCGAGCAGTCGCGCGAAGCGATGAGCGACATCCTGAGCGACAGCCTGCACGCCAAACGCATCCTGTGGCTGGACTACGGCTACCTGGAAGGCGACGACACCGACGCGCACATCGACACCTTGGCTCGTTTCGCGCCCGGCGACCGCATCGTGTTCCAGGCCTGCGACGATGCCAGCGATCCGCATCATGACGAGCTGCAGAAGATGGCCGCCGAACTGGCCGCTCTGCGCACTCCGGATGGCCGCCCTTACCAGCTCTATCCATTGCCGTGGGCCCAGCCCATCGTCGACGAAGGCCGTCGCCTGGCCGCTTCGTATGCGAACTACCTGATCGTCAACGGTGCCGTACTGGTGCCGGCTTATGGCGACAAGGCCGACGATGAGGCCGCGCGCATCATCGGTGAAGCGCATCCAGGCCGTGTCGTGGTGCAGGTGCCTTGCCGCCCGCTGATCTGGCAGAACGGCAGCCTGCATTGCATCACCATGCAGTTGCCGGCCGGCATCGCGCACTGAAGCAAAGGCGGGCTTCCGCGCATGGGCATTGCCCGCCTCGATATTTATACGCGGCGCCGTCAGCGCATCGCAGCGGCCCCGTTCGCCGAATTGAGCGTGGTGCGTATCGTGAGTGGGCAGAAGCGCATCGATGACGGCGGACACTCCACCGACATCGATGCGGGTCACTACCTGGTGGTCGCACCCGGCCAATTGCTCAATGTCGAGAACATACCCGCGCTGGAAGGCGGCTACGCCGCCAGTTGCCTGAGTATCGCCACCGAACTGCTGCACAAGCGCCCAGCCACCCTGCCCTCGCGCCGCTGGGCACGGTTGGCGCCGACCCGTGAACTCGATCAGGCTTTTGCGCATACCGAGCAAGGCTTGCGCGATCGCCTGCCCGAATCGCTGCTGCATCACCGCGTGGCTGAATTATTGGAAGCCCTCGCCCTGGCTGGCTTCGTGCCCAGCACGCAGGACGGCCGGCCAACGACAGAACGCGTGCGCATGCTGCTTGCCAGCGCGCCATCCGAAGATTGGCGTGCCGGCGCACTGGCGGCCCGGCTGGCGATGAGCCCGGCGACATTGCGCCGCAAACTTGCCGCCGAGCAATCCAGCTTTCGCGATGTACTGGAAGAGGTCCGGCTTGGCCATGCGCTCGCCCTTGTGCAAGGCGGTACGCAGCCTCTGAAATGGGTGGCGATGGCTTGCGGCTATCTCTCGGCCTCGCGTTTCTCCGAACGTTTCCGCGAGCGCTTTGGCTGCCTGCCTTCCGAATTGCGCGACCAGGGCGACACCTGAGCGTTTCGGGCGATGGCTTGCGCGGATGCTGGCATATCGTCGCGGTGAGACAGCGCATCATGCGCGCACTTCTCGAGGAGAGCCTTCCATGTTCAAAACCGTAGCGGCCGCACTGCTGATCACTTGCTCATTCGCCGCCCATGCGGGCGATTTCAGCATCAGCGTGGATGCCAAGGATGCGCAGGGCATGATCGCGCAGCGCCACACTTATAACGGCTTCGGCTGCACTGGCCAGAATCTGGCGCCGGCCATCCAGTGGCAAAGTGTGCCGTCGAATGCAAAAAGCCTGGCGCTGACCGTCTTTGATCCCGACGCACCGACCGGCAGCGGCTGGTGGCACTGGGTGGTCATCGATCTGCCGGCAACGGCCAAGGGCCTGCCGCAAGGCAGCGCCCTGCCCCCTGGCGCCCGCAGTCTGCGCAACGATTATGGTGACGCCCGCTGGGGTGGGCCGTGCCCGCCGCCGGGCGATCAGCCGCATCACTATGTGTTCACCGTTTATGCACTGGACGTGCCCAGCCTGGGCCTGCCCGCGGACGCTTCCGCCGCCAAGGCGGGCTTCATGATTCGCCAGCACGTGATCGGCAAGGCTGAAACCACGCTGCGTTTCGGCCGATAACCTAAGAGCCTGCTCCCTATCCTTTCGTAGCCCGCGCCGGGAGCTGTTTGCGTGCCAGCCAAGGAAGAGTGAGGGAGTGTACGTCCGTACACGACCAAGCGATGACGCCGGCTGGCACGCAAACAGACCCGGCCCCACGGGTTGAGTGTCGGCGGGCGCCATGCGGCGGCGCGCGGCTTGGCCTGGCAGCCAGGCGCTGCGCCACGCTCCACCACCTGACGCCCGCCGACACTCAACGCGGGCTACGAAAGGATAGGGAGCAGGCTCTTAGCCGGGGTCCGCTACACTATGTCTTTTCGCCATTCGGGCGGACAGGACACCACGGCATGACCCGCAAGACCCTCAAGGTCGCGCTGCTGCAGGAAACCCACCGCGGCAGCCGCGACGCCAATCTCGACGCCATCGAAGCCGGCCTGCGCGAAGCCGCGGCCGCCGGTGTGGAACTGGTGCTGCTGCAGGAGCTGCATAACGGCCCGTATTTCTGCCAGCACGAGTCGGTGTCGGAATTCGACCTTGCCGAAACCATTCCGGGCCACAGCACTGAGCGTCTTGGCAAGCTGGCCGAAGAACTCAAGCTGGTGGTGGTGGCCTCGCTGTTCGAGAAGCGCGCGACCGGCCTGTATCACAACACCGCCGTGGTGTTCGATCGTTCGGCGAAGGTCGCCGGCAAGTACCGCAAAATGCACATCCCGGACGATCCGGCGTTCTACGAGAAGTTCTACTTCACCCCGGGCGACCTCGGCTTCGATCCCATCGACACCTCGGTGGGACGCCTCGGCGTGCTGGTGTGCTGGGACCAGTGGTATCCGGAAGCCGCGCGCCTGATGGCGCTGGCCGGCGCCGATCTGCTGTTGTATCCCACCGCGATTGGTTGGGATCCGAATGACGTGCAGCCGGAGAAAGACCGCCAACGCGAAGCCTGGGTGACAGTGCAGCGCGGACATGCGGTAGCCAATGGCCTGCCGCTGCTGTCGTGCAATCGCACGGGCTATGAGCCGGATGCTTCCGGCGTCGGCGCCGGCATTCAGTTCTGGGGCACCAGTTTTGTGGCCGGGCCGCAGGGTGAGTTTCTGGCTCAGGCAAGTACCGACAAGCGCGAACTGCTGGTGACTGAGATCGATATGGCGCGCAGCGAACACGTGCGACGCATCTGGCCGTTCCTGCGTGACCGTCGCATCGACGCCTATAGCGACCTGCTCAAGCGTTTCCGCGACTGAAGGCACGCGCCTGAACCCCGGTCCGCCGCGCGGCTTGTGCCTGGCGGCGGCGATCCCCATGCAGGGGATTCCTACCAAGATTGACGATACGCATGAGCCTGGAAGCTACCGCCGATACCCTGCCCGCCGCCCTCGAAGGCCAGCCCATCGAGCGCGTAGTGCGTGACGGTGTGGAATATGTGGTGCTAGGCACGGCGCACGTGTCCCGCGCCAGCGTGGAGGCCGTGGAAGAACTGCTTGCGCGTGAGTCGTTCGATGCGGTAGCGGTGGAGCTGTGCCCGAGCCGCGCGCAAGGCATGCGCGATCCGGATGCACTGAAGAAGATGGACCTGTTCCAGGTCATTCGCCAGGGCAAGGCCGGCATGGTGGCGGCGAGCCTTGTGCTGTCCTCGTTCCAGAAGCGTCTGGCCGATCAATACGGCATCCAGCCCGGCGCTGAGATGAAGGCAGCGATGGACGGTGCCGAGCAACGCGGACTGCCGGTATGGCTGGTGGACCGCGATGTTGGCACTACGCTCAAGCGCGCCTGGCGCAGCGTGGGTTTCTGGCAGCGCTTCGGCTTGATGGGTGGCTTGCTCGCCAGCGTGTTCGAGCGCGAAGAGATCGAAGAAAAGGAAATTGAGAAGCTCAAGCAAGGCGACATGCTGGAAAGCGCCTTCAGTGAGTTCGCCAGCGAATCGCAACCGCTCTACCGCAGCCTGATCGGCGAGCGCGATGCCTATATGGCCGCGCGCCTGCGTGAGGAAGCCGCACTGGCGAACTTCGCCGCCCCCCGCCGCGTGCTTGTAGTGATTGGCGCCGGTCACCTGAAGGGCCTGTGCGAACTGTTGCGCTCCCAGCAGGAAGATCCGGCTGCAACGGCGACCGAGCTGGCGCAGCTTCCACCGAAGTCGCGCTGGCCGAAATGGGTCGCCGTGGGCTTGGTGCTGGCGGTGTTCATCGCCATTGGCTTTGCGTTCCACCGCAACACGTCGCTGGGCGCGCAGGCGCTGCGCGACTGGGTGTTGTTCACCGCGGGCTTCTCCGTGCTGGGCGCAGTGATCGCTGGCGGTCACCCGCTAAGCATTCTTGCCGCCGCCATCGCCGGCCCCATCAAGCCCTTCCGCCCCGGCATTCCATCCGGGGCGATCAGCGCGATGGCCGAAGCCTGGGTCCGCAAACCGCGCGTTGCCGATTTCGACACGCTGCGCGATGACATCAGCCATTGGAGTGGCTGGTGGAAGAACCGCATCGCGCGCACCCTGCTCAATTTCTTCCTGGTCTGCCTCGGCACCATCGTGGGCGAGTACACCGCCGGCATCCATATCTTCAAGAGCCTGCTCTAAAAGGGCGTGCTCTGAAGGGGCATGCTCTAAGGCTTCTTTGGATGCAAGGCGCGGTCGATCACATCCAATAGCTGATCGTTCTGGTCCAGGCTCTGCTCCCAGTACATCGCGCCGCCGAGCCCCTTGGCTTTGACGTAATCCATCTTGGCCTGGATCGACTGCGGGTCTTCGTAGCTCACGAAGGTGCGTGTCTTGGCGTTCCACAGGAAGGGTGCCCGGGCCTGCGCATCCCAGTGGCGCACATATCCGTTCTTATCGATATAGCTCGCCAGCAACTCGCGCCACGATGGCGCGCCCACGAACTTGGCGTACTTCTGCTGCAAGCCATCATGGGCCGAATCGACGCCGGTGAAAGCACGCCCATAAAACGCCACTCCCACCACCAGCTTCTTCGCTGGCACACCAGCGGCAAGGAACTGGCGCACCGCTTTGTCGCCGGAGCGGTCGTTGGCCGGTGCGACGGCTGCCAGATACAAGGCCGCATGATGTCCGGTGGTCGAAGTCAGGCTGTTGTGGAAGTCGTAGGTCATCAGGTTGAACCAATCGAGCGAGCGACCTGCGCGTTCCAGCTCGATGCCGGCAACGAACTCACTGTCCGCCGCGGCGATGGTCAACAGATAGTGGCGACCGCCATGTGCCTTGCCCAGCTTGTCCAGACGAGCGCGCGCGGTTTCCAGCAGCAGGCTGAAGTTGCGCTTGTCCTCGGGACGATGACTGATGTCGCCACCTGGCAGCGTCGGATACTCCCAATCGACATCCAGCCCGTCGAGATCGTGCTGCTCGATCAGCTTGGCCGCATCGTCAGCGAAGCGTTGGCGCGACGCGTCGGTCAGTGCCGCCTCGGAAAAGTGGCCAGCGCTCCAGCCACCGACTGACAGCACCACCTTGAGTGAAGGGTTGACCTTGCGCAGTCCGGTGAGCGTGGCCAGCGAAGCGGTAGCGACCGGACTCTTCAGCACAATGTCGCCCTGGTCGTCGAGCGTGCCGAAGGCGTAATTAATCACGTCAAGCTTGTTTGCATCGATCGGTGGCAGCGGCGAGGCATCCGCCACATAGCCAACAATACGGTATGGTGCCGGCGCATCAGCGGCAGCCAGCACACCCGCGAGCGGCAGCGACAGCAGCATCGCCAGTACCCCGACAGCCGCCGCGCGGCCCCTCGATATGATCCCGTGCATCCCCAGCTCCTTCGACAGATGGTTGGCAGAACGTCCCAGGCAGTGTTGTTCCTGCCTGAACCCAACCACTATACTTCCGCGACTTACCGCCATGTACCCGCCGGAATCGTGGGAATGATCTCGATGACTCGACTGCAATTGCTTGGCCTGACCGTCGCCGCCGCACTCTTTGCTACCGGCAGCGTGCATGCCGAGGGCGACAAGACCGCTGGCCGCAAACTGATCTACACCTGCAACGGCTGCCACGGCGTACCGGGTTACCAGAACGCTTACCCGCGCTATCCGGTGCCGAAGATCGCGGGCCAGAACCAGCAGTACATCATCAATGCGCTGCACGGCTACAAGAGCGGCGACCGCACCCATCCGACCATGGTGGCCCAGGCGCAGAGTCTGTCCGACAAGGACATCGAAGACATCGCCGCCTACCTTTCCAGCCTCGCCAAGTAAGTAGCCTAGGATCAAGGATTCGCATGAAACGTGCGCTCACCCTGCTTTCATTCGGCGCCGTCCTGGCGTTCGCTTCCACCCAGCTGTTCGCGGCGGCCGGCAACATCGATGCCGGCAAGCAGAAGGCAGCTACCTGCTTCGCCTGCCACGGCACCGACGGCAACGCGGTCGATCCGCAGTACCCGCGCCTCGCTGGTCAGTACAACGTGTATCTGCAGCAGGTGCTGCATGAGTACAAGGACGGCCACCGCAACAACGCCATCATGAAGGGCTTCGTCGCTACGCTGTCCGAGCAGGACATCCAGGACGTGGCCGCCTACTTCTCCAGCCTGCCGACCAAGCTTGACGGTCTGCAGGGCCATATCCAGGGCGATAAGTAATTCCCTCGCCTGGATAACGAAATGAAGAAGGCCCGCCTAGGCGGGCCTTTTTTTGAGCGTCGTCCTGAACTAGCTGAGCGCCGACTGCCCTTCCTTCTTGCGATAGTAGGGATTGCTGCCACCGGCGTGATCAGTGGCATCGCGCACTTCGGTGATTTCAGGCACGCGCTCACGCAAGGTCTTCTCGACACCCTGCTTGAGCGTGACATCCACCATGCCGCAACCGTGGCAACCGCCACCGAACTGCAGCACCACCACTCCATCCGCGCTGACTTCGAGCAGGCTGATGCGGCCGCCGTGCGCGGCGATGCGCGGATTCACCTCAGCTTCGAGCACGTAGCGCACGCGCTCCACCAGGCCTGCTTCCATGCCAGGCAGCGCGCCCTTGATGCGCGGCGCGCGGATATTGAGCTGGCCGCCGGTGAGATTGGGTTCGTAGTCGATACTAGCGCCGTCGAGCCAGGAAGCGCTGTCACCATCGATATGGAACAGAAAACCCTCGCACTCGATGGTCCATTCGCGCCCGGTCAATTCGTGCGGCTCACAGAACTCGAGCTCGCAGTTCGCCGCCGGCGTGCCGGGCGAGGTCACGTGCAGGCGGATGCTCAGCCCATCGATGCCTTGTTGCGAAAGAAGACGCAGAAAGTGCTGCTGCGCGCGTTCGGAAATGTCGATCATGCCTGCTCCGGATAACACCGGCAGCGCGCTTGAAGTGCGCCCGCCAGAAACAGCACCATTTTAGTCCTGTTTTGCATCGTGTGCATGGCTTTGACTTTTTTCTGCGTAGCTTCGACGCTTCGCGCCTTTGAATCGCTTCCGGAGACACCCATGAGCCATGCCGATCTCGCCAGCCAGCATTGCGTCCCGCGCAAAGGCAAGGAGCACGCGCTGGATGCCGCACAGATCAACGGACTGCTGGCACAGCTGCCTGGCTGGACATTGACCGCGGACGGTCAGGCTATCGTGAAGGATTTCAAGTTCGCCAACTTCCACCATACGCTGGGCTTCATCAATGCGGTGGGCTTTATGGCCAATCATGAAGACCATCACCCGGACATCGAGGCGGGCTACGGTCATTGCCAACTGCTGTGGTCCACGCATGACGTCGGCGGCCTCTCGCTCAACGACTTCATCTGCGCGGCACGGGTCGAGGCCTTGCTGGCCCGTTGATAGTGAAAGGATTCTTGCGCCCTGCCGCCACGGCCATCGGCTTCGCGCTGGCCGTGGCGCTGCTGATGCTGGCACTGCACACGCTATCCACGCGAGTGACCCAGGCCCATCTGCAGCACGAGGCGGAGCGCAGACTTCACGCGCTGCAAAACCGGGAGCCCTTGTGGTACTGGTCATTGCGGCGGCCGCGCAATCTGGTGGCAGGCCATCCGTTTGGCGCGGCAACAGCGGCGCATGATGGCGGCCAACTTCTCGTCACCAGCCACGATGGCAGTCCCTTCGATCTCGGCTTGCCCGTGATGCAGCCGATCGATCTTGCGCATTGGCCATTGCTCCGGTTGCGCATGGAGAGCAGCACCGACGGGACGCTCGACCTGGTCGTACAGGCCGATGCGCAGAGCCCTACCTGCATCGCAGCCTCTGCCACCGCGCTTCATCAGGGCGTCGCCGAACGGACCGTCGATCTGCGCAGCCTTGTGTGGCGATCTGCTGACGGTCGAGCCTGCGCGCCCCTGGGGGTCCTCCGCCACATGTTGCGGCTCAGACCGCGCCTACCGGCTGGAGCCAGCCTGCATCTGCGGGAAGTCGCACTGCTGACGGATCAACCTGCCTCAGCTGTCGATACCGACGCAGCTATTGTCTTGCCGTCAGACAAGTGGCTCGCTGGACAACGCATCGATCAATTGCGTCAGAGCGGCTATCAATCGCCGGCTCCGCTATTTCAGCTTTCCGCTGTCGCCCCGGCCGAGACCTGGCTCGCCCTCCGCGACCAACTGCATGGGTATTGGCCTGCGGCTTTGCTGATTCCGTCCGGAGCCAGACTCGTCGCAAGCGCACATGAGCCGATGCCCGCCTGGCTCGGCTGGCTCGCTTGTGGAGCGTACGTGCTGCTACTGACCGGCTGCTCTATTTGGCCGCCTCCGGCCAAAGCACGTCCATGGCTGGAGATCGCCATCACAATGGTCGGTCCACTCTGGCTGATGGCTGGCCTGCAGTGGGGTTTGCATCTTTCGATACCTGGCCTGGTCGCGTTCGGAGCAGCGCTGCTGTATGCGGCATGGATCGAATGGCATCAACGGCCTCATGCATGGCATTGGTTAAGCCGCGACTGGCGGGACTGGGTCATGCCGTTGGCGTTGTTGCCTGTCGCACTGGGATTGATTGCCTGGCTCGGTCACTGTCTCAACCCACCCGACGGGCGACATGCACTTATTTATCTGGGCTGGGCTGCCCTGCAGCAATGGCTGATGCTGGCCGTGGTGATGCGCCGGCTGGAATCATTGCGCTGGCCGCGCCCGGCTATCTGGCTGGCAACCGCCGCCCTGTTTGCGCTGCTGCACACCCCCAACGGGGTGTTGATGCAACTCTGCTTCCTGGCGGAACTATGGTGGGCCTGGTGCTTCATGCGGTCGCGGGCCTTGTTGCCCATTGCCCTTGCCCATGCCGGCTGCGCTCTGCTGGTCGAAAGCGGACTCGCCGGCGGGCTACTGCGGTCCTTAGAAGTCAGTGCGCGATTTTTCCTGTAGATAGCGCAGCCTTTTTCCTTTCACGGCAAGCACATCCAGGAAGTCCTTCAAGTCATCTGGCATGGGCGCGGAGAAGCTATAGGCCCGCCCGTCCACCTCGAAACTCATATGCGAGGCGTGCAGGAAAAGCCGCTGCAGCCCCATCTCGCGGAAGCGCTTGTTCATGTCTTTGTCGCCGTATTTGGCGTCGCCGGCAAGCGGATGGCCGATGTGTGCGGCGTGCACGCGGATCTGGTGCGTGCGCCCGGTTCCCAAGGTGGCCTGCATCAGGCGGGCGCCCGGATACTGCTCCATCTCACGGAAAAAAGTGAGCGATGGCTTGCCGTTATCAGCCACTCTTACCATGCGCTCTCCGCCTTGCATCACCGACTTGAGCAACGGCGCGTTGACGTCGAACTTGGCTTTGGAGGGGTGACCGACCATCAGGCATAGGTACTGCTTGGTCACCGTGCCAGCGCGGATTTCGGCCTGCAGACCGGTCAGGCCCGCACGGGTTTTGGCGAAGACCAGCACGCCGCTGGTGTCCCGATCCAGTCGATGAACCAGTTCCAGATGCTCCTGCGGGCGGGCGGCACGCAGCAGCTCGATAGCGCCGTGGCTTACTCCGCTACCACCGTGACTGGCGATGCCCGACGGCTTGTCGATCACCAGGAAGTGCTTGTCCTCAAAGATCACGGCGTCGGCGACTGCCGAGACCATCCCTGACGGCGGACCCTGATCGGGCGCGCGTTCGGCCACCCGAACCGGGGGGATTCGCAACGTATCGCCAGCAATGAGACGTGTGTCAGGTTTGGCCCGCTTCCCGTTGACCCGGACCTGGCCGGTGCGCAGGAGGCGGTAAATCATGCTCTTGGGCACCCCTTTGAGCAGGGTCATCAAGGCGTTATCGATCCGCTGACCGTCCCGCTCGGGGCCGATCTCGACTTGACGCACACCTTGAGGTGCATCGTGGGAAGTTACCGTCTGCATTGAAAAAAACCTGACTAGATAGGATACTCGGCCAGCGCTACGTCCTACTCGCCGAAACTGCGGCTGGGGTTAGGACGCCCGCCCGTGACGCCGGCGAGGATAGCGCCGGCCGCCTCTTTGGCAGCCGGTCGCTGCTCCCTTTCATCGTAACGGTTCGGGTTGTCGTTTGTCCGGTTCATTAAGAGGAATCGGAACGGCTGGCGTGATGCCACGAATCACCCCGGAACCGGAAACGGTCCCGTCTTTATGCCGCTTCACCGCAGCGGCGCGATCCCCGGCAGGCCGCCCCTCAGGCGCCACCGCGGCACGCGACGCGCGGCAAGCTAAGGAAAAACCACAATGAAACGTATGTTGATCAACGCAACTCAGCGTGAGGAGTTGCGTGTGGCCATCGTCGATGGCCAGACCCTTTACGATCTCGATATCGAAATCCCCTCCCGCGAGCAGAAAAAAGCCAACATCTACAAAGGCCGCATCACTCGCGTCGAACCCTCCCTCGAAGCCTGTTTCGTCGACTACGGCGCCGAGCGCCATGGCTTCCTGCCCCTCAAGGAAGTCTCCCGCGAGTACTTCACGCCGGGCCTGGATCCGAACAAGACCGCCATCCGCGAGCTGATCAAGGAAGGCCAGGAAGTCGTTGTCCAGGTCGAGAAGGAAGAGCGTGGCAACAAGGGCGCCGCCCTGACCACCTTCATCAGCCTCGCCGGCCGCTACATGGTGTTGATGCCGAACAACCCGAAGGCCGGCGGCGTCTCGCGCCGGATCGAGGGTGAAGACCGGCAGGCCCTGAAAGAAGCCCTGGAACACCTGACCGTTCCCGACGATGTCGGCCTGATCGTGCGCACCGCCGGCATGGGCCGCGACGCCGAAGAGCTGCAGTGGGATCTGGACTACCTGCTCCAGTTGTGGCGTTCGATCTCCGCCGCTGCCAGCTCGCAGAAGGCACCGTTCCTGATCTATCAGGAATCCAAGCTGTTCATCCGCGCCCTGCGCGACTATCTGCGCAACGACATCGGCGAGATCCTGATCGACGAGGAGTCGCTGTACAACGACGCCCGCGAGTTCGTGCAGCAGGTCATGCCGAACGCGCTGCGCAAGCTGAAGCTGTACAAGGACGACACCCCGCTGTTCTCGCGCTACCAGATCGAGACCCAGATCGAGAGCGCGTTCGACCGCCAGGTCCGCCTGCCCTCCGGCGGCTCGATCGTGATCGACCAGACCGAAGCGCTGACCGCCATCGACATCAACTCGTCGAAGGCCACCAAGGGCAGCGACATCGAGGAAACCGCGTTCAACACCAACTGCGAAGCGGCGGTGGAAATCGCCCGCCAGTTACGCATCCGCGATGCCGGCGGCCTGATCGTGATCGACTTCATCGACATGGACAGCCCCAAGCACCAGCGTGAGGTGGAGGAGCGTCTGAAAGACGCCCTCAAGCTGGACCGCGCCCGTGTGCAGATCGGCCGCATCTCGCGCTTTGGCCTGCTGGAGATGTCCCGCCAGCGCCTGCGCCCGAGCCTGGGCGAAGCCACTCAAATCGTGTGCCCGCGCTGCGAAGGCCATGGCCATATCCGCGGCGTGGAATCGTTGGCGCTGTCGACCCTGCGCCTGATCGAAGAGCACGCCATGAAGGACAACACCGGCCAGGTGCTGGTGCAGGCCCCGCCGACGGTGGCCAACTTCATGCTCAACGAAAAGCGTGCCAGCGTGGTCGAGATCGAACTGCGCAACAAGGTGCACGTGGTGATCGTGGCCGACGACAAGCTCGAGACGCCGCACATCGAAATCCAGCGCATCCGCGAAGCGGACATGGGCGAGCACAGCAAGCCCAGCTACGAGCGCCTGACCGCCGTCGAAGCGTCGCCGGTCCCGAAGATGGGCCAGGCTCTTGGCAGTAGCGAGCAGCCGGCCGTCAGCGGCATCGTGCCCGCCTCCCCTGCGCCGGTGCGCGAGGAAGTAGCCACGCCAGTCGCCGCGCAGCCGACGGGTCGCCAGTCAGCGGCGGCACCGGCCCCGAGCGGCGGCGTGATCGCACGCCTGCTGGGCTGGTTCCGCAGCAGCGCGACACCGGCCGCGCCGGCTCCGCAGGCCAAGCGCGAAGAATCCTCGCCGCAAGCCCGCGCCAACCGTCGCGATGAACGCGGTCGCCCGCAACAGGGCAATCGCCAGCAGCCATCGCAGCGCCGCGAGCAGCAACAGACCAAGCAAGGTGGCCAAGGCCAACAGCAGCAAGGCAAGGGCAATCGCCAGCAGCGTCAGCCGCAGCAGCAGGCGCAGGCCGCCAAGCAGGACCAGCAGCCGCAACAGCGGCAGCCCAAGCCCGAACAGCAAGCGGCGCAGGCCGAGCGCAAGCAGCAGCAAGCTCTGCCGCCGCGCCAGGACCAGCAGGCGAAACTGCAGCAGGCGCAGGAACCGCGCCAGCCTCGCCAACCGCAGCAGCCTCAGGCTCAGGCTCAGCGTCCGGCAGCCGCCCCAGCACCCGAGGCCGCGCAGGAAGCATTGGCCGCAAAGCCGCTGACCGATGCAGTGACACCGGATACGGTCCAGGCCGCCGGCCCGGAAGCCGAAGGCGGACAGGCGCGTCGTCGTCGCGGTCGTCGCGGCGGCCGTCGCCGTCGTCGTCATGAGGACGGAACGCAAGCGAGCACTGGCGGTGCCGAGGCTCAGCTCGACAATGACCTGGATCTGGACGACGAGGATCGCGAGTCGGCAGCCGCATCGCACCCGGCCGCTCCGGCGACCGCCGTTGCCGCGACCGCCGTGGTTGCGACGGCTACAGCGGCCGTGATCAGCGAGACGGCAGCATCTGCCGTCACAGCGCAGTCCATGCCCTCCCCGATCATGCACGAGGCTCCAGTGGTGGAAACGCCGGCTCCCGCACCGGTCGCATTCAATCTGCCGACGCTCCCGCCTATCCCGGTCAAGACCGAGACTGGCGAAAGCGAGCCGGTGACTGCTGAGCCGGTGGCTACGTATGTCCCCGCAGCCTCTCATGAGGCGCCGATCGCCCCTGAGGTTTCTGTCCCGCATGCGCCGGTCACCGACAGCGAAGTCCGCATTGCGGATCATTCGGCGATGCCGGTCGCAGCGCCCGTGCAGGCAGCGGTCGTCCACGAGACGACCAGCGTCGAGATCGTGCCACCCGCGGCTCCCGCACCTGAGCCAGTGCCTGTGGTGACTACGCCGGTCGAAGCTAGAAAAAAGGTGGAAGAAGTCGCTGAATCAGTCGCTGACATAGCAACCACGCTGCCGCCGGTTACCGGCCTGCCCAAGCAGGGTGACCTGCTGAGCCATCCCGACTTCCACCCGCATACGCCGGTGTCGCAGGAGCCGTTCGTCGAGCCCAAGACGGAAGAGAAGCCGTCCGAGGACAAGACCAGTGCATCTGGCGGCTGAGGCCGCCTCTGGATGAAAACAAAAAAGCCGGACTCTCGTCCGGCTTTTTTTATTCGCGCGAGAAGGGTTCGATCACCCGCCCACTTGGTTGTTGTGCGTATCCAGCAGGCCGTGAATGGTCATCAGGTGAGCCAGACTCACCACATGATCCACCTGCAGCTTCTCCATCAGGCGCTGCTTGTAGGTCGATACCGTCTTCGGACTCAGATTGAGCTGCTCGCCGATCGCGTTGAGCGCCTTGCCGCGCACCAGCATCATGGCGACTTCCAGTTCGCGACTGGAGAGCGCATCGAAAGGCGAGCCCTCACCGTCCAGCGTGGCGAGTGCCAGTTGCTGCGCAACCGTCGGCGCAAGATAGCGACGTCCGCCAGCCACCTGGCGCACAGCAATAAGCAGCTCTTCAGCAGTACAACCCTTGGTGAGATAGCCAAGCGCGCCCGCTTCGAGGAGGCGCTTCGGAAAACGCGCGTCATCGACCACGGTGATGATGATGATATGAGTCGGCAGCTTGGAACGGGCCACCCGTTCGGTGAGCTCGATACCGCTCATGCCCGGCATATGGACATCGACCAGGGCGATCTCCGGCTCATGCGCCTTGATCAGCCGCAAGCCCTCTTCCGCCGTACCTGCTTCACCACAGATATGGATGTCGGGCTGCTGCTGCAGAATCATCCGAAAGCCCGTACGCACGAGCTCGTGATCGTCAACCAGAACCAAATTGATCACTACGCCGCCCTCCCTGGGTGGAACCTGAAATTAGGCTGCCTATCTGTCCAATGCAAGCGCTAAACGCGCGAAACATGGGCGAACAGAAAAGACCCCTCTTTTCGGTTCACAGGCAGGTGTAAACCCGCTGGCTTCGATGCGGGCGTTCAGTATCTTCGATCACCATCCCTGGGTCTGTCGGCGACAGACTACGCCGTGTCGTTACAAACCGGCGTAACTGCTTCCGCTGGAATGACAGCAACTGCGTGCCGGCAGTCGCGAGACCGCGCCATCAGCGTAAAAAAATCATCATGGTGCCCGGAGCGGGGGTCGAACCCGCATAGCCTTGCGGCTGAGGGATTTTAAGTCCCTTGCGTCTACCAGTTTCGCCATCCGGGCAGATGGTCCGCGACGTTGCGGGCCTTGGTGGCGGGCATCGTCAAACGGGGTCGCATCCTAGCACGCGGACCTCTGTCTATAGGCTTCGCAGCGCGGACAGGATTGCCGAAAACTCTTTTATCGCAGCCAACAAAAAACCCGCAACAAGGCGGGTTCTTGTGGTTCGCGAGAACCGTTTTCGCAATGGAGGCCAGGGTCGGAATCGAACCGGCGTACACGGCTTTGCAGGCCGCTGCATGACCACTCTGCCACCTGGCCATTGCTCGCGAATCGTAACCGGAAAGATCACGCTTCGCTGAAAAAACAAAACCCCGGGAATCCGAGGTTTTGCTGAAAACTGGAGCGGGAAACGAGACTCGAACTCGCGACCCCGACCTTGGCAAGGTCGTGCTCTACCAACTGAGCTATTCCCGCATCGGAGTCAGAAATCATAGCAGAACATCGCCATTTGTGAAGAGCCTGAACGTGAATTTTTCACGTTTCGTGCATCTCCGCGGGCCAGGAACATGCCCCCTTGCCCAGCGACCAAAACGACAAAGCCCCGGGCTAGGCCGGGGCTTTGTGCGGAATCTGGAGCGGGAAACGAGACTCGAACTCGCGACCCCGACCTTGGCAAGGTCGTGCTCTACCAACTGAGCTATTCCCGCATCGGAGTCGCGCATTGTAATGGCTAAACAACGATCGTCAAGCCTCTGTCACATGTCTCAGACATCTTCGTCGGCGAGCTCGCGCCGCGGCGGTTCCCCACGCAGAATCGGCCAGGCAGCGCGCAAATAATGCAGGCCCGACCAGATCGTCAGCACACCCGCCACCACCAGCAGCGCCTCACCGATATGGTAGAGCCGTAGCGCCTCAGCGCTCCTCTCGTGCTGCACGATCAGCACCACCAGCGCGATCATCTGCATGACCGTTTTCAGCTTGCCGACGAAAGCCACTTTCACGGTGGCGCGCATGCCGATTTCGGCCATCCATTCGCGCAGGGCGGACACGCTGATCTCGCGCCCCACGATCACTGCCGCTGTCACCGCCATCACCACACCTGGCCAGCCGCCGCGATGCGACTCCACCAGCAGGAACAGGGTTACCGCGACCATCAGCTTGTCGGCCACCGGATCCAGGAATGCGCCGAAGGCCGAGGTGAGATTCAGGCGACGCGCCAGATACCCATCCAGCCAGTCGGTGATCGCGGCGAGCACAAAGACGATCGCCGCCGTGATGTTGTGCCCCGGGAATTGCCAGTAGAACACCACCACCATCACCGGCAATAAGGCCACGCGGAACAGAGTGAGCCAGGTGGGTAAATTGATGTGCATAGGTTCCTTCGCGTTCATTCGCGCAGTGTCGCACGCGGCCAAGTCAGCAGCACTGCCGCCGATCAGCCGTGCAATGCTGCATAGATGCGTTCGGCCAGGCCGCGATCAATCCCCTTGATCTGCGTAAGTTCTTCCACGCCAGCCGCCTCCACGCCAGCCAGGCCACCGAACGCCTTGAGCAACGCGGTACGGCGACGGGCACCGATGCCGGGCACGTCCTCCAGCACACTGCGTTCCCGCGCTTTTTCACGACGCTTGCGGTGCCCGCTGATGGCAAAACGATGGGCTTCGTCACGAACGGCGGCCACCAGATGCAGCGCGGGAGAGGCCGGCCCCGGATGCAAGTTACGGCCCGAATCGGCCAGCACCAGGGTCTCTTCGCCAGCACGGCGTCCGGGCCCTTTCGCCACACCGACCACATGGACGCCACTCATACCAAGTTCCTTCAGCACATCCAGCGCCTGCGCCACCTGACCACCACCACCGTCGATCAGCAACACGTCCGGGCAGGCGCCCTCGCCTTCCGCCACTTTGCGGAAGCGCCGGGTCAGTGCCTGATGCATGGCGGCGTAGTCATCACCCGGGGTAATGCCAGTGATGTTGAAGCGCCGGTAGTGCGATTTCTCCGCTCCCTCGGGGCCGAACACCACGCACGACGCCACGGTGGCCTCGCCCATGGTGTGACTGATATCGAAGCACTCGATACGCCGCGGCGTTTCATCCAGCTCCAGCAGCTTCTGCAGATCGTCGAAGCGCGCACCCAACGTCTGGCGACTGGCGAGGCGCGCGGTGAGCGAGGCCTGCGCATTGCGCTCGGCCATCTGCAGGAAGCGCGCACGTTCACCACGCACGCTCGATTTCAATTCCACCGCATGCCCGGACTGCTGTGCCAGCAGCTCGGCCAGGATCTCCTGATCGGCGACGGGTTCGCCTAGGATCAGCTCGCGCGGTACCGGCCGATCCAGGTAGTACTGCGCAATGAACTGCGCCAATACATCGGCCGGCTCGGCATCGAGCGGCAGACGCGGAAAGAAATCGCGCGTGCCCAGGCTGATGCCATTGCGGAAAAACAGCACGCTGACACAGGCCATGCCGGATTCGATACGGCAAGCGATCACGTCCATGTCCGCGCTGGCACCCTGCACATGGTGTTGCGCCTGTAGGCGCCGTAGCGCGGCCACCTGATCGCGCATCGCCGCCGCGCGCTCGAATTCCAGGGCCTTGGCCGCCTGCTCCATGGAACCGGCCAGTTCATCGATCACCGCACTGCTGCGTCCGTCCAGAAACATTTCGGCGTGGCGCACGTCGTTGCGGTAATCCTCCACCGTAATCAATTGCACGCACGGCGCCGTGCAGCGGCCGATCTGATGCTGCAAACAGGGGCGCGAACGGTTGCGGAAATAGCTGTCCTCACACTGCCGTACCTTGAACAGCTTCTGCATCAGGTTGAGGCTTTCACGGACGGCAAAGGTGCTGGGATAGGGCCCGAAATAACGCCCAGGCATATTCCGCGCACCGCGATGGAAGGCCAGCCGTGGGTAATCCTCGTAGCCGGAGAGGTAGATGTACGGGTAGCTTTTATCGTCGCGCAGCAGAATGTTGTAGCGCGGCTTGAGCGACTTGATCAGCTGCGATTCCAGCAGCAGCGCCTCGCCCTCAGTGCGTGTCACTGTAATCTCGACGCGCGCGATCTGCGACACCATGGCAGCGATACGCGGTTCCATCCTCGGCTTGAGGAAGTAACTGCCCACGCGCTTCTTCAAGTTGCCAGCTTTGCCGACGTAAAGCAGATCGTCCCCCGCATCGAAATAGCGGTAGACGCCGGGCGAAGTAGTCAATGTGCGGACAAAAGCCTTGCCGTCGAAGGCTTGCGGCGGGGTGGGCAGCATGGGGAGGATTCTAGCCGGTTTGCCCCTGCGCGATGGCTGTCACCGTGCGCTCATTTCGCTTTTTTTTGGCGGCCGCGCAATCGCCGGATCAAGCCGGCCACGCCGCGCTCGGCCAAGGCCACCGCTTCGGTGAAGCCTTCCTCTTGTCCGTAATACGGATCAGGAAATTCAGCAGGCGGCGCAGCGGCGGCCCACTCGAGAAACAGACCGGTCTCAGCCGTGGATTGTGGAGTCACCAAACGCTCGACGCCGTAGAGATTGTCGCGATCCATGGCCAATACCAGATCGAATGCTTCCAGATCGCCGCGCTGAAGTTGACGGGCCCGATGCCCGGACAGGTCGAAGCCGGCCGCTTCCGCCGCGCGGCGCATCCGCGCATCCGTGCCCTTACCCACATGCCAGGAACCGGTGCCACAGGAGGCGACCATCACGTCCAGCCCCGCCTCGGCACAACGCCGGCGTGCCACGGCCTCGACCAGCGGCGAACGGCAGATGTTGCCCAGACAAACAAAGAGCAGGCGCGGCGCGCTCATGCCTGACTGCGTAACCACTGCTCTGCGCGCTCCAGATCGGTCGCGGTATCGATGCCGGGCGGAAACGGCTCCGGCGTCAGGCGCACGGCGATGGCATGGCCGTGCTCCATCACACGCAACTGCTCCAGCGATTCGACCTGCTCCAGCGGCGTGCGACTCAGACTGGCATAGCGGTTCAGGAAACCGGCGCGATAGGCATAGATGCCGATATGGCGCAGGAACGGCACATCGGCAGGCAAGACATCGCGATTCGCGGCAAAGGCATCGCGTGCCCACGGCAGTGGTGCGCGACTGAAATACAGGGCGCGGCCCATAGCGCTGCGCACCAGCTTCACCACATTCGGATCGAACAATTCATGCGCGTCGGTGATGGGAGTAGCCAGCGTGGCTACTGGCGCGTCATCCTCGGCCAACGCTCGCGCCACTTCGCGAATGCCCGCAGCGGGGGCAAACGGTTCGTCACCCTGCAAGTTCACCACAATGGCATCGTCGGCCCAGCCGTAGTGCGCGGCGCATTCGGCCAGGCGGTCGCTGCCGGAGGCGTGGTCGCTGCGAGTCATGCAGACATCCACGCCGCTTCCGGCGAGCGCGTCGGCGATGCGCTGATCATCCACCGCCACCACGACCTGGATGGCACCAGCCTGCAATGCGCGTTGAGCGACCCGTACCACCATCGGCACGCCAGCGATCTCCCGCAGCGGCTTGGCCGGCAGGCGGGTCGAGCCGTAGCGGGCGGGAATGGCGACGATAAAGGGCGGTACGTGGGCGGACATGGCGACCTCGGTTCAGAGGCCGCCAAGCCTAACCGCAACGCAGGACAGAGACGAGAGCCGGTCAGGCCGCGCGCGAAAGCTCGAAGCCGCAGCCATTGGCGAGTTCAAGAAAGCCGGGGAACGACGTAGCCACGTTGTCGCAATCGTTGATACGAATGCTGCCCTGCGACACCAGGCCCGCCACTGCAAAGCTCATCGCAATACGGTGATCGCCATGGCTATCCACTTCCCCGCCAGCCAGCACGCCACCGTCGATGACGGCACCATCCGGCGTCTCCTCGATGACCGCACCGATCGCACGAAGGCCCGCCGCCATGGTTGCAATGCGATCGGATTCCTTCACCCGCAATTCGGCCGCGCCGCGCACGACGGTGCGCCCGCGTGCGACCGAGGCCGCGACAAACAATGCAGGGAACTCATCGATCATGTCCGGCACCAGCGCCTCGGGTAGCTCGATGCCGTGCAGTGGCGCATAGCGCACGATCAGATCGCCGACCGGCTCGCCGCCACTCTCACGTTCGTTCTCAACGCGAATGTCCGCCCCCATCAAGCGCAGCGCCTGCAACAGGCCGATACGACGCGGATTCAGGCCAACAGCAGGCAATCGCAATTCGGAGCCCGGCACGATGCTGCCCGCCACCAGGAAGAACGCGGCAGAAGAGAAGTCCGCCGGCACATCCACATCAGTCGCCCTCAGCGCGTGCCGCCCGGAAAGACGCGCACGGCCGGGCTCGAACGCGATCGGCCAGCCGAACGCGGCCAGCATGCGCTCGGTGTAGTCACGCGTAGGATGCGGTTCGATGACTTCGGTTTCACCTTCGGCATAGAGGCCGGCCAGCAACAACGCCGACTTCACCTGGGCGCTGGCCACCGGCAGGGTGTACCGGATGCCGCGCAGCCCCTGGCCACCGTGCACACGCAGCGGCGGCAACCCATCCTGCGTATCGATATGCGCGCCCATCAGAGCCAGCGGCTCGGTGACGCGACGCATGGGGCGCTTCGACAGCGAAGCGTCACCGACCAGCGTGCTATCGAATGCCTGCCCTGCCAGCAAACCGGACAACAGGCGCATACCGGTACCAGCGTTCCCGCAGTCGAGTGCCTCGGCGGTCCCGCGCAAACCATGCAGGCCTACGCCATGCACCACGCGCTCGCCATCGGCGGGCGTTTCGATAAGAACGCCGAGTTTCTGCAGCACGGCCGCTGTGGCGCGGGTGTCCTCGCCTTCGAGAAAACCGCGGATATGCGAGCGGCCATCAGCTAACGCCGAAAGCATCAGCGCGCGATGGGATACGGACTTGTCGCCCGGTACGCGCACGCTGCCCTGCAGCGTCCGGCCCGGATGGCTGTTCCAGTCGAGTCGACTCACGAAGCAATCTCCACCGGCGGGCACCAGGCACCCGCCACTTGATTAATCAGGGCAGTGCCACCGGGTAGGAACCGAGCACTCGTACTTTGGCGGCGGCCGTGCCCATCTCGTGCATAGCGGCCTGGATCGCCGCATCCTGCACATGACCGGACACGTCGATAAAGAACGCGTACTGCCACTTGCCCGTGTGTGCGGGGCGCGATTCGATGCGGTTGAGGCTCACGCCATGTTTGGCGAACGGGCTGAGCACGTCGTACAGCGCGCCCGGCTTGTCGTTCACCGTGATCAGCAACGACGTGCGGTCGTTACCCGACGGCGGAAACAGGGAGCGGCCGATCACCAGGAAGCGCGTGGTGTTATCGGCGCGATCTTCGATGGCGCTGGCGAGGGTCTTGAGCCCGTAAACGCGCCCTGCCGTTTCACCCGCGATCGCCGCCGCGTCGTCGGCATGGCGTGCCAGACGCGCAGCCTCCGCGTTACTGCTCACCGAGATGCATTCCACGCCCGGCAGATTGATACGCAGCCAGGTCTTGCACTGCTGTAGCGATTGCGCGTGCGCATAAACGCGTTTGATGTCTTCCATGCGCCCGCCCTGCGAATGCAGGCACTGGTGCACGCGCAGTTCCACCTCACCGCAGATCTTGGCATCGGAGGTGAGGAACATATCCAGCGTGACCTGGATCATGCCCTGGCCGGAGTTCTCGACCGGCACCACGCCGAAGTCGGCATGGCCTGCGGCCACTTCCTGGAATACTTCTTCGATGCTGCCCAACGGCAAGCCATAGGCGGCATGACCGAAGTGCTTGCGCACCGCCTGCTCGCTGAAGGTGCCCTCGGGGCCGAGAAAGCCGACCTTGAGCGGATCTTCCTGGGCGAGGCACGACGACATGATCTCGCGGAACAAACGCACCATCTCGGTATCCGACAACGGACCGTGGTTGCGGTCCACCACCATGCGCAGCACATGGGCCTCACGCTCGGGGCGGTAATAGTCGATGGCGGAAAGCCCCTCGCCTTTGACGCGAGCCACTTCCTGCGCCCAGTTGGCGCGCTCGGAAATCAGCTCCTGGATCTGGCGGTCGATACTGTCGATGCGTTCACGCACTTGCGTGAGCGAACCGCCGGCATCGTTCTTGGTCTGGTCGGGCTTTCCCTGGTCGGTCATGGTCTGGCAGTCTGGGGGTAAAGAAGTCCAAATGATTTATGCATAGTGCCCGATTCTCTTCCGGAATGGTCGCCGGGCACGTTGACTCATCCGTGGCGGACGGCAAAGTCCTTCATGAAACTCACCAAGGCCTGCACGGCTTCTAATGGCACCGCGTTATAGAGCGACGCACGCATGCCGCCGAGGGCCTTGTGCCCCTTCAGCGCCAGCAGGCCCGCCGCCTCGGATTCCTTCAGGAAAGCCGCATCGAGCGCGCTATCGTGCAGAGTGAAAGGCACGTTCATGCGCGAACGCGCGCTCACTTGCACCGGATTGCGGTAGTAGCCGCCGGAGCCATCGATGGCCTGATACAACAGTTCGGCCTTGGCGCGATTGCGTTCGGCCATCGCGGCCAAGCCACCCTGGTCTTTCAGCCATTGGAAGGTCAATCCAGCGAGATACCAGCCCCAGGTGTTTGGGGTATTGAGCATCGAGTCGTTCGCCGCCTGCTCCGCGTAGCGGAAGATCTTCGCCATCGGGCGCGAGACACGCTGCAACAGGTCGCGGCGAACGATCATCACCACCAGACCCGATGGCCCGATGTTCTTCTGCGCACCGGCATAGATCAGCCCGAAGCGGCTGACATTCAGCGGCTCGGACAGAATGTTGGAAGAGAAGTCCGCCACCAGCGGCACGTCGCCGACATCCGGAATCTCGTGATACTCCACGCCATGAATGGTTTCGTTCGGCGTGTAGTGCACATAAGCCGCACGAGGATCGAGCTGCCAGGATTCACGCGGCGGCAGGCGCAGGTACTGATCGCTCTTGCTGCTGGCGGCGATATTCACACGCACGTACGGCGCGGCTTCGCTCGCGGCCTTTTCGCCCCAGTGCCCGTTGACGATGTAGTCGGCACTATCGCCATCACCAGCCAGGTTCATGGGAATCTGCGCGAAATGCTGGGTGGCCCCGCCCTGGAGGAACAGCACCGCGTAATCGTCCGGAACGCCGAGCAGCTCGCGCAGATCCGCTTCAGCCTGCTGGGCCAGCCCGATAAACAGCTTGCCGCGGTGAGACAGCTCCATCACGGAGGCGCCACTGCCATTCCAATCCAGCAATTCGCGCTGTGCGCGCTCCAGTACGACCGAGGGGATGGCGGCCGGCCCCGCACTGAAATTCCAAACCCTGCTCACTAAAGACGCCTCGTGGGGTGTAATCCCCGCATTATGGCGCGGCGCAGCAACCCGAGGTCAACGGTTGCCTCAGAAACGAACCAGCAGGATCAGCGCGATGCCAAGCGCAAGTACGGCGGCCGTGACAATCAGCCACCACACTTCACCGCGCGGCCCGGCGTCCTCTTCAGGCAGGTGCGCCGGCTCTGGCTCGGGCATCACGATCTCCGGCTCTGGCTCCATGCCGGGGGCATCGAGTACGAAGCGATGCATGGCGAGACCGATCTGGTCGCCTGGCAGCAAGGCCACCTGTTCCACGGCGACGCCGTTGAGCCGTAGCGGGTAGCGTGCCGATGACTGGGTAGTTTCGAGCCATAACTGGCCATCCCCCCACGACACACGCAGCGAAGCGGCCTCCCCTTGCGGCAACTCCAGCGGATAGCGGCCCAGCGGCCCCAGCTCCAGCTTGTCCTGTACCGAAAGTACGCGACCCGATAACGGCCCGGCCACGGCGCGCAAAGCCACCGTGCAACGCTCCAGAGGCGGCGCATCGAGTGGCTGACGCGTATCCGGCTCGTCATTGGAGCGCAGCAACATACGGCAATCGCCCACGCTGAGGATGTCGCCTGGGCGCAACAGGGCGCGCTCGCGCACCGGCCTTGCGTTCACATAGATGCGATTGCCCTGCGGCAACACTTGCAACACCCAGCCACGACGATCCTGCTGGATACGCAGATGATGGCTGCCGGCCTGATGGGCAGCGAGCACGAGATCGTTGTCCGGTGCGCTGCCGATCCTCAGCAGCAGCTGGTCCCAGCGGAAGTCCTCACGGGCCGAATTGGGAAACTCAATGCGCATCTGTGAACCAGTCGATAGACGGGCGCGACTCTAGCAGATGAGTGGGACAAGTCCGACGCAAGACCGCGTAATATGTTTTATTTTCTAGTTGGAATTCGCTTATGCCCAAGATCGATATCCGCCGCCCGCACCAGCTCTCCATGGACGAGGCTCGCGCCGTGGTCGACAAGGTCGCCACGCGCATGCAGGAGAAGTTCGGCATGAGCGGCCAATGGCAGGGCGACACGCTGAGCTTTTCGCGCCCTGGCGTGAGCGGGTCCATCGCGGTCGAAAAAGAGGCGATCCAGGTCAAAGCCGAGCTGGGCATGATGCTGGCGCCCCTCAAGGGCATGGTCGAGGACGAGATCCGACGGAAGCTGGACGAGCACTTCAGCTGATGAATCTTTAACCATGCCCGTATCCATGGCATAATCGCCCGCTTACGCGGCCACGACGGCTGCACCCTCACCGACCGGAACGCATGGCCAAAGACGACGTCATCGAAATGGAAGGCACGGTCCAGGAGACCCTGCCCAACACCATGTTCCGCGTGCAGCTGGAAAACGGGCACGTGATCACAGCCCATATCTCCGGCCGTATGCGCAAGCACTACATCCGCATCCTCACCGGCGACAAGGTCAAGGTCGAGATGACCCCTTACGACCTGACCAAGGGTCGTATCACGTACCGCATGAAGTAATTCTGTAGGAGCGCACCCTGTGCGCGAATAACCTACAGAGCAGTATCACAACGGGATCGCGCACAGGGTGCGCTCCTACAAATACAAAAAGGCCGCGCTGTAGCGCGGCCTTTTTCGTTTGCCTGCGTCCCTGCCTCAGGACACCACGGCCGGCAGTTTCTCCGCCGCCTCGGTGTCCACCTTCAGTTCGCCATCCAGCACGCTCAGCTTGACCTTGCCGCCTTCGGACAGCTTGCCGAACAGCAACTCGTCGGCCAAGGCACGCTTCACCTTCTCCTGGATCACGCGGGACATCGGGCGGGCACCCATCTGCGGATCGAACCCATGCTCGGCCAGCCAGCGGCGGGCATCGGCATCCACATCGAGGATGACATGCTTCTCACTCAGCTGCGACTCCAGCTCGATCAGGAACTTGTCGACCACGCGCAGGATGTGCTCGAAATCCAGCGCATTGAACTGGATCACCGCATCGAGACGATTGCGGAACTCCGGAGTGAAGGTGCGGCGGATCACTTCCATCGCGTCCATCGAATGGTTCTGCTTGACGAAACCGATGCCGCGACGCGACGCCTGCTGCGCGCCCGCATTGGTGGTCATTACCAGCACTACGTTCTTGAAGTTCGCCTCGCGACCGTTGGTGTCGGTCAGCACACCGCGATCCATCACCTGCAACAGGATGTTGTACACATCCGGATGCGCCTTCTCGATTTCGTCCAGCAGCAGCACAGCATGCGGATGCTTGGTCACCGCCTCGGTCAGCAGACCACCCTGGTCGAAACCAACATAACCCGGAGGTGCGCCGACCAGGCGCGAGACGGAATGCGCTTCCATGTACTCGGACATGTCGAAGCGGATCATCTCGATACCGAGTTGCATCGCCAGCTGACGGGTAACCTCGGTCTTGCCGACGCCGGTGGGGCCGGCCAGCAGGAAGCAGCCGATCGGCTTGGATGGGTCAGCCAGGCCGGAACGCGCCATCTTGATCGAAGCCGAGAGCGCCTCGATCGCCGCGTCCTGCCCGAACACCACCATCTTCAGGTTGCGCTCCAGGTTCTTCAGCACGTCGCGGTCGGAAGCCGAGACCTGCTTGGCCGGAATACGCGCCATCTTGGCAACGATGTATTCCACCTCAGGCACATCGATCTTGCCGGTGCGCTGATCAGCCGGCAGCAGGCGCTGGCGAGCACCGGCTTCGTCGATCACGTCGATAGCCTTGTCCGGCAACAATCGGTCGGGAATGTGCTTCACCGACAGGTCCACCGCCGCCTTCAGCGACTCGTTGGTGTAGACGACGTTGTGGTGCTCTTCAAAGCGCGAGCGCAGGCCTTTCAGAATCTCGATGCTGTCGGCCACGGTCGGCTCGACCACGTCGATCTTCTGGAAGCGACGGGCCAGCGCACGGTCTTTTTCGAAGATGCCGCGGAACTCCTGGAACGTAGTCGAGCCAATGCAACGCAGCTCGCCGGAAGCCAGCATGGGCTTGATCAGATTCGACGCATCCATGGTACCGCCCGACGCCGAACCGGCACCGATGATGGTGTGGATCTCGTCGATAAACAGGATCGCGCCCGGCTGCTTCTTGAGCTGCGAAATCACCGCCTTCAGACGCTTCTCGAAATCGCCGCGGTACTTGGTGCCAGCCACCAGTGCGCCAAGATCGAGCGACCAGATGGTGGAGCTCTCCAGAACCTCCGGCACATCGCCATCGACGATACGCTTGGCCAGGCCTTCGGCCAGCGCAGTCTTGCCTACGCCAGCCTCGCCGACATAGAGCGGGTTGTTCTTGCGGCGGCGGCACAGCACCTGGATGGTGCGCTCGATTTCGTCCTGGCGGCCGATCAATGGATCGATCTTGCCTTCCAGCGCGAGCTCGTTGAGGTTGCTGGCGTATTCGCTGAGCGGATTGCCCTTGGACTCGCCACCCTCTTCGCCGTCGCGCTCGCTACCCGGCATGCTGGAAGACGGCTCGTCGCCGATCTTCGCGATGCCGTGCGAGATGTAATTGACCACATCGAGTCGGGTGATTTCCTGCTGGTGCAGGAAGTACACCGCATGCGAATCCTTCTCGCCGAAGATCGCCACCAGCACATTGGCGCCAGTGACTTCCTTACGACCCGAGGACTGCACGTGGTAGACCGCCCGCTGCAGCACGCGCTGGAAGCCCAGCGTAGGCTGGGTATCACGCTCGTCGCCATGCGGCAGTACCGGCACGGTCTCGGCGATGATTTTTTCCAGCTCGTGGGTCAGGCGCGGCAGGTCGACGCCGCAGGCGCGCAGCGCCCCCAGAGCCGACTGGTTTTCGGTGAGCGCGAGCAGCAGATGCTCCACCGTCATGAACTCGTGGCGCTGCTCTCTGGCCTGCTTGTAGCACTGGCCGATGGTGACTTCGAGATCCTTGCTAAACATCCGGACCTTCTCCGCTTGAATGGCAGGGCGGCAATGCCGCGATGACCACGAAATGGGGTTCGCTCAGAGCTTTTCCATAGTGCACAACAACGGATGCTGATGAGCACGTGAATATTCGTTCACCTGGGTCACCTTGGTTTCGGCCACCTCCCTGGTAAACACGCCGCACACACCCTTGCCGCGAGTATGCACATGAAGCATGACCTGGACCGCACGTTCCTGGTCCAGGCTGAAGAAGCTGCGTAACACCTCGACCACGAAATCCATCGGGGTGAAATCGTCATTGAGCAGTACCACTTGAAACAGTGGCGGCCGGGCTACCTCCGGACGGGAGGTTTCAACCGCCAGGCCGTGTTCGTGGCCTTGCTCGTGTTCGGGTTCGTGCGCCATGGTTTCGGGATGCCGGATCTTGGTCAGGAGTATAGCGCCGGGATACCGCATGGGCTCCGGGCACGGATGAGTCCTTCAGGTAATGGCACAATGACGCCTTTTCCAGTGCCGGCAACGGCGCCATATCATCCCCATGAACGATATCCAGGCCTCCCCTTCCGCCGTCTGGTGCCCCCGCGTCACGGTCGCCTGTGTGGTGGCCGACGGCGATCGCTACCTGATGGTCGAAGAAGAAGTCGCCGGCCGCCTGGCCTACAACCAGCCTGCCGGCCATCTGGATGATGGCGAAAGCCTGGCCAGCGCCGCTGTGCGCGAAACGCTGGAGGAGACCGGCTGGACCGTCGCCCTTGAACACCTGATCGGCGTCCACCAATGGCGCAGCACGGAGCATGGCGACAGCGTGGTGCGTTTCAGCTTTGCCGCACGCGCGCTGTCACATGACCCGCAGCGCCCCCTGGACAAGGGTATCCACCGCGCGCTCTGGCTGACCCGCGCTGAAGTCGCCGCACTGGGCGATCAACTGCGCAGCCCGCTGGTACTGCAAAGCATCGATGCCTGGCTGGCTGGCCAGCGCGTACCGCTGACCGTGCTCGGCAGCCTGCTATCGGAGGACCGCTACCCGTGAAGGTGATGCTCGGCATCTCCGGCGGTGTTGACTCATCGGTCGCCGCCCTGCTTCTGCAACAGGCAGGCCATCAGGTCGAAGGCCTGTTCATGCAGAACTGGGAAGAGGACGACCGCGACGGCCCCTGCACGGCCGACGCCGACCGCAAGGACGCTGTTGCCGTCTGCGGCCGCCTGGACATTCCGTTCCATGCGCGCAATTTCGCCGCCGAGTATTGGGACGGGGTATTCGAGCATTTCCTGGCCGAATATCGCGCGGGCCGCACGCCGAACCCCGACGTGCTGTGCAACCGCGAGATCAAGTTCAAGACCTTCCTGGACGAGGCGCGCGCACTGGGCGCGGAAAAAATCGCCACCGGCCACTATGCGCGCGTCGACTTCAAAGACGGCCGCTATCGCCTGCTGCGCGCTGTGGATACCGCCAAGGACCAGACCTACTTCCTGCACGCGCTGGGCCAGCAGCAGCTCGCGGCCACGCTGTTCCCGGTCGGCGAAATCGAGAAATCGCGGGTGCGCCGCATGGCGCTGGAAGCCGCCCTGCCCACTCATGCCAAGAAGGATTCCACCGGCATCTGCTTTATCGGCGAGCGCGATTTCCGCGAATTTCTCAGCCAATACATTCCTGCCCGCCCCGGCGAGATGCGCACCCCCGAAGGCGAGCGCATCGGCGAACATCAGGGCGTGATGTATTACACCCTCGGCCAGCGCAACGGCCTGGGTATCGGTGGACGCCAGGGTGCCGGCGGCGACGCTTGGTACGTCGTGGGCAAGGATGTCGCCGCCAATGTGCTCTACGTGGCACAGGGCGGCGAAAACCACTGGCTGTATTCGCAACGCCTGATCGCCGAAGTGCCAAGCTGGGTCGCCGGCGAGGCGCCCGCCACCGAATTCCGCTGCACCGCCAAGACCCGTTACCGCCAACAGGACCAGCACTGCACCGTGCATCTGTTCGAGGGTGGCGTGGAGGTGCGCTTCGACGAGCCCCAGCGGGCTGTCACCCCCGGCCAGTCCGTGGTGTTCTACGACGGCGACGCCTGTCTCGGCGGCGCCGTGATCGCCCGCACCGATGCTCCCTACGGCGGCTGGAATGCCGCCTCAGTTACTGAAGAGTCCGTCCAACGTGCTTGAAACTTTTGCTATGAACGAAGAACGCGTACTCGCCCTTGCCGGTCTGTTCCAGGCCACGGCGCTGGCGCAGCAATTGGCGAACGACGGACGCTGCGACGAGACTGCCTTCGAAGCCAGCCTGGGCAGCGTATTCCGCATCGACGCCGCGTCGGTGGCAGGTGTCTACGGCGATGTCGCCGGCGTGCGGCTGGGCCTGCGCAAACTGATTTCGCAACTGGATGAAACCGGCCGCGACATGGGCATCACCCGCATGGCAGTCACCGTCATGCGGCTGGAGCGCAGCCTGGCGCGCCACAACCAGCTGCTCAACGATCTGCAGCAGGGCATCGTGTCCGCGCAGCGCCAGGTCGAACACTTCGGCCAGAACTCGCCTCAGGTCATCAAGCGCCTTGCGGAGCTATATGTCTCCACGCTCTCCACGCTGAAGCCGCGGGTGATGGTCACCGGCAATCCGCAGCAGCTGCAGCAACCGAATGTGGTCGAGAAAGTGCGTACCAGCCTGCTCGCCGCCGTGCGCTCGGCAGTGCTGTGGCGGCAGATCGGCGGGCGGCAGTGGCAACTGCTGCTGTATCGCCGCCAGTGCAGCATGTTGGCGCGCGGGCTGCTGACCGGGGCGACGCTCGATAACGGCTAAACCGTAGGAGCCCACCCTGTGGGCGAAACGACCCGAGAGAGCCGCGTTTTTTCATGCCACCATGAGGCCCTGCTTCGCAGGGATTTCGCGCACAGGGTGCGCTCCTACCGTGGCGTCATGTCTCGTCGATCAGTTTGAGACCTGGCCGTTGCTTTGCCAGTTTGCGCAGCAGTTCCGCAAAGGCCTGCAGATCGCCATGCCACGGCGAAGCCTCGCGCCAATAGAGCGCGATCTCGCGCCCTGGCGCCTGTCCCTTGATCTTCGCCAGCGCCACGTTGGGCGTCGAGGCAAGGCGCTCATGCGCCAGTGCAGGCACCAGGGCATAGCCGCCGCGCAGCCCCACGAGGGCGGCCAGGCTTTCCAGGCTGACGTCTTGCACATGGCCACCGCCGAGCACATGATCGGCATGGCTTTCGGTCATCAAGGTCGCCTCGCTGGCGTCCAATTGCTCCAGCGCCACCGTGCGGCGGCTGGCCAAGGGATGGTCCGCACGGAGCATCACCTCCCAGGGCTCGAAAAACAGCGGGCGCATGGCAATGCCACTGACCGCCGGAACCGGTGGCGCCAGCACCGCATCCAGCTCGCCTTCGTGCAAGCGGCGCAGCAGACCGCGCGGCTTGCCTTCGGACAGACTCAAGCGGGCCTCCGGAAAATGCTGCGGGAACGGCGCGATCAGATGCGGCAACAGGTACGGCCCCAACGTGGCCAGTACACCGAGCCGCAGCTCGCCACCGAACGCTACCTCACCCGCACGCGCGGCCTGCTGCAAGTGTTCGGCAGCCAGAAGCACCGCATCGATTTGCTCCAGCAATCGTTGCCCGCCCGCCGTGGGCACGATGCGCCGGCCACCGCGTTCGAACAACGGCGCGCCCAACGCCTGCTCCACTTTCTGCACCTGATGCGACAGGCCGGAAGGACTGATATGCATCGCGCGCGCCGCGCTGTTGAAGCTGCCATGCCTGCGCACGGCCTGCACCAGGGTCAGGTCACGCAACGAGACTACCGATAAGTGGGTGGAAATCATCCTGCCTGTTGCCTCGCTGCCCTGCCCCGTGATGGAGGCGGCGCAAAGCATAAACGACGAAGCCCGGCACAGGGCCGGGCTTCGTTTTCCACTTAGCTGATCACTCAGGCTTCGACGGTATCGGCGACCTGCTTGAAGTCTTCGATCTGGTCGAAGTTCATGTACTGGTAGATCTTGTCGCCGTTGGCGTTGATCACGCCGATGTCGGTCATGTACTCCGCCTTGGTCGGGATACGGCCCAGACGCGAGCAGATCGCCGCCAGCTCGGCCGAACCCAGGTACACGTTGGAGTTCTTGCCCAGGCGGTTCGGGAAGTTGCGGGTAGAGGTGGAGAACACCGTCGCGCCCTCGCGCACCTGGGCCTGGTTGCCCATGCACAGCGAGCAGCCCGGCATTTCCATGCGCGCACCAGCCGTGCCGAGCACGCCGTAGTGGCCTTCCTCGGTCAGCTGCTTCTGGTCCATCTTGGTCGGCGGGGCCACCCACAACTTGGTCGGGATGTCGCGCTTGCCTTCCAGCAGCTTCGACGCGGCACGGAAGTGACCAATGTTGGTCATGCAGGAACCGATGAACACCTCATCGATGGTCGCGCCGGCCACATCGGACAGGGTCTTCACGTCGTCCGGATCGTTCGGGCAAGCCACGATCGGCTCGTGCACGTCGGCCAGGTCGATCTCGATCACCGCGGCGTATTCAGCGTCCGCATCGCGCTCCATCAGTTGCGGGTTGGCCAGCCAGGCTTCCATGGCCTTGATGCGGCGATGCAGGCTGCGGGCGTCCTGGTAACCCTGGGCGATCATGTACTTCAGCAAGGTGATGTTCGAGTTGAGGTACTCGATGATCGGTTCCTTGTTGAGGTGCACGGTGCAACCGGCCGCCGAACGCTCGGCCGAGGCGTCGGACAGCTCGAACGCTTGCTCCACCTTCAAATTCGGCAGACCTTCGATCTCCAGAATGCGACCGGAGAAGACGTTCTTCTTGCCCTGCTTGGCAACGGTAAGCAGGCCGTCCTTGATGGCGTACAGAGGGATCGCATTGACCAGGTCACGCAGGGTAACGCCCGGCTGCAGCTCGCCCTTGAAGCGCACAAGCACCGATTCCGGCATGTCCAGCGGCATCACGCCGGTGGCCGCAGCAAAGGCAACCAGACCCGAACCGGCCGGGAACGAAATGCCGATCGGGAAACGCGTGTGGCTGTCGCCGCCGGTGCCGACCGTATCGGGCAGCAGCATGCGGTTGAGCCAGGAGTGGATCACACCGTCGCCCGGACGCAGGCTGATGCCGCCACGAGTGGAAATGAAGGCCGGCAGCTCGTGATGGGTCTTGACGTCGACCGGCTTCGGATAAGCCGCGGTGTGGCAGAACGACTGCATCACCAGATCGGCCGAGAAGCCCAGGCAGGCCAGGTCCTTCAACTCGTCGCGGGTCATCGGGCCGGTGGTGTCCTGCGAACCCACCGAGGTCATCTTCGGCTCGCAATAGGTGCCCGGACGCACGCCCTGGCCTTCCGGCAGACCACAGGCGCGGCCGACCATCTTCTGCGCCAGGGTGAAGCCTTTGCCGGTGTCGGCCGGGTTCTGCGGCAGGCGGAACAGGTTGGAGGCAGGCAGGCCCAGCGCCTCGCGCGCCTTGGCGGTGAGGCCGCGGCCGATGATCAGCGGAATGCGGCCACCGGCGCGCACTTCGTCGAACAGCACGTCAGACTTGACCTGGAATTCAGCGATCACCTCACCGTTCTTCAGCGCCTTGCCTTCATAGGGGCGCAGCTCGACTACGTCGCCCATCTCCATCTTGGAAACGTCGAGTTCGATCGGCAGCGCGCCAGCGTCTTCCATGGTGTTGTAGAAGATCGGGGCGATCTTCGAACCCAGGCACACGCCGCCGAAGCGCTTGTTCGGGATAAAGGGGATGTCCTCGCCGGTCCACCACAGCACTGAGTTGGTGGCCGACTTGCGGCTGGAACCGGTGCCGACCACGTCGCCGACGTAGGCCACCAGATGGCCCTTGTTCTTGAGATCGAGGATCTGCTGGATCGGACCGCGCTTGCCGTCTTCCTCCGGCTGGAACGGTGCGCCCTCGCGCTTGTTCTTCAGCATGGCCAGCGCGTGCATCGGGATATCCGGACGCGTGGTGGCATCGGGGGCCGGCGACAGGTCGTCAGTATTGGTTTCGCCCGGCACCTTGAACACGGTGATGGTGAGGCGCTGCGGCACTTCCGGACGGCTGGTGAACCACTCGGCGTCGGCCCAGCTCTGCAGCACGGCCTTGGCGTTGGCATTGCCCTTGTCAGCCTTGTCCTTGACGTCATGGAAGGCGTCGAACATCAGCAGGGTCTTCTTCAACGCTTCAGCGGCGATGCCACTGACCTGCGCATCGTCGAGCAGCTCGACCAGCGGATGGATGTTGTAGCCACCCAGCATGGTGCCCAGCAGCTCAGTCGCCTTCTCGCGGCTGATCAGCGCGCACTTCTCGGTACCGAAGGCAACGGCTGCCAGGTACGAGGCCTTGACCTTGGCCGCGTCGTCGACGCCGGCCGGCACGCGATGGATGATCAGATCGACGAGGAACGCTTCTTCGCCAGCGGGCGGGTTCTTCAGCAGTTCGATCAGGTCGGCGGTCTGCTGGGCCGACAGCGGCAGCGCGGGGATACCCAGAGCGGCGCGTTCGGCGACGTGTTGGCGATAAGCGTTGAGCATGTGATCTCGTCCGTTGAATGGCGAAGGGCTGAACGGCCGGCTGGCGGCACAAGGGAGCGAAAAGCTAGCCCCCAAGCCATTTCCGGGCGTCATTACAGCCGCTTATTTTGCCAGTCGCAGCACCGGCACCGCAACGCAAGACGTTGTTTCCGCCAGCGTTCGAAATCTTGCAAGGACGAAATGCGCGAATAACCGAACGGGTAGCTTGCGCGCTCCGGCATTTGCCCCAAACTGCCCGGCATCCCCGAACGGAAGACGGGTCTCCTGAGAGACTGTTCAATGCCTCCGCGTGGCTCGCGCCGGGATCTGTTTGCACGCAGGCCAAGGAAGAACGAGGGCGTGTACGTCCGTACACAACCGAGTGATGACGCAGGCATGTGGGCAAACAGACCCGGCCCGAAGGGTTGCCCCGCTATGGGCGCCTGGCGGTGAGGCGCGGCTTGGCCTGACGGCCAGTCAGGCGCTGCGCCACGCCTCACCGCCAGGCGCCCATAGCGGGGCAACGCGAGCTACGCGGAGGCATTGAACAGGCTCTTACAATTCCTCTCACGTATCGTGCCTTAGGATTCCCCTGCTACGCCTCGTGCGTCCGCCAGATTCAAAGCAACAGGAGTTAGCCCCATGCTGGATTCATTCGCCACCCGCGACACCCTCAAGGTCAACGGCAGCTCGTACCAGATCGCCAGCCTCGCCAAGCTCGGCCAGCGTTTCGACCTCAAGCAACTTCCCTACTCGATGAAGATCCTGCTGGAGAACCTGTTGCGCCATGAGGACGGCGTCAATGTCACCTCGAAGGAAATCGAGGCAGTCGCCAAGTGGAACCCCAAGGCCGAGCCGGACACCGAGATCGCCTTCATGCCCGCCCGCGTGGTGTTGCAGGACTTCACTGGTGTGCCCTGCGTGGTCGACCTTGCCGCCATGCGCGATGCCGTGGTGAAACTCGGCGGCGATGCCAATCAGATCAACCCGCTGGCACCGGCCGAGCTGGTGATCGACCATTCCGTGCAGGTTGATGTGTTCGGCTCTGAGTCGGCGCTGGAGAAGAACGTCGAGATCGAGTTCGAGCGCAATCAGGAGCGCTACTCCTTCCTGCGCTGGGGCCAGAAGGCCTTCAACAACTTCAAAGTCGTACCGCCGCGCACCGGCATCGTCCATCAGGTGAACCTGGAGCATCTGGCTCGCGTGGTGTTCACTGCCGAGAAGGACGGTGAGCAGTGGGCTTACCCGGACACGGTGTTCGGTACCGACTCGCACACCACGATGATCAACGGCATTGGCGTGCTCGGCTGGGGCGTCGGTGGTATCGAGGCCGAAGCCGCGATGCTGGGCCAACCGTCATCGATGCTGATTCCGCAGGTGGTGGGCTTCAAGCTCACCGGCAAACTCTCTGAAGGTGTTACCGCCACCGACCTCGTGCTCACCGTCACCCAGATGCTGCGCAAGCTCGGGGTGGTGGGCAAGTTCGTCGAGTTCTTCGGCGATGGCCTCAAGCATTTGCCGCTGGCGGATCGCGCCACCATCGCCAATATGGCCCCGGAATACGGTGCAACCTGCGGCATCTTCCCGGTCGACCAGGAAGCACTGAACTACATGCACCTGTCGGGCCGCAGCGACGATCAGATCGAACTGGTCAAGGCCTATGCGCAAGCCCAAGGCTTGTGGCACGACGAGAACACCCCGCACGCGCAGTTCACCACCACGCTGGAGCTGAACCTCGCCGACGTGAAGCCCTCGCTGGCCGGCCCGAAGCGTCCGCAGGACCGCGTGTTGCTGGAAGGCGTGCAGAAGAGTTTCCACGATGCGGTAGGTCCGCTGACCGCCAACCGCAAGCCGCGCAATGAGGAAACCTCCAACTTCATCAGCGAGGGCGGCTCGACAGCCATCGGCAATCCAGCCAATGCCATTACGAATGGCGGTGTGCGCGTTGAACGCAACGGCGAGAGCTTCAAGCTCGGTGACGGCGCTGTCGTGATCGCCGCCATCACCTCCTGCACCAACACCTCGAATCCCGCCGTCATGCTTGGCGCTGGTTTGCTGGCCAAGAAAGCCGCGGCCAAGGGCCTGAAAGCACAGCCGTGGGTGAAGCCCTCGCTTGGCCCGGGTTCGCTGGTGGTCACCGACTATCTTGAAAAGACCGGTCTGCTGAAGGAGCTGGAAAAGGTTGGCTTTTACGTGGTGGGCTACGGCTGCACCACCTGTATCGGCAACTCCGGCCCGCTGCCGATCGAGATCAGCAAGGGTATTGCCGACGGCGACCTGGCCGTGGCGTCGGTGCTGTCGGGCAACCGCAACTTCGAAGGCCGCGTGCATCCGGAAGTGAAGATGAACTACCTGGCCTCGCCGCCGCTGGTAGTCGCTTACGCGCTCGCCGGTACGCTGGATATCGACCTGACCAAGGATCCGCTCGGCACCGGCAACGATGGCAAGCCGGTGTACCTCAAGGACATCTGGCCGAGCAACAAAGAAATCTCCGACACCATCGCCGGCGCGATCAATCCGGCTATGTTCGAGAAGAACTACGCCGACGTGTTCAAGGGCGACAGCCGCTGGAACAACATCGCCTCACCGGACGGCGCGCTGTTCAAGTGGGATGACTCCACCTACATCAAGAACCCGCCCTACTTCGACGGCATGAGCAAGGAAGCGGGCAGCATCGAAGACATCCACGGCGCGCGCGTACTCGGCCTGTTCGGCGACTCCATCACCACCGACCACATCTCGCCGGCGGGCTCGATCAAGAAGGACAGCCCGGCGGGCCGCTTCCTGATCAGCAAGGGCGTGGATCCGAAGGACTTCAACTCCTACGGCTCGCGTCGCGGCAACGACGACGTGATGGTGCGCGGCACCTTCGCCAACATCCGCATCAAGAACCTGATGCTCAATGGTGTTGAAGGCGGCTACACCTTGCACGTGCCGAGTGGCGAGCAGCTGGCGATCTACGACGCCGCCATGAAGTACAAGGCGGAGAAGACTCCGCTGGTGGTGCTGGCCGGCAAGGAATACGGCACGGGCTCCTCGCGCGACTGGGCGGCCAAGGGCACGCTGCTGCTGGGTGTGAAGGCGGTGATCGCGGAAAGCTTCGAGCGCATCCATCGCTCGAACCTGGTGGGTATGGGCGTGCTGCCTTGCCAGTTCCAGGACGGCCAGAACGCTCAATCGCTCGGCCTGACCGGCAAGGAGACGTTCGACATCACCGGCCTCAAGGGCGGCGAGTCGAAGGAAGCCAAAGTCGTCGCCACGGCTGCGGATGGCAGCAAGAAGGAGTTCACCGTGAAGGTGTTGCTGCTGACTCCGAAGGAGCGGGAGTTCTTCCGCCACGGCGGCATCCTGCAATACGTACTGCGTCAGCTGGCCAGCAAGAAGGCCGCCTGATCAGGACCTGCAAGACGAAAACGCCGCCTCAGGGCGGCGTTTTTTGTCAGCGCCGGATGCATCTTGTAGGAGCGCACCCTGTGCGCGGCAAGCGCGCAGGGGCATTGCTTCGTAGGGTTGTCGCGCACAGAGTGCGCTCCTACAGCTGCTGCGTCCACGTCGCCGTATAGCAATGCCAGTCACGCCCTTCCCTGCGCCAGGCCGTTTCGACCTTGAACACGCCCAGCTCAGCAGGAAACAGCTTGCCGCCGCTGCCGAGCGTCACCGTAAAGCGCGCTATGTAGCGGTCGCCGCGCGGCTCCATCTCCACCGGCCCCATCACGACATGCACGGTTTCGCCACGCAACTTCGCCAGACGCAGCAGATTGCCAAGATCCTTTCGCCCCATCGTGCCGCCATTGCCGTCGAAGTCGTCGGTCAACACGGCAGTGAGCGCGGATGCATCGACCTGCCCTGTACCCTGGGCAGCGGCATCGATGGCCTGACGGATGCGCTGCTCGTCAGGCACGCGATGGCAGCCGGAAAGCGCCAGCACAAAGCTGGCGAGAAACATCAGCAAAAGCAGGTTTTGCCTGATCCGGGGCATACGAAAACCTCGTTGCGGCGCGGCTTGCCGCTGTACGCGAGCGTATGCTCCAATGCCGCGTCACTATGATGCCTTATGCGCGCGCAAGCCGCGCGCTGGCAGTCGATACAGGAGCAGGGATCAAACATGAGCAACGAGCGTCCGTGGCTGGCCCACTATCCGGATGGCGTACCCGCGCAGATCGACATCAATGCCTACGCCTCCGTTGCCGCGGTACTGGAAGAAGCCTTTGAACGCTTTCGCGATCGCCCAAGTTTTTCCAACTTCGGCAAGCAGCTCAGCTATCGCCAGATCGATGAACTGAGTCGCCAGTTCGCCGGCTACCTCACGGGTGTACTGAAGCTCAGCAAGGGCGATCGCATCGCGATCATGATGCCCAACGTGCTCCAGTACCCCATCGCCCTGTTCGGCGCGCTGCGCGCCGGCATGGTGGTGGTCAACACCAATCCGATGTACACGGCGCGCGAACTCCAGCATCAGCTGGAAGATGCCGGTGCCAAGGCCATCGTGGTACTCGACAACTTCGCCGCGACACTGCAGCAGGTCGTGGACAAGACCGAGGTGAAGCACATCGTCACCACCGGCATTGGCGACATGCTGGGCTTCCCCAAGGGCGGGCTGATCAACTTCGTGCTCAAGCACGTCAAGAAGATGGTGCCGGCGTTCAACCTTCCGCATGCCGTGCGCTTCCGCGATGCATTGGCGCAAGGCGCCGCGCATCCGCTGCCGAAGGTGTCGCTGACGCACGACGACATCGCGTTCCTGCAATACACCGGTGGCACCACCGGCGTGGCCAAGGGCGCCATGCTCACCCACGGCAACATGATCGCGAACATGATGCAGGCCGGTGCGTGGATCGGCAGCAATGCCAAGCCCGGCGAGGAAGTCATCATCACCGCGCTGCCGCTGTATCACATCTTCTCGCTGACGGCGAACGGCCTGGTGTTCATGCGTCTGGGCGGATTGAACTGGCTGATCACCAACCCGCGCGACATGCCGGGCTTCGTGAAAGAGCTGAAGAAATCCAGGTTCACCGCGCTCACCGGCGTCAACACGCTGTTCAACGGCTTACTCAACACGCCGGGTTTCGCCGAAGTGGATTTCTCGCGCCTGCACCTGACCCTCGGCGGCGGCATGGCCGTGCAGCGTGCGGTCGCGGAGCGCTGGAAGAAAGTCACCGGCATTCCTCTTGCCGAAGCCTATGGCCTCACCGAAACCTCGCCGGCGGTATGCATCAATCCGCTGGATTTGAAGGATTACAACAGCTCCATCGGCCTGCCGGTGCCCTCGACGGATGTGGCGATCTGGTCCGAAGAAGGCCAGCTGCTGCCGGTGGGAGAAGTCGGCGAGCTGATGGTGCACGGCCCGCAGGTGATGAAGGGTTACTGGCAGCGTCCGGACGAGACCGCCAAGGTGCTCGGCGCCGATGGCTGGCTGCACACCGGCGACATCGCGCGGATGGACGAGAACGGCTACTTCTATATCGTGGACCGCAAGAAGGACATGATTCTGGTGTCCGGCTTCAACGTGTATCCGAACGAGGTCGAGGACATCGTGATGACTCATCCGGGCGTCGCCGAAGTGGCCGCGGTGGGTGTGCCGGATGAGCATTCGGGCGAAGTGGTGAAGCTGTTCGTGGTGCGCAAGGACCCGAATCTCACCGTCGAAGCCCTCAAGGAGTTCTGCCGCCAGAACCTCACCGGCTACAAGCGCCCCAAGGTGATCGAATTCCGCGACTCGCTGCCCAAGAGCAACGTAGGCAAGATCCTCCGCCGCGAGTTGCGCGACGAGAAGAAAGCGGCATCGACCAGCGCCTGAGAGAAAGCCCAGAAAAAAGGGCTCAGGAAAAAGAGCATTTATCCCTGAGCCTGTTCACCCCTCAGGGCAGCCCACTCCAGGGCAGTGAACAGGCTCGAGGCGCCACGGCCCGCGCCTTCGCGGGCACATGAGGCGGCCTCGTCGCGACGATTCACTCGTCGTGCCACATCTCCAGGATGTCAGCGTAGCCTCCCAGCAGGTTCCACAAGGGGACCTGCTTGTCCTCCGGAATACGTGTGTAGGCAAAACCGATGTGGCGGTCGGAGACGCGCGCCACCTGCGCTTCGAGATGGATATGCAGGTCATGGCCGAAGATCATGTCCAGCATCCAGCTCTGCCCCACTTCTCCCTGCCAGCCGAGCGGGCGCCGCAACAGGGCGCCAGTAGCCGAGATATCGACCAGCTCCGTCGGCTGCGACTGGCTGCCGCGACTCATGAGCACGGTGGTCTCGATCCGCATGCGCGCAGGGCGCAGTTGCTCGGGTTCCGAACTGCTCCTGGGTTTGCCGTCGGCTTTGGTCATGCCTTTCCTCCCATCGCACTGCGTCCGGCAGTGCCCACCCGCCTTGTCCCACGACCGCCATCGCGGCCACCCCCAAGGCCTTCAATCCTGCTTGCGCGTCCGCAGTATTCCTGCGCGCACCAGGCTACCCGTGCCGAAGCGTCGATTGATCCCGTCCTGCACCTGATCTGTCGCGGCGCCTTTCGCGCCAACGGCGAACATATCCTCCTGCGCTCGCTTGCCGAAACCGGACAGGCTCACACCGAGCAGGCGCAGGCGCGGTCTCGACTGCGTCTGCCACCAAAGATAAAGCAAGCGGCGTGCCACCTCATAAATCTCGCTGGCCGACGCACTCGGCGCCTGCAATGGCGCCTGGCGCGTATAGGTGACAAACGGCGGCTCGCGTAGTTTCACCGTCACCGTGGTGCCGCGCAGCTCGCGCGCCCTGGCGCGCGCCGCCACACGCTCGCATTGGCGCAGCAACCAGGATTCGGCCATCACCCGCTGATCGACATCGACGTCAAACGTGTGCTCCGCCCCGATCGATTGCTCGGCCTGCACCGGCTCGACCGCACGCTCGTCTTCTCCGCGCGCGAGTGCCTGCAGCATGGCGGCCTGACGTCCGAGCGCCTGCCTCAGACGCGCCGGGTCACATGCTGCCAATTCGCCGATGGTGCGCACGCCGATGCGATGAAGCGCCTGTTCCGTCACCTTGCCGACGGTCCACAACCGCCCTACCGGCAGTGGCGCCAGCCGCAGGGCGGCTTCGCTTGCCCTGATATGCAAAAAGCCGTCGGGCTTGGAGATCTCACTGGCCAGTTTGGCCAGGAGCTTGTTCGGCCCCATGCCGACCGAGGCGATCAGTCCGGTACGTTCATGGATGCTTTGCTTGATGCGGCGACCGATGTCCTCGACCGGGCCAAGCAAGCGCAGGCTGGCGCTGACATCCAGAAAGGCCTCGTCGAGCGATAGCCCCTCGACCTCGGGCGTCACTTCGTGAAACACATCGAAGACCTGCTCCGACAGTTCCTGGTAGCGCGCAGGGCGCGGCACCAGGTAAATCCCGTCGGGACACAGGCGCCGGGCTTGAACCGTAGGCATCGCCGAGCACACGCCGTAGCGGCGGGCTTCGTAGCTGCAGGTGGAGACCACCCCGCGCGGCCCCAGACCGCCTACGATCACCGCCTTGCCGCGCAGTTCCGGGCGATCGAGCTGCTCCACCGCCGCGTAGAAGGCGTCCATATCAACGTGAATGATTGAGCGTTCGGCGGCAGGCATGCTGCAGCATTTTGCCCGCAGCATGATGGACTGGATACTGGACGTCGCACTGGACTTGGCGTCTCCCAGCCGCTAATCTTCAACCTGCGTGGGTCAAAGGGTGTGCGCCTGCCGGTCAGGGCCGGCACAGCATAAGCACCCGCCCGATGCACTCAGCAGACCTCTTGGACAGCCCGTGACGCAGCTCTCACGCGTTTCGGCTTGCGTCTTTGCCGCGACCCGATCCGGATCAAAGCGCACATAAGGTCGCTCACGGCCAGCTTGATTGAAACCGCCATAGCGCGGCTTCGTCTTGGGGTACCGCGACGGTGGCGCCAACTGCGCCTCGGCTAGGCATCGTGCAATGAGTTTCACGGGTGTTCGCCAGTTGGCCACCATCCGAAGCGGGGACATTCCTGAGCGAATGCCGGTGGAACCCGAGGGTTCCGAACGTGTTGAACGCACTGCAAGCCGTTACGGCGGCCCAACGACATGTATTGATGAGCACTGAGCCAGTCGAGCCTCAGCCGGTCGCAGCACCGCAAGACGCTTTTGCGTCGGTACCGCAACAACAGGAAATGCCGCTGGCCATCGTGCGCGGCGAGCCGATGTTGCAGATGCCGCAAGACCTGTACATCCCCCCGGATGCGCTGGAAGTCATCCTGGAGGCGTTCGAAGGACCGCTGGATCTCCTGCTGTACCTGATCCGTCGGCAGAACCTGGACATTCTCGATATTCCGATTGCCGAGATCACCCGGCAGTACATGGAATACATCGACATGATGCGCGACGTGATGCGCCTGGAGCTGGCCGCCGAATACCTGCTGATGGCGGCGATCCTGGCGGAGATCAAATCGCGCCTGCTGCTGCCCCGGCCGCCTGCGGAAGAAGGCCTTGAGGAAGACCCCCGCGCCGAACTGGTGCGCAGGTTGCAGGAATACGAGCGCTTCAAGAGGGCGGCGGAAGATATCGAAGCCCTGCCCCGCATGGAGCGCGACACAGTGGCGGTGCACGCCGACACGGGCGAGCGCACCGTGATCAAGCTGCCGCCGCCGCTGGACCTGAAGGAGCTGTTGCTGGCTCTCAAGGATGTGATGCACCGGGCCGAACTGTTCGGGCATCACGCCATCAAGCGCGAGGCGCTCAGCGTGCGCCAGCGCATGGGCGAGCTGCTGAGCAAGCTTGACGACAGCAGCTTCCATCGCTTCGAGACGCTGTTCGACCCGACCGAAGGCCGGCTTGGCGTGGTGGTGACCTTCCTCGCCATGCTGGAACTGGCCAAGGAAATGCTGGTGGAAATCGTGCAGGAAGAGCCGCTGGCTCCGATCTACGTGAAGGCAAAAGTCTCGCACGCCGAAGAAATCATCGAAGAGGCCGCACCACAACGGGCCTCCGCCGCCGACTGAGTCGGTACCTGAAAGTATCCGCATCCGATCAAGGCCATGCAGATCGAGCAACTCAAAAACATTATCGAGGCGGCATTGCTCGCCGCCAGCCAGCCGATGAACGTGCAGCAGCTGGGCGACCTGTTCAACGAGGAAGACGAAGTCGACCGCGAACAGATCGCCAAGGCACTGGAAGCGCTGGCCGAGGATTGCACTGGCCGCGGCGTGGAGCTGCGCGAGGTCGCCTCCGGCTTCCGCTACCAGGTGCGCCAGGACGTGCACCCGTGGATTTCGCGGATGTGGACGGAAAAGCCCAGCCGCTACTCCCGCGCCTTGCTGGAGACACTTTCGCTGATCGCCTACCGTCAGCCGATCACGCGACCGGAGATCGAACAGATCCGCGGCGTGGTGGTGTCATCCAACATCGTCAAAACGCTGGAAGAGCGCGAATGGATCCGCGTGGTGGGCTACCGCGATGTGCCCGGCAAGCCAGCCCTGTTCGGCACCACCCGCGCCTTCCTTGACTACTTCAACCTGAAATCGCTGGACGAGCTGCCGCCACTGTCCGAAATCCGCGACATGGAAGACCCGCAGCTACGGCTGGACAATGACGACATCCCCGCCCGCGTCGTGAAGGATCTGCCGATCGATCCGGATGAAGTGGCGGAAGAAGCAACCGACACCGAGAGCACCGAAGCCCAGGCGGATACCGCCGGAGAAGGCGCCCACGAAGACACCGACGACGTCGAATTCCAGGTCGCCGGTCACGAACACCCTTCTGAACCCGGCCACGTCGACAACCATGTCGCCGGCGAGCCGATCACCGAACCCGCGCAACCGGCCGACGCCGACGTTGCCACTTCCGAACCCGACGCGGCGACGCCCGTCGAGCCCCCGACCGTCACTGCCGCCGAGGCAGCGAATCCGTCCGACGCCGAACACGGCGAAGGCACGCAAGATACCGAGGAGTACCGCGCATGAACGCGCCACAGAAATCCGTTTTGACCCTCAAGCGCGAACCGCGCAATGAAAACACCCCCGCACTCGAAGAGCGCCTGCACAAAGTGCTGGCCAACGCGGGCCTGGGCTCGCGCCGCATGCTCGAGCAGCGGATCCAGGCCGGCGACGTCGAAGTGAACGGCACGGCCGCCGGCATCGGCGCCAGCGTGCATGCCGGCGACCGCGTCGTGCTGGACGGCAAGCAGTTCGTGGTCGCTACCGACAATCGCGATGAAACCGAAGTGCTGGTCTATCACAAGCCCGAAGGCGTGGTGACCACCCGCGAAGATCCCGAAGGCCGTCCCACCGTGTTCGAACAGCTGCCGCGACTAAAAGGCGCGCGCTGGGTCGCCGTGGGCCGCCTCGACATCAACACCACCGGCCTGCTGCTGCTCACCACCGACGGCGAACTGGCCAACGCGCTGATGCATCCGCGCAGCGGACTCGAGCGCGAATACCTGTGCCGCGTGCATGGCGAAGTGCCCGATGAGCTCATCGAGAAACTGAAGGCCGGCGTGGAACTGGAAGACGGCCCTGCCCGCTTTGACGAAATCGCGGTGATCAGCCGCGGCGGCAGCCATAGCTGGTTCCGCGTCGTGATCCGCGAAGGCCGCAACCGCGAGGTGCGCCGTCTGTGGGATTCGCAGGGCTTCCTGGTCAGCCGCCTCAAGCGCATTCGCTACGGAAGCGTCGAGCTGCCGCGCGCGCTGCGCCGTGGCGACTGCGAAACGCTGGGCGAAGATGCCGTGAAGCAGTTGCGTCAGGTCAGCGGCCTCGGCGCGCCGCAGCCGGTGCTTACCCTGAGCCCCGTGCTGCATCAACGTCGCGCCACCCGCAACGTCACCGAATATCGCCCCGAGCGCGGCACCGGCACCGCATGGAGCAGCGCTCATCACGACGAAGCCCGCGAACTGCGCGCCTTTGATCGCATCCGCGAAGAACCTGCCCGCGGCAAGCAGCAGCGTCGCCGCCCCGGCAAGGAAGTGAACGGCAACGTGGCACGCCCCGAGCGTGCGCCGAGCGCCGGTCGCTACAAGGGCAAGCGCGGTGTGGCACCGGGGCAGGAACTGCCGTCCGTGCGCACCTGGTTCGCCGGCGAAAGCCGCGATGGCGGCGGTGCCAGTGGCGGTCGCAGCGGTGGCCGTGGCGGCTTCGGCGGCGGTAACGCTGCTGCAAGCGGCAATCGTCGCGGACCCGGCGGCGGTGGCGGCAAGCCGGCGGGCGCCCGTTCTGCCGAAGGCCGTAGCGGCAATCCGTATGGCGGTTTTGGTGGCGGCGGCAATCGCGGACCCGGCGGCGGTAATCGCCAAGGCCAGGGTCAGGGCCAAGGTCAAGGCGGCCGACCGCAAGGGCGTGGTGGCAATCGACCGCAGGGCGGCAGCGGTGGCAACCGGCCGCACGGCGGTGGCGGGCGTCCTCATGGTGGCGGTGGTGGCCGCAGCGGCGGCGGCAACCGTGGCGGCAATCGCTGAGCGTTGATGCGGCCCGATGACCCACGTCCGCATCTATCACAACAACCGCTGCTCCAAGTCGCGCGCCACCCTGGCACTGCTAGAGGAGCGCGGCTGCGAGTGCGAGGTCATCAACTACCTCGATACGCCGCCGAGCATGGATGAACTCACCGCGCTGCTCGATCAACTTGGCATGACGCCGCGCGAGCTGCTGCGCAAAAGCGAGCCGGAATACGCCGAACTAGGCCTGGACGATCCCACGCTGAGCGACACGGCATTGATTGCCGCGATGACTACCCATCCGCGCCTGATCGAACGCCCGATTGTCGTTGCGCACGGCAAAGCCGCACTGGGCCGTCCGCCGGAAGCGGTACTGGGCATTCTCTAGGAAGTACTGACGGGGTGAGGACACTCACCCCGATCCCTGCTCAAGTCAGTGCGAGCTCGCGCACGATCACCGTGGCATACGCACCGGCCGGCAACTCGAAAGCCAGCTCCAGCGCATCGTCTTCCAGCCAGCGCCATTTCAGATCCTTGGGAATCAGACGCAGCGGACGCCGCTCCTGATCCATGCGCGCTGCCGCGAGACCTTCGGCTAGGTCGTGGTTGGCAGCGGCGATCTCGTTTTCCAGCACGGCAGCATCGGCGCCGGCCGGCGTAGCGCCCTGCCCCCATAGCGGACCGGACGGATGAATGTCCGCGCGCGCCAGGCGATCCGCCAGCGCCGCATCGAACGGCTCCGGCCCGAACCACGAACGCGTACCCGCCAGCGACCAGATCTCGCCTTCCATCGGCGTATCCCACGCGTTGCGTTCGACGCGTGCGGCCAGCACTGCGTTGAAGATATGCGAACGCGCGGCTGACAGCAGGAAGGAACGCTTGTCGCGATCCATCCGCTTGCCGCCGAACATCGCACGCGCCTGCGCCACATTGCCACCTTCGCGACCGAAGCGCTGCTCGCCGAAATAGTTCGGCACGCCGCGATCCGCGATTTGCCGCAGCACCTGCTCGGCCGCCTCGCGATCGCCCTGCACCTGTCGCAGCACCAGCACAAAGCGATTGCCGCGCAAGGCGCCGCGCTTGAGCTTGCGCTTGTGGCGCGTCGCGGCCAGCACCTTCACCTCGGCATGCGGGAACGCCGACCAGTCGGGATCCGGCTTGCCGGCCAATTGCACCGAGAACGTCTGCCGGGTGACGGCATGACGATCCTTCAAACCGGCATAACCCACATTGAGGGGCGGTATCTCGGCAAAACGGGCCAACTCCTTCGCCACCCAATCGGTGTTGGCGCCGCGCTTCTCGACCCACAACAAGGCATGTTCGCCTTCGCCATCGGCGTCGTAACCAAGGATTTCTTCCACCTGAAAGTCTTCCGGCGTGCTGCGCAGCTGCGCCGTGAGCGGCGGATGGCCGTAGGCGTAAGGGAGTTCGCTCATGAATAGGGAAACCGAAAAAGGAGAAAACCGGAGGGCATTACATCAGGAACAGCGTGGCAAGCCCGAGAAAAATAAAGAAACCGCCGCTATCGGTCATGGCGGTGATCAACACGCTGGAACCCAGCGCGGGATCGCGACCGAAGCGTGTCATCAGCATAGGAATGCCAACCCCGCAAAAAGCGGCCAGCAACAGATTCAGCGTCATCGCCGCGGTCATCACCGCGCCCAGCGCGAGATTGCCATAAAGCAGCCAGGCCACCACGCCGATCACACTGCCCCATACCAAGCCGTTGACCAACGACACACCAAGCTCCTTGCGCCACAGGCGCTTGGCACTATCCGGCGTGATCTGATCCAGCGCCATCGCACGCACGATCATCGTGATGGTCTGGTTACCGGAATTGCCGCCGATGCCGGCAACGATCGGCATCAGCGCAGCCAGTGCGACCAATTGCTGGATAGAGCCCTCGAACAGGCCTATGACACGCGAAGCCACAAAGGCGGTGACCAGGTTGATCGCCAGCCAGGCCCAGCGATTGCGCAGCGACTTCCACACCGAGGCGAAAATGTCCTCCTCTTCGCGCAGACCGCCGCGACTCAGGGCCTCGCTTTCGCCTTCTTCGCGAATCACATCGACCATGGAGTCGATGGTGATGCGTCCGATCAAATGGCCGCTGTCGTCCACCACCGGCGCAGTCACCAGGTCGTAGCGCTCGAATGCCTGCGCCACCTCGTAAGCGTCATCGGCCGGATGGAACGTGTTGACGTCCGGCGCCATCACCTCGCTCACCATCTTCTCGGGCGAATTCACCAGCAGCCAGTGCAGCGGCAGTACGCCGGTGAGCAGGTTGTCGTGGTTCACCACGAACAGTTTGTCGGTCTGACCTGGCAACTCTTCAAAACGGCGCAGATAGCGCAGCACGGTCTCGAGACTCACATCCTCGCGGATCGTCACCATCTCGAAATCCATCAGCGCGCCCACCTGATCCTCCTTCCACGACAGCGCCGACTGCAGCTGTTCGCGCTGCTGCGCGTCGAGGCTGGCCATCAGTTCGGGGAGCACTTCGGTCGGGAGATCCTCGACCAGGTCAGCCAGCTCGTCCGCTTCCAGCGGCTCCACCGCAGCGAGGATTTCGCCCTGATCCATATCCGCGATCAGCGATTCGCGGACCGCATCCGAAACCTCGAGCAGGATTTCACCGTCGCGGTCGGCCTTCACCAACTGCCATGCGGTGAGGCGATCTTCCAGCGGCAGCGCTTCCAGGATGTAGGCAATATCCGCCGGGTGCAGGCCATCCAGTTGTCGCTGCAATTCAACCAGGTGCTGCCGATGCAGCAGGTTGTCCACCAGTTCCTGGTGCGGGCCGTGCTGGCTATGCGCGACCTGTTCGACCAGCTTGTGCCGCCGCAACAGATCGATGATCGCATCGAGTTGCTCGTGCAAGCGGTGAGCGGAGCTGCGGGCCTCCGCCTCGCTCATGCCAGGACCAGCAGCACGCAAGCCTGGGCGGCGATACCTTCGCCACGGCCCGTGAAGCCGAGCTTCTCCGTGGTGGTGGCCTTGACGCTGACGCGATCGACTTCGCAACTCAGTTCTTCGGCAATGCATTCGCGCATCGCTTGCGCATGCGGGCCGACCTTGGGCAATTCGCAGATCACGGTAATGTCGACATTGCCGATCGCGTAGCCCTGCTCGCGCATCAGGGTCGCGGCGTGACGCAGGAAGATCCGGCTTTCGGCATCGCGCCAGCGCTCCTGCGACGGCGGAAAATGACGACCGATATCGCCCAGTGCCAGCGCGCCGAAGATCGCATCACACAACGCATGGATCGCCACATCGCCATCTGAATGCGCCACCACGCCCTGGCTGTGCGGCACGCGCACGCCGCCCAGCATGATGTGGTCGCCATCGCCAAAAGCGTGTACGTCGAAACCCTGGCCGATCCGCATCATGCGTGCCTCTCCTTAAATAGTCTTGCCAAGCAGAAACTCGGCGAGCGCGAAATCGCTGGCCGTTGTCACCTTGATATTGTCCTCGGCCCCTTCGACGAGCAACGGAGCGAAGCCCGCATGCTCCATCGCCATCGCCTCGTCGCTGACCTTCAATCCGCGCGCCGCGGCGGCGCGCAATGCGGCAGCCAGTTCCGCACGGCGGAACATCTGCGGAGTGAACGCACGCCAGCGCTCGTCGCGCGGCTCGGTAACCTGACTGCGGCCCGATGGATCGGCGCGCTTCAACGTATCGCGCAAGGGCGCGCCGAGCAGACCACCGCCCGCCACGGCGCCCAACTCAATAAGACGACTGATGTCGTCTGTCCGCACGCAGGGGCGCGCCGCGTCGTGCACCAGCACGAAGGCGTCATCGGCAACGTCCTCGGATAGAGCTTCAACACCGGCCAACACCGAATCGCAGCGCTCCGCGCCACCGACGGAAGTGCGTACCGGCTTGCCACCGAGCTGATCCATGCCCGGCCAGATCTCATCGTGCGCACCCAACACCACCATCAGGCCCGCAATGCGCGGATGCGCGGCAAGCCGCTCCAGCGTATGCAGGATCAGGGGCCTCCCGGCCAGCGGCAGATATTGCTTGGGAATGTCTCCGCCGACCCGGGCACCGCGCCCGGCTGCCGGAACCACACACCACAGCGACGTCATGCTCACTGCCCGCTGTTGTTGCTATTGGCCGGCGGCGCCACGCTGCTGGCCGCGCCGGGTTTCTCGACCACCTGATAGAAGGTCTCGCCCGGACGGATCAGACCCAGCTCGGCGCGGGCACGTGCTTCGACTGCCTGCTCGCCGTGCTTGAGATCGTCCACGTCCGCGCCCAGCGCCTGGTTGCGCTGGAGCAGCCGCTGGTTGTCCTCGGTCTGTTTCTTCACCGCGGCGCGCAGGGTTTCCACCTCGTGCACGCCGCCGTTGCCGGTCCACAGTTTGACCTGCAGACCGATCAGGACCAGGAGCAAGATCAGGGCGATCCAGCGCAGCATGGGCCGTTCGTTACCTCGATCAGCCCGGCAGGCTGCTCAGATTCGGGAAGGCGTTGCGGCCGGCGTAACGGGCGGCGGCACCGAGCTGTTCCTCAATACGCAGCAGCTGGTTGTACTTGGCCACGCGATCGGTGCGGCACAGCGAACCCGTCTTGATCTGCGTCGCGGTGGTCGCCACGGCGATATCGGAAATCGTGGTGTCTTCCGTTTCGCCCGAGCGGTGCGACACGATCGCGGCGTACTTGGCGGCGTCGGCCATGGCGATGGCTTCGAGCGTTTCCGACAGCGTGCCGATCTGGTTGACCTTGATCAGGATCGCGTTGGCGATCTTCTTGTCGATACCTTCGCGGAAGATCGCCGGGTTGGTCACGAACAGATCGTCACCCACCAGCTGCACCTTGTTGCCGATGGTGTCGGTCAGCAGCTTCCAGCCATCCCAGTCGCCCTCGGCCATACCGTCTTCGATGGTGACGATCGGATACTGCTTCGACCAACTGGCCAGCAGGTCGACGAACTGCGCCGGGGTGTAGATCTTGCCCTCACCTTCCAGGTCGTACTTGCCGTCCTTGAAGAATTCCGAGCTTGCCACGTCGAGGCCGAGCAGGATCTCGCTGCCGATCTTGTAGCCGGACTTGTTGACCGCCTCGAGAATGGTGTCCAGCGCTTCGATGTTGGAACGCAGGTTCGGCGCAAAGCCGCCCTCGTCACCCACCGCCGTGTTCAGGCCCTTGCCCTTCAGCACGCTCTTGAGCGCGTGAAAGATCTCGGTACCGGCGCGCAGCGACTCGGCGAAGCTCGGCAGGCCGACCGGCAGCACCATGAATTCCTGCACGTCGACGTTGTTATCGGCATGCGCACCGCCGTTGATGATGTTCATCATCGGCACCGGCAGCGCACCGGGCTTGCCGTTGGAGAGGTACTTCCACAGCGGCTCGCCACGCGCGGCGGCCACGGCATGCGCCGCCGCCATCGAAACGCCGAGCAGCGCATTCGCGCCCAGACGGCCCTTGTTCGGGGTGCCGTCCAGCGCGATCAGCTTGCTGTCCAGGCCGTTCTGGTCGGCCGCGTCGAAACCCTTGAGCGCACCGGCGATCTCGCCGTTGACGTTCGCCACCGCATTCTTCACGCCCTTGCCGAGATAGCGCGACTTGTCGCCGTCACGCAGTTCGACCGCCTCGCGCGTGCCAGTGGAGGCGCCGCTCGGCACCGCCGCGCGACCGAAACCGCCACCCGCCAGGGTCACTTCGGCTTCGAGCGTGGGGTTGCCGCGGGAGTCGAGGATTTCACGGGCGTGAATACGGGTGATTTCAGTGCTCATGCAGTTCCAATCCAGAGGTGACAAAACGAATGACAGGCGAATGTGCTGTGACGGGCAAGCCCGCGCTACGGCATCAAAGGGTATGTTCGAGGAAGCCGTGACGCTTGGTGACTGCGTCCAGCTCCATCAGGGTTTCCAACAGCGCCTCCATCTTGCCCAGCGGCCAGGCGTTCGGTCCATCGCTGAGCGCCTTTTCCGGGTTGGGATGGGTTTCAGCAAACAGGCCCGCCACGCCGACCGCGATCGCCGCGCGCGCCAGTACCGGCACAAACTCGCGCTGACCGCCCGAGCTGGCGCCCTGGCCACCCGGCAACTGCACCGAATGCGTGGCGTCGAACACCACCGGGCAGCCGGTCTCGCGCATGGCGGAGAGCGAGCGCATATCGGAGACCAGGTTGTTGTAGCCGAAGCTGGCGCCGCGCTCGCAAACCAGGATGTCGTCGTTGCCGACATCCTTGGCCTTGGCGACGACATGCTTCATGTCCCACGGCGCCAGGAACTGACCCTTCTTGATGTTCACCGGCTTGCCGGCGCGGGCCACGGCCTGGATGAAATCCGTCTGGCGGCACAAGAAGGCCGGCGTCTGCAGCACATCCACCACCGAAGCGACTTCGGCGAACGGGGTGTACTCATGCACGTCAGTCAGCACCGGCACGCCAATCTGGCGCTTCACTTCGCCAAGAATGCGCAGGCCTTCTTCCATGCCCGGTCCGCGAAAGCTGTTGCCGGAGGAACGGTTGGCCTTGTCGAAGCTGGACTTGAAGATGAAGTTGATGCCGAGCTTGCCCGTGATTTCCTTGAGCTTGCCGGCGGTATCGATCTGCAACTGTTCGGACTCGACCACACAAGGGCCGGCGATCACGAACAACGGTTGATCCAGCCCTACTTCGAACCCGCACAACTTCATGCCACGGACTCCTTGGCCAGACGCTCGCCCTCGCGCACCGTCTTGTACTCGCGCGCGGCGCGTACGAAGCCGATGAACAGCGGATGGCCGTCGCGCGGTGTGGAGGTGAATTCCGGATGCGCCTGGCAGCCGAGGAACCATGGGTGCTTCTGCTGCGGCAGTTCAACGATCTCCACCAGCAGGTCATCCATCGACTTGCCGGAAATCACCATACCCAGATCTTCGAACGACTGGCGATAGCGGTTGTTAAACTCGTAGCGATGGCGATGGCGCTCGCGCACCACTTCCTGGCCATACATCTCGCGCGCCAGCGTGCCGGCCTTGAGGCGACACTCCTGTGCGCCCAGGCGCATGGTGCCGCCCAGATCCGAGCGCTCGGTGCGCTGTTCCACTTCACCGGTGGCGGTCGTCCACTCGGTGATCAGGGCGATCACGGGATTGCCGGTATTGCGATCGTTCTCGCTGGAGTCCGCGTCGGGAAGGCCGGCGACGTTGCGGGCGAAATCCACCACCGCCGCGTGCATGCCGTAGCAAATACCGAAATACGGCACGCCATGCTCACGCGCATACCTGGCCGCCAGCACCTTGCCTTCGAAACCGCGCTTACCGAAACCGCCCGGCACCAGGATCGCATCGACCCCGCCCAGCACTTTGGCAGAGCCCTCGGCCTCGACCTGCTCGGAGTCGACCCACTGCAGGTTTACGCGCGTCTGCTGCTTGATGCCGCCATGGCGCAGCGCCTCGCCCAGGGACTTGTAGGCGTCCTTGTGCTCAACGTACTTGCCGACGATAGCGATGTTGATCTCGTCCTTCGGGTGCTCCACCGCATCCACGGTGCGCTGCCACGCGGAGAGATCGGCCGGGCCGGCATCGAGGCCGAGCTTCTTGACCACGATCTCGTCCAGACCCTGCTTGTGCAGCCACAACGGCTGCTTGTAGATGATGTCCACATCGGCCGCGCTGATCACCGCCTGCTCCGGCACATTGGTGAACAGGGCGATCTTGCGGCGCTCGCCGTCCGGCAACTGCTGCTCGCAACGGCACAGCAGCACGTCCGGCTGGATACCGATGGAGCGCAGTTCCTTCACGGAATGCTGGGTCGGCTTGGTTTTGATCTCGCCAGCCGCCTTGATGTACGGCACCAGGGTCAGATGCATGAACAGCACCTTCTCCGGACCATGCTCGATGCGCAGCTGACGAATCGCCTCGAGGAACGGCAACGATTCGATGTCGCCCACCGTGCCGCCGATCTCGACCAGCGCCACGTCGAAGCCACGGGTGGCCTCATGGATGCAGTGCTTGATCTCGTCGGTAATGTGCGGAATCACCTGCACGGTGGCGCCGAGATAATCGCCGCGACGCTCCTTGCGGATCACCGATTCGTAGATCTTGCCGGTGGTGATGGAGTTCTTGCCGGTCAGGCGGGTGTGGACGAAGCGCTCGTAGTGGCCCAGGTCCAGGTCGGTCTCCGCGCCGTCGTCGGTCACATAGACCTCGCCGTGCTGGAAGGGACTCATGGTGCCCGGATCCACGTTGATGTACGGATCGAGCTTCATCATGGTGACCGAGAGGCCACGCGCTTCCAGAATGGAAGCCAGCGACGCCGCGGCGATGCCCTTGCCAAGAGAGGACACCACACCGCCGGTGACGAAAATCAGGGGGGTCATGGGATGCAGCCGTGCTGGAAATCGGCATTTTAGCGGAGGTTGCTCCGGGCCGCGAGTGATCCGTAGAAAATTCCCGCACGGATTCATGCAATACCGCGAAAACCGCATGTGGGTGGACTGCTAGCATGAACGGATGAGCCAAGCCATTCCCTCTCGCCTCGCCGCCCTGCGACAGACCATGCGCCAGCACGGCGTTACCGCCTGCCTGATACCCAGCGCCGATCCACACCTCTCCGAATACCTGCCAGAGCACTGGCAGGCTCGCGCCTGGCTGTCCGGCTTCACCGGCTCGGCCGGCGCCCTGGTGGTGACCCAGAATCATGCTGGCCTATGGACTGATTCCCGCTACTTCGCTCAGGCTGAAAAGCAATTGGCCGGCAGCGGCATCGCCTTGATGAAACAGCGCGTGGGGCAGGCGTCTGAACATCTGGAATGGCTGCAGCAACATGTGGGGGAAGGCGAGGTGCTGGCCGCGGCCGGCGACAGCCTGGCCCTGACCACCCAGCGCCAGATCGAGCACCGCTTTACCAAGACGGGCGCCCGCTTGCGCACCGACCTGGATCTGCCGGGCGCCATCTGGACTGACCGGCCGCCGCTGCCAGCCGCACCGATAGTCGAACACGCGCCGCACTATGCCAGCGTGTCCCGCGCCGACAAGTTCGCGCGCCTGCGCAGCGCCATGCGCAAACTCGGTGCCAGCCACCACCTAGTGTCCAGCCTGGATGACATCGCCTGGCTGACCAATCTGCGCAGCAGCGACGTGGAGTGCAATCCGGTCTTCCTTTCGCACCTGCTGGTCGCCGTCGATGGGCGTGCCACCTTGTTCGTCGGCCGCGGCAAATTGAACGACGCCCTGGTCGCTGCATTGGCCGCCGACGGCATCCTGCTCGCCGACTACGCCACCGTCACCGACGCGCTGGGCGAGCTGGGCGCGAACGACAGTCTGTTACTGGATGCCTCCCGCGTAGTCAGCGCCATCGCGGCGGCGATTCCGGCAGCGGTCCGGTGCATCGATGCCCCCAACCCATCGACCTTGCACAAAGCACGCAAAGGCGAGGCGGAGCTCGACCACATTCGCGACGTCATGCGCCGCGACGGCGCTGCCCTGGTGCGCGCCTTCCGCCGCCTGGAAGAACGCCTGATCGTCGGCATGAAACAGACCGAGCTGGACGTCGACACCCTGCTGCGCGAGGAGCGTTCCGCCCAGCCCGATTTCGTTGGCGAGAGCTTCGCCACCATTGCCGGCTACCAGGCCAACGGCGCGCTGCCGCACTACCGGGCCACACCGGAAAGCCACAGCACGCTCAAACCACAGGGATTGCTGCTGGTCGATTCCGGCGGCCAGTATCTGGGCGGCACCACCGACATCACCCGTGTGCTGGCGCTGGGCGAGACCACGCCCGAGCAGCGCCGCGACGCCACGCTGGTCATGAAGGGGCTGATTGCCCTGTCCCGCGCGCGCTTCCCCAAAGGCGCCAGCGGTCCGCAACTCGATGCGCTGGCACGCGCGCCGCTGTGGGCCAGCGGCATGGACTATGGCCACGGCACCGGTCATGGCGTGGGTTTCTTCCTCAATGTTCACGAGGGCCCGCAGAGCATCCGGCCGCCGGTACCGGGCGGCGCCCTGGTCGCGTTGGAGCCTGGCATGATCACCTCGATCGAGCCCGGCCTGTACAAGCCCGGCCGGCACGGCATCCGCCACGAAAACCTGGCGGTGGTGGTGGAAGCCGACCTCACCGAATTTGGTGAGTTCTACGCATTTGAGACGCTGACTCTGTGCCCATTCGACCGCCGCGCGCTGGAACCCGGCTTGCTGAACCCCGAAGAGCGCGCCTGGCTGGACGACTACCACGCCACCGTGCGCGCCGCACTCAGCCCACTCTTGGAAGATGCCGACCTGATGTGGCTGGAGCGGCATTGCGCGCCGCTCTGACCGGAGGCCTGCAAAAGCATGCTGGCAAGGCTTACTGAAACACCCGCCGATGAATGCTTGACCCGCCGCGCCCTGCCCGGCCATGCTCCCCCGCCTTCACCGCAGGACCCCATCCTCAGGACCCCCTTCCCCGCATGAGCAGTCGCTACAACGCCGCCGACATTGAAGTCCTCTCTGGCCTTGATCCCGTCAAGCGCCGGCCGGGCATGTACACCGACACCAGCCGCCCGAACCATCTGGCGCAGGAAGTCATCGACAACTCGGTGGACGAGGCGCTTGCCGGCCACGCCAGCGCGATCGAAGTAATCCTGCACAACGATGGCTCGGTGGAGGTCAGTGACGACGGCCGCGGCATGCCGGTGGACATTCATCCGGAAGAAGGCATTCCGGGCGTGGAACTGATCCTCACGCGCCTGCATGCGGGCGGCAAATTCTCCGGCAAAAACTACAACTTCTCCGGCGGCCTGCATGGCGTGGGCGTGTCGGTGGTGAACGCGCTGTCCAACCGGGTGGAAGTCACCATCCGCCGCGACGGCAACGAATACCGCATGGCCTTCGAACACGGCGATCGCGTCAGCGAGCTCGAAATCATCGGCAGCGTGCCCAAAAAGAAGACCGGCACCACCGTGCGCTTCTGGCCAGAAGCCAAGTATTTCGATTCGCCCAAGATCTCGCTGTCCAAGCTCAAGCATTTGCTGCGCGCCAAGGCTGTGCTGTGCGCCGGCCTCAATGTGAAACTCACCGACGAAGCGAGCGGCGAAGTCGTCGAATGGCATTACGAGGACGGCCTGCGCGACTACCTGCGCGGCGAACTCGAAGGCGCCGAGGCATTGCCGTCGGATCTTTATGTGCACCACGTCGCCCGCGAAACCGAAGGCCTGGACGTCGCCCTCGCCTGGCTGCCGGAAGGCGAGCTGGTGCAGGAAAGCTACGTCAACCTGATTCCGACCGCGCAGGGCGGTACCCACGTCAACGGCCTGCGCAGCGGCCTGACCAACGCCATCCGCGAATTCTGCGACATCCGCAACCTGCTGCCGCGCGGCGTGAAGCTGGCGCCGGAAGATGTGTGGGAGCGCCTGGCTTTTGTGCTCTCCACCAAGCTGCAGGATCCGCAGTTCGCCGGCCAGACCAAGGAGCGCCTGTCTTCGCGCAACGCGGCGGCGCTGGTCGAGAACGTTGTGCACGATGCCTTCAGCCTGTGGCTGAACCAGAACGTGGAACTGGGCGAACGCATCGCCCAGCTCGCCATCGAGCGCGCCAGTGCGCGCCTCAAGGCATCCAAGCAGGTCATTCGCAAAAAAATCACCCAGGGTCCCGCCCTGCCCGGCAAGCTGGCCGACTGCACCGCGACCGATCTCAGCCGCACCGAACTGTTTCTGGTGGAGGGCGACTCCGCCGGTGGCAGCGCCAAGCAGGCGCGCGACAAGGAGTTCCAGGCAATCCTTCCGCTGCGCGGCAAGATCCTCAATACCTGGGAAGTGGAGTCCGGCTCCGTGCTCGGCTCCGAAGAAGTGCACAACCTGGCCATTGCCATCGGCTGCGACCCGGGCAAGGACGATCTGAGCGGCCTGCGCTATGGCAAGGTCGTCATCCTCGCCGACGCGGACTCTGACGGCCTGCATATCGCCACCCTGTTGAGCGCTCTGTTTTTGCGCCACTTCCCGGCACTGGTGCGCGAAGGCCATGTGTTCGTGGCGATGCCGCCGCTGTTCCGCGTCGACGTGGGCAAGCAGGTGTTCTACTGCCTCGACGAGAACGAGAAGCTGGCCATGCTGCAGCGGATCGAACGCGAGAAGATGAAGGGCCAGGTCAGCACCACCCGCTTCAAGGGCCTGGGTGAAATGAACCCCTCGCAGCTACGCGAATCTACGATCCATCCCGATACCCGCCGTCTGGTGCAACTGACGGTGGACGACGGCGAAGGCACCGCCAAGCTGATGGACATGCTGCTCGCCAAGAAACGCGCCAGCGACCGCAAGGCATGGCTTGAGGAAAAGGGCGATCTGGCAACCCTGGAAGTCTGAGAACACTGGTGTTGCTCCGGCGCCGTGATGGAAACGGCGTCGGTGGAAATCACCGCGTAGATGCAAGCGCCTCAACACGGACTAGGCAGACCACTCAGACAGGTTCTAAGGTAGCGCGCATCGACCTGAGGGCCTTTGCATGTTGACGCCACCACTCAACCTCCAGCGCTGGATCGACGAACACCGCCACCTGCTCAAGCCGCCGGTGGGCAACAAGTGCATCGTCGACGGCGACTTCATTGTCATGATCGTCGGTGGGCCCAACGCGCGCACCGACTATCACTATGACGAAGGCCCCGAGTTTTTTTACCAGCTCGAGGGCGAGATGGTGCTCAAGGTGCAGGATGACGGCATCGCTCGCGACATTCCGATCCGTGCTGGCGAGATGTTTTATCTGCCGCCGCGCGTACCGCACTCTCCGCAACGCATGCCGGAATCCATCGGGCTGGTCATCGAGCGTCGACGACTGAGCGGCGAGAAGGACGGCCTGCTGTGGTTCTGCGAGCAATGCAATCACAAGCTCTTCGAGGAGTACTTCACCCTCGAGAGCATCGAGAACGACTTCCCGCCCGTGTTCGAGCGCTTCTATCGTTCACGCGAGGCGCGGACCTGTTCGCAGTGTGGCCAACTGCACCCCGCGCCCAGCAAATACGAATCGCCGTAGCACACTAAATCACGCCACGCGCCAGCCACTTCTTCGCCATGCGGCGTAGCGATTCGTCCGCTTCGACATCCTCAGCGATATCGCGGATCGATTTCCACGCCAACGCCAGGGACTCCTCGCTGACCGCGAACACTTCACTGCCCGTCGCCCGCACCACATAACGCACGTCGTAATGCCAGTGACCCGGCTCACTGCTGCGTTCGGGAATCCAGTGGCAATCGAGGTCAAACGGCGACGGCTCCACCACGAGATCGGTCAGGCCAGATTCCTCTTCCGCCTCCCGCAGTGCTACACGCGCCAGATCGGCATCGCCGTCGGCATGCCCGCCAAGCTGCAGCCAACGCTCAAGCTTGCGATGGTGGGTCAGCAATATCCGCTCACCGTCCGCACTGACCAGCCAGGCCGAGCCGGTGAAGTGCCCAACGAGATGGCTGCGCTCGAATACTTCGGGCGCAGATTGAAGAAAGTCGGTGAACTGGGTAGCGACCGCCTGTTCTTCCGGGCGGTGAGCGGCGTAGTCGTGAAAATGGGCCAGCATGGCCCTGGAATGGTCTTGCATGACTTATGACACAGAGGAAAGGAGAGGGCCTACATCATAGCTGCGGCGCGACTTGTACCCCTCCAACCGCTCCGCTAAGGTTCGGTGCTTCCGTGCCGAACGCGCCGCCTCTGCGACGCACTAGAACATTCCTACAACTAAAAGCTGCCATTCCCGGAGGGGGGAACTACATGCTGAAGAACCTTTTTGCGACGACGTCGATTTCGGCATCGTCCGGCACAGGAGAGCTTCCTGATGTCGGGCCACACGGCGAGGCCACCCTCAAACGCGCGCTGACCGCCCGCCACCTGGTGATGCTCGGCATCGGCGCCATTATCGGCGCGGGTATCTTCGTGATCACCGGCCAGGCTGCCGCGCAGCATGCCGGCCCAGCCATTGTGCTCAGCTTTGTGCTCGCGGGCTTTGCCTGCGCGCTGGCGGCCCTTTGCTACGCGGAGTTCTCCGCGATGCTGCCGGTATCGGGCAGCGCCTATTCGTATTCGTACGCCACGCTCGGTGAGTACGTCGCCTGGTTCGTGGGCTGGAGTCTGGTGCTGGAGTACTTGTTCACTGTTGCCACTGTGGCGGCGGGCTGGTCGGGCTACTTCAACAAGCTGCTGTCGCTGATCAGCGGATGGATCGGCCACGATGTGAGTCTGCCGCAGGTGCTGGCTTCCGCGCCGTTCACCGTGGTTGACGGCCATATCCAGGCCACCGGCATGCTGATCAATCTGCCGGCCGTAGCGATCATCGCCGCCATCACGGGCCTCTGCTACGTCGGCATCACGCAGTCCGCCTTCGTCAACTCGATCATCGTGGCGATCAAGGTGACGGTGATCCTGCTGTTCATCGCCTTCGCCGCGAAGTACGTGAATCCGGACAACTGGCACCCCTTCATTCCCGCCAATGAAGGCGCCTCCAAGTACGGCTGGAGCGGCGTAGGCCGTGCCGCCGCCATCGTGTTCTTCTCGTATATCGGCTTCGATGCGGTCTCCACCGCGGCGGCCGAGGCCAAGAATCCGCAGCGCGACATGCCGATCGGCATTCTCGGCTCGCTGGTGGTGTGCACCATTCTCTACATCATCGTTGCCGGCATCCTCACCGGCATTGCCGATTTCCGCCTGCTGGGCACGCCGGAACCGGTTGCCACCGCGCTGGACAACTATCCGACCCTGCACTGGCTGCAGATCATCGTGGTGATCGGTGCGGTGACTGGCCTCAGCTCGGTGATCCTGGTGATGCTGATGGGGCAGCCGCGCATTTTCTATTCGATGGCGCGCGACGGCCTGATTCCGGCGGTCTTTGGTCGCATCCACAAGAAGTTCCGCACCCCGCATGTCGGCACGGTGGTGGTCGGCGTGCTAGCCGCGGTGCTGGGCGGCATGTTCAATATCGGCGTGCTGGGCGAAATGGTGGCCATGGGTACCCTGCTCGCTTTCGCCACGGTGTGCATCGGCGTGCTGGTGCTGCGCTATACCCGCCCCGAACTGCCCCGCGCATTCCGCGTGCCGGTGCCGTGGCTGGTCTGCCCGCTTGGCGCGCTGGCCTGCATGGCGCTGTTCCTGCAGTCCTTCGTCGAGCATTGGCGCTGGATGCTGGCCTGGATCGCGATCGGCCAGGCGATCTACTTCCTCTACGGCTACTCGCACAGCAAGTTGCGCAAGCCCGCCGCATAATCGCGTCAGAAGGCCGGCTTCGAGCCGGCCTTCTGCTTTTATTGGGCAACCATGCCCCGACGCCACGTTCCACCAGGTTCACGCATGCTCAAACAGCTTCTCGCCCGCAAGACTGATTTCTCCGACGCCGACGACAGCCACGGCGGCCCCAGCCTGCGCCGCACCCTCGGCCCATGGGGCGTCACCGCCCTGGGCATCGGCGCCGTGATCGGCACCGGCATCTTCGTCGTGACCGGACAGGCGGCGGCGGAGCATGCGGGCCCCGCAGTACTGATGTCTTTCATCCTCGCGGCGATCTGCAGCGGCTTTACCGCGCTGTGCTACGCGGAATTCGCCACGCTGATCCCGATCTCCGGCAGCTCCTATTCCTACGCCTACGCCACGCTGGGCGAAATGGTGGCTTGGTTCATCGGCTGGAACATGGTGCTGGAATACGGCATCTCCGCCTCCGCGGTAGCCGCAAGCTGGACCGGCTACTTCACCAGCCTGCTCGACCACGTCGGCATCCATCTTCCGATTGCGCTGACCGAAGCGCCGCTGGCGTTCACCAACGGGCACCTGGTAACCACCGGGCACATCATGAATCTGCCGGCCGTCGCCATCGTGCTGGCGCTGACCTGGCTTTGCTACGTCGGCATCCGCGAGTCATCCGGCCTCAACGTGCTGATGGTGGCGCTCAAGGTCGGCCTGATCATCGTGGTCGTGGTCGCTGGCTATCGTTACGTCGATCCGGCGAACTGGCATCCCTTCATTCCGGCGGAACAAGGACCGGGCAAGTACGGCTGGTCCGGCATCATGCGTGGTGCGGCGATGGTGTTCTTCGCCTATATCGGCTTCGAAGCGACATCCACCGCTGCGCAGGAATGCAAGAACCCGCAGAAGGATTTGCCGTTCGGCACCCTGGTTTCGCTGGTCATCTGTACGGTGCTGTATCTGGCGATGGCCGCCGTACTGACCGGCCTGATCTCCTACACCGAACTGGGCACCAGCGAACCGGTAGTCACCGCGATCCGTGCCCATCCAGAACTGGGCTGGCTGCGACTGGTGGTCGAGATCGGCGCGCTGATCGGCCTGTCATCGGTGATCCTGGTGATGATCATCGCTCAGCCGCGCATCTTCATGATTATGTCGCGCGACGGCCTGTTGCCGCCGGTGTTCAACCGTATCCATCCGAAGCACCGCACGCCGCATCTCAACACGCTGATCACCGGTGCCGGCATCGCCATTCTCGCCGCACTGTTTCCGCTGGATCTGCTGGCGGATCTCACCTCGATGGGCACGCTGATCGCGTTCGTGGCGGTGTGCGCCGGCGTGTTGATCCTGCGCTACACGTCACCAGAGCTGCCGCGCCTTTTCCGCGTCCCTGCCGCATGGCTCATTTGCCCCGCCGGTGTCATCAGCTGCGTGGCCCTGCTGTCTTTCATGGCCTGGTTCAACTGGCTGTTGATGATCACCTGGACCGTGATTGGCCTGGCGATTTACTTCGGCTACGGCGTCCGGCACAGCAAGCTGCGGCAACGCCTCTAAGGGAAATTTCGCCGAACCACTGGCATCTCCGTAAAAAGCCGGGCTTTTTCTTCAAAAAGCCCGAAATAACCATCTATTCCCGAAAGTCGGTAATTCACACTCATTGCTGACATGGAATCACGAATTGTCGCGTAACTCATTGTATTAAATGAATTTAACGAGACTTTTTCGGGATTTTTTTCACCGCCGACCGCCCCAACCGCCCCCGCCGGGAGTATGATCTTCAGTCCGTGGGTTGATCACTTGGCAGTGGGCCCCGGATTGCCGCCCGGCGCGTCAGGCGGGTCAGCTCCTCGGCCTGACGCGTCTGGGCAGCATCTTCTCCTTCCGGCAGATCGTCCGATCGCCGATGACTTTCATCGTTGCTCTTCTTTCGCGTCGCACGCCATCGGCGACGTCTGTCTGTGCGTAAGCGACGCGCAAAAAGAAAGGCCGGCATCTCAGCCGGCCTTTCTTTTTGCGACGAATGAGCGTCGTCAGGCTTTCTTCGGTGCGTGCGATACGCACCAGCCCTTCGCATTCACCGACTTGCCCGGGAACAGCTGACACGGGCCGTAACCACCGGCGCCGCCGGAGTAGAACTGGCAATTGGCGCAGGTATCACCCGGCTTGCGCTTGGCATCCTTGGTACTGCCGGCGTCTTCGACATAACCCAGCGCCTTCGCGGTCGGATCGGACTCCGCTACATGCGGCAGATCGGCAGCGCGCGCAAAACGCGGCAGGGTTCCGATTGCCACCGCGGCTGCAGCCGTTCCTGCGGCAGCCTTGAGAAAGCGGCGACGCGATTCGATATCTTTTTCTTGCGACATTGGCCAAACCTCCGTCTTGGGACATCTTCGCCACACTCTGCGGCGAATCCGGCGTCCATGGTAACCCTCCCAGCGAAATTCATCCTGACTTGCGAGAATGGCTCGCATTCGAGAAAAGCCGCGCTGGGGCCGCATGCTATAGTCACGCTCCATTTGGACGTCCATTCCGCATGAGCCAGGTCCTTCCCGCCACGATTTCCCCTGCCCTGTTCGCCGAGCGCGCCGACGCGATCGCCGATGCCGCACGCGAACTCGCCGCGGCCGGCTGGACGCCCGCGACCAGCAGCAATTTCTCCATGCGTCTCGATGCGGAGCACGCCGCCATCACCATCTCCGGCCGCGACAAGGGCAAGCTGGGCCGCAACGACATCATGCTGATCGATATGCATGGCAAGGCCGTCGGCACCGATGCACGCCCGAGCGCGGAGACCGATCTGCACACGCAGATCTATCGCCGTTATCCCGAGATGAATGTGGTGCTGCACACCCATTCGCGTACCCAGAGTGTGGCCTCGCGCCTGTTCGCCAAAGAAGACGTGATACGCCTCGAAGGCTGGGAACTGCAGAAGGCTATCGCCGGCCAGACCACGCACGATGCCGAGATGGTTATCCCGGTATTCCCCAACACCCAGCACATGCCGGAACTGGTTGCCCAGGTCGACGCCTGGCTGGATTCGGGCAAACCGCTGCACGCTTATCTGATCAACGGCCACGGCATCTATACCTGGGGCCGCGACATGGCCGAGACCCGCCGCCATCTGGAAGCCCTGGAATTCCTGCTGGGTTGCGAACTCGATCTGAGGAGATTGTCCGCATGAGCCGTCTGCGCATTTTCGACGACCAGCAGCCACAGGCTCCGCTGGCCACGCACACCGACCACACCGCGATCGCCGCCGAGCTGAAAAAGGTCGGCGTGCGCTTCGAGCAATGGGATGCCAGCCAACCCGTCGCGCCCGGCGCCAGCCAGGACGAAGTCATCGCGGCGTACCGCAGCGACATCGATCGCCTGATGACCGAAGAGGGTTACCAGGCCGTCGACGTGATCAGCCTCAAGCCGGATCACCCGGAACGCGCCACCCTACGCCAGAAGTTCCTCAGCGAGCACACCCACAGCGAGGACGAAGTGCGTTTCTTCGTCGCCGGCGCCGGCCAGTTCACCCTGCACATCGATGGCAAGGTCTACGACGTGCTGTGCGAACAAGGTGACCTGATCGGTGTGCCGGACGGCACCCGCCATTGGTTCGATATGAGCGAGGCCCCGTACTTCGTGGCCATTCGCCTGTTCACCAACAAGGACGGCTGGGTCGCCAATTTCACTGGCGAAGACATCGCCCAGCATTTCCCCCGCATGACCCCGCACACCTCGGCCACGGCCGCCGCCTGACCCATTTCCCGGGATGTGAACCAGCCCGGGGAAACCTCGCCGCAAGATGGAAATCCGGTAGGCGCCCGTGCGCACCACGGGTAAGCTTGGTGCCCCTGCATTACGGGTACCCGCATGACCGTCATCCGCGCCATCGTCACCGATATCGAAGGCACCACCAGCTCGATCAGCTTCGTCAAGGACGTGCTGTTCCCCTACGCCCGCAAGCGCCTGCCAGCCTTCGTGGAAACCCACGTCGACCGGCCTGAAGTGCAGCACTGGCTGCATGAAGCGGCGAAGGAAGCCGGCCTGGTCGAGGCCAGCCGCCAGGAGATCATCGAACTGCTGTTGCGCTGGATCGACGAGGACCGCAAGTCCACCGCGCTGAAGGCCCTGCAGGGCATGATCTGGAAGGAAGGCTACGAAGCCGGCGACTACCGCGCCCACGTCTATCCCGAAGTCGCCGCGCGCCTGCATGCCTGGCGTGGCGAGGGGCTGCACCTGTACGTGTATTCCTCGGGCTCGGTGCCGTCGCAGAAACTGTTCTTCCAATACTGCGAAGCAGGCGACCTGACCCCGCTGTTCGCCGGCTATTTCGACACCGAAACCGGCCCCAAGCGCGAGCAAGCCTCCTACGAAAAGATCGCCGAAGCCATTGGCGAGCTGCCGCAGCATCTGCTGTTCCTATCCGACATCCCTGAAGAGCTCGATGCCGCCAAAGCCGCCGGCTTCCGCACGGCCTGGCTGCTGCGCCCGCCGCTGAGCATCCCGGCCGAGCCGCACCATCCGGCGTATACGGATTTCGACGCCATCACTCTCTGATACACGTCCGCGCGCGAGCCCATCATGCGTATCACCTTCACCGCCCTGCTCGCCTTCGCCGCCGGCGTGCTGCTGATGCTTGTGCTGTCGCATCGCGCGCCGCTGTCGCCAACCACCCACCCTCTGGCGGCATCGGCCACGACCGCACAAGCGGATCCGGCTGAGTCAGGCAGCAGCGAGGAGGCGGACGATGACAAGGCCGGCAGCGACAAGCCAGGCGATAGCACGCTCGACAACTGGCCGGCACAGGGCCCCACACCAGAACAGGTGGTCTACTCCCAGCCGCGTCTGCTACGCGAGACGCTGGCGAAGTTGACGCCTCGCGTCCCAGGCAAGCCCAATCTCTACCTGGTCTCGTTCGCTGGCGACGGTGGCGAGGATGTGTTCCGCAACGAAGCCGAATACAGCGCCACACTCTTCGCCAGCCGCTTCGGCGCCACCGTGCATCCGCTGGTGCTGGCCAATAATCCGGATACGCTGGAGCAACATCCGCTGGCGACCTGGAGCAATCTGGAAAGCAGTCTCGACGCCTTGGCTAGTGTAATGAAGCCGGACGAAGACATCCTGATGCTCTACCTCACCACCCACGGCGGCCCGGACCACAGCCTATTGGTGGACCTAGATCCATTACCGCTGGACCAGATCGGCGCGCCAGATCTGGCCGACATACTCAATAAGCACCATTTCAAGTGGAAAGTGGTGGTGGTCAACGCCTGCTATTCCGGCGGCTTCGTGCCCAATCTGCGCAGCGCCGGCACCCTCGTGCTCACTGCCGCGCGCACCGACCGCAGCTCGTTCGGCTGCGGCAGCGATTCGGACATCACTTACTTCGGCCGCGCCTGGCTGGTCGACGCGCTCAATCGCACGCCCGATTTCATCGACGCCTTCAAGCAAGCCAGCGGCGAAATCAGCCAATGGGAAAAGAAGGACGAACTCACGCCTTCCGAACCGCAGATCGATATCGGCAACGGCATTGCCGATCAGCTCGCCTTGTGGCGCAAGAACATCACACCGGGTCCCGCGGTGGCGTTCCAGCCACCGCATCCGGCCGGCCATCTGAAGCCTGCGCCTGCCGGTCATCGCTGACCGGCAGGCTATGCTTTACTGGAAGTCCCAGCGCGCGCCAACGTTGAAGCTCCAGCCGCGCGTGCCGCCGCTGCCTATCTCTTTCTGATAGTCGGCCTCGCCGTAGAACGACAGCTGCTTGCGCAGCGAATAGGTCCCGCCCAGGCCAAGTTCCACAGCCTGGCCGTAGGCACCGCCGATAAAGGTCTGGTCGATCGACGACGCGGTGTCGTCACCCACGTTGACCCGTGCGCGACCGCCCCAGCCCTTGATGTAGTTGAGGCGCACATACGGCGTGCCGAACTGGCCGTTGCCGCGATCCCAGGTGCGGGTCAAACGTACGCCCAGGCGACCGATGGTCTGGTCGTAGTCGTTGTAGTTCACGCGAGTGCCGTCACGGTCGACCAGCGTGTCGATACGCTCGTGCAGGCGCGCAAGTTGCAGTTGCGGCTCCAACGTATAGCCGTTGTCGAAGCGCCACGGATAGCCGGTTTCCACCGATGCCGTCCAGCCGGCCGCGCGCAGATGCCCCACATCCTGCATGCGCGCGATGCTCACATCGCCCTGATGGCGTTCGCCCGACACCACACCATCGACATAGAAGCCGTTGACGTGCTGCCAGGTCAGGTACATGGCAATGCTGTTGCTATAGAACTTGGTGCGGCTGTCGCCATCCGCCGCCTTGGGCTCCACCCGCGTGCGCCCATGCGTGAACGCCACGCCGGCACGCATCGCCGACTTCTCGGAATCGATATTGAAGATGTTGGCGCCCACCTGCAGCGCACTCACGTGCTGGTCGTAGTCGTAGCCGAACTCGTTGAAGCGCAGGTTGGTCTTGTAGGTGTAGTCGCCGCCGATGTAGCGCGCGAATGCCTCACCACCCTGGCCATCATCCAGTTCGGTTTCGTGGCGGATCTCGCCCAGGCGCTTGTGCAAGTTGTCGAGCACGCGGAACCCGTAGGCGGCCAGCGCACCCGGAGCGGAGATATACGAGGGAACCTGTGGCGTCACTGCCGGACGGCCCGGCGCACACTTGTCGATGCCATTGACCACGCAGCCGTCGTTCGGCGCTTCCGTGACAGCCGGCGGCGGTGTCACCGTGGCGGGTGGCAGCGGCGCCGGCGCGGGATCGCCCGGCGGCGGTGTCGGCGGCGGATTGGCCTTGGTCGGCGGCACGCAATCCGTCTCGCAGACGTAGATGTTCGCCAGACGATAATCCCAGAACTGGTTGCCCGAGCCGGCTACCACGCGCTGCGTCGCCGAACTCGATCCCGGCTCGAAAGCATACAACCCGTACTGCCAGGGACCCGCGGCAAGGTAACCACCCACCAGACGGAACGCGTCGGGCGTGGAACTGCCCGCCACCTGCACCACCGAAATGCCTTCGTTCGCATCCACCGCGCTGTTGTGATTGAAATCGGTCAACGCGCCCGTGCTCGCCGCCGATGGCGTGATGTTCAACACCGTCGCACCACCGGGCACGGTGACATTGCCCTGCACCAGCAAGCGATCCGTGAATTGGTTGCTCAGGGCACTGCCGAGATTGAGCGTGGTGATCAGGTTGATCTTGCCGGCCTGCGAAATGTAATCGCCGTCGATGGTCAGGCTGTTGCCCGGCGAACCTGCACCATTGGTCAGGTCGATCGTGCCGGCGTTGGTGACACGCACGCCGCCAGGCGTCGGGTCGGAAATCACCGGATGCACATTGTCGCCGGCAAACAGCGTTGAAGCCGAGTCGATAGTGACGTCGCTGTGAGCGAGCCTGAGGTTGTCGGTCAGCGTGAATGCGGTCTTGGTGAAGTTGATCGTGTTCCAGCCGCTGCCCAGATTGACACCCTTGCTGAGATCGTCCGCAGCAAAGGAGCCGCCCCGATAGGTGATGGTGTCCAGGTTGAGCGTATTGCCACTACCGACGCCGCTGGTCAGGTGATAGGTAGAGGAGAGATCCACACCCTTCACCAACGCCTGGTTGTTCGGGCCGCTGCCCATGCTCAGGCTGCCGTTGAGCGTGCCGGCCGTCCAACTGAAATTATCGCTGCCGTTGCCGGTGGCGATGTCGCCTTGCACCGATCCGCCCGTTAGCGAAATCGTGTCGCTGCCGGCACTGCCGCGAATGGCCTGACCCGTGGCGCTGCTGGCCTGGATCGTGCCGGTATTGGTGAAACTCGTGCCGGTGCCGTTGGACAGATCCACCACCGGCGACACCGTGCTGGCCGAGACCAGCTTGCCGGTATTCGTCGTAGTGGACGCCGTGCCCGCAACCAGCGCCGAACCGCCGGCCGCGTTGGTGACATTGACAGTCGCCGCCGTCGTGACCGCACCCGACGTGAGTGCCTGGATACCGGTGGCACCGGCACCATTGGCGTTCACCACATAGTTCTGACTCAGATTCAGCGCGCTGCTGGCCGTTGAACCATCCGCATTGCGGAAGGCGAAGCCTGTACCCGAACCGGCGACATTCATCGTCACCGTCGAAGCCGGATCAAAGGCCGTGGCGGTACGAATGCCCGCACCGTTGCCCGTATTGATCGTGAGGTTGTTCAACGAGACCGTGCCGATTTCCGCTGCATTCTCGATGCCGTTGCCGGTGCCGTCGGTGGTGATGGTGGCATGGGTGGCCGTCAGCGACGACGCGCCCGTATCCAGCAGAATGCCGTGCGCCGTGCCGTGGGTGACGACACTGCCGCCCTGCCCGTCGATCGACGTCTGCGCCCCATTGAGCAACTGGATGCCGGCCACACCGTTGTCCACCGTCACCGTGCCCAGGCCCGCGATCTTTGACTGCGCGCCTTCGACGCGCACGCCGGTGCCGTTCGCCACATGGATGCTGTTGCTGTTGGTCAGCGTGCCGCCACTCTGCAACCACACACCGGTATTGCCGCTGCCCGTCATGTTGACCGCGCCGGCATTCACCAAGCTGCCCTGGTTCCTCGCGATAAACCCAACGGCATTGGCTCCGGTACCGTTGACGGCGCCGTTATTGGTCAGCGTGGTGGCGACCGGCGAACCTACCGCGACACCGGAGATATCGGTCTTCTGCCCGTCCACGATGCCGCCGATGCTGCCGATGCCGCTGAGATTCACCGTCGAAGCGGCGCTGAGCGTACCGGTGGCACCACCATCCACCTCAAGACCGGACGCACCGGCGCCGCTGACATTGAATGTCGTCGCGCCCGTGGTCACCTGCGTGCCGGTGCCCGAACCGGTGATCCCGCGCGCGCCGGCGCCCGATGAGGTCAATACCGGCGTGCCGCTGAGCGCGAGCGTGGCGCCATCGTCGATACGGTAGATAGTGGAATTGGCCGTGCTGGCATCGACCGCGCTGGCCGCGCTGATGATCTGCGCGCCTGCGCCCAGTGCATGGAACGCAATCTGATCAGTGTTGGCGAAGACCGGCAGCGCGCTGGCCGCGACATTCACCGTACCTCCGTTGACCGCCTCGGCACCGATGGCTCCCACGCCGTTCAATTGCACCTGCGAGCCGTTTTGCAGGTTCATCACTGCCTTGCTACCGGTGGCAATCACGCCGCGTGTACGGTCGGCAACACTGCCGCCATTCGCCGTGACAATGCCCGTGGTATTCGCAGTGGTCGTACTGTTGCCGATGCTGCCATCGACCAGAATGCCGGTGCCGCCATCCTGCACGGTGATGTTGCCGCTGTTGGTCGCGGTCGCGCCCGACTCCACGCGGATGCCGGTGGAATGCGCACCGGAGAACGTAATGTGCCCGGTGTTGGTCAGCTTGGCGCTGTTGCGCGCGATATAGCCGGTCAGCGCGGTCTGGCTTTCAGTCAACGTGGCGGCCGTGGTGAGCGATGTCGTGCTCACCGGCGAGCCGGTGTTCGCGCCGGTCAGGCTGTGCTTCTGGCCGTCGACTATGCCCGCCACCGCCCCGACACCCGAGAGATGCATGGTCGTCGCGGCGTCGATCGTGCCCACCGCGCCGCCCTCGATCACTACGCCCGTGGCACCGCTGCCGGTCACCTGGATCTGCGCGTTCTTCGTATTGACCACGGAAGGCGCGCCGGTACCCAGCACCGCCACTGAATTCGCGCCGGAGGCAGTCAGATTCAATCCGGTGCCATCGAAGCCCGCGCCATTCTCCATGCGGAACAGGGTGGATCCCGTCGTCGTTACGTTGAGCGTATCGCTCGCGACATTGATCTTGGCGTTGGTACCGTAGGCGAAGAACGCGATCTGCCTGGTGCCGTTGGCGAAGGTCGGCTCGGCACCCGCCAGCACGTCCACCGTTGCGCGGCCGCGCGCGTGGATACCGATAGCACCATCACCCAGCAGATTCACCGGGCCGCTGACATTCGCCGTCGCCGTGCCCGAGGCCTGTCCTTCCACCCACACGCCGAAGTTGCGCGTGCCGCTACCCGGGTCGGCGCCACCGGCCACATTGATGGTGCCACTGGAGCTGACCGTCGAAGCACTGGCGTTAGTGCTCAGCACCTTGATGCCGACGCCGTTGACGCCGTTGAGATTGATCGTGCCCGCATTGCTGATGCCGCCGCCGGCGCCCGAGTTGGTCACCAGGATGCCGTCGTTTTCGCGCGGCACCGTTGCCGCCTTGCCGTTGATATTGATCGTGCCGGTGTTGTTCACCGTGGCATTGGGCGCATTGCTCACCACGATGCCTGCGGCATTCTGCGTCCTGCTGCCGATGGTGATGGTGCCCTGGTTGTTCGCCGTGGCATTACCGTTGACGGTGATGCCGGCAGTGAGCGTGCCCTGGTTCACCGCCACATCGGCAGGCGTGGTGCCTGCGCTGGTCTGTGGCCCACGACCGATATAGATGGTGCCTGTGGAGGTATTGGTGAACTGGCCGGTGCCATCGGCAAGCAGCACGCCCGTCATCGAGCCATTGGACTTCGAGCCGGTCACGCCGACATTGATGATGCCGGTGTTGTTGGCGTTGCTATTGCCATTCAGCCGGATACCTGCCGACGCACCCGCACCATTGGTCGCACCGGTAGCCAGGTTGATGATGCCGTTGTTGGTGAAGGCGCTGGCGGCGGCCAGATCGACCACATTGGAACCGTAAGCCCCGTCGACCGTGCTGCCGTTGGTATTGAGGAAGAAATTGCCGTTGATGACGCCGTTGTTGGTACCCGAACTGCTGCCGGTCATGAACATGGCCGTGCCATCACCCGAAGTGTGGGTGGTCGCCAGCGTGCCGTTGTTGGTCAGCGTGCCACCGCTCTCCGCGCGCATCGCGCCGCCGTTCGAGTTCACCACCTCCAGCTTGGCCCCGCTGTTGACGGTGGCTCTGCCGTTGTTGCCAATCGTATGCATCACCACGCGCAGGCCGATCGGCTGCGCGATCTCATCCGCGGGATTGTTGGCGGAGATGTTGTAGCCGACGTTCTGCGTCGACGACGCATAGGCCTTGTTGAACTCGTTGGTGTACTGCGCCGGATCCAGGTTGCCCGCGCGGATCTGGCTGATCAGCCAGTCGTTGTAGGTGCGCAGGTCGCTGTCGTTGTTCACCGCCTTTGTATTGGCCACACCATCGAGTGTAGTGACGGTGAAGGTACCGCCGTAACTTGAGACATAAGTGACTTGGTAGTTTTGCGGCTGATTGGGCGCGGCGACGTCACCGATAAAGGTGATGCGGTTGTTGGACTGCCAATTGATGTTGCTGGCGACACCCGCGCTACCGTCCGCATAGAACAGCGAGGACTGCTTGGCCGCCATGGTCCAGCCATTGGTGCTCGCCGTCGAAGCCGCACCGGCCGTGCCGACATTGACGTTGAGCGTGCCGCCGGCCGAAGTCACCGTGCCGACGCGTGCGTCGATGTACTGCGCACCGTTGACGTTCACCTCGTCAGGCACCGACGTATTCATGTCGACCGGTGTCAGCGGCACCAGATTGGCGGTCGCATAGGTCGATACCACGCGCGTGCCGCCGGTAATCGGGTCGGGCACAGTGACGCCGAAATTGATGGTGCCGGGATTGAGCCGCCCCGCGCCAATCCACTGCGAACCGCTGACGATCTTTCCAGCAGTGTTCAATGCACCCAGCGTAGTGCTGCGCGCGCCGCTGTCGCCAGCAAGAAATTGCTGGGGACCGGAGATGGTCATGGTGTTGCCGGCGCCGACGATCTGCTGGCCGACTTTGTTGTCGTTGATCTGGGGGTCGTAGACGCCGAGCGTCACGCTCTGGGCCAGCACCGGTCCAATACCGGCCAGCGACAGCGCAAGGGTCAGCGCCGCCACTCTCAGTGTGTTGGTCCCCGACCCGCCGCGCCGATTGCCCCTGCGTACCTGGGCCAGCTCCGACGCGACCACCCAGGCACCCTGCGCGGTGCTCCACACCAAACGATAAATTGTATTCATGTCCGTTCCCGTCGACGTACCGATGCCCTCATGGTCACCGGCCAAGCACTCAGATGAGCCCTGCAATCACATCGATACGCATCCGGACGACAAGTCGTTCTGCTTGTGCCCCCTGTCGGATGGCCGCCCTCTCCCGGACGACTGAAGCCCGCTAGGAAATTTCTAACTAGAAAGAACCCATACGGACGGGAACGGATAATAGCGTCGCCAGCGTCTTACGCAAGGCTTTAGAAACAAAGACATGACATGCACGGCCTGCGAAAGACCGTGCGATAAAGCATCAGCGTTGCGCGTGACGCTCGGCCAGCAAGCGAGCCACATCAGTCAATCCGAGCCCGCGTGCGCGCAGCGCGACCGTGAGATGGAAGACCAGATCAGCCGCTTCACCCAGCAACTCCTCGTCACCTTGAGCAACGGCCGCCAGCGCTGTCTCCACACCTTCTTCACCTACTTTCTGCGCGATCCGACGGATGCCGCCCTCGAACAAACGCGTGGTGTAGCTGCCATCGGGCCGCTCGACATAACGCTGTTCGACCAGAGCATCCAGCTCGGCGATGAACCCGAGCGGCGGACTCACTACAGCACTCTCGCCGAAGCAGCTCGATGTGCCCAGATGACAGGTCGGCCCTTGCGGCTCAGCCTGGATCAGCAAGGTATCCGCGTCGCAATCGATGCGGATCGACTTCATGGCCAGCACATGACCGGAGCTCTCGCCCTTGGTCCACAGACGCTGCTTGCTGCGGCTATAGAAAGTGACCTTGCCTTCGCGCCGCGTTGTCTCCAGCGCTTCGGCATTCATGTAACCGAGCATCAGCACTTCACCGCTGCGCCAGTGCTGCACGACGGCCGGCAACAGGCCATCGCCCTTGCGCCAGTCGAGACGGGAAAGATCGGTGTTGATATCAGTCATGGAAGAAGCCTCGACACTCAAAGACGGATCTCGACACCTTGCTCGCGCAGGTAGCGCTTGAGCTCGGGAATGGCGATCGCGCCGCCGTGAAACACGCTCGCCGCCAGCGCACCATCCACATCAGCCTGCACAAAAGCATCGTGGAAATGTTCTGGCGCTCCCGCACCGCCGGAAGCGATCAGCGGCACTGTGCAAAGTGCACGCGCGACGCCGAGCTGCTCCAGGTCGTAACCCTGACGCACCCCATCGCTGCCCATGCAATTGAGCACGATCTCGCCGGCGCCACGCTGCTGCGCCTCGACCATCCAGTCCAGCGTGCGCCGCGCCAATGCCTGTGTCTTGGATGGGTCGCCGGTGTATTGGCGCACGCGCCATTCGCCGTCCGCATCGCGCAGGCTGTCGATGCCGACCACCACGCACTGCACGCCGAAGGCATCGGCCAGTTCGCCGATCAGCGCCGGGCGTTCCAGCGCGGGTGAGTTCACCGAAATCTTGTCGGCCCCCGCATGCAGCACCTCGCGGGCTTCATCGACGCTGCGGATACCACCGGCCACACAGAACGGAATATCGATCACCCGGGCCACGCGCTCCACCCAGCCGCGATCCACACTGCGCCCTTCCGGGCTGGCGGTGATGTCGTAGAACACCAGCTCGTCAGCGCCCTCGTCGCGATAGCGCATGGCCAGTTCGACAATCTCACCCATCACCACGTGATCGCGAAAACGCACGCCCTTGACTACCTTGCCGTCGCGCACGTCCAGGCAGGGAATGATGCGACGGCTCAACATGTCAGGGCGTCCTCGATGGTAAAGCGGCCTTCGAGCAAGGCCCGTCCAAGAATCACGCCCCACGCGCCGGCCGTACGGGCGTCGCGGATATCATCCAGCGAGCGCACGCCACCGGATGCCTGCACTTCAAGCGCCGGTGCCGTGGCCGCAAGGTGGCGATACAGATCGAGATTGAAGCCGGCCAGCATGCCGTCGCGATCGATATCGGTGCACAACAGATGGCGTGCGCCGCGCGTGGCGTACCAGGGCGCCAGTTCGTCGAGCGAGCGCGCCTCCACTTCCGTCCACCCTGCGCTCGGCAGCGCCCAGCGGCCATCGATGCGGCGCGTATCCAGCGCAATGGTCAAGCGCGCGCTGCCGTACTTGCCCAGCCACGTGCCGACCTGAGCCGGCTCGCGGATCGCCACACTGCCCAGCACCGCGCGGTTGACGCCGGCATCGAACAGGCGACGCAGATCGTCCTCGCCGCGCACACCGCCACCGGCCTGCACTTGCATGCCGGTACGCGCGATCGCTTCGATCACTTGCAGGTTGTCCAGCGTGCCGGAGCGTGCGCCATCCAGATCGACGACATGCAGCCACTCGGCCCCTGCATCCGCATAGCGGCGGGCCAGGGTCTGCGGATCGAAGTCATAGGTGGTCTGCTGGTCGTAATCGCCCTGGCGCAGACGCACCACGCGTCCGGCACGCAGGTCGATGGCGGGAATGATGGTGAAGCTCATAGTTCCAGGAAATTCTTCAGCAAGGTCGCGCCGACCGCAGCCGAACGCTCGGGATGAAACTGCATGCCATGGAAATTGCCGCGGGCAATCACCGTGGAGAACTCGCCGCCGTAGTCGGCGACGGCAAGACTGTAATTGCCAACCGGCACCGCATAACTGTGCACAAAGTACGCCCAGCTGTGCTCATCCAGTCCCTTCAACAGCGGATGCGAAGCAGTCGCCTTCAAGCGGTTCCAGCCCATGTGCGGCACGCGCAATCCAGGGGCTTCGACAAATCGATGCACCGTGGCGGGAATCAAACCCAGGCACGTGGTGTCGCTCTCTTCCGAACGCTCGCATAGCAGCTGCATCCCCAGGCACACGCCGAGCACCGGCTGGGTCAGCGAACGCATTAACTCGACCAGCCCCAGCTCATGCAAGCGCGCCATGCCCGGAGCTGCCGCGCCAACGCCCGGAAGAATGACTTTGTCGGCGTTGCGGATGGTCTGCGCATCCGACGTCAGCGCGGCGTCCACACCGAGCCGCTGCAGGGCATAGCGCACGGAGCCGATATTGGTACCACCGGCATCGACCAGGACCACGGCCATTACAGCGCCCCCTTGGTACTCGGTAGCTCGCTGCCTTCGCGCCGGATCGCCTGGCGCAGCGTGCGCGCCACCACCTTGAAGCACGCCTCGACCATGTGATGCGCATTCTCCCCGCGCACGCTCAGGTGCAGATTCGCGCCCAGCGTCTCGCACAGCGAGCGGAAGAAATGCGGTACCAGTTCGGTCGGCACTTCGCCGACACGTTCACGCGGAAAGCTGCCTTCGAACACGAAGTACGGACGGCCCGACAGATCCAGCGCAGCGCTGGCCTGCGACTCATCCATCGGCAGCGTGAAACCGTAGCGGCCGATGCCGCGCTTGTCGCCCAGCGCCTGGCGCAAGGCCTGACCCAATGCGAGCGCGCAATCCTCGATGGTGTGGTGTTCGTCAATATGGGTATCGCCGTCGCAATGCAGCTCCAGCGCGAAACCGCCGTGCTTGCCGATCTGCTCCAGCATGTGATCGAAGAAGCCTAGCCCGGTGTGCGCTTGCGGTTCGGCCACGCGGTCCAGATCCACGCTGACGGTGATGCGGGTTTCCTTGGTGTTGCGTACCACCGTGGCCGTGCGCGGTGCATCGAGCAACTGGTGGGCGATCTCATCCCACGCGATGCCCTGCGGGCCGACACGGAAACCGCGCACCCCCATATTGGCGGCGAACTGCAGGTCGGTCTCGCGATCGCCCACCATGGCCGAAGCGGCGCGGCTCCAGCTGTCGTCCGCCAAATAATGGCGCAGCATGCCCACGCCTGGCTTGCGCGTATCCAGCCCCTCGTGCGGAAAGCTGCGATCGATCAGCACTTCGCGAAAACGGATGCCCTGCGAAGCCAGGATGCGCATCAGCAATTCATGCGGTCCGGTGAAGTGAGGCTCGGGAAAGCGCTCGGTGCCGAGGCCGTCCTGATTGGTCACCATCACCAGCTCATAACCCGCCGCCACACAGCGTTGCAGCGAAGCGATCACGCCCGGCAGCAGGGCCAGCTTCTCGTAGCTATCGATCTGCTCGTCCGCCGGCTCCTCGATCAGGCAGCCATCGCGGTCGACAAAAAGGACTTTGCGGCTCATGCCATCGCTCCCTGCAAAACTGTCAGTACCCGGGCATTTTCCTCCGGCGTGCCGATGGTGATGCGCAAGGCATCGCCCAGGTTCGGATAGCGCCGCACGTCGCGCACCACGATGCCCTCAGCCAACAAGCGCTGATATACGCCGCCTGCATCGTCAAAGCGCACCGCCAGGAAGTTCGCCTGGGACGGCAGCACTTCCCGCACGCCTGGCAGCGTCGCCAAAGCACTCGCCATGCGTGAGCGCTCGGCGCGCACCACGCGGATATGTTCGAAGGCGCTCGCCCGCCCCTGCGCCGACAAGCCCTCAAGCGCTGCCGCGACACATGGCAAAGGCAGTGGATACGGCGGCATGATCCGGCGCAGCAAGGCGATCACTTCCGAGTTCGCCAGCAGGCTGCCGATACGCGCGCCGGCCAACGCCCATGCCTTCGACAAGGTGCGCAGTACGGCGAGATTGTCGTAGCGATCGATCAGGCCCGCCACGCTATCGGCGTCAGCGAATTCCAGATAGGCCTCATCCACCACCAGCAACGCGCGGCCACGCAACGCCTGGGCGAGATGCTCGATATCCCCGTGGGGAATCGGCTGCCCGGTCGGATTGTTCGGTGTGCAGACAAAGACCAGCTTCACAGCCGGCGTGATCGCTGCCAGGACGGCATCGACGTCCAGCGTGAAACTCGACGACAGCGGCACTTCGATCACGCCGGCGTTCTGGATGCGCGCGCACACCGCATACATGCCGAACGTCGGCGGCTGGATGGCGATGGCATCCTGTCCGGCGCGGCAGAAGGCTCGCACCAGAAGATCGATCGCCTCGTCACTGCCGCGCCCGACCAGTAGCTGGTCATGGTGCACGCCATAAAGTTCGGCCAGCGCATCGATCAACGCCGCAGGCTGTGGATCGGGATAGCGGTTACAGCCCTGGCCCGCGTCACCCACCGGCGCCCATGCCGACTCATTGGCATTGAGCAGAATTCGTCCGCCGCTCGCCTCCATGCGCGCGGAAGAATACGGTTGCATGGCACGGATTTCCGGGCGCGCCAGATCGAGAACGCTCATGCCCTGCCCTCCAGTGCGGCAAGGCGCAGCGTTACGGCACGCCGATGCGCTTCCAACTGTTCCGCCGCGGCCAGTGTCGCCGTGCATGGACCGATCTCGCGCAGGCCCTCGGCGCTCACCTCCTGCACGGTGATCTGCTTCTGGAAGCTCGCCACCGATACGCCGCTGTAGCTGCGGGCGTAGCCGTAGGTCGGCAATACGTGGTTGCTGCCACTGCAATAATCGCCCACGGATTCCGGCGTCCACGCACCTAGGAAGATCGAGCCGGCACTGTCGACACCATCGAGCAACGCGCGCGGCTCCGCCACCTGAAGGATCAGATGCTCCGGCGCATAGCGATTGCTTACCGCCACGGCCTGCGCCAGTGAATCGACCAAAATCAACCGGCTCTGTGCCAGTGCCTGCACGGCAATCGACGCACGCGGCAACTCGGCGCACTGGCGATCCACTTCACTCGCGACCTTGTCGAGCAGCTCAGCCGAAGGACTGAGCAGAATCACCTGCGAGTCCGGACCGTGCTCCGCCTGCGACAGCAGATCCGCCGCCACGAATGCGGGATTGGCCGCGGCGTCGGCGATCACCAGCACCTCGGACGGCCCAGCCGGCATATCGATCGCTGCGCCCTCGGGATCGCCCGACACCTGCAACTTGGCTTCCGTGACCCAGGCGTTGCCCGGACCGAACAGCTTGTCGCAGCGAGGTACCGAGGCGGTGCCATAGGCCATTGCCGCGATCGCCTGCGCGCCGCCCAGCTTGAACACCTTATGCACGCCGGTAACACGTGCCGCGTACAGCACGGCCTCGTCGCAGCGACCATCCGCCCGTGCCGGTGAGCACAACACCACTTCACGGCAACCAGCAATGCGCGCGGGCACGCCCAGCATCAGCGCTGTCGACGGCAACGGCGCGCTGCCCGCCGGCACATACAGGCCAACCTTGCTGATCGGCCGCAGCATGCGTTCCACCCGCACGCCCTTGGCGGTGTCCACCGCGACCGGCCGCGGCGCGGCTTCGCGATGGAAAGCATCGATGCGCGACGCGGCTTCCTTGATGGCCGCCTTTAACTCTGGTGCCAATGCCGCTTCGGCCGCAGCAAACTCGGCCTCATCCACTTCGATCACATCGATCACGCAACGGTCGTACTTCGCGCTCAACGCGCGCAGGGCCGCATCGCCATCCGCACGCACCTGCGCAATGATCTGCTCCACGCCGCGACGCAACTCGTCAGCACGTGACTGCGCCGGTCGCGCCAACGCATCGCGCTGGGCGGCGGCATCCAATCGATTCCAGTCCAGGCGCTTCATGCCAGCATCTTCTCCACCGGCAGCACGAACATCTCGCGCGCACCGGCTTTCTTGATCTCTTCCAACTGCCGCCAACTCACTTCGCCAGCGCACAGCGCCTGCAACATCAACTGGTCCGGTTGCCCCGCCACTGGCAGCAAGGTCGGCTGCGGACCACCCGGCAGCAGGCGGGTCACCGCTTCCAGCGCACTGCGCGAGGTCTGCAGCAGCAGCAAGCGCGACTCGCGCACCTGCATCACCCCATCAAGACGCTTGAGCAACAACTCGATCATGTCGCCGCGCTCATCCACCGGCAGCGTCTGCGGCCCGGCCAACACAGCCTCACTTTCCAGCAAGACATCGGCTTCGCGCAGATGATTGGCGACCAGCGTGCCGCCGCTCTGCACCAGATCGCAGATCGCGTCGGCTGTACCCAGCCGCGGCGCGATCTCCACCGATCCCGCCAGCGTCACTACACCCGCATCCACACCATTCGTACGCAACCACTCACGCAGCAGGCCCGGATATGAGGTGGCAATGCGGCGCCCGGCAAGTTGCCCGACTTCCTCATAGGCCATCTCCTGCGGCACGGCGATCGACAGACGACAACGCCCGAAACCCAGCGGCCGCCATTCGGCCAGCGGCTCCGCCTCGCGCCCATCAGTCAACTGATACTCGCTGAGCACATTGCGACCGACGATGCCCAGATCGCATACCCCCTGCGCAATCAACCCGGGGATGTCGTCATCGCGCACCAGCAACAGATCCACCGGCTCGCCCTCGCCAAAGCAGAACAGCTTGTCGCGGCTCTGTCGGAAGCTAAGCCCGCAGCGATTGAGCAGATCCAGCGCCGGCTCCGTGAGCCGACCGGACTTCTGCATCGCGATGCGCAAGCGGTCGCGTGTCTTCATGACTTGGCCTTCTTCGCCGCCGCGCGACGACGTGCTGCACGGGCCGCGGCAGCCAGATAGCCGCCATTACCCTGATTGAGAAAACGCGCCACCCGCCCGATGGTGGTGATACTCACCGCCGTGCGCTCATGGATCTCGCGATACGGCACCTCATCCAGCAGATACGGCACCACCCGCCAACGATCCACCAACACCTCCAGCTCCGCCGGCGTGCACAAGTCATGCAGAAAAGCATTCATCTCATCCGCATTCTTCAACGACAGCAAAGCCTCACACAGACTCAGCTCAGCGGACTCGGCGGGGGTCTCGGGATCCAACGATCGACGCTTCATAATGTACTAATGCGTTAATACAGTGGATCGCATCATACCGACGATGATGCGGCGCCGCAAGCCTGGGAATGGCGGCCGAAAGTGCAAGGAAAATCAGGGATATGGAACGGGCATCAGTGCGATGCGCCCCGCCGCCGCGTGCAGACATACCGCCCCACAAAGCACCGGCACTGCGTAGCAGCGCTATCCCGAGCACCCACCCCTCACCCCAACCCTCTCCCCGGAGGGGAGAGGGAGAACCGCTCCATTAGGCGATGCGAAGCGAGCCCGTAACCGGGCCCCCTGTGGAGCGGTGAGGGTTGGACGAAAAGGCCCCGAAGGGGGCATCGGCATGGATGCCGATGCCTTTTCGACAGGACAAGGATGTCCTGTCGAAAAGCCCGGCCAACCCTCACGGACCCGTAGGCGAAGCCGAAGGGCGCGTAAGAGGGGTGCCTTTTCTTTTGGTTACTTTTCTTTGGGCAAGCAAAGAAAAGTAACTCGGCTCGCGGCAGCGAGACGAAAGCCCGCCGCAGGCGAGCCAATTCGGGATAACGCGACAACCGAGGCGCACCACTACTGGATTCCGGCCTGCGCCGGAATGACGAACTGGGAGGGATATCGCAAGGACCGAACTCGCCTCCCCCTCCCACAGAACCCCCTTCAGCTCACCAAAGGGAGAAAAGCGCGAGCAAATTCAGTGAACCGCCCTCCGCCCCACCAACTCACAAACCACCCGCACATCCCCATCCATCGCCCGATCCCGCGACATGAAATCGATATACCCGCGAATCACATCATGCGCCTTGCGCACCGCAGTACCCGCGTGGAAATCGCCCACCCCAGCCAGCGCCGCAGTGAGCTGCTGCACCTCAGCCGCGAACTGCGGGTAATGCGGATGATCCTCGCGCGGCGCGTTGGCAATCTTGCCGGCCAGCGCCTTCCAATCGCCGCGCGCCGCGAGGCGGCGGGCCGCATTGAGCATGGCCTGACGGAAATCCAGCGCCTGCGCCGCGGTGTACAACTCCAGCGCAATCACGTGGCTGAGGTCTTCCATCATCTCCAACACGTGGCGCGCCTCGTTGGCACCCATCGAGACGTGATCCTCGGCATTCGCACTGGTCGGCACCGAATACACACTGGCCGGATGCGCGCGCGTCGCCAGATCATTGACCAGGGCCGCCGCGGTGTACTGCACGATCATGAAACCGGAATCGGTGCCATCCTCGTTGCCGGTGAGGAACGCCGGCAGGCCATCGTTGGTAGCCGGGTCGACCAGCTTGTTGAGGCGGCGCTCGGAGATCGAAGCCAGTACCGGGATGGCTGCCTTGACGTAGCTCATCGCCAGCGCCAGCGGCATGCCGTGGAAATGGCCGGCCGAGATCACCTGCTCTTCGATGAATTGTGCGCCCTCCGCCTCTGGGAAGATCAACGGATTGTCGGTGACCGCATTGAGTTCGATATCAATCACCCGGCACGCCTGCGCCCAGGCATCGCGCACCGCGCCGTGCACCTGCGGCATGCAGCGCAGGCAGTAGGCGTCCTGCGGCTGATGCTTCTTGCCGCCACGGAACGGCAGGAAGCGGCTATAGAACGCTTCGCGCCCATGACGTTGGTTGGCCGGCACCCAATCCCAACCGATGTCGAAACTGAGCGCCTGATCCTCCGGCTGCTCCCAGGCCTCGGCCGTCCACTGCTTGAAGCGCGGCACCAGGTGATAAGGAATATCAACCAGGGTGCTCTCTTCGAGCAACTCACGCACATGCCCTGCCGTTTCGACCTGCCCCGGATGCGGACGCAGCGCATGCACCTCGGGACGCAGCGCGCCGCTGCGGCCAGCGAAGGCATCCAGCGTCATTGCAGCAGCCAGGTCGGCGGTGTCGAGCAGGTATTCCAGCGAATCCAACGCCAGCGCAGCGGTGGCCAGCATCTGCGCGGTGCCGTTGTTCAGCGCCAGGCCTTCCTTGAAGGACAGGCGGATCGGCGACAGACCGGCTCGCTCCAGCGCCTCAGCGCCAGGCATCCGCTCGCCCTGGTAGAACGCCTCACCGCCACCGAGCAGCACGATTGCCAGATGCGAAAGCGGCGCGAGATCGCCACTAGCGCCCACCGAGCCCTTCTCCGGCACCACTGGCACCACACCGCTGTTGAGCAACGCCGTAAGTGCTTGCAGGGTTTCGACGCGGATGCCCGAATGGCCGCGCATCAAGGTGTTGATGCGAATCACCAGCATGGCGCGCACCACTTCCTCGGCGAACGGCTTACCGACGCAGACTGCGTGCGTGATGATCAGGTTGTGCTGCAGTTCGTCGAGCAACGTGCCTTCCGGCTTGTCAGGATGCCCTCCCGGCAACTCGTCGCGCAGACGATGTGCGCCCAGCAGTTTGTCGGCGTTGCTGCCGAAGCCGGTGGTGACGCCGTAGGTCGGCTCGCCGCAACTGACCTTGTCGGCCAGGAAATCCGCGGCGCGCTGCACGCGCACAAGCTGCGCCTTGTCCAGCTCTACACCAAGCCCCTGGCGCGCCACCGCGACCAATTGTTCGCGGGTAAGGCTGTTGCCGTCGAGAAGCACCGTCTTTGCCGTCATGCCTGCGTATCCAGAATGCGTTGAATGGGGAAGGAGAACACAAGAACAAGAAAGGGGAAGTAAGAGCCTGCTCCCTATCTTTTCGTAGCCCGCGCCGGGATCTGCTTGCGCACCAGCCAAGGAAGAGGGAGGGAGTGTACGTCCGTACACGACCGAGCGATGACGCCGGCTGGAGCGCAAACAGACCCGGCCCTTCGGGTTGAGTGTCGGCGGGCGCCATGCGGCGGCGCGCGGCTTGGCCTGGCAGCCAGCCAGGCGCTGCGCCACGCTCCACCACCTGACGCCCGCCGACACTCAACGCGGGCCACGAAAAGATAGGGAGCAGGCTCTTAGCAACGAGTGAGCACTTCACCCGCTACATACCTCCCCTCGAATCACCATGCTCAGGCGCCGATTTCGGCCTGGGCCAACTCGACGCGCAGCGTCTTGATCAGATCGGCGCGGGCCACCTCGAACTGGTCTTCGCGACGCAGATCCTTGACCGTAACCACGCCCTTGGCCAGCTCGTCCTCGCCCAGCACCACCACGAAGCGGATGCCGGCGCGGTCGGCGTACTTGAACTGCTTGCCGAGCTTGCCGCCCTCCAGCACCACCTCGGTGGCGATACCGGCGCCGCGCAGCTCTCCCGCCAGCGCGAGGTAAGCCGGCAGTTGCGCCTCATCCATCTGCGTCACCAGGACATCCACCGTGCTGTGCGCGGTGCTGATCAGGCCGGCGTCGCGGAGCTGCCAGTAGAGACGGGTCAGACCGATCGAAATACCTACGCCAGGCAACTTGGACTTGGTGTACTGGCCGGCCAGGTTCTCGTAGCGACCACCCGAACAGATCGAGCCGATCTGCGGGTAGTCATTGAGCGTGGTCTCGTAGACGGTGCCGGTGTAGTAGTCCAGCCCGCGCGCGATCGAGAGATTCAGCACGAAATGCGATTCCGGCACGCCGAAGTCGCGGATCATGCCCAGCACTTCTTTCAGCTCGGCGCGCCCTTGCTCCATAGACTCCGGACCAGCGCCGAGTGCATCGAGCTTGTCGAAGGCATCCTGCAAGGAAGTGGAACGCACCTGCACGAAATCGAGGATCTTCTGAGCGACATCCGCGCTGAGGCCAAAGGCTTCGCCAGTGAGCGTGTCGCGCACGTAATCGGCGCCACGCTTGTCCAGCTTGTCCACTTCGCGCAGCACCAGGGTCTGCTGCTCGGCATCGACCACGCCCAGGCTCTCGAAGAAACCACGCATCAGCTTGCGGTTGTTGAGCTGGATGGTGAAGGCGCCGATGTTGAGCTCGCGGAACACGCTATAGATGACGGCCGGCAGTTCGGCGTCATAACGCACCGACAGACTGTCCTTGCCGATCACATCGATGTCGCACTGATAGAACTCGCGGAAACGGCCGCGCTGCGCGCGCTCGCCGCGGTATACGCGCTGCATCTGATAGCGGCGAAACGGGAACGACAAATCATGCTCGTGCTCGGCCACATAGCGGGCCAGCGGCACGGTCAGGTCGAAGCGCAGCGCCATGTCCGGCTTCTCGCCCTGCTCCATCGCGCCGGTGGACTGCACGAAATACACCTGACGCTCAGTCTCGCCGCCGGTCTTGGTCAGCAGCACGTCCGAATATTCGATCACCGGCGTCTCCACCGGCAGAAAGCCAAAGCGCTCGTAGTTGCGGCGAATCACGTCGAGCATGCGCTGGAAAGCGATCTGGTCGAGCGGGAGCAATTCGAGTACACCGGGCATGGTGCGGGCCGGGGTGAGCGCCATGAAATCCTCAGCTTTAAAAGGGAAAACGACCTATGCGCGCTGGGCGCAGCGATAGCCGCATAGGTTAGCAGAAGGCCACCCGCTCCTCGGACCGATCAGGGCGATTCGGACACACGCACCTGTTGCCAAGCCTGAAAAGGGCCATTAAGATACGCGGCTCCCACGGGGTGTAGCTCAGCCTGGTAGAGCGCTACGTTCGGGACGTAGAAGTCGCAGGTTCGAATCCTGTCACCCCGACCAAAATTCGATAAAAAAGCCGGCCTAGCGCCGGCTTTTTTGTGCCCAGGCTCAGGGCTTGCCGCTACAACGCCAGCGCCGTGAGCCGCTCCAGCTCTTCCTCATCAAACCCCGCCTCCAGCCGTGCCGGACGGTTGAACGGACCGCGCAGGCTGGCGCCCATATAGTCACGCAGCAGGTCGAGAAAAGTGTCGCGCGGGTCGATGCCATCGCGCTCGCAGCAGTGGCGAAACCAGCGCGTGCCGGCGGCAACGTGGGCCACTTCTTCGCGCAGGATCACTTCGAGGATGTCGACCGTCCTTTCATCGCCGACGCTGCGCAGACGCTCGATCATGCCGGGCGTGACGTCCAGCCCGCGCGCCTCCAGCACGCGCGGCACCAAAGCCATGCGTGCAGTGTCGTGATGGGCGGTTTTCTCGGCCATTTCCCACAGGCCGTTGTGGGCGTCGAAGTCGCCGTAGGCATGCCCTAGCTCGGCCAGCCGCGCGGAGAGCATGGCGAAATGGCGCGCTTCGTCGTTGGCGCAACTGGCCCAGTCGCGATAGTACGCATCGGGCTTGCCGCGGAAGCGGTACACCGCATCCCAGGCCAGGTTGATCGCGTTGAACTCGATGTGCGCCACCGCATGCACCAGTGCCGCGCGACCTTCCGGCGTGCCCAGGCCGCGATGCGGAACCTGTCGCGAAGGCACCAGCAGCGGACGAAGCGGACGGCCAGGCGCGGCGATGGGCTCGGGCGGAGGCGAGTCCTCGCTCGGGCGAAGTTCGCCGGCAAGGAAGGCCTGCCAGGTCGCGTGCGTGAGACGAAGCTTGTCGGCCGGCTCGCTGGCGTCGAGGCAGCGCCTGGCGGCTTGATGGAGATCGGTCATGCGGTGAAGTGTAGCGCCGGCCGGACGACAGGCCCGCATTGCACCCGGCCAGGATGGGCGCGCATAGTCGCGCTCCTGGCTTCCTCAAAGGAATGACGTATGCCCAGCCTGCATGCCGTCGAGATCAAGGCTTTCGTCCCGGCACGCGACTACGACCTGTCGCGGCGCTTCTACGCCGACGTGGGCTTCGAGGAGAAATCAGACTTCAAGGGCGTGGCGTACTTCGCGCTCGGCGAATGCAGCTTTCTGCTGCAGAACTTCTACAACGAGGCGCACGCCAACAACTTCATGATGCATCTGCTGGTCGACGACGCGGATGCGTGGCATCGGCGCCTGATGGAAAAGGACATCCTCAGCACCTACGGCCCGCATGGCGTGCGCATGAACTCGCCCGACGATCGCGAGTGGGGCATACGCGATTTTCATCTGATCGACCCGACCGGTGTGCTGTGGCACATCGGCCACAACATCCGCTGACCGGGAAGTCCGCCAGCGCATACTTCCCGGTCTTGCGATGACTTATGCGCTGCGGCGCGCAGCCTTGGCGTCGTCGGAGCGCAGCATCTCGATCTGTTCGAGATAGGTCTTGTCCAGGCCCGTCACGTATTCGCCGTTGAAGCAGGAAGCGTCGAACTGCTTCAGCTGCTCGTTGCCATCCTGGACGGCCCAGATCAGGTCCTGCAGATCCTGATAGATCAGCCAGTCGGCGCCGAGCATCTTCTCCACTTCCTGCTCGCTATGGCCGGAAGCCACCAGCTCGGAGGCGGCCGGCATGTCGATGCCGTACACGTTGGGGTAGCGCACCGGCGGTGCGGCGGAAGCGAAGAACACATTCTTCGCGCCAGCCTCGCGCGCCATCTGGATGATCTGGCGCGAAGTGGTGCCGCGCACGATGGAGTCATCCACCAGCAGCACGTTCTTCTTGCGGAACTCAAGCTCCACCGGATTGAGCTTGCGGCGCACCGATTTCACGCGCTCGCCCTGCCCCGGCATGATGAAGGTACGGCCGATGTAGCGGTTCTTGACGAAACCCTCGCGGAACGGCACGCCCAGCGCTTCGGCCAGCGCGCTGGCGGCGGTGCGGGCGGTATCGGGAATCGGGATCACCGCGTCGATGCCATGGTCGGGGCGCTCGCGCAGAATCTTTTCGGCCAGCTTCTGGCCCATGCGAAGGCGTGCCTTGTAGACCGAGACGTTCTCGATCATCGAGTCCGGCCGTGCGAGGTAGACGTACTCGAAGATGCACGGCGCGTGCGTCGCGGCTTCGGCGCACATGCGGGTGAACAGCTGGCCGTCGTCGCTGATGAACACCGCTTCGCCCGGCGCCACGTCGCGCAGGCGCTTGAAGCCGAGAATATCCAGCGCCACCGACTCAGAAGCCACCGCATACTCGCGGCCCTCGGCGGTCACGCGCTCACCCAGCACCAGCGGACGGATGCCGTTGGGATCGCGGAAGGCCAGCAGGCCGTAGCCCAGGATCAGCGCCAGGCAGGCATAACCGCCGCGCGCACGCGCATGTACGCCGGCCACGGCCTTGAAGATGTGATCGGGCGTCAGCGCCATCCGGTCCTGGATCTGCAGCTCGTGCGCGAGCACGTTGAGCAGCACCTCGGAATCGGAATCCGTATTGATGTGCCGGCGGTCGTCCTCGAACATCTCGCGGCGCAGGGTCTCGGTGTTGACCAGGTTGCCGTTGTGGGCGAAGGCGATGCCATAGGGCGAGTTCACGTAGAACGGCTGCGCCTCGGAAGACCCTTCCGAACCCGCCGTGGGATAACGGCAGTGGCCCATGCCGATGCGGCCGCGCAAGCCGCTCATCGCGCCCTGGGTGAACACATCACGCACCAGGCCGTTGCCCTTGTGCAGACGCAGGCGCGCGCCGTCGACCGTGGCGATGCCGGCCGCATCCTGCCCGCGATGCTGCAGCACCGTCAGGCCGTCATAGAGGGCCGATGCCACCTCGGTGGTACCGACAATGCCGATGATTCCGCACATGGTTGTTGTTGCCTATAGCTAGAGATTCGTTGCGGGCGCCGCGCCGGTCGTCGCGGGCGCCTGGGAGCTGCGTGCCGGCGCGGGTGCGGCGCCTGGCAACATCGCCGGCAACGCCGGCAAGGACTGCAAAGACGGCATGGCAGGCATCGATGGCAGATGATCCAGCACGGCGGACGGCTGCAGATAACGCTTCACGTTGTCCGGCACCCTTTCGCCGAGCCACGCAGCCACTCCCTTGAACTGCGGCAATAACACGGACTGCTGGTACCACGGATCGCGGGTAAACGCGGTGAAACCCAGCAGAAACACCATCAGCGTCACCAGCAAGATGCCGCGCGCAAAGCCAAACACCATGCCCAGCAATCGATCCGTACCGCTCAGGCCGGTACCTTCGATCAGCCGGCCGATCAGGAAACGCACCAGCACACCGCCGATCAACACGGCGACAAAGCAGGTGCCATAGCCCACGGCGATACGTGCCGAAGGCAGGTCGATCTTATGCTCGAAGTAGGTCGAAACACTCGGCCCGAAGGTCCAGGACACCCAGAACGCCAGGATCCAGATCCCCAGCGCCATGACCTCTGAAATAAGGCCGCGCCACACGCCGATCAAGACCGACAGACCGACGACCGTGATGATGATGTAGTCGGTCCAGTTCACGGTCGTGGCCATCGGTACAGTCAGGGCGCGCTGACGACGTTGCCGCCGAGACCAAGCTTGGTCTTGATCTGGTCACGCACGCGCACTGCATCGTCGCGCTGCGTCTGCGGGCCGGCGCGCACGCGCCACAACTGCTTGCCGTTGGCGTTCACGGTATCCACATAGCCGTCGAAGCCGTTGGCGCGCAGCTTGTCGCGCAACGCATTGGCATCGGCCTGGCTACCCATCGCCGCCACCTGCACCGCCCAGCCGCCCGCTCGCGCGGCCGGCTTGGCGGCGGCCGTTGCCGGTGCAGCCGCCGGAGCATCGTCCTGGGCCGGCGTGCTGGCACTGCCTTCGAGGCGCGCCGGCGCACCGGGAATGGTCTGGGTGATCTTCAGGCGCGCAGCTTCCGCCGCGGCGCGGGATTCAAAAGGACCGGCCGTGACCAGGGTCAGCTGCTTGCCGCCCTGATTGATCGCGCGGCTGGAAGCCGGGTAACCCAGGCCCCGCACGCGCTGCACAAGGCTCTGCGCGCTGGTCGTCGACGCGTAGGCACTGAGATTGAGCGAGAACTGGCCATGCGCGGCGGTAGCCGCTGGCAAGGCCGGCGTCGGTGCAGCTGCCGCCGTTGCGGCCGGCTTGTCGGCGGCAGGCTTGGTCTGGGCGGGAATCACCGGCTGCGTCGCTGCCGGCTTGGTCTGGACCGGGATCACCGGCTGGGCCGGCGAACTGCCGTTGCTCACCGTGGTGGGGTCAGGCTTCTGGCCTGCGGCCGGATCGGTTTCCACGTCGCGCGGACGGTTGGAGCCGATATTCACGGTGGCCAGCTTATCGGAACTGACGGGTGCCGCACCCGGCGCAACGGGCTGATCGGCACCGGTCACGGCCGGCTTCGGCGCGGCGGCAGCCGTGGAAGACGGCGCAACGCCCGGCGTGAGGCTCATGGTCTTGGTTTGCAGGTCGCGATCCGGCGCCGGCGGAATCGCCAGACTCACCGTTTCATCGCCACCCGCCGTCGGTGGGGTACTGGAAAAGAACATCGGCACGAACAGGACCGCCAGCGCAATCAGAACGGCGGCACCCAGCAGACGTGTTTTCAAGACGGACTCCAAGGCGACAGGCGCAACACGAAACGGGCGGGATTATACCCGCCCAAGGGACCAATCACGGCAAATCGTCAGGACTGTGATTCAGCCAGTACCGCCGCGGCGACGAAAAACGAACCGAACGCAAGGATGCGATCGCCTCGCTGCGCCGTGCCACGCGCGGCTTCCAACGCGCCATGCACGTCGGCGTGCACGGCGAAACGCGCTTCCGGCAACGCCAGTTGCAGCTCTTCCGCCAGCGCTTCACCCGGCAGGCCACGGGGCGTATCTCGCTCCAGTCCAGCCAGATGCCAGTGATGGACACGTGCGCCAAGCGCCCTGATCACACCAGCCACATCCTTATCGGCCAGTGCACCGTAGACCGCATGCACCTGTCCGCCCGGACGCGCATCCAGCCATTCGGCCAGCGCACGCGCCGCCTGCGGATTATGGCCGACATCCACGATCAGGGCCGGGTCGCCACCCAGCGATTGCAGGCGCGCGGAGACCAATGCGGTGCGCACGCCAGCCTCGAACGCCGCTGACTCGATCGGCAACACCTTGCGCAGCGCGTGCAGTGCGGCCACCGCCGCGGCCGCATTGGCGTATTGCACTGGCGCCACGAGCTTGGGATCAGGCAAAGACAAAGCGATGCCGTCGCGGTGCTGCCAACGCCAGCCACTCGCTTCGCGCTCCCAGTGAAAATCCGTACCCGCCCGCTCCACCTGCGCACCGCTCGCGGCCAGCGCATCGAGCAGGCCGGCAGGCGGATCGAGCTCACCCACGATGGCCGGTCGCCCTGCCCGCGCAATGCCCGCCTTCTCACGGCCGATGCTGTCGCGATCAGGGCCCAGCCAATCCATATGATCCAGATCGACTGTGGTGACCACCGCGACGTCGGCATCAATGATGTTTACCGCATCCAGGCGTCCGCCTAACCCGACTTCCAGCACCGCCACGTCGAGATCGGCGCGGGCGAACAGATCGAGTGCCGCCAGCGTGCCGAATTCGAAGTACGTCAGCAGCAGATCGCCACGCGCCGCCTCGATCCGCTCGAAGCTGGCGATCAGCGCCTCATCGCTGGCGTCGCGGCCGTCGATGCGTATGCGCTCGTTGTAGTGCAGCAAGTGCGGTGAGGTGTAGCAGCCCACGCGACGCCCCGCCGCCTGCAGCACGGCCTCCAGCATTGCCACCGTGGAACCCTTGCCATTGGTACCACCTACGGTAATGACATGACGCGCCGGCGCGGCGCCGCCCATGCGCTGCCATACCGCATCCACGCGATCGAGACCCAGCTCGATGCTGCGTACATTGACGTGCTCCTGATAACTCAGCCATTCGGCCAGCGTGCGTGACATCGCAGTCCCTTTCGATCGATCAGGCGTCCAGCGGACGCAACCAGAAACGCAGGCGGTGGACGCTGGGCGCATCATCTCCCCGCTCCTTCCAATCCAGCGTGCAAAACATGTTGTCCTGGCGTTGATAGCCGCGCTTGCGCCAGAACGTGTCGTTGGAGCGGTAACCTTCAGGCTGCCGCGGATCATCCGGATTGCGCTCGACCGCGCAGAACGCTGTCCAGCGGAATCCGCCCAGGTGTCGCGCGTGCGCTTCGCGCTCATCGAAGAACCGATGTCCCAGCCCCTGGCCGCGATAAGCATCCAGCAGCACCGATTCGCCGAAATAGAAAACGTCACTCAGCAGCATGCCGTGTTCCAGGAATGGCTGGTGGAACGCATCGCCATCGTCGGCCAGTGGAATACCGGTGGAAGCCCCCACGACGGCATCCCCATCCAGCGCCAGCACAAACACGCTGCGCGGTGACCGCGCATAGGCCGTCAGGTAACGCTGCTCGTATGCCGCATCGCCCTCATATAAATAGGGGTAGTCGCGAAACACCTCGATGCGCAGCCGCGCCAGGTCGCCGAGATAAGGCGTCACCGCCTCGCCGCTACAGGTGATGACCCGGATCGCCACGCTCAACCGCCGACCTGGGCAATCCAGTCGTTGAGGTTGTAGTAGTTGCTGATGCGCGCAATACGGCCATCGCGGATATCGAAGAAGGCTCCGCCCGGCAGTACATAGCGCTGTCCCTGGGCCGGCGGCAGGCCTTCGTCATCCGCCAGATATTCGCCGTGCACGACGTATTCGGCCGCGGCATGCTGGCCATCGGTACTGGCCATCACCACGATATCGCGCAATTGCTCGCGGTAACTCCGTTCCATGCGGCCAAGGAACGCCTGGAAGGCATCACGACCGGTCTCGCGGCCACCTTGATTGATGTCGTGCGCCACGTCGTCGGTCAGGCAGGCCAGCATCGCGCCCCAGTCACCACGGTTGAACGCCTCGTAGTAACGCTCGATCAAGGCCACCGCATCTGACATCACAAGGCACCGAATAAAGACAGGGGCTGCGAAGCTTAATGTAGGAGCCCACCTTGTGGGCGAAAGCCACGCGCAGCGTGGCCGCGGGCCATCACAAGAGGCGGCCCTGATGGGCCGCTTTCGCCCACAGGGTGGGCTCCTACGCTTTAGGCGCGACGTGCCGCAGGGCGACTTGTACCAACCTCCGCTGCAAGCGCTCACTCAACGGCCCCTGCCCCACCAGCCCCATGCGCACCAGGGCCTCCGCTTCACCATCAACTGCGGAGCCACGCTGCAGCATGGCCCGTGCAAGAGTGAAACGCCCGCGCCAGGAAGCGCTGGCCAATTGCAGCCAGCTCAAGGCCGGCAGCAGCCGCTGCTCCACCTCGGTGAAGTCGCTGCCGAACGGGAAGCGCGGCAACAGGCCTTTACGCTCCAGCGGCGCCAGCGCTTCGCGCAGCGCGTCGGGGCGATTGCGGCGCCACTTCTCGGGGATCTGGAAATCCTCTGCCAATTTGCCGTTGGCCTTGGCTTCGGCACAGAGCGCATCCAGGAAACGCGCATCGCAGATCGCCAGCATGGCCTCGACACATTCGCTGTCGGTCTTGCCACGCAGATCCGCCACCCCGTATTCGGTGACGAACAGATCGCGCAGATGGCGCGGGATCGTGGTGTAGCCATAGTTGAAGCGGATATTGGTTTCCACCGTACCGCGCACCTTGCGCGTGGCGCGCAACAGCAGCGCGGAGCGGCCATCGGGCAACTCGTGAGCCATCGCTACAAAGTTGTACTGCCCGCCGACGCCGCTCACTACGGCGCCGTCCTCCAGGCCATCCGACACCGCAGCGCCGAACAGAGTCGCCATCATGCAGGTGTTGAAGAAACGCGCGCCACGCCGCTGCAGACTGGCCAGCGCTTGATGGTCGCCATAGAGCTGGTTGACGTTGGAGACGCGGCACATGTCGATCGCATCCGGATCGGCCGCCTCGGTGTCATGCAGCCACTGGTACAGCTCGCGCGTGCCGAGAAAAAACGCACCGCGCAGGTAGTGCCCGCCAGGCGCCTGGCCGGACAGCCTCCCGCTGGAGGCTGCGCGCTCGAGCGCCAGGTTGTCCCAGCTACGGCGCTTGAGAATGCCCTCGCGCTGCAGGTGCATGAAGCCATCCATCACCATCTCACTCGCGCCGTACAAACCCGCTTCGAGCGGCGCGAGGCCACCCATGCGGGTCGCCAGCGCATGCGTGGCGCCACGCGGATCGATGGCGACCAGACCGCGCCGCCAGTTCACGTTGTTGTGCTGACGTAGCAGCAGCGCGTACACCAGGGCATCGGACAGGGCACCGATACCGATCTGCAGGCAGCCGCCATCCCGCACCAGCGCGCTGGCATGCAAGCCCAGCGCGTACTCCGCCAGATCCACCGGCTGTCGCGGCAAGGCGAACAGCGGAGCTATCGCTTCGGGCTGCAGTTCAAGATCGAAGAAGTCCTGGGCTACCTCGGCGTGCCCGGTGAGATAAGGCAGGTCCGGATGCACTACCGCCACACACAACGGACGCGGCTTGCCGGCAGCTTGCGCCTTATCGAGAAAATCCAGGGTCAGATCCGGGTTGCACGACAGGCTGTAGCGCACGCCCTGCAGTGTCTCGCGCCGCGCCACCAGTTGCACCAGCAGGTTGATGTCCTGCACCACCAGGTCGCGTGCGACATGGGTGTAGTTCTGGCTGATGTAATTGCGCTGCGCACTGCCCGAATGCAGCAGCGCGCCGGACTGCATATAGAACTCGTGGACCGCTACGTTTGGCGGCAGTGCGTTACGGGCCTGGTCGACGGCGTACTGCGGGTCTTCCGCGTCCCGTCCGAAATGGCGGTCCAGAAAGGGTTGCAGAAAACGCGCCTCCAGACCCGACTTCGGCCGTGGCCGCGTCAGCGACAACGCGGTGTACAGCGTCATCGATCGCGAGGAGTCGGCCTTGGTCAACCGGTAAAGCGCGTTGAGCAGGCCATGGGGTTTGCCCAACCCGAGTGGCGCAGCTATGCGCAGGTCGGGACCCAGTCGTTCGGCGATGTGCTGGGCACAGGCCTCGGTGTCGGTGTGACATTGCTCTGGCGGCATGCGGGGGATCATGACAGAAGGGTGATCGGGGGTGCATGACTGGCGCTTCAGGGAGTTTTGTCTTCTGTAGTTCCCTCCCTACTTCGTCATTCCGGCGAAGGCCGGAATCCAGAGCGGTGCGCTCCGGTTGTCGCGTTGTCGCGACCGGGCTCGCCTGCCGCGGGCTTCCGAACCGCTGCCGCGGTCCGGGTTACTTTCTCTTTGCTGGCCCAAAGAGAAAGTAACCAAAGAGAAATGGCCTGAAGAGCAGGCGGTGTGCTCTGTAGCTGCGCCTTTTCCAGTGCCAGACATCGGGATGGTTTTCTTCGTTTGGCTATTCACTCCCTCCCCTGCTTGCAGGGGAGGGTTGGGGTGGGGTGTGGGTGCTCGGTTTACCGCTTCTAGTGAGAGACAAGCCTCGCAGCCACACCGACCAAAACAAACAATCCCCTACACTCTCCCCATGAACCGGACTGCATTTCCCTCTTCGCCCGGCCGTCTTTTCGCCGAGCAGGCACTGAGCCGCGCGGCTGGTGCGCCGTTGCTTACTGGCAATCGGATTGAGTTGTTGATTGATGGCGCTGCGCATTACGAGGCGTGGCTCGCGGCGATCCGTGGAGCGCGGCGAAGGGTGCTGCTGGAGAATTACATCATCCGGGACGATGAGGTCGGCCGGGCGTTCCGCGATGCGCTGGTGGAGCGGGCGAAGGAAGGTGTGTTCGTTGCGGTGATCTACGACTGGGTGGGTTGCCTGGGGCAGTCCCGCTCTAGTTTCTGGGCACCGCTGCGCGCTGCCGGCGGACAGGTGCGGGTGTTCAATCCGCCGCAATTGGGGCAGCCGTTCGGGTGGATCAGCCGCGATCACCGCAAGGTGTTGGTGGTGGATGGGCAGGTCGGGTTTCTTTCCGGGGTCTGCATCAGCCAGAAGTGGCTGGGCGATGCGAAGCGCGGCATTGCGCCGTGGCGCGATACCGGTGTGGCTTTGCATGGACCGGCAGTGGTCGAGATCGAGGCGGCGTTTGCGCAAAGCTGGTCGAGCATGGGCACGCCGCTGCCTCCGTTCGAACAAGAAGCGAGTGCGGAAGCCGGGACGGTGGCGCTGCGGGTGATCGCAACGCAGCCATCGACGGCGGGCATGTATCGGCTGGATCAGATGATCGCCGCGATGGCGCGCAAGACACTCTGGCTGACTGACGCTTATTTCGTCGGTGTCGCGCCTTACGTGCAGGCGCTGGCCTCGGCGTCGCGGGATGGTGTGGATGTGCGCCTGCTGGTGCCGGGCAGCAGCGATATCCCGATGGTTGCCGGCATGTCGCGCTCGGGTTATCGGCCGCTGCTCAAGGCCGGTATCCGCGTGTTCGAGTGGAACGGCTCGATGCTGCACGCCAAGACGGCGGTGGCGGATGGGCAATGGGCGCGGGTGGGTTCGTCCAACCTCAATATCGCGAGCTGGCTGAGCAATCGCGAGATCGACGTGGCGGTGGAGGATGTGGAGTTCGCGCGCTGCCTGGCCGCGCAGTACGAGATCGACCTGGGCAACGCCACGGAGATCGTGCTGGCACCGCGTCGCTATCGCCCGCATGCCGAACGCGTGAGTGCCAGCACACCGCCGCCGCGCGCGCGCCGCATGGGCGGCAGTTCGAGCCGCGCCGCCGCTGGCGCTTTGCGCATTGCGAATTCAGTGGGCGCGGCGATCACCGACCGGCGTGTGCTGGGCGATACCGAAACCGGCCCGCTGGTGATGGGCACCGTCCTGCTGCTGGCGCTCGCCGTGGTCGCGATTTTCTGGCCGGCCGTGGTGGGTTGGCCGCTGGCGGTACTGGCGCTGTGGTTTGCCTTGAATCTCGGCATCCGGGCCTGGCGTGCACGCCGGCGGCATTGGCGGCGGGTCAAGGCCGTCGACGAGACCGAATAACGCCTAATCAATGACTTGAACCGCTTGCCTCATAAACAAGCTACGCAGACACGGGCAAGCGGATGTAATCCAAATCATTCGTGCTAGTCTCGCGCCTCCATGCACGCGCACGACGACTCCACCACGCCCTCTCGCCACATCCTGACGCCCAGCACGCTCAACCGGCTGGTGCGGGACCTGCTGGAAGACGCGCTGCCTATGGTGTGGATCGAAGGCGAGCTGTCCAACGTGGCGCGCCCGGCATCGGGGCATCTCTATTTCACCTTGAAGGACAGCGGCGCCCAGGTGCGCTGCGCCATGTTCCGCCCCAAAAGCGGCTGGCTGAAGTTCCGTCCGGTCGACGGCATGCAGGTACTGGTGCGCGCCAAGGTCGGCCTGTACGAACCGCGCGGCGAATTTCAGTTGGTGGCCGAGCATATGGAACCGGCCGGCGAAGGCGCGCTGCAACGCGAGTTCGAACAGCTCAAGGCCCGGCTCGACGCCGAAGGCCTGTTTGATCCCGCCCACAAGCGCGCCCTGCCCGCCTTCGCGCGCCGCATCGGCGTGATCACCTCCGCGACCGGTGCCGCTGTGCGCGATGTGCTCAGCGTGATGTCGCGGCGCTGGCCGCTGGCCGACGTAGAAGTATTGCCGGTACCCGTGCAGGGCCGCGAAGCACCGCCCGCCATCGTCGCCATGTTGCGCAAGGCATCCGCCAGCGGACGTTACGACGTGCTGCTGCTGACCCGCGGCGGCGGCTCGCTGGAAGATTTGTGGGCCTTCAACAACGAACAAGTCGCGCGCGCCATCCATGCCAGCGCGGTGCCGGTGGTCTCGGCCGTCGGACATGAAGTGGATTTCAGCATCGCCGACTTCGTGGCCGATCTGCGCGCACCGACACCGTCGGCCGCCGCTGAATTGCTGGTACCCGATGCCGCGGCCCTATCACGGCACCTGCGCCAGCTGCAGCAACGGCTCGGCACGCTGCAGCAGCGACGCATGCAGGCGCTGATCCAGCGCACCGATCACCTGCTGGCACGGTTGCAGGCACAGCGCCCGCAAAACCGATTGGCGCGCGACCGCGAACGGCTGGCGCATCTGCGACATCGGCTGGCCGCGGTCGTACGCGAACGGGAGCGCGATCGCAGCCGCCGGCTGGAACGCGCCCATGCCCGTCTGCTGGCGCGCCATCCGCGCCAACAACTTTCCTTGCTCAGCCATCGGCTCGCCCAACAGGATCAGCGGCTGCGCCATGCCATCGCGCAGATCCTCGAACGCCGCCGCGCCACCTTGCAGCAGACAGCGCGCACGCTGCACGCGGTCAGCCCGCTGGCCACACTGGAACGCGGCTACGCCATCCTGTTCGACGCCGAAGGCCGCGTACTGCGCTCCGCCTTGAACGTGACACCCGGCACCTCATTGCGCGCACGCCTCGCCGACGGCGAGCTGTCGCTGCGCACCAGCAAAGACTGACTACCTTCATGTAGGAGCGCACCCTGTGCGCGACAAACCGGTGGAACTGCCTACATGGGCCCTGCTTTGCAGGGCTTTCGCGCACAGGGTGCGCTCCTACGAATCGAGACCGATGGCCAGCGAGGTCATCGACAACGCACTGATGACCTCGTCGTTGAATGTTTCCACCGGCTCCCCCTCCCGCTGCAATGCCAGCGCATACAGCAGCGGCAGGTAATGCTCTGGCGTGGGGATCGCCAGTGCCGCATCCGGACCCAGGTTTTCGTAGTGGCATAGCGCCGCATGATCGCGCTGTTCGATCAGGGCATTCACCTCGGTGCGAAAGCGCCATGCCCACGCGAGCTGCTCATGACTATGGAAGCGGAACAACGCCAGGTTGTGGACGATATTGCCGCTGGCCAGGATCAGCACACCTTCCTCACGCAACGGCGCCAATACCGCCGCCAGCCGATAGTGTTCGGGGCCGCTGAGCCGCACATCCAGGCTCAATTGCAGCACCGGCACATCCGCCTCGGGATACATCGCGCGCAATACGCTCCACGCCCCATGATCCAGCCCGCGACCGGGATCGACGTGGAGATGGAACTCCTGCGACAAACCGACCATTCGCCGCGCCAGGGCCGGATCGCCAGGCGCCGGGTAGCGCACCTGAAACAGGGCCGCCGGAAACCCATAGAAGTCATGGATGGTCTCCGGCGCATCGGCACCGGTCACATAGACACCGCGTGTTTCCCAATGCGCGGAAACGCATAGCACCGCGCGCGGCCGCGGCAAGCGCTGCCCCAGCGCCCGCCAGCTGCGATGGTAGGCGTTGTCCTCGATCGCATTCATCGGCGAACCGTGGCCGATGAAAAGCACAGGCATGACCGTCGCGGTACGCATGCGGACTCACCTTGATAACGCGGTTATGGTCACCATCGTGGCACAACGCAGGACACGATCTCACGTGCTATGAACGGAACATGCCGCATCCTGCGCGGCCATGCGTTTCCATCTCTGGAGAATGAGTGCATGAAGGCAGCGGCATTGTTCGTGAAAGCCCTGGAAGCCGAAGGCGTACGCAGCATCTTCGGTGTACCCGGCGAAGAAAACCTGGATATGGTCGAAGCCCTGCGCGAGTCCTCCATCCGCCTCATCGTCACCCGCCACGAACAAGCCGCCGGCTTCATGGCCGCCACCTGGGGACGGCTCACCGGCAAGGCCGGCGTGGCTTTGTCGACGCTGGGTCCAGGTGCCACCAACCTCGTCACGGCCGCCGCCTATGCACAGCTCGGCGCCATGCCGATGCTGATGATCACCGGCCAGAAACCCATCCGCACGCACAAGCAGGGCATGTTCCAGCTGGTCGATGTGGTGGACATGATGCAGCCGCTGACCAAGTACACCCGTCAGATCGTATCGGCGCCGACCATCCCTGCCCGCGTGCGCGAGGCTTTCCGCCGTGCGGAAGAGGAACGCCCTGGCGCTGTGCATCTGGAACTGCCGGAGGACATCGCGCGCGACGAAGTGGATGAAGTGATCCTGCTGCCCACCGAATATGCGCGCCGCCCCGCACCGGATGACGCCGCACTGGTGCAGGCCGGCGAGGCGATCACCGCCGCGCGCCACCCCATCCTGATGATCGGCGCCGCCGCCAATCGCCAGCGCACGGCCGTAGCGCTGCGCAACTTCATCGACAAGCTGGGCATGCCGTTCTTCACCACCCAGATGGGCAAAGGCGTGGTGGACGAGGATCACCCACTCTGGCTGGGCAACGCCGCGCTGTCCGATGGCGATTTCGTGCACCGCGCGATCGACGCGGCCGACGTCATCATCAATGTCGGTCACGACGTGGTGGAGAAGCCGCCGTTCTTCATGCACAAAGGACGGCGCACGGTCATCCACATCAACTTCTCGTCGGCGGAAGTGGACACGGTGTACTTCCCGCAGATCGAAGTGGTGGGCGATATCGCGCATACCGTCGAACGCCTTACCGATGCGTTGAAGCCGCAGGCGCACTGGAACTTCAAGTTCTTCGATCAGGTGCGCCTGGCGTTCGAGCGTCAGCTGGCCGAGCATGCTGACGATCCGCGCTTCCCGATCCACCCGGTGCGGCTCGTGGCGGACACGCGACGCTACATGCCCGACGACGGCGTGCTGTGCCTGGACAACGGCATGTACAAGATCTGGTACGCGCGCTACTACCGCGCACGCCAGCCCAACACGGTCTTGCTCGACAACGCGCTTGCCACCATGGGCGCCGGCCTGCCTTCGGCGATGGCGGCAAAGATGGTGTATCCGGACCGCAAGGTGCTCGCGATCTGCGGCGACGGCGGCTTCATGATGAATGCGCAGGAGTTGGAAACCGCGGTGCGGCTCAAGATGGATCTGGTCATCCTGCTGCTGCGCGACGATGCCTACGGCATGATCCGCTGGAAACAGGCCGAGATGGGCTACCCCGACTACGGCATGGAATTCGGCAATCCGGATTTCGTCGCCTTCGCCGAAGCGCACGGCGCGCACGGCCACCGGCCTGCCAGCGCCGACGAATTCCTGCCCACCTTGCAACGCGCCTTCGAGCAAGGCGGCGTGCATCTGATCGATCTGGTCATCGACTACAGCGACAACCACCGCATACTCAACGAAGAGATTCGCCAGCTCAGCGCCGCGATCCAACCGGAGCGTCACCATGCTTGAGAAGAAATACCCCTACTACCTCGCCAACAAAGCGCAGACATCCAAGGAGTGGATGGATGTGGTCGACAAATACAGCGGCAAGGTGGCGACCAAAGTCGCCGTGCCCGACGCCAAGGCGGTAGAACAAGCCATCGCCGCGGCAGTGAAAGCCACCGAACCCATGCGCGAGTTCAAGCCATGGGCGCGCCAGGCGGTGCTGCAACACTGCGTCAAGCGTTTCATCGAGCGCCGCGATGAACTGGCCTATGCGCTATGCGTGGAAGCCGGCAAGCCGATCAAGGATTCGGACGGCGAAGTCACCCGCCTGATCGAGACCTTCACCATCGCCGCCGAGGAATCGGTACGTACCAACGGCGAAACCATCAACCTGGAAATCGCCAAGCGCCTCGACGGCTACCACGGCTATACCAAGCGCGTGCCGCTGGGGCCGGTCTCGTTCATCACCCCGTTCAACTTTCCGCTCAACCTCGTGGCACACAAAGTGGCGCCGGCGATTGCCGCGGGTTGCCCGTTCGTACTGAAGCCGGCGGAACGCACGCCCATCGGCGCGCTGATCATCGGCGAAGTGCTGGCGGAAACCGATCTGCCGAAAGGTGCCTTCTCCATCCTCAACCTCGACGGCAAGCACGCCGGCCCGCTGGTGGAAGATCCGCGCTTCAAGCTGCTCTCCTTCACCGGCAGCCAGATCGGCTGGGACCTGAAGGCGCGCGCAGGCCACAAGAAGGTGACGCTGGAGCTGGGCGGCAACGCGGCGTGCATCGTCGACGCCGACCAGGGTCCGCATCTGGATCGCGTCATCGACCGTCTGATCTTCGGCGCGTTCTATCAATCAGGCCAGAGCTGCATCAGTGTGCAGCGCATCTACGTGCACGATTCGATCTACGACGAACTGAAGAAGCGCCTCGTAGCCGCCGTGAAGAAGCTCAAGGCCGGCGACCCGAAAAAGAAGGACACCTTCCTCGGACCAATGATCGACGAGGCGGCCGCGGAGCGCTTGTACAGCTGGATCGAAGAAGCCCGCAAGGCGGGCGGCAAAGTGCTGTGTGGCGGCAAGCGCAAAGGCCCGATGCTGGAAGCCACGCTGATGGAAGACGTGCCGCGCGACACCAAGGTCAACCGGCAGGAAGTGTTCGGCCCCTTCGCCCTGCTCGCCCGCTACAAGGATTTCGACGACGCCGTGGCGATGGTCAACGACTCCGACTACGGCCTGCAGGCTGGCATCTTCACCGACAGCCTTGCGCACGCCATGCGTGCGTGGAACGAGCTGGACCAGGGCGGTGTGATCGTCAACGACATCCCCAGCTTCCGCGTGGACAACATGCCGTATGGCGGCGTGAAGCTGTCCGGCATCGGCCGCGAAGGTGTGCGCTATGCGATCGAGGATATGACGGAGCTGCGCTTGATGGTGATGCGCGAGGTTTGAGGAATAGCTTTCCTCTCCTTACTGCACAAGAACCCAAAGCTTGCACCTACCTACCCCCTCCCCTGCGTGTCCCACAGGGACTACTTCGGTCGCAGCAGGGGAGGGTTGGGGTGGGGTCAAGCCCTTCAAGCCATAAGGCGTTATCGCAAGGGCTTACCCCCTCCCAACCTCCCCCTGCTCGCAGGGGGAGGAGTGGATACCGTCACGCCACCGATTCCACTCCCTCCATCCGCAACCGATTCACATCCCGCAACGGCGGTGCACCGAACTGACGGCTGTATTCGCGACTGAATTGCGAAGGGCTTTCGTAGCCCACCCGGTGCGCGGCGGTGGCCACGTCGCAACATTCCGACAGCAGCAGCTTGCGCGCTTCCTGCAAGCGCAATTGCTTCTGATACTGCAGCGGGCTCATCGCCGTCATCGCGCGAAAGTGGTGGTGCAGCGAGGAGGTACTCATATTCACCTGCGCCGCGAGATCCTCGATGCGCAACGGCTGGTCGAAGTATTCGCGCAGCCAGCGGATCGCGCGCGACACCTGATGCCCCTGACTGCCGGCGATAGCGATCTGCGCCAGTCGCGCGCCCTGCTCGCCGGTCAACAGGCGATAGATCAGTTCGCGCTCGAGCAGCGGACCGAGCATCCGCAGATCCTGCGGCTTGTCGAGCAAGCGCGCGAGGCGCAGCAGCGGGTCCAGCAAATCACCGTCAAGCGGGCTGAGAGCGATGCCGCGCGAAGGCGTCGCCGCCGCGCGGACTGGCCGGATCTCCGGCAGGAATTCGCGGATGCGTTGCAGATCGAAGCGGAAGGTCAGGCACAAGCAGGGCTCTTCCGGCGTGGCGCGCAAGACCTGCGCGGATACCGGCACATCCACGGAAGTCACCAGATACCTGGCGGGTTCGTGCACAAAGGTTTCCTGCCCCAGCAGGATCTGCTTGGCCCCCTGCAAGGCCAGGCCAAGGCCCGGCTCGTACAGCGCGCAGACGGGCGCGCTGGTGGAGTCCGCGCGGAAGAAGCTGAGCGGCCCCCAGGCGGTGGGGTGCACGCCTTCGGTCAGCGCGAATCGTTCAACGATGGCTGTCAATTCCTCGCAGTCCCGCTCGATGCGCGAGCTGGCATGGGCGGACGAAAGCTTGCTGTTCATGCATTTGACTCAAAAAGCGATGCCACAGAGATTGCCTGTTCCTCCGGGCCAAGGCGAGTGCCCCCTCGCAGCTTTGCAGAATCGGGCAACGATCTCGCAGGATCCGGCTACCCGCCTTCCGTGCCCGCCACCCATACTCCTCCCGTTCGCCGTTCCCTATTTCCACCCAGGAGAAACGCATGGCCCTGTCCATCCTCGGCTACGCCGCCCAAGCCGCCACCACCCCGCTGGCGGCCCACCGTTTCGAGCGCCGCGATCCGCGCCCAGACGACGTAGTCATCGACATTCTTTATTGCGGTGTCTGTCATTCCGACCTGCACCAGGCCCGCAACGAGTGGCACAACAGCACCTATCCGATGGTGCCGGGCCACGAGATCATCGGCAAAATCAGCGCCGTCGGCGCCAAGGTCAGCAAGTTCAAGGTCGGCGACATGGTCGGCGTTGGCTGCATGGTCGACTCCTGCCAGCACTGCGCCTCCTGCAACGCGGGTCTGGAGCAGTACTGCGTCGAGGGTGCCACCTGGACCTATAACGACACCGACCGCCACGACCGCCTGCCGACCTTCGGCGGCTACTCCGAGCGCATCGTGGTCAACGACAAGTTCGTGGTGAGCATTTCCGACAAGCTCGATCCGAAGTCCGCCGCGCCGCTGCTGTGCGCCGGCATCACCACGTGGTCGCCGCTGCGCCACTGGAAGATCGGCAAGGGCAGCAAGGTCGCCGTGATCGGCCTCGGCGGCCTCGGCCATATGGGCCTGAAGTTCGCCAAGGCGATGGGCGCCGACGTCACCCTGTTCACCCGCTCGGCGGGCAAGGAAGAAGAAGCCCGTCGCCTGGGTGCGGATCATGTCGTGCTCTCCACCGATCCCAAGCAGATGGCAGCACTGGCTGGCCACTTCGACTTTATCCTGGACACCGTGCCGAACCAGCATGACCTCAACCCGTACCTGCTTACGCTCAAGCTCGACGGCGTGCATTGCCTGGTCGGCCAGCTCCAGCCGATCGATCCGCCAGTGCAGGCCGGTGTGGTGATCCTCGGCCGCCGCTCCGTCACCGGCTCGGCCATCGGCGGCATTGCCGAAACGCAGGAGATGCTGGATTTCTGCGCCGAACACGGCATCAGCTGCGACATCGAGATGATCGACATCCAGCAGATCGACCAGGCTTACGAGCGCATGCTCAAGAGCGACGTGCGCTATCGCTTCGTGATCGACATTGCTTCGTTGAAGAAGGCGGCGTAATCGCCATCGGGCCATCCCGCAACGGGATGGCCCGATTTATCAAGGCTGCCCCGAAGCCACACCCGCCTTCGCGGCATTCAAGCCCAGCGCGTTGTACACGTGATAGCGCGCAATGCCGACGTATTCATGCAGCGCGGCGTCGGCCAGGGTGAAGTTCCAGGCCAGCGGATACCACGACCACATCGCCTTGACGAAATCGCCGCGTACCGGCTGCGGATGCAGGCCGAAGTGCGCGAAGTACAGCAGGCTGCGGCGCAGGTGCGTGCCCGACGTCACCAACAGCACGCGTTCCGCACCGTCCGCCTCCAGCATCGGCTTGCTGAATTCCGCGTTCTGCCAGGTGCTGCGGCTGCGCGTTTCGATCAGCAGATCGCCTTCGGGAATCCCCGCGCGCAACAGCGCTCGGCGATAGATCGCGGCCTCCGCTTCGCCATGCCCCTGTGGATCGCCGCCACTCACCAATACCTTGCAGTCGCCACCTGCTTCGTGGCATTCGTGATACAGCGTGACCGCGGTGAGCAGACGCCCATTGGCGAAATAACTCGGCTCCAGATCGTGGACCTGCTCGTCCCGGAACGTGCCTGCCCCCAGCAGCACGATCGCGCTGCGCGCCGTCCAACCGCCGGACACGGTGCTCGCATAGTCGCCTTGCAGGTCACTCAGCATCCAGGCTGGTGCTGCACCGCAACCGATGCCGAAGAACCACAGCAAGGCCAGCACCACGACAGCGCGGCTGCTCCTGCGCCACTTCCAATAACCCAACACCAGCGCCAGCAGACACAGCAGCGCTAAGACAGACAAAGTCATGACAGCCCCGTTCCGAGAATGGATGCGCCAGAGTAAACCGAGTCGCGCACCACCACGAGTCAGGCGTTCGCTCTAGACACTGCCGCCATTGTGTTGCGTAGCACCAACCCGTGCATACGTATTCATCCACTATGCGCAAGGCTGCGGGGCAGAATCGCCGCACTTTTCATACGCGATCGACGGGGGAGAACACCATGGGGAGAGCACGATGAGCGTAGTGGACGTCAGCAATGGGCTGGAGCAACGCGCCACCGCGCGCGTGGTACTGATCGCCGCCGCCGCGGCCCTGGGTGGATTTCTGTTCGGCTTCGACACCGCAGTGATCAACGGCGCGGTGGATGCGATCCGCGGCAGCTTCGGACTCGGCGCGGGGCGCATCGGTTTCGCCGTGTCCTGCGCCCTGCTCGGCTCCGCGATCGGCGCCTGGTATGCCGGCCCCCTGGCCGACCGCTTCGGCCGCGTGCGCACCATGCAGGTGGCCGCCGTGCTGCTCGCCCTGAGCGCGCTGGGTTCCGGACTGGTGTCGGGTATGTGGGATCTGATTCTGTGGCGCGTCGTCGGCGGTATCGGCGTAGGCGTGGCCTCGGTGATCGCACCAACCTATATCGCCGAAGTGTCGCCGGCGCAGGTGCGCGGCCGTCTCGGCTCACTGCAGCAGCTGGCCATCGTGCTTGGCATCTTCACCGCGCTGCTCAGCGATGCGTGGCTGGCAAGCAGCGCCGGGGGCGCCTCGCAGCCGCTGTGGTTCGGCCTGTCCGCCTGGCGCTGGATGTTCCTGATCGCCGTGATCCCCGCCCTGATCTATGGCTCGCTGGTGCTGGGCGTGCCCGAGTCACCGCGCCACCTGGTCGCGAAGGGACGTTTGAGCGAAGCCAAGGACGTGCTGCGCCAGGTGCTCGATCTGCGCGACGAAGGCGCACTCGATCACAAGCTGGCCGATATCGAACAAAGCCTGCGCTCCGAATACCGCCCCACCCTGCGCGATCTGCGCGGCCCGCGCGCCGGCCTGCTGCCGGTGGTGTGGATCGGCATCCTGCTATCGGTGTTCCAGCAGTTTGTCGGCATCAACGTGATCTTCTATTACTCCTCGACGCTGTGGCACTCCGTGGGCTTCAGCGAAGCGGACTCCTTCACCATCACTGTCGCCACCTCGGTAGTGAATGTGCTGGTGACCCTGGTCGCGATCGCGCTGGTGGATCGCATCGGCCGCAAGCCGCTGCTGACCATTGGCTCCGCCGGCATGGCGGTCACACTCGGTTTGATGGCGTGGTGTTTTTCGCAGGCCTCCGGCACCGGCGCGGCGCTCAGTCTGCCGGCGCCATGGGGCATGGTGGCGTTGATCGCGGCGAATGCTTATGTGGTGTTTTTTGGGTTGAGCTGGGGACCGATGGTGTGGGTGTTGTTGGGAGAGATGTTCCCTAATCGCATTCGGGCGATTGCGTTGGCGGTAGCGGCTTCTGCGCAGTGGCTGGCCAACTTCGCCATTACCAGCAGTTTTCCTTCGCTGGCGGAGATCGGGCTTAGTTTTGCCTATGGGCTGTATGCGTTGTTTGCGCTGATTTCTCTTGTGTTTGTGATTGTGGCTGTGCGTGAGACCAAGGGGATGGAGCTGGAGGATATGAAGGAGTGATGCCAACTTAGAGTTGGCAATCTCCTTCCTACTCGTCATTCCGGCGTAGGCAGGAGGCGCTTCACAACAGCGAAGCTGGTCATCCAGTGGTGTTGTCGCTGGGTTTTAGCGTCTGAATGTTTTGGTCCGCCTGCGGCGGGGTTTCGAACCGCTGCCGCGGTCCGAGTTACTTTTCTTTGCTTGCCCAAAGAAAAGTAACCAAAAGAAAAGGCACCCCTCTTGCGCGCCCTCCGGCTTCGCCTACGGGTCCGTGAGGGTTGGCCGGGCTTTTCGACACGACATCCCTGTCGTGTCGAAAAGGCGCAGGCGTCCTGCCTGCGCCCCCTTCGGGGCCTGATCGTCCAACCCTCACCGCTCCACAGGGGACCCGGTGACGGGCTCGCTTACGCATCGCCTTTTAAAGAAGAAGAGCAGCTCCCTCTCCCCTCAGGGGAGACGGTTGGGGTGAGGGGTGGGTGCTCGGGATAGTGCTGCTACGTAGCGGTTCTCGCTGTGAAGTGTCACACCTGTTACGCCAATCGGAGATACTCCGGCCACCCACGGAGCCCAAACCATGACCACATTGGTTTTCGTCCACGGCTGGAGCGTCACCAACACCTCGACTTACGGCGCCCTGCCCCAGCGTCTGCAGCAGCAAGCCGCCGCCAGCGGTATGGCATTGAACGTCGCCGATCTATGGCTCTCGGAGTACGTGAGTTTCGATGACGCGGTGACGATGGCCGATCTTGTCCGCGGGTTCGACCATGCGTTGCGTGACTTGCATCTGATCGGTGCCAGCTTCGCCTGTATCACCCACTCCACCGGCGGGCCGGTGGTGCGCGAGTGGCTGCGTGCGCAGCGTGAGAAGCCCGGCGTGTACAGCACCATCCGCCTCAGTCATCTGATCATGTTGGCGCCGGCCAATTTCGGCTCGGCGCTGGCGCAGCTTGGCAAGGGAGTGTTGGGGCGGTTGCGTTCGTGGTGGAACGGGGTGGAGCCGGGGCAGCGGATTCTGGACTGGCTGGAGTTGGGAAGCGCCGCGTCGCTGTCGTTGAATATCGACCATATCCATGGCGCCGATCCGACGGACAAGGGACAGTTTCTGTTTGTGCTTACCGGTGACCGGCCGGACCGTTCGCTCTACGACCACCTCAACAGCTACACCGGCGAAGACGGTTCGGATGGCGTGGTGCGTATCGCCGCCGCGAACCTCAATGCCTGTCACGCCGTGCTGACGCGCAAGACCAGCACTGACAGCGGCGACACGCTCGCGCTCAATCTCACGCGCGCACCACGCACGGCGTTCAAGCTGATTCCCGGCGCGTCGCACTCGGGAGATGCGCAAGGCATCATGGCCGCCGCGCCGGCCACCACGATCGATGCCGTGCTGCGCTGTCTGCGCGTCACCGACGGCAGCAGCTATGCGCAGCTTTGCAACAGCTTCGATGCGGAGAATGCGCAGCGCGATGCGGACAAGGTGGAGCTGGAACCGGTCGGGCCGTTCTCGCCGCGCGTGCATATCCACGACCCGCGCAGCCTGTTGATCGTGCGCCTCGCCGACGAAGCCGGCGAGGCGCTGCTGGACAGCCGCTTTCTGCTATCCGCCGGCACACCGCCGAACCCGGACTGGATGCCGCAAGGCTTCATGCTCGACCGCCAGGCGAACAGCCACACCCCCAACGTGATCTCGTTCTTTCTCAATCACGCCCTGCTGGCCGGCGACGATCGCGTGGCCGATCCCACCAACAGCCGCAAGACGCTGCGTGCGGCCGTCAACGGGCATTGCCCCTACACCGCCAGCGTGCAACCGGACGATCTCGACGGACTGGTTCATCACGCCCTGGCGACGATGGATGCCAGCGACGACCTGCACATTGCCTGGGGGCCGCACCAGACCACCGTGCTCGATGTGGTGCTGCCGCGCAAAGTGCATGAAGGTGTGTTCCGCCTGACGCAGAAGCTGGCACCGGAGGATTTCAGCAACCCGGTGCCAGGGGCGGTCATCGGCTAACGCCTCCGCAAACCGCCGGATTCACTGGCTCGGAAACTGGATCACCACGTCGTTCAACGGCAGCTGCGCGCGGCGGCGTTCGATGGGGGCGGCCTTCCACGGCTCGCCCTGCCCGAACAGCTGCGCCTCGGTCTCCGGCCCGAAGAAATCGAAGCGGTCGAAAACGTACGGGACGCCCTCTGCCCCTTCAAACGTCGCCGCGTTGGATAGCTGGAAATGCAGATGCGGCGCCGCCGAATTGCCTGACTGCCCGAGGCGCGCCAACGGCTGTCCGCGACGCACTTTGTCGCCGGGCTTCACCTTGAGACTTCCGCGCTGCAGATGCGCATAGCTGGCGAATACGCCGGGGGCGATTTCCAGCACGACGTAGTTGCCGAACAGAACGTTGGTGGTGAGCGAAGCCGGCTCGGGTTGCGGACTGAGTGGCCGGTGTTCTTCCGCGTCGCCACGCGTACTGCGCACCACGCCGTCGGCGACGGCGAGCACGTCCGCGCCATAGCCAACCCAGTCAGCGTAGGTCGACTTCTGGATGTCCTTCACGCCGGACCGCATCGCGTGCCCCTGCGGATCGAGCCCCACCAGATCCAGCGCGTAACGCTGCGGAATGGTGAGCTGCCCATTCACCGCCACCAGGCTGCCCCAATGGTGCGACTGCGCCGCGCCGGGTCCCTCGTGCGCGATCCAGCGGCCACCGCGCAACGGCGGGCCGATCACCATGGGTCTTGCTTCATCGACCCGAACGGTCGCGCCATCGAGCAAGGCAACGCCCTGCTTATCCGTAGCGAATGTCATGCGGTGGCGCAGTACATGTGGCACCGCCGTGCCCGGCGGCAACGTGATCCATACAAAGATCACGGCACGTTTCCCGGGGAGGATCGATGGGGTTTCATGCTCCGCCGGTGCCGGACGGATCATCCCCGACAGCGCTTCCGCGTCCAGCGTCAGCAGCGGCGTCTTCGCCTCATCTCCGAAGATGTTCAGCTGCGCCGGCTTCAACGGCCCGGTGTCGCCGTAGAAATTGGTGACATGCAGCTCGTAAGCCATATGCGTCAGACCATCGCTGCCGGCAAACGCGCCAGGCGCAAACGGCACGCGGGCCTCGACCGGAGCCAGGGCGTCCTGGGCGTGGCTGGATGGCAAACAGCAGAACAAGACAACCCAAAGTGCCGCAACGACGCTACGAATCATTCGACGTGTATCCCCTGAAGGCACTTCGATAGGGACGGACGCCAGCTTTTGCCAGCAAATGCCCCCGGTTTGCGCGGCGTAGCCGCCGTCGCCTTCCGCAGTATGGAGTATTCGTTTTGGGCCGGAAACGGGCGGCCCAAGCGCGTAGGCCAGCCATTTCCCCCTCGCTTCCCCTTACCGCATTCAGCAGCCTCCAGCCCTCAGCGTGTAAACTGGTCGTTTTGACGCCAGCAGTTATGGTGCAAGCTCCCCTACGCACAACGGTCCGCGGCCCTACGTTCATTCGCTTATTGGCTCGCCTGACGGACGTTGACGTTTCCCCTTCCAGGCAAGCGCTGTCGGACCGTCTGAGCCAGTGGCTCGAATGGACCCATGCCATTGCGCTATCCACGGCGCTGGACGGCAGGCCGGCCGCGGCGACTCCCGGCGTGCAGACCTTTGGCCGTGCTGAAGAGGATGAGTGCGCCCGTGTGCGCAGCTTGCTGGCAGCGGCCATTGCCGACGACCGCGATCGGAGCACCTCAAGGCAGCGCGGGGCCGAACCTGTACCTGCCGAAGAGGGGAACGCGGAGGCGGTGGTCGATTACGAGGCGTTTCGCAAGCACTATCTCGCCGTGCAGCGGCGGATGCAGACGGCCACGGGCCATCTGCGCGGACGTCTGCGCGACATACTCGCCCAGCAATCGGCCGACATGGCCCGGCTTGCGGAGGTGGATGCCGCCCTGGAGCTCGCACTGAGCCCCCGCGAACACACTCTGCTCGGCACCGTGCCCGCTTTACTCGGGAAACACTTCGAACGCCTGCGCCAGACCGAGGAAAAAACACTCGCCGATGCGCAGGTAGCGGAGGACACCCCGACAGCCACGCCCGGCGCCTGGCTGGATGTGTTTCGCAAAGACATGCAGAGCGTATTGCTCGCCGAACTGGATGTTCGTTTTCAACCGGTCGAAGGCCTGCTCGCAGCGCTTCGCACCTGCTAACTGGGACGTCATGTACAGAAATCTTCTTAATCTCGCTGTGTTTTCCGTAGGTCTGGCCGCCGTGTGCTGGATCGGCGCCGGCTACGTGGGCTCGAACCCACTGGGACTGGCCGTCGCGATGGTGATCAGCGCCTGCTACGTCGCGGGCGGACTTGAGCTGCACCGCTACCGGCAAGCCACCACCACGCTGACCCACGCCGTGACGGACCTGTCCGCCACACCGACCAGCCTGAGTAGCTGGCTCGAACGTCTGCACCCCAGCCTGCGCAACGCGACGCGCCTGCGCGTCGAGGGTGAGCGCGTGGCCTTGCCGGTGCCGGCGCTGACGCCGTATCTGGTTGGCCTGCTGGTGTTGCTGGGCATGCTGGGCACGCTGCTCGGCATGATGGCGACCCTCAGAGGCACTGGCCTGGCGCTGGAAAGCGCAACCGATCTGCAGGCCATGCGCGGCTCGCTCGCCGCGCCAGTCAAGGGGTTGGGATTTGCGTTCGGCACCTCGATCGCGGGCGTGGCCAGTTCGGCGATGCTCGGGCTGCTTTCCGCGCTGTGCCGGCGCGAACGGCTTCAGGCGGTGCAGCTGCTGGACGCGAAAATCGCGACCACGCTGCGCATCTACTCGCAGAGCCATCAGCGCGAGGAAACCTTCAAGCTTCTGCAACAGCAGACCGCGCTAATGCCGACCCTGGTCGATCGTCTGCAGACGATGATGGCGACTATCGAACAACAAAGCGTGGCCGCGAACGAGCGGCAGATCGCCAGCCAGGAAGCGTTCCACGGCAAGACCGAAGCTGCCTATACGCGCCTCGCCTCTTCCATGGAGCAGTCGCTGAAGGAGAGCGTTGCCGAGAGCGCGCGTGCCGCCGGCGCGGCGCTGCAACCGGTGATGGAGGCCACGATGGCGGGTCTCGCACGCGAGACGGCCTCGCTGCATGGCACCGTTACGCAGGCGGTGCAACGACAGCTGGATGGACTGTCGAGCGGTTTTGAAACGACCACCACCACCGTGGCGGATATCTGGAACCAGGCACTGGCCGCGCACCGGCAATCGAACGAGACGCTGGTTCACGACCTGCGCAGCGCGCTGGACCAATTCACCGCGACCTTCGAGCAGCGCTCGACCGGTCTGCTGGAAGGCGTCTTCACGCGCCTCGACACCACGGCGGGCAGCGTGGCGGATGCGTGGAATCATGCACTGTCGCAACAAGACGGCGTCAACGAAAAACTGGCGGCTCACCACCAGCAAGCGTTGACGACAGCAGCGGCGAGCTTCGAGCAGCACTCGGCGTCGCTGATCCGCACCGTCGACCAATCGCATGCTGACTTGCAGACGGCGCTGGCCGCGCAGGACCAGCAACGACTGGCGGCGTGGACAGAGACGCTCGACTCGATGACGGCTGCGTTGAACACCCATTGGGAACAAGCGGGCGTGCACGCCGCAAGCCGTCAGCAGGAAATCTGCGACACGCTGGCGCGAACCGCGAGCGACATCTCGGCCCAGACCCAAGCGCACGCCAGCAACACCATCGCCGAGATTTCCCGGCTCGTGCAGGCAGCGTCGGAAGCGCCCAAGGCAGCCGCCGAAGTCGCCGCCGAGCTGCGCCAGAAACTCTCCGACAGCATGGTGCGCGATACCGCCATGCTGGAAGAGCGCAGCCGTCTGCTGGCCACGGTGGAAACGCTGCTTGATGCCGTGAACCACGCATCCACCGAGCAACGCGTTGCGGTCGACGCGCTGGTCACCACCTCGGCGGATCTGCTCGATCGCGTCAGCACTCGCTTCACCGACCATATCGAAGCCGAAACCGGCAAGCTCGGCGCCGTGGCCGCCCAGGTCACCAGCGGAGCCGTCGAGGTGGCGAGCCTGAGCGAAGCCTTCGGCGCGGCCGTGCAGATGTACGGCAACTCGAATGAGGCGCTGATGGACCGCTTGCAGCACATCGCCACCGCGCTGGATAAATCCCTCGCGCGCAGTGACGAACAGCTTGCGTATTACGTGGCGCAGGCCCGTGAAGTGATCGACCTGAGCATGCTGTCGCAGAAGCAGATCGTCGAAGACCTGCAACAGCTCAGCCATCAGCGCGCATCCGCCGGAGCCGAAGTGGCATGAGCGAAGAGATGGATGGCGTCGAGGAGTCGTCGGCGCCGATCTGGGCCGCCTTCGGCGACCTGATGTCGGTGCTGCTGGGTGCGTTCGTGCTGATCCTGGTGGGCGTGATCGGCGTGCAACTGCAGCTCTCGAGCAGACTGGACGAGGAAGTCCGGCAGCGACAGATCGAGGCGCAACGCCGCCAGACTCTGGAGCAGGCACTGGCCGGGCCACTGGCCGCTGGCCGGGTCACGCTCGTCAACGGGCGCATCGGTATTCGCGGCAGCGTGCTGTTCGCACTGAACTCCGATCAGCTACAGCCCGAAGGACGGGAAATCCTGAAGAGCCTGGCGGGTCCGCTCGCCGGCTATCTCAAGACGCGCGACGAAATCCTGATGGTGAGCGGCTTCACCGACGACCGCCAGGTGCGCGATGGCAACCGCCAGTTCGCCGACAACTGGGAGCTCTCGGCCGAACGCGCATTGACCGTAACCCGTGCATTGATCGCCGAAGGCGTGCCCGCCTCCCTGGTCTTCGCAGCCGCGTTCGGTTCCGAACAGCCGGTGAGTTCGAATGCCGACGACGAGGGACGCGCCAGGAACCGGCGCGTGGAAATCGCCCCCATTCCGAAACCGCAGACGGCAACCGTGACGCCGCATGGGTCATAACAAGAAAAACGCCCGGGCGTTACTCGACGCGTGGCGCGAACAGAACGCCCATCGCCTGAATCCCATCCGCTTTCATTTCATCGATGCGATGGAACGACGCGCGGCGGGCCACAGCGGCGAGGCAAGACGCCTTCTGGATGACAGGCTGGCGCAACTGATCAAGGCTTATGCCAACGATCTCAAGAAGGCGCCATCCAACGTCGACGCCGTTGACAGCACGGTGACACCGGGCGCACCCGCTCGCGGAGCGCTAGGCGAACTGATCGATGGCATCGCCAGCCGGGCAACCACCCGCAACGGCAATCCCGCAGCGAGTGACGCGGTTTCCCAACCCGCACTCTTTCCGGAATTGCATGTGCTCGACGATTTCAAAAGGATCTGGTCCAAGGTCCGCACCGAAAGCCAGTTGCGGGAGTCGTTGGAGCAAGTCCCCACGAACGCCGGTCCGCTCAACTCCGGCAACCTGGTGCATCGATCGCTCACGCTCATGCGTGAACTGTCGCCGGGCTATCTGCAACATTTCTTGCTGTACGTCGATGCTTTGTCGGGGATGGAGCAGATGAGTGGTGGCGGCAGCATGGTGATCAGCGATGCGCCTCGAGCAGTGAGTGCTCCCAAGAAGCGCACTCGGGCTAAGCGGCAGCAGTAACGCACTGCCGCGTAGTCATGCAAAACGGCGCTTTCGCCTATAGCGCGTAATCCAATCACCTTCGCGACAATCGTTGAGTTATTGCGACCTGGCCGCTTACGCAGCGGGCGTTTCGGACGCCTGCCGGCGCCCGAGTCACTTTCTCTTTGCTGACCCAAAGAGAAAGTAACCAAAGAGAAATGGTCTAAAAGAGCGCTGCGTGCTTCGTAGCAACACTTATCCCAGTGTCAGACGTCGGTTTTGCTCCTGCCCCCTCCCCTGCTCGCGACGCGAAGCTAGTCCCGTGGGACAGGGGAGGGTTGGGGTGGGGTGAGTACTTGAGAAAGCGTCTCGGGAGAGGTTGTCGCAAGGGGTTACCCCCTCCCGGCCTCCCCCTGCGAGCAGGGGGAGGAGAAAAGTGCGCGCGACTCTGATGACGCCAGTCAGTTCCAGAAGAGAGAGCAAGAAGCGAAGCACTCCAGATGTCTGCCACTGGAAAAGGCGCGGCTACAGAGCACGCCCTCTGCTCTCAGGCCATTTCTCTTTAGTTACTTTCTCTTTGGGCAAGTGTATGGACCGGAGACATAGGTAACAGATGTGCCAGGACATGGGTTACACCCGCCCGATCCCCATCGATCTGGCGAGGTGTCGTCATTCATGCCCTGGAAGGAAGTCACCGTGAT
>NZ_JADIKD010000001.1:0-1193 GCF_044904565.1 Dyella koreensis | reverse complement strand
ACTTACTTGATGATCTTGGCGACGACGCCGGCGCCGACGGTACGGCCGCCTTCGCGGATCGCGAAACGCAGACCTTCGTCCATCGCGATCGGGTGGATCAGCGTGGCCTTGATCTTAATGTTGTCGCCCGGCATCACCATCTCGACGCCTTCCGGCAGCTCGATCGCACCGGTCACGTCGGTGGTGCGGAAGTAGAACTGCGGACGATAGCCCTTGAAGAACGGGGTATGACGGCCACCCTCATCCTTCGACAGCACGTAGATCTCGCCCTCGAACTCGGTGTGCGGGGTGATCGAACCCGGCTTGGCCAGCACCTGGCCACGCTCCACGTCGTCACGCTTCAGACCACGCAGCAGCAGACCCGCGTTGTCACCGGCCTGACCCTGGTCCAGCAGCTTGCGGAACATTTCCACGCCGGTCACGGTGGTCTTCTGGGTCGGACGGATACCGACCACTTCGATTTCGTCACCGACCTTGATCACGCCGCGCTCGATACGACCGGTCACCACGGTGCCGCGGCCCGAGATCGAGAACACGTCTTCCACCGGCATCAGGAACGGCTTGTCGATCGCACGCTCCGGCTGCGGAATCCAGGAATCCAGCGCCTCAACCAGCGCGATGATCGCCGGCACGCCGATTTCCGACTGGTCGCCTTCCAGCGCCTTACGGGCCGAACCCTTGATGATCGGGGTGTCGTCGCCCGGGAACTCGTACTTGGAGAGCAGCTCGCGCACTTCCATCTCCACCAGCTCGAGCAGCTCGGCGTCGTCCACCAGGTCGGCCTTGTTCAGGAACACGACGATGTACGGCACGCCCACCTGGCGCGACAGCAAGATGTGTTCGCGCGTCTGCGGCATCGGGCCGTCAGCGGCCGAGCACACCAGGATCGCGCCGTCCATCTGCGCCGCACCCGTGATCATGTTCTTCACGTAGTCGGCGTGGCCCGGGCAGTCCACGTGGGCATAGTGGCGGGTCGGCGATTCGTATTCGACGTGCGCGGTCGAGATCGTGATACCACGGGCCTTCTCTTCCGGCGCCGCGTCGATCGCGTCATATGCCTTGAATTCACCACCGAAACGCTCTGCACCGACCTTCGTCAGCGCGGCCGTCAGCGTCGTCTTGCCGTGGTCCACGTGACCGATCGTGCCGACGTTGACGTGCGGCTTGGTGCGCTCGAATTTACCCTTTGCCAT
>NZ_JADIKD010000002.1:0-1274 GCF_044904565.1 Dyella koreensis | reverse complement strand
TGTATGGACCGGAGACATAGGTAACAGATGTGCCAGGACATGGGTTACACCCGCCCGATCCCCATCGATCTGGCGAGGTGTCGTCATTCATGCCCTGGAAGGAAGTCACCGTGATGTGCCAGCGCCAAGAGTTCGTCAGCCTCGCTCGTGAGGCTTCGCTGCCGGTGAGCGAGCTAGCCCGCCGCTTCGGGATTAGCCGCAAGACGGCCTATAAGTGGTTGCAGCGCGATCGCGCCGGCGGCTCAATGGCAGATCAGTCTCGACGGCCAGCGCAGTCGCCCACGCGCACGGCGTGGGAGTTGGAGGCCGCGGTGGTCGCCTGGCGCCAGCGCCATCCATGCTGGGGTGGTCGCAAGCTGGCCCAAGTGCTGCGCAACGAGGGTTACGACACGGTGCCGGCGCCCAGCACCATCACGCACATCCTGCGCCGACACGGGTTGCTGGATGGCATGGCCGCTGGCGGCTCGCCACGCTGGACCCGGTTCGAACACCCGGCACCCAATGATCTGTGGCAGATGGACTTCAAGGGCATGTTCACGGTGGGGACACGCCGCTGCGACCCGTTGACTGTCTTGGACGATCACTCGCGCTACAACGTGGTACTGCAGGCCGTACCAAATATGAAGACCGCCACCGTGCAAACCACACTCACGGAGGTCTTCCGCCGCTACGGCTTGCCACGCCGCATGAACATGGACAACGGCTCGCCCTGGGGCAGCCCCAGCGGCGACTCACGCGGACTATCGGCGTTGACTGTGTGGCTGGTTCGTCTAGGCATCCATGTGAGCTTCAGTGCACCCAACCATCCCCAGACCAACGGCAAGGACGAACGCTTCCATCGCAGTCTCAAGGCTGAAGTGATCAACCGACGGCACTTCGACACCACCACACAAGTCCAGCAAGCCTTCGATCAGTGGCGCACCATCTACAACCACGTGCGACCGCACCAGGCGCTGGAACTGGCCGTGCCGGCGTCTCGCTATCAACCCAGCCCGCGCCGCTTCCCCGAGGCGCTGCCGCCGATCGACTATGCCCCGCACGACCACATAGCACGGGTGAGGACCAACGGCATCGTGCACCTGCTCGGGCACACCATGCAGGTCTCCAAAGCGCTATGCGGACACTGGATCGCCGCGCGTCCTCGCGATGACCAAGACGGCATCTACGACCTCTTCTTCGCCCACCACTGCCTTGCCAGTATCGACCTGCGCGAGGCCGACTAAACTGTTACCTATGTCCTGGCACGTTTGTTACCCATGTGTCCGGTCCATACA